>NZ_LMJH01000012.1:0-1067 GCF_001428965.1 Acidovorax sp. Root275 | reverse complement strand
GAGTAGCCGGTGCCGAAGTCATCCAGCGCAAACCCCACGCCTTCGCTTTTGAGCTGCACCATGCGCGCGATGGTGTCTTCGATGTCTCCCAGCAGCAGGCTTTCGGTGAGTTCGAGCTTGAGTTTGCGCGGGTCGGCGTTGTGGTTCTTGAGGGTCTGCAGCACTTCGGCCACGAAGCCCGGTTGCCGGAACTGCCGGGCGCTGACGTTGACCGAGATGGACAGGTGGGCGGTGGCTTCGTGCTGGCCCCAGCGCTGCAGTTGTTCGCAGGCGGTCTGCAGCACGTATTGGCCTAAAGGGAGGATGAGGCCGGTCTGTTCGGCCAGGGGGATGAAGTCGCCGGGGCTGATCATTCCGCGCTGGGGGTGGCGCCAGCGCACCAGGGCTTCTGCCCCCATGAGCTGGGACTGGTGGTCCACGACGGGCTGGTAGTGCACGAGCAGTTCACCCCGGGCCAGGCCCTGGCGCAGGTCGGCTTCCAGGTTGGAGCGGGCGTTGACGGCGGCCTGCATGTCGGGGTCGAAGAAGCGCTGGGTGTTGCGCCCTGCGGCTTTGGCCTGGTACATGGCCAGGTCGGCGCGTTTGAGGAGTTCATCCACCGTCAGGCGTTCGTCGCCAAAGAGGGTGATGCCGATGCTGGGGGTGCTGTAGTGCTGGGCGCCGTCCAGTTCGAAGGGCTGGTTCAGGCTGGCCAGGAGTTTTTCTGCGACGGTTTCTGCCTGGGTGGCTGCGTCTTGCAGGTCGGGGGCCAGGGCTTCGAGCATGACGACGAATTCGTCGCCGCCAAAGCGGGCGACGGTGTCGGCTTCGCGCACGCTGCCCACCAGGCGGGTGGCGACCTGGGCCAGGAGCTGGTCGCCCATGTCGTGGCCCAGGGTGTCGTTGAGGTCCTTGAAGTTATCGAGGTCGATGAACAGCAGGGCGCCGAGGTTTCTGGTGCGCTGGCAAGCGGCGATGGAGCGCTGCAGGCGATCGAGCAGCAGGCGGCGGTTGGGCAGGCCCGTCAAGGCGTCAAAGAAGGCCAGGCGTTCGATCTCTTGTTCTGCTCGCTTTCGGTCCGTGATGTC
>NZ_LMJH01000011.1:148885-276259 GCF_001428965.1 Acidovorax sp. Root275 | reverse complement strand
GCCCGTTGGACAGCAGGAAATTGAACGTCCCGCGTGGGCATATGTGGGCCGCCAATTCCTTGAGCGTCAATGTCAGCTCAGAAATGGAGGGCACGCTGGCATGTGACTTGGCCAGTTCCTGCATGATCCAGCAGAAGGCATGCTCACTGTCGGTATCTCCCACGGGCCGGAAATGCGAGTGCAGGCGCGGTCGAAAATCCTTGAGATCGCCGTTGTGGGCAAACACCCAGTAGCGCCCCCATAGCTCACGCACAAAGGGGTGGCAGTTTTGCAGGCTGACCACTCCCTGGGTCGCTTTGCGGATATGTGCGATGACGTTCTTGCTCTTGATCGGATAGCGGCGGATCAGCTCCGCCACTGGGGAGTCCACCGCCGCCAGATGGTCCACAAAGTGCCGCAGCCCCTTGTCTTCGAAGAAGGCAATTCCCCAGCCATCGCTGTGGTGGTCGGTCTTTCCACCACGTTGTGCAAACCCCGTGAAGCTGAAAGTCACATCGGTGGGCACGTTGCAGTTCATGCCGAGCAGTTGGCACATGGCTTGAATTTCGTTTCGGCTGGGTGGTAAGAATGGGAGATGGCTGGCAATCCACCGGTTTCAGCTATTGCCGCAAAAAGGAAAGGCAAACAGCCACTCCGTTTATAGCGCCATGATGGTGGGCTCTGTGGGAAAAGTGTGGACGAGCAAGCAGGTTGTGGGCTGAGCAGTACCGAAGTACCCCTTGACCCGCACGATCGAGCGGGTCATGCGTCATCCGAAGAGGAACTCGCCTCGCGCAGTTGCCATGCCGCCACCAAGGCCAGCAAACACAAAAAGGTCAGCATCAAAAAAGTCTCACCGAACGCGGCGATCCGTGCCGTGTTGCTGGCTGCGGCTGCCAGCGATGCACCGTGGGCACCCAGTCGCCACTCGAGGACGATGCCGCAAAGACTCACGCCTGCAGCACCCCCTAGCATGCGCAGAAAACCGATGGCACTGGAGCCTTGGGAGATCAGCGACTTGTCCAGGGGTCGCATGGCGCCCAGATTCAGCGAAGGCAGGATGAACCCCAGGCCAATGCGTCCCAGAATGGCAAAGGCGACCAGCATCCACAGTGAAGAGTTCAGCCCCACGAACACCATCAATCCAAAGGACAGCGCCAGCAAACCCAGGCCGATGCTGACGAGGAGGTGGGTCGGCTGCCGGTCTGCGAGGCGGCCCACCAAGGCGATGGTGGCCGCGAGGACAAAACCGGCGGGCAGCATGAGTGTGCCTACGTGCGAGGCGGACAGCTCCAGACCCAGCTGCATGAACACCGGCAGCAGATACGTCGAGCCAAACAACGCCGTGCCATAGATGAAGGCCACCACGCTGCCCATCGCAAACTGTCGGTACTGGAACAGGCGCAGATCCATTAACGGCTTGCGCCCCCTGCGAAGGAGCGTGCGCTGCCAAGCGATGAAGCAGCCCACTGCCACCACCGCGCCCAGCAACAAGATCCCGGCCTCGGATGCGGAGCCGCCATGCAACGACACCAGTCCATTGAGCAGGCACAGGGTGCCCACGGTGCCCAGAAGCAGGCCGCGCCAGTCCAACGCCTCTCCTTGGCGATTGGCCTCCACGCCGCCGGGCGCGGTGACGGGCACAAATTTGTAGGCCAGCGCAATGGACGCCAGGCACAGGGGCACGACCATGAAGAAGATGGAGCGCCAGCCAAACCAGTCCACCAGCAGACCCCCGATGCTGGGCCCGATGGCGGGTGCCAGCACAACGCCCATGCCAAAGATGCCGCTGGCGCGCCCCTGCTCGTGGGGTTTGAAGGCGTAAAGAATGATGACGGCCGGGATGGGTTGAACAACGCCTGCCGCCAGGCCCTCCGCCACCCGGGCGACCAGCACCAGACCGAAGTCCTGGGCCAGTCCGCCGCCAATGCCACCCGCCAACAGCAGCAACATGGCGCCCACGTAGGTGGCGCGGTACCCGTAGCGCGACAGCAGCCAGGGTGTGGTGAGCATCGAGACCGTGGTTGCGACCATGAACCCCGATGTGACCCACTGCGCCCGTTCCTGGCCCAGCGTGAAGTAGTGGCTCATGTCGGGGATGGCCACGTTCACGATGGTGGACGACATGATCGACGCCATCGTGCCCACCATGACGGACAGCAACACCAGCCAGCGATAGCGCTCTCCGTAGCGTTCCCGCAATACGGCGAGGGATCCTGAGGGCGGCTGCGTGGTCATGGGGTGGGTCTCGGGGCAACTATCCGGTCTGAGAGGCAACGGCCGTCAAAAATGCGCAAAACCCACGCGAGGGCCGTCCCCCTGCACTCCCCGCGTGTCTCCCTTCCCGAATCGTGCAGCGAGTCGAGAGAAGGGGGCGGTGGGCAGTGCCTCAGGGGGTTGCCTTCAAGTCCTTTCGGACCAGAGCTTGCCACCCGTGGCCCAGTTCTCGCGCTTGATGTCGGTGATCAGAATGTCCACGGACTCGGGCGAGCCGCCCAGTATTTCGACGGAGACGCGGGTGATTTCCTCCACCAGTTTCTTCTTTTGTTCGACCGTGCGGCCTTCCATCATTTCGACGTGGTACGTGGGCATGTCAGCTTCCTTGCAATATGGGTGGGTGAACAAACAGGACTCATGCAAATCAGGATGCGACAGCCGTCTCGCCTTGGGGTGAGCCGCTTGCCTGAGGCCTGTTTTGCGAAAGTCACAACAAAAATAAAAACAAAGGCGAAATCATATCGACGCGGGCTGCGGTGGTGGCTGCCCCCCGGATGACCCGCAGGCCGGACAGATGCAGGTCTTGCCCCGCTGCTCGGGTGGCAGGGCGGTCAGTGCCTCGGGGGCGATGGTGTGGGGTGCCATGCACCAGCAGCTCTCGGCGGGCTGCCCTGCGGCGATCGCGCAAAGGTTCGCCTGCCCACACAGGGGGCAGACGGATGCTGCGGCCGCGTCGGCCGCGTTGAACGAGCGGGAGGTCATAGGCAGATGGGGCGCGTTGAGGGGGCGTCATGCCCGCGAATGCCAGCATGTCGTGAGCCAGTGTACGGCGCAAGCGCAGGCGCCGATGCGGAGCCGGCCTGCCTGGGCTGCCTCTGACCGGGGCCGGTTCCCTCAAGCCTGCGACATTTCAGTCGATCGGCTTGGGTTCCGTGCAGTGCGGTCGAGAGGCGGTGAGGGAAGTTTCAAGCAAAAATAGCAGCTAGCGCTTGACTATCATGCGCTAGATGCTATCAAAAAAAGAGTAATCACCCTTTGTAAAGCGCGCCCCATGCCCTTGCGCGCTCCACAGCCTCCGCTCAGGCCGCCTGTGCCGCTTTCAGCTTCAGGCGCCAGGCGTGCAGCAGTGGCTCCGTGTAGCCGCTGGGTTGCTCTTCGCCCTTGAGCACCAGGTCCAGCGCTGCGCGGTAGGCGTAGCTGGTGTCAAAGTGGCCCGCCATGGGCTGGTACAGCGGGTCGCCGGCATTCTGGCCGTCCACCACCGCAGCCATGCGCTCGAAGGTTTCCTTGACCTGGGCAGGTGTCACCACGCCGTGCAACAGCCAGTTGGCCATGTGCTGGCTGCTGATGCGCAGCGTGGCGCGGTCTTCCATCAGGCCCACGTTGTGGATGTCAGGCACCTTGGAGCAGCCCACGCCCTGGTCCACCCAGCGCACCACGTAGCCCAGAATGCCCTGGGCGTTGTTGTCCAGCTCCTGCTGCTTCTCGGCGTTGCTCCAGTTCGGGGCGGCGGCCACGGGCACGGTGAGCAGGCCGGTCAGCAGGTTGTCGCGCTCGGCGTTCACGTCGGTCTTTTCCAGCTCGATCTGGATGTCGCTCACCTTCACCTGGTGGTAGTGCAGCGCGTGCAGCGTGGCGCCCGTGGGGCTGGGCACCCAGGCCGTGTTGGCGCCGGCCTTGGGGTGGGCGATCTTCTGCTTGAGCATCTCGGCCATCAGGTCGGGCATGGCCCACATGCCCTTGCCGATCTGCGCCTTGCCGCGCAGTCCGCAGGAGAGGCCCACGAGCACGTTGTTCTTCTCGTACGACTGGATCCAGGCGCTGGTCTTCATGTCGCCCTTGCGCACCATGGGGCCGGCGTGCATGGCGGTGTGCATCTCGTCGCCGGTGCGGTCCAGGAAGCCGGTGTTGATGAAGGCCACGCGGGCCGATGCGGCGGCGATGCAGGCCTTCAGGTTGACGGACGTGCGGCGCTCCTCGTCCATGATGCCCAGCTTCACGGTGTTGGCAGGCAGGCCCAGCAGTTGTTCCACGCGGCCGAACAGGTCACTGGCAAAGCCCACTTCGGCGGGACCGTGCATCTTGGGCTTGACGATGTAGACGCTGCCCTTACGGGAGTTGCGGATGCCGTCTTTGCCGTGCCCTTGCAGGTCGTGCAGCGCGATGGCGGTGGTCACGACCGCGTCCATGATGCCTTCAGGGATCTCGCGCACCTGGCCCTGCGCGTCGGTCCACAGGATGGCCGGGTTGGTCATCAGGTGGCCCACGTTGCGCAGGAACATGAGCGAGCGGCCATGCAGGCGCACTTCGCCACCAGCCGGGCCGGTATAGACGCGGTCGGGGTTCAGTCCGCGCGTGATGGTCTTGCCGCCCTTGGCGACCTGCTCGGTCAGCGTGGCCTGGATGATGCCCAGCCAGTTGCTGTAGCCCAGCACCTTGTCCTCCGCGTCCACGGCGGCCACGGAGTCTTCCAGGTCCAGGATGGTGGACAGGGCCGCTTCCAGCACCAGGTCGCTCACGCCCGCGGCATCGGTCTGGCCGATGGGCGTTGCGCGGTCGATCTGGATGTCAAGGTGCAGGCCGTTGTGCTGCAGCAGCACCGACTTGGGCGCAGCGGCATCGCCCTGGTAGCCCTTGAACTGCGATGCGTCCTTCAGGCCCGTGGTGCTGCCGTTGGCGAGCGAGACGACCAACTGGCCGCCTTCGACGCGGTAGCCGGTCGAATCCTTGTGCGAGCCGCTGGCCAGGGGCGCGATGTCGTCCAGCACCTGGCGCGCAAACGCGATCACCTTGGCGCCGCGCACAGGGTTGTAGCCCTTGCCCTTTTCGGCACCGTCGGTCTCGGGGATGGCATCGGTGCCGTACAGCGCGTCGTACAGGCTGCCCCAGCGGGCGTTGGCGGCATTCAGTGCGTAGCGGGCGTTCAGGATGGGTACCACCAGCTGCGGGCCGGCCTGGGTGGCCAGCTCGTCGTCCACGTTGGCCGTGGTGGCCTTGACGTCGGCGGGCTGGGGCACCAGATAGCCGATCTTTTCGAGGAAGCCGCGGTAGGCCACCATGTCCTTGATGGGGCCGGGGTTGGCCTTGTGCCAGGTATCGAGCTCGGTCTGCAGGCGGTCGCGCTCGGCCAGCAGGGCGATGTTGCGCGGGGCCAGATCGGCCACGATGGCGTCAAAACCCTTCCAGAACGCGGCGGCATCGACACCCGTGCCGGGCAGCACCTTGTCGTCGACAAAGCGGTACAGGGAGGTGGCCACTTGCAGGCCGTGGATTGCGGTGCGGTCGGTCATGGGGGTGCCTTGGGTCTTGAAGGTGAATGGGGAAAAAGCAGCAGGGCCCACACGGGTGGACCCCATGAGCCAGACTGTATTGCAAATGTTTGCCCACATAAATACGCTGAAAAGCTCGAAACCAATGACTTTTAAGCAAAACTGGTGACAGTCCGTAATTGCACGGAATGGCGCAGCGACTGGTAAAGCACTACGCTGCGCCAAGTGCCGGGGCGAAGGACGGAGACCCCGGCGCAAAAAAAATGACCCCAACGGGAGACAAAACCATGCAGGCACCCCTGGCCGCTGGCGCGCTGAACGCTGCCTACAAGAACAAGATCGTCAGCGCCGCCGACGCGGTGTTGCTCATCCATGACGGCGACACCGTGGCCACGGGCGGCTTTGTGGGCATTGGCTTTGCCGAGAGCATTGCCGTGGCGCTGGCCCAGCGCTGGGAATCGACGCAAACCCCGCGCGACCTCACGCTGGTCTACGCCGCAGGCCAGGGCGACGGCAAGCAGCGCGGCCTCAACCACCTGGGCCATGCGGGCCTGCTCAAGCGTGTGATCGGCGGGCACTGGAGCCTGGTGCCGCGCATCCAGAAGCTCGCGGTGGACAACCAGATCGAAGCCTGGAACCTGCCGCAGGGCGTGATCACGCACCTGTTTCGCGACATCGCTGCAGGCAAGCCCGGCACGCTCACGCGCGTGGGCCTCGACACCTTCGTGGACCCGCGCCACGGCGGCGGCAAGCTCAATGCGCGCACCACCGAAGACCTGGTGCGTATCCTCCCCATCGACGGGCAGGACTACCTGTTCTACAAGGCCTTCCCCATCCACGTGGGCATCATCCGCGCGACCACGGCCGACGCGGACGGCAACCTCACCATGGAGCGCGAGGCGCTCACGCTCGAAGCGCTGGCCATCGCCATGGCCGCGCGCAACTCGGGTGGCGTGGTCATCGCGCAGGTCGAGCGCATCGCCGAGCGCGGCACGCTCAACCCCCGGCAGGTGAAGGTGCCCGGTGTGCTGGTGGACGCCGTGGTGCTGGCCACCGAGCCCGCGCACCACCACCAGACCTTTGCCGAGCCCTACAGCGCCGCGTTTGCGGGCGAGCTGCGTGTGCCCATGGACACGCTGGAGGCCATGCCGCTCACCGAGCGCAAGATCATCGCCCGCCGCGCGGCACTGGAGCTGCGCCCGCACCAGGTGGTGAACCTGGGCATCGGCATGCCCGAGGGCGTGGCCAACGTAGCGGCTGAAGAGCGCATCATCGACCTCGTCACGCTCACGGCCGAGCCCGGCGTGATCGGCGGCATCCCCGCAGGGGGCCTGAACTTCGGCGCCGCCGTGAACCCGCAGGCCATCATCGACCAGCCCAACCAGTTCGACTTCTACGACGGTGGCGGCCTGGACATCGCCATCCTGGGCCTCGCACAGGCCGACCAGCACGGCAACCTCAACGTGAGCAAGTTCGGGCCGCGCCTGGCGGGTGCGGGCGGCTTCATCAACATCAGCCAGAACGCCAAGACCGTGGTGTTCGTCGGCACCTTCACGGCGGGGGCGCTGCAGGTCGAGGCGGTCGACGGCCACCTGCACATCCTGCACGAAGGCGGCGCGCGCAAGCTGGTGCGCGAGGTCGAGCACCGCACCTTCAGCGGCGCCGAAGCCCTGCGGCGCGGCCAGCGCGTGCTGTATGTGACCGAGCGCTGCGTGTTCCGCCTGGTGCCCTCGGGCGAGGTGGATGGCGGCGGTGCGCTGGAGCTGATCGAGTTGGCGCCCGGCATCGACCTGCACCGCGACGTGCTGGCCCACATGGCATTCACGCCGCGCATCAGCCCCGGCTTGCAGACCATGGACCTGCGCCTGTTCGAGCCCGGCCCGCTGGGTCTGCGCGAGCAGCTGCTCAACCGCCCGCTGGTGCAGCGCTTCGAGCTGGATGCCGCACGCCAACTGCTGCACATCGACTTCTCGGGCCTGCAGATCAACACCGCCAGCACCATCGACGCCATCGACCAGGAGGTGCGCCGCCTGCTCGCCCCGCTCGCCGCACAAGGCGAGCGTGTGGGCGTGATCGTGAACTACGACCACTTCACCATCGCACCCGACCTGGCGGATGCTTATGCGGCCATGGTGCAAGGCCTCACGCGCGACCACTACGCGGAGGTCAAGCGCTACGGCACCGTGGGATTCCTCAAGTCCCGTTTGACCTGATTGCTATATTAATAATAGCTATCAAGGCAATCTGGCCGCGCGCAAGGGCCTGTTTTTGCTTCAAGTTTTTCAGCCGCCAGGCGCCGCCGCGCTGCAGCGGCCGGGTGCAGGCCCCGGCGCGGATGTCTCCATAATCACCGCCCATGGACAAACTCAAGGCCTTCGAATCCTTTGTGTCGGTGGCCACGCGCGGCAGCCTCACGGCAGCCGCCAAGGCCGAGGGCGTGGCACCCGCCATCATGGGCCGTCGGCTGGATGCGCTCGAAGAGCACCTGGGCGTGAAGCTCTTGGTGCGCACCACCCGCCGCATCAGCCTCACGCACGAGGGCAGCGCGTTTCTGGAAGACTGCCAGCGCCTGCTGTCCGACGTGGCGAATGCCGAGGCCAGCGTGTCCGAAGGCGGCGTCAAGGCAACGGGCCATTTGCGCATCACCGCCCCGGCTGGTTTTGGCCGCCGCCATGTGGCGCCGCTGGTGCCGCGTTTTCGCTCGGCGCACCCGGACGTGACCATCTCGCTCAACCTCAGCGACCGCGTGGTCGATCTGGCTGGCGAAGGTTTTGACTGCGCGGTGCGTGTGGGCGACCTGCCCGACTCGTCGCTCGTGAGCGTGCGCATCGCCGACAACCGCCGCCTGTGCGTGGCCACGCCCGAATACCTGGCCCGGCGCGGCACCCCGCGTGCGCCGGGAGAACTCGTGCAGCACGACTGCCTCACGCTGTCGAGCGACGCATCGCAGACGCGCGGCTGGGCGTTCCGGGTGCCCCTTGCGGATGGCGCCACGGAGGTCATGCATCTGAAGCCCGGCGGGCCGCTCGACTGTTCTGACGGCCAGGTGCTGCACGACTGGTGCCTGGGCGGCTGGGGCATTGCCTGGCGCAGCACCTGGGAGGTCGAGGCCGAGATCGCCGCCGGCCGCCTGGTCGCGGTGCTGGAGGACTTTGCCGCGCCGCCCAACGGCATCTACGTGGTGTTCCCCCAGCGCAAACACCTGCCGTTGCGCGTGCGGCTGTGGATCGACTTCCTGAAGCACCAGTACGCACAGCCCGCGTTCTGGAAAGGTCCCCAGGGCGGCTGACCACCGCCCCGTGGCAGACTGCACATTCCATGTCCGAGCCCACGCTTCTCGTCGCTGACGACCACCCGCTGTTCCGCGCGGCCGTGCTGCACGTGCTGCGCGATCGGCTGCCCCAGTACCGCACGCTGGAGGCGGCCAGCGCCGCCACGCTGGGCACGGCGCTGCAGGAGCACCCGGAGATCGAGCTCGTGCTGCTGGACCTGAGCATGCCCGGCACACGCGGCTTCTCGGCCCTGCTGCATGTGCGCGGCGAATACCCCGAGCTGCCGGTGGTGATCATTTCGTCCAACGACCACCCGCGTGTCATCCGGCGCGCGCAGCAGTTTGGTGCGGCGGGTTTCATCCCTAAGTCCGCGCCCGCCGAGGCCATGGGCGACGCCATCCAGGCCGTGCTCGACGGCGGCAGCGGGTTTCCGCCCATGGCGGCCGAGCGCTCCGAGGCCGACGCCGAGCTGGCCGCGCGGCTGGCGCAGCTCACGCCCCAGCAGTTCCGCGTGCTGCTGTGCCTGGCCGACGGGCTGCTCAACAAGCAGATCGCCGCCGCACTGGGCCTGGCGGAGAACACGGTGAAGGTGCACGTGACCGCAATCCTGAAGAAGCTGGAGTGCTACAGCCGCACCCAGGCGGCGGTGCTGGTCAAAAGCCTGGAGACGGAGGACGGTGTTTCGGATTGATGGACGGTAGTTTGTGGCAATTTTTTGAATAAAAATGATCGCTATCGCTTATGTGTAAAGCGCTGGTTGCTATCAAAAATGGAGCGATTGGATTGCTGCCTCACAACGGGCCCCGGCGCGATGCGCGAGACGCCGCGCCAGCGGCTCAGGGGGATGACCCTTGCCTCAGCCGCAACAACGTCTGGCTCATCAGCGCCCGCAGCGCTGGCGCCCGCAACGGCTTGGCCAGAAAGCCCCAGCCGCGTTCGGCGGCCTGGCGGCGCAAGGTGGCGTCGCGCTCGGCGGTGACCAGGATCACGGCGGGCGTCTGCCCCCAGCGCTGGCACAGCGCGGCATAGACATCGGGGCCATGGTGGCCGGGGCCCAGGTGCACATCCAGCAGCACCAGTTGCGGGGCCTGGCCGGGTTGGGCCTGGGCCAGCGCTTCGGGCGCACCAGCGGCCAGCGGCACCTGGCAACCCCAGCGTTCCAGCAGGGCCCGGGTGGCGGCGCAGGTGGGGCCGTCGTCCTCGATCACCCAGGCGCTGCTGCCGTGCAGTGGGGCGTCGTCACCCTGTTCAGGCAACGTGGTGGCGGGGCCGATGGGTTGCACGGCGGCCGGGTCACCCAGCGGCACGCGCACCGAAAACACGCTGCCCCGCCCCAGCTGCGAGCGCAGGCCGATCGGGTGGCCCAGCAGGCGGCCCAGGCGCTCGACAATGGCCAGGCCCAGGCCTGCGCCCCGGTCGCCGCCCTGGCCCTCGTCGAGGCGGCGGAACTCCTCGAAGATCTCGCGCTGCAGTGCCTCGGGGATGCCCGGGCCCTGGTCATGCACCTCGATGCGGACATGGTGGTCACCCTCGCGGCGGCAGCCCACCACGATGCACCCGTGCCGGCTGTAGCGGATGGCGTTGGAGACAAAGTTCTGCAGGATGCGGCGCAGCAGGTTTTCGTCGGTGCGGACCACGGCGGTGGTGGGCACGCAGCGCAGTGCAAGGCCCTGGCTCTCGGCCAGCACGCCAAAGTTGTGGCCCAGCACCTGCAGCAGCGGGCCCAGCGCCACATCGCGCACGCGCACGTCAAGCTGCCCCGACTCCATGCGCGCGATGTCCAGCAGGCTGTTGAGGATCGCGTCCTGCGAGGCCAGCGCGCCGTCGATGCTGTCCACCGCATGCCGCTCGGCCTCGCCCTGCAGGTGCCCGCGCAGCAGCGAGGTGAACATGCGCGCGGCGTTCAGCGGCTGCAGCAGGTCGTGCACGGCGGCCGCCACAAAGCGGGTCTTGTAGCGGTTGGCCTGCTCGGCTTCGCGCCGGGCGGCATCCAGGTCGCGCGTGCGGTCGGCCACGCGCTGCTCCAGCGCGTCGGCCAGGCTGCGCAGTTCGCGCGCGGCGTTCTTGTAGCTGGTGATGTCGGCGTAGCTGGTCACAAAGCCGCCTTCGGGCAGCGGGTTGCCCCGGATCTCCAGCACCGTGCCGTCGTCCTTGGCGCTTTCGTGCAGGTGCGGCGTGCCGCTGCGCAGATGGGCCAGCCGGCGTGCAATGGCCTCGTCCACCGGGCCAGGCCCCAGCAGGCCCCGGCGCGCGTTGTGGCGCAGCAGGTTGGCAATCGGCTGGCCCACGCGCATCAGGTCGCCGGGAAAGCGAAACAGCTGCACGTAGCGCGAGTTCCAGGCCACGAGGTTCAGGTCGGCGTCGATGATGACCACGCCCTGTGGCAGGTGTTCCAGGCTGCGCGACAGCCCCGTATCGGCCTGCTGCGCCGCCTGCACGATGCCGTCCTGTGCGGTGCGCAGCTCCTGGGCATGCTGGTGCAGCACGGTTTCCAGCTCCTGGCGGCTGCGCTGGCGCAGGCTGGACAGGCGCTGGCGCTGGCGCACGAACAGCACCAGCAGGCCCAGCGCCAGCCAGCCGCCCGCACCCGCAGCGGCGGCCCAGCGGCTGTCCGCGAAGCTGTTGTGTGTCTCGTGCAGCAGGTGCAGCTGCCATGGGGTGCCGGGCAGTTGTTGGGTCTGCCACAGCACGCGGCCGGCCAGGGCGGGGGCCTGTACGCTGACCAGCCGGCCGCCGTGGTCCATGGTTTCCACCACGCGGTATTCCAGCGGGCGCAGCGGCTGCTCGGCGTATTGCCGGGTGGCGTTCAGCTCGCGGCGATCCTCGTCGTCCAGTGGCTCCAGCAGGCGGTAGCGCCACACGTCCTGGCTGGCCAGGAAGACCACCCCATGTGCGTCCGAGGCGAGCACGATGTCCGTCGTCTGCAGCCATTCACGCTCCAGTTCCTGCAGGGCGATCTTGATGACCACCAGGCCCAGCGTGTGGCCGCTGTTGTCGCGGATGGCCTGCGACAGGAAGTAGCCGGGCTCGCCCGTGGTCACGCCGATGCCGTAGAAGCTGCCGCGCCCCTGCGCCAGCGCCTGCTGCACATAGGGGCGAAAGCTGTAGTCCACGCCCACATTGCTCGTGGCCGTGCGCCAGTTGCTGGCCGCGAGGGCCAGGCCGTCGCGGTTGAGCAGCGTGAGCGTGGACGACTGGCTGGCCCCGTTGGCCTGCTCCAGCTTGTGGTTGAGCTGCTTCACGTCGGTCGTGCTGAGGGGGCGGCTCAGGGCATCGCGAAGCTGCGCGTCCAGGGCCAGTACCTCGGGCAGGGTGCGGTAGCGGTCGATGCGCTGGGCCAGCGCCTGGCCATACAGGGCCAGCTGGCTCTGTACGCTGCTGTTTTCGTCGTGCAATGAACGCTGCCAGGCCCACTGGCCGGCCGCGAGCATGCTGCCCACCATGCCCCCCAGGAGGATCAGCAGGGTCCAGAATTTTCGGAGGCGGGGCGTCGTCATGGGGAAAAGGGGTTCCTGGCGCAGTCCAGAGGCTGAGATGTTGCGGGAGCGAGTGTGCCGCACCTTGCCCAAGTGCTAGGGGTTTTCCCTATATTGGGGCAAGCGGTGCCCTATGGCGGTGCCAGCGACTAATACCAATAGGTTATCGGCCCAAACAGCGTGCAGCGGTACAAACGGCCACCTTGACGCACCCCGGTGGTGCAGTCCTTCGTGATTTCAGGAGACATCCATGCACGCCATTTCCGCCCCCACAGCCCACCCCGTGCGGCTGCCCTTTTACCGGCAACTGTATTTCCAGGTGGTGGTCGCCATCGTTCTGGGGGTGTTGCTGGGCCATTTCGAGCCCGCCTATGGCGAGGCGCTCAAGCCGCTGGGTGATGCGTTCATCAAGCTGGTCAAGATGATCATCGCCCCGGTGATCTTCCTGACCATCGTGACCGGCATCGCGGGCATGTCGCAGCTCTCCACCGTGGGCCGCGTGTTTGGCAAGGCCATGGCGTATTTCCTGTTCTTCTCCACGCTGGCCCTGGTGGTCGGTCTGGTGGTGGCCAACGTGGTGCAGCCCGGCGCGGGCATGAACATCAACCCGGCCGACCTGGACCAGACGGCCGTGAAGACTTACGTGGCCAAGTCGCACGAGATGTCGCTCACCGGCTTTGCGATGGACATCATCCCCAAGACGCTGGTCAGCCCGTTCGTGGGCGACAACATCCTCCAGGTGCTGCTGGTGGCAGTGCTGTTCGGCATCGGCCTGGCCATGGTGGGTGAGGCAGGCCGCCCGGTGCAGAACTTCCTGGAAGCCCTGACGACCCCTGTGTTCAAGGTGGTGGGCATCGTGATGAAGGCCGCGCCCATCGGTGCGTTCGGTGCCATGGCGTTCACCATTGGCAAGTTCGGCCTGGGCTCGCTCGTCAACCTGGCGTGGCTGGTGGGCTCGTTCTACATCACCTCGCTGCTGTTCGTGGTGGTCATCCTGGGCTTTGTGGCCCGGCTGTGCGGTTTCTCGGTGTTCAAGCTGTGCCGCTACCTGAAAGCCGAGCTGATGCTGGTGCTGGGCACCTCGTCGTCCGAGTCGGCTTTGCCTTCGCTGATGGAGAAGATGGAAAAGGCCGGCTGCAGCAAGTCGGTGGTGGGCCTTGTGGTGCCTACGGGCTACTCGTTCAACCTGGACGGCACCAACATCTACATGACGCTGGCCGCGCTGTTCATCGCCCAGGCCACCAACACCGAACTGACGCTGGGCCACCAGGTGGCACTGCTCCTGGTGGCGATGCTCAGCTCCAAGGGCGCGGCCGGCGTGACCGGCGCGGGCTTCATCACCCTGGCCGCCACGCTGGCGGTGGTGCCCGAAGTGCCCGTGGCCGGCATGGCGCTGATCCTGGGGGTGGACCGCTTCATGAGCGAATGCCGCTCGCTGACCAACTTCATCGGCAATGCGGTGGCCACCGTGGTCGTCTCGCGCTGGGAAAACGCGCTGGACCATGAACGCCTGGACGCCGCACTGAACGGCCATCCCCTGCCAGCCCCGGCCTCGGTGGCGGAGCCGGTGGTGGCCGCAGATGTGCCGGTAGGTGCGATGGCCCGCACGGTGGCCTGATCGCGCGGTCTTCAGTACTTCATCCAGGCGGTGCAGGCTCTCGGGCTTGCACCGCTTTTTCGTTTCGACTGCCCCGAAGCTGCGGCTTCGCATGAACACAGGCAGGCCGCGTGCGACAGCGAGGCGAATTCCTCCCGCGCACCTCAAGCACAATGGCAGCCGCCCCGGTTTCTGAAAGGTCGCTCGCACTCAAGGCACGGGGGTATTGCAAAGGAACCCTATGACCCTCGAAGCCGTACTCGCCGCCCTGCACCTGGTGGCCATCCTGACCTTTGTGGTCTTTCTTTCGAGCCAGGCTGCCCTGTGCCGCATGGAATGGATGAATGCTGCCGTGGTCGAGCGACTGGCCCGGCTGGACGTGATCTACGGCGTGGCCGCCGTGCTGATGATTGCCAGTGGCCTGGCGCGCCTGGCCTGGGGCATCAAGGGCATGTCCTGGTATGTGTCCCAGCCCATGTTTCACATCAAGATCACCATCGTGGTGGCCATGGCCATCCTGTCGATCTGGCCGTCGATCATGTTTAGGCGCTGGCGCGGCAACCTGCGGGCCACGGGCGCCCTGCCCGACGCACTGGAGGTGAAGAAGGTGCGCCGCCTGGTGATGATCCAGTCGCATGTGCTGCCCGTGGTGGCGGTGATCGCGGTGTTCTGGGCGCGGGGCTGGTAGTTCGTACACTCCGCCACGCACAAAAAAGCCGCTGACCCGAAACGGGCAGCGGCTTTTTTTGTGGGCGGGGTGCCGGGCTTACTTGCTCTTCAAACACTCGCTCATGAAGGCCTTGCGTTCGTCGCCCTTGAGCGTCTTGGCTTTTTCGTCGGCGTTGCAGGTCTTCATCTTGGTCTGCTGCTTCTCTTGCTTGTTGGCAGACAGGCATTCCTTCATGAACGCCTTGCGCTCGTCGCCCTTGAGCGTCTTGGCCTTTTCGTCGGCGTTGCAGGTGGCCATCTTGGATTGTTGCTTGGTCGGCGCCTTGGCGTCTTCGGCGGCGTGCGCGCCTGCGCCCAGGGTCAGGGCCAGGCCGAGTGCAGTCAGGGAAATCAGCTGTTTCATGGAAGCTCCTGGAGTGAATGCGTTATGGGGGATCCCGGCGCGATTGCACCATAGAACGGGGTGGCGGACAACGCGAATCAGCCCCCGCAGCAGCCCTTCGGCAGCTTGTGCGCGGCGCCCCTGGGCTGGCCGTTGTTTTTGCGGTGGGCAGGCTTGTGGGCAGGTGCGCAATGTGTTCTGAATCGGCCGGCCGCCGCCAGCCCACCCGCCCACAATTGCGTCGTTGCAGCCCCACCCAAGGCGGATTTCCGGGCGTCCGCACGCCGCCTGACGAGCACCTAAAACAGCGTGCCTGCCGCCCCGGTGCGCCCGGTGTCGGCGGCCCGGGTTGGACGCCCCGTAAAATCCGCCGATGCTCACTGCAAAAAATGAATTGCTCGCGGCCCTGGCCGGCGAGCTGGAAAAACTGTCGCTCGGCTCTGCGGGGCGCGCTGCGTTCGAATCCCCCAAAGTGGCCGCGCATGGCGACTTTGCCTGCACCGCCGCCATGCAGCTGGCCAAGCCGCTCAAGCTCAACCCGCGCGCGCTGGGCGAGCAGCTCAAGGCGGCGCTGGAGGCCACGCCGGCCTTCACCCGCTGGGTCGATGCCATCGAGATCGCGGGCCCGGGCTTTCTGAACATCCGCCTCAAGCCCGCCGCCAAGCAGGAAGTGGTGCGCGAGGTGCTGTCCGCTGGCGAGCGCTTTGGCTACCAAAAGGACAACGGCCAGCGGGTGCTGGTCGAGTTCGTCTCGGCCAATCCCACCGGGCCCCTGCACGTGGGCCACGGCCGCCAGGCGGCCCTGGGCGACGCGATCTGCAACCTGTTCAGCACCCAGGGCTGGAACGTGCACCGCGAGTTCTACTACAACGACGCGGGCGTGCAGATCCAGACGCTGACCACCAGCACCCAGCTGCGCGCCAAGGGCTTCAAGCCCGGCGACGAATGCTGGCCCACCGACCCGGAGAACCCGGCGTCCAAGGCGTTCTACAACGGCGAATACATCCAGGAGATCGCCAACGACTTCCTCGCCAAGAAGACCGTCAAGGCCGACGACCGCGAGTTCACCGCCAGCGGCGATGTGGAAGACCTCGAATCCATCCGCCAGTTCGCCGTGGCCTACCTGCGCAACGAGCAGGACAAGGACCTGCAGGCCTTCAACCTGAAGTTCGACGAGTACTACTTGGAGTCGAGCCTGTACACCAGCGGCCGCGTGGATGCCACGGTGAACAAGCTCGTCGCCAACGGCAAGACCTACGAGCAGGACGGCGCGCTGTGGCTCAAAAGCACGGACTACGGCGACGACAAGGACCGGGTCATGCGCAAGAAGGACGGCACGTACACCTACTTCGTGCCCGACGTGGCCTATCACATCGCCAAGTGGGAGCGCGGCTTCACCAAGGTCGTCAACATCCAGGGCACGGACCACCACGGCACCATCGCCCGCGTGCGCGCCGGGCTGCAGGCGGCCGACGTGGGCATTCCGCAGGGCTACCCCGACTACGTGCTGCACACCATGGTGCGCGTGGTCAAGGGCGGCGAAGAGGTCAAGATCAGCAAGCGCGCGGGCAGCTACGTCACGCTGCGCGACCTGATCGAATGGACCAGCAAGGACGCGGTCCGCTTCTTCCTCTTGAGCCGCAAGCCCGACACCGAGTACACCTTCGATGTGGACCTGGCCGTCGCGCAGAACAACGACAACCCGGTGTACTACGTGCAGTACGCCCACGCGCGTATCTGCTCGGTGCTGTTGCGCGAACGGGGCTTCACTGAGGAAATCGTCACTGCCCAGGCAAGCTTGCTGGCCATCTCCGAGGAGCAGGTGCGTGTGGAGCTGTTGGGTAAGGTGACTTCCGAACTGTATGCGGCGGACTTGTCTTGCCTTGACAGCGCACCCGCCCAGGCGCTGATGCTGCAGCTGGCCAAGTACCCCGAGATGCTCACGGCCGCCGCCGACGGCGAGGCGCCGCACGACGTCACCTTCTACCTGCGCGACCTGGCCGCCAGCTACCACAGCTACTACGATGCCGAGCGCATCCTGGTCGACGACGAAGCCGTGAAGAAGGCCCGCCTGGCGCTGGTCGCGGCCACCGCACAGGTATTGCACAATGGCCTGGCCGTGCTGGGCGTGTCGGCTCCAGCCAGAATGTAAGCAGTCACTATGAAGAAACAACAGACGGGCGGGACCATCATCGGCTTCATCGTGGGGGTCATCGTGGGCCTGGGCGCCGCATTGGCGGTGGCCGTGTATGTGGCCAAGGTACCGGTGCCCTTCCTCAACAAGGGCAATGGCCGGGGCGTGGATATGGACGCTGCCGAATCCCAGAAGAACAAGAACTGGGACCCGAACTCGCCGCTGTATGGCAAGAACCCGGCGCGCGCGCCCGCACCGCCTGCGGCCACAGTCGCATCGGCCCCTGCCACGGCAGCGCCGCCACCAGATGTCCGTGCCGCGGCGTCCGCACCCAAACCTGCTGCCAGCAAGCCCGAGGCCAAGGCCGAAACCAAGCCGGGCGCGGACCCACTGGGTGATCTGGCGGTGGCCAAGGCGGCCGCCAAGGGCAATCTGGACCCGTTTGACTACTTTGTGCAGGCCGGGGCATTCCGCACCCAAGTCGACGCCGACGCCCAGCGCGCCAAGCTGGCCATGCTGGGCTGGGAGGCCCGCGTGAGCGAGCGCGAACAGAATGGCCGGGCCGTTTTCCGCGTACGTGTGGGCCCGTTCACCAAGCGCGACGATGCCGAGCAGCTCAAGGAGAAGCTCGATGGCGCCGGGGTGGAGTCGGCGCTGGTGCGCGTGCAGCGCTAGGAGCCTGTCGGATTTGGAGCGTCGATCAGCGAAAATTGACCCCAGCGAGGACAGTTTTTACCGGATTTGCAACCCCATAGCCCGGCTATGGGGCAAAAAGACGGTGAAAAATGGACCGCTGCGGTCAATTTGCAGCCGACGATCTCCAAGTCCGACAGGCTCCTGGCTGCTCTGAACTTTTTGCGGGGGCATGGCTCACATCCCCCAGACCTGTAACAGGAGAGTCTTTGTCATGAAACGCCGTGAGTTTTCTTTGTCCGCCGCTTCGGCGGTTGCTGCTTCCGCCCTGACGCTGCCAGTGGCCACCCCCGCGCTGGCGCAGGCCCGCCAGTTCAAGGAGGGCAAGGACTTCCGGCGGCTGGACAAGCCCGTGGCGCCCGATGCGCCTGCGGGCAAGGTCGATGTGATCGAGTTCTTCTGGTACAGCTGCCCCCATTGCAATGCCTTTGAGCCCACGCTCGACGCCTGGGTGAAGGCCGCTCCCAAGGACCTCTCCATCCGCCGCATGCCCGTGGCTTTCAACGCGAGCTTCGTGCCGCAGCAAAAGCTCTACTACGCCCTGGAAGGCATGGGCAAGCTCGAAGCCCTTCATGCCAAGGTGTTCCGTGCCATCCATGTGGAAAAGCAGAAGCTGGCCAAGGACGATGAAATTTTTGCCTGGGTGGCCCAGCAGGGTGTGGATGCCGCCAAGTTCAAGGAAATCTACGGCTCGTTCACTGTGTCCAACCAGGTTCGCCGTGCGTCGCAACTGCAGGATGCCTACGGCGTAGAGGGCGTGCCGTCGATGGGCGTGGCTGGCAAGTTCTACACCGATGGCACCATGGCCGGCAACATGCAAAACGTGCTGCAGGTGGTGGAACATCTGGCGGCGGTGGCCCGCA
The DNA here is from genome assembly GCF_001428965.1 of Acidovorax sp. Root275. Lineage (NCBI taxonomy): Bacteria > Pseudomonadati > Pseudomonadota > Betaproteobacteria > Burkholderiales > Comamonadaceae > Acidovorax > Acidovorax sp. Root275. The sequence goes on along the minus strand of NZ_LMJH01000011.1, from coordinate 257,708 downwards.
AAGGCTGACGGTTTTCTGCCGACCGCCCCGTCCTCTTGGTTAAAGCCCGCACCTGCGGGCTTTTTTCATGGAGGAATGCGACGGGGTGGCTACAATGATTGCAAGATTCGTGCCCTATGAACCATCGCCTCCTTCCGATCCTCCTGCTCGCGGCCCTGGCCTGCACCCTGGGTGTGGCCCACGCCGAAAAGGCCGACCGCGCCAAGCCCATGAACATCGAGGCGGACGCTTTGCGCCACGATGAACTCAAGCAGACCAGCGTTTTCTCTGGCCGCGTGGTCATGACCAAGGGCTCCATCGTGCTGCGCGGTGCGCGGCTGGATGTGCGCCAAGACGCCGACGGCTACCAGTACGGCGTGGTCACTGCCGAACCCGGCAAGCGCGCTTTCTTCCGGCAAAAACGCGACACCCTGGCTGGCGCACCCGACGAGTTCATCGAAGGCGAGAGCGAGGTCATCGAGTACGACGGCAAGGCCGACAACGTGCGCTTCATCACCCGTGCCGAGCTGCGCCGCTACCGGGGCGCGGTGCTCAGCGACGAAATCACGGGTGCCGTGATCGTCTACAACAATCTGACCGACGTGTTCTCGGTGGACGGCAAGCGCACCACCACCAACGCCGCAGGCGATGCCCCCGCACCCGGCAGCCGAGTGCGCGCCGTGCTGGCACCCAAAGACCCGCCGCCTGCAGTGGCGGCTCCCGAGGCGGCCCCCCCTGCCTCGGCACCGGCACTGCGCCCCAGCAACAGCCTTGGCGGCGGCGCCAAGTGAGTGGGCCCGTCGTGAGTACCGGACCTGACGCCCAGGCGGGCAGCCGCTTGGGGCCTGATTCCCAGATGGGCAGCCGCCTGGAGGTGCAGCACCTGGCCAAGTCCTATGGCAGCCGCAAGGTGGTCAAGGATGTGTCGCTGGTGGTGCAAAAGGGCGAGGTCGTGGGGCTGCTGGGCCCCAACGGCGCGGGCAAGACCACCTCGTTCTACATGATCGTAGGGCTGGTGCGCAGCGACGAGGGCGATATCCGCATCGACGGCCATTCGGTGGCCCACATGCCCATCCACCGGCGTTCGCGCCTGGGCCTGTCGTACCTGCCCCAGGAAGCCTCGATCTTTCGCAAACTCACGGTCGAAGAGAACGTACGCGCCGTGCTGGAATTGCAGCGTGGCGAGGACGGCCAGCCACTCGCGCGCGACGCCATCGAAGAGCGCCTGACGGCCCTGCTGCAGGAGCTGCGGGTGGACCACCTGCGTGCCTCGCCCGCCATGGCGCTGTCGGGCGGTGAGCGCCGCCGCGTCGAGATCGCCCGGGCCCTGGCCACGCAACCGCGCTTCATCCTGCTGGACGAACCCTTTGCGGGCATCGACCCCATCGCCGTGATCGAGATCCAGCGCATCATCGGCTTCCTGAAGGCGCGTGGCATCGGTGTGCTCATCACCGACCACAACGTGCGTGAAACGCTGGGCATCTGCGACCACGCCTTCATCATCAGCGACGGCCGCGTGCTGGCCCAGGGCACGCCGTCCGAGATCGTGGACAACGCCGAAGTGCGCCGGGTGTACCTGGGCGAACATTTCCGCATGTAGACATGGCCCCCACGCTTGTCACAACGCGCACTGCGCAGCCCCCCGAGGGGGCCTTCGCGCCTTGGGGCGGCCCGGCGACGCTCAATCAATGAAACCTGGACTGTCGCTGCGCGTCTCGCAGCATCTCGCATTGACCCCCCAGCTTCAGCAGTCCATCCGGCTGCTGCAGTTGTCCACGCTCGAACTCTCGCAGGAAGTCGAGCAGATGCTCGACGAAAACCCGTTCCTCGAACGCAATGCCGACGAAGCTCCGCGCGAGGAGTTTGGCCTGGAAGCGGCCGACACACCCGCACAGGCCGACGACTACAGTGCGGATGATGCTATTTTTTCAGGAGCTACCAGCGCAAGCAGTACAAGCGCTGAGGGCCAAAATGATGCTGAAATGCCGAGTGCTGGCGCTGACGAGCCTGACTGGAGCGGCGACGGCACGGTAGAGATGGCGCCCAACGATGCCGAGTGGGGTGGCGATGCACCCGCCCGCAACCGCAATGACTCCGAAGGCGACGAGGCCGACGCCACCGAACTGGCGCGTTCGCACGAATCGCTGACCGCCTTTTTGCACCGCCAGGCGCTGGCGCTGCGCCTTTCCGAGATCGACCGCGCCGCGCTGCGCTTCCTCATCGAATCGCTGACCGACGACGGTTATCTGGAAGAGCCGCTCGAAGAGCTGGCCATCGGCCTGGCCGGGCCCGACGACCTGGAGCAGATCGAGGAACTGGTGCACCGCTTCACCGTCGCCCAGCGCCTGCTGCAGAGCCTGGAGCCCGTGGGCGTGGGCGCGCGCGGCCTGGCCGAATGCCTGACCTTGCAGCTCAAGGCCCTGGCTGCGGACGAAGACAGCGAGATCGACCCCGACACCGTGCAGACCGCACTGCGCGTGTGCCAGCAGCCGCTGGAGATGCTGGCCCGCCGCGACATCCGCCGCCTGACGCAGTTGTGTGGCGACGGCGAGGAACGCACCCGCGCCGCCATGGCCCTCATTGCCCGGCTGGAGCCGCGCCCCGGCCGCCGTTTTGCCGATGTAGAGCGCAACATCATCGTGCCCGACGTCATCGTGCGCAAAGCCGGACGCGCCAACGGGCGCGACGGCCAGCACAACTTCATCGTCGCGCTCAACCCCGACGTGATGCCCCGCCTGCGCGTGCACGACATCTATGCCGGCGCCCTGCGTGGCCACAAGGGCGGCGAAGGGCACCAGGGCATGCAGCAGCGCCTGCAGGAGGCGCGCTGGTTCATCAAGAACATCCAGCAGCGCTTTGACACCATCCTGCGCGTCTCGCGCGCCATCGTGGAGCGGCAAAAGAGTTTCTTCACCCACGGCGAGCTGGCCATGCGCCCGCTGGTGCTGCGCGACATTGCCGACGAACTGGGCTTGCACGAATCCACCATCAGCCGCGTGACCACCGCCAAGTACATGGCCACGCCGATTGGTACCTACGAGTTGAAGTACTTCTTCGGTTCGGGCCTGGGCACCGAGACCGGCGGCAACGCATCCAGTACCGCCGTGCGCGCCCTCATCAAACAGTTTGTGGCCGCAGAAAGCCCGGCCAAGCCCCTGTCCGACAGCCAGATCGCCGAGATGCTCAAGGAGCAGGGCATCGAATGCGCACGCCGCACCGTGGCCAAGTACCGCGAGGCGCTCAAGATCGCGCCGGCGAATCTGCGCAAGGCGCTGTAGGCCCACTCGCTGAGGGGCACGCAGGGGTGTGCGCCCGGTTGTGTGTTTCCGTTCAATTGTCTTTTTACTACCCGCCGCCCCGCCATGGCCCGCATCGTCTTCGACCTCCCCCCGCACTTCGGATTCACCACCGAAATGCAGATCTACATCAGCCACGTCAACCAGGGCGGGCACCTGGACAACGCGCAGCTGCTGAGCCTGGTGTCCGAAGCGCGTGTGCGCTTCTTCCAGTCACTCGGCTACCCCGAGGCCGATGTGGGTGGGTTGTCCATCGTGGTCGGCGACATCGTGGCGCAGTACAAGTCCGAGGGCTTCCATGGTGAGACCATGCGCGTGGAGATGGCGCCTGCCGATTTCAACCGCTATGGGTTTGACCTGGTCTTTTGCATGACCGAGAAGACCTCGGGCCGCGAGGTGGCGCGCGGCAAGATCGGCATCGTTTTCATCGGCAAGGCCGACCGCAAGGTAGCGCCGATCCCGGACTCCATCCGCCAGTTGCTGCTGGCCCGTGCGGGCACGCCGGATTCACACGCACTTTCCGAGCGCGTATCCTCACCATCGACATGAATCAACTCCAACTTTTTCTCCCTTGCGCCGCCGGTGTGGAGGGCTTCCTGGCCGACGAGGTGCATGGCATCACCGGCCTCACGGGGCAAGACCTGCTGGTCGGCCGTGGCGGCGTGCTGCTGCGCGCGTCCTGGCGCGAGGCGCTGCTGCTCAACCTGCACAGCCGCTTGGCCCAGCGCGTGCTGGTGCAGCTGGCGCACCGCCCCTACCGCTCTGAAAACGACCTGTATGCCGCCGCCAGCGACGTGGCGTGGGAAATCTGGTTCACCACGCGCCAGACCTTCAAGGTCGAGGTGACGGCCCAGCACAGCCCGCTGCAGAGCCTCAACTTCGCGGGCCTCAAGGTCAAGGACGCCGTGGCCGACCGCTTTCGCGCCAAAAGCGGCGTGCGCCCCGATGTGAACACGCAGTGGCCCGACGTGCGCATCCACCTGCACCTGACCACGGAAGAAGCCACGATCTACATCGACACCTCTGGCGAGCCGCTGTTCAAGCGCGGCTGGCGCGAGGACAAGGGCGACGCCCCGCTGAAGGAAACCCTGGCCGCCGCCATGATCGCCGCCAGCGGCTGGGACCCGCACGGTGACAACCCCCAGCCGCTGTATGACCCCTGCTGCGGCAGTGGCACCATCGCCATCGAGGCCGCGCAGATCGCCTGCCACATCCCGGCGGGCATGCTGCGCCGCTTTGCGTTCGAGAAACTGCTGCCGTTCCAGGCCCATGTCTGGACTGCTATTAAAAACGAAGCTGAAGGCGAAATACAGACAAGCGCTGTGCCCATATTTGGCAGTGATGTGGCCCACCGCATGGTCGATTTTGCCCAGCGCAATGCCGAACGTGCGGGCGTGGCCGACGCCGTGCAACTGCGCGGTGGCGACGCCCTGCAGCGCATGCCGCCGTGCGACCAGCCCGGCGTGATGCTGCTGAACCCGCCTTATGGCGAGCGCATTGCCGCCGCCGGTGCCGCAGGCCAGAACGCCAACGAACGCGCGGCCGAGCGGGCCCTGGGCGCCAGCGTGGGCCGCGAAGCTGCGCACACCGATGATGGTGGCGAGTTCTTCAGCCAGCTGGCCGCCCACTGGAAGAAGAACTACAGCGGCTGGACGGCCTGGATGCTCACGCCCGACCTCAAGCTGCCCGGCAAGATGCGTCTGAAGGAGTCGCGCCGCGTGCCGATGTGGAACGGCCCCATCGAATGCCGCATGTTCCGCTTCGACATGATCAAGGGCGCCGTGCGCGACCGCGCTGCAAAGGCGGCGCCAGAAAACGGCCCGGGCAATGCGGGTTGAACTGCGCCTGCCCGCCGAGGCCCCGGCGGGCGAGCCCGCGCGCCCCGTGGTGGTGGACACCAACGTCGCGCTGGACCTGCTGATCTTCAGCGACCCGCGCACCGTGCCGTTGCGCACGCTGCTGGCCCAGGGGCGCCTGTCATGGATTGCCACGCAGGTCATGCGCGACGAACTGGAGCGCGTGCTGGCCTATCCGCACATCGTGGAGCGCATGAACTACTACCGGGTGGATGCCGCGCAGGTGCTTGCAGCGTTTGATGCGCAGGCGCGGCTGGTGGAGGTTGCGCCCAAGGTGGCCTATGTGTGCAAGGACGCGGATGACCAGAAGTTCATTGACCTGGCGGCGGCGCACCGGGCGATTTTGCTGAGCAAGGACAAGGCGGTGATCTGTATGCGCAAGCGGTTGTTGAGCTTGGGCGCGGATGTGGCGACGGAATTGGTGCTGGAAGAAGCGTCCGTCGCTGCGGTGGCTTGATGCGGCCGTCACTGGAAGGATCGGTATGGGACCATTGGGTTTTCTAGTCCTCTCAGGCTTCTTCGCGTACCTTGCATTCGATGCGCGCCAGTTCGAACGAACGTCGGACCATACGATCTGGGCTGTACCGCCATCTTCCGGTCGGGCTGTCGGAGTGGACCCCCTGTCACGCGCTGAACAGGAGGGGTTGCAGGCGAACAAGTTCACTGCCATCGGTGGCATTCCTGGCCTCTACTGGGCCTTTGTTGTGCTCTCGCTGGGGTGTCTGGGCGTAGCCATCTGGTTGTGGTTCGTCTAGCGCTTCTGAAGATCCAGTCGCCCTGCCCGGCGACATCAAGGTGCAAGTACCTTCTTCATGTACACCAGCTGAAAGCCCTGGATGTAGTTGTCGATGTGTCCGAACTCCTCATAGCCCTGCTTGAGGTAAAAGCCCCGCGCCTGCCACTCAAAGGTACTCAGCGTCGCGCTGTGCGCACCCAGCTCGCGGGCTTTCTGTTCCGCTGTAGCCAGCAGGCTTCGGCCCAGCCCTTGGTGCCGGGCCGATTCGTCGACAAACAGAAGTTCCACATTCAGCCACTGCAGAAACACGAATCCGCGCAGCCCGCCCAGCAATTCACCCTTGGTGTCACGTGCGCTTACCCACACTGGCTGCGTCTGGCCGTATTCGCCAACAAATCCGTAGTTGAACTGCCGCATCCGGCGGCCGAGGACGCCGGAGTGGACTTCTTCTGCTGTGGGGGTGTAAATCTCGTAGTCGTTCATCGCGCTAGTCTTGTCATGCCAACAGGTCATACGCCGCCCGCACCCGCTGCAAGTCCCGCCCCAGCCTGCGGCTTGCGGGCAGTCGCCGCATCCATCCCATCCGGCGCACGCTGATCTCCAAGACCTCCCGCATCTCCGCGCTCTCCTGCGCCACCCACGCCGCCCAGCGCTCGCGCCCCTCGGTCAGCGTGCCGCTGGTGTGCAGGTAGATCGCGGTGGAGTGCGCGTAACACAGCGCATCGCGCACATGGCACACCGCCAGGGGCAGCACGGCGGCGGGGTCGTCCTCAAAGTCGATGCAGGCCACTTCGCCATCGGGGCAGCGCACCATGTTGCGAGCAAACGCCTGGCTGAGGCAGGTGCCTTGGCGGTGCACCTGGGCCAAGGTGTCCAGCCCTTGTTGCCACAGCGCCAGCACGGTGTCCGTGTCACCCGCCTGCGCGGCATGGTCGATCTCGTTGCCCAGCGAATGGATCTCTTCGCCCGTGTGGCCCAGGTGGCGCATGGCAAAACCCTGGGGCAACGCGGCCAGCACCACGGGCACGCGGATGCCGCGTGCGGCCAGGTCACGCAGGCGTTGCACCTCCGTGGCAATGGCGGCGGGGCCGCCGAGGTTGGGCACGGGGCGCAGCACCGGGAGCCGCAGCAGGGCGGCCAGCACGGCCATGGCGCGGTAGCGGCCCGTGCCGTGGGGGGGGCCCGCGCGCTTGATCCAGATCTGTTCATCGCCCAGCACATGGGCCATCACGTTGTGGGGCTGCGTGGCCAGCTGCTGCTGCAGCAGGGCGCCATAGTTGATGGTGTGTGGTGTGGTGTCCATCGTCATACGGCGGCATCCCCTGCCACCACGGCAGCGGTGCCGGCCGCCGCTGCGTGCACCAGCTCCACATGGTGGGGAATGGACGGTTCCATCGCGGGTTCGCTGGCCTGAAAACTGTGGGCGCTGGCCAGGGGCCAGTACAGGCGGAACACGTTGTGCTGCGCGTCCAGCGGGCCCAGCAGCGCGCCCGGTTGCATGCGCGTGATGAGGTTGGACAAGAGGCGCACCTCGGTGTCGCTGATGCGGCGCACGATGTGGTGGGCGGTGATGTCCTTGGGGTGGCGCAGGCCGGCGGCCTGCACCAGCTCTTGCAGCGCATGCAATGTGCTGCGGTGGAACTGCGCCACGCGCGTGGCCTTGTCGGGCACCACCAGGGCCTGCTGGCGCAGCGGGTCTTGGGTGGTCACGCCCGTGGGGCAGTGGCCGGTGTGGCAGCTTTGTGCCTGGATGCAGCCCAGCGCCATCATGAAGCCGCGCCCCGCGTTGCACCAGTCGGCGCCCAGGGCCATCATGCGCGCGATGTCGAAGGCGCTGATGACCTTGCCCGCGCAGCCAATGCGCACGCGGTCGCGCAGGTTCACGCCTACCAGCGTGTTGTGCACCAGCAGCAGGCCCTCTTGCAGCGGGGCGCCCACATGGTCGGTGAATTCGACGGGCGCCGCGCCCGTGCCGCCTTCGGCGCCATCGACCACGATGAAGTCGGGCGTGATGCCGGTGACCAGCATGGCCTTGACGATGGCAAACCACTCCCACGGGTGGCCCAGGCAGAACTTGAAGCCCGTGGGCTTGCCGCCCGACAGCGTGCGCAGCCGCGCGATGAACTGCATCATCTCCACCGGGTTGCTGAAGGCGCTGTGGCTGGCGGGCGAGATGCAGGCCTCGCCTTCCTTCACGCCACGCGCGGCCGCGATCTCGGCGGTCACCTTGGCGCCCGGCAGCACGCCACCGTGGCCGGGCTTGGCGCCCTGGCTGAGCTTCAACTCGATCATCTTGACCTGGGGTTCGGTGGCGCTGGCGGCAAAACGCTCTTCGCTGAACGTGCCGTCGGGGTTGCGGCAGCCAAAGTAGCCCGAGCCGATTTCCCAGATCAGGTCGCCGCCATGCACCCGGTGGTGCTGGCTGATGCTGCCCTCGCCCGTGTCGTGCGCAAAGCCGCCTTTTTTCGCGCCCTGGTTCAAAGCCAGGATCGCATTGGCCGACAGCGCACCAAAGCTCATGGCCGAGATGTTGAACACGCTCGCGTGGTAAGGCTGGGTGCAAGGCGCCACGGACTGCGACGGTGCATCGGGGTTGCCGCCGATCCACACGCGGAAGTCGTGCGACGGCAGCTGTGTGGGTGCGAGCGAATGGTTGACCCATTCGTAGCCCTGCGCGCCCACGTCCAGGTGGGTGCCAAACGGGCGGTTGTCCGGGTCGCCCTTGGCGCGCTGGTACACCAGCGAGCGCTGCGCACGCGAGAACGGCGCGGCCTCGCTGTCGCTTTCGATGAAATACTGGCGCACCTCGGGCCGCACATATTCGAGCATGAAGCGGATGTGGCCGATGACTGGGTAGTTGCGCAGAATGGCGTGGCGCGACTGCTGCAGGTCGTACACGCCCAGGGCCACCAGGGCGGCGAACACCAGCACCACAGGCAGCCCCACGCTAAAGGCCACCAGCGCAAACAGCGACAGCAGCAGCCCGAAAACGCACAACGCAAAGGCCGTGTAGCGCACCGGGTACAGGGAGTTCAGTTGGTGGAGCATGGGGGTCCTGGTTCTGGTGGCGGTGCGAGAGGGGGCTACACTGACCGCCTTTTTATCGGGTTGCCGTGTTGCGCGCGGCTTTTTTGAGGCCCGGCACCACCCCGGGTCGCCGTACCTCCGCCGCTACACCAGCGCCACGGCACAAGGCCTGCGCATCATAAAAGTAAAACCATGTTTTACCGCCCCCGCTTTCTCGCTTGACGACCGGAGCTCCCCATGACCGAACCCACATCCCCCACCCCCGCCACCGACGATCTTGATGACCCCACGGGCACCCCTGCCGCCGCGCTGGGCCCTGAGGAGCTGGAAGAGATCGACAACATCCTCGACGACCTGCGCTCGCGCGGCGAGGAAATCCCGCAGTGGGAGTTCTGCGACGGTTTCATGACCGCGCTGATCTGCAGCCGCCGCCCCATCGCCCCGGCCGAATACCTGCCCATGCTGCTGGGCGATGGCGCCGAGCTGGATGTTGCCGAAGGCGACCCGCTGCCGCAGTTGCCAGCCTTTGCTGACGCAGCCCAGCAGGCGCGCTTTTTAGAGCTGTGGAACCGCCGCTGGGCCGAGATCGTGGCCCAGCTCGACACCGACGTGAAGACGCTCGACGACGACCGCACCTTCCAGCCCGAAGCCATGGACATGCGCGGCGCCGTGGCCAGCCTGACCGACGAGCAGCGCGCCGAAATGGGCGACGACCAGGAGATCCCGTCCTTCGGCCAGGTGTGGGCCCTGGGCTTCATGTTTGCCGTGGAGAACTGGCCCGAAGACTGGGCCGCCCCGCGCGACAAGGAAGCCGCCAAGTGGCTGGACGACGCGCTGGACAGCATCGTCGCCCTGACCGAAGACGACACGGGCAAGCCCGAGGTCTGCATGTACGACGAAGACGGCCCACCCAGCACCAGCCAGGCGCGTGTCGAGGCCTTTGGCGAAGCCATCTGGGCCGTGTACGACCTGCGCCAGCTGTGGAAGAGCATGGGCCCGCGCGTGGAAACCGTGCGCAAGGCGCCCGAGCCCGGCCGCAACGACCCGTGCCACTGCGGCAGCGGCAAGAAGTACAAGAAGTGCCACGGGGCTTGATCTTGTTGGGTAATTTGCTATTGATCGAATAGCTATTGGCGCTTGATGGATAAGCGATAGAGCCTGTTTTGATCTGAAATCCCTCGCAGCGCACCTCCGGGTGCGCTTTGCTTTTTGCAGGGCACCCCGTATGAACCCTTCCACCCTGACCCGCCTGCGCGCCGAATGGGCGCCCAGCATTCCGCGCGAGCTGCTGGCCGGGGCCGTGGCCACGTTTGCGCTCATCCCCGAAGTCATCGCCTTCTCCTTCGTCGCGGGTGTCGATCCGTCCGTGGGGCTCTTCGCCTCGTTCGTCATCAGCCTGGTCATCGCCTTCACCGGCGGGCGGCCTGCGATGGTGTCTGCGGCGGCGGGCTCGGTGGCGCTGGTGGCTGCGCCGCTGGTGCAATCGCACGGGCTGGGCTACCTGCTGGCGGCGGGTCTTCTGGCCGGGGCCGTGCAGGTGGCATTTGGGCTGATGAAGCTCGGTGTGTTGATGCGCTTCGTGTCCAGCTCGGTGCGCACGGGCTTCGTCAATGCGCTGGCCATCCTGATCTTTGCCGCGCAACTGCCGCACCTGCACGGCGCCAGCACGGCCACCTGGGGGGCGCTGGCGTTGGGGCTGGCGCTCATCTACGGCCTGCCGTGGCTGGGCCAGCGGCTGGCATGGCCTGCGCTCACCGCCATTCCGTCACCGCTGATCTGCGTGGTGGTGCTCACGGTGCTGGCATCGGCGCTGGGGCTGCACCTGCCCACGGTGGGCGATCTGGGCAAGCTGCCCGATGCGTTGCCCGTGTTTGCGCTGCCGCAGGTGCCCGCGTCGCTCGACACCCTGCGCATCATCCTCCTGCCCGCGCTGGCGATCGCCATGGTGGGCCTCCTCGAATCAGTGCTCACCGCCGCCGTGGTCGATGAGCTGACCGACACCCCCAGCGACAAGAACCGCGAATGTGCGGGGCTGGGCGTGGCCAACATCGCGGCCAGCCTGTTCGGCGGCATTGCGGGCTGCGGAATGATCGGCCAGGCCGTGGGCAACGTGAAGTACGGCGGGCGCGGGCGCCTGTCCACGTTGTTTGCCGGGATGTTTTTGCTGATCCTCATGGTGGCGCTGAAAGACTGGGTGTCCAAGGTGCCGGTGATTGCGCTGGTGGCCATCATGGTCATGGTGTCGGCCGAGACGTTCGACTGGAAGTCGCTCGGCGCCCTGGTGCGCCACCCGCGCCTGTCCAGCGCCGCCATGCTGGCCACCGTGGCCGTCACCATCGCCACCCACAACCTGGCGGCTGGCGTAGCCGTGGGCGTGGTGCTCAGCGGGGTGTTCTTCGCGTTCAAGGTCTCGCACATGCTGGAGGTGCGCGTGCAGGACGATGCGGATGGCGCCGATCAAGCAGATGGCGCTGGCGCCACGGCCTTGGGCCAGCGCACTTGGCGCGTGTCCGGCCAGGTGTTTTTTGCCTCGGCCGATGCGTTCATCGAGGCGTTCGACGTGCTGGGCGCCGAAGGCCGCGCGGTGGTCATCGACGTCACACACGCCCACTTCTGGGACATCACCGCCGTGGCCGCACTCGACAAGGTGGTGCAGCGCCTGCGCCACCATGGCTGCACGGTGCAGGTGCTGGGCTTGAACGAGGCCAGTGCGGTGCTAATCGATCGCTTGGGAAGCGATGTGACGCCTGCCAGGGCGCAGCAGGGCGGGGAAGCGCATGGAGAATAAGGCGCCGCCTCAAAGGCAGCATGGCGCATCGCAGTCTTCAGGGTGGGGGCAGGTGCTTCGCGCGCAATGGCTTCACGCTGCATCCCCGCAGCCTGTCGAACCGGTTTCTAATAGTGGAAATGAGATGAACGTGAGGGGTGAATCGTGTTGATTCGTATTGTTTGTTTTTTGGCCGCCATCGGCATGTTTGGCCTGTCCTGGGGGTGCTATGTCGAGAACAAGGCCTTCCGGTTGTATGGGCTGAAAGCGCAGTTGGCCCCCATCGATAGCTATATTGATAAAACCACAACATTCAAGCGAAAGAAGGAGAGTCCGTTCTTCGACAACACGCCCAGAGAATACAAAAGCAAGGGTATTACGACGTACTTCATGACGGCAAATAGCGAGCGCGTTGAGGTTTCATCTGGCGTCCCTGCGTGGGTCGTCGACAAAATGATCAGTCGCCAAGACGTGGTCATTACCTACGTCTCCAACAATCCCAAGTTGGTCCGATACGATGACCACACGGCCAATACAACCGGTGCCGCAATTACCGGTCTCATTCTTCTTCTGGCTTCCTTCGTTCCCTGGCGCAGAAGTTGATTTTTGCGTTTTTGGTGGGTTGGGCATTGATTGCCCGGTTGGTTGTGTGCCTGACCCTGGTGCGGAGGGGCACTCTGAAACCGCATCTCCCTCCTGACTTCACGTTGGGCTGCTGATGCAAACAGATCTTCATCCACGCGAGCGGGCGGTACCCTCACCCCTGCGCCAGAAACTTCTTCAAATTCCCCGCCGCCGTACTCCGCACCTTGCGCTTGAGCGATGGCGACCAGCCCAGCAGCAGCCCGGGTGCGCCCAGCGCCTGCCGCGACCAGCTCCAGAAGTTGAAGCGGTCGCGGTGCGTGGCAATCAGACCGTCGGGGGTGAAGGTGAAGGTGCCGTCGATGATGTTGTGCACCTTGCGCCCCGTGGCGCTGAAGAGGTAGTGCGCCTCCCAGTGCGCCTTGCCGCCCTTGGCATCGGCTTCAATGCCGCTGAACGCGAGCTTCCAGTGCTCGGCGGCGCCGGGCTTTTGGGTGGCGGTGCACAGCATGCGCCACATGCCGCCCACCTGCTCGCGGCCCTTCAGGGAAAAAGCCTCGTCGTCAAAGGTGGCGTCGGGCGCGTAGCAGGCGGCCATGGTGGCATGGTCAAGCTGCGCAAACGCGGTGTAGAAGCGCTGCAGGGTCTGGGCGTTGGGGTGCATGGGGTCTCCTCCTCAAGGGCGCCCATGCTACACCGGTGCCTGCCCGTTGCATGCCGCTTGGGCGACCGTCCCGTGCGGTGCATTCTCAGCGGGTGCGCAGCCCGCCGATGCGCCGGCGCCTCGTGGCGTCAAGCCCGTCCAGCACCTGAATGCCATGTGCATACCCCTGCTGCACGATCTGCTCGAAGCGGTTCCACTGCAGCATGCCGACGCGGTCCATGGGCGGGTTGAAGTACAGGTCGGTGAGCTGTTGCGACTGGCGCTGGCGCGACATGCTGTACAGGATGGTGACCTGCATGAGGTAGCTGGCCAGCGAGGGCAGCTTGTAGCGGCGCTGGGCGCGCGGGCGCAGCTTGTCGCGCAGCAGGGCCCAGCTGGTGGGCATGTCGTCCAGCTCGATCCGGCGCGGTTTGCGGAAGTTCAGGTCCACGCCGATCACCGTGCCGACGCCGCGCATGCTGCGCATCACGTCCACCGGAAAGTTGTTGAACGTACCGCCGTCGCACAGCAGGTCGCCCTCGTGCACCACGGGCGGCAGTGCGCCGGGGATGGAGATGCTGGCCAGCAGCGACTTCACCAGGCTGCCTCGGCGCACCACGTGTTCGCTGGCGCGCGAATAGTTGGTGGCCACGCAGTAGTAGTTCTTCCACAGGTCTTCCACCTGTGCCGGGAAGCCCACCAGCCGGCCCACGGCCTCGTGCAGGATGTGGCGCAGGCGCCGCCCCTTGATGAGCGACATCAACGGCAGCAGGTTGAAGTCGCCCGTGGGGTTGGTGCGAAATGCCTCGCGGGCGTTGGCCATCACCGTCGCCAGCGGCTGGTCGGACGCCACATACGCGGCCATGACCGATCCGATGCTGGTGCCGCCCACGCAGTCGATCTCCACGCCTTCTTCCTGCAAGGCGCGGTAGATGCCCAGGTGTGCAAAACCGCGTGCGCCGCCGCCCGCCAGCACCAGACCCACGGCGGTGCGGCTCTGGATGCGGGCCAGGCGCGCCATGTCGCGGTCGAGGGCGGGGCGCACATGCACATGGTCGGCCACGGGGCGGCGGTCCAGCCATTGCTGGGTGCCGCGTGGGCACTGGGTGCCTTCGGGGTGCAGCAGCACCAGGATCTCGGCGGCCTCGGCCAGGGGCGCGCGGCGCAGCAGGCAGTTTTCTTCGATCGGGTGGATGGCGGGCTCGGCCTGCGCGTCGGCCAGCAGCAGCAACTCGTCGCAGTGGCGGCTCACGCGGCGTGTCCAGGGGGTGGGCTCGGGGTCGGCCAGCAGCAGCACGAAGTCGTTGCGGGCCTCGATCTCGTTGAGCAGCATGGCAATGCGGCGGTTGGCCGTGGCGTCGGCGCCTTCGCGCTGCGCAATGCCGGGGGCATGCAGCTCGGCGTCCACGGTGGCGGAGTCCACCACCCGCACGCGGCCGATGGTGCCGAGCTGGCGCGCCAGGCTTTGGCCAAAGCCCTGCAGGTCCACGCCCGCGCTGATGGGCAGCAGGCCCATGGCCACGGGGCGCTCTTGTGCGGCCGTGCTGGCTGCGGTGCCCGACTGCAGGCGCTGGATGATCTGGCGCGTGAGCGCAATCGACACCTGGGCGCTGCTGGCTAGCAGGGTCTTGAACACGTCCTTGGTCAGGCGCACCAGCACCGAGTCGCGCACGGCGACCACGGTGGCCGCGCGGGGCGCATCGGTGAACAGGCTGATCTCGCCAATCACCTGGCCCCGGCCCATGTCGGCCACACGGCGCTGTGGCCCGCTGCTGCCGTCATCGCTGCGCACATAGGCACGCAGTCGGCCGCTCACCGTGAGGTACATCGACTCGCCGGGCTCGCCCTGGGCCATCAGCGTGCTGCCACCGGGCATCTCCACCCACTCCAGCTGGGCGCGCAGCAATTCCAGTGCCTCGGGTTCGATGCCTGGCAGAAAGCTGTGCAGGTGCTCGGTGAGCAGTTGATTCTGGGTAGCGGTAAATGGGGGCATGGTCACGCAATCGGCAAGGCACGGTGAGGGCGCTGCGGAATGCGGGGCTCGCGAACAAGCTGTGTTCGCGATGGGTTTCGCAGCGTGCGAAGCGGCGGATTCTAGGAACGCATGGGCACCTGTGCCTGCCTCTCAGGGGGCGCTGGTTGTGGCCCGCGTGAACAAATGCACGGCCGGCCCTTGGGATTGCCCTGCAGGGCCGGTGTGGAACCGGTCGTCAGCGCATGAAAGCGCTCAGCGCGTTGGCCGTGGCCTCGGGCAATTGCTCAGGGATGAAATGCCCTGCGGGCACGGCCTGGCCGGTCACCACGCCCGCACATTGCGCCTGCCACAGTGCCAGCGGATCGAAGAACCGGTGGACCACGCCGTGCTCTCCCCAGACCACCAGCGTGTCGCACGTGATCTTCTCGCCTTGGGCGCGGCCTGCGCGGTCGTGCGCGAGGTCGACGTCCGCGCTGGCGCGGTAGTCCTCGCACGCGGTGTGGATGGCCTCGGGCGTGCAAAAGCAGCGCTCGTAGTCGGCCAGGGCCTGGGGCTCGATGTGGGCCAGGCCTGCGCTGCCCCAGCCGCCCAGCTTGGCGTGCAGGTAGGCGCGGGCGTTGCCGCCGATCATGGTCTCGGGCAGCGGCGCGGGCTGGATCAGGTGGAACCAGTGGTAGTAGGCGCGCGCAAAGTCCATGTCGGTGCGGGCGTACATATCCAGCGTGGGGGCAATGTCGATGAGGCACAGCTTGCGCACACGCGCCGCGTGGTCCAGCGCCAGGCGGTGCGCCACGCGGCCGCCCCGGTCGTGGCCACACAGGTAGAAACTGTTGTGGCCCAGCGCGGTCATCACCTCGGCCATGTCCTGCGCCATGGCGCGTTTGCTGTAGTTGCTGTGGTCGGGCAGGCCGGGGGCGTGCGACGAGTCGCCATAGCCACGCAAATCGGGCATGACCAGCAAGTAGTCGCGCGCCAGCTGCTGCGCCACGCGGTGCCACAGCGCATGGGTTTGCGGAAAGCCGTGCAGCAAGAGCAGGGGCGGAGCGCCCACGGTGCCGCCAGTGCGTACAAAAATTTCCGCACCTGAGGTGGTTATGCGGTGGGTGGTGAAGCCGTCAAACCAGGGGGGTGTCGTTGTCATGGGGGAGGTTGTTGGTACGAACAGGTTGGGTCAGGTCTTCTCTGCAATCCGTTGTGCTGCCCCAGCCAGGGATGCCGAGCAAGGGCCGCCCTGCAGCGAGGGCGTCGCACCCCAGGGGGAAGGCAGGCCGCGCCTCAGGCTGGGCACTATGCCAGCAGAAACCCCAGCAGCCGCTGCAGTGCATAGCGCACCGTGGCCGTGCGGATGGCGGCGCGGTCGCCTGCAAAGTGCTGCATCTCGCTGTGGGTTTCTCCATTCACGCACCAGGCAAACCACACCGTGCCCACGGGCTTGGCATCGCTGCCGCCCGTGGGGCCGGCCACGCCGGTCACGGCCAGGCTGACCTGTGCCTGGGAGTGGGTGAGTGCCCCATCGGCCATGGCGCGGGCCACGGCTTCGCTCACGGCGCCGTCCTGTTCGATCATGGCGGCCGGCACGCCCAGCATCTCGACCTTGGCGGTGTTGGAGTAGGTGACAAAACCGCGCTCGAACCACTGGCTGGAGCCCGCCAGGTCGGTGCAGGCCGCCGCGATCATGCCGCCCGAGCAGCTCTCGGCGGTGGCCAGCATGTGGCTGTGTTTCAGCAGCTGCAGGGAAATCTGTGTCAAATTGGCCTCTAGCGCTGATGTATCAAGCGCCAGTAGCTCTTCATTCGATAGCGATGCGGTTGTCATAGGAACCTCCACACTGCAATGGCCAGCAGCGTACAGAAGGCTGCCACAAAGTCGTCCCACAAGATACCCCAGCCGCCGCGCCAGCCAAAACCCTTGAACAGGCTGTCGGCCCAACCCACTGGGCCGGGTTTGGCCGCATCAAAGAAGCGGAACAGCCCAAACGCCACCAGCTGCCCCCACCAGCCCATCGGCATCGCCAGCCACAGCACCAGCCAGAAGGCCACCACCTCGTCCCACACGATGCTGCCAGGGTCGGCCACTGCCATGTTGCGGGCGGTGGTGGTGCAGGCCCACCAGCCGACCAGGGTGCTCGCCACGATCACCAGTCCGATGACGGCCGCCGACAGCCACTGCTGCAGCACCAGGTAGGCCAGCCACGCCCACAGCGTGCCCACTGTGCCCGGCGCCACGCGCGACAGCCCGGCGCCAAAACCCAGGGCGATGAAGTGGGCCGGGTGAGAAAACATGAACGCCACGGTGGGGCGCCGAGGAGCGGGTGTGTGGGCGGAAGGAGAGCTGGGGGTCATATCAACAATCAACGGTGCTTCGTGCAACCCACGGCGTATAAAACTGGCGCGCACAAGGCCAGCGTACCCGTGGAACTGGCTTTGCCAGGCCACCGGGTGCGTCCCCCTCCCGCGCAGCGAGAGAGGGGTGAAGGCGCGAAGCGCCTCAGGGGGTGCCTCATCATTTACTGGCGCTCTTGCAGCTCCACATCCTTGGGGAACCGGATGGTGTGCTCGGCGCTGAACGGCGTCGTGGCACCTGCGGCCAGCGCCTGCTGCCAGGCCACGGTGCCGGGTGTGCGGTTCCAGGCCGTGTCGGTGGGCTGGGGCTGGTAGCGCGATTCGACCTCGATCTTCTCGTTGCGTGACACCGGCGCGGCATGCAGCACCTGCAGCGTGATGCCGGTCTTGTGGCGGTTTTCCACGCTGTAGGCGCGGCGCGTCTTGCGCTCGGTGCGCGAGCCGGTAAAGCCGGTGCTGCCCGTCAGGTCCTGCACGGGCTCGGCCCGTACCGTGACCAGTTCATCGCGGCCAAACGACAGGCTGGTGCTGCCCACCGGGGCGCCCGCGCTGGGCGTGCCGAAGTCGATGCGCCCGTTGCCCACAAACGCGCCGTCGCGGTACAGGCCCGCAGGCCCGGCCGGCCACACGCCCGGCGGCTGGGCCATGTGGGCCACCAGGTAGGCAGCCTCTTCCACGGCCGGGGCGGTGCGGGTGATCAGCGTGGCGGGGGCCGTGTGGTTGCCCAGCGCCAGCGTCACACGCTGGCCACTCGATGGCACGGTGATGCGCTGCGGCACGGCGAATTCGGTGGCGAAACCCCTGTCGATCGCACTCACGTCGAAGACGGGCTTGTCCTCCTCGACCGCGTTGCGCGCGAGCGCGGCGGGCGAAGGGGCCGGCGGGGCCATGGCCATCATGGGGGCCGTCGCGGGCATGGGGCGCGGCGGCGGGGCCACATCCAGTGTCCATTCACGCGGCAGGCGGCCCTGCGTGGCCCGACCCGGCTGGCCGGTCGACAGGGTCAGCTGCACGTTGCCCCAGTCCTCGCCACTGTTCTGCGCCACCAGCGCCTGGCGCTCGATCAGCACGGTGGATTTGGTGGCGTCCAGCGTGACGCGGTAGGTGGGCTGCCAGCCCGGGCCGCGCACCTGGTAGGACAGGCGCAGTTCGGCCTCGCGCTCGGTGGCCAGGTTGATGGTGACCGACACCACCCGCGCGCGCTGGCTGGCCACGCGGTCGCGCTCGGCCACCAGGGGTTTGAGTGCCAGCTGCAACGCCTCTTGCTTGCGTTGGAGCTGGTGGCTGCGGGTGAAGCTGTCCTGGCCGGACTTGCGCAGCACGTCGGCGGTGGCGGCGATCTGCGCGGATGTGGGGATGGCGGTGCGCCCTGGGGCCGTCTCATCGCTGGTGCTGGTGTTTGCCACGCTGCGCAGGTAGCCGTCCACCAGCTGCAGGGCCGAGGCCTCGGCCTTCACTCCGGCGATCTGGTCTTCCAGCTCGCGGATGCGGCCGTCCAGCGGGCTGGCGCAGGCCGCCACCACGTCGCGGTCTTCGGTCAGCACATTGAACTCGCCCACACGCACCGCGGGGTCGGCGTTGATCTGCAGGCTTTGCGCATCCAGCGACGCGGGCAGGCAGGCCAGCGTGAGGGTGCGTGCGCCAGCGGGCACCTTGGCCACACGCTCCACGGTGGCGCTGCCGGGGTAGACGGTGACGCGGGCAATGCGGGAGGTGTCCTGCGCCAGGGCCGGCGAGGCCGCGTTGCACAGCAGGGCCATGCCGACAAGGCACAGGGGCCGCAGCGGGTGTGGAGAGCGCAAGTGCAAGGCAAGGGGGGAATGGATCACGGGGCTCCTTGGGCGCGGTGGACAAAGGGAATGGGATGCTAGCAGCCACCGTGGCCGCGCACAGGTTCTTAGAACCTGTTCAAAATCTTTTCGGGGGTCGCGTTGGAGTGCAATCGGGATGAGTGGATGCCTTGGATGCGCCGCATGGGCTCGTGCCCATGCAAGCAGCTGGGGCGTCCAATCGCCCGATTTCACTCCAACCCTGCGGGCAAGTGCCTTGCCGGGCGGTCTGCGGCGTTGCGGCGCTTGTTGATAGCCAAGCTATCAACTGCGCACCGCGCCTTGCATCCCATCCCGGCAAGGCGCTTGCGCGACCCTGAAAAGATCTTGAACAGGTTCTTAAAGCACCCCTGGCACCTCTTCCGCCAGGAAGTCATACACCGCCCGGATTTTGCGGCTGGTGCGGATCTCCCGGTGCACCGTGAGCCAGATGGGCAGCTCGGGCAGGGGCAGCATGGGCAGCACGGCCACCACGCCGGGGTCGGTGCGGGCCAGGTAGTTGCCCACAAAGCCGATGCCCAGGCCCGCACGCACGGCCTCCCAGTAGGCCATGAGGTCGTCGGTGCGAAACGCGAAGTGCTGGCGCTCCACCGGGTAGCCCATGGCGGCAAAGCCCTGCAGGATGTCCTCGTGCCGGTCGTTGCCCACCAGCTCGTGCTGCAGCAGGTCGGGCGGCTGCCGGGGCGTGCCCTTGCGGCGCAGATAGTCGCGGTGGGCATAGGCGCCCAGCGTCACCGCGCCGATGCGCTTGGCCACCAGGCTGGCCTGGTCGGGGCGCACCATGCGCAGGGCGATGTCTGCCTCGCGGCGCAGCAGGTTGGTGACCTGGTTGCTGGCCACCAGTTCCACCTGCACCTCGGGCAGCACCTGGCGCATCCGCGCCAGTACCGGCGGCAGCAGTGCGCAGGCCACAGGCTGGCTGGCGGTGATGCGCACGGTGCCGCTCACCCCTTCCTCGGCGCCCGACACGCTGCGGGCCAGCTGGTGGGCGCTGGCCTCCATGGCGCGCGCGGATTCGGCCAGCCGCAGCGCCGTGGCGGTGGGCAATAAACCGCGCCCCGTGCGCTCGAACAGCACCACCCCCAGCTGCGATTCCAGCTCGGCAATGTGGCGGCCAATGGTGGGCTGGCTGGCATTGAGCACACGCGCCGCACCCAGCAGGCTGCCCTGGTCCAGCGCCGCCAGGAAGGACTGCACCAGGCTCCAGTCAAAGGTCTGATTCATGGCGATAGCGTGCCTGCAATGTGGGTACCGCGGAGCGGTTGGGGGTATTCAATTTTGCATTGCTGCTATGAATGGTTAGGCAATTGTGTAACGGTGCCTGCGTTTTCACAATCGCTCCATCCCTTGTGAATGGAGCCCTGACATGACCACCCATCCCCTTTCTCGCCCCTCCACGGACAACCCCTCCACCGTGCTGATCCTGGGCGCCCGGGGCCGGCTGGGCCTGGCGGCCGCCCGCGCCTTTGCCCAGGCGGGCTGGCAGGTGCTGGCCCAGGTGCGGCCCGGCGCGCGCAGCCCTGCGCTGCCCGCCATTCCCGGTGTGTGGTGGATGCCCGTGGCGGTGGATGACACCGCCGCGCTGGCCGCCCAGGCGCAAGGTGCCCAGGTGGTGGTGCATGCGCTCAACCCCGCCTACACGCACAAGGCCTGGCGCGAGCAGGCCCCCGCGCTGATGGAGGCCGCGATTGCCGTCTCGCGCCAGCTGCGCGCCACGCTGATGCTGCCCGGCA
This sequence comes from Acidovorax sp. Root275, assembly GCF_001428965.1. Classification (NCBI taxonomy): domain Bacteria; kingdom Pseudomonadati; phylum Pseudomonadota; class Betaproteobacteria; order Burkholderiales; family Comamonadaceae; genus Acidovorax; species Acidovorax sp. Root275. Next base: position 236,943 of record NZ_LMJH01000011.1, on the reverse strand, counting down.
ACGTCTACAACTTTGGCGAAGGCATGCCGCCCGTGCTGCGCGAAGACACGCCCCAGGCCGCCACGGGCTTCAAGGGCCGGATGCGGGTGCAGCTGGAGCAGCGCCTGCAGGCCGCCACGCAAGGGGGCGACCTGCGTGCCGTCGTGCTGCGCGCCGGGGACTTCTTTGGCAGCGGCACCGGCAGCTGGATCGACCAGGCCATCGCCAAGGACCTGCCGCGGGGCCGCGTCACCTGGCCCGGACCGCGGGATGTGGCCACGCCGTGGGCCTACCTGCCCGACCTGGCACGCAGCTTTGTGCGCGTGGCGCAAGAGCGTGACCGGCTGCCCGCGTTTGAATGCCTGCATGTCGCGGGGCACCACGTCACCGCGCAGCAGTGGCTCCACAGCTTCACCGCCATTGCGGCAGAACAGGGCTGGTTGCCCGATGCCGGTGCGCTGCGCGTGGGCCAGTTGCCATGGCCCTTGCTGCGCATGGCGGGGGTAGTGGCCCCCACGTTTGCCGCACTGGCGGCCATGCGCTACCTGTGGAGCACGCCCCACCGGCTGGACAACACCCGCTTGCGCGCCCTCATCGGCGACGAGCCCCACACCCCGTTCGACCAGGCCGTGCGCCAGGCGCTGGCCGACCTGGGGCTGGTCACGTCGCAGGTGCCGCGCGCCGCTTTGGCCTGAAACCCGCCACCGATTCACCCACCCAAGGAACCTTGTCATGCACCGTCGCAACTTCATCCGATTGGCCGGGGGGGGCACCATCGCTGCCGCCACCGCAGGCACGCTGGCCGCTTGTGGCGCCGTGGGCTCGCACTATCCCGCCGAGGCGGTCGAGGCCTGGAAAGGCCCCGTGGGCGAGACCGACGCGCGCCGCCGCGCCGTGGCCTACGCCATCACCGCGCCCAACCCGCACAACCTGCAGCCCTGGCTGGTGGACCTGCGCGAAGAGGGCGTGATCACCCTGCGCACCGACCGCGAGCGGGTGCTGCCCCACACCGATCCCCTGGGGCGGCAGATCCTGATCGGCCATGGCGCCTTCCTGGAGCTGCTGGTGATGGCGCTGGCCCAGCAGGGCGTGGCCAGTGAAGTGTTGCTGTGGCCGCAGGGCGAGTTGCCCATGGCCCTGAAGGACTGGGACAGCCGCCCCGTGGCGCGCATCACGCTCCAACCCGGCGGCGCGCCCGATCCGCTGTTCGCCCAGGTGCTGCTGCGCCGCACGCCCAAGACAGATTTCGACACCACCCGCCCAGTGGCGCCCGAGTTGTTGGCCCAGTTGCTGGGCAGTGCCCAGGCTGGTGCCCCGCTGGGCGTCGGCGGCACGGTCAGCGCCGACCAGTTGCCCGCCCTGCGCACGCTGTGCTGGGAGTCCGCCCGGGTGGAGCTGCTCACGCCGCGCACCATGATGGAAAGCATCCACCTCACGCGTGTCGGGCCGGAGGAAATCCTGCAGCACCGCGACGGCATCTCGCTCAACTCGCCGTTCGTGCGCGCGGTGTCGGCCCTGGGCATGTTCGACCGCTCGGCGCCACCCGTCGAAGGCAGCGCTGCCTATAAAAGCGCCATGGGCCGCTTTGAAGGGCACAGCCGCACGGCCATGGGTTTTGTGTGGATCACCGGCCCCAACACGCGCAGCGACCAAGTCCACACCGGCCGCCTCTATGTGCGCCAGCAGCTGCAGGCCACGGCGCTCGGCGTGGGCATGCACCCGATGAGCCAGGCCGTGCAGGAGTTTGCCGAGATGGCCCCGCACTTCGAGCGTGTGCACCAGCTGGTGCTGGGGCTGCCCGCGCCGCGCACGCCACAGGACGCCACCGTGCAGATGTTCTGCCGCATCGGCTACCCCGAAGGCGAGGTGCCTGCCACACCCCGCAGGCCCCTTGCACGTTTTGTGCGGACTTGACTCAGAGGATGGCCGCCCCCGCGCAGATTGCTGATGCAGATCAACCCTCGGCCACCAGCCACCACGCTTTGCCGCCTCTTCACACTCCGTTCAGGTGGCGTTCATCGCGGGTTTCTATATTTGCTGCATTGCAACAAATAGTTGGGACTGGTGATGTGGAAGAAGGTCTTGGGGGGCTCTCTGGCGCTGGCATTCACAGCGTGGCTGCTGGCACTGTGGGTGCCCCAGCCTGCGCCGGCCGCATGGGGCGATGTCTGGTGGTGGCGCAACCAGCTGATCCTGCTCACCGGCGTGGCGGCCTGGGCGCTGATGTCGCTGATCATGGTGCTGGCCGTGCGGCCCGCGTGGCTGGAAAAACCGCTCGGTGGCCTGGACAAGAGCTATCGCCTGCACAAGTGGGCGGGCATTGGCGCGATTGTGCTGGGGTTGGTGCACTACGGGCTGCAGCTCTCGCGCAGCCTCCTGGCCGACTGGGTGGGTCGCCCGGTGCGCACGCCGCGCGCTGACTGGTGGCTCAACACCTTCCGCCACCTGGCCGAGGAGATGGGGGAGTGGGCCGTGTGGTTCCTGGCGGCCATGCTGGTCATCACGCTGTGGCAGCGGTTCCCGTACCACGTGTGGCGTTACCTCCACAAGCTGCTGGCCGTGGTGTACCTGGTGTTGGCCTTCCATGCCGTGGTGCTCACGCCGCCTGCTTGGTGGCAACAGCCGGCAGGTGTTCTGGTGGGCCTTTGCTCGCTGGTGGGGGTGTTGTGTGCCGTGCGTTCGCTGGCCGGGGCCATCGGGCGCAGCCGCCGCCATACAGCGCGCGTGGTGAGCGTGTCGCCACAAGGGGCAGGGGTGCTGGAGGTGGTCTGCCAGGTCAGCCCCGCCAGTGGCTGGAAGCATGCGGCCGGTCAGTTTGCATTTGTCACCGTGGGTCGGGCCGAGGGCGCGCACCCGTTCACCCTGCTCAACGCCGACCAAGGCGATGGCGTGCTGCGGTTTGCCATCAAGGCGTTGGGCGACCACACGGGCCAGTTGCCTCTGAAAGTCCATCTGGGGCAGCAGGTAGGCATCGAGGGGCCATATGGCTGTTTTGACTTTCGCAGCGACAGCGCACCGGAGCAGGTGTGGGTGGCCGCAGGCATCGGCGCCACGCCGTTCATGGCCTGGCTCGAATCCCTGCAGTCCACACCCGCGCTGGCACCCCGGGTGCATCTGTACTACTGCGTGCGCCATGCGGGCGAGGCGGTGTTTGCCGACCGCATGGCCGCACTGTGCGCCCGCTTGCCCAGCGTGACGCTGGAGACGCACTACAGTGACGACGCCGGGCCCGTGACACCGGCAGCGCTGCTGGCAGGCACCAGCCCGGCGGCGAGTGTGTGGTTCTGCGGGCCGCAGGGTTTTGCCGAGGCGGTGCGCCGGGGCATGGAGCACCTGGGGCGCTCGCCTGCGCGCTTTCACCAGGAGCTGTTCCAGATGCGCTGAGGCGGGTTTCTCGCGCCAGCGCTCGAGCACGGTGCGGGCAGCATTTGGCTGCAGTCCATTCCCCCGGCGCGCGGCCTGTCCTGGTGCGGGAGATGTGAGCCCTTTTGCCCTCCAGCGCTTTCTGCGAAAGCGCAAAATGCTATACAAATAATAGCAACTGCGCAGAGCGAGTGGTCACGCCACCGGTGCCACGAACGCGATCAGCCGCCCCATGCGCCGTATCCACTCGGCCGTGACGATGAACTGGGGCTTGTCCTTCTTCACGTACGGCGGCACTTCGGGCGGGTTGTCGGCCGGGTAGGGCGAGGTGTCGTACACATCGCCCACGTGCTTGCTGCGGTAGGCCGTGCCGGTGTAGGGGGCGGTGGGGCCGTCGGCCAGGTAGGGGTTCACGATCTCGGGCACGGGCGATGTCCAGTAGTTGCGGGTGCCCAGCTCGGTCAGCAGCGTGGCGACTTCCGTGTCGGGCACGGCGGGTGTGGCCATGACCGCACCAGTGAACAAATCCGGAAAGTCCACCTCGCGGATCGAGAAGTACTTGGGCAGCGCTTTGCCGCCGCCTGTCACCTTGAGCGGCGAGCGCGCCGCCAGCTCGGCCACGGCCGCGTCCGTCATGCCGCTGAGCTTGGCGTACGTGGCCTCCAGCCCAGCAATGTCGATGGGCCGGCCGGCCGAGTAGTGGCTCACGGTGTTGGTGTAGTTCTTGTCGTAGTAGTAGGCGCCGTTGTGGATGTTGGAGCCGTAGCGGTGCACATACAGGCCATCGTTCGTACCCAGCTCGACAAAGGTGGGGTGGGTGCGGCCGCCGCCCAGCAGCGGGTTCACCGTGGCGGCATCGGCCGGCAGCGGGCAGCTCTTGAGCCAGGCAATCGCCTCGGGCAGGCGCGCCAGGTACTTGCGGTCGCCGGTGAGCTGGAAGTAGTTGAACATCTGGCGGATGTTGGTCTGCGTGGTGTGCGTGGCCAGCGAGCGGGGCTCGTAGCTGCGGGCACCGGCGGGTGAGCCGGCAGGCCGGCCGTCCCTTTCGCGGGAGAGGTGCTGCAGCCCCCAGCCGGCCTGCCGGCCGGGCTGCTGCATCAGGCGCATGCACTCCATCGCGCGGTTGATGGGGGCGATCAGGCGCGTCTCGCCCAGCGCCATCACGCACAGGGTGAGGAACTTGATGTTCTCGCCCATCACGTCGTCGTTGAAGGTCACGTGCAGCGTGTAGTCGCCGTCGTCCATGCCGGCCTTGGCACCGGCGGGCAACTGCGATGCGTTGGGCAGCGGCATGCTGCTGACGGCGCCTGGGAAGTGCGGGAACCGCTGCGGCCAGCCACCATGGGCCACGCCGTACTCGGGACCGAACTGCGCGTTGAGCACGAAGTCGATGGCCTTTTGCACGGCCGGCAGGTAGCGGGCCTCGCGCCGCTCCAGGTACATGCGCAGCAAAAACTGCGAGGCCACGGCCGTGCCCGCGTCGTCGAACGTGGCGTTGCCGTAGTAGTGCTGGAACTCCTCGAGCCGCCAGCCGTTCTTGCCGATGGTGTCGTACCACTTCTTCAGCGACGCCTCGCCCGCGAAGTCGTGGATGTAGTTCCACCCGCCGGAGCTGTGCTGCGCGGCCATGATGGCCGTGGCGGTGCGTTCGGCCGCGCGCCAGTGGCGTTCGTCGCCGGTGGCGTGGTAGGCGTCCAGGTACACATGGCCCACCGACGGCGTGCCCGGCGGCTGGATCCAGCACATGGTGCGGTAGGCCTCCATCTCGCCAAAGGTCTGCTTCAGGTCCGGCGAATACGACCACACGTAGCCGCCCTGGTAGGACACGGTGTCGTCCATGTAGTGCGTGGCCCGCTTCAGGGCGTCGGCAGCGTCGGCCTTGGGGCCGGGCGGAAAGGTGGGCGCGGGGTCGTCGCTGCCGCCGCCGCAGGCGCTCAGCAGCAGGGGGGCCAGGGCACTCAGGGTGAAGTCTCTGCGCTTCATCGTCATTGGGATGTCTCCTCGTTGGATGGCAAGGGTTCTGGAAAGGGAGAAGCGGGCGCGCCCTGCTGCCACCAAGGCAATCGGCCCGGGCCACACGGCGTCTTGACAACAGACGTCGTACAACTTGGCGCGAATTTTGGGCGCGTGTTTTCATCCGATCACTGGCGTTTACCCCAATCAGGCAGATGGCCAGGCAGCCGCAAAATCGGGCGCGAAGGGGCTGTTGCGTTGGGTCGAAAAGCCTTTGAAAGCCGCATGAATACTGGAAGTATTCGGGTTTTTCAAAGACCAGTTGGAGACCTTTGTACCTACGAGGGCGCGAGCCTGCGCCGCCTTGGGTTCGGTGTAGAAATTTGTGATTATTTGTACGACGTCAGATGATGACGTTAACAATGCATCGCACAACAACAGGATGGAGGGACAGACATGCACAAGGGACTGAGAGTGGGTGGGTTGTTGGTGGCAGCGTTGCTGTGCGCAGGCGCTGCGTGGGGCCAGACCAAGCTGCGCGCGTGGAACATCCACCCCGACGGCTACCCCGTCACCGAGGCCATGAAAAGTTTTGCGCAGCAGGTGGGCAAGGCCACGCAGGGGCGTTACCAGATCGAGGTGTTCTCCAACGCCACCCTGGGCGATCAGCCCAAGGCCGTGCAGATGCTCAAGAGCGGCGAGATCGACATCGCCGAGTTCAGCTCGGGCCCGCTGTCCGATGCGGTGCCCGGCATCAAGGTGCTGAACCTGCCGTTCCTCTTCACCGACTCGGCCCACATGTTTCGCCACCTGGACGGCGCTCTGGGGCAGCGCTTTGCCGCCAACCTGCAATCGGCCGGCTTTGTGGTGCTGGGCTGGTACGACGGTGGCGGGCGTTCGTTCTACTGCGCCCACCGCTCGCCCGCCACCATCCGCGACCTGGCGGGGGCTTCCATCCGCGTGCAGCAGTCGGAGATCTATACCGAGATGGTCAAGCTGCTCGACGCGAAGCCGGTGGCGATGCCCTTCAAGGAGGTGCTGGGCGGTTTCGAGAAAGGCACCATCGACTGCGCCGAGAACAACATGCCGTCGTACGAGTCCACCGGCCACTACAAGCTGGCCAAAAACGTGTATGTGACCAACCACGTGATCTCGCCCGAGGCGCTGGTGGTGTCCACCGCGCTGTGGGCCAAGCTCTCGGCCGAGGACCGCAAGGCCTTTGCCGACGCGGGTGCGCAGTCGGCCTTGCTGATGCGCGAGCTGTGGAACAAGCGCGTGGCCCAGGCGCTGGAGACCACCGCCAAGCAGGGCTCGCAGTTCGTGCGCGTGAAGGACGTCTCGCCCTTCGTGCGGCGCATGGCCCCGCTTTACTCCAAATACATGGCCGACCCGACCACGCGGGAGGAGCTGCTGACCATCATTGCGAAGTAGGCTTCGCGCCGGAGCTTGCGTGAGGCCTGGCTTTTCAGGCCATGAACGGTGGGCCGTGGGGTTGCAGGCACATCGGCCGCTCGTCGAATGCCAGCCAGCCCAGCGCGTCGCAGAGCGACTGCACCCACGGGGTGTAGTCGGTGCGCAGCGAGCAGTGCATGGCGAGCGGGCCTTCGGACACGTCTTCGGGGAGATGGAATTCCACCCCGTGGCCCAGCACCGTGGCGTGGCCCCAGGTGGGCAGGGCCCATTCCAGGCCGGGCACCATCTGCGCGAGCGATGTTTTGATGTGATCGATGTCGCGCAGCACCAGCACCGTGTCGGGTGAGAGCTCGTCGGTGGACAGCGGCAACCTTGCGGGCTGGAAGAACAGGTAGGTATAAGCCATGGAGTGCGATGTTGCACCTTGTTGCACGGGCCGCGCGCAAGCCCGGAGCCCGCTGCGTGAACTATTGCGCAGCAGGGCCGATTGCCTGACGGGGCCTCAGCGACCCGCCTGCGCAGGCGGCAGCAGGTACTCGCGCACCAGGGTCCTGGCACGGTGCAGCCGGCTCTTGGCCGCCTCGCGCGTGGTGCCCAGGCGCCCGGCCATCTCCTCGATCGTGAGTTCCTCGAAGTCGCGCATCAGGAGGGCATCGCGGTAGATCGGTGGCAGCGAATCGATGGCCAGGGCCAGGTCGTGGCGCAGCTCATGATCGGGGCGGTGCGACCAGGCGAGGTTGTCTTCGACTTGCGCCAGTGGCTCGGCCTTGAGCCACGCCAGCATCGGCCGCATGCACAGGCGCTGCACGATGCGCACCACCCAGCCACCAAACGCCGCCACCTCGCGCAGCGCGCCCACGCGGCGGTACACGATGATGAGCGCCTCCTGCACCACGTCGTCGGTGGCCGTGGTGGCTGCGCAATGGCGCAGCGCATAGCGACGGATGTCGGGGCGGGTGAGGCGCAGCAGCTGCTCCATCGCCACGGCGTCGCCGCTGCGCGCGGCGGGCAGCAGCTGGGCGAGTGTGGGTGCGGTCATGGTTTTGGTCCTCCACAGCGCATTGCGCCACCCGCAGCCTGTGAAACCGGTGCGACCCCTGCGCGGGCAGCCGCGCAAGGGCCGCCCCGCCGCGCTGGCTGCGGGCCCCTGCCCACGCACAGCGTGAGAGGGGGGGTGAAGGGGCGAAGCGACTCAGGGGGGTGTTGTTTCATGTCACTCAACAGGCTTGCGGCCCACCATGGCGCAGGCGGGGCAGTAGCCGAATGCGCCGCTCAGGATGCTGCCCACGCCCGAGGCGGCCAGCGCAAGTCCCAGCGGCGATGCGGCCAGCCACCAGAGGCCCGCGGCGATGAGGGCGACGCCCCCCACAACGCGCAGCAGGCTTTCGGGGCGGGTGATGTTCTTGCGGTACAGCATGGGAATTGGCTCCTTGGTCGGTTGAAGGAGGTGCCAACACAGGGCGCCTCCACCTCCAAGAGCCGCGGGTTTCGCAAAAGGATTCATGGGTTGGGAAAATTTTTTGCGGGTCACGGCTGCCCGCTACCGGAAATGGTCAAACGAGGCGTAGCGCTTGTCTACCGGTTGGCCCTGTGCATCCACCAATTGCAGGCCAGATGTGGCGAGCACCGTGCCGATGCGGGTGACGGGCGTGCTGCTTGCCTGCGACGCGGCAGCCACCGCGTCACGCTGTGCGGGCGGGGCGGTGAAGGCCAGCTCGTAGTCGTCGCCGCCTGCCAGCGTGCATTGATGGATCAATTCAGCATCAAATAGGCAGCTAGCGCTTGATGGATAAGCGCTAGCAGCTATTAGTTTTGAAGTGATTTGCGTGTCGATCCGGGCCCCTACGCCTGAGGCCTTGAGGATGTGCGACAGGTCGCCCAGCAGCCCATCGCTCACATCCATGGCGCTGCTGGCCACGCCGCGCAGGGCCAGGCCCAGGGCCACACGCGGGGTAGGGCGCTCCAGCCGCTGGCGCGCGCGGGCCAGCACGTCAGCGGGCAGGGGGGTGTGGCCCAGCAGGGCTTCCAGCGCCAGGCGGGCGTCGCCCAGCGTGCCGCTCGCATAGATGTCGTCGCCAGCCCGTGCGCCGCTGCGCAGCAGGGCCATGCCGGCGGGCACCTCGCCAAACACGGTGATGCAGAGGTTGAGCGGGCCCTGCGTGGTGTCGCCGCCCACCAGCTCGCAGCCGTGGGCATCGGCCAGCGCCAGCAGCCCGCGCGAGAAGCCTGCGAGCCAGGCCTCATCCACCCGGGGCAACGACAAGGCCAATGTGAACGCCAGCGGGCGCGCGCCGCAGGCCGCCAGGTCCGACAGGTTCACTGCGAGCGCCTTGTGACCGAGGGCTTCGGGGTCCACGTCCGCAAAGAAGTGGCGGCCTTCCACCAGCATGTCGCTGGAGATGGCCAGCTGCATGCCGGGCGCGGGCGCCAGCAGTGCGCAGTCGTCTCCTACGCCGAGGGCCACGGCGCCGCCGGGGCGTGCGGGGCGCGTGAAGTAACGTGCAATCAGGTCGAATTCACCCACGGTGCGGTCCTAAAGAATCAGAGGAAATAAACGGCGCGAACCCGCTCAGGCGCTCGGCGCTGCGGCGGAAAACCACTGCGCCCAGTGGTCGATGCAGGCCTGGATCTTGGGCAGCCGGTGCCTGCGGGTGAGGGTGATGGCGTGGATGGGGCTGGGCTGCAGGTCCACGCAATCGGCCAGCACCGGTGCCAGCAGGCCCTGGTGCACCAGGGGCTCCGCCACCACCGTGGCCAGGCGTGCAATGCCCAGGCCCTGCAGCGCCAAACGCGCTGTGATGGCCGTGCTGCCCGAGCGCCAGTGGCCCTCGGCCACCAGCACATAGGGCGCACCGTCGATCTGGAAAGGCCAGTGGTTCAGAAACGCCACCGCGCTGTTGGTGATGAGCCGGTGCTGGCGCAGATCGCCGGGGCGCTCTGGCATGCCATGTGCCTGCAGGTAGCAGGGCGTGGCGTACAGGGCGCGTGCCAAGCTGCCCAGCGGTCGCGCCACCACGGTGTCGGTGAGCGGTGGGCCGGTGCGAATGGCGATGTCGATGCCGCCCTGCGCCATGTCGGCCATGCGGTCGTCCACCACCAGTTCCACACGCAGTTGCGGGTGCTTTTGCTGCAGGCTGTCAAAGCTGGGGATCAGCAGGTGCTCGGCCACCACCGAGCTGGACGCCACGCGCACCCAGCCGCTGGGCTGGCCACTTTGCTGGGCGAACTCGCCCTCCAGCTCGTCGAGCGTGCCGGTGAGGCGGCGGCAGTAGTCCAGAAAGGTCTGCCCTTCGGCCGTGAGCGTGAGGCCGTGGGTGGTGCGGTGCAGCAGCCGTGCGCCACAAGCCTTTTCGATGCGCGCCAGGGTGCGGGAGACCTGGCTCACGGGCGCATCGCGCTCGCGCGCTACCGCCGAGAGCGAGCCCAGGTCGGCCACGCGCACGAACAGGTGCATGTCATCAAAGCGGATATCGCGCATCGGGCAATGGTAACGGCGGGGCCTGGGAGCCCCTGCACGAATCGCCGCGCTCGATTCATGCAGAGACACCCTTGCGATCCGTGCAAAACGGTCTTGCACCGTGGGCGGTTTCCGCCGCGCCTGGCGCTGCCTACAGTGGCTTCACCCCGAAAGGAATGCGCATGCAACCCCACCTGCACCCCGACGACTACCGGCGCCTGCACGATGAGGCCAGGCGCCACGCACGGCAGTTGCGCCAGGAGGCGATTCGCGCCGCCCATGCCTGGGTGGCGCGCGGGTTCCTGCGCATGGCCCGCCGGGTTTTCCACCTCGCGCGGACGGATGAAGCCGCGCCAACGAACCCTTCCACCCCGGAGCTGAAAACACCATGCCAACCCTCGTTCTAAAACTGGCCCCGCTGCAAAACCCCGAGCGCTACCGGCAACTGGCCAGCGCGCTGACTGACCTGACCGTGCACCTGCTGGGCAAGCGCCGTGAGGTGACGGCGGTGGTCATTGACGACCTGCCCGCTGCGCGTTGGCACATCGGTGGTGTGCCGGTCGAGCAGCCCACGGCGTTGCTGGAGATCAGCATCACGCAAGGCACGAACACGCAGGAGGAGAAGGCTGCCTTCATCCAGGCCGCGTTTGCTGAACTGCAGCGCCAGCTGGCTGGTGACGGCGCGCTGGCCCCCGCCAGCTACGTGGTGGTGCGTGAGCTGCCCGCCAGCGACTGGGGCTATGGCGGGCGCACGCAGCAGGCGCGCAAACTGGCGCTGGCGGCGTGAAGGTGCGGATGCGAGGCGAGGCGTTCAGGCTGGCGCGCCGCGAAAGCGCTGCGCCGCCTGGCGGCTGACCTCGGCCAGCAGTTGCTCTTCGCGCTGGCGCTCGCGCAGCCAGCGCGCATCGTTCTGGCCCGCTTCCGCTTCGGTGCGCAGCATGTGCATGGCGCTCGAAGCGCCTTGCACGGCGGCGTGCCCGGCGATCTTGTCCATGGTCTTGAGGATGTGCTCGCGCAGCGGCATGTGGTCGCCGGTGGCCGGGTCCACATACACCGCGTCCATGCCAAAACGGCAGGCCTGGAAGCGGTTGTAGGTGTACACAAGGTAGTCATCTTCGGCGGGCATGAAGGGCTGCTCGGCCAGAAACCATGCGCCGAGCGACTGCACGTAGCCCGCCAGTGCGGCGGCACGCTCGATGGTCAGCGGCGTGTCGAACACGCGGATCTCGATCGTGCCGAACTCGGGCTTGGGGCGGATGTCCCAGTAGAAGTCCTTCATGCTCTTGACCACGCCGGTGCGCGTCATCTTGTCGAAGTACGTGGTGAAGTCATCCCAGGTCAGAGCCATGGGAGCGCGGCCTGACAGCGGAAACGCAAACACCGAGTTCAGCCGCGCCGAGTCAAAGGCCGTATCCTGGCCCTGCACGTAGGGGCTCGATGCCGACAGCGCGATGAAGTGCGGGATGTAGCGCGACATGCGGTGCAGCATGAGCAGCGCGGCATTCGCGTCGGGGCAACCGATGTGCACATGCTGGCCGAAGATGGTGAACTGCTTGGACAGGTAGCCATACAGCTCGGACAGCTCGCGAAAACGCGGCTTGTCGTAGATGCGCCGCTCGTGCCACTGCTGGAAGGGGTGCGTGCCTCCGCCCACCACGGCGATGTTGAGCTTGTCCGCGCTCTTGACCAGTGCATCGCGGATGGGCGTGAGCTGGCCCAGCACCTCGCTGGCCGAGTGGCAGATGCCGGTGGAAATTTCGATCATGCTGTTCGTCATCTCGGGCACCACGCTGCCGGGCAGCGGGGTTTTCTTCATGAGGCGCAGCATGTCCTCGGCGTAGGGGGCCAGGTCGTAGTCGTTGGTGTTGACGAGCTGCAACTCCAGCTCGACGCCCAGCGTCAGCGGTTCGGAATGGTTGAAGGCTTCAAGACTCACGGCTGTTCTCTCCGTTGTGGCCACGGGTCAGTGGCGCCCAGGGTTTCGAGCTTTCGCCCGCACGGTAAATGGCCACGGTGGCAATCACGGCGCCCAGGACTTCCATCAGCAAAATGGCAGGCAACGCCACACCGGCAATCACATGGCCGGTGGAGGGCGAGGCCAGCACGAACTGCGAGGCGATCAAGAGCGCGATTGACGACATCGGCGTCATCGCGCAGCCCACCCACAGGGCCTGCTTCCAGCTCGCGCCGCTGCCCACGTTGCCCAGTGCCACGCCGGTGGCCTTGGCCACCAGGCGCACGGCAATCAGGGCCAGCACCACGCCGGCCACGGGGGCACTCCAGTCGGCCTGCGCAGCCACGGTGGAGACCAGCACGAACATCAGCATGGTGAGCAGCGACGATGCGTTGCCCAGCTGGCGCGGCCAGGCCCAGGGGCGGGGGTTGAGCTGCTTGAGCAGCATGCCACCCAGCAGCGCGGCCAGGGGGGCTGAGCCTCCCATGTGCGCTGCCACGGCGGTGCCCGCCGCCACCAGCGCCAGAAAAAGCATGGAGGTGTTTTCGCTCGTGGGGCTCATGAAGCGCAGCGCCATGCGCAGCACCAGGGCCAGCACGGCGGCCACGATGATGGAGACTCCCAGCACCACCATCACGGGGTACACGGTCTCCACCACGGTAAGGCTTTGGCGGTTGATCAGCTCGGCCTTGGCGCTGCCCAGTGTCAGCGCATACAGCGTGGACAAGGTGGTGAGCACGATGGCGCGCTCGGTGACCGGGCCCGCCGCGCGGGTGTCGGCCACCACGCGGGTGAGCACGGCAGGCGAGGCGGCCAAGGCCACCAGGGCCAATGGGCCGGCCACCTGGGTGGGCAGGTTCAGCCAGACCAGCACCCAGTACACGGCAAAATAGGTCAATACCGATTCGGCAATGCTCTGCACCAACACCATGGGGTTGTGGCGAAACCAGCGCAGCGGAATGCGGCCGCCACATTCAAAGAGGACGAGGGCAATGCCCAGCTCCAGCAGGAACAGGCCGATGCCCTGCAGCGGCCACACCGCCCCGCTGAACCCGGCCAGCCCGGCGGCGGTACCCACCAGCGAATAACCGAGCACCTTGGGCAGGCCTGTATGGCGCTGCGTGAGATAGCCTGCCATGGCCGCCACGGCCAACAGCAGTGACCATTGCACCGTGGGCAACCCGGCTGAGGGGCGCAGCCACTGCGCCCAGAAGCTCAGGATTTCATTCATGTCATGGAACCTCTGCGTCAGACGGGCGGTGCCCGTTGGTGTGAAAGGGCCGGCGCACAGGCCCTCCGCAGGGGGGAGGGGGTGCGCTTGGGCGTTGGTGCCCCGAATTTACAGGCCGAAACACTCCGGCCGTGTAGGACAGATGCGGCGGTTGCCCGGGTTCAGGCCTGTGACGATACCCCCGCGCCGGCCGTCCGCTCTGGCACAAAAAAGCTCAGGGGCGCGCTGCGCAGGCGGGCGCGAATTGCTGCGTAGATGCGCGAGCGGTCTACACCGCTGACGTTCTGCGCACGCAGCGCCAGGCTGAAGGCCAGGTAGAAACTCACCGACACATTCAGGGCCCCCAGAAATGGCAGCGAGGCCACGGCCCACCAGAACGCCGGCAAATGCAGGACCTGCAGGCCCAGTGTGGCGCTGGCTGCCGCGACCTGGCCCGTGGACAGCGTGACGTGGCGCACATCCAGCCCCAGCCCGAAAAACGCGGCAAACGCGGGTACCAGGCCGAGCATGAAACCCAGCGAGACGTTGGCAGCAAGGCCCGAGAGGTTTTCGCGAAGGAAGCGGGCCCAACGCGCGGCGCGCTCGGTGCCCAACAGCCCCGTGATGCGCGGGTTGTAGTGCAGGGCCGAGTCCATGCGGTGGAGCACAAACCAGTTCTCTGTCCAGCCCGCAATGATGCTGGACGCAAACAGCAGCACCCCAGTAAAGGCCGCGAAGAACAGCGAAGGCCCGAGCAGGTGCAGGGATGCGAACACATGCTCGGCCTCCTTCAGGCTGATGGCTGGGCCGCCCGTGGCCAGGGCAATCAGCGTGGCGAGCGCAAGCACGGCTGGGAAGACCACCAGCACATTGCCCAGCACAGCCGCCACCTGGGAGCGCACCAGGTGGGTGATCTCGTCCACAAACGCCTCGATGGCGCTGCCCGAACCCAGTTCCTTGAGTTTGGCCGCCATGGCCGGCGCCGTCATGGCTGGTTGTTTGGTGGCCACCGTGAAGTGCAGCAGCTGGATCAGCACAAAGCTCACGGCGTAGTTGATGCCCGCCATGAAGCCACCCCAGAACGCCGACAGCGCCAGCGCATAGAGGCCGAACTTGGCGAGCGTGGTGAACGCCATCAGGGCGCCGCCGCCCGCCGCCTTGCGCAGCATGGCGCGGTATTCGGTGCCCGTGCGGGTGATGTAGTGCTCGCCCGTCTCGGCACTGCGCTCTGCCACCTTGGCCGCCAGCAGCGAGGAGTTGGATGCCAGCAACGCACGCAGGCTGCGCCGTTCCTGCCCCACCATCACCAGGTGCGCCATGAGCTGCGCCGCCGTGACCGCCGGCTGGGCCGACAGCAGGCAATCGAGCAGTTCCCGCACACGCAGGATGCGCTCGCGCAGCTGCCGCAGGCGGAACACCAGGCCCACCGAAATGCCGTTGTCTTCGAAATGCGCATACACGGTGGCCGCCGCCGCGCGGCAGGCCTCCAGGCGCTCGCGCAGGCGCTGGGCCGACTCGTTGAGACGGTCAGGCGTGCGCAGCGCATGCAGCACCTCCACGCGCAGGCTTTCCACATCGCGGATCAGTGCATGAAAGGGCTGAGCCTCGCGCGCGGATTCGCTCATGCGCAACCGCAGCTCGGGGGCAAAACCGGTCGAGAGAATCTGCCCCGCACAGTAGGTGATTGCGTCGAGCAAGGCACGGTGCCAGCGCGTAGCCCCGCCGGGGCTGTCGTTGCCACCGGCAGGGGCCAATAGTTCGACCAGACGGTTCAGCTGGGCTTCGTCGAGCGCCGCAAGCCACTGGGCGTCAAAAGCGCTGGGCAGGGCCAGCATGAAGAGCTCGGAGGCATCGATGGTCTCGGGGCTGCCGGGCAGCAGCTTGGTGCGCAGGCGCTCGGCGATCTCGCTGACCAGCGCAGTGCGGGGCGCAAAGCCAAAGTCCGCCAGCAAGGTGGTGACATCGACCTGGTCCACCAGCGCAGCCCACCAGGACTGCAGCCGCTGCTGGAGGTCGGGCCGAGCGGCGATGGCATCGATGAAAAGCTGCACCCGCCCCACGGACGCCGGAACCGAGTCCCGCTGGCCACGCACCCAGTCCAGCAGGTGGATGAGCCACAGGTGGCGATGGGCCAGGCCGGCCGTGGGGTCGAGCGCCGCCAGCAGGCTGGCCAGGTCGGTATTGGCGCGGTTTTTCATCGCCGGGCCGCCCCAAGATGAAAAGCGACCCCCTCGGGGGGCAGTGACCACACGAAGTGGGGAGCGTGGGGGTGAGTCTTCATCGCCGGGCCGCCCCAAGATGAAAAGCGGCCCCCTCGGGGGGCAGTGACCACACGAAGTGGGGAGCGTGGGGGTGACTCCTCAATGCAGCACCCGTCCACTCAGCGGCTCACCCGAGGGGCCGTGGTTGATCGCTTCCAATACAAAGAGGGGTACGGGGGTATTGAAGGGCTCGCCATCTTCGGCCACGCAGTGAAAGGTGCCGTGCATGGTGCCGCTGGCGGTGCGCAGCCTGCAGCCGCTCGTGTACTGGAACGATTCACCAGGCTTGAGCAGCGGCTGGTGGCCCACCACGCCCAAGCCCTTGACCTCTTCGGTGTGGCCCCGGGAATCGCTGATGATCCAGTGGCGCGAAATCAGCTGCGCGGGCGCGTCCCCGGAATTGGTGATGGTGATGGTGTAGGCGAAGCTGAACACCCCGGTGTCCGGCGCAGACTGCTCGGGCAGGTATTCGGGCAGCACTTCCACGTCAAACTGGTACTTTGGCATGGGGCGAATGGTAACCGTGGAGATTCTCCAAAAGTGCATGTCCATGGGGTAAAACCCCAGACCTTCTGCGCTTTGCGACAATCGGGGGATGAGCCGCACATTCCGAATCGCCCCCTCCATCCTCTCCGCCGACTTCGCCCGCCTGGGTGAAGAGGTGCGCAATGTCATTGCCGCTGGCGCAGACTGGATCCACTTCGACGTGATGGACAACCATTACGTGCCCAACCTCACCTTCGGCCCTATGGTGTGCCAGGCGCTCAAGCCCCATGCCAAGACCGCCGCCGGTGTGGCCGTGCCGATCGACGTGCACCTGATGATCCAGCCGGTGGACGCCCTCGCCGCTGCCTTTGCCGACGCCGGTGCGGACTACATCAGCTTTCACCCCGACGCCTCGGGCCATGTGCACCGCAGCATCCAGGCCATCCGTTCCAAGGGCGTCAAGCCCGGCCTGGTGTTCAATCCGGCCGAGCCGCTGGATGTGCTGGACTGGGTAATCGACGACATCGACCTCATTCTCATCATGAGCGTCAACCCCGGGTTTGGGGGCCAGAGCTTCATTGATTCAGCCCTGCGCAAGATCGAAGCAGTGCGCAAGCGCATCGACGCCTCGGGCAAGGACATCCGCCTGGAAGTGGATGGCGGCATCAAGGCCGACAACATCCGCCGGGTGGCCGATGCGGGTGCTGATACCTTTGTGGCGGGCAGCGCCATCTTTGGCAAGCCGGACTATCAAGGCGTCATCGACGCGATGCGCTCAGAGCTGGGGTGAGTTCCTCAGCTGCTGGGCAGACTTTGCCCGGCAGCCGTTGTGACAGGCCACGCCTGCATTGAGCCTGGTTATTGCTGAGCAGGGACGGTGATCGTCGTTGTGGTCGATTCACGCAACACGCCGCCGCCGGACACCGAGCCACTCGCCGGGCTGCTCTGCACGCGGCGCATGCAATCTGCCTGATCGGCGGCGGTCTGGAACGCCGCACAGCGTTGGGTGGCGTTGTTGGTCGCGGCGGTTCCAGGGTTGCTCAGATCGCCCTTGCGGGAAGCATCCAGCGCGTTATTGGCCTCGCGAAGGCAGGTGGCCAGGCTGTCCTGCGTGTTGTTGGTCATGCACTTTTCCCGCTCTTGCTCATAGCGTGCCCGCGCGTCTTGAGGTGGCGTTTGCGCGGATGCACCTGCGCAGGCCAGCAGCAAGGCGGCGGTGAAGAGGGAGGTGGCAAAGGGAATGCGTTTCATGAAAGGGCTCCTGGGGCAATCGCAGACGGTGGTCTGAACGTATGTCTGCAGGGTAGGCCCCGCTGCGGCGTGCCCCTGTCGGACAGTGCCGCCCCCTGCCGTGCGCGGGGCGCGCGTTCCGGGCCTGGTCAGCCCAGGCGCTGAAAGGTCAGAACGAAGGCCACGCCATCTGCCGTATTGCGCGCATTGATGGTGCCGCCCATCTTGGCCATGTAGGTTTTGGCCACAAACAGCCCCTGGCCCCGGTGCTCGCCCTCGCCCAGCGGGGTGGGGCTGGCGGGGTCGGAAACGCCCAGCTCAAAAATCCGCTCCAGCAGTTCGTCTGCAATGGTGGAGCCTTGGTTGTGCAGCGTAGCGCTGGCGGTGGATTCCGACGCGGTGAGCGTCAGCCTGATGGGGCTGCCCGCGGGGCGGTAGCGGTCGGCATTGCGCAGGATGTGGGTTACCACGTCTTCGAGCGCAAACTCGTCGGCCCGCACGATGACCGGGCCAGGGTGGCCTGGGACCAGGTCGTACACCACATCCAGAATGCCCGCAAAGTGCGCGTTGTCGGCCACGTTGCGCAAGAAGGCATCCAGGTCCAGCCGCCCCTCGGGCACATTGGCGGCCTGCAGTGCCTCGGCGGGCGATGCCGTGCCGTAGAGCACATGGATGGCCTGCTGCATGCGCTGCACATAGCGGTGGCCGGGGTCTTGCGGGCCGTTCAGCGCCATCAGCGATTGCAGGGGCGACATGATCTCGTGCCCCACAGCGTGCCACATATCGCGTTCTTGCTGGGCGCGCAGCTGTTCGCGCTGCAGGTCGTCCTTCACGCGCTGCAGCAGGTCAGCCAGGCCCCCGGCCAAAATGCCCAGCTCGTCCGAGCCGCGCAGGTCCGACACATCCAGGTCGCCCAGCCGGGGCCCGGTGTGGCCAGGCTGCACGTTGTACGACACGGCGGCGGCGCGGCGGGTGAGGGCCGTCACGCGGCGGATCAGGCCCACCTCCACCACCAGCCAGGCCAGCGCAATGGCGCCCAGCATCGCGCCCAGGTACCACGACAGGCGCGTGGCCACAGCGGCCAGGCCTTGCTCCACGCCGCGCAGGTGGCCGGTGAAGTTCACCACGTAGTTGCCCGTGGGCGTGTCCAGAATGTCCAGTGCTGTGGGGGCGGCGGGCGTGGCCGCTGCCGGGCCCACGCCTGCAGCCTCCAGCGGCAGCCAGCGGATCAGGCGCAGCAGCCAGGGCGCGGACGGCTCGGCCTGTACCTCAATGCCCTTGAGGGTGATGGCGCTGGCCTCGTCGCTGCCCATTTTGCGGATCTGCACACGTTCGCCCGGCAACAGGCTGCGCGAGAGGTCGCCCAGCGATGCGGCCAGCTGCGCGCCGGGCGCGTCGCTGTCAAACAGTGGTTTGCTGTCTTCGCCCGGTGCCAGCATCTCCACCCGCACGCGCATCTGCCCCAAGTCTTCCGGCGGCCAGACCAGGCGCTCGTCCTTGCGGAACAGGGCTTCGCGGAACAACTCGACCGGCAGGCGGATGGAGTAGTGGGTGCGGCGCAGGCAGTCAGTGGTGGTGGCCTCGCCAGCGGGCGAGCTGGCCGATGGGGGCGGCAGGTCGCGGCACTGGCCGTTTTGCCACAGCCAGCCGCGAAAGTCGCGCACCGGCCGCGCGCGGGCGTCGAGTTGCGGCGTGCCGTTGTCCACAAACCCCGTCAGGCGCCCACGCACAGCCGCGCTGCCCTGTGGGGGCATGGCCTCATACGGCGCCACCCAGCGGTAGGTGGCACCCCGCATGTCCAGGGTGATGCGTGCACGGTGTGCCTCGGCGGGCACCAAGGCGCCGCGCTCGCGGGGTATCAGCTCGCCCGCATAAAAACTGCCCACCAGGTAGATGAAGCCGCCCGCATAGGGGTTGTTGCCAATCGCCGCGCACACTGATGCGCCATCGGGGTATTGCACGGAGCAGCCCGCCATCTCCACGGCTTGCTGTGATTTTTGCGGGTCGTCAAAGTCGATGGCGGCGTAGGGCAGCAGCAGCGGCGCCAGTGGCGTCACGCCCTGACCGAGGTGGCTGGCGTTGAGCAGCGCCAACTGGCCCGAGGGGTGGCGCAGCCGCGCCATGACCTCGGCCTGGCTGCGCACAAAACCGTGCTGGTAGGCCTGCCAGGCGCGCTCCTTCTCGTCCTTGAGCACCACCACGCTCAGCGCCACCGTGGCCAGGGCCAGCAGCACGAACACACTGCGCACCAGAATGCGCAGGCGGAACGCGGGCAGGCCCAACTTGGGCATTTCCAGCGTGGGGCGGCGCAGCAGGCGCTTCATTTGCCTGTCCAGCGGAACCCGCGCATGGGCACGTTTTCTATTCCCTCAAACCCAGGATCGACTTCACGCAGCGCCTCGCGGATGGTGCTCACATGCTTGCGCACGTTGTCACGATTGCGCCCGCTTTTCACCACCTCGAACAGTTCGTCATACGACACCACCTCGCCACTGCGCTGGTGCAGCGTGGCCAGGATGCGCTGGGCCGTGAGCGGCAGGTTGATGCGCTCGCCGCGCCAGGTGGGGGTGCGCTGCCACAGCGGGTCCAGCACCAGCGCATCGCCCACCGGGGCGGGGGCTGCGCTGGCCGGGGCCTGTGCCTGCGTGGTGCGCAGGATGTCGAGAAAGGTCTCGATGAAATCGGCCTCTTCGAACGTGGTTTTCTGCAGGTAGTCCCACGCGTCCAGCGCCTTCATGATGCTGCGGTAGATGGCCGCAGGCATGGCCGAAACCACCAGCACCGGCGTGCCCTGGCGCAGCTTGTTGATAGCGTTGATGAGGGCCACGCCCGCATGGCGCTCGCGGCCTAACTCGATGTCCAGCACCACCGCGTCGTAGTGCTCGCGGGCCAGCGCGGCCTCGGCCTCGTCGCGGGTGAACCACTGGTCGATGACGATGCCGCTCTTGGCGCTGCGTATCCACCCGGCCAACTGGTTGCTGGTGGGCAGGTCGTCTTCGATCACGGCAATGCGGGTCATGGGCAGGGCGGGCAGTAGAGGGTGGGCAGATTATCCCGGTGGCCGGTTCTGGCCGGTGTGAGTTTTTCTTCCGGGGCCGGAAGGTTCGTGCGGGCGGCGTGAGCGCACTGGGGGCTGCGCCGCATTGTTGCTTCCGGGGTGGATCCGAACAATCGGTCCTCAATGAGCAAGCCACAGCGGCAGCTCAGAAACGACAACAACACCGAACCAACCCGAGAGAGAAACACCATGAAAGCCACCTGGAACCGCATCGTGCAGACCCTGAAGGGCCGTCGCTCTACCCCGTTGTCCGAAGCAGGCACGGAGCCCGTGCTGGACGCTGAATCGCAAAGCTCTGTGGCGGCCGATGCATGCGGTGCCGATGGCCCTCGACTGAACTGGGCCTATCTGCTGCCCACCGCACGCACCGTGCGCTGGCTGACCGCTGGCGCTGTGGTGGCCGCCGCAGGCCTGATGGTGTACCGCAACCCGCCGGTGCAGCACTTGGCACAAGGCGACCTGGGCGTGCGCCTGAACCAGTTCACCGGTGCCGTGAGCCTCTGGCGTGATGGCAGCGTGTGGGTGGTGCCCGGCCTGCACACGGTGCGCGTGTTCTCGCTGCGTGACCAGAGCTACCGCCCCGAAGCCATGCGCCAGGCCACGGGCAGCGCGCCGCTGCAGTCGGTGGAAGGCCTGTCGCTGGGCCTGGACCTGAGCGTGCGCTACGCCCTGGACCCCAACTCGCCCGCCGTCAAGGCCGGCAACCTGCCCGACAACGTGGGTGTCGACATCGTGGAGCCCGCGGTGCAGGGCCTGGTCTACAAGGTTTTTGCCCGCTACACGGTGCGCGAAATCTTCTCGTCCAAGCGTGCCGAAATTGCACAGATCATCGAAACCGAACTGCGCGCCCGCCTGGCTGCCGATGGCGTGACGCTGCGCAGCCTGCAGATCGGCAAGGTGGACCTGCCCGCCGAGTACCGCCGGGGCATGGACAGCCTGCTGGCCGAAGAACTGGCCTCCGAAAAAATGCGCTACACGCTGGAGCTGAAAGACAAGCGCGTGCGTGAAACCGAACTGGACGCCAACGCCGACAAGGTGCGCCGCGAAGTGGCCGCCGAAGCCGCCGCGCGTGAGCAAGTCATTGCCGCCAAGGCCCAGGAAGAGGCCATGAAGCATGTGCTGCCCTTCAAGCAGCGCCAGATTGAGCAGCGCCAGCTCGAAGCTGAAGCCGAACGTGTGGCCCGCGTCAAAGCCGCTGAAGGCAGCGCCCAGGCCCGCCGCATCGAAGCCAACGGCGAAGCCGACGCCCGCCAGAAGCTGGCAGAGGCCGAGGCCTACCGCATGGACCGCGTGGGCAAGGTCAATGCCGAGCAAATGGCCCGCGAAGGCGCCCTAGTGACCAAACACCCGCTGCTCATCCAGAAGACGCTGGCCGACAAGCTCTCGGACAAGATCCAGGTCATCATCGCGCCCCCGCCCACCAATGGCGACTTCATCGGTGCCGCGCTGCTGGGCGGCAACCGCAACGCCCAGGCCGGAGCTGCACAGGCTGCTGCCGTGGCCGACGACGCCACCATCACCCAAGCCGTGGAGCAGTGAACATGAACGCGACCTTCGCAACTTTGTTGGCAGCCGTGGCCAGCGCCGCAGTGACCGTGGCGGCCGAGGCCGCCCCCCAGCCATCGCCCGGCGCCCACGGCAGTGCCATCGTGGTGCAGGACCAGGCCAGCCTGCGCGCTGCACCGCGCGATGGTGCCCAGCAGCAGGCCAGCCTGTGGCAGGGCGAAGTGCTCGAAGTGCGCGGCGAGCGCCTCGACTACTTGCAGGTGTGGGACCACAAGCGCGAGCGCGGTGGCTTCATCCGCACCAGCGATGTGCGCCGCGTGGCCCTGACCGAGGCAGAAGGCCCCGCGCTGCTGGCCGTGATGCGCTTTGTGCAGGAAACGCCGGGTGCCGAGGCGCTGGGCATTGGCCTCACCGCCGCTTACCTGCAGGCCGCGCCTGCCAAGGCGCTGGCGGGTGTGGAGGGCGCCCAGGCCTTCGATGCCCTGGGTACCTTTGCCGACCGGCTGGCTCGCCGTGCCTCGGTGGCCGTGCCGGGCAAGGCCTCGGGCGCTACGTTGTCGGCACACCTGGACGTGGCCAATGGCTACGGCGTGCGCTTTGCCACCTATGAGGTTGAAGGCCGCATGCAGGTCTGCTACGAGGGCGAGGCCTTTCGCCGCCTGCTGGCCATGCCCGTGGCCGATGCCGAGCAGCGCGCCCGTGCCGTCCTGGCGCTGACCCGCCCCGAATGCATCAACCCCGACCTGCCCGCACACGAGCGTGCCAAGGTCACCACCTGGCAGGCCGAGGTACTGGAGCGCGTGGACGTGGCGGGCCTGCCTGGCTACCTGCGCAACCGGGTGCAAATGCGCCGCGCCAGCGTGTGGGGTGCTGCAGCCTTTCAGCAGGCACGCAAAAACGCGGCCGACCCGGCGGTGGCCGCTGCCGCCGCACGCGCCCTGACGGAATTCACCGGCGTGAGCAAGGCCGACTTGCCCGACGAAGACCAGCGCGCCTACAACGACGCCGCCATGCGGGTGAGTGCGGTGCGCTGGGCGCTGGTGCCTGCTGCTGCACCGGTAGCGGCTGTGGGCACCCGCCCCATGCTACTCACGGAACCCGGTGCCCCCGGCGAAACTTGCGTGCTGCTGGTGGACGCGCAGCACAGCGCCAAGGCACCGCTGCTGCGCCGCTGCACCTACGGCGTGGTCTGGGCCGCATCGGCCAGCACCAACCGAGAAGGCACGGCGGTGGCCCTGGCGGTGCAGCCCCTGGAAGGCTGGCGGGAGCTGTGGGTGTTGCGCAAGACCGAAGGCGGCTGGCTGGCGGACGTACTGCCGCCTGCCGCCGCGACGCCCGAAACCGGCGTGGCCGAGTGGGCGGGCTGGGTGCCCGGCGGCCAGCAGATGCTGGTGGCGCGCGAAGCGCGCGGCCAAGGGCGCTACCGCAAGAGCTTTGAGGTGGTACGGCTCGACGGACTGGCCACCGAGCGGGTGACGGGGGATGTGGCGGCACTGCCTTTGTTCCAGCGCTGGCAAGACCCGGCCTGGAAGCGGCAGACGCTGAGCTTGCGATGAGGCGTATGGGACTTGCGCAAATCGGAATGCCGCAGCCGTATCGCCTTGGGGTGAGCCGCGTGCCTGACCCCTGTTTTGCCTAAGCCATGGCGTATTTACACTTGGGATCTCCGTACTCTTTTGCCCGTGATCCTCTCCATGACCGACTCCGCCTCGTTCGCCTCTCTCCTGTCCCGCGTGGACGCCGTCATCGTGGACCTGGATGGCACCATGGTGGACACCATGGGGGACTTCAATGAGGCCATCAATCGCATGCTTCGTGAGCTGGCCCTGCCGGCCATTGGGGCCCAGCACATCGAACACATGGTGGGCAAGGGCTCGGAGCATTTGCTGCGTT
The DNA here is from genome assembly GCF_001428965.1 of Acidovorax sp. Root275. NCBI lineage: Bacteria > Pseudomonadati > Pseudomonadota > Betaproteobacteria > Burkholderiales > Comamonadaceae > Acidovorax > Acidovorax sp. Root275. The sequence goes on along the minus strand of NZ_LMJH01000011.1, from coordinate 213,180 downwards.
CAGTGCTGAAGCATGTGCTGGCGCTTGATGGTGGTGCGCAAGATGCTATAAAAATTGAAGCAATCTATCCTTCGGCCTGGGCCAGCTATCAGCGCCACTATCTGGCAATCAATGGCCAGTTTGCCGGGGTGTACGACGGCGTGGAGGTGGGGTTGCAGGCGCTGCGCACCCGGGGACTGCACTTGGCCTGTCTGACCAATAAGCCCACGGACTTTGCGCTGCCGCTGCTGAAGTCCAAGGGGCTCGACGGGTACTTCAAGAACGTGTTTGGCGGCGACGCGTTTGAGCGCAAGAAGCCCGACCCTCTGCCCCTCATCAAGACCTGCGAAGCGCTGGGCACCGTCCCCGCGCGTACGCTGATGCTGGGTGATTCCAGCAACGATGCGCAGGCGGCACGGGCGGCGGGCTGCCCCGTGGTGCTCGTCACCTACGGCTATAACCACGGCCAGCCCGTGCGGGCGGTGGATGCCGACGGGTTTGTGGATTCGCTGGCGCAGCTGGCCTGAGCTGGCCGCGGTCGAGCTTGGGTGTTCAGGCGGGCAACTGGCGCGGCGCCACGCTGCGGTAGTCCAGCCGGGAGGCGCTGGCGCTGTTGCCACGCACGGGGGCGGGCATTGCATCGCTGTGGCGGCTGGCGCTGGCTGAGAGTCGGAAGACCGCCACCGCATCCACCAGCTGTCCCGCCTGCGTCTTGAGGCTGTCGGCCGCCGCTGCGCTTTGCTCTACCAATGCTGCGTTCTGCTGGGTGGCCTGGTCCATCTGCGTGATGGCTTCGCCCACCTGGGAGACACCCTGGCTCTGCTCGCTGCTGGCGGCGCTGATCTCGCTCATGATGTCGGTCACGCGCCGGATGGCACCCACCACCTCGGTCATCGTGGCGCCAGCCTTGTCCACCAGGGCGGTGCCGCGTTCCACGCGCTCCACGCTGGTACCAATCAGTCCCTTGATTTCCTTGGCGGCTTCCGCGCTGCGCCCAGCCAGGCTGCGCACTTCGCCTGCCACCACCGCAAAGCCACGCCCCTGCTCGCCTGCGCGCGCAGCCTCCACGGCAGCATTCAGGGCCAGGATGTTGGTCTGGAAGGCGATGCTGTCGATCACGCTGATGATGTCGGCGATCTTCTTGCTGCTGTCGTTGATGCCCTTCATGGTCGTGACCACTTCGGCCACCACGTCGCCGCCCTGTTGGGCCACGGTGGATGCGCTCATGGCCAGTTGGTTGGCCGTGCGCGCGTTGTCGGCGTTCTGGCGCACGGTGGAGCCCAGCTCTTCCATCGACGCGGCGGTCTGCTGCAGGGCCGACGCTTGCTGTTCGGTGCGGGCCGACAAGTCGTTGTTGCCCGAGGCGATTTCGGCGCTGGCGGTGGCGACGCCTTCGGCGCTGTGGCGCACATTGCCAACGATGGTGGCCAGGCGCGATTGCATGGTGGCCAGAGCCTGAAGCAGTTGCCCGGTCTCATCGTTGCCATTGGCCTCGATGGGGTGGGTCAGGTCGCCGTCGGCAATGTTTTCTGCCGCCTGCTTGCCCCGCTGTACGGGTTGCACGATGGAGCGCGTGACGGTGAAGGCCAGCAGTGCGCCCAGCGCCACGGCGATCAGTGTGCCCACGCCCAGCAGCACCTGGCTGGTCTTGGCCAGCGTGCTGGTGTCACCCTGGCTGTCGGCCAGCTGTGCGGCCATGGCGGTGCGCAGATCGTCGAGGGATTTGAGGTACTTGTCAGCCAGGGGGCGCAGGTCTTTGTCCACCAGCGCAGGCACATTGGGTTCGCCACCACGGTGCAGCTCGCGGATTTCGGCGAGCTTGTCGGTGTAGGCCTTGCTGGCAGCGGCGATGGTGGCCAGCTGCGCGCGGTTCTTGTCGCCCTGTACCAGGCCTTCGATGCGTTTGACCTTCGTCTCGATGCCGGTGGATGTGGCCTGCGTGTCGGCCGTGAGCTTCTCCATGTAGTCACGGTCGATGGCCTTGAGAAACGCCTCGGTGCGCACCCAGTTCAGGCGGATGTCCGAAGCCCAGTTTTCCACCAGGGTCTGTTGCTCGATCTCCTGGGTGGCTACGCGCTCGCTGGCGCCTTGCAGGCTGGCGATGCGCCACATGCCGGTGGCGGCAATCAGCGCCGTGATGAGCAGGATGGCCCCAAAGGACGAGCCCAGGCGCAGGCCGACGGAAAGGTTGCTGAGTTTCATGGTGGTAGCTGGCGCAAAAAGGTGTCTGGAGGCAGAAAGGTGGCGTTACAGACGGCTCGCTGCGGGGCGCGGGTAGCGCGAAAAGCGTGGCTCAGGCCGTGGCATCGGTTGCTGCGGGTTGCGCGCAGGGATGTGCCGTTGTGGGGGCGGGTTGGTGCGGGTGCGATTGCCTGATGCAAAGACTACTCCCGAGGTGGGAGTGCGTCTGTCGGACGCGGGACAGCCCCCGGGGACTTTGTTTCGGGGTTTGTCCCAAGGCTTTTTTAGGCGGGCTTGCCCAGCAGGGCGTCCTTCAACTTCCAGTCGGCCGGGGTGTTGCCCAACCAGATGCCCAGCAGCGCGTTGAAGAATTCAGGCTCCTTGAACGGCTCGCCCTGGGGCTTGCCCTTGACCGTGATCACCGTGCCGGTGCCCGGTATCCAATCGATCATGAACTGGTCGCCCGCTTGCAGTTTCTTGTGGTCCGAGAAGATCTGGCTCATGCGCAGCACGCCTGGGATGAGCTTGGAGAACGCTGCGCGGTCCATGTTGTCTTCCATGCCGCGCGAGAACAGCTTGCCCAGCTCGGTGGAGTCGATCTCGCGCAGCATGGTGATGCTCATGCGCTTGGGCCCCTTCTGGGCCATGATGTCGGCCGGGGTGTTGGCCTTTTTTTCGAGGTACAGGCCTGCGGTGTACACCTTGAATACGGCCTTGTAGCGAACGCCTGCCCCGTTGAGCTGAAGGCTGCTGCCGCTCAGGCTGCTTGTCTCTTCATATTTGACGTCGGCCACGGTGATGGGCTGGGCAATGGCACCGGCCGCCAACAGGCATGCCACTGCCGCTGCGGCGCATCGCTGAAGGAACTTCATGCGCAACTCCTAAAAAAAGAACGCTCGTTCGTTTCCAATTGTTGCAGCGCTCCCGATGCCCCGCAACAGGGTTTTCGAGTGGTTGTGTGATCTCGCGTTGAGGGCGGTCACACCGGGCGGGGAAAAAAGCTTTGCTACACTTTGGCCCATGTTCATTCATCACGTGTTCATCACAGGTTGCAGCGACCGGGGAGCCTGGCCCTGGCGTCGGCCTGCCTCTTTGAACGCCTGATAGCACCTGGGCAACCGCCCCAGCGTGCACCCGTGGCCTTCACCCTGTGCGGTGGGGCCGATTGAATGGACCGCAGCGCCACCCCTTATTCATTGCACAGGGGGCACGCGCTGCCACAGCTGGGAGCTCTCCCCGTGATCACAGAACTTGAATTCAAAAGCCTGGCCAGCGAAGGCTACAACCGCATTCCGCTCATGGCCGAAGCCTTTGCGGACCTGGAAACCCCGCTCTCGCTCTACCTGAAGCTGGCGCACACCAAGGATGGCGGCAAACACAGCTTTTTGCTCGAATCCGTGGTGGGCGGCGAGCGCTTCGGGCGCTATAGCTTCATCGGCCTGCCCGCGCGCACGTTGCTGCGCGCCAGCGGCTTCGGGGCTGCGGCGCGCACCGAGGTCGTTACCGACGGCCAGGTGGTCGAGACCGCCGAGGGCAACCCGCTCGACTTCATCGAGGCCTACCAAAAGCGCTTCAAGGTGGCTTTGCGGCCCGGCCTGCCGCGCTTTTGCGGCGGTCTGGCCGGCTACTTTGGCTACGACGCAGTGCGCTACATCGAGAAGAAGCTCGAGACCACCTGCCCACCCGACACCCTGGGCTGCCCCGACATCCTGCTGCTGCAGTGCGAGGAACTGGCGGTCATCGACAACCTTTCGGGCAAGCTCTACCTCATCGTCTACGCCGACCCGGCCACACCCGAGGCGTACGCCAAGGCCAAGAAGCGCCTGCGTGAGCTCAAGGAGCAGCTCAAGTACTCGGTGAGTGCCCCGGTGGTCAAGCCCACCGAGGGCCACCCCGCGCAGCGCGACTTCGCCAAGGCCGACTACCTGGCCGCGGTGGACCGGGCCAAGGAACTGATCGCCGCCGGTGACTTCATGCAGGTGCAGGTGGGCCAGCGCATCCACAAGCGCTACACCGAGTCGCCCCTGTCGCTGTACCGCGCGTTGCGTTCGCTGAACCCGTCGCCGTACATGTACTTCTACGACTTCGGCGACTTCCACGTGGTGGGCGCCAGCCCCGAGATCCTGGTGCGCCAGGAGAGCACGCCGGACGGGCAGAAGATCACCATCCGGCCGCTGGCCGGTACGCGCCCGCGCGGTGCCACGCCCGAGAAGGACAAGGCTGCCGAGATCGAACTCATCAACGATCCCAAGGAGCGCGCCGAGCACGTGATGCTGATCGACCTGGCGCGCAACGACATCGGCCGCATCGCCAAGACCGGGACCGTGAAGGTGACCGAGGCCTTCGCGGTGGAGCGCTACAGCCACGTGATGCACATCGTGAGCAACGTCGAAGGCATCCTGAACGACGGCATGACCGCCATCGACGTGCTCAAGGCCACCTTCCCGGCGGGCACGCTGACTGGCGCACCCAAGGTGCACGCCATGGAGCTCATCGACCAGCTCGAACCCACCAAGCGCGGCCTGTATGGCGGCGCCTGTGGTTACCTGAGCTACGCGGGTGACATGGACGTGGCCATTGCCATCCGCACCGGCATCATCAAGAACGGCACGTTGTATGTGCAGGCCGCCGCCGGTGTGGTGGCCGATTCGGTGCCCGAGCTGGAGTGGAAAGAAACCGAACACAAGGCCCGTGCCCTGCTGCGCGCGGCCGAACTGGTCGAGGAGGGCCTGGAATGACCCGCGCCATTGCCAAAGTGAAGGCCTGCACCACCATGCAGGATGTGCGCCGCGAAGTGAACGCGCTGGACGATGTGCTGGTGCCCCTGCTGGTGGAGCGCGTGGGCTACATGACCCAAGCGGCGCGCATCAAGCAGGGCGCCGAGCAGGTGCGCGACGAAGCCCGTATCGAGGCCATCGTCGCCCGCGTGCGCGAGCAGGCCCTGGCCGAAGGCGGCGACGCCGACGTGATGGAAGCCATCTACCGCAGCCTCATGGAAGCCTGCATTGCCTATGAACACCGCGAGTTCGCCCGTCTGCGCGAGCCCGCCCTTGCCGGGAGCGCCGCATGAAACTCTTGATGGTCGATAACTACGACAGCTTCACCTACAACATCGTCCAGTACTTTGGTGAACTGGGCGCCGAGGTCGAGGTGTTCCGCAACGACGAGATCACCGTGGCCGACATTGAGGCGCGCCTGAATGCAGGGCAGCTTGACCGCCTGGTCATCTCGCCCGGCCCTTGTTCTCCCGCCGAGGCCGGCATCTCGGTCGCCGCGATCCAGCACTTCGCGGGCAAGCTGCCCATCCTGGGTGTGTGCCTGGGACACCAGGCCATTGGTGCGGCCTTTGGCGGCACCATCGTCCGCGCGCAGCAGCTGATGCATGGCAAGACCAGCGTCATCACTACTACGCAAAAGGGCGTGTTTGCAGGCCTGCCGGAGCAATTCACCGTCAACCGCTACCACTCGCTGTCCATCGAGCGCTCCACCTGCCCCGATGTGCTGGAGGTGACGGCCTGGACGGAGGACGGAGAGATCATGGGCGTGCGCCACAAGACGCTGGCCATCGAAGGCGTGCAGTTCCACCCCGAAAGCATCCTGACCGAGCACGGCCACGCCATGCTGAAGAACTTTCTGGAGCAGCGCGCATGACTGCGCCAAACCCCCTCGCGCAGCTCTATGGGTACAAGCGCTGGGCCAATGAGGAGCTGCTGGCGCTTGGCGAGGCCTCGCAAACCGCATTGCCTGCGGATGACTACCGGTTGTTTGTGCGCATCCTGAACCACACCTATGTGGTGGACCAGATCTTCGCTGCGCATCTGGCGGGTCGCCCGCAGACCGCTTATGCGGCCACCAATACCGAAGAAACGCCATCGATCGATGCCTTGCGCCAAGCCATCCGCGCGTCGGACGACTGGTATCTGCAGTACGTGGGCGGGCTGGGCGATGCGCAGCTTGCCGAACGTGTGGCGTTTCGCTTCACCGATGGCGACACGGGCAGCATGTCGCGCAGCGAGATCCTGAACCACATCGTCGTGCATGGCACTTACCACCGGGGGGCTGCGGGCCGTATTCTGGCCACGCATGCGGTGCAGCCTCCGCGTGATTCGCTGACGACCTTCTTGCACCGACTGGAACCCGGCCGCCGCTGGTAGACATCACCATGCCTGAAATCCATCAACTGCTCATGTTCATTGCCGCAGGCTGGTTGCTCAACCTCACGCCCGGGCCTGATGTGCTTTACATCGTCACCAACGCGCTCAAGTCCGGCACACGCGCGGGCATTGTGGCGGGGCTGGGCATCACGGCCGGATGTTTTGTGCACATCTTCGCGGCTGCGGTGGGTGTGGGGGCGCTGCTGGCCACGTCGGCGACGGCGTTCACTGTGCTCAAGTGGGTGGGCGCCGCCTATCTGATGTGGATGGGCGTGCGCATGCTGTTTGCCAAGGCAGCTGCAGAGGGCGGAAGCAGTGCCGCCCTGGTGGCAGCGCAGGCGGCACCTGCACACCACACACCGCTTCGCAAGGTGTTCCTGGGGGGCTTCTGGACCAATGTGCTCAATCCCAAGGTCGCCATCTTCTTCCTGGCCTTTGTGCCGCAGTTCATCGCTCCGGGCACCGACAACAAGGCGCTGGCCTTTGTGCTGCTGGGCGTGCTGTTCAACGTAAACGCCATCCCCGTCAATGTGGGCTGGGCGCTGGCCGCTTCGTGGATGGCACGGCGCGCCACATTGATCCAGCGCGGCATGCACTGGCTGGACCGCGTGGCGGGTGCCATGTTCATCGGCTTCGGGCTTAAGCTGGCCTTCACAGACCAGCCCTCTGCATAAATACCAGGAGACATTCCATGCCCATTACCCCCCAGGAAGCGCTGCAGCGCACCATCGAGCACCGCGAAATCTTCCACGATGAGATGCTGCACCTGATGCGCCTCATCATGAACGGCGAGCTGTCGCCGGTCATGACCGCTTCCATCATCACCGGCCTGCGCGTGAAGAAGGAAACCATCGGCGAGATCACTGCTGCCGCGCAGGTGATGCGCGAGTTCAGCACCAAGGTGCACGTCAAGGACGCGACCCACATGGTGGACATCGTGGGCACGGGCGGCGACGGCGCCAACACCTTCAACATCTCCACCTGCTCAATGTTCGTGGCCGCCGCAGCGGGCGCCAAGGTCAGCAAACACGGTGGGCGGGGCGTGTCCAGCAAGAGCGGCAGTGCCGACGTGATGGAGGCCCTGGGCATCCACATCAACCTCAAGCCCGAGCAGATCGCCCAGTGCATCGCCGAGGTGGGCATTGGTTTCATGTTCGCGCCCAACCACCACCCGGCCATGAAAAATGTGGCCCCGGTGCGCAAGGAGCTCGGCGTGCGCACCATCTTCAATATCCTGGGCCCGCTCACCAACCCGGCGGGTGCGCCCAACATCCTCATGGGCGTGTTCCACCCCGACCTCGTCGGCATCCAGGTGCGCGCTCTGCAGCGCCTGGGCGCCGAGCACGCGCTGGTGGTGTACGGCCGTGATGGCATGGACGAAGTCAGCCTGGGCGCCGCCACACTGGTGGGCGAGCTGAAAAACGGCCAGATCACCGAATACGAAATCCACCCCGAGGACTTTGGCCTCCCGATGGCGAGCAACCGCGCGCTCAAGGTCGAGACGCCCGAACAATCGCGCGATATGTTGATCGGCGTGCTCAAGGGCGAGCCCGGCGCCGCGCAGGACATCGTCTGCTTGAACGCCGGTGTGGCGCTGTATGCGGCCAATGTGGTCGATTCGGTGCCCGCAGGTCTGGCCAAGGCCCGCGCCGCAATTGCCTCGGGCGCCGCGCTGGCCAAGCTGGAGCAGGTGGTTACGCGCACGCACGCGCTGGCGGTCTGAGCGCTGCCTCAATGAAGCTGAAGCAGAGCCCTGAGTTGGTCCGTGGGCATCCTTTGCGACGCGCTTCACGTTGGCGATCAATGGTGTGTAGGTATACGTTGCCTAAAGGCGCGCTATGAATGAGACCGTGCGCCCGCTGGTGCGCCAGCGCAGCTTGAAAACTTGGGCTTCTGCCATTGAGCAGCAACCTCGGGTGTGGCTCCCGTTGCAGCTACTTGGGCAGGGGGTGGGCGCGTGGTCGGTGTTTTGGGGTACTGCGATGGTGGGCGTTGTCCTGTGGGTGCAAGCGTTATTCTTGCTTGATCTTCGCGGCATGGTGGCGCTTGCCTGTGGCCTATTAATATGCTGCTGCGTTGCCGGTGCAACCTTGTCATTCAGGAGAGCTCAGCAGCGTGACAGAAGGCGTGGTTGGGAGGTTGACTTTCAACGAAGGACGCTCACGCCGGTGGGCCTAGCTCAGCAGCAGGCCATTGATTTGGGGGCCGAGCACAGCCTGGGGTGTTACTTGAATGGCGGAGATTCAGAACGAAGTCTCTCGTTCCAGCTGGAGTTACGCCATGCGCGCAAAGGACCCATCGCGGCGCTCACCGTAGTACAGCTGCAGAGCGGCAATGCAGCGGACGTGGAGATACTCAACCGGTGTGTGAACCGTTTAGTGGAACGACTGGGCATTCGGCGCTCCGGTGCACCACTTCTTGCGCAAAAAGCCGCGACGAAGCGCGCTTCATATGGTGCTCGTTAGCATTGTTCTGCTTGGGCGATTCCGCCTATCCGACAACTTCATCCGCAAATATCGTGAAGGTTCAACCAATGTCTGACATCCTCAACAAAATCGTCGCCGTCAAGCACGAAGAAGTGGCCGCCGCCAAAAAGCGCCTGTCCCTCGACGCCATGCGCGCCGACGCCGAGAGCCGCGTGCTCACGCGCGACTTTGAGGGCGCCTTGCGCGCCAAGATCGCCAAGGGCCAGGCGGCGGTGATTGCCGAGATCAAGAAGGCCAGCCCATCCAAAGGCGTGCTGCGCGCCGATTTCGAGCCGGCCGACATCGCCCAGAGCTATATGGAAGGCGATGGCAAGGTCAGCGCGGCCTGCCTGTCGGTGCTGACGGATCGCCAGTTCTTCCAGGGCCAGCCCGACTACCTGAAACAAGCCCGCGCCAGCACCTTGCTTCCCGTGCTGCGCAAGGATTTCATGGTGGATGCGTACCAGATCTACGAATCGCGGGCCATGGGCGCCGATGCCATCTTGCTGATTGCGGCCAGCCTGGACGACGCCCAGATGGCCGACTTCGAGGCCATTGCCCGCAGCCTGGACATGGCGGTGCTGGTGGAGGTGCATGACCGCCCCGAGCTGGAACGCGCCTTGAAGCTCAAGACCCCGCTGGTGGGCATCAACAACCGCAACCTGCGCACGTTCGAGGTCACGCTCGACACCACACTGGCCATGCTCAAGGACGTGCCATCGGACCGGCTGCTGGTCACCGAATCGGGCATCCTCAAGCCCCAGGATGTGAAGACCATGCGCGATGCGGGCGTGCACGCCTTCCTGGTGGGCGAGGCGTTCATGCGGGCGGATGACCCGGGCCTGGCGCTGGCTAAGCTGTTTGCCTGATGGGAATGAATACTATTATTTTGATAGCTATTTGCGCCTGTCCATAAAGCGCTGGTGGCCATTTTTGCCATGAATTCATCAGCTCAGCCTCCCTCCCAGCTCCAAAGCGCCAACCCCGCCGACTGGCCTGTGGCACCGGGCTGGCAGCCTTTGGTGAACGCTTTTTTTGCCGGTGCCCGTGGGCAGGCGTTGCTCGCGTTCTTGCAAGCACGGCTGCAGGCGGGGGCGGCGATTTTTCCGCCCCTGCCACTGCGGGCGTTGGACCTCACGCCGCCTGAGCAGGTACGTGTGGTCATCCTGGGGCAGGACCCCTACCACGGCCGGGGCCAGGCCGAGGGGCTGGCGTTTTCGGTGGCGCCGGGCGTGCAGTTGCCGCCCTCGTTGCGCAACATCTTCAAGGAGATGCAGCGCGACCTGGGCACCGCGTTCCCGGCGTGGCCCGAGCCCGGAGGCAGTCTGGTGAAGTGGGCCAAGAATGGCGTGTTGCTGCTCAACACCGGCCTCACGGTGGAAGAGGGCCAGGCCGCGAGCCACGCGGGCAAGGGCTGGGAGGAGTTGACCGACGCCGTCATCCGCCACGTGGCCGAAGGCCCGCGCCCGGTGGTGTTCATGCTCTGGGGCTCGCACGCCCAGGGAAAGCGCGCCTGGATTCCGCAGGACCGGGGGCACCTGGTGCTCACGTCCAACCACCCGTCACCGCTGTCGGCGCTGCGCCCGCCCGTGCCTTTCATTGGCAACGGGCACTTTGGCAAGGCGCGCGCGTTTCGCGAGCAGCACCAGGGTTGATACCCGCAGGTTCTTAGTCTGCCGGGCAGTCCGGAAAGCGTTTTTTCAGTTCAGCCGCAGGCATGGTTTCGGCCAGATCCATGTTGCGCACGATGGGGATGTATTCGCCCCGTTCGGTAAAGCGCATCAGCGTGGTCACCGCCCGGGTCTTGCCGCCGCCTTTTTGGCAACCGGCCAGTTCCAGCCCCAGGCCCAGCTCGCGTCGTCCGTCGTCCGTGGCCTTCCATCCCAGCGCCTTCGTGCGCAGTGCCTGCAGCCTTGGCAGGGCTGCGGGGTCGATGCGCCAGACCTGTGTTTGCGTCTGGGGGCGGTCGTAGTCCGCCAGCGCGCTGCGCTCGGCGGTGCTGCGCAGTTCTTGGAGCGGCAGTTTTTCCTCCAGCAGTTCGGTGGTGGTGCTGCCATTGGGCAGGCGCACTTTGCGCGACACGCTGACCGACAGCACCAGCGCGTCGCCATGGATCTGCAAGCCAGGCTGGTGCACCACTGCGGCGCGCAGCGCGGCGGGGTCCAGCGTTTCCAGGTTCAAGCTGCGCAGCTTCCACAGCGATGACACCGGGACGCTGCCGCAGGCAGCCAGGAGGGAGGCCGCGAGGGCAAAAGACAAGGACAAACGCGAGAGACGGTGGAATGGGGAGTTTTTTTGGTGGGCCATGGTTTTTAAAAATTTCTGTATGGCGGTATATTATTATTGTTTTACAGAAAAATTTGAGAAAAAATCATGTCCTCTCACGCCACTTCTCAGGTCTCTCCTGTCCAAAGTTCTTCGTTTCGGCGCCTGGCCTGGGGGTTGCTGGCGGCCAGTTGGGCGTGCGCCCTGGTGTCGCTGGGGTTCTCGCTGGCACGGTGGGCGGCCATCGGGCAGGAGGCGGGCTGGGGTGGCTGGATGCCACTGACGGTCGTGCCGGCGCAGGCCCTGCTGGTGGGCCTGACACCGCCGCAGTCCATGGAGTTGCAGTGGCGTTGGGTGGGGGTGGCTTTGGAATGCATTCCCGCTGTGGCCATGTTTTATGTGGTGCTGTGTGTGCACCGCATCTGCCGCACGTTTTTGGCGGGTGAGGTGTTCGGGGCTGTGGTCGTGCGGGGGTTTCGCGGTGTGGGTTGGGGCTTTCTGGCGATGTTCGTGACGTCGCTGCTCTACCAGGTGGGGGTGACGGCGTTGTTGTCGTGGTTGGCGTCGGGCCAGAACGGCGGGATGATCGCGCTCGGCGTCGGATCGTTCGAGATGAGCGTGCTGGTGGTGGGTCTCATGATGCTGCTGCTGGCCCATGTGCTGGCCGAGGGCCGCCGCCTGCAGGCCGAAGCCGATGCGTTCGTGTAACCGGGGCGCTGCATGCCAATTGTTGTGACCCTGGATGAAATGCTGGTGCGCCGCAAGGTGAAGTCGCGCGATCTGGCGGCGCACGTGGGCATCACCGAGGCCAACCTTTCTCTGCTCAAGAGTGGCAAGGTCAAGGGGGTGCGCTTCGAGACGCTTTCGGCCATCTGCGAATACCTGCAGTGCCAGCCGGGCGACCTGCTGGTGTGGGTGCCGCACGATGGGGAGGAAACCGACGGCCAGCGCGGGGCCTGAGCCGTTGCGGTTCGGCCTGGGGAGTCGCTTGCGCCGCTGGCGCCTGGGGATGGCCGTGGCGCTGTCCCTGGTTCTGCATGCGGCGCTGCTGACGGTGTGGATGAAAAAAGAGGTGCGCCAGCCACGCGCGCGGCAGCCCGCCACAGCCGCGATGCAGTGGGTGACGGTCATGGCCCCGCCACCCGCAGCACCCCCACCACGTGCGCCGAAGGCTGAGGTGGCGGCTGCACAGGTGCTGCCGCGCTCTGCCTTGGGGCACCCGGCGGTGGCGGCGGGCCGCTCTGCCCATGCGCCGACGGACCCTGCGCCTGCGGCGCGTGCCGCAGTGGGAATTGCGGGCGCCGGTGTGGACGGCGAGCGCCATGGGGCCGCAGATCGGGCGGCTCCACCGGCGCAGGCTGCGGTGCCTTCTCAAACCGCCCCATCCAGCCCCCTGCCAGCATCTGCTGCATCTGCACCGTGGGAGGCCGACAGCATTGCACGTGCGCTGCAGCGGGAGCGCACCTGGCAGCGGCGCCATGGCTCCCCTGCACCGGATGCCCTGACTGTACGGCGGGAGGCACCTGCACCCGGTTTGCCCATGGGGCATGAAATGTCGGTGCGCGAGTCGGTGGGGGCGGATGGGGGCCGTGTCTCCCGGGTCCAGGGCGCCGCTGGCACCTACTGCGTGCGCGTGCCGTCGGCCAACCGCCTGCCCGAGCTGGGAGCCGCGCCCCGACTGGCGCCAGTCACCACCTGCCCATGACGCCGTGCCGCAACGGCGTCAGCGCGGCGCGCTGCGCTCCAGCAGCATCGCATCGCCGTAGCTGAAGAAGCGGTACTGCTGCGCCATCGCATGCCGGTACAGGCCCATGATGTGGGCATAGCCTGCAAACGCGCTCACCAGCATCATCAGCGTGCTCTTGGGCAGGTGGAAATTGGTGATCAGCACATCCACCACCTGGAACGCAAAGCCCGGTGTGATGAAGATGTTGGTGTCGCCCGTGGCCTGGCCCGAGCGGGCCCAGGATTCGAGCGTGCGCACGGTGGTCGTGCCCACGGCCACCACGCGCCCGCCGCGCTGGCGGCAACGTTCCAGCGCCGCCAGCGTGGCCAGGGGCACTTCGTACCACTCGCTGTGCATCTGGTGTTCGGCCAGATTTTCGGTCTTGCACGGCTGGAAGGTGCCCGCGCCCACATGCAGCGTGACGCTCGCGCGTTCGATGCCACGCGCGGCCAGGTCGGCCAGCACGCCTTCGTCAAAGTGCAGCGCCGCGGTGGGCGCGGCCACGGCGCCGGGAGCGCGCGCAAACACGGTCTGGTAGCGCTGGCTGTCCTCTGCCTCGTCAGGGTCGTGGTCGTTGTTCTGCTGGCGCTCGATGTAGGGCGGCAGCGGCAGGTGGCCGTGGCGGTCCATCAGCTCCCAGGGCGATTCGCCCGCAGGGCCGTGCAGCGCGAAGCGGAACAGCGGGCCGTCCTCGGTGGGCCAGCGGCCCAGCAGCATCGCGTCAAAACCACCCGCCTTGCGGCCCCCGGCCATGTGCACGGTGCTGCCGGGCAGGGGCTTCTTGCTGACCTTCATGTGGGCCACGACTTCGTTGCCGGGGTTGCCCGCCTCGGCGGGCAGCACGCGCTCGATCAGGAGTTCCAGCTTGCCGCCGCTGGCCTTCTCGCCAAAGATGCGCGCCTTGACCACGCGCGTGTCGTTGAACACCAGCAGGTCGCCCTCGCGCAGCAGTCCGGGCAGCTCGCGAAAGATGCGGTCCACGGGCTGCATGGCACGGCCGTCGAGCAGGCGCGAGGCGCTGCGCTCGGGGGCCGGATGCTGGGCGATGAGTTCGGGGGGCAGCGAGAAATCGAAGTCGCTGAGGGTGAAGACGCGCGGGGCGTGGGGCGCGCTGGTGGCCAGCGGTGCGCTGGATGCGCCGGGGGAGAGATCAGTCATCGTGCTTGAGGGCCGAACGGGCCCGTGCCAAGGTAAAAATTGCGGAGGGCGCGATTGTCCCACGTGGCTGTGAGGCCCGCCGGGTGCGGCGATGGCTGTCGCTATGGCTGCGTGGCGAACCCAACCGGTGCCGGCACGTGGTGCACCAGCTGCTGCACATCGTCGGCCTGGGCCAGTGTCGTGCCAGGGTGCAGCAGGGCAGCGGCCCCTGCAGCCACGCCCCAGCGCAGGGCCTCGGCAGGGGCGTCGCCCCGGTCCAGCGCCCACACCAGGGCCGCCAGGAAACAGTCGCCCGCGCCCGTGGTGCCCGTGGTGGCGGGCACATTGAGGGCGGGCGCCTGCCACACGCCCTCGCGCGTGGCCAGCACGGCACCTTGTTCGCCCACCGACAGGGCCACTATCTCGGCGGCGCCGCTGTGCACCAGCGACTGGGCGGCGGCGCACCAGTCCGCCGCATGCTCCAGCGGTTGCCGCACCACCTCGCGCAGTTCGCGCAGGCTGGGCTTGACCAGGGCCACCCCGGCCTGCAGCGCAGCCGCCAGCGGTGGGCCCGAGGTGTCGATGGCCACACGCACCCCCCGGACGGACAGGGCCCGCGCCAGCTGGGCGTAGAAGTTTTCGGGTGTGCCGGGCGGCAGGCTGCCGCTGGCGATCAGCCAGCGCGGCGGCGGCAGTTGTGCCGTCAGCGTATCCAGGCAGGCCTGCCATTCGGCGGGTTGCAGCGTGGGGCCGGGCAGCACAAAACGAAACTCCTGGCCCGTGGTGGTCTCGACCACCGAGAAGTTCTCGCGCGTATCGCCTGCAATGGGTTGCAGCACCGTGGGCACGCCCTCGTCGGCCAGCAACTGCCGTACCTGTGCGCCCGCCGCGCCGCCCGCCAGCGCCCAGGCCAGCACATCAGCGCCCAGGCGGTGCAGCACGCGCGCCACGTTGATGCCGCCGCCACCCGCAAAGCGCTGCACCGGGCCGCAGCGCAGCTTGTGGGTGGGCGCAACGTGGCCGGTGGTGGTGGCCAGGTCGAGGGCGGGGTTCAGCGTGAGGGTGGTCAGCGTGGGCATGGGGCTACCAGACTTTTTCGGCAAAGCCCGACCACAGCTCGTTCAGGTCCGGAAAGCGCCACTTGTCGGGGTCTTCGCGCGCCACGATTTTTTCGTTGCAGTGCGGCGCGGACAGATCCACCATTTCGGGCGGGATGCGCAGGTCGGACTTGGTCGAGAAGAACACCTTGACCGTGGGGGCGGTGAGCGCGGCGGCCGATTGTTCGGTGACCACGCCGATGCGCCCTGAGGTCAGGCGCACGAGGGAGCCCACAGGGTAGATGCCGATGCTTTTGACAAAGGCCTGGAAGATGCGGGCGTCGAAATGGTCCGTGGTCCACTCGGCCATGCGGCGCAGCGACTCGGCGGGGTCCCAGCCGCGCTTGTAGGGCCGGTCGGAGGTGATGGCGTCGTACACGTCGCAGACGGCCGTCATGCGCGCGATCACGCTGATGCCCTCACCCTGGAGCTTGTTGGGGTAGCCCGACCCATCGACCTTTTCATGGTGGTGCAGGCAGGCATCCAGCACGGCGTCGGGCACGTTGCCGCCTTCCTTGAGCATGTGAAAGCCTTCTACCGGGTGGCTGCGCACCACGGTGAACTCCTGGTCGGTGAGCTTGCCGGGCTTGTTGAGCACAGTCAGCGGAATGGCCGCCTTGCCCAGGTCGTGCAGCAGGCCCGCCATGCCGGCCAGCCGCTGCTGCTCGTCCTTGAGCTTGAGCTGCTGCGCCAGCGCGACCATGAGCGCGCACACGGCCACCGAATGCATGTAGGTGTAGTCGTCGGCCGTCTTCAGGCGCGCCAGGCTGATGAGCGCGCCTGGGTTGCGGGTGACGGAATCCGAAATCTCTTCCACCAGGCTCTGTGCGCCCGCCGAATCCACCGCGCGGCCCAGGCGGGCCTCATTGAACATCGAGACCACGGCCTGCTTGGACTTCACGCAGATCGCGGCGGCCATCTTGAGTTCGCTGGCCATGTCCGTGGGCTTGCGGTCCCGCTTCGGCGGCGGTGGAGGAGGCGGCAGCGTGACCTTGAGGGGGGGCAGATCCTCCAGGCGGCTGAAGTCGGTGTCAATCTGGGCGTCGGCCTCTTCGCGCGACACCGACACGGTGCCGGGCGCCACGTCCAGCCCCTTGCTGGTGTCAATCCAGCATTCCTGGATCGCCGTGGCCTGGATGCGGGCCAGGTCCTTGGGTTCCTTGAGCAGGAACTTGGCCCGCCAGAAGGGGTGGTCCATCCACGAGCCGCAGAACTCGTGCAGATACATGCCCAGGGTGAGATGTTGAATGTGGATGCGCTTGAGCATGACGAGAACCCTGGGCTCGGAAAAAACGCCCGCCTTCAGGTGTGAGCAACGGTAACCATGGTAGCCTTTTTGCCCAGTCCCTGCCGTTCGTAGAACCCGCTACATGCCCGCCGCCGCCCCCAGAGTTTCCCGCAACGCCAAGGCTCCGGCACCTCCTGCCGTGGTCAAGGGCGGCGCGTCGGTGGCGCAGAAGGCGCTGCAGAAGCTGGGACTTCGGCGCGACATCGACCTGGCCCTGCACCTGCCCCTGCGCTATGAAGATGAAACCCGTATCACCCCACTGGCCAATGCGCGCGATGGGCAGATGGTGCAGATCGAAGCCACGGTGACCTCCAGCGAAATTCAGCTGCGCCCGCGCCGCCAGTTGCTGGTGCAGGTGGAGGACGACACCGGGGCGTGCGAACTGCGCTTCTTCAGCTTCTACCCCTCGCACCAAAAGACCCTGGCCGTGGGTGCGCGCCTGCGCATCCGGGGCGAAATCAAGGGCGGCTTCTGGGGGCGACAAATGATGCATCCCGCGTTTCGCGTAGCGGGTGGCGAACTGCCCGCCGCGCTGACGCCGGTCTACCCCACCACCGCCGGTTTGCCCCAGCCCTACCTGCGCCGTGCCGTGGTCGGCGCGCTGGCTCGGGTGGATTTGTCAGACACCTTACCATCCGCTGCCGAGCCGCCTTTGGCCCGTTTTTATAGCCAAAATGGCCTCCAGCGCTTGTTCAGCTTGCGCGAGGCGCTCACTTTTTTGCACCACCCCACGCCCGATGTGGCGCTGTCGACGCTGGAAGACCACAGCCACCCCGCGTGGCAGCGCCTCAAGGCCGAGGAGCTGCTGGCCCAGCAGCTGTCGCAGCAGCAGTCGCGCCGCGCGCGCGACATGCTGCGTGCGCCCGTGTTGCGCGCACAAAAAGCCGCAGACGGTTCCTTGCCGCTGCACGAGCAGTTGCTGGCCGTGCTGCCGTTCAGCCTCACGGTGGCGCAGCGCCGCGTGGGCGAAGAGATTGCGGCCGACCTGGCCCGCAAGGTGCCCATGCACCGGCTGCTGCAGGGCGACGTCGGGTCGGGCAAAACGGTGGTGTCGGCCCTGGCCGCCTGCCTGGCCATGGACGCGGGCTGGCAGTGCGCGCTGATGGCGCCCACCGAAATCCTGGCCGAGCAACATTTCGCCAAGATGATCGGCTGGCTCGAACCCTTGCTGGCCGCGCGCGGCCGCAAGGTGGCCTGGCTGGTGGGCGGGCAGAAAAAGAAGGACCGCACCGCCATGCTGGCGCTGGTGGCCAGCGGCGAAGCCGCCCTGGTGGTGGGCACCCACGCGGTGATCCAGGAGCAGGTGCAGTTCAAGAACCTGGCGCTGGCCATCATCGACGAGCAGCACCGCTTTGGCGTGGCGCAGCGGCTGGCGCTGCGGCAGAAGCTGGCCGCCCACGGTATGGAGCCGCACATGCTCATGATGAGTGCCACCCCCATCCCGCGCACGCTGGCCATGAGCTACTACGCCGACCTGGATGTCTCCGTCATCGACGAGCTGCCCCCGGGCCGCACCCCCATCGTCACCAAGCTCATCGCCGACAGCCGCAAGGACGAGGTGATTGCACGCATCGGCGCGCAGGTGGAGGCTGGGCGGCAGGTGTACTGGGTGTGCCCGCTGATCGAAGAGAGCGAGGCGCTGGATCTGAGTAACGCCACGGCCACCCACGCTGATCTGAGCGAAGCCCTGCCGGGTTGCATGGTCGGGCTGTTGCATTCGCGCATGCCCACGGCCGAGAAGAAAGCCGTGATGGCGCTGTTCACCAGCGGTCAGATGGGCGTGCTGGTGAGCACCACCGTGATCGAGGTCGGCGTGGACGTGCCCAACGCCTCGCTCATGGTCATCGAGCATGCCGAGCGTTTTGGCCTCTCCCAGCTGCACCAGCTGCGCGGGCGCGTGGGGCGCGGTGCGGCCGCATCGGCCTGCGTGCTGCTGTATGCCACCAACGACAGTGGCCGTGTGGGCGAAACCGCCAAGGAGCGCCTGCGCGCCATGGCCGAGACCAACGATGGCTTCGAAATCGCCCGGCGCGACCTCGAAATACGGGGCCCTGGCGAGTTCCTGGGCGCACGCCAGTCGGGCGACGCGCTGCTGCGTTTTGCCGACCTGGCCACTGACACGCACCTGCTGGAATGGGCGCGTGAGCTGGCTCCGGTGATGCTGGATCGCCACCCGGAATTGGCCGCAAAGCACGTGGCGCGCTGGTTGGGTGGAAAATCCGACTATCTCAAGGCATGAAACGGCCTGCTGGAACACACCATGACCCTCACCGAACTCAAGTACATCGTTGCCGTGGCGCGGGAGAAACACTTCGGTCATGCGGCCGACGCCTGTTATGTATCGCAGCCCACGCTGTCGGTGGCCATCAAGAAGCTGGAAGAAGAGCTCGATGTGAAGCTCTTTGAGCGCAGCGCGGGCGAGGTCTCCGTCACGCCGCTGGGCGAAGAAATCGTGCGCCAGGCGCAGAGCGTGCTGGAGCAGGCGGCGGCCATCAAGGAGATCGCCAAACGCGGCAAGGACCCGCTGGCGGGGCCGCTCACACTGGGCGTGATCTACACCATCGGCCCTTACCTGCTGCCCGAGCTGGTGCGCCAGTCGATCGTGCGCAACCCGCAGATGCCGCTGATGCTGCAGGAGAACTTCACGGTGAAGCTGCTGGAGATGCTGCGCACGGGCGAGATCGATTGCGCCATTCTGGCCGAGCCCTTCCCGGACACGGGGCTGGCCATGGCGCCGCTGTATGACGAGCCTTTCATGGCAGCGGTGCCCAGCTCGCATCCGCTGGCGACCAAGAAGTCCGTGACGGCGGCTGAACTCAAGAGCGAAACCATGCTGCTGCTTGGCGCGGGCCACTGCTTTCGCGACCATGTGCTCGAGGTCTGTCCCGAATTCGCACGTTTTGCGAGCAATGCCGAGGGCATCCGCAAGTCGTTCGAAGGCTCTTCGCTGGAGACCATCAAGCACATGGTGGCGGCGGGCATGGGCGTGACACTGGTGCCGCGCCTGTCGGTGCCGCGCGATGCGCTGCTCACCGTGTCGCGCCGCCGCAAGAGCGACGAGACCTACATCCGGTATCTGCCCATCCGCGAGGAAGATGGCGGCCCGCCACCCGTGCGCCGCGTGGTGCTGGCATGGCGGCGCAGCTTCACGCGCTACGAGGCCATCGCGGCGTTGCGCAACGCGGTGTACGCATGCGAACTGCCGGGCGTGAAACGTCTGTCCTGAGCCCTCCTGGGTCTGCCTGGCGGGACTACACTTTCGCCCGCATGGCGTGTGGCGCGGTAGAAGGTCGCTGAGGACAAAACGCCACGGGTGGCACCAACCTGTCGCCCGCACTGCGGGGTTGCGCCACATGCAACCCGCGGGCGCCATGCGCACTCCACAACCCAAGGAAAGCAATCAATGAAGAAGATCCTGATGGCCGCTGGCTTGGCCGTGGGCCTGGCCGCGTGTTCCAGCATTCCCTCCTCGCACGCCCCCGTGGCGGGCACGGTCAAGAAGGCCGACATGGACCGCCTGGTGGCTTCGCTGCCCGCTGCGGCACAAGGCAGCTTCGGCGAGTTCCTGGCCCAGGCCGCCCGCGAGAACCCGATGCTGCGCGCCAGCGTCTCGGCCTATGCGGCCAAGCAGCCGCTGGCGGGGGACGACCTGGTCAACATCAGCCGTCTGCTCGGTCTGTACAACCGCCTGCACAACCAGGCGGCAGTGATCGACACCACCGCCAAGATGGTGGCGCTCCCCACGTTCCGGTCCGAGAAGGTGCCGCCGCACGAAGACAAGTCCATCATTGCCTTCGGTGCGCTGGTGGAGGGCATGGCCCGCGATTTTGGCCTGCAGTTCCGCAACGTGGACAACCGTGTCTTTGAAGTGAAGCTGCCCGGCAGCGGCACCGAGGAGTTCGGCATCCTCACGCACGCCGACGTGGTGCCCGTGGTGGCCGACGAATGGGTGCTGGACGATGGCACGCGCCTGGACCCCTTCAAGCTGACGCGCGTGGGTGGCAACCTGTACGGCCGGGGCTCGATCGACGACAAGGGATCGATCGCCACCGTGCTCTACGCGATGAAGGCGGTGAAGGAAAGCGGCCTGCCGCTGTCGCGCACGATCCGCCTCATGATCGAGACGACGGAAGAAACCGGCGGCGACGCGATGAAGTACTACCGCGCCAAGACCACGCTGCCTGAGTACAACATCGTGCTCGACAGCAAGTACCCCGCTGTGGTGGCCGAGAAGGGCTCCGGCGCGCTGCGTGCCTCGTTCGCGCTGGGATCGGTGGCCAGTGCCAGCGCCACCGCCATCACCGCCATGGCCGGCGCCGCATCGACCAACGCCGTGCCGCAGACCGCCACGGCCAAGCTGCAAGGCGGCAACACTGCCGATGTGGCTGCGCGCCTGAACGCCGCCAAGGCTGCGTTCGTCGAGAAGTACAAGCCACAGGGCGGGGTCTTCAGCATCGACGTCACGCAAGACGGCGCCGCCGTGCAGATCAAGGTCACTGGCGCATCGGCCCACGGCTCCCGCCCTGAAGAAGGCGTGAACCCGCTGCCGCGCCTGGCGCTGTTCCTCAAGGAGTCGGGCGTGGCGCTGGCCCCCAATGGCTACGCGCAGGCCGTGCGTTACCTCACCGACCTGTACGGCACCGACTACCTGGGCCGCACGCTGGGCCTGGCGTATGCCGACGACTTCATGGGCCCGCTGACGATGTCGCCCAACCTCGTGCGCGAGAAGGATGGCAAGATCGATGTGCTGGTGAACGTGCGCATGCCCCGCGGCAGCACGCCCGAGGCGCTCTCGCAGGCCACGTCGGCCAAGATCAAGGCCTGGGGCACCCAGGCCGGCGTGGCGGTGGAGGTGGACCACCAACAGGGCAACTGGATGGCCCGCGACCCCAAGGGCGCCTGGCTCTCCACGCTGCTCAACACCTTTGGTGACACCACGGGCCTGGAAGCCAAGCCCGTGCCCACGGCCGGCAGCACCACGGCCAAGCTCATGCCCAACGCCATCAACTTCGGCCCCGCCATGCCCGGCAAGAAGTACACGGCCCACAACGCCAAGGAGTTCAAGGAAGTGGTGGACCTGGACGCGGACATGCAGATGTTCACCGAGATGCTGGTGCGCATCGGGAATTTGAGCCAGATGCAGTGATGGCTTTAGNGGTCCGGAGCCCTCCGGACCGCAGCGCACGGCGGATTCCATCGATTGACCGCCATCCCAACGAAGGAGCTTTCCATGGCCAAGGCCTCCAAGACCACCGCCCCCACCATCAACATCGGCATCAGCGAAAAAGACCGCGCCGCCATCGCCCAGGGCCTGTCGCGCCTGCTGGCCGACACGTACACGCTGTACCTGACCACACACAACTTCCACTGGAACGTGACGGGCCCGATGTTCAACACGCTGCACACCATGTTCATGGCGCAGTACACCGAGCTGTGGAACGCGGTGGACCCGATCGCCGAGCGCAT
Organism: Acidovorax sp. Root275; assembly: GCF_001428965.1. Classification (NCBI taxonomy): domain Bacteria; kingdom Pseudomonadati; phylum Pseudomonadota; class Betaproteobacteria; order Burkholderiales; family Comamonadaceae; genus Acidovorax; species Acidovorax sp. Root275. The sequence goes on along the minus strand of NZ_LMJH01000011.1, from coordinate 191,422 downwards.
CCGCTCGCTGGGCCATGTGGCCCCCGGCTCGTACGCCGAGTTCGGCAAGCTGGCCACGGTGCCCGACGCGCCGGCCAAGCCGCCCAAGGCGTTGGACATGGTGCGCGTGCTGGTCGAAGGCCATGAGGCCGTGGCCCGCACCGCCCGCAGCCTGTTCCCGCTGGCCGACAAGGCCAGCGACGAGCCTACCGCCGACCTGCTGACCCAGCGCCTCACGGTGCACGAGCAGACGGCCTGGATGTTGCGCTCGCTGCTGGAAGAGTGAGGCACCGGGGTGCAGCACGTATTGGTGTACGCCGACTCCCTGTCGTGGGGCATCGTGCCGGGCACCCGCCAGCGCCTGCCGTTTGGGCAGCGCTGGCCCGGTGCCATGGAGCTGGCCCTGCTTGAGCAGGGGCGTGAGGTGCGGGTGATCGAAGACTGTCTTAATGGCCGGCGCACCGTGTGGGACGACCCGTTCAAGCCCGGCCGCAATGGCCTTCAGGGCCTGGCGCAGCGCATCGAAATCCACTCCCCGCTGGCGCTGGTGGTCCTCATGCTGGGCACCAACGACTTCCAGTCCAGCCACCAGAACAGTGCCTGGCATTCGTCGCAGGGGCTGGCCGCGATCGTGGCGGCCATCCGGCAGGCGCCCATCGAGCCCGGCATGCCGGTGCCGCCCATCCTGGTGGTGGCGCCGCCGCCCATCACGGTGGCGCATGGCCCGGTCACGCCCAAGTTCGAGGGAGGTGACCTGCGGTGCGTCGGCATGGCAGCCGCCCTGGAGGAAGTCGCCCGCACGATGGACTGCCATTTCCTGGATGCGGGCCAGGTGGTCACGGCCAGCCCGGTGGACGGTGTGCACCTGGATGCAGACCAGCATGCGCGGCTGGCGCAGGCGTTGACGCCGGTGGTCGCGCGCCTCCTTTAGCAGCTTTCAAGCCGTGCCCCCCGGTGGGTGGGCATGGGAGACTCTGCTGCTACATTCGGTGCGCCCGCACGTTCGGCGGGTTTCCTAAAACCCTTCCGCACTCGCCAACGCATGCCGTCCGTCACCCCGCGCAGCCGCTTCGCCCTGTACCTTGATCTCATCCGCTGGGACCGTCCCGCCGGCTGGCTGGTGTGCCTGTGGCCCACGCTCTCCGCCCTGTGGATCGCGGCCGACGGATTCCCGGGCTGGCATTTGCTGGTGGTGTTCGTGCTGGGCACCATCCTCATGCGCAGCGCCGGCTGCTGCGTGAACGACGTGGCCGACCGCGACTTCGACAAACACGTCAAGCGCACCGCACAACGCCCGGTGACCACGGGTGCAGTGGGCGTGAAGGAGGCGCTGGCCCTGGGGGCCGTGCTGGCGCTGCTGGCGTTTGGCCTGGTGCTCACCACCAACACCGCCGCCATTGCCTGGTCGGTGCCCGCCGTGCTGGTGGCCATTGCCTATCCCTTCACCAAACGCATCATCGCCATGCCGCAGGCGGTGCTGGGCATCGCGTTCAACTTCGGCATCGTGATCGCGTTTGCCGCCGTGCAGGGCAGCGTGCCTGCCGTGGCTTGGTGGATGTGGCTGGGCAACCTGTTCTGGGTGCTGGCCTATGACACCGAATACGCGATGGTGGACCGCGACGATGACCTCCGGATCGGCATCAAGACCTCGGCCATCACCCTGGGCCGTCTGGATGTGGCCGCCATTGTGGTGTTCTACCTGCTTTTCTTGTCAATTTGGGTTCTGGCGCTTGATGGGTATGCGTTGGGTGCTATTTTTTATGTAGCGTTAGCCGTAGCCTTGGCGCAGGTGCTGTGGCATTTCACGCTGATCCGCACGCGCTCGCGCGAAGGGTGTTTCAAGGCATTCCGCGTGAACCACTGGCTGGGTGCCACGGTGTTTGCGGGCATTGCGGGCAGCTATCTGCTGCGGTGGCTGGGTGTGACGGGCTGACTGCGGCGTGCGGGCCGTGCTGGTCAGCGATTTGGTGGCGGGTTTTTACAAGCCGGTTTCCACGCCCTTCGCTACATTGCCTCAGAGCCTCCAGCCAGTCGGCATCTTTCATTCAAACCCCTTATCGCACCTCTCCATCCATGGCCGAAGACCGCGTCCATCAACTGCTGCTGGACATTAAGCAGCACCATCCAGAGCAACACGGCTTGCTGCAGGGCGCGCGTGCCCTTGTTCTTGGCCTGGGGCGCGATGTGCGCGAGGAGGTCAAGTACGGCGGCATCCTCTTCTCGGCACCCCAGCCCTTTTGTGGCCTGTTTGCGTACACCCAGCATGTGTCGCTGGAGTTTGGCGACGGCGCCCAGCTCCCGGATGCATTCAAGGTGCTGGAGGGGGCGGGAAAACAGCGCAGGCATCTCAAATTGCGCACGGTAGAAGATCTCACCGCCAAGCAGGTGTCCCACTACCTGGGATTGGCGTGCTCCATCAGCAATAGCCAGAAGCGCCAATAGCCGCCAGCCACTGCGGCGAAGCCACCACCGCTGCGGGCGTGCGGCCCAGCCAGCGACCAAATTCGCGCGTCATGTGGGCCTGGTCGGTGTAGCCATGGTCCGCTGCGCACTCCGCGAGCGACGGTGCCCCCGGCAACGCCTGCGCAGCACGGCGCACGCGGGCCAGGCACTTCCAATAGGCCGGCGCACGGCCGGTGGCGGCCTGCACCAGCCGTTGCAGGGTGCGCTCCGACACACCCAGTTGCCGCGCTGCCTGGGCCACCTGGCTGTGGCGCGCCAGGCTTTGCAGGGCATCGGCCACCCGCGTATCCAGCGCCATGCAGTCGTGCAGCAACGGCAGGGCATCGTGGGGTTCGTTCATGGTTTGGCTCTGCAGCAGGGCCAGCAGGCGCTCTGCATCTACCTGCGTGCCCGGCTGCATGCGAAACCCCCAGTAGCGCTCGCCCACCGTGCCGGGCACGGTGTAGGTGCTGTCCGCCAGGTCGGTCACAAACCAGATGGGCGGCTGGTGGGGGAGGGCATGCAGGATCAGGTCACGGCAACCATCCGGAACCACCACGGTGCTGTCGGCAGCGCATGACGTGTGGTGCCAGGCTTCAAAGGGATGTAAGAGTTGTGACATGGCCGAGCGATTGTGCCAAGGAGCCCCAAAGATCCCACTCCGGTCGGTAAGATCGCGCCGCCGCACGGCAGCGCAATGCAAAGCCCGCCGCAGGGCGACACTGCCTGCCGCAGCGTTGGGCGTGCGGCGTGTGTCCCTGATCATAAAAACTCCTTCTCCCTGGCAGCATGAAAAATAAAACAAACACTGCGCGTGCCCTGCGTTTCTTGTCCGTGGGCGTGGTGCTGTCGTGTCTGACGGCGCCCGTGTTGGCGGCCGACTACAGCCCTTACCCCAAAGCGGGTGTCTATGAGGCCAGCGACAGCCGTTTTGAGCGGTTGCTCACCGTCAAATCCAACGGCAAGTTCACGCTGGAGGTGTCCGAGATGGGCAAGGCGGGCCAATTGCGCAGTGGCGCTGGCGAAGGCAAGTTGGCCGATGCGCCTGGCGGCTGGGATTTTCGCGAAGGCCGTTGCACGATGACCTTGAAGCGCGCAGCGGGGGGCATGCAGTTGCATGTCGAGGCCTGTGCCAGTGCCTGGGGGGATGTGCCGTTTGACGGCAAGTACAAGTTCCAGGGCGAGGAAGCCGCCGCGCCTGCAGCGAAGGCAGCACCGGCCCCAAAAGCCATGGCTGCGGCGGCGCCTGCCCCGGCGGCTGTCCCTGCAATGGCATTGGCACCTGCCAGCGCAGCGCTGCCGTCGCGCAAAGAATTGCGCCAGCAGTGGGCGCCACTGTCGTCGGACACCGTGGCGGGCAAGAGCGCGGGGTTCTGGGTGCGCTCATCCGGCGGCGCTGCGCCTGCCAGTGGCCTGGAGCATTTTTCGCGCGCAGGGTTTGTGGTGGACGCCAGCAGCGCCTACGACAGCATGCCCCCTGCCGAATTGGCCAAACCGCCGTTGAAGCTGGTGGAGGTTCCCTTGCCAACGGTCAGCGCCAGGGAAGGCCTGGAGTTTGAGGTGGAATGCCGCTACGGAAAATCTGACAAGGCCATCGCGGTCAATGTCAGCAGCCTGGGCAAAGGCCAGCAGATCACGCGCAAACGGACCAGTGCCTGGATGCTGGATGCCAGTTGGCAGGTGGTGGAGATCAAACCTGCCAGCAAGGCGAAGTGCCCGCAGGCACGGGCTGGATATTGAGTCACGCGGATAACGGGCGCTGGCTGCGTCGCCTGGCGGCCGGGGCCCTCCGCGTGCCGGGACTAGGGGGCTGCAACGAACCTCTCCGCCCCCCAACGTTCACGCCCCAAATTCATCCCCCAGTTCATCGGCCCGCTTGCGCGCGGCTTCCATGGCGCGCTCGAAAGCGGCCCCCACGCCATCCGCTTCCATGGACTGCAAGGCAGCGTAAGTCGTGCCGCCCTTGGACGTGACGCGCTGGCGCAGCACGGCCGGCGGCTCCTCGGAGCGGCGGGCCAGTTCTGACGCCCCCACAAAGGTCCCCACGGCCAGCTGGTGTGCCTGTGCGTTGGAGAGGCCCATGCCCATGCCGGCGCGTGTCATGGCTTCGAGGAAATAGAACACATAGGCGGGGCCCGAGCCCGACAGGGCGGTGACGGCGTCGAGCTGGGGTTCGCTGTCCACCCACAGGAACTCGCCGGTGGACGCCATGATGGCCTCCACGCTCTCGCGCTCGATCGCGTTCACCGCAGGGCGGGCATACAGCGCGCTCATGCCCTTGCCCACCAGGGCCGGTGTATTGGGCATGGTGCGCACGATGCGCTCGGTGCCCAGCCATTGGGCGATGCTGCCCGAGCGGATGCCGGCGGCCACGCTGAGGTGCAGGGCGTTTGTTGTGTGGGCCTTGGCCTGGGAGGCGGCGTCCTTGAAGGTCTGGGGCTTGACGGCCCAGACCACGATGCGCGCGCGCTGCAAGGCGGGCCCGGCTTCAGGCTGGGCTTCAATGCCGTAGTTCTTGCGCAGCGCGTCGCGCGCCTCGGCCCAGGGTTCGACCACCTCGATCTGGCTGGCCGGGTGGCCTTGGTGGATCAGCCCGCCAATGATGGCGCTGGCCATGTTGCCGCCGCCGATGAAGGCGATGGTAGGGAGTTGCGGGCTGGCGGTTGCGGAAGTGGGGGCGGTCATGGGGCGGTCGCGCGAATGTGAACGGGCCACGATGGTAGCGCCGAACCGTGCGAAGCCGCCCTCGTTGGGGGCGGGGCCCGGCATGTGCCATTGACGTGCCCGAAGAACCGCCGCCCCTGGCGGCTGTGTCTAGGCGCCGGAGGCGACTCCGGGGCGCGTCCCCTATCTCACGCCGCTGTCGTTTGCCGCACCGCATGCTCCCAGTTCGCCATCAGCTCCTGGGCACGCGCGTTGCTCAGGGTCGGCACAAAGCGGCGATCGGCGCGCCACAGTTGCGAGAGTTCGTCGGTGCTGCGGTACACGCCGCTCGACAGCCCTGCCAGGTAGGCGGCGCCCAGCGCAGTGGTCTCGATGACCGCAGGGCGCACCACCGGAATGCCCAGCAGGTCGGCCTGGAACTGCATGAGCAGGTCGTTGATGCAGGCACCGCCGTCCACGCGCAACTCGCTGACCGGTGCGCCGCCAGCGGCCACGGCATCACGGCTCATGGCCAAAAGCAGGGCGGCGCTTTGGTAGGCAATGCTCTCCAGGGCGGCACGCGCAATGTGGCCCAGCGTGGTGCCGCGCGTGAGGCCCGTGATGGTGCCGCGCGAGTCGGGCTTCCAGTACGGGGCGCCCAGGCCGGTGAAGGCCGGCACCATCATCACGCCGCCCGAATCCGGCACGCTTTGCGCCAGCGATTCGACCTCGCTGCTGGTCGAGATGGCGCGCAGGCCGTCGCGCAGCCACTGCACCACGGCGCCGCCGACGAAGACGCTGCCCTCCATCGCAAACTCGGGCTGGCGGCCCGTCTGCGCTGCACTGGTGGTGAGCAGGCCGTTGTGCGATGTCTGGAACTTGCCGCCCGTGTGCATCAGCATGAAGCAGCCCGTGCCATAGGTGTTCTTGGCCATGCCGGCGGTAAAACAGGCCTGGCCGAACAGCGCGCTTTGCTGGTCGCCTGCCACACCGCCCACGGGCGCGGCGTGGCCCAGCAGGTCGGCGGCGATGTCGCAAAAGTGCGAGCTTGATGGCTGTACCTCGGGCATCAGCGATCTGGGGATGCGCAGCAGCGCCAGCAGCTCATCGTCCCACTGGTTGGTGTGCACGTTGAACAGCATGGTGCGCGAGGCGTTGCTCACGTCCGTCACATGCACCTGTCCGTGGGTGAGCTTCCACATCAGCCAGCTGTCCACCGTGCCAAAGGCCAGCTCGCCGCGCTCGGCCGCATCGCGCGCGCCGGGCACGTGGTCCAGCAGCCACTGCAGCTTGGTGCCCGAGAAATACGCATCCACCAGCAGCCCGGTCTTGGCCTGGATGGTGGCCGCGCGGCCCTGGCTGCGCAGCTGGGCGCAGGCGGGTTCGGCGCGCCGGTCCTGCCAGACGATGGCGTGGTGCACGGGCTGGCCAGTCTTGCGGTTCCACAGCACGGTGGTCTCGCGCTGGTTGGTGATGCCCACGGCGCGCACGGCACTGGCGGCAATGCCGGCCTTGGCCAACGCATCGCGCGCCGTAGCCAGCTGGGTGCGCCAGATCTCCAGCGGGTCATGTTCCACCCAGCCGGGCTGGGGGTAGATCTGCGGCAGCTCCAGCTGCGCCTGCGCCACGATGTGGCCCTGCTCGTCAAAGACGATGCTGCGGGAGCTGGAAGTGCCTTGGTCGAGTGCGAGCAGGTAGGTCATGAGGGCAAAGGATAGGTGAAGCTATGCAGCTACCGTGCAGATGACTTCAGCATCTTGCAGAAGGGCCGGGAAGGGCTCGGGCGGTGGTGCATCGGTGAACAGGCGGTCGATCTGCGCCAGAGTGGCCAGCTGCACCATTGCCGGGCGGTTGAACTTGCTGTGGTCGGCCGCCAGCCAGACCTCGCGCGACTGTTCGATGATGGTTTGTGCGACTTTCACCTCGCGGTAGTCGAAGTCGCGCAGCGAGCCGTCGGGCTCCACGCCTGAGATGCCGATGAGCGCGATGTCGACCTTGAACTGGCGGATGAAGTCCACCGCCGCCTCGCCCACGATGCCGCGGTCGCGCGTGCGCACTACCCCGCCAGCGACGATGACTTCGCACTCGGGGTTGCCGCTCAGGATGGCGGCCACATTGAGGTTGTTGGTGATCACGCGCAGGCCGCGGTGGTGCAGCAAGGCCTTGGCAATGGCTTCGGTGGTGGTGCCGATGTTCAGGATCAGCGAACAGTCGTTGGGCACCTGGCTCGCCACGGCGCGGGCAATGCGCGCCTTGCCCTCGGCATGCAGCGTTTCGCGCTGGGTGTGGGCCAGGTTCTCCACGGTGGAGCTGGGCACGCGCACGCCGCCATGAAAACGCGTGAGCAGCCCGGATTCGGCCAGGCGCTGCACGTCGCGGCGCACGGTCTGCAGCGTCACGCCGAGGGTATCGGCCAGTTGCTCGACCGTGGCGGACTTGCGCGCGCGGACTTCTTCCAGCAGCAGCAGTTGTCGAGGATTCGTATTCACGCGTATTAATTGGCTATGGGGTGCGGATACTTTAAATCGAACAAAAAGGAACTCATTAAGGGTAAACCTTGATTCAATACGATCAGAAAAGAACAAAAATGAACGCAATCGAAAACGAGGTGCCGGACTGCGTGCGCAGTCGGCGCCAGATCCCTACGGCCCCGGGAGGGGCCTACTAGAAAGGTTGCGTGATGCAGCTGGCACTGGACAGCATCAGCAAAAAGGTAGGACCGCAGACCTGGCTTCATGACATGAGCCTGGCGCTGCACAGCGGCGCCGTCACGGTGCTGCTGGGTGCCACGCAGGCGGGCAAGACCAGCCTGATGCGCATCATGGCCGGGCTGGACACCCCCACGGCAGGCCGCGTGACAGTCGACGGCGTGGATGTGACCGGCATGCCGGTGCGCGACCGCAACGTGGCCATGGTGTACCAGCAGTTCATCAACTACCCCTCGATGAAGGTGGCGGCCAACATTGCGTCGCCGCTCAAGCTGCGCGGCGAAAAGAACATCGACGCCCGGGTGCGCGAGATCGCCAGCCGCCTGCACATCGACATGTTCCTGGACCGTTATCCGGCCGAGCTGTCGGGCGGGCAGCAGCAGCGCGTGGCGCTGGCCCGTGCTTTGGCCAAGGGCGCGCCGCTGATGCTGCTCGATGAACCCCTGGTGAACCTGGACTACAAGCTGCGCGAAGAGCTGCGCGAAGAACTCACGCAACTGTTTGCCGCAGGGCAGTCCACGGTGGTCTATGCCACGACCGAGCCGGGCGAGGCCCTGCTGCTGGGCGGCTACACCGCGGTGCTCGACGAAGGGCAGCTGCTGCAGTACGGCCCCACGGCCGAGGTCTTCCACGCGCCCAACTCGCTGCGCGTGGCGCGCGCCTTCAGCGATCCGCCGATGAATCTGCTGCCCGCCACGGTGGCCGCGCAGGGGGTGCAGCTTCCGGGTGGCACGGTGCTGTCGATCCCGCTGCCCCAGGGTGCGGCGGCGGGTGGCGTCACCGTGGGCGTGCGCGCCAGTGCGCTGCGCGTTCACGCCCGTCCCGGCGACGCAGGCGTGAACGGCACGGTTGAACTGGCCGAGATTTCGGGTTCCGACACCTTCGTGCACGCATCCACGCCGTGGGGTGACCTGGTCGCGCAGCTGACCGGCGTGCATTACTTTGAATTGGGGGCGGCCATCACGCTGCATCTGGACCCGTCGCAGGCCTATGTGTTTGGTGCCGACGGCCGCCTGGTTTGGGCGCCCGCGCGACACCGCGCCGTACAAGGAGGGCGTTGAGATGGCCCGTATCAGTTTGGATCTCGCGCATTCGTACAAGCCGAATCCGCAGCAGGACAGCGACTACGCTTTGATGCCGCTCAAGATGGAGTTCGAGGACGGCGGCGCCTACGCGCTGCTCGGCCCCTCGGGCTGCGGCAAGACGACCATGCTCAACATCATGTCGGGCCTGCTCGTGCCGTCGCATGGCAAGGTACTGTTCGACGGGCGTGACGTGACCCGTGCCAGCCCGCAGGAGCGCAACATCGCCCAGGTGTTTCAGTTCCCGGTGATCTACGACACCATGACCGTGGCCGAGAACCTGGCGTTCCCATTGCGCAACCGCAAGGTGCCCGAGGACCAGATCAAGCAGCGCGTGGGCGTGATCGCCGAGATGCTGGAAATGAGCGGCCAGCTCAATCAGCGCGCGGCGGGCCTGGCGGCCGACGCCAAGCAGAAGATTTCGCTCGGCCGCGGCCTGGTGCGCGCGGACGTGGCGGCCGTGCTCTTCGACGAGCCGCTCACGGTGATCGACCCGCACCTCAAGTGGCAGCTGCGCCGCAAGCTCAAGCAGATTCACCACGAGCTCAAGCTCACGCTGATCTATGTGACGCACGACCAGGTCGAGGCGCTGACCTTTGCCGACCAGGTGGTGGTGATGACGCGCGGCAAGGCGGTGCAGGTGGGCTCGGCCGATGCATTGTTCGAGCGCCCTGCACACACCTTCGTGGGTCACTTCATTGGTTCACCGGGCATGAACTTCCTGCCGGCGCACAGCGAGGGTGCTCAACTTACGGTGGCCGGGCAGCGCCTCGCCAGCCCTGGGGGCCGCGCGCTACCGGGCGGTGCGCTGCAAGTGGGCATACGGCCCGAGTACCTGGCCCTGGCCCAGCCGCAGCAGGCCGGCGCATTGCCCTGCACCGTGGTGCAGGTGCAGGACATCGGCACCTACCTGATGCTGACCGCCAAGGTGGGCGAGCACACGCTCAAGGCGCGCTTCACGCCGGAGACGCGCTTGCCCTCGGCGGGCGACGCGGTGTGGCTGCAGGTGCTCGGCGAGCACACCTGCTTCTATCAAAACGAACAACTGCTGGCCGCGGAGGTCACTCCATGAGCGCCGCCCGGCCGCCCGAAGGCGCTCAGCACCGCAGTGCGCAGCACGGAGGTTTCCAATGAGCACGACGACCAAGCCCGTGAACCAGAAGGCCTGGTTCCTGATCCTGCCGGTCATCATCTGCGTGGCCTTCTCGGCCATCCTGCCGTTGATGACGGTGGTGAACTACTCGGTGCAGGACATCATCTCGCCCGAGCGGCGCGTGTTTGTCGGCACCGAATGGTTTGCCGCCGTGATGCGTGACGAGGAGCTGCATGCCGCGCTGTGGCGGCAGATCACGTTCTCGCTGTCGGTGCTGGCGGTGGAGATCCCGCTCGGTATCGCGCTGGCCCTGTCCATGCCCGCCCAGGGTTGGAAGTCGTCCGCCGTGCTGGTGGTGGTGGCCCTGTCGCTGCTGATCCCGTGGAACGTGGTGGGCACCATCTGGCAGATCTATGGCCGGGCCGACATCGGGCTCATGGGCCGCATGCTGCAAGAGATCGGCATTGAATACAGCTACACCGGCAACGCCACACAGGCCTGGCTGACGGTGCTGCTGATGGACGTATGGCACTGGACCCCGCTGGTGGCGCTGCTGGCATTTGCCGGGCTGCGCTCGATCCCCGACGCTTACTACCAGGCCGCGCGCATCGACGGCGCCAGCAAGTTTGCGGTGTTCCGCTACATCCAGCTGCCCAAGATGCGCGGCGTGCTGATGATCGCGGTGCTGCTGCGCTTCATGGACAGTTTCATGATCTATACCGAGCCGTTTGTGCTGACGGGCGGCGGGCCGGGCAATGCGACCACCTTCCTCAGCCAGTACCTCACGACCAAGGCCGTGGGCCAGTTCGACCTGGGGCCGGCGGCGGCGTTTTCGCTGATCTACTTCTTCATCATCCTGCTGCTGTGCTTCATCCTCTACAACTGGATGCAGCGCGTGGGCACCCAGCAGCCCGAGGTGCAGGAATGAGCATTAAAAATGCCGATAGCGCTTATTGGATAAGCGCTGATAGCTATAAAAATAGGAGCAATCATGCCTGAGCGCAGATTCCGCAAGCGGACGATCTTTCTGCTGGCGTACCTGGTGTTTGCGGTGCTGCCCATCTACTGGATGGTCAACATGAGCTTCAAGACGAACGCCGAGATCTTGTCGACGTTCTCGTTCTTCCCGCAGAACTTCACCTGGGACAACTACAAGACCATCTTCACCGATGAGTCCTGGTACTCGGGCTATATCAACAGCCTGATCTACGTGGGCATCAACACGGTGATCTCGCTGACCGTGGCGCTGCCGGCGGCGTATGCGTTCAGCCGTTACCAGTTCCTGGGCGACAAGCATGTGTTCTTCTGGTTGCTGACCAACCGCATGACGCCACCGGCCGTGTTCCTGCTGCCGTTCTTTCAGCTCTACACCACCGTGGGGCTGATGGACACGCACATTGCCGTGGCGCTGGCGCACTTGCTGTTCAACGTGCCGCTGGCGGTGTGGATCCTGGAAGGCTTCATGAGCGGCATCCCGCGCGAGATCGACGAGACGGCGTACATCGACGGCTACAGCTTTCCGCGGTTTTTCATGACGGTGTTTCTGCCGCTGATCAAGGCGGGCGTGGGTGTGGCAGCGTTCTTCTGCTTCATGTTCAGCTGGGTGGAGCTGCTGCTGGCCCGCACGCTGACCAGCGTGAACGCCAAGCCCATCGTGGCCACCATGACGCGCACGGTGAGCGCCAGTGGAATGGACTGGGCGACGCTGGCCGCCGCTGGCGTGCTGACCATCGTGCCGGGCGCCATCGTGATCTGGTTTGTGCGGCACTACATCGCGAAGGGTTTCGCGATGGGCCGCGTCTAGCGTGAAGGGAGACAGAACCATGAACTACACCAGTTCGCTGCAGGGTGCGCAGGCCTTCCGACGCCAGCGGCAGTCGTGGAACGGGCTTCGCCCGGCCACTGGCTGCGCCCCCTTGGGGGGAAGCGCCGCAGGCTCTCAGGGGGGTACAAATGTTTGAGTGGATGGCCTGGACCCTGCCGGTGGCAGTGTTCTTCACATGCATCGTGCTGATGCTGGTGGGCATGACGGTGTGGGAGCTCAAGTCCCCCACGGCGATGCGCAAGGGGTTCCTGCCGCTGGAAACCACGCGCGGCGATCGCCTGTTCATCGGCCTGCTCTCAGCCGCGTATGTGAATCTGATTTTTGTGGGCATCAGCGGCAAGCTGGCGCAGTGGTTCAGCCTCGGCGAAGACCCATCGATCTGGTTCAGCTTCGTGCTGTCCATGCTGCTGCTCGCGTTGATCATGCGCAAAGGCTGAGCGGCCACCAAGGTTCCCGTCGCGCGGCTCGATCCTTCCCCGGAGCCACGCGGCCCTTGCATCCAAAAGGGGAGATGACTATGAGGAGACAGGCACTATGAAGACGCGGTACACAGCGCTGGCACTGGCAGTTGCGGTCATGACGGGCCAGGCCGCCATGGCGGGCGAGGCGGAAGCCAAGAAGTGGGTCGACAGCGAGTTTCAGCCGTCGACGCTGAGCAAGGACCAGCAGATGGCCGAGATGAAGTGGTTCATCGAAGCAGCCAAGAAGCTGCAAGCCAAGGGCGTGAAGGAAATCTCGGTGGTGTCTGAAACCATCACCACCCACGAATACGAATCCAAGACGCTTGCCAAGGCGTTTGAGGAAATCACTGGCATCAAGGTCAAGCACGACCTGATTCAGGAAGGCGACGTGGTCGAGAAGCTGCAGACTTCGATGCAGTCGGGCAAGTCGATCTATGACGGCTGGATCTCGGACTCGGACCTGATCGGTACGCACTACCGCTACGGCAAGATCATGAGCCTGACTGACTACATGGGCGGCGCGGGCAAGGAGTTCACGAACCCGGGCATCGACCTCAAGGACTACATCGGCACCAAGTTCACGACCGGCCCCGATGGAAAGATGTACCAGCTGCCTGACCAGCAGTTCGCCAACCTGTACTGGTTCCGTGCCGACCTGTTCGACCGCAAGGACATCAAGGACAAGTTCAAGGCCAAGTACGGCTACGACCTGGGCGTGCCGCTCAACTGGAGCGCCTACGAGGACATTGCCGAGTTCTTCACCAACGACGTGAAGAACATTGATGGCAAGCCCATCTATGGCCACATGGATTACGGCAAGAAGGACCCGTCGCTGGGCTGGCGCTTCACCGATGCCTGGCTGTCGATGGCCGGCACGGCCGATATTGGCGCGCCCAACGGCCTGCCGATCGACGAATGGGGCATCCGCGTGGCCGACGACAAGTGCACGCCGGTGGGCGCCTCGGTGGCCCGTGGTGGTGCTACCAACTCGCCTGCCGCCGTCTATGCGCTGACCAAGTACGTGGACTGGATGAAGAAGTACGCGCCCAAGGAAGCCACCGGCATGACCTTCGGCGAAGCCGGCCCCGTGCCCGCCCAGGGCCAGATCGCGCAGCAAATCTTCTGGTACACCGCCTTCACGGCCGACATGACCAAGCCCGGCCTGCCCGTGGTGAACGCGGACGGCACGCCCAAGTGGCGCATGGCCCCCGGCCCGAACGGCCCGTACTGGAAGCAAGGCATGCAAAACGGCTACCAGGACGTGGGCAGCTGGACCTTCTTCAAGGACCACGACGCGAACAAGACCGCCGCCGCCTGGCTCTATGCCCAGTTCGTGACGGCCAAGACCACGTCGCTCAAGAAGACCATCGTCGGCCTGACCCCGATCCGCGAAAGCGATATCCAGTCCAAGGCCATGACCGACCTGGCACCCAAACTGGGTGGTCTGGTGGAGTTTTACCGCAGCCCCGCCCGCGTGGCATGGTCGCCCACCGGTACCAACGTGCCTGACTACCCCAAGCTGGCCCAGCTGTGGTGGAAGAACGTGGCCCAGGCTGTGACGGGTGAGAAGACGCCCCAGGGCGCCATGGACACGCTCGCCGACGAAATGGACCAGGTGATGGCCCGCCTGGAGCGCGCTGGCATGGCGCATTGCGCTCCCAAGCTCAATCCGAAGAGCGACAACGCCAAGTGGCTGAGCGACAAGCAAGCGCCATGGGCCAAGTTGGCCAATGAGAAGCCAAAGGGTCAGACGATTGCGTACGGCACCCTGTTGCAGGCATGGAAAGACGGCAAGGCACGTTGATCTCCTGAGGTCGCGTTCCTGACGACCCCGCCGACGGCAGCCAGGGCTCACAAGGTCTCTGGCTGCCTTTTTCGCTCCATATCGCCCTCGGTGTCTCTGGCCCGAAGGCGCGTTTTCTCTTTTGGAAGTGCCAAGAATTTAAGGGTAAACCCTTAAATTTTGCTTCCGCCCATGGACAATCACCCCATGACCATTGCCACAGCCCCCCTTCCCACACGACGCGCCGACCTGCTGGCCCGTCTGGCCGAGCCGCACCAATACGACCTCGCTGTGATTGGCGGCGGGGCGACAGGGCTTGGTGTCGCTCTGGATGCGGCGGCGCGTGGTTTCAGCGTGGTTTTGGTGGATTCCCACGACTTTGCCAAGGGGACCTCTTCCCGCGCCACCAAGCTGGTGCACGGGGGGGTTCGTTATCTGGCGCAGGGAAACATTGCTCTGGTCCGTGAAGCGCTGCACGAGCGCACAACGCTGCTAAACAATGCGCCGCATCTGGCGCAGCCTCTTCCGTTCGTCATGCCGTCGTACCGATTCTGGGAGACGCCTTTCTACGGCATCGGACTCATGATGTACGACGCACTGGCTGGAAAAGCCGGGCTTGGCGCGACCCAATTTCTGGGCCGTGCCCGCACCCTTGAATGCCTGCCCACAGCCCGCTCCGAGGGGCTCAAGGGTGGCGTCAAGTACTGGGATGGCCAGTTCGACGATGCCCGTCTTGCCCTGGCGCTGGCGCGGACTGCGGCGAGTCTGGGTGCCTTGCTGGTCAATTACTGTCCCGCGCGTGCCTTGGTGCATGAGGCTGGCAAGGTGGTTGGATTTACTTGTGAAGACTCCGACAGCGGGCAGCAATTCACGGTGCGCGCACGCACCGTGGTCAATGCCACCGGAGTTTGGGTGGACACCTTGCGCCAGATGGATGGCGAGGCCATCGGGCGGCCCGTCAAGCCCATCGTGGCGCCAAGCCAGGGGGTTCATATCGTGGTGGACCGGGAGTTCCTCCCGTCCGACCACGCCTTGATGGTGCCCAAGACCGCCGACGGTCGGGTCCTGTTTGCGGTGCCATGGCTGGGCAAGCTCATTCTGGGAACCACGGACAGTCCGCGCCAGGACATCGTGCGCGAGCCCGAGCCATTTGGGGAGGAGGTCCGTTTCATTCTGGAAGAGTCGGCCCGCTATCTCACCCGCGCCCCCAAGGTGGAGGACATCCGGAGTATTTGGGTCGGTCTGCGCCCTCTGGTCAAGCCGCAGGACGATGATGGCGACAACACCAAGAAGATCAGCCGGGAGCACACGGTGCTGGCCAGTCGCAGCGGCCTGATCACCGTGACGGGCGGTAAATGGACCACTTACCGTGCGATGGCTGAAGATGTGTTGCAAAAATGCTTCAGCACGGGACTGCTTCCGGAAAAGCCAGCCGGTGTCACGAACCATTTACCCTTGGTCGGGACGCCCAAAGAAGCTGTCAAGCACCGCATCAGCGATGCCCAAGGGTTGCATTCCTATGGCGGGGAGGCGGCTGCCGTTCTGGGGCTCCCCGGTGCGCAGACTGCGCTTGGAGGCGGATTGACCGTTGCCATGGTGCGATTTGCCGCACGCTTTGAGTATGCCCGCACGGTGGAGGACGTTCTTGCCCGCCGTTCCCGGCTGCTGTTCTTGGACGCCCGCAAGGCGATGGCTTTGGCGCCTTCTGTCGCAGAGCTGTTGCGCGAAGAACTGGGGACAGATCCGCAACTCGAAGCCTTTCTGGCACTGGCGCAACAGTATTTGCACGTGCCGGTGTGATAGGGCGCTTGACTTCCCAAAAGCTTTTGGCAATAATCGAGGGCTTCGCGTTTCCTACGTGAAGTTTCTGCCCAGCGGGAAGTGCTGCAAATGGTTTGCGGTGCGGACGACGGGCCCAAGACTGACTGGCTGATTTGCAGCCCTTGAGAAGTTCTCTGGGGCCGTGGTCTTCTGGTGCAAGTTGGGAATATTGAAATGATCCAGACAGAATCTCGGTTAGAGGTTGCCGACAATACCGGCGCCAAGTCCGTCCTTTGCATCAAGGTGCTGGGTGGCTCGAAGCGTCGCTATGCAAGCGTTGGCGACATCATCAAGGTGAGTATCAAAGAAGCCGCTCCGCGTGGCCGCGTCAAAAAAGGCGAGGTTTATAGCGCAGTGGTCGTTCGTACCGCAAAGGGCATCCGCCGCGGTGATGGCTCGCTCGTCAAATTCGACGGCAACGCAGCAGTGTTGCTGAATGCAAAGTTGGAGCCTATCGGCACCCGCATCTTTGGACCCGTGACGCGTGAACTGCGTACCGAGAAGTTCATGAAGATCGTGTCCCTGGCTCCTGAAGTTCTCTAAGGACGCGCCATGAACAAGATTCGCAAGGGCGACGAAGTCATCGTGCTGACAGGGCGCGATAAGGGCAAGCGCGGCACAGTGTCGCTGCGCAAGGATGACTCCTATGTGGTCATCGACGGCATCAACATGGTCAAGAAGCACGCCAAGCCAAACCCCATGAAGGGTACGACGGGCGGCATCGTTGAAAAGTCCATGCCAATTCATCAGTCCAACATTGCCATCTTCAATGCCGCTACTGGCAAGGCTGATCGCGTGGGCATCAAGGTGCAGGCCGACGGTTCGCGCATTCGCGTGTTCAAGTCCAGCGGCGCTGAAATCAAGGCGGCCTAAGGGGTAAACATGGCACGACTGCAAGAAATTTACCGCGACAAAGTCGCTCCCGAACTGATCAAGCAGTTCGGCTACACCTCGCCGATGCAGGTTCCCCGTCTGACCAAGATCACCCTGAACATGGGCGTGAGCGAGGCAGTCTCGGACAAAAAGGTGATGGACAACGCTGTGGCTGATCTGACCAAGATTGCTGGTCAAAAGCCCGTGGTGACCAAGGCCAAGAAAGCTATCGCTGGTTTCAAAATCCGCGAAGGTCAGGCCATCGGTTGCATGGTCACGCTGCGTGGCGTGCAGATGTATGAGTTCCTGGACCGTTTCGTGACCGTGGCTCTGCCCCGCGTGCGTGACTTCCGTGGTATCTCCGGTCGCGCTTTTGACGGCCGTGGTAACTACAACATCGGCGTGAAAGAGCAGATCATTTTCCCTGAAATTGAGTACGACAAGGTCGACGCCCTGCGCGGTCTCAATATCAGCATCACCACGACGGCCCAGACCGATGAAGAAGCCAAGGCGCTTCTCGCTGGCTTCCGTTTCCCGTTCAAGAACTGAGGCGAAGCATGGCTAAAGTAGCTTTGATCCAGCGCGAACTGAAGCGCGAAAAACTGGCGGCCAAGTACGCAACCAAGTATGCGGAACTGAAGGCAATCGCTGGCGATGCCAAGCGCAGCGACGAAGAGCGTGATGCGGCCCGTTTAGGTCTGCAAAAGCTCCCACGCAATGCAAATCCCACGCGTCAGCGCAACCGTTGCGAAATCACCGGTCGTCCACGTGGCACCTTCCGTCAATTCGGTCTGGCTCGCGCCAAGATCCGCGAACTGGCTTTTGCAGGCGACATCCCCGGTGTCACCAAGGCCAGCTGGTAAGCAGGCAGGAGAGATTAAACATGAGCATGAGTGATCCCATCGCTGACTTGCTGACCCGCATCCGTAATGCACAGATGGTCGCCAAGGCCACGGTTCTGGTGCCTTCTTCCAAAGTGAAGATTGCCATCGCCCAGGTGCTGAAGGACGAAGGTTATATCGACGGCTTCCAGGTGAAAACCGAAGCTGGCAAGTCGGAACTCGAAATTGCCCTGAAGTATTACGCAGGTCGTCCCGTGATTGAGCGCATCGAGCGTGTCAGCCGCCCCGGACTGCGTGTCTACAAAGGCCGTGATTCCATTCCACAAGTCATGAACGGTCTGGGTGTGGCAATTGTCACGACGCCCAAGGGCGTGATGACTGATCGCAAAGCGCGTGCTACCGGTGTCGGTGGCGAAGTGCTCTGCTACGTGGCCTAACCCGCGGCATTGAGGAGAAACTGAAATGTCCCGAGTAGGAAAAATGCCCGTGACCATCCCCGCTGGCGTGGATGTGTCCGTGAAAGATGACCAGATCTCTGTCAAGGGTTCTGGCGGCGCCCTGTCGCTTGCACAAAATGTGCTGGTGAAGGTATCGAGCAATGAAGGCAAGCTCAGCTTTGAGCCTGTCAATGACTCCCGCGAAGCCAATGCCATGAGCGGCACGATTCGTCAGTTGGTCAACAACATGGTGGTCGGCGTCAGCAAAGGTTTCGAAAAGAAACTGAGCTTGGTTGGCGTGGGTTACAAGGCCGCTGCTTCGGGTTCCAAGCTGAACCTGGCTGTTGGTTATTCGCATCCGGTCAATATCGAAATGCCCGCTGGTATTACGGTGGCTACCCCAACCCCCACTGAAGTGGTGGTCAAGGGTGCCGATCGTCAACGCGTCGGTCAAATCGCTGCTGAGATTCGTGCTGTTCGCCCTCCCGAGCCCTACAAGGGCAAGGGTATCCGCTACGCGGACGAAAAGATCACGATCAAAGAGACCAAGAAGAAATAAGGAGCTGCAACATGTTGACCAAGAAAGAGCAGCGTCTTCGTCGTTCGCGCCAGACCCGCATCCGCATTGCACAGCAAGGCGTGGCGCGTCTCACCGTGAACCGCACGAACCTCCATATCTATGCCAGCGTGATTTCTGGCGACGGCAGCAAGGTGTTGGCCAGTGCCTCCACTGCAGAAGCCGACGTGCGCAAGGAACTCGGTGGTTCGGGCAAGGGTGGCAACGCCGCCGCCGCCACGGCCATTGGCAAGCGCATTGCTGAAAAGGCAAAGGCTGCAGGCGTCGAGAAGGTTGCATTTGATCGCGCAGGCTTTGCCTACCACGGTCGCGTCAAGGCCCTGGCCGACGCAGCCCGTGAAGCCGGCCTGCAGTTCTAAGCGGAGCGGAATACAAAATGGCTAAATTTCAACCCAAAGTGCAGACCGAAGGTCAAGACGACGGTCTGCGCGAAAAAATGATCGCGGTCAACCGCGTGACCAAAGTCGTGAAGGGTGGCCGTATTCTCGGTTTCGCTGCACTGACTGTGGTTGGCGACGGTGATGGCCGCGTTGGCATGGGCAAGGGCAAGTCCAAGGAAGTGCCTGCTGCTGTGCAAAAAGCGATGGAAGAATGCCGTCGCAACCTGGTCAAGGTTTCGCTCAAGAGCGGCACCATTCACCACTCGGTGAAGGGTCACCACGGTGCGGCTTCGGTGGAACTCCACCCAGCTCCCAAGGGTACCGGCATCATCGCTGGCGGCCCCATGCGCGCTGTTTTCGAAGTGGTGGGCATCACCGACATCGTGGCCAAGAGCCATGGTTCGTCGAACCCCTACAACATGGTCCGTGCCACCTTTGATGCGCTCGTCAATTCGACCACCCCGTCGAATGTGGCCGCCAAGCGCGGCAAGACGGTCGAAGACATCTTCGCCTGATAGGAAGCTGGAAATGACTACGCAACAAACCGTCAAGATTCAACTGGTGCGCAGCCCGATTGGCACCAAGGAATCGCACCGCGCTACCGTTCGCGGCCTGGGTCTGCGCAAGCTCAATAGCGTGAGCGAACTGCAGGACTCGCCCGAAGTGCGCGGCATGATTAACAAGATCAGCTATCTGGTCAAAGTCCTCTGAGAGATAGATCATGGAACTCAATAGCATCAAGCCCGCAGACGGCGCCAAGCATGCCAAGCGCCGCGTAGGCCGTGGTATCGGCTCCGGTCTGGGCAAGACCGCTGGCCGTGGTCACAAGGGTCAGAAGTCTCGCGCCGGTGGTTACCATAAGGTTGGCTTTGAAGGCGGTCAAATGCCTTTGCAACGCCGCTTGCCCAAGCGTGGCTTCAAGTCGCACTTGCTCAAGTTCAACGCAGAAGTGACGTTGACGGCATTGGATCAACTCGGCCTAGCCGAGGTGGATGTGCTGGCTCTGAAGCAAGCTGGTCTGATCGGTGAACTGGCTAAGGTGGTGAAGGTCATAAAGAGCGGTTCCCTGACCAAGGCTGTCAAGCTGAATGGCGTGGGCGCTACGGCTGGTGCCAAGGCAGCGATTGAAGCTGCTGGCGGCAGCGTCGCCTGAGTGTGGCTCTGAAGGAAGGCATCTGTGGCTACTAGCGCAGCTCAAATTGCAAAGACCGGTAAGTTCGGCGACCTGCGCCGTCGTCTGGTTTTTCTGTTGCTTGCGCTGGTCGTGTATCGCATCGGGGCTCATATCCCTGTGCCCGGTATCGATCCAGCCCAACTCCAGCAGCTCTTCAGTGGCCAGCAAGGCGGGATACTGAATCTGTTCAACATGTTCTCGGGTGGTGCGCTTTCGCGTTTCACGGTTTTCGCGCTGGGGATCATGCCGTACATCTCGGCATCGATCATCATGCAGTTGATGACTTATGTGGTTCCCACATTCGAGCAGTTGAAGAAGGAAGGCGAAGCCGGTCGCAGGAAAATCACGCAGTACACGCGGTATGGCACCTTGGGTCTTGCTCTGTTCCAGTCGTTGGGTATTGCGGTGGCGCTGGAAAGTTCTGCAGGTCTTGTGCTCAGTCCTGGTTTCGGGTTCCGCATGACGGCTGTTGTCAGCCTGACAGCCGGCACGATGTTTCTGATGTGGCTGGGTGAGCAGATCACAGAGCGGGGTTTGGGCAACGGAATCTCGATCCTGATCTTTGCAGGTATCGCTGCTGGCCTGCCAAGTTCCATCGGTGGTCTTTTGGAATTGGTTCGTACAGGTGCCATGAGCATTCTGGCCGCTATCTTCATCGTCCTCGTGGTTGGTCTGGTGACCTACTTCGTGGTGTTCGTGGAACGTGGCCAACGCAAGATATTGGTGAATTACGCTCGTCGGCAGGTGGGTAACAAGGTCTATGGCGGTCAGTCGTCGCATTTGCCCTTGAAGCTGAACATGGCAGGCGTGATTCCCCCGATCTTTGCTTCGTCGATCATCCTGTTGCCGGCAACCGTAGTGAATTGGTTCAGTGCGGGTGAATCGATGCGATGGTTGAAGGACATTTCGGGCGCACTGACTCCAGGTCAGCCGATCTACGTGATGTTCTATGCCGCTGCAATCATCTTCTTCTGCTTTTTCTACACGGCCCTGGTTTTCAACAGCCGGGAAACTGCAGACAACCTGAAGAAGAGCGGTGCGTTCATTCCAGGCATCCGCCCGGGTGAGCAAACGGCACGTTATATCGACAAGATTCTGGTTCGCCTGACTCTGGCGGGCGCTGTCTACATCACCTTTGTGTGTTTGCTGCCAGAGTTCCTGATCTTGAAGTACAACGTTCCGTTCTACTTTGGTGGAACCTCGCTGCTGATCATTGTGGTTGTGACCATGGACTTCATGGCCCAGGTTCAAAACTACATGATGTCGCAACAGTACGAATCGCTGCTCAAGAAGGCCAACTTCAAAGGCAATGCAGGTGGCGGTTGATGATGAGGAAGGTAGTGTTCGCATCGCGACACTGCCTGCAAGAACTGGATATCGGTTGAGTTGGCGCCCCACGATTTTTCGCGGGCACAAATTGTGTTCCGTGCGAAACAGCCGGGACGGATGGACAAGTTTTAGGAGAATGCAATGAGAGTTTCGGCTTCGGTCAAAAAAATCTGCCGCAACTGCAAGATCATCCGCCGCAAGGGTGTGGTGCGCGTGATCTGCACGGATCTGCGTCACAAGCAGCGCCAAGGTTGATTGGAAAGTATTAGAGGACGCATATGGCACGTATCGCTGGCATTAACATTCCGCCGCACAAGCACGCGGAAATCGGTTTGACCGCCATTTTTGGCATTGGTCGCACCCGCGCTCGCAAGATTTGCGAAGCAACTGGTATCGCTTACTCCAAGAAGATCAAGGATCTGACGGACGGCGATCTGGAAAAAATTCGCGAGCAAATCGAGCAGTTCACCATTGAAGGTGACCTGCGCCGCGAAACCACCATGAACATCAAGCGATTGATGGACATCGGCTGCTATCGTGGCTTCCGCCATCGCCGCGGTCTGCCAATGCGTGGTCAGCGCACCCGTACCAATGCACGCACTCGCAAGGGTCCGCGCAAGGGTGCAGCTGCACTGAAGAAATAAAGATTGAAAGATCATCATGGCTAAGTCTCCTGCCAATAACGCAGCTCAGCGCGTTCGCAAGAAGGTCCGGAAGAACGTTTCGGACGGTATTGCACACGTGCACGCCTCGTTCAACAACACCATCATCACGATCACTGATCGCCAGGGCAATGCCTTGTCGTGGGCTTCGTCCGGTGGCCAAGGTTTCAAGGGCTCACGCAAGTCCACTCCTTTCGCAGCTCAAGTGGCTTCGGAAGTGGCTGGCCGCGCTGCCATCGACCAAGGTATCAAGAACCTTGACGTTGAAATCAAGGGCCCTGGTCCTGGCCGTGAATCTTCGGTGCGCGCACTGGGCGCACTGGGCATCCGCATCACGTCGATTTCTGACGTGACCCCGGTGCCCCACAACGGCTGCCGCCCTCAAAAGCGTCGTCGTATCTAATCTCTCTAAGCCCACCGCCGCCTGTGAACGCGCAAGCGCCTCAGGCGGCTCCCGCAATGGTTTGCGGTAGATGACACAAAGGAAGCTCAAGTGGCACGTTACCTCGGCCCCAAGGCCAAACTCTCCCGCCGTGAAGGCACGGACCTGTTCCTGAAGAGCGCCCGTCGCTCGATCGCCGACAAGTCCAAATTCGACTCCAAGCCTGGTCAGCACGGCCGCACCTCTGGTGCCCGTACCTCTGACTATGGTCTGCAACTGCGTGAAAAGCAGAAGGTCAAGCGCATGTACGGCGTGCTGGAGAAGCAATTCCGTCGCTACTTCGAAGCTGCTGACGGCAAAAAGGGCAACACCGGTGCCAACCTGCTGTTCCTGCTGGAATCGCGTCTGGACAATGTGGTGTACCGCATGGGTTTCGGCTCGACCCGCGCTGAAGCGCGTCAGCTGGTGTCCCACAAGGCGATCACCGTGAACGGCAAGTCCGTGAACATCGCTTCGTACCTCGTGAAGACGGGCGACGTGGTTGCAGTGCGTGAAAAGTCGAAGAAACAAAACCGCGTTGTGGAAGCCCTGCAACTCGCCGCTCAAGTAGGCATGCCGGCTTGGGTGGAAGTGAATGCTGAAAAGGCTGAAGGCATCTTCAAGAAGGTGCCAGACCGTGATGAGTTTGGCGCCGACATCAACGAATCTCTGATCGTTGAGTTGTACTCGCGCTAATCGCTCGGTACGTATTTCGAGAAAACCGTCCCTAAACCGCGAGGCATCGCGGTTTAGGCGCTTCACCAGCCTTACCGGTGTAACGAGCTGGGGGTATTGAGAGGAAGTCTGAATGCAAACCAATTTGCTGAAACCCAAGGCGATCAATGTCGAGCAGCTTGGCCACAATCGTGCCAAGGTCGCACTGGAGCCGTTCGAGCGTGGGTACGGCCACACGCTGGGCAACGCCATTCGGCGCGTCCTGCTCTCGTCCATGGTGGGTTACGCAGCGACGGAAGTCACCATTGCAGGCGTTCTGCATGAGTACTCGTCCATTGACGGCGTTCAAGAAGATGTGGTCAACATCCTGCTGAACCTCAAGGGCGTGGTGTTCAAGCTG
Source organism: Acidovorax sp. Root275 (assembly GCF_001428965.1). NCBI lineage: Bacteria > Pseudomonadati > Pseudomonadota > Betaproteobacteria > Burkholderiales > Comamonadaceae > Acidovorax > Acidovorax sp. Root275. The sequence continues at coordinate 167,815 of NZ_LMJH01000011.1, read as the reverse complement.
CACAACCGTGACGAAGTCACGTTGAGCCTGCGCAAGGATGGCGAAGGTGTGGTCACGGCGCGTGATATCCAGACCCCTCATGACGTGGAAATCGTCAACCCTGACCATGTGATTGCCAACCTGTCGGCTGGCGGCAAGCTGGACATGCAGATCAAGGTCGAGAAGGGCCGTGGCTACGTGCCTGGCAGCCTGCGCCGCTATGCAGACGAATCGACCAAGTCGATTGGGCGTATTGTGCTGGACGCATCGTTCTCCCCTGTGAAGCGCGTGAGCTACACGGTGGAAAGCGCCCGCGTGGAGCAGCGTACCGACCTGGACAAGCTGGTCGTCGAGATCGAAACCAATGGTGCCATCACTGCCGAAGACGCAGTGCGTGCATCGGCCAAGATCCTGGTTGAACAACTGGCTGTGTTTGCACAGCTGGAAGGCGGCGAGCTGGCCGCGTTCGACGCACCTGCAGGTCCACGCGGCAACGCAACGTTCGATCCGATCCTGCTGCGTCCTGTGGACGAGCTGGAATTGACCGTGCGTTCGGCCAACTGCCTGAAGGCTGAGAACATCTACTACATCGGTGACCTGATCCAGCGCACCGAGAACGAGTTGCTCAAGACGCCTAACCTGGGCCGTAAGTCGCTGAACGAGATCAAGGAAGTGCTCGCATCGCGTGGTCTCACGCTGGGCATGAAATTGGAGAACTGGCCACCAGCCGGTCTGGACAAGCGTTAAGTTATAATTCTGGGCTCTCCGAATAGGAGGGCTCGGTTTTTGGTTCCCTTGAAGGGGACAGTGCCTCGGGCAGTACCTTATACGGCTGCCTGATTTAATTTTAAATAAGGAAAAAGCACCATGCGTCACGGTCACGGCCTCCGCAAACTCAATCGCACTAGCTCGCACCGCCTTGCGATGCTGCAGAACATGATGAACTCGATCATCGAGCACGAAGTCATCAAGACCACCGTCCCCAAGGCCAAGGAACTGCGCCGTGTGATCGAACCCATGATCACCTTGGCCAAGGTGGACACCGTTGCCAATCGCCGCCTCGCTTTTAACCGCCTGCGCGATCGTGACAGTGTCACCAAGCTGTTCAACGACCTGGGCCCCCGCTTCAATGCGCGTCCTGGTGGCTACACCCGTATTCTGAAGATGGGCTTCCGCGTGGGCGACAACGCCCCTATGGCCCTGGTTGAACTGGTGGATCGTGCAGCTGAAACTGAAAATAATTCGGCAGCAGCTGAATAATAGGGTATAATTTATTTCTTACCGCGCGATGGAGCAGTCTGGTAGCTCGTTGGGCTCATAACCCAAAGGTCGGAGGTTCAAATCCTTCTCGCGCAACCAAAAAAATAGCAGGCATCTGCTAAGCAAAACGCCCACTTCGTAGTGGGCGTTTTTGTTTGTGGGCCTTGGCTGGCGCTGCGCCCACACGTGTCAGGCAATTGCTGTGTCCTGCTGGGGCAAGTGATGAGGGCAGCCCTCCGTTAGCCCGTCGCGCGTACTCAACGAGGCAAATACCCTGGTGGCTCAGGGAGGTGGCGGCTGTGTTCAGCTATTGCGCCAACTGACCCCATTGCTGAGCACCGGTTTTCTGTAGCCAGAGCAAAGCCGCTTTGGCTGTGACAGGGCAGCTCCTCGCGGGGAATTCCCTGCGCAGTTGTAGCCCGCATCGGGAGGTCGCTCATCGCCCAAAAAGATCAGCCTTCGCCGCCTTGGTAATTGCCACCACGCAAGGGTGCGTGATGCGCCGCTCCACGGAGATTGCAAAAAACTCCTCGACCAGCTCTGTAGTGCGACCGATCACCTCGACACCGAACTGGGTGGTGGTTTCCGCGTCGAGCACCGTGGGTGAGGTGAAAACTCCCCGGCCTTCGCGGCCGAAGGCGTTCATGAGGGCGCTGTCATCGAACTCTCCCACGATCCGGGGCTGAAGATGGTGTTTATTGAGCCAGTGATCGAGCTGCTGGCGCACGGAGGACATGGGCCCCTGGATGAGCATGGGGGCTCCTTGGAGGCATTGGGGGAATGTTCCATCCAGCTGCGCCCTCAGGCCAGGTGCGCTGAAAAAACTCATGCCGCTGGTTCCCAAAGGGTGGTTGAACGCCTTGACACCGATCTTCTTGGAGACCGGCTCGTCCGCGAGCACCAGATCGAGCTTGTGCAGGCTCAGTTGTGCGATGAGTTCTGGAAATTTCCCCTCCTGGCAGGTCATGTGCACCTGCTCAGGCATTCCAAGCGCCGGCTCCAGAAGGTGATAGGCCACGGATTTGGCAATGGAGTCGGCCACCCCCACACGAAATTCCAGCGGCTTGGCCTGGCCACGCGAGAGGCGGATGGATTTCTCCAACTCGTCACCCAGCGCAAAGATCTGTTCGGCGTATCCCAGGGCGACACGGCCTTCACTGGTGAGTTCAAGCCCGCGCCCGCGCTTGCGAAACAGGTCGTGGCCCAGCCATTCCTCCAGTTGCTTGATCTGGCCGGACAGCGTCTGGGGCGTGGTGTGCAGTTGTTCTCCAGCGCGCATGACGCCGCCGGCTTTGGCAACTGTCCAGAAATATCGGAGGTGTTTAAAGTTCATGGGGGTAGATACTGCGGAAAAAGCGAATTATTTACTTTGATAAAACGAATATACGCGAAGTATCAAACGCCCTACATTGAACCCTTGGCCCCTTTCCGCAGCGGTTCGCGCAGCGGTCTGGAACTGTCAACGTTCACAAGGAGTAGCAACGATGCGGATCACCACCCGAGGACAACTTGCGGTATCGGCAATGACGGATTTGGCACTGCGCCAGAAGATGCGGCCGGTAGCACTGTCGACGATCAGCGCACGGCAGGGCATCTCGCTGTCGTACCTGGAGCAGCTGTTCAGTGCCCTGCGGCGTGCCGGGCTCGTGGACAGTACACGCGGCCCTGGCGGCGGCTACACCCTGGCCCGGAACACCGACCAGATCTCGGTTGCCGAGATCATCCTGGCCGTCGAAAACCTCAAGACTGACGATCTGCAAAGCCTGGATGTCGGCCAGGCTGCCCAGGTGAAGTCGATGACGGGTGAACTTTGGTCCACCTTCAACGCGCGGGTCATGGAGTACCTGCAGTCAGTGACTTTGCAGGACCTTGTGGCCGAGCAGCATGCCAAGGGGGTGGTTGCTGAGGAGATGGCGCCTGTCGCACCCCGGCCCAAGCTGAACGCTAAGCCACGCCCTTTGATGGCGCGGGTGGGGGTGCCCAACTCGGTGTTCGCGCTGGGCACCATCCCGTTGCTGCAACGCCGTTGAGCTTGCGCGCCGGCGGCGCACTGTAGTTGCTGGCATGCCAGCCCTCAGGGCGGAGCGGAGGTGGAATCCCCGGTTCCCCTCCCTCGCTGTTGGGGGCGAGCGGCGGCTACAGCTGCTGCGCGAGCTGCTTGATCCCCCGGATCAGCATCTCCACCGAGATGGCGACCAGGATCAAGCCCATCAGGCGTTCAAACGCCATCACCACGCGTTCTCCCACCAGGCGCTGGATGCGTTCGGCCATCAACAGCACCACGGCGCACACGGCCATGGTCACGCACAGCGCACCCACCCATTCCCAACGGCGCTCGGGGGCCTGGGCCACCAGCAACATCACCGTGGCCAGGGCTGAGGGGCCCGCCAAGGCCGGAATGGCCAGTGGCACGATCAGCGGCTCTCCAGGCAATTCGGCCTGTGGCCCGGATTCGGGCGGAAAGATCATGCGCAGTGCGATCAGAAACAGCACGACGGCGCCTGCTATCTGCAGCGAAAGATCGCTCAGGTTCATCACCCGCAGAAACTCCGCGCCGAAGAACAGGAACACCATCAGCAGCGCAAACGCGATCAGCACTTCCCGCAGGATCACCCTTGCACGGCGCTCGGGCGCCACGCCGCGCAGTGCGTTGGCAAAGATGGGGATGTTGCCCAGCGGATCGGTGATCAGCAACAGCAGGATGGTGGCCGATGCGAAGGTGTAGCTCACGGTGCGTACACCGCGTCCAGCGAGCGAAAGCCCTTGATCTCGATGGGATTGCCGCTCGGGTCGTGAAAGAACATCGTCCACTGTTCCCCGGGCTGGCCTTCAAAACGCACCTGTGGCTCCAGGACAAAGGCGGTGCCAGCTGCTTTCAGGCGTGCGGCCAGCGCATGCCAGTCGGGCAATTCCAGGATGGCGCCGAAGTGCGGCATGGGCACCAGGTGATTGCCGACATGGCCCGTGCGGGCGCTGGAAAAGGGTGTGCCCAGGTGCAGCGAGATCTGGTGGCCAAAGAAATCAAAATCCACCCAGGTGTCGGTGCTTCGGCCTTCCTGGCAGCCCAGCACACCGCCGTAGAAGCGGCGGGCGGCATCGAGGTCGGTCACGTGAAAGGCAAGGTGAAACAGGCTGCGCATCCTGTAAAGGATAGCAGCCAGTATGGGTGCGTTGGCGGAGGTTTTGCTGGAAGTGGCGGCGGAACGCTGGAGCAGCGTGCGCCGATTCAGGCTGCGCGGCGATGCTGCTCGGCCTTCTCCTGGCAATGCACGCAGCGCGCAGCTTCGGGGGTGGCATGCAGGCGGGCGGCGGTGATGTGGGTGCCGCAGTCCGTGCATTCACCGTACGTGTCGGCTTCGATGCGGGCCAAAGCTGCTTCCACGGCGGCCAGATGGGTGGTTTCGCGTTCGTCCAGCGCAAATTCCAGTTCACGCTCGGTGGCCAGCTGGGCCCGTGGGTCCTCGGGCTGGCCAAAGTGGTCGGCAGCGGCCTCTGCACGGCCTATGACGCCGCCGCGTTGCGCAGCCAACTGCGCCCGCAGCCCGGATTGCTGGGCCAGCAGCAGTTGGCGGAATGGGGCGGCTTGGGTCTTGTCCATGTGGTGTCTCCTCGGGTGAGCGGATACCTGCATGGTGCGCCTGCGTGCAGAGCCCCTGGTTGACCAGGGTCAAGGGATGACGCCCCGGCCCTTTGCTGAAGAAGGGTGCTCAGCGCTTGGGCGGCCGTGCCAGCATCTCCGCGGTATTGGTCTTGCGATCCGCATTCACGCGCTGCACGTGCGGGCGCTCGGCCATGCGGGTCAGGTAATCCCGCACCGGCAGGCCAGCCAGGTAGTCGCGGCCATAGATGATCTTGGTGGCCGAGCTGACCAGCGGCAAGTGCACGATGGCGGCGCAATCGGCCAGGGTGAAGGTGTCGCCACCCACGTAGGGGCTGAACTTCGCCAGCTGGCCGAAGGCGGCAATGTTCTTTTCCAGTTGCGCCCCCACCTTTTCACGGGCGGTTTCGCTCACAGTGCCGCCAAAGAAGGCCTGCGGGTACAGGTTGCGTGCCACCAGCTCCAGGTGCAGCTCCAGAAAGGTGATCAGCTCGCGCACCTTGGCGGCTTGGTAGGGGTTGGCGGGGACCAGTGGGTGCGCGGGGTGGGCGGCCTCGATGTAGTCGGCGATCACCGCCGATTCGCACAGCGGCCCCTCGGGGGTGCGCAGGTAGGGCACCTTGCCCAGCGGGCTAGCGCTGCGGTCGGTCTCGCCCACCCAGGCCAGTTCCTCGGTGAAGGGCAGGCCCTTTTCGAGCAGGGCGAGCTTGACCTTGTTGTAGTAGTTGCTGGCCGAAAAGCCGCAGAGTGTCAGCATGGTGTTGTCTCCGTCATGGTGGTGAATGCAGCACGCATCCTAGGTGCGGGCGGGGACGCAGTCCGTCGCGCAGATGACCTCCGTCAAGGAGTTCACGCGCCCGCCCCCTACAATCCGCACCATGCCCTCCCTCCAAACCATCCGCAGCCTTCGCCGGCTCGCCCGCCTTGTGCTGGCGTGGTTTGTGTTGTCCATGGGGGTGGCGGTGGCGTCGCCCCTGGTCAATCCGCAGGCGATGGAGCTGATCTGTTCGGGCTCGGGCGCCATCAAGGTGCTGGTCAAGACCGACGACGGCGCCAAGGAGGTGCCCAGCCACACGCTGGACTGCCCGTTGTGCGCGCATGTGGGCGCTCCTCCCCCAGCGTCACAGGCGCAGCTGCCTGTAGTCCATCCCCTGGCGCATGCCCTGCGCCCTATACCCGCCGCGCACATTGCTGCGCGCACCGCCGCGCCGCTGCCGCCGCGCGGGCCTCCGGCCTTCTCCTGAAATTGCTATTTGTTTGATAGCTGTTTGCGCTTGATAGTTAAGCGCTGACGGCCTATTTGGCTTGAAATTCAGGAGTTCCCATGCGCAAAAGCCGCATGGCGCTGGCCGTGGCCAGTGCCTTTCCCCTTGCCCTGTCCTGGGCTATGCCCGTGTGGGCCCAGACCGCAGACAGCACCAACGCACCCGTCAAGGAGCTGGGCGTGGTCACCATCCGCGGCGGCCAGCCCACCTCGCTGCCCACGCAGATCCCCACCACCATCGAGGGCGTGACGCGCGAGCAGATCGAGCATTCGATCAATGCCACCGACAGCGAAGACGCCCTCAAGTACCTGCCCAGCCTGCTGGTGCGCAAGCGCTACATCGGCGACTACAACCACGCCGTGTTGTCCACGCGCGCCTCGGGCACGGGCAACCCGGCGCGGTCCATGGTGTTCGCCGACGGCATCTTGCTGAGCAACTACCTGGGCAACGGCCCCACCAACGCGCCGCGCTGGATGCTGGTCACCCCCGAGGAGATCGAACGCGTGGACGTGCTCTACGGCCCGTTCTCTGCCGCCTACACGGGCAACTCCGTGGGCGCGGTGGTGGACTATGTGACGCGCATGCCCACGAAGTTCGAGGCGCATGGGCAGGTCAGCGTCCAGCACCAGCCGTTCGATCTGTACGGCACCAATGCCACCTACGCGGGCAAGCAGGTCAGCGCATCCGTCGGCAACAAGAATGGCGACTGGTCGTGGTTCCTCAACTTCAACAAGACCGACAGCGAAGGCCAGCCGCTCACCTTCCCCACGCGGCTGGTGTCCGCCGGGACCGTGGGCAACGCGGGCACGCCCGTGACCGGCGCGGTGCCGGGCAACAACCGCAGCAACCAGCCTTGGTACCTGCTGGGCACGGCCACGCAGTACCACACGCAGCAAGACCACATCAAGGCCAAGATCGCCTACGACTTTTCGCCCACCGTGCGGGCGGCCTACACCTTGGGCTGGTGGCACAACGAATCCGAAGGGCGCCCCACCAGCTACCTGCGCGACGCCAATGGCAATGCGGTGTACGGCGGCACGGTCAACATCAACGGCCGCTCGTACACGCTCGCGCCCACGGACTTCAATGTCTCCAACGAGAACCTCACGCACTTTATGCACGGGCTCTCGGTCAAAAGCCACACCCAGGGCGCGTTCGACTGGGAGGTGGCCGCCAGCCTGTACGACTACCAGACCGACACCCTGCGGGCCGCCACCGTGGCGCTGCCCGCCGCGCTGAACGGTGGCGCAGGGCGCATCGTCAACAGCAAGGGCACAGGCTGGAACACGCTGGCCGCCAAAGGCACTTGGCGTCCGGATGGGGTGCAGGGCGCGCACATCGTGGACTTTGGGCTGCAGCGCGACAGCTACCAGCTGCGCACCGTGGAGAACGCCACGACGAACTGGATCAACGGCGCTGCAGGTGCACGCAACCAGGCCTTCAACGGCGACACCCAGCTCATTGGCCTGTGGGCGCAAGACACCTGGAAGATCGCGCCAAAGTGGAAGGCCGTGCTGGGCGCCCGCGCCGAGCGCTGGAGTGCCAGCAACGGCCAGACCAGCAATGCCACCACCACGCTGAGCCACCCCGAGCGCAACGAAACCTATGTGTCGCCCAAGGCTGCAGTGGCCTACCAGGCCAGCGACCTGTGGGTGCTCAAGGCCTCCACCGGCCGCGCCGTGCGCATGCCCACCGTGGCCGAGCTGTACCAGGGTGGCATCAACGGCAGCGGCACGCTGATCAACAACGACCCGAACCTGAGGCCCGAAAAGAGCTGGACCACCGAGCTGACGGCCGAGCGGGATATGGGCAATGGGCTGCTGCGCCTGACCGCGTTTTTTGAGCGCACCAAGGACGCGCTGTATTCGCAGACCAACGTGCTCGTCACGCCCAACGTGACCAACGTGCAGAACGTGGATGCCATCCGCACCAAGGGCATCGAGCTGTCGTACCAGGCCGCCAATGTTCTTCTGCGTGGGCTCGACCTCGGGTCAAGCCTGACCTGGACGGACTCCAAGATCACCCGCAACGACAAGTTTCCCGCCAGCGTGGGTAAGTGGCAGCCGCGCATCCCCGAGTGGCGCGCCAGCGCCGTGGCAACCTACCGGCCGGACGACAAGTGGTCGTACACCCTGGGTGCGCGCTACAGCGGCAAGCAATACAGCACGCTGGACAACACCGACGTGAACGGTTTTGCCTACCAGGGCGCCAGCCGCTACTTCACCACCGACGTGCGTGTGCGCTACCAGATCACCAAGCAGGTGAGCGCTGCCGTGGGCATCGACAACCTCAACAACTACCAGTTCTGGAACTTCCACCCCTACCCGCAGCGCACCTACCTGGCTGAATTGAAAGTAACCCCCTGAGCGGCTTGCGCCGCTTCCCCCAAGGGGGACGCCTCCAGCGGCCCGGCGAAGCCGGTTCCGCGGTGGCGCTCGCCTCGGGCGCGCCAGTGTTGAAGGCAATGAATCGTTGAAACGCAAGGTCTGAATATGAAATCAAAAACTATGAAAAATATAGCTGCCACCGCTTTACTATTAAGCGCTGGAGGCCTTTTTGGCTCTGCATCCGCCCATGTGGTGCTCGAATACCAGGTGGCCCCGGCAGGCGCCAGCTACAAGGCGAGCTTCAAGGTCGGCCACGGCTGCGGCGCGTCGCCCACGCGGCAGGTCGCGGTGGACATCCCGGCCGGCATGCGCGGCGCGCGTCCCATGCCCAAGCCCGGTTGGACGCTGGAGGTACAGCGCGAAAAACTTGCACAGCCGTACACCAGCCACGGCCGCAGCATCACCGAAGACGTGGTGCGCATCACCTGGACGGCCAAGACGCCGGACGACATGCTGCAAAGCGCCCATTACGACGAGTTCGTGCTCGTGGCCCAGGCGCCCGAGCAGGCCGGCACCGTGTACTGGCCCGTGCGCCAGGCCTGCGCCGAAGGCAAGAACGACTGGACTGACGTGCCCAAGGCGGGCCAGAAGCTGTCGGACCTGAAGTCCCCTGCGGCAGCGCTGGAGATTCTGCCCACAGGCGGCGGTGGTGCGCACAATCATTGACAGTCAGGTCCGCCCCGCGCCTGCTCCACCCCATTTCCAGCTGACCTCCGAAAGACATCCATCATGAAAAAACTGCTTCACCGCGCCGCCCTCGTTTCCACACTGGCCGCAGCACTGGCCAGCGCCCCCGCATGGGCACAGACGGCCGCCGTCAAGGTCGAAGGCGCCTGGGCCCGTGCCAGCGTGCAGGGCCAGAAGGCCACGGGCGCCTTCATGCGCCTCACCGCCAAGGACGGCGCCCGCCTGGTGCGCGCCGAATCGCCCGCCGCTGGCATCACCGAAGTGCACGAGATGAAGATGGAAGGCGACATCATGAAGATGCGCGCCGTGCCCATGCTCGATCTGCCTGCGGGCAAGACCGTGGAGCTCAAGCCCGGTGGTTACCACGTCATGCTGCTGGACCTGAAGGCGCCCCTGGCCAAGGACAGCTCGGTGCCCATCACCCTGGTGTTCCAGGATGCCAAGGGGGCGGAAAGCAAGCTCAACCTGACGGTGCCTGTGGGCACGGCGGCACCCGGTGGTGCCACTGCGGGCAGCATGATGGATGGGCATAAACACTGAGGTTCCCGCCGCCGCAGCGCCTTCGCGGGCGCAACGCATTGGAGTAAGCTGTGCCTCCACCACAGATCACCCTCGTCCACCTCTTGCGGAGCGGCCATGAGCGACACATCGAATTTCGGTTTCGGCAAACTTGTCCCAGGTTTTGACTTTTTGCAGAGCCTGGCCAAAGGGGCGTCCAACAGCATTCCGCAGTTGCCCAACCTCAGCAACTGGGTGGCGCCCACCATCAGCGTCGAAGAACTCGAGAAGCGCATCGACGAACTCAAGGCCGTGCAGTTCTGGCTGGAGCAGAACTCGCGCGCGCTGGCCGCCACCATACAGGCGCTGGAGGTGCAGAAGATGACCCTGGCCACGCTCAAGGGCATGAACTTCAGCATGGGCGACGTGGCCAATGCCTTCAAGCTCAAGACCGCCGACACCGTGATGAGCGGTGTGCAGAAAGCCGCCGACACCGTGAGCGGAGCGGCGGGCGCCGTCGCTGGGGCTGCCGCCCGTGTCACGGGCCGCGCGAGCGCTGCCGAAGAAGCAGAAGAAGACGAGCGCGAGGAAGCCGAGCCCGCCGCCCAGCCTGCCAAGGCCAAGGCGAAGGGCAGCAAGGCATCGGCCGCCGCCGCCGCGCCCACCGTGGTGGACCCAATGCAGTGGTGGGGCGCGCTCACCGGCCAGTTCCAGCAGATCGCCGCCAACGCCATGAAGGACGCGGCCAAGCAGACCGCCATCGACACCACCAAGAACATGGCTACGGGCCTCGCCAAGGAAGCCCTCAAGACGGCCACCGGCATGGCCACCCAATTCGCCGCCAAGGGCATGCAGACCATGCAGGGCGGCGCCAAGCGTGCCGCTGCACCGGGCGCCACCAAAAAGACCACCGCCACCCCGAAGCCTGCGGCCCGCAAAACCACGGCAAAACCCGCCGCCAAAAAAGCCAGCAGCCGCACCCGCAGCCCAGCGGCCCGCAAGCGAGCGGGCTGACGCCAACGCGGGCGGGTGTGGCAACAACCCGCAGGTGGGCGCAACACCGGCCCACCACCGCCCTGGCATGGAGATCCACCCCATGAAACTTTTCCCTTCCGGCCACGCCACCCACCCCCAGTGGCGCATGGCCGCCGCGCTGGTGCTGGCGCAATTGCGCGCCCAGATGGCGCTGCCCGAATACGCTTCGGCATCCACCCTGGGCCTGCTTTACGTCACCGACCACTACGGCAACGAAGCCCAGGCGCTGCTCGACTACCTGAGTGGCGAGCTGCCCGAGGTGACGGACTGGACCGGTACCGTGGGTGTGGGCGTGTCGGCCAACAATGCCGAATACTTTGACGAGCCGGCGCTGTCGGTCATGCTGCTGGATGTGCCGGCCGACCAGTACCGTGTGTTCTCCGGCGTGGCACCGCTGCCCACGCACGCGCCGCACCCGGGCGCAGGCTTTGTGGCCCACACGGCGCTGGTGCATGCCGATGGCCGCACCCCCGAACTGACCGAATTGCTGGCCGAGATGGCCGCACGCACCGACACCGGCTACCTGTTTGGTGGCCTCTCTGCCAGCCGCACCAGCAGTGTGCAGTTTGCCGTGGGCGGCGACGGCAACATGGCCGGCCAGGGCGGCGCCAGTGGGGTGTTTGACGGGGGCTTGTCGGGCGTGGCGTTTGGCGCGGGGGTGGCGCTGGTGTCGCGCGTCACGCAGGGCTGCCAGCCCGTGGGCGCGCTGCGCACCATCACCGCCGCGCAGGACAACGTCGTTCTGGCGCTGGATGGCGAGCCCGCGCTGGATGTGCTGCTCGATACGCTGCAGGTCTCGCTGGACAGTGGAGACCCCCAGCCCGCGCTGCGCAAGGTGCGCGCCACGCTGGCCGGGTTGGTCAGCGCAGGCGAGCAGCCTGAGGGCCAGCGCCGCACGGGGCACTTCGGCACCGATACGCGCGTGCGCCACATCGTGGGGCTCGACGGCAGCCGCCGGGGCGTGGCCCTGGCCGACCATGTGGAGGCTGGCATGCACCTGGCGTTCTGCCAGCGCAATGTGGCAGCGGCGCGCGCCGACCTGATGCGGATCTGCGCCGAGATTCGCGAGGAGCTGGAACCCGAGGAGCTGGAGCCTGCGCCGATGGTGTCGTCAGACACCCTGGGCGATCTGGCCGCGGCACCGGGGGCTGCGGCGCGGGGCACCAGCGCTCTGCCCCAGACCGGGCGGCGCATCTGCGGGGCGATCTATGTGAGCTGCTCGGGCCGGGGCGGCCCCCATTTTGGCGGGCCCAGTGCCGAGCTGCAGATCGTGCGCCACGCGCTGGGCGATGTGCCGCTGGCCGGCTTTTTTGCCGGGGGTGAAATTGCGCACCACCATCTGTACGGCTACACCGGGGTGCTGACCGTTTTTGTGGACGGCGAATAGGGCCGTCGCGATCAGGCCGCCGGGCTGTCCTCGGCCTCGGCCTTTTCCTCGGGCGTCAGGCGTGTGGCCAGGATCTTGTCGATGGTCTTGCCGTCCATGTCCACCACTTCGAGCTTCCAGTCTTCCCATTGCACTGCGTCGGTCACCTTGGGCAGGCGCCCGGTCAGCAACATGATCATGCCGCTGAGGGTGTGGTAGCGGCCACGTTCTTCCTCGGGCACGGAGTCCAGGTTCAGCCGGTCTTTCAGCTCGGGCACCGGGATGTGGCCGTCCAGCAGCCAGCTGCCGTCCTCGCGCTGCAGCGCCCACGAGGTCTCGGGGTCGCGCGGCTGGAACTCGCCGGTGATGGCCTCGATCAGGTCCTGCAGCGTGACGATGCCCTGCACCTCGCCGTACTCGTCGATGACAAACGCCATGTGCACGTCCTGCAGCCGGAAGTTGTCCAGCAGCTCCATACCGGTGATGGTTTCGGGCACGTACAGCACGGCCTGCAGCGTCTGGTCGGCCAGGGTCTGGCTGCGGTCGCGCAGCGCGCGGGCCAGCCACTGGCGGGCATTGATCACGCCCAGGATGTTGTCCATGCCTCCGCGCACCACCGGAAACCGCGCGTGGTCCGACTCCTCGATGCGCGCCAGATTCTCTTCAAACGGAGCATCGACGTCCAGGCACACCACGTCGCCGCGCGGCAGCATCAGCGAGCCGATCTGGCGGTCGTCCAGCCGGAACACATTGCGCACCATGGTGTGCTCGTGCGATTCGATCACCCCGGCCGTCGTGCCCTCGACCAGCATGGCGTGGATTTCTTCTTCCGTCACGGGGCTGCCACTGGTTTCCTTCACACCCATCAGGCGCAGCAGCGTGCGGGTGGAGGTGGACAGCAGCAGCACAAAAGGCTTGGTGGCCAGCGCGAGAAAGTTGATGGGCCGTGCGACCAGGCGGGCAAAGGTTTCGGGGTAGGACTGGCCGATGCGCTTGGGCACCAGTTCACCCACCACGATGGAGAAATACGTGATCAGCACCACCACCAGCCCGGTGGCCGCATAGCCCCCGTAGGGCAGGGGCACGCCCAGCGATTCAAGCCACGCAGCCAGCGGTGCGGCCAGCGCGGCCTCGCCCACGATACCGTTCAAGACACCGATGGACGTGATGCCGATCTGGATGGTGGACAGAAAACGCGTGGGGTCTTCGCCCAGCTTCACGGCGGCGGCGGCGCCGCTATCGCCCTCATCAATCAGCTTTTGCAACCGGGCTTTGCGGGCCGTGACCAGAGCGATCTCTGACATGGCAAACAGGCCGTTGAGAAAGATGAGGGCGAACAGTATTGCTATTTCCATACAAAGGGCGCCTTGCGCGCCCTTGGGTGTTGAGAAGCGACCAATTGTAAGGACAGGGGCCGGAGGCCTTGCGCAGGCTCCTAGCCACCTTCGGTGGGCAGACCGGTTTCGTCCCACTCGGGCAGTCCTCCGCGCAGCCAGTACACCGACTTGAACCCCTTGGCGGCGGCCACCTTGGCAGCCTTGTAGGATTTCCAGCATTCGGCGCCGTTGCAGGCAAAAATCACGGGCTTGGCCTTGTCCAGGCTCTGGAGCTTGTCCAGTGCCTGGAAATCGTCCTGGGCAGCATTGAAGGCCACGTCCTTGAGGCTCTTTTCCACATAAGCGGCAAACACGGCGCCCCGGATGCGCTTGGCCTTGAATTCCTTCTCGGTGCGCGTGTCCACCAGCGTGGCGCCCTGCGCCTGCAGATTCTGTGCCTCGCGCGCGGTGATACGGTTCACGCCCGGCAGGCTGGTGGGCGTGAAGAGGCCCAGCTCGGCAACGCGGCGGTATTCCACAGCCTCCGGGCGCACAGACACCGGCGGCAGGCCGCTGGCGGAGGACGATGCACTGAACCACTGGGCCAGCTTGTTGCGCGCATCAGCAGACAGATCTTTCTTCACCACAATGGAAAACCCGCCCGGCACGGGCTGCGATGTGGCCAGCACGCGCGCGATGCCCGGGTGTGCCGCAGACCATTCTGCCCAGTCGTCCTCCCGCACCACGGTGGCGTCGGCCGTACCCAGCGTCAGGGCCGTGAGGCCCGCCTGGGGGAACTTCTCGTATTGCACGGCGCGCAGATCCTGGAACGACAGCCCGGCCTCGTTGAGCATGCCGCGCGCCATGTACGTGTACAGCGAATCCTGCTGGGGCAAGTAGAGCCTTCGGCCCTTCATCGCGGGCACCGCTGCGATCTGCTGCAGCCCGACCAGCAGGTATCGGTCCGATTTGTGCGTGGCGCCCACCAGCTCATAGCCGCGTTGCAGCGCGGATGCGGCCACCTGGGCCGGGCCAATGAAGATGTCGTAGCCCGCACTGCGCGTCGCACGCATCACATCCGCCAACTCGTCGCTGGTGGTCAGCGCCACCGTCTGGCCAGCGGCCTTGGACAGACCGGACTCGGCGGAGGTGCGCAGGATGGAATGCGCCGCCTTGCGGGCGGTGGGCTCCGCGGCCACGATGGCCGTCAGCTGGGCCTGCACCGCGCTGGAGCTCAGCCAAAGGAAAAGCAGCACTCCCCATTTGCCGCCGGTGGGTTTCCTGTTTGTGTTCATTGCGCTTTCCTCCCCCCCAAAACAAAGCGCGAATATGCCCACGGCGTTCGTACCTGTGTACGAGTGTTTCCGATGTTTTGTGTTTGTTACTTTTGTTAACGACGCATTGCGCGCCACGGCAAAGGCTGCCGCACAGAATGCGGGCTGGGCCCGCCCCGGCATGCCCCTGTCAGGCGAGGGCGGGGAGAAAACCGTTTGTTCACCCACATTATCTGGAGACGTTTCCATGAAAGATTCCATGACCCTGCCACGCCGCCACATGCTGGCCGGAAGTGCCGCAGCCCTGAGCGCGCTGGGCCTGGCCGGATGGGCTGGCACTGCCAGGGCGCAGCAGGCCACGAGCCCTGCCAAGCCGCTGCCCGCCTATGCGGGATGGAAATCTCCGGACGCGCTGATCGTGCACAGCAGCAGCACCCTGGAAACCCGGCGCTCCGCGTTCGGCACCAGCGTCATCACCCCGTCGAACCAGCTGTACGTGCGCAACAACCTGCCCGCGCCTGATGCGGCCATCCTGGACAACCGCGATGCCTGGAGCGTCGCCATCGAAGGGGTGAAGAACCCACGCAGCCTGACGCTGGCCGAACTCAGAACCCTGGGCGTCGAGACCGTGGCCACGGTGCTGCAATGCTCGGGCAATGGACGGGGCTTTTTCCCCAGCAAGCCCAGTGGCACGCCCTGGTCCGTGGGCGCTGCGGGTTGTGTGGTCTGGAGCGGCGTGCCGCTGCGCAACGTGGTGGCTGCGCTGGGCGGGCTGGCCGACGGCGCGGCCTACCTCACGGGCACCGGTGGCGAAAAACTGCCAGAGGGTGTGGACCCGCTGTCTGTGCTGGTAGAGCGCTCGGTCCCCGTGAAAGCGCTGGACGACGCGTTGCTGGCCTGGGAGATGAATGGCGAGCCCTTGTCCCTGGCGCACGGTGGGCCGCTGCGGCTGGTGGTTCCGGGCTACCAGGGCGTGAACAACATCAAGTACGTCAAGCGCGTGGCCTTCGCCAGTGCGCAGTCACAGGCGCGCATCATGTCGCACGGCTACCGCATGTCGCCCCCCGGCTCCAAGGCCAGCCCCGACCAGCCTTCGGTGTGGGAGATGGGCGTCAAGTCCTGGATCAACGGCCCCCTGCCCGACAAGGGCCCGCTCAAGGCGGGCCAGGTGCAGGTGCACGGCGTGGCCTTTGGGGGTACGCGGGGCATCAAGGGGGTAGAGGTCTCGGCCGATGGTGGCAAGACCTGGCAGGCGGCCAAACTCATCGGACCGGACCTGGGGCCCTTCGCATGGCGGCAGTTTGCACTGCCGGTGCGCCTGGAGGCCGGCACGCAGGTGCTGGCCAGCCGCGCCACCGACACGGCGGGCAACGTGCAGGCCGAGCAGCGCGAGGAAAACCTGGGCGGCTACAACAACGCCAGCTGGCGCGACCATGCCGTCACGTTGACCGTGGCATGACCTTGTTCCTCCCTGAGGCGCTTTGCGCCGTCCCCCCGGAGGGGGGACGGCAGCCGTGGCCTGGCAAAGCCAGTTCCACCGTGGCACTGGCGTGGGTGCGTGCCGCTATCGGACGGCATCGGGTGCCGGGGTGTGGCTTGCTGGTGGGGGTGGCGTTGTTGTGGGCGGGTGCCAGCTGGGCCGCCGACCCGGCCGAGCTGGCGCGCGGCAAGGAGCTGTTCACCAAGATCCAGCCCGCCTGCGCCGTGTGCCACACGCTGCAGGCTGCGGGCGCCGAGGGACAGGTCGGCCCGGTGCTGGATGAACTCAAGCCCGATGCGGGCCGCGTGCTGCGGGCGTTGAAGGCGGGCATCGGCGCGATGCCCTCGTATGCCGAGCGCATGAGCGAAAAGGACATGTTGGCCGTGGCCGCCTTCGTGGCCCAGGCCACGGGCGCGGCCCCATAACGCCGGGCCGCCGGTTCAGGCCGTCGTGCGCGAGGGCAGCAGCGCGGCCGGCCGCCGGTCGCGTTCCAGCCCCTGGAAGTCGAAATCCACCTGCGGCGCGCGCCCGCTCACGATGTCGGCCAGCGCCTGGCCCGAGCCGCAGGCGTGCGTCCAGCCCAGCGTGCCGTGGCCGGTGTTGAGGAACAGGTTGGCGAGCTTCGTCTTGCCGATCAGCGGCACATTGCTGGGCGTGGCGGGGCGCAGGCCGGTCCAGAACTGGGCCTGGCTGGCGTCGCCCGCACCAGGAAAAAGCTGCTCCACGCGGCGCACGATGGCGTCGCAGCGCACCTGGTTCAGGTGGCGGTCGTAGCCGTTCAATTCAGCGGTGCCGGCAATGCGCAAACGATCACCCTGCTGGCTGGTGTAGCGCGAGAACACGAGCTTGAACTCGTCGTCCGTGAGGCTCACCTGGTGCGCCTTGGACGCGTCCTTGACCGGCATGGTCACCGAATAGCCCTTGGCTGGGTAGATCGGCAGGTGGATGCCCAGCGGTTGGGCCAGCAGCGGGCTGAACGAGCCCATGGCCAGCACGAAGGCGTCGCCCTGCACGCGCTCGAAGCGGCCCTCGGCGTTGGTCACTTCCACATGGTCGATGTTGCCGCCTGCCTCGCGCAGCGCCGTGATGTGGTGGCCCAGACGGAACTGCACACCCGCCGCCTCGCACAGTTTGGCCAGCTCGCGCGTGAACTGGTTGGCATCGCCCGATTCGTCCTCGGCCGTGAAGGTGGCGCCTGCCAGCTGCGGGCGGATGTGGGCCAGCGCTGGCTCGATGCGCACGGCCTCGTCGGCGCTGATGACCTGGCGCTCGCAGCCCAGGGCGCGCATCTGCTCGGCCGGGGCCAGGGCGCCATCGAACTCTTTCGCGTTGGTGTAGAAGTGCAGGATGCCTTGCGTGCGCTGGTCGTACTGGATGCCGGTGGCTGCACGCAACTGCTGCAGCACGCTGCGGCTGTAGGTGCCCAGGCTCACGATCTGCTCGATGTTGTGGCGCGTGCGCGCCGGCGTGCAGTTGCGCAGAAAGGCCAGGCCCCAGAGCCACTGCCGCATGTCGGCGCGCAGGCGAAACAGCAAGGGGGCGTCTTCTTTGCCCAGCCACTGCAGCACCTTGAGCGGCGCGCTGGGGTTGGCCCAGGGTTCGGCGTGGCTGACCGAGATCTGCCCACCGTTGGCAAAGCTGGTTTCGGCGCCGGGGGCTCCCTGGCGGTCAATGACGGTCACTTCGTGGCCGAGCTGTTGCAGGAAATAAGCCGAAGTCACGCCGAGCAAGCCGGCACCCAAAACAATCACGCGCATTTTTGAAGCCTTTTAAGGGTTCAGCGCTTGATGGACGTGCGTTGGTAGCTATTTTTTATATAGCAAGCAGTTGGCGCGCGTCCGCCAAGCTGCCGCTCCCCCTGTCCTTGGTACCTGAGAGATTCACCACACAGCCCACATGGCGCGCGGTTTGCTCCTTCGGTGCGCCACGGTGTGCCCGTGGCGGCTCTCCAGACGGCTTTGATGAATGGTGCAGTACGGGACCTGAGCGTGTATGGGAGTTTGCGCCTTCGGTGCAGCGGCGGGCGTGTGGCCTGCCGTGCTCTCCTGCGGGGCCCATTCTAGGAGGGCACGGGCGGCGGCAAAGTGTTTTTGCCGGCTAATGGGTGGCAATCGTTGCTGATGGTAGGAGGTGGCAGGTCGCCATAATCCAGCGACTTGACCCAGCCCAGGACGCTTTCCCTATGCCCGACACCGCTTTCGATCCCTTTGCCAGCGCGGCCGTCATCACCATGGCCCGCCAGGGGCGCACCCCCCGGCCGCTCGATTTGCCCGCAGCGCTGCGCCCGCGCGATGCGACCGAGGCCTATGCCGTGCAAGACATCGTGGTGCGCGAGCGGGGGGAGATTGCAGGCTGGAAGGTGGGCGCCGCGTCGCCCCAGGCCCAACCCACGCGGGCAGCGCTCACCCGTGATTCGGTGTTTGTGGCGCAAACCGTGCAGGCGGTGCATTTGTCTGCTGCAGGGTTCGCCGTGATGGGGGTCGAGGCCGAGCTGGTGTACGAGCTGGGTGCCGATTTGCCAGCCCGCTCCACGCCCTACAGTGCGGCCGAGGTGCTGGCTGCCATGACCTCGGTGCGCGCCGCCATCGAGGTGTGCGATACGCGGTTTGCGGCCTGGGGGCTGCAGGGCGAATGGAGCCGCCTGGCCGACCAGGCCTGCCATGGCGCACTGATCGTGGGTGCGGGGGTGGCCGATGTGGCGGCGGTGCAGCCCCTGGCGCAAGCGGTGAGCGTGTCAGTGAACGGGATGGTGGCCGTGCAACACGCCACCTGGGGCAACGCGGCG
>NZ_LMJH01000011.1:121375-148871 GCF_001428965.1 Acidovorax sp. Root275 | reverse complement strand
CAGCCTGGGTGGGCTGCGCGCGGGGCAGTGGGTGACCACCGGTTCCTGCACCGGCACCGTCTTGGTGGCGCCGGGTGCAGTGGTGGTGGCTGAGTTTCCAGGCCTCGGACGCGCCGAGGTTCATCTGGTGTGACAGGCGGGGAACGCTAGGCTCCCCCAGCGCCATCAGTTGCGACGCGGGTTGTCGGGCTGGCTGTCACGGCGATTGGATACGCCGTCGCCATCGCGGTCGCGGTCGTTGCGATTGGCAACGCCATCGCCGTCCCGGTCCCAGCCACCGCGTTGCATTTCCCAGCGGCCTTCACGCTCCACCCACTGGGGCTGGCGGTACTGGTGGCCATGGCGTGCTTGCACCCAGTGGCCCCGAACCCAGCGGTGGCGGTTGCCACGCCATTCCCAATGCCCTTCTTCCCACATCTGTCCGCGGCGTGGGCGTGGCACGGCTTCATGCCGTGGAGGTGGGGGGGCGGGAATCACCTGGTAGTTCTGCGTGGATTGGTATCCACGTTCTGGCTGACCCGATTGAATGATGACGGTGCCTTGCGGTGCAGCGTGCGCGGGTGCAAGGGGCAGCAGTGCCATCAGGGCGAGGGCAGCTGCAGTGAATGTCTGGCGGGTCATGGTGATCTCCTAATGTTCCTTGCGGAATCGGTCTGTGCATGGTGGCGGTTCGGCGCGCTGCGCCACGTAGGCGCTGAGCGGGGTCAGCCGTAGGCGAAGAGGGCGGCTTCACCCGGGTCTTCCCGGGCCGCCCCCGGCCTTCACCCCTCCGTCAGTTGCGGTACGGGTTGTCTGGACGGCGATCGTGCCGGTTCGGCACACCGTCGCCGTCGCGGTCCCGGTCGTGGCGGTTGGACACGCCATCACGGTCCCGGTCGTGGTGATCGCGGTCATAGCGGTTGGGAATTCCGTCGCCATCCCTGTCGCGGTCATAGCGGTTGGGGATGCCGTCGCCATCCCGATCCCAGCCACCTGGGCGCATTTCCCAGCGGCCGCCATGTTCCACCCAACGGGGTTCGCGGTAGTAGTAGCCAGGGCGGGCCTTCATCCAGTGGCCCTGGACCCAGACGTGGCGGTGGCCACGCCAATCCCAGTACCCGGGCACCCACACCATGTCCCGGCGGGGGCGGGGCACCACTTCATAGCGGGGTGGTGGTGGTGGGCCGTATTGCACCACCATGGGCGCGGGCGCTTGGTAGTGGTGGGGTTGTCCCGATTGGATAACAACGGTGGCGCTGGTCTGTGCCTGCGCCACCGTAGCGGCACCCAGCGACAGCAGGGCGATAGAAACAGCGGCGAGTGCATTGCGGGCCATGATGGTCTCCTCAAAATGATTCCTTGCGGAACCGGAGACTTCATGGTGCAGACGCTGCGTCAAGACGGTGTAGGCGAATTGCGAAGTCTTGTGAAGTTGTGTTTCCTGCAGCGGTGTCGACAGGGGTTTCCGTGATTTTTCTCACACTCCAGACGGCCCACCCCGTGCCTTGCCGAGGGCGCCCTCAGCGCCACCACACCAGTGCGGCCACCACCAGCAAGGCAAACCAGGCCGGGTGCCTGCCGTCGGTGGCATAGAACACCAGCAATCCGCTGACCAGGGTGGCCAGCCCCGCCACATCAGCCACCCAGGCCCCCAGGTTGGTATCTCCTGGCACGGTCCCCAGGCGCCACAGCAGGGCGCTCAGGGCCCACCCCAACACGGTGGCCAGGTGCCAGGTGCCCCAGAGGATGCGCACCTGCCGCTCGTGCAGTACGGGCCGCCCTCCGGTGGGCACGATGCCCTGCGTGCGCAGAGCGCGAAACACGAGGAATTCACCCAGCACCGAGTGCGCAACACCCACCAGGGCGAGGCCCCCGGCTGCAAGTACCAGCGGAGTATTCATGAACAGTTTTCAAGTCAATCAGGATGGCTGTGGAAGGTGCAGACGCGGCGCATCGACCCGTCTTCGTCGCCTTCAACGCTTTGGGGGCCAGCACAGGGCCAGCGCGGGCGGCAGCGCCAGCCAGAAACCCGATGTGGGCATGAGCACAATGCCCAGCACCGCGAGAGCCAGCAACCCGGCACCCAGCCCGCGCAAAGGAACGGGTGCCAGGGCTGCATTGCGTTCGATCAGCAACATGGCCCAGCCCAGCAACGCGAACAACACGCCGAACAGTACAAACCAGACCACGGCACCCACGGCCGGGTCTTTTTGCACGCTGTTGAAAACGCCGCGCCGCACGATCTCTTGCAGCTGGGTCGGAAAAACGACGGCGGCATACAGCGTGTGCAGCAGCGCCACGGCCAGCATCCACCGGCCCTTCCAGCGGTTGCGAAGCGGTATGACCGTAGAGCGAGGGGAGGGGGAGGTCAGGGTGGTCATGTGGGTGGGTTCCTATGAAGAAAGAAGGGCGGGGCAATGCGTGTGGACCCGTGCGCCCAGCCCCGTAAGCAGGTGCATGAGGCCCATCCACATGCGCTCGAACGCAGGCATCTCGCCGGGCACCTGCACCAGGTGCTCGCCCAGCACGCGCTGGTGGCGTCCGGCGGTGATGGGTGGCGGCGTCTTGACGCCAAAATCGAAGACCGGTTGCGTGAAAGGCTCCATTTGCCAGGCCTGCATGTCAGCCAGTGCGGGCGCGAGTTCGGCTGTGTAGGCCGGCACGGTGAGGCTGGCATTGACGAGTCCGAGTGCCTGGTAGGCCTGCAGCACCAGCGCGTCTCGCCGCGGGTCGGTGGGAGGGCGCAGCAGTGCGGACCACGCCTGTGTCACCTGCGCCAGAAAACCGCCGGAGAGGCTGCGGGTGCAGCCAAAGTCGAGCACGCCCACCGTGCAATCGGGCGCAAACAGAAAGTTGCCAGGGTGCGGATCGGCATGCACCCGGCCCAGCACAAAGATGCAATGCATGAACCAGTCCCACAGGTGCTGTCCGGCCAGGTCGCGTTGCTGCTGTGTGGGTTGCGTGGCCAGCCAGGCCTGCAGGTGCTGGCCCGGCAGGAACTGTTGCGTGAGCACCTGGGCCCGTGTGTGCGACAGGATGGGCTGCGCGAGCACCACGCCGGGCAAAGCCGCGTGCTGCGCAAACCATTGCAGCTGCTCTGCCTCCTGCAGGTAGTCCACCTCGCGCAGCAGCGTGGCTTCGATCTCGGTCATCACGCTGTCCACCACGGTGTTGGCGGGCAGGGGCATGTCGGTGTGGGCCAGGGCGCGCAGTGCAGTGCGCATCAGTTGCATGTCGCTGGCAATGGTGGCGGCGATGCCGGGGTACTGCACCTTGACGGCCACCGTGCCGTGGCCCGCCATTTGAGCGCGGTGCACCTGGCCCAGGCTGGCGGCGGCGAAGGCGGTGGGATCGAACTGGTCAAACAGCGCCTCGGGCTCCTGCCCGAAGGCCTGGCGGAACACGCGCCCCACCAGCGCGCGGTTGAGCGGTGGTGCCTGGTGGTGGGCGCGCGCCAGCTCCTGCCGCACGCCGTCGGGCAGCAGGCCCGGGTGCATGCTGAGCAGCTGCGACACCTTGAGCGCCGAGCCCCGCAGCTGCCCCAGAGCGCCAAAAAGGATGCGGCCCAGGGCGGCCTCGTGGTCGGCCTGCGCCTGGGCTGACGGCGTGCGCACACGGTGCCCCAGCTGGGCCATGCCGATGCGCGCCGCGGCCAGGCCCGTGATGGTGCCGCGCGCCAGGCGGCCGGTCCGGGGCGCGTCAGCGCGCGCCATGGTTTGAAAGGGCCAGCTGCTGCAGCATGGCCTGCACGATGCGGCGGTGCAACGGCGTGATGACGGCCATATAGGCATGGCCCAGCGTGTTGTGGATATGCACCACGGTGCTGATGACCACCGTGGGGGCGCTGCCCGGCTGCCCGTGTTTGGTCAGCGAGACCTGCACATCCAGGTGTTTGTCGTCCTGTCCCATCACCACCTCGGTGTCGCTCAGATGGCGAATCAGGAAGATGCCCACGCGGTCTCCGACGCGGTAGCTGCGCGCATTGGTCGGGGAGGCTCCGCTGGCAAGCGGATGCACGTCCTGCAACTGCCCCACGTCCTTGAGACCCATCAGCCGCACCAGCTTGTTGCGCACTGCCAGAAGTTGCTCCGTCCACCGCGGTGTCCTAGCCAAGACGTCCAGCCAGGTCTGCAGTGCGCTGGCGGCGGGGCGAGGGTCGGTCGTTGTGAAGGCGTCAAAAAAATCCGCGTCATGCAAGGTGGCATGGATGACAGTGCCTGCGGGCACCTGGACCTCGCGCACGGTGTGGGCGGTGTTCATGCGGACTTCCTCTTGCGTGGCGTGGCCGCTGGCTTTGCAGCGGTTGCCGGGCTGGCAGAGCGGGGTTTGCGCGGCGGTGCTGAACGCTCCGGCGAGGGGGATGGTTCAGCCGTTGCCATGTAGGCGGGCGCAGGGCCGGGCGGTGCGCTGGCCATCGCCTGTTTGGCCAGTTGCAGCATGCCCATCAGGCCGCTGCTGTGCTGCACCATGCGGGCCATCTGGCTGCGCAGCACAAAGCCGCCTAACTGCAGCACACGGTTGACGAGCCCACCGCGCAGCGCCTGCACCAAAACACCGAGCGACAGGTCCACCAACTGCGTGGTGTCGGCAAATTCCTGAGAGGTGTCGGCCAGCCAGTAGGTCACCACACCGGCCAGGTAGTCGGTGTACAGCCCGCCCGCCAGGCCCTTGAAGTCGCAGGGCTCGATCTCGCCGCTGGCCTCGGCGGCTTCCAGAAAGCTGGCGACGGCCTCGCGCAGGCTTTGCCGCGCCGCCAGGGGTTCCGCCAGCATCGACAGCGGCGAGCGCCGCGCCAGGCTGCGCACCTGGGCCACAAATTCGCGGTCGGCCAGCAGGCGCTCCAGCACCGCGTCGGTCAGGCGCTGGAGCTTCTCCTGCAGCTGATAGCCCGCAAATCCCGGCGTCTGCAGCGTGTCGGCCAGCGCCTGGTGGGCCACGTCGTCCAGGTAGCCCAGCACGATGCGGTCCTTGGTGGGGAAGTATTTGTAGATCGTGGCGTCGCCGATGCCGGCGGCGCGCGCGATGTCTTTCATCGTCGTGCCGTCGAAGCCCTGGCGGGTCATGAGGTCCACCGCGCTGGCCACGATCTGGCGGCGGGTGGCGTCTTGCTGTTGGCGGGTGGTTTTCACTTTGGTATCTTTAAAATCGTTGAATCAATGATTTAAAGAATAGTGAATTTTCATTAAAGCGTCAATGGGTATCGAAGGATGGGCCCGACGAAGGTGCAGACACCTTCGCCTGTGCGCTGGGCTGCGGCTCAGTCGTCGGGCACAAACACCTGCTCGATGGTCCGCCCGAGCACGGTGGCGATCTTGAAGGCCAGGGGCAGGCTGGGGTCGTATTTGCCCGCTTCGATCGAGTGCACCGTCTGGCGGCTCACACCCAGCGCGTCGGCCAGGGCTTGTTGGGTCATCCCGCGGTCTTGCCGCAGGGCTTTGACGTGGTTGTGCATGCGGGTTGCCTCAGTCCGGCGCCAGGCCATCGGCCACCAGCTGCGCCACGTGCTCGCCCAGCGTGGCGCTGGCCGGCCGGTAGCGGAAGCCCAACTCGGCCTGGCTGCGTGTGGTGTCGAACTGCAGCGGATGACCCACGTTATGGCGCACGTAGCTGCGCGTCATGCCGGCCATGGGCGCGATGAGCCACATCAGCCATCGGGGCACCTCTTTGGTGGGCAGCTTGGCGCTGCGGTCCGGGTGGCTCTGGCGCAGGCGCTGCGCGATCTCCAGCAGGCGCAGGCTTTCGCCCACCACCAGGTAGCGGCCCGAGGCTGCCGGCTGCAGCGCGGCGCTGACGTGCGCCTGCG
Source organism: Acidovorax sp. Root275 (assembly GCF_001428965.1). Taxonomy (NCBI): domain Bacteria; kingdom Pseudomonadati; phylum Pseudomonadota; class Betaproteobacteria; order Burkholderiales; family Comamonadaceae; genus Acidovorax; species Acidovorax sp. Root275. The sequence continues at coordinate 143,089 of NZ_LMJH01000011.1, read as the reverse complement.
CCACATCGCGCACATCCACCGTGCCCAGCCACAGCGGCGGCACGCCCTGGCGGAAGGACCCGTCCAGAAACTGGCGCAGCAGCTGCACGCTGGTGGCATCGTCGCGCTGCGACAGCGAGGGGCCGAAGATCGCACCTGGGTGCACGCTCACCAGCGACCAGCGTTTTTGCTGTGCCTGCAGATCCCAGGCCAGGGCCTCGGCGCGCGTCTTGGAGAGCGCATAGGGATTGCCTTGCGCGGTCGACGTGCGGTTGATGTCCTTTTCGTTGAGCACATGCCCCGGGCGGGATTGCAGCTCGTCGCTGTCGCCGAACATCGCCACGATGCTGCTGGTGATGACCACACGCTCCACGCTCGCTGCGCGATTGGCCGCATCCAGCACGTGGCGCGTGCCCGTCACAGCGGGGGCGATGAGCTCGCGCTCGGGGTCGGCCGAGGGCCCCAGCTTGTAGGGCGAAGCGGTGTGCAGCACCGCGCTGCAACCCTGCATCGCAGCGTCAAAGCCCTGCGCACTGAGCAGGTCGGCCTCAAACAACATGAGCTGGCCTGGATGCGCCTGCGCCAGGCGCTGCAGATGCGCGACCTTGCGCTCGTCCTTCAGGCTGCGCACCGTGCCGTGCACCGTGTGGCCCTGCTCCAGCAGCAGCTTCACGATCCACGACGCCAGGTATCCGGCCGCGCCGGTCACCAACACGCGGGCCATGCTCAGCTCACCCGGTGGTGGGTGATGCACAGGCCCAGGCCCCAGGCGGCGATCAGCCCGGCGGCCACGGCCAGCGGGTGCACGGCAGGGGCCATGCCCAAGGCCTGTACCGCGGACACCACCAGCAGCATGGCCAGCGCCAGCCCCACCGCCCATTGGCAGGCGCGGCCATGCATCTGGCGCTGCAGTTCGTCCAGCTGGCGGTAGCGGCGATAGCCCAGCCACGCCAACAGACCACACGCTGCCGCCAGCAGCCCTGCCGCCCACCGGCCCGACGCCAGCGGCAGGTGCGCGAGCTCCAGGCTGGCGAGGCCCAGCAAGATCACCAGGAGCAGGCCGGCGAGCACCTTGGCCAGGTAGATGATTTGTTCCAGGGGAGGGGGAAGTTCGTTCATGCGGGCCTCAAGAAGTAAAGTTTGCTTTACAAATTGTCGTGCCGCGGCGATGTCCATGTCAAGTTTCTTTTACTTTTGACGGTGTGGAGTCGGCCACGAACATCGAAAACTCAGTGTTTTTGGCCGCTGGCGCTTGTTGTATAAACATTTACTGCTATCAATAAAATAGCAAATGACACGCGACCCCATTGCATCGCCCGATCTCAAACGAGCGACGGCAAGCCAAACGCCCCAACGCCGCGTCGTTCCCTCACTGAGGACAGTCACGCAGCGGCTTAAAGGGGCAGCCTCCGCATTCCCGTGAACGCTTCGAACTCCCAGCTGCGCATGGCCAAGAGCAGCGTGTAGCCCTCCAGCTCCCGCGGCGGCAGCTTCTGGTCGGCCAAGTGCTGCTGCGCAAAGTCCTGCGCCACGCGCTGCATGCGTTCCATGAACGCGGGCGCCAGGCCCCGGCTGATGGTGCCGTGCACCAGCAGCACGCCTTCGCCCGAGCCGTCGAAGCCGCCGGAAAAGTAGTCGAGCAGCGCGTGCTCGCGAAAGTAGTTCATCACCGGGCCGTGGGGCCGCCAGCGGAAGGTCTTGGCGAGCTTCAATCGGTAGCGGTTCAGCGGCCGCAGCTCGATGATGCCGATGCGGTCGAGTTGCGCCAGGTACTTGATGCCCTCGGCCTCGGACAGGCGGTAGGTGGTGGTCACCTGCTCCAGCGTCCACTGGCTCAGCACGCAAATGGCCATCAGCAGCAGCTTCTTGTCGGCGACCACGGCGCGCTCCTGCTCCTGCGTCAGCTCCTTGAGCAGGGGCTGGTTTTCGGCCACGCGGCGTGCGAGGTCGGCAAAGTCCAGCGCCAGCGCGCGGCAGATCGCGTCGATGCGCGACAGCGGCATGTCGCCCTTGGCCAGCATGCGCTTGACGCTGGACTCGGCCATGCCCAGGGCCTGCGCCAGGTCGGCGTAGGTCATCTGGGCGGTCTTGAGTTCTTTTTTCAGGGCGAGAACGAGGTCGGCTGTGGTGCTCATGGGTATCGATTATCAATACCGAGGGTGTCTTTGGCGGCAATCGGTGCGACTTTTTGGTGGTGACGTGGCGTGGGCTGCGCACACTGCGCCGCATTCACTGCCCAACCCTGCGGATGCGAAGACCATGACCTTTCTGATTTCTCTCCCCACCCGGCGCCACAAGCCCGTGACGCGCGCTGAAGCGGGCCTGCTGCTGGGCGTGATCGCGTTGCTGGCGCTGGCCGTGTTCGGGCCGGTGCTGCCTGCCAGCGTGCACCAGCACGGTTTTGCCGATCGGCGGGCGCTGTGGGGTATTCCTTGTGCGATGGATGTGCTGAGCAATCTGCCGCTCGCCATCGCAGGGGTGTGGGGCTTGCGGGCATTGCGCCGTCTGGCCGCCGGCGCTCTGGACCACACATCCCACGCGATGGTCACGCTGTTTTTCGTGGGGTTGGTGTGCACGGCCATGGGCTCGGGCGTGTACCACTGGCAACCGCAGGACGCAGGCCTGCTGTGGGACCGGTTGGGCATGGTGCTGCCTTTTGCGGGCCTGTTGGGGCTGGCGGCGACCAGCCGCGTGAGCCAGCGGGCGGGGTGGGCCACGGCGGGCGCGATGCTGCTGGCCGGACCGCTGGCCGTGCTGTGGTGGTCGCACGCTGGCAACCTGATGCCCTGGGCGGTGGTGCAACTGGGCGGCATGCTGGTGGTGCTGGCACTGGCTTGCTGGCCCCGGCGCGATGGCGCCCTGGCGGTGCACCTGGGCGCGGTCATTGGCCTGTATGCCGTGGCCAAGTTGTTCGAGGCCGCCGATCACGCGGTGTTTGACGCCACAGCGCAGTGGGTGTCGGGACACAGCATCAAGCATGTGTTCGCTGCCAGCGCTGCCTGGCCGGTGTTGCTGGCACTGGCGGCATTGCGCAACAGCGGTGCACGGGGTGCGCCGCACGTCACGCTGTCCGGGCAGAATGGCGCCCACACCGTGGGTGTCGCACGCAGGTTCCGCGCCTGAGTGGCGGGGCACTGGATACACAAACACAAAGACACAGCAAACCCATCGGAAACGAGGAGAAAAGCATGCACCCCGAGACCCCCTCAACCAGCGTTGCGCCAACGCATGAGGACCCGAACCAGTTCGCCCTGCTGCGCCAACGGCGGTTTGCACCGTTTTTCTGGACCCAGTTTTCAGGCGCCGCCAACGACAACCTGTTCAAGTTCGCGTTCACCGTGATGGTGACCTACCAGCTCAGCGTGTCGTGGCTGCCGCCGGCGATGGCGGGGCTGGTGATCGGTGCGCTGTTCATCCTGCCGTTCCTGCTGTTCTCGGCCACCTCGGGCCAGCTCACCGACAAGTACGACAAGACGAAGATGATCCGCTTCGTGAAGAACCTGGAGATCGCCATCATGCTGGTGGCGGCGGGTGGGTTCATCGCGGGCAATGTGCCCATCCTGCTGCTGTGCACCTTCCTGATGGGCGTGCACTCCACGCTGTTCGGGCCCGTCAAGTTCGCCTACATGCCGCAGGTACTCAGTGAGCGTGAGCTCACCGGCGGCAACGGCATGGTCGAGATGGGCACCTTCGTGGCCATCCTGCTGGGCAACGTGGCGGGCGGACTGCTGGTGGCGCTGCCTGGCATCGGCCACACCACGGTGGCCGTGGCGTGTGTGGTGGCCGCGCTGATTGGGCGCGCGGTGGCGCAATTCATCCCTTCGGTGCCGGCCACCGACCCGGGGCTCACCATCAACTGGAACCCCTTCACCGAGACCTGGCGCAACCTCAAGCTTGCGCACGAGAACATCGTGGTGTTCCGCTCGCTCCTGGGCATCAGCTGGATGTGGTTCTTCGGCGCGGTGTTCCTGTCGCAGTTTCCGAGCCTGGCCAAGGAAGTGCTGCACGGCAACGAGCAGGTGGCTTCGCTGCTGCTGGTGGTGTTCTCCATCGGCATTGGTATTGGCTCGCTGCTGTGCGAGGTGCTCTCGCGCCGCCATGTCGAGATCGGCCTGGTGCCGCTGGGTGCCATTGGCATGAGCGTGTTTTCCATCGACCTGTACTTCGCGGCGCGCAGCCTGCCACCGTCGGAAATCATGGGCCTTGGCGCCTTCCTTGCACAAAGCCAGCACTGGCGTGTGATGCTCGACCTGGCGCTGCTCAGCCTGTTTGCGGGCCTGTACAGCGTGCCGATGTACGCCTTGATCCAGATGCGCAGCCAGCCCACGCACCGCGCGCGGATCATCGCGGCCAACAACATCCTGAACGCGCTGTTCATGATTGCGAGTTCGCTCATCGCCGGCGCGCTGCTGGGCGCGGGCTTCACGGTGCCGCAGATCTTTTTGTTCGTAGGCCTGGCGAATGCGGTGGTGGCGTTCTACATCTTCATGCTGGTGCCCGAATATCTGCTGCGCTTTGTGGCCTGGATGTCATCGCGCTTCGTGTACCGCTTCAAGGTGCAGGGCGACGAAAACCTGCCCACCACTGGTGCGGCCATCCTGGCGTGCAACCACGTGAGCTTCATCGACGCGGTGCTGCTCATGGCCGCGAGCCCGCGGCCGATCTATTTTGTGATGGACCACCGCATCTTCCGCGTGCCGGTGCTCGGCTGGCTGTTCCGCCTGGCCAAGGCCATCCCGATCGCGCCGTACAAGGAAGACCCCGCCACCTACGACGCCGCCTTCGAGCGCGCGGCCCAGGTGCTGCGCGAGGGTGATCTGCTGGCCATCTTCCCGGAGGGCGGCATCACCAAGGACGGACAGCTGCAGGAGTTCAAGGGCGGCATCATGAAGATCATCGAGCGTGCGCGCGAAGAGGGCGTCGAGGCGCCGGTGATCCCCATGGCGCTGACCAACCTGTGGGGCTCGTACTTCAGCCGCATCGAGCAGGGCGGTGCGATGGTGCGGCCGTTCCGCAGGGGGTTCTACAGCCGGGTGGGGCTCAATGTGGGCCGTCCTGTAGCGTCTCAGGCCGTGCAGCCCGCGCTGCTGCGCAGCCAGGTGGCAGACCTGTTGCAAACATGAGCACGGCAGACGTTGCCATCGCGGCTGTGCCGGCAGCGGACCCCGGTGCATTGACGGATCGCATCCTGGATTTCTTGCGCGGCATCGGCCTTGCGGTCTGTGAGGCTGAGGTGCCTGACGACAGCTTTCTGCCTGGCGTCCGCATCGAGCGGGGTGGGCTGCGCGTGGACCGGGTGCGGCTGCGCTGGCCCGGTGACCTGCTGCACGAGGCCGGCCACTTGGCGGTGGTGCCTGCCGCCCAGCGCCCCACCCTGGACGACGCACTGCAGGACCTGCCCGCAGTGCCCCATGGCGGTGAGATCGAGGCAACCGCCTGGGCGTGGGCCGCGCTGTGCCACCTGGGGATGGATTCCGCTGTGCTGTTCCACGACGGCGGATACCACGGGCGGTCCGCCGGGCTGCGCACCGCTTTCGAACTGGGGGTGTACCTGGGGGCGTCGGGGCTGGCAGCTGCGGGGCTCACCCTGCTGCCGGCGCAGCAGGTGCCTGGCGGTCCGCATGCCTATCCCCACATGCTGACCTGGTTGCGGGACTGAGGCGCCGGAAAAGCGCAGCGCTCACTCCGCACGAATCTGCGCCCGTTGCGCAATCGCCCGCATGCGTGGCAGCTCGTCCTCGATCTGCGCCAGCACGGCATCGCCCGTGGCATAAGACGGCTCCAGCCCTGCGGCGATGAGCTTGCTGCGGATATCGGCGTCCGCCAGGGTCTCGGCCAGTGCCTTGTGCAATTTGGCCTTGGCCTCGGCGGGCAGGCCGCGCGGCGCGACCACGGCCAGCCAGGAATCGGCCGAGAACCCCGGAAAGCCACTTTCTGCCACCGTGGGCACGTCGGGCAGCTGCGTGGCCCGCGTGGCGCCCGTGACGGCAATGGCCTTGATCTTGCCCGCCTTGAGCTGTGGCAGCGCTGCCGCCACGGTGTCGATGGTGAAGGGGATCTGCCCGCCCATCAGGTCGGCCATGGCGGGGGCGCTACCCCGGTAAGGCACGTGCATCAGCTTGATGCCTGCGGCCGACCAGGTCAGCTCGGCTGCGAAATGCCCCGTGGTGCCGTTGCCGAACGAGCCGTAGGAGAACTTGTCTGGAGTGCGCTGCACGGCGGCGATCAGCTGCCGGAGGTTGTTGACCGGCACATCGCGGTGGGCCAGCAGAATCAAGGGCACACGGGCGACCAGGCCGACGGGCTCGTAGCTCTTGACGGGGTCGTAGGGTAGCTTGGCGTTCAGCGCGGGGTTTACGGTGAAGGTGGAGCCCGAGCTGATCAGCAGCGTGTAGCCGTCCGCCGGTGCGTTGGCCACAAACGATGCGCCTACGATGGTGCCCGCGCCCGCCTTGTTTTCGATGACCACCGCCTGGCCCAGGCGTTCGCCCAGCTTCTTGCTGATGAGCCGGCCCACGATGTCCACCGCCCCGCCGGGCGGGAAGGGCACGATGAGCTGAACGGGTTTGGCGGGGTAGCCGTCGGCGTGGGCCTGGGTCGCAAAACCTAGCCCCCCAGAAGCGATGGCGGCAATGGTGGCGATGGACAGGGCGACGCCAGTGCGTCGCGTCAGAGGCAAGTGGTTCATTCGGCGATCCTTCGGATGAGGGCTGGTTGTGTTCAGCCGTTGCTACCTGCGGACAGGGTCCAGGATGCGCCAGTCTTCGTTTCGCTCTGGCGGCCCGCCAGGGCCTGTCGCTACCACGGAAGTTCGGTCAGCCGACATGGCCGGCGGGATGCACCGGCCGTGGCGGGGAGACCCGGCGGCGTGCACGGGTCTGAGGAAACGCAAAGATAAAAAAGCAGAGGTGCTCAGATCACGGAGAGCCCGGCCAGCCGGCACAGGCGCTGCTGCTCCGTTTCCTCGCGCGGGGCATCAGCCGTTGCGAAAAAGAAAGCTGTAGGCGTTCAACGCCGGCACCCCTCCCAGGTGCGCGTACAACACACGGGAGCCTTCGGGGAATTCGCCCTTGCGCACCATGTCGATCATGCCGTGCATGGACTTGCCTTCGTACACCGGGTCGGTGAGCATGCCTTCCTGGCGGGCGCACAGGCGGATGGCTTCGAGCGTGCCCTCGTTGGGCAAGCCGTACTCCGGGCCGCCGTAGCGCGTGTCCAGCACCACATCCTCGGCCGTGATCTCCTGGCCCAGCTCCACCAGCTTGGCCGTGTTCTGCGCGATGCGCAGCACCTGGGCATGGGTCTTCTCGGGCTTGGCCGAGGCGTCGATGCCGATCACCTTGCGCGCCCGGCCGTCGGCCGCAAAGCCCACCACCATGCCGGCCTGCGTGCTGCCCGTGACCGAGCACACGACGATGTAGTCGAACTGGAAGCCCAGCTCCTTCTCTTGCTGGCGCACTTCCTCGGCAAAACCCACGAAGCCCAGGCCACCGTACGGGTGCTCGGAGCAGCCGGCCGGGATGGGGAAGGGCTTGCCGCCGGCCTTCTTCACGTCGTCCATGGCCTGCTCCCAGCTGGGGCGGATGCCGATGTCGAAGCCCGCAGCGTCCAGGCGCACGTCGGCGCCCATGATGCGGCTCATCTCGATGTTGCCCACGCGGTCGTACACCGCGTCGGAGTAGTTGACCCAGTTCTCCTGCACCAGCACGCACTTCATGCCCAGGTGCGCGGCCACCGCGGCCACCTGGCGCGTCTGGTTGGACTGGATGCCGCCGATGGAGACCAGCGTGTCGTAGCCGCCCGCAATCGCCTCGGGGATGAGGTATTCGAGCTTGCGCGTCTTGTTGCCGCCGAAGGCCAGGCCCGAGTTGCAGTCCTCGCGCTTGGCATACAGGTGCACCTTGCCGCCCAGGTGGGCCGACAGGCGCGGCAGCGCGGTGATGGGCGAGGGCCCGAAGGTGAGCGGGTGGCGGGCGAATTTCTGCAGGTTCATGGCGGTGTTCCGGTCGATGGAAGGGATGGGGTGCAAGGGGTGGCTTGCAGTGCCTTCATCGTAGAAAGACACGCGCATCAAGTGGTTGCGAATTTCATCGGTATTTCAGAGTTTTTCATTTCTGAATCAGAATATCGACGATAAATATTTCTTGAAAAGAAAAATGTGCGCAACAAAAGTTCGTTCCAAGAATGTGCCGCAGGCCGATGTGTCGGCTGAGCTGGACCGCACTGACAAAGCCATCCTGCGCCAGTTGCAGCGTGATGCCTCGCTGTCCAACGTCGCGCTGGCCGAGAAGGTGCACCTGAGCGCACCCGCCTGCCTGCGGCGCGTGGAGCGGCTCAAGCGCCTGGGGCTCATCGACGGCGTCGTGGCACTGCTCAACCCCAAGGCCGTGGGTGCTGGCATGCTGGTGATGATTGGCGTGGTGCTGGACCGCTCCACGCCCGAATCGTTTGCCGAGTTTGAAAAGGCCGCCGCCAAAATCTCGGGCTGCATGGAGTGCCATGTGGTCACCGGCGAGTTCGATTACTTCATGCTGGTGCGCACGCGTGACAACGACAGCTTTAACCACCTGCACGCCGAGCAGCTGATCTACCTGCCCGGAGTGCGGCAGGTGCGCTCGTTCATGGTGCTGCGCAATGTGCTATCGACCACGGAGTTGCCGCTGGCGCTGTAGCGGCCGTGGAGAGGCTCACTGCGCCCCGCGCAGCCGCCCCATCACGGCCGCCCAGGCCGGGCCCCCGAACACGTTGACCACGAGGCCCGCCATCAGCAGCCCCGCACCCGCAAAGTGCACGGGCAACAGTTGCTCGCCAAACACCCACCAGCCCGTGGTCAGGCCCACCACGGGCACCAGCAGCGTGAAGGGCGCCACGCGGTTCACGGGATAGCGCGACATGAGATACGTCCACAGCCCGAAGCCCAGCAACGTGGAGATCCACGCGATATAGGCCACGGCGGCCATGGATTTGAAGGACAGGTGCTGCACGGCTGCCAGTACAGCGGTGGGGCCGTCCATCACCAGCGCCAGGGCCACGAACGGCAGCGGCGCGACCACGCTGGACCAGACGATGAAGGCAAACTGGTTCATCGGCCCATACCGCCCCACGGCGCGGGTGACGATATTCCCGCAGCCCCACATCGCAGCGGCCGCCACGGTCAGCGCAAAACCCGCCAACGGCATCGATGCGCCGTGGGCACTGCCAATCAGCACCAGCCCCACGCCTGCCAGCGCCAGGCCCGCCACCTGGTTGCCCTGCCATTTCTCACGCAGCCACCAGGCCGCCAGCAGCAGCGTGAAGAACGACTGCGCCTGCAGCACCAGCGAAGCCAGGCCCGACGGCATGCCGATGTGGATGGCGGTGAACAGCAGCGCAAACTGGCCCACGGCCATGGTCATGCCATACAACAGGTACAGCCGCAGCGGAACCTTGGGGGGCTTGACGAACAGCAGCGCTGGAAACGCCGCCAGCAGGTAGCGCAGCGCGCCCAGCAGCATGGGCGGCACATCGGCCACGCCGACCTTGATCACGGCAAAGTTCAAGCCCCAGACGATGATGACAAGCAGGGCGAGGGCAAGGTCGCGGGGGCGCAGGGCAGTGTTCATTCCCTGCATTCTGGAGGATTCGCTCGGTGGGTGGCCGAGCGTTTCAGGACCAGCGCGGTGCGAAAACGGACAAACCCGCAGGGAAGCTCCGGGACCTCCGGGACGTTACGCCGATTCGACCGCGAAGCTCAGCCCAGCGTTGGCCTGCAGCCGCGTTATCAGCTTGTCACCCAGAGCGGGGGCCGTGGTCCAGATGCCGCCCGGAGTCTCGGTGGCATCCTGCAGCAGGCAGACGGCTGCTTCGGTGATCATCTTGGAGGTGGAGCCATAGCCCGGGTCGCGGTCGCCCTTCACACCCACGCGCAGGCTGTTGCCAGCGGCGTCGGTGCCCAGGAACAGCACGTCGTAAAACCCATTCTCGCGTTCTTCGCGCGAAGGGCCTTCGCCGGGCTTGGGGCCCTTGTCAGAGCCCAGCGATTTGTCGCCCGCCACGGCGTTGGCGATGGCTTCGCCCTTGTCGCCGGGGCCGGTGATGAGCATCTCGTCGTAGACGAAGTCGGCGCCGTAGGCGTGCTGCAGCAAGAAGTTGGAGCGGTGCACGTTGCGGGTGTTGATGGCGGCCATCACGAAGGGGGCCACCCAGACTCCTTCACCCAGGGCTTCGTCCACCATGGGTTTGTGGCCCGAGGGCTGGCGCGGCCCGTCGAATCCGGGTGTGAGCGAGAACGGGTTCTTCAGCAAATCCAGCACGGCGGGGTTGGTGGCCGCTGCAGCCATGGTGGCCTTCAGGCTGGCGGCTGTGCCGCCAGAGAACGTGCCCTTCATCTTGCGCACCCGGCCCCGCACTCTGGGCGCGGGGTGACCAAAGCGCTGGCCAAATTCCTTTTGCAGCAGGAACACGCCCAGGTCGAACGGGATGGAGTCGAACCCGCACGAGAACACGATGCGCGCGCCGCTGGCCTTGGCCGTGGCTTCGTGCGCGTCGATCATCTGGCGCATCCAGGCGGGTTCGCCGCACAGGTCCACGTAGTCCACGCCGGCTGCCGCGCAGGCGGCCACGAGTTCGTTGCCGTACAGCTGGTAGGGGCCCACGGTGGTCAGCACCAGGCGGGTCTGGGCCATCAGGGCCTGCAGGCTGGCGGGGTCGGTGCTGTCGGTCACGATGAGCGGGGTGTCGGCGGGGGCGCCGACTTCGTCGCGCACGGCGGCCAGCTTGTCGGCGCTGCGCCCGCCCATGGCCCAGCGCAGGCCGCTGCCGGCGGGGTAGCGCTGCAGCAGGTATTCGACGACCAGGCGGCCGGTGAAGCCGGTGGCGCCGTGGACGACGATGTCAAAGGGTTTGGCGGTGGTCATGGGGCGGTCTCCGTGCGGGCGTTGCAGCAGTCAAAGGCTGCGATTGTCAAAGACAAGCCGGTGCAGTGATGTCGCCCAGGTGCCCCGGTCCATGCGGTGAAAGTATCGCAATTCGATACCAACGAGCCGGGCAGCCGCCACTGGCGCAACCTGTTGGCGGCGGCGGCGGGCCGGCGCGGCACTATCCGTTCCGTGTTCAACCACGGCCCTTTCAGGCCACCCCACTTGTATGTCGTCTTCTTCCACCCTCATCCAGCGTGACACCCGTGCATGGCAACTCCAGGTGTGGGTCTCGTTCGGAATCGCCGTCTTTCTGTGCGCCGTGGGGCTGGCCTGGCTGCCGGGCGAGCAGCTGGAGCAGGCGTTCATGGTGATGGGCTATGTGTTCTGCCTCTCGGCCGCGTTCGTGCTGGCCAAGTTCGTGCGGGACAACGAGAGCGCCGCGCGCCGCGGTGCGGGCGACACGCCCATGTGGAAGCTGGTGGTCTGGGGCGGCTTCGTGGTGGCCATGGGCCTCACCGGCTGGGGCCTGTTCGGCATGGAGATCAACGTGACCTACAAGGCCTTTCTGGGTGTGAGCTGGCTGTACCTGATCACCACCGCCTTCACGCTGGCCAAGATGCTGCGCGACCGCCACGAGGCTGACCTGCTGGAAGCACGCCTGCAAGGCCGCCGCGAAGCTGCCGCAGCACATGCTGCTACGTCTGGTAACAACGCCAGCTGAGTTTCCGGCGTTCGCCATGGAGCTATGGCGGATGCTCGGAGGTTGCCCTGAAAAAAACCGGTGCTGCAGCGCTACTGCGCAGCACCTCCTGTGAGGAGTGAAACCATGAAGAAGTTGTCGAAGATCCTGACCCTTGCCCTGGCCGCCGGCCTGCTGTGCACGCTGGCTGCCCTGCCCGCACGGGCCCAGAGCGAGGCCTCGGCCGCGCTGTCGCTGTTGCCCATCGCGTCGGTGGTGGGCACGGCCTCGGTGGCGTCTGCCGCTGCTGGCGCGGTCGTGACGGTGCCAGCGGCCCTGTCGGTCGCCGGTGCGGTGCTGACGGTGAAGACGGTGGAGGCGTCCGCCACCGGCACGGTGTATCTGCTGGAGCGCGCATCGGACGGCGCCCGGGTCAGCGTCGAGGTGGCGGGCCGGGGCGTGGGCGCATCGGCGCACGCCGTGGGCACCGTGGTGACTTGCAGCGTGATCGGCACGGGTGTGGTGCTGTCGGTGGCGGGCGAGGCGATTGCCTTCGTGCCCAACGCCATCGGCCGTGCGCTGCTGCACAACGAGCGTCTGTAAGGGCACCGCCATGAATGTGCAGCAGATGACCGTGACGACCCCGGGGCATGCCCGCATGCGCTCTTTCAACCCCGCCATGCTCGGCCTGGCCCTGGTGGCGGGCGCGGCCTTGCTGGCGGTACCCGCGGCCCACGCGGGCCGCTCCTGCGAGGCCGCGAAACCCGTGCCGGCCAAGGTGATCGAGCGTGGCATGCAGCTGGCGCAGCAGACCTCGGCCGCGCTGGATGCGGAGCACGCCAGGTCCGGCGCCCAGGTGGTGGTGCTCGCCCGCGCGGGGCAGGACCTGAGCAAATACGGCCTGCGCTATTCGCACCTGGGCTGGGCGTACAAGACGCCTGAGGGCCCATGGTGGGTGGCCCACAAGCTCAATGAATGTGGCACGGCCGTTGGGCACCTGTACCGCCAGGGGTTGGGCGAATTCTTCCTGGACGACCTGTGGCGCTACGAGGCGGTGTACGCCGTGCCCACGCCCGAGGTGCAGCAGCGCCTGATCGCCGTGCTGCAAGACAAGGGCCGCACCACGGCGCTGCAGCATCCGCCCTACAGCATGGTCAGCTACGCGTGGGGCCGCAAGTACCAGCAATCCAACCAGTGGGCGCTGGAGACCCTGGCGATGGCCATGGAGCCCACCACGGTGCGCACACGCGACCAGGCGCAGGCCTGGCTGCAGTTCAAGGGCTACGAGCCCACCGCCCTGAAACTGGGCCCGCTGACCCGCATGGGCGGGCGCGTGGGTTCGGCCAACATCGCATTTGACGACCACCCGAACGAGAAACGGTTTTCGGACCGCATCGAGACCGTGACCGTCGATTCGATGCTGGCCTGGCTGCAACGGGCGCAGCTGGTGGCTGCACCGGTGGTGCTGGTGGTGAAGAATTGAATAAAAATGGCCTTCAGCGCTTTATGGATAAGCGCTGATAGCTATTAAATGCATAGCATTTCCTGAGGGAAACGATCATGAGCAAATCGCTTCGGCTGTCCGAAAAATGGTTTCGCCGTGGCCTGTGGCTGGTGGCGCTGGTGTTTGCCAGCTTCCTCATCGGCCTGGGCGGCACCATCGTGGGCGATTTGCCCAAGGTCGAAACCCCGCTGCGCGTGGACGACTTCCTGGACAAGCCAGCGGCCGAGAGGCTGCGCGCCCAGGTCAAGGACGCGCGCCAGGCCGAGCAGGATGCGCAGACCGCGCTGGACCAGGCCCAGCTGCAGCGCAGCAAGGCCCGCAGCGAGACCCAGGCCGCGCGCGAGACCTTCAACAACTGGCTGGCCACGCGCAACGCCACCCAGCGCGCCGACCAGGACCCCGAAGTGCTGGCGCGCACCCAGGCGCTGGACGTGCTCAAGCTCGCCGAGCGCAAGACCCAGCAGGCGGTCGAGGCGCAGCAGCAGGCTGCGCTGGACGCACGCCAGGCGGCGGCAGCCACGCAGGAGCGCCTGAACGACATGGAAGCCGATGGCTACGTCAAGCTGGAGGCCGAGCGCCGCAAGGTGGAGCTGCGCGTGTTCCTGTACCGCCTGGCCCTCACCCTGCCACTCTTGGCGGTCGCCGGCTGGCTGTTCGCCAAGAAGCGCAAGGGCACCTACTGGCCGTTTGTATGGGGCTTCATCTTCTTCGCGCTGTTCGCCTTCTTCGTGGAGCTGGTGCCTTACCTGCCCAGTTACGGCGGTTATGTGCGCTACGTGGTGGGCATCGGCATCACGGCGCTGGTGGGGCGCTATGCCATCCTGGCGCTCAACCGCTACCTGGAGCGCCAGAAGTTGGCCGAGGCGCTGCCCGACCAGGAGCGCCGCAAGGAGTTGAGCTACGACGTGGCCCTGGCGCGCCTGGCCAAAAGCGTGTGCCCCGGCTGCGAGCGCCCGGTGGACCTCAAGAACGAGAAGATCGACTTCTGCCCGCACTGCGGCATCGGCCTGTTCGACCACTGCGGCCAGTGCACGACCCGCAAGAGCGCTTTTGCGCGGTTCTGCCATGCCTGTGGCACCGGTGCCGGCGTGCGGCTTGCCCGGGATGACTGATCGGCGCAACGCTTGAACACCGTGAAGGGGCTGCGCCGCCGTGAACTCCTGGGTGCACTGGCCGCCGCAGGCCTGGTGGGGGCCGCGGCGCCGCTGCGGGCCCACAGCGCTCCCGGGGCGCTGATCGAGAACGTGACCCGCCTGTACCCCGTGCGGGTATCCCGGGTGGTGGTGCCTGGCAGCGTGCAGGACGTGGTGCAGGCCGTGCAGAACTGGCCCGGCGCGGTGGCCGTGGGCGGCGGGCGCTACAGCATGGGCGGGCAGGTGGGCGTGGAGGGCGGCCTGCACATCGACATGCGCAGCATGAAGGGGCTGGTGTGGCTGGACACCACCGGCCGCAAGGTGCGCGTACAGGCCGGCATGCGCTGGCGCGACCTGCAAGACCACCTCGACCCCCACGACCTGGCGGTGCGCACCATGCAGAGTTATTCGAACTTCACGGTGGGCGGGTCCGTGTCGGTGAACGTGCATGGCCGCTATGTGGGGCACGGGCCCATCGGCGCGTCCGTGCGGGCCCTGCAGATCGTGCTGGCCAGCGGAGGCGTGCGCGAGGCCAGCCGCCACCAGCACCCCGACCTGTTCCGCGCCGCGCTGGGCGGCTATGGCGGGCTGGGCGTGATCACCGAGGTGGAGCTGGACCTGGATGCCAACACCGCCCTGGAGCGCGCCGTGGCCCACGTGGCGCTGGACGACTACCCGGGCTTCTTTGCCGCCAAGGTGGCCGCCAACGCGCAGGCCGTGATGCACAACGCCGACCTGTTGCCCCCCAGCTTTGACCGCGCCACTGCGGTGACCTGGGCCCGCACCGACAAGCCCGTGACGGTGCCCGAGCGCCTGGTGCCGCGCGGCCGGCGGTATGACCTGGACAAGAGCGTGATCTGGGCCATGACGGAGCTGCCGGGCGGCCACCAGTTGCAGCACAAGGTGGTCCGCCCCGCGCTGCTGCGTGGACATCCCGTGGTGTGGCGCAACCACGAGGCCAGCCTGGATGCAGCCTCTTTGGAGCCGGCCAGCCGCGCACAGTCCACCTATGTGCTGCAGGAATACTTTGTGCCCGTGGCCCGGTTCGCCGCTTTCACGCGGGGCTTGGCCCACATCCTGCAGCAGCACGGGGCGCTGGTGCTCAACATCTCGGTGCGCCACGCGCCGCCCGACCCCGATGCCGTCATGGCCTGGGCGCGCGAGGAGGTGTTTTCGTGGGTGCTGTACTACAAACAAGGCACCAGCCCCGAGGCCCGCACGGCGGTGGGCCTGTGGACGCGTGCGCTGATCGACCTGGCCCTGCAGCACGGCGGCACCTACTACCTGCCCTACCAGCGCCATGCCACACAGGCGCAGTTCGCGGCGGCCTACCCGCAGGCAGACCGGTTTCGTGCCACCAAGGCCGCCTGGGACCCCGAGGGGCGGATGACCAACATGCTGTGGAAGCAGTATCTGTAGCGCGCACCGGCGCTGCGGGTGGGCTGCTTTTGCGGCCCACGCCGTTTCGGCTTTTCAGGGTGCACCGTGCCGCCCGCGACGCCTGAAACGGGCACGGCCTCAGGCCCGCAGGTGCAAAGCGGCTTTTTGGGGCTTACCGCTTTGGGGGCTTACCCCATCATCACCTGGTTGCGCCCTTGGGCCTTGGCCCGGTAGAGCGCGGCATCGGCGGCGAGCAGCAGCATTTCCATGTCGGAATCGCCGCCCAGGCTGGCGCTGTGCACCAGGCCGACGCTGACCGTGGCGTGGTGCTGCGGGGCACCGCCTTCGGCGCCAAAGGGCAACTGTTCCACCACCTTGCGCAGCCGTTCTGCAATCGCATGCGCCTCGGCGGGCGAGGCATCGGGCAGCACCACCGCAAACTCCTCGCCGCCCAGGCGGCCCAGCACGTCCTGGGGGCGCAGCGCACTGGCCATGGCCTGGGCGATGCCAATCAGGAGCTGGTCGCCCGCACCGTGCCCCAGCTGGTCGTTGACCTGCTTGAAATGGTCCACGTCCACCATCAGCACCGCCAACCCGGCGGATTCGCGCTGGTAGCGTGCCACCAGCCGCTCACCCTGCTCCAGGAACGCGCGCCGCGCGAGCACCCCGGTCAGGTCGTCGTGGCGCACTGCGTGGTCGAGGCGGCGCAGGGCCTCGGCGCGTGCGGCACTGGCGCAGGCCACAGCCAGCGGCCCCAGCGCCAGCAGCGTGACGCCCACGCGCAGCGAGAACACATCGCTGGCATGCGCGGGTGTGAAATTGAGCACGCCAGTGGCGACCCCGGCCATGGTCCACAGGCACACCACCAGCGACAACAGGCTGGAGATGAAGGGGCTGTAGCTGAGCGCGCACCACAGCAGCCCCGGCACCACAAAGGCCAGCATGCCAGGACCGCCGATCACCGTGCGCACGCCCTCGGCCAGCAGCAGCGAGCTGACAGGGGCCAGGCGCCAGAACAGTGGCACACCCTGCAGGCCCTGCGGCGCGGGGGGCGGGGCATCTGCGCGCGGCGCAGCCAGCACCACCGGCACGATGAGCATGTAGTTCATGAGTTCGGTGCTGAACCACAGCGACAGCAGGTCGGTCCATGGGGTGTTGAAGTAGACCGGTGCGGCGCCACAGCCCGCCAGCGCCCCCACAGCACTGGCGGCCAGCGCAGCGAGCAGCAGGTAGAGCGCCGACACGGTGCGCTGCAGGCGCCGGATGCCTTCGTCCAGCCGGCGCAGCACCAACCAGCCCGCCGTGGCGCCCAGCAGGTTGGCCGCATTGAGCCACAGAGCCATGCCCCAGTGGCTGCCCGTCACCAGATCTGCCGCCACATAGCCCACGGCGGCCGCCACCCAGGCCGGTGGGCGCGCCAGCGTGGGGTAGCGCACCAGCAGCCCGAGCAGCAGCGCATTGGCGGGCCAGAAGGCCGACAGAAAGCCGATGGGCCGCGCAAAGATGCCCACCAGGCAGGCGGCAAAGATCAGCAGTGCCAACCCCAGCCAGGCCATGGGCGGCGAAAGGGGTCGGTGGATCACAAAAGGGCGGTACATAGGTGGGCTGCAGGGGGCGGCGGGGCGGCGCCCAGGTCCCTGCCGATTGTCCCCGGGCCGGGTGTGTTGGGAACGCTGCTGCGCAACCTTCAGAAACAATTGTTGACGATCTCCGGGTGGGCCGGGGAAGGTTTTCACTCTATGGGTAGTGTGGTGTTGCACGCTATCCGGCACTTAAAACCGCGTCTTTTCGGCCAGGGCAAGGCGCAAACCACAGCGATACCCGCAGGTATCGCGCGGATTTGCGACACAGCTTTGGCCAAAAATCCATCGGTTTTGAATGTGCCGTCAAGCATGCAGCACCCCACTAGGCGCTGCCCAGCAGCAGCGCCACGAGTTCACCCGTGCTGCTGGCCCCCAGCTTGCGCATGAGCCGTGCGCGGTGGGCGTCCACCGTGCGGTGGCTGATGTTCAGGTAGCGCCCGATCTGCTTGCTGGTGGCGCCGGTGACGATGTGCTGGGCGATTTCACGCTCCCGCAGGGTCAGCGGTGTGCTGACGGGGCGGCGGTGCGAGATGTCCTCGAACATCCATACCGCACGGGCAAACGGATCCGCCCGGTCCAGCGTACGGCCCACCACGTGGCACCAGAACAGCGATCCGTCGCGCCGCCGCATGATGCGCTCGTCGGCATAGCCCCCCGAATCCTTCATGGCCTGCAGGCCCCGGTGGCCGGTATGGGTGAACTCGTCGAACGAGGGGTACAGCGGCGCCAGCGGCTGGCCCAGCAGGTCGGCCAGTTCGTGGCCGAACATGTGGGCAAAGGCGTCGTTGCAGATCTCGATGCTGCGTTCGCGCGTCACGCACATGCCCACCGGGGCCAGGTTGAAAGCCAGCTCCAGCGCTTCGGTCGGGGTGGCAAAGGGTGGTGCGGGCATGGGGTGCGATTCTGCCGCAGGCCAATGGGCACAGCCCTGGGGAACCAGGGCCGGTTCAGGCCGTGCGCTCGTGCGTCACCACGACACGGTTGCGGCCAGCGCGCTTGGCGTCGTACAGCGCCCGGTCGGCCGCGCCCAGCCAGTCGGCCCAGGTTCCGCCACCGGAGTTCACGCAGGCCAGTCCAATGCTCACGGTGACGGGGATGTCCTCGCCCTGCTCGGACAGCCGGATCTGTTCCACGGCTGCGCACAGCCGCTGCGCGACGGCGGCCGCATCGCTGGCCGTGGCGTCTGGCAGATAGACCAGGAATTCTTCGCCACCCATGCGGGCCAGCAGGTCCGAGTCGCGCAGCTGGCTGCGCAGGGCTTGGGCCGAGGCGACGAGCACGCGGTCGCCCGCCGCATGGCCAAAGCGGTCATTGATGCGCTTGAAGTGGTCCAGGTCGAGCTGCGCGATGGCGCTGCCCGCCGGCAGTCGCGCGGGCAGCATCGACGTGGCCCAGCGGCGGTTGCCCGCGCCCGTGAGCGTGTCGGTTTGCGCCACCCGTTCCAGGCGCACTGCGGCCCGCTCGCTGGAGAGCGAAGAAACCATGAGTGCGATGCCGAAGTGGCAGAACATCTGCACATAGAAGGCCCGGGCAAATCCTGCGGAACTTGCGTTGTCGGTGGCGATGTACAACAGGCGCAACGCAAAGATGCTGGCGCTGAGCAGAAGGAGCCCTGCCAGCAGGGGGCGGGACGGCAGCGGTTCCGTGCGGTGATCACGCCACACCTCGTGGGCTGATCCGACCAGGGCCATGGCGGCGGTGATGTGAAAGGCGCCCGCGCGCAGCAGATTGTCCAGCGGAAACTGCGTGACCAGGCCCAGCACCAGCCAGCCACCGGGGACCAGGACGAGCACCGCCATCGGGATGCGCCTGCGCCCGCTCAATGCCCGCATGCCCGCCCAGAAGAGGGGGTAGCCGACCGTCCCCAGCAGCAGGCTGGTGTGGGTCCAGAGCCAGTCTGGCAGCACCAGGTATTCGCCCCGGCCCGCCAGTTCGGCCCCTATGGCCAGCAGCAGGTAGGCTGCTGCCAGCGGCTTGAGCCCCTGGGGGCGGCATGAATGCCGGCTGACGTGAAAGATGCTCAGCGCACCGGCCACCAGGGCGGTCTTGTAGAGCAGGAGGACGGTGGGGAGATCAAGCTGGAGGCCCATGTCGCGGAGCAATGGCGGTTTGGTTGTGGTCCCAGGCGGCGGTGGACCATGTCTGTATATCTTGGCTGGAATGGGGCGACAGGCGCTACCGTGAACTCCCGCAGTGCTCAGCGGCGGCGCCAGCGTTGCGCCCACTGCCGCCGGATGACCCGCGCCACGCGCCAGGCCCACGAGGCACGGGCACGCTCCAGCACGGTGTGCTTGAGGCGCATCCAGCGCGCATACGTCCATGCAAACCAGTGCAACTGCATGAGTGCTGGCTGCGTCAGCGTGAACAGCCGCGCCACCACGGCGGTGCCCACCACCTTGGCCAGCACGATCACCAGCATGCCCAGCACCACATGCCCCTGGCCCACCGCCCACAGGGCCAGCAGCTTGATGGGCAGCAACAGGGCCGTGGGCAACGTAAACACGGCCACCGCCGCCCACGGCGGCAGGGCGCGCACGCAGCCTTCGATCCAGCGCAGGCCAGGCCAGCGGCCAATGCGCGCCAGCAACTGCTGCAGTGGTACCCAGCCCCATTCCTCGAACAGGATCAGCAGGGCCAGCAGCCCGCTGCCCAGGCCGGTCAACATGCGCGCAGGCCAGCGCAGGAGGTGGTGCAGGAATTTTTGAATGATTTTGGCCTCTGGCGCTTATCTATAAAGCGCTGATAGCTAGCATTTTTATAGCTTTTGACCGTGCTTACACGCCCCGCGCCCGCTCGGCCTTGAAGTGCGCGCGGAACTGCGCGAACGCGCCTGCGTCGAGCGACTCGCGCACTTCGCGCATGAGGTTCAGGTAGTAGTGCAGGTTGTGCACGGTGGTGAGCATGGGGCCCAGCATTTCGCCGCAGCGGTCCAGGTGGTGCAGGTAGGCGCGGCTGAAACCCTCTCGCCCGCCGTCGTCCCACGACACGCCCGAGCTGCCCGCGCAGGCGTAGCAGGTGCAGCTGGTGTCCAGGGGCTGGTGGTCGGCCTTGTGGCGCGCGTTGCGGATCTTGAGGTCGCCAAAACGCGTGAACAGGGTGCCGTTGCGCGCGTTGCGGGTGGGCATCACGCAGTCGAACATGTCCACGCCGTCGGCCACGCCCTGCACCAGGTCCTCGGGCGTGCCCACGCCCATCAGGTAGCGCGGTTTGTGCGCAGGCAGGCGGTGCGGGGTGTGGGCCATGATGTCCAGCATCTCGTCCTTGGGCTCGCCCACGCTCACGCCGCCCACGGCGTAGCCGGGGAAGTCCATCTCGACCAGGCGCTCGAGTGACTCCTGGCGCAGGTGCTTGAACATGCCGCCCTGCACGATGCCAAAGAGCGCGTTGGGGTTCTGCAGGCGCTGGAACTCGTCATGCGAGCGTTTGGCCCAGCGCAGGCTCATCTCCATGCTCTTGCGCGCTTCGGCCTCGGTCGTCAGGTGGCCTTTGGTCTCGTACGGCGTGCACTCGTCGAGCTGCATCACGATGTCGGAGTTGAGCGTGGTCTGGATCTGCATGCTCACCTCGGGCGACATGAAGAGCTTGTCGCCGTTGACCGGGCTGGCGAACGTCACGCCTTCTTCGGTGATCTTGCGCATCGCGCCCAGGCTCCAGACCTGGAAACCGCCGGAGTCGGTGAGGATGGGCTTGTCCCACTTCTCAAAGCCGTGCAGGCCGCCAAAGCTCTGCATCACATCGAGGCCCGGGCGCATCCACAGGTGGAAGGTATTGCCCAGGATGATCTGCGCGCCCATGTCGTGCAGGCTGCGCGGCATCACGCCCTTGACGGTGCCGTAGGTGCCCACGGGCATGAAGATGGGGGTTTGCACCACGCCATGGTTGAGCGTGAGCGTGCCACGGCGTGCGTGGCTGGTGGGGTCGGTTTTGAGAAGGTCAAACTGCAGCATGATGGGGCGCATTGTCCCAGACGGGCCAGCCTGACCTGGCACAAGGGTATGGGCTGGCGCTGGCGGATGGCGTCGCTACACTGGTCTTCACTGACTCAAGGAGAACACCATGCTCAAGATCCTCATCGCCGTGGACGGCTCCGAACTCGCGCTGGATGGCGTGCACCACGCACTGGCGCTGGTGGGCCAGGGCCTGAAGGCCAGCGTGGTCCTGGCCAATGTGCAGGAACCCGCCACCCTGTACGAACTGGTGACCACGCGCGACCCCGACCTGATCGCCGCCGCCAGCCTGGAGGCGGGTGACCATCTCATGGCGTCGGCGCGGGCGCTGCTGGATGCCGCCGGGGTCGCGTACGAAACCGATGTGGGCGTGGGCGATGTGGCCCACACGCTGGTGGACATGATCGAGCGCTCGGGCTGCGACATGGTCATCATCGGCGCCAAGGGCCAGGGCGCTATCACCAGCGCACTGCTGGGTTCGGTGTCGCAGGAGGTGGCGCATTCCAGCCCGGTGCCGGTGACCATCGTCAAGCATGCCGAGGTGCTGGAGAGCGCGGACAGCGACGTGGCCGAGGACACGGAGGCCTGAGAGGCTGAGAGTCTTTTATCCG
>NZ_LMJH01000011.1:0-121361 GCF_001428965.1 Acidovorax sp. Root275 | reverse complement strand
CTAGATCCGAGGCGTTTTCGCGCGCCTTTCGGGCTCGGCTAAAAAACTCTCAGCCTCTGAGCCCTTTCCGGGGCGCTCCCAGAAAAAAGAAAAGGGCCGCTGTGTGCGGCCCTGATCGGGATCTTTGAGGACGCTCGCCTGGTTTCAGGCTGCCTTGCGAAACGGCTCCGCAGGTCGCTGCAGCTTGCCATGGGGCAGGGTGGCCAGGCGCGAGAACATGCGGCGCACGTAGCCACGCACCCACAGGCACTTGTTGAGTTCGTCCACGGGCAGCGGGCCCGACACCACCACGATGTCGTTGGCCACGTCCTGCGCTCCGGCGGCGCGCAGGCGGCGGCGCGTGTTGTTGGCCCAGGACTGGATGCGCGTGGGGCTGCCGTGCTGGTGCACCTCGCCCGTGTGTGCGTCGAACGCAATGGCCACGGTATCGGTTTTCAGCTTGAACCTGCGCTCACCCGTCACGGCACTGGGCGCCTCGCGCATGTCGTAGAGGTAGTAGCTGCCTGCCTTGAGCTGGTATTGCATGTCCATGGGTGTGTTCCTCTTTATCGGCATTGTCGAGGGCGCACGGTGCAGGCAATGGCAGGTAAAACGGTGGGAAAGGGGCTCTTTTTGGGAGCCCTTCGCCAAGGGCCATGCTGGTTTCTGTGCGCGTGCCATTGTGGCGGCGCGTCGGCGCCACCGCGCGAAACTTGAGGACGATGTCGTAACGAGTTGTGAGTGAAGTGTTTGGCGCGTCTGGCATTTGGTTGCGCCCGGCGGTTGCGTTGCCCAAAAAGGCGTATGCGACTGGCGCGGCCCACGCCAGAGCAGCCAAGCAAGGGCCGCCCCGCAGCGAGGGCTGCGTCCCCCTGCCCGTGCAGCGCAGCGGAGCGAGAGCGGGGGGAAGGCGCGCAGCGCCTCAGGGGGGTGTCCCTGCTAGAAATCCACCAGGCTCAGCCCCACGCTGAACACGGTGCGCTTGCGGTTGTAGTCGATCATGCTGTCGCCATAGCCGCTGAACAGCTGCGTGTGCAGGCGCAGGTTGCTCTTGTTGCCAAAAAGGCCCGTGCCCACGGTCTGCAGCCATTCCAGCCGGACCGAGCCCCGGTCGCTGCTCGACAGCGAGTGGCGCAGCGTGGCGCCCACGGTGTTGTCCTTGTTGACGTTCCAGAATGCCGACAGCTCGCCCCGGCCGATGTAGTCGCTGATGCCGGGGTTGTCGTCGCTGCCCGAGCTCTCGGGCACGCGCTTCCAGATGCGCGCGTTCACGCTCACGCTGTTGCCCAGTTCCATGCCCGTCATGAGGTACGCCCGGTTCCAGCTGCGGGACAGGGGTTTGCTCTGGCCATTGGACTGGTGCACCAGTCCGATGCCGCTGTAGCGCCACTTCCAGCCAAACGGCAGTTGGGCCGTGGTGGGGTAGACATACATGACCTCGGGCTCATGGTCGGTGGCGCGGAAGGGGCGCGAGATCTGGGGTGTGAACAGCTGCCAGTACGACTGCTGCGAGTAACCGAACCACACCGAATCCTTGAGTGTGGGGTGGCCCTGCGTGAGCAGGCCTTGCGCGACCTTGGTGCGCACCGACAGCTGGATGCGGTTCTCGGTGCGTCGGTAGGGCGTGGACTCGGTGGCCGAATGGTCGGCCGCATCCGATGTGGGCTGGCGGTTCACGTTGCTCGACGCCACCACCGACACGGTGATGGGCCGGTAGCCCCGGAAGCTGAAGGTGCCGCAGTCGCTGCCCGACTCCAGTTCCCAGAAGCGCGAGAGGTCGCTGTACTGCGGGTCGCGGCAGCCCTCGGTGCGGGCCACATCGATGACGCGGGTGGCGGGCAGGGTGGTGTCCACCGGCGGTGGCACGGCCGTCGAGGCCGTGGCGCCGGGGGCGTTCCAGCCTTGCTGGTCGGTGGCCCACTGGTCAAAGCAGGCCAGGCGCGCCTGGTTGTCGTTGGACAGCGCGGCGCAGCGGCGCCAGGCGCCGTCGGCGCCCGTAGCGGGGGCTGACGCTGCCGCGCCACTGGCGGGCGTGGACTGCGCCAGCGCGGCGCCCGCAGGTGCCAGCGCGGCGGCCACCAGCAGGGCCAGCGTGTGGTGCCGGGGCCTGCCGCTGCGCTGTGGTGCTGGCGCGGTGGTCATTGCCAGCCCGCCTGCTTGCGCAGCACGAAGGGAGCCGAGGGTGCCGAGGGGGTGGGGTTGGCGTTGTTCCATGTTCCGCGTATTTCCTTGCCGCAACTTCCATCGACCACCTGGCCTGTCCAGGTGGCACTGATGTTCGTGCCGTTGATCGATTCTTCCAGCGTCAGGTCGCCGCCATCGGCGTCTCCGCTGACCAGCGCCGTGGCGCCATTTCTTTGCACGGTGCCGCGCACGCTCTGTGCCAGCTCGGGGTGCGGACCCAGTTGCAATGTGGCGGTGGCGCCAGTGGCATCCGGGGCTACGCCCTGCAGCTGGGCCAGCCAGCGCCCTTGCAGGTGCTGGTGGTCCAGCTCTGCCGTGGACGGGCATGCTGCCGTGGATTGTGGTTCATTTTGGCTGCTAGCGCTTGTAGGATAAGCGCTGATAGCTATCAAAATTAAAGCAACCCCCATCAGGGGCGTGGGCCGGTGGGTGCGGGGCTCCATGGGTGGGGTGCGTTGTGGTGGGTGCCGTGGCTGCAGGGGCGCTCATTCCGGGGTGGCTGCCGCCGCCGCGTTGGCGGCCGTGGTGGCCTGGGCCTTGGCGGCAAATTCCGCGCGCAGGGCCTTGAGCTTTTCGCGCGGGTCTTCGCGGGCGGTGGTCTTGTCCAGGCCCATCTCGGCGATGAAACGGCTGGGCTGCGCGGCCACCATCTCGCGGCCCTTCTTGCGCCGCTTGGTCCAGCTCACCGCCAGGGTGCGCTGCGCGCGGGTGATGCCCACGTACATCAGGCGGCGCTCTTCCTGCAGGCGCTGCAGCGTGTCGTCGCTCACCTTCTGTTGCCGGCCTTCGTCGTCGTCGAGCTTGAAGGGCAACATGCCTTCGGTCACGCCCACCAGCACCACGTGGGGCCACTCCAGCCCCTTGCTGGCATGCAGGGTCGACAGCGTGACCATGTCCTGCTCTTTTTCGCGCTCGGAAATGGTGGAGAGCAGTGCGATGGTCTGCGAGACCTCCAGCAGGCTCTTGGTTTCCTTGGCCACCACGGCGCCTGCGGTGTCGTCGATCTCGCCGCCCGCGCGCTGGGCCATCCAGTCGCAGAACTCCATCACGTTGCTCCAGCGGGCTGCGGCCACCTTTTCGCTGTCTTCGTTGTCGTACAGGTGCTGCTCGTAGCCGATTTCCTTGAGCCATTCGTTCAGAAACGTGCGGGCTTCTTCCGCGCCGTGCGTTCGGCGCGCGCTGTATTCCAGATAGTTGATGTAGCGGCCGAACTCGTGCAGGCCGTCCATGGCGCGCTTGGGCACCGCTGCTGGCAGCATGCCGTTGAACAACGCGCCAAACATGCTCTGCTTGTGCTGCGTGGCAAACGCGCCCAGCGATGCCAGCGTGGTGTGGCCGATGCCGCGTTTGGGCGTGGTGATGGCGCGCAAAAACGCCGGGTCATCGTCGTTGTTGATCCACAGCCGGAACCAGGCGCACAGGTCCTTGATTTCGGCACGGTCAAAAAAGCTGGTGCCGCCCGATACCTTGTAGGGGATGTTCGCCTTGCGCAGCGCCTTCTCGAACGGCTTGGCCTGGTGGTTGGCCCGGTACAGGATGGCAAAGCCTTTCCAGTCCGGTGGCGGGTTGCTGGCGGCCCGCAGGCTTTGGATGCGGGCCACGGCGCGTTCGGCCTCGTGTTCTTCGCTGTCGGCATCCACCACACGCACCGGCTCGCCTTCGCCCAGCTCGCTGAACAGGGTCTTGGGAAACAGCTTGGGGTTGGGTCCGATCACGTTGTTGGCCGCACGCAGGATGGCGCTGGTGGAGCGGTAGTTCTGCTCCAGCTTGATGACCTTGAGCTGCGGGAAGTCGATCGGCAGCTTCTTGAGGTTATCCAGCGTGGCGCCGCGCCAGCCGTAGATGGACTGGTCGTCGTCGCCCACGGCGGTGAAGTGGCCTCTTTCGCCCACCAGCAGTTTCAGCAGTTCGTACTGCGTGGCGTTGGTGTCCTGGTACTCATCGACCAGCACATGGCTGAGCAGGGCCTGCCACTTGGCGCGCACTTCGGGGAAGTCGCGCAGCAGGCGCAGCGGCATGCCGATCAGGTCGTCAAAGTCCACGCTCTGGTAGGCCGCAAGGCGCTCTTCGTAGCGCGCCATCAGCGTGGCGATGATGCGCTCGTTGTCGTCCGCCGCCTGGGCCAGCGCCTGCTCGGAGGTCAGGCCCATGTTCTTCCACTTGCTGATGACCCACTGCCACTGGCGCGCCGTGGCCATGTCGGTGGTGCCCCCCGAGGCTTCCTTCAGGATGCCGGTCACATCGTCGGCATCCAGGATGCTGAACTGGGGCTTCAGGCCCAGCACCACGCCATCCTCACGCACCATGCGCACCCCCAGGGCGTGGAAGGTGCACACCAGCACATCCTTGGCGCGCCGGCCGATCAGGCCCTTGGCACGCTCGCGCATCTCGGCGGCGGCCTTGTTGGTGAAGGTGATGGCGGCAATGCGCTGGGGGTCCATCCCCTTCTCGATCATGTGGGCGATCTTTTGGGTGATCACCCGCGTCTTGCCCGAGCCCGCGCCGGCCAGCACCAGGCAGGCACCGTCGGTGTAGTGGACAGCCTGAAGCTGGGCGAGATTGAGACCGGCAGACATGGGAAGGAAGGGGGCTGAGCCGTGGAAGGCAGGAAAAGGAAGGCGGCGTGGGCCCCTGGGCGGGCGGCGGCGGGGCCAGATCGTGCCGCGCAAGGGCGCAATGATACCGGCGCAGTCCGGCAGCCTGCGTGCGCCCGGATATGGCAACCCACGCAAGGTGGGCGGCTGACGCGCCCCTGACAGGAAGCCGCCTCCGGCACCTGCCGGGCCAGGCGCTCCGGGAAACCCCGCTAGGGGCTTTGTTTTCACAATTTGATACTGGCTGGCCAGTACATCCCTCAATGGGATGGGTGTGTTGTGAACCGAGCCCCACCATGAACTCCTCTGCCTTGACTTCCACCGTTCAGACCGCCGCACCGGGCATCCCAGGCCCGCGCCGCCCCCGGTGGCACCACAACGCCTGGAGCGCCGTGGTGGCGGCCAGCGTGCTGGCCTGCACAGCCCTGCTGCCCGTGCAGGCCCAGATCGGCAGCACGGCGCCCGTGCGCATTGGGGTGGTGGGGCCGTTCACCGGGCCCTCGGCCGACTTTGGCGTGCCCATGCTCAATGGCATCAAGCTGGCCGTGGATGAGATCAACGCCGTGGGCGGCTACCTGGGGCGACCGCTGGAGCTGGTGATCAAGGACGATACGGCCAATCCGGACCAGGGCCGCAAGGTGTCGCAGGAACTGATCAGCGAGAAGGTGGTCGCCACCATCGGTTTTTGCAACACCGGCGTTGCGCTCAAGGCCATCGACCTGTTCCAGGAGGCCAAGAGCCCGCTCATCGTGCCGTGCTCCACGGGCACGGCGGTCACCGCCAAATATCCCGCTGCAGACAGCTACATCTTCCGCGTGCAGGGACGCGACGCGATCCAGGCCCCTTTCATGGTGGAAGACATCGTCAAGCGCGGCTGGGACAAGGTGGCCATCTTTGCCGACAAGACCGGCTACGGCGAAGGTGGCTTCAACGATGTGGTGGCTGCCCTGGCGGCCAAGAACCTCAAGCCCGTGCACGTGGCGCGCTTCGACCTGGGTGTGAAGGACCTCACGGCCGAACTCACGGCCGCCCGAGCCGCCGGGGCCAATGTGATCCTCAGCTACACCGTGGGCCCGGAAAACGCGGTGATCGCCAATGGTAAGAAGGCGCTGGGCTGGAAGGTGTCCCAGGTGGGGCCATGGACGCTTTCGTTCCCGTTCTTCCTGGAGGGTGCCAAGGACGCCGCCGAGGGCGCACTCATGGTGCAGACCTTCATTGCCGAACCCAGCAACGAACGCCGCGCATCGTTCCTGTCGAGCTACACCCGCAAGTACCACGGCAAGGTGGCCGTGCCCATGGCGGCCGCCAATGCCTATGACGCCACTTACCTGCTGATGTATTCCTTCCTGGGCGTGCGGGACGGCAACCTCAACGGCAAGGCCGTCAAGGAGTCGCTGGAAGGCAAGATGAAGACCTACTACGGCGTGGTGTCCACCTACGACAAGCCGTTCAGCGTGCAGGACAAGGATGCCATCACGCGCAACATGCTGGTGATCGGCATGGTCAAGAACGGCGCCATCACCTTTGCCTACCCCGAAGACGCCAAGCGCAACCTCATCATCCAGCGCAAGCAGTAAGGCACCCACGGCCGTGGCCGTGGTGGTTGGGGGATCACCGTTCGCGAACCCTCCCCCCTGACGTTGCGCTGACCACCGCCCGGGGCTGGGGGTCCTGGCGCAATGCGCAGCACGGACAATAGCGCCGTGCTGTCCGTCCTCCTCATCACCTTCCCCTTCTTTGCCCTCGTGCTCTGCGGCTACCTGGCCGCACGGCGTGGGGTGCTGCCCCAGCCCGCCATCCCGGGGCTCAATGCCTTCGTGCTGTACTTCGCGCTGCCCTGCATGCTGTACCGCTTTGGCGCCAGCACGCCCATCGCGCA
Source organism: Acidovorax sp. Root275 (assembly GCF_001428965.1). Classification (NCBI taxonomy): domain Bacteria; kingdom Pseudomonadati; phylum Pseudomonadota; class Betaproteobacteria; order Burkholderiales; family Comamonadaceae; genus Acidovorax; species Acidovorax sp. Root275. Next base: position 114,725 of record NZ_LMJH01000011.1, on the reverse strand, counting down.
GCTGCTGGACCCGGCCGTGGCGGGCGTGTACGTGCTGTGCGCGCTGGTGATGGTGGGCGCCACGGTGGCGCTCACGCGCAGTGCGCGCATCGGCTGGAACGATGCGGCGTTTGGTGCACTGGTGGCCGCTTTCCCCAACACTGGCTTCATGGGCGTGCCGCTGCTGGTGGCGCTGCTGGGCGCGCAGAGCGCGGGACCGGCCATCGTGACCATCGTGGTGGACATGGTCGTCACCAGCTCGCTGTGCATTGCGCTGTCGCGCCTGGATGGCGCGGGCACCCATGGCGTGGGCGTGGCGCTGCGCAGTGCCTTCCGGGGCATGGCCACCAACCCCATGCCCTGGTCGATCGCGCTGGGTGCGCTGGCATCGGCCCTGCACTTCCAGCTGCCTGGCCCGGTGGACAAGACCATCGCCATGCTGGCCGACGCGGCCTCGCCCGTGGCGCTGTTCACCATCGGCGCGGTGCTGGCGCGCTCGCAGATGAACCAGCACGAACAGGTGCCCGCGCGCGATTACGTGCCGGTGGCCCTGGCCAAGCTGCTGGTGCACCCGCTGCTGGTATGGGGCGTGGGCATGGCCGCCATGATGCTGGGCGTGCCGCTCACGCCGTTTGCGCTGACGGTGCTGGTGCTGCTGGCGGCCTTGCCCAGCGCCAGCAACGTCTCGCTGCTGGCCGAGAAGTTCGGTGCCAACAACGGGCGTGTGGCGCGGATCATTCTGGTGTCCACCGCGCTGGCGTTTCTGAGCTTTTCGGCGGCGGTGGCGTTGCTGACCTGATTGCTATATTTTTGATAGCTTTTAGCGCTTTACCATAGAGCGCTGGCGGCCAAAAACACTTGAAATTTTGTGCCGCCCTCTACCTGGGGCGCATTCCCTGGCCGCGCCGCAGCCAGGCACCGGTCGCCAGCAGCCCCAGGCAAAGCACCACCAGCGCCCAGGGCGAGTTGGCGGGGATGTTGCTGGATGCCACCTCCTCCAGAACCAGGTCGTCGTGGTAGCCCGCTGCGTCGAAGGTGAAGAAGCTGCCGGTTTTGAGCGCAATGGTCACCTGGCTGGAGGCTGCGGTGAAGGTGGCGCCAAAAGGCTCCCATTCGAACTGGAAGACCCCGTTGAGCGCCAGGTTCGACACATCGCGCCGGGCGATCAGCGTGTCCAGCGGGCCGGGCGCGGCATCGATGGTGGCGGCACCCACGGCGCCGTCGTAGGCCACGACTTCCCACCAGGTGGCGTTGCCGCCCGCATTGCCCGTCACACCCCCCGACCAGGCGCCGCGCAGCCGGTACACCCGCCCGGGGGTGACCGCCACGGTCTGGAACAGGCCCCCGTGCGCATTGCCCGCACCGCTGCCTTTTTTCTGCGCGTGGGACGTTCCGGCGCCACCGAACGGGCACTGGGTGGGCACCCAGATGTCGCAGTCGTTGCTGTGTATCCAGGTGCCGTTCCAGAAGCCCGGCGGCGCCGTCCAGGTGCTCCAGCCGGTGAGGCCGGATTCGAAGTTGCCGTTGGTGAGCAGGTTCTGGGCACGCACGGCGGTTCCGCCCGCCAGGAAGACCAGCAAGATCAGGGCACGAACAATGGCTGTCATTGGTAAGGCTTTCTGAAAATGGAAGAAGCACGGGCGGGGCGTACATCCGGTGCCGGTCCACCGGACCCGCGCAGCACACGCATGCCCCGAGGCGATGCCGTGTGAGGCCGCAGTATCTGGGGCGAGCCCACGGCATGCAAGTTTTATCGGGCACGGGGGCGCCGCAAGGTGGGGGATTGCGTGGGGCTGCCCTTGCCAGGCCCGCGTGCCTCGCGCCTGCGGGTTGCAGATCACACCGTGTTTTCTGCACTTCGTCGCAAACGCCTCGCAGGGCCAGGGCGGGCTGGGCACAGTGCGGGTCGATCCGGGCGTGGTCCCGGCTTGTACCCCCACAGAAAGCCCTTTCATGAAAAAACGGATTCTTTTCCTGGCCGCGTTGACCGCCCTGGCTGCCCACGCCGCCGACCTGCGCATTGAAGTCACCGTGCCTGCGCAACAACAAGGCACCGTGCTGGCAGCCCTTTTTGACCAAAGCGAGGGCTTTCCGCGCGGCAAGCCGCTGCAGACCGCTGCCGCCCCGCTGGGCGATGGCAAGGCCGTGGTGCAGTTTGCAGGGGTGCCCGCAGGCGACTACGCCGTCTCGGCGTTTCTGGACGAGAACGGCAACATGAAGCTGGACACCAACCTGTTCGGCCTGCCGACCGAGTTGTATGGCTTCAGCCGCAATGCACGCAGCCCGGTGGGCCCGCCCACGTTTGCCGACGCAGCCTTCCGCGTGGGCGCGGATGCGGACCCCCAGGCCATCGAACTCAAGTAAGCCGACAAGGAGCCCGCGATGACCCACCCCCATCCACCGCGCCGCGCCGTTCTGGCGGCCCTGGGCGCCAGCCTGCTGCCCGCCCTGGGCCACGGCGCCGATGCGCCCCACGCCTGGCGCAGCAGCTACACCCCCTACAACGGGCCCTTGAAGGCGCCGCTGGCCAGCGGCCCGCTGCCCGTGGGGGGGCGCTGGCCTGCTGCATTGCAGGGCACGCTGTACCGCATCGGCCCCGCACGGCGCGAACTCGGCGGCGTGGCCATGAACCACTGGTTCGATGGCGACGGCATGCTGCAGGCGTTTCGTTTTGAGGGAGGTCAGGCTTCAACGCAAACACCGCCCCGCATATCCCACCGGGGCGCCCTGCTGGCCACCCCCAAGCTCACGGCGGAAGAGGCCGCTGGCCGGCTGCTGTACTCGGGCTTTGCCACCACGCTGCCCGGTTCGCCGCCGCTCAGCGGGCCCGACGCCGTCAACCCCGCCAACATCAACCTGCTGGCCCTGCCCGCGCGCAAGGAGCTTTTTGCGCTGTGGGAAGCCGGCTCCGCGCTGGCGGTGGACCCGGTCACGCTGCAGGCCCAGGGGTTCAAGGCCTGGTCGCCGCAGACCCAGGGCGCGCCATTTTCGGCGCACCCGCGCGTGGCGCCGGATGGCTCGGTATGGAATTTCGGCTACATGCCGGGCTCCGGGAAACTGCTGGTGTACGACATTGCACCGACAGGCCAGCTGCGCCGCCAGCATGTCCTGACCACGGAGCAGGCCGACATGGTGCATGACTTCGCCATCACAGAACGGCACCTCGTGTTCCTGCTGATGCCGCTGCAATTCAACGGTCACCCCGGCGCGGGGAGCCCGCTGTCCCACTACCAATGGAACGACAAGGCGCCGCTGGTGGTGCTGCTGGTGGACAAGGCGGACTTCAAGGTCCAGCGCTTCGAGTTGCCCGCCACAGGCCTGTTCCACCTGGCCAATGCCTGGGAAGAGGGCGGCACGGTGCAGGTACGGTTTGTGGCGCAGCCCGACATCCTGAACGCGCTGCACCACCTGAATGTGGATGGCGCGCGCAGCACCCCGGCTGCGGCCGCCACCCGGTGGGCACACATCACGCTCACCCCGTCCACGGGCCAGGCACGGCTGGAAACCCCGGGGCTTGCCCACGTGGAGTTCCCGCGCATCCACCCGGCACGCAACGGCCTGCCCACGCGCTTCACCACCCTGATGGCGCGCAGCCCGGGCATGGATGCCCAAGTGCAGGGCTTTGACACGGTGCTCACGCTGCAGGGCGACAAGACACCGCAGCGCCATCGGTACGGCGCGGGCTGGATCGCAGAGGAGCATGTCTACATACCCGCCAGCCCTACCGCCGCCGAGGGCCGGGGCTGGGTGCTGGGCACCGCCTACCACTGGCCCAGCGAGCGCACCACGCTGTCGGTGTTCGACGCGCAGGCGGTGAATGCAGGGCCACTGGCCAGCGTCACGCTGCCCTATGGCCTGCCGCTGGGCCTGCACGGCCAGTTTGTTCGGGCCTGAGGCCGCCCCGGTCCTCGGCGGCGGGTCGCCAAGGACCGGGCGCGCGCAGTGCGTTTCAGCACACTGCGCGGGCGGATGCTTCCAGTGCGCCCAGGGCATGCGCCAGCACAAACGCGCCGCCCAACAAAATGGCGCCCTCCAGATGGATCTGCAGCCCGAAGCCCGGCCTGTGGATGCGCGTGACCATGGTGTGGATCATCTTGCACATCCATGCCAGGGGGGTTGCCAGCATGCCCAGGTGCGCCCACATCTTCCAGCCGTACAACGCGGAGCCTATGTGGGTCGCCATGTTGCATTTGATGACGGCACCGGTGCGTGGCCAGTCGCTGTAGTCGAACAGGAGGGACAAAAAAACGACGCCGGCAATGGGCACCATCACAAAGAGCCAGAAAACCACCCATTTGCCGTCGTGGGGGTTCCAGCTCGGTCCTGCCTCGGAACCTGCCGTGCTGCGGTCACCGGGATGTTCATGCGCCTGCTTCGTGTGCGAGCCTTCCGACCGCACCACCTCGTCGGCCACGTCGGCGGCCGTGTCCAGCCAGTGGCGCCACTCGCGCACGCGGGGTTGTCGGCCCAGCGCTGCGACATAAACGCGTTGATCGTCCACACACGCCTGTTGCACGGACGTGATGCTGTGGGGCGGCAAATACCAGTCCTTGGATTTGCGCGGCAGCCGCATCACGAAGACGGTGGTGGTATCGGTCCCGCTTTCGGCGGTCAGGCCCGTGGCCCGGTGTTCAAGCTCGATGACCATCCAGTCGTAGCCCCGGTGCTGGCCCTTCACGATCCACTGCGGCCGCAGCCCTGACAGGTTCAATCTTTCCCACAGCGGAGCGGAAAAACTGTCGAGCAATCCGGGGGGTGGAGCTTCCTTGACGGCCATTTACAAGTCCTCCAGGTCGGCGTCGTCCTGCGCTGCGCGCCCGGCCTGGAACCCCACGACGAGGGCGACGATGGCACAGCCGAGCAGGTTCCACGGGCTGGGGATGCCATACACGGCGAAGCCCACCCCGACCACGCCCAACAGGATGGCCATGCGCAACAGGGCCTGGCCTTCGCCCAGCTTGGTGCCAAAACCCAGGATCACGTTGAACAGTACCAACATCAGAGGCCAGCCGATGAGGCAGCCGAACATCAGCAGGAAGGCCGCCATGCCTTTGGCCTGGGAGAACCACGATCCCCAGATCCAGTTGGTCGCCAGTGTTGCCACGGTGATGGTGATGGTGGCCCACAGGGGCTGCAGTTTGTGCAGGTCGTTCAGTTCTTTGTACATGGAAATCTGGCGTGGGAGGGGACGGTCACGTCCCGGACATCAAGGGGCCGTGTGTGCTGCAACGGGACAACGGTAGGTAGCTTTACGGAGTTGTCCGGGAGCGTGGGCTCTTTTTGTGGACAAGGCTGCCCGCCACTACCTGCGGTAGCGTGGCGCGGTACGCGGAGACGCCGAACGCGCGAAGCACGGGCCAGGTGCGATATGGAGCATGCGACCTTGCGCGCCTGCGGCACTCAGGGCGGGGGCTTTCGGCCCACCAGATAGCTCACCCCGGCGGGCCCATAGAACTCTGAATGCGGTTCCTGGGCCTGCAGGTGAAAGACCTCGCCCATGCCATACACGCGTTCCGCCCGTGCCGTCACGATGCGGATCTCGCCGGACAGGATCAGCGCCTTGGCCTCGAACGGATGGGTGTGGTCGTCCAGCATGCCGCCCGCATCGCGTGTGACGGTGACGGGGTGCTCGAAGCCTTCACGGGCCAGGGTCTGGGCAAATTCCTCGGAGGTCATGGGCGTGCTCCTGTGTGGGGGGCGGCGCAGTGCCCGGGAGGACCTTCCCCCAGGCCTGTCGCTGGCGAAACGCTCGCGGCGGCCTGGCCGCGCACACAATGCTATCGCCTGTGCCACTGCAGCATGGGCGTATCCATCCATTCATGAGGAGACATCCATGCGTTTTGCGAAGCCTTGTTTTCGGAGCTGGCTGGCAGCGGCCGTTGTTCTGTCCGCCGCCGCCACCGCGCACGGCGGCCAGGTGTTTGCCGACCAGGCGCCTTCGACGGCTTTGGGCCGCGACGTGAAGTTCACGGTGTATGTGCCCGACGGTTACCAGCCCGGCGGCACGGTGAACTATCCCGTGGTCTACCTGCTGCATGGCGCGGGTGGCGATGAGAACGAGTGGCGCACCAAGGGAGGTGCGGTCGAGACCCTGGACGGGCTCATCAAGCGAGGGCTGATCCGCCCGTCGGTGGTGGTCATGCCCACGGCGGGCCCGGCGTCGTGGTGGGCCGATGGTGCGGCAGAGAAGGCGGGCACGGCCATCATGAAAGACCTGCTGCCCTACGTCGAGTCGCGCTACCGCGTGCACAAGGAGCGCAGCGGCCGGGCCATCGGTGGCCTGTCCATGGGGGGCTATGGCGCGTTGAACCTGTCGCTGCGCAACCCCACACAGTTCTGCGCTGCGGCGGTGATCAGCCCTGCCATCTATGACCCGCTGCCGCCGGACACCTCGGCGGCACGGCGCACCCCGCAGTTCGTGCGCGACGGGCAGTTTGACCCCGACACCTGGAAGTCGCTGAACTACGCGGCCGCGCTCGATGCCTACAAGGCGGGCACGCCGCGTGTCCCGATGTGGATTGTGTCGGGCGACCACGACTACCTGGGCATCGCCCCCATGTCGGCCACCCTGTACTGGCGGCTGTACCAGATCCAGCCCAAGCTGGTGGAGCTGCGCGTCATCGACGGCGACCACGAATGGCTGGTGTTCCGCGACGCGTTGCCCGACGCCCTGCAGTACGTGGACCGGCAGTGCCGCCAGGGGTGACCACCTGGCTGTCGCGCACCCTGGCCCGGAATCTGCCGGAGGTCAGGATGCGCTGGGGTGCGAATGATTTTGCTATTAATTAAATAGCTGTTTGCGCATATCCATCAAGCGCCAGGACCGTAAAACGCTTGGATTTTCAGCCTAGATCGCCAGGGGGTCCACGTCCACCAGCCACCGGATCAAGCCCTTGTGCTCGGGCTGGCTGCGCGTGGTTTGCAGCATGGGCTGCCATGCGGCCAGAAAGCGCTGCAGTGCGGTGCGGCTGCTGCTTTCCATGAGCATCTGGGCGCGTTCGACATTGGCCACGCGCTGGATGGTCAGGGGCACGGGCGGGAACAGCGTCACCACGTCCAGCCCCGGCAGCCCGGCGGCTTGTGCGGCGGCCGTGGCGGCGGTCAGAAACCCTTGTGCCACGTCCTGCGTGCGGGCGTCGGCGCGCACCAGGGCCTGGTAGGAGAAGGGTGGCATGGCGGCCTCTTCGCGCTCCTTGAGCTGCTGGGCGGCAAAGGCCTCGTAGTCGTGCGTGCGCAGCGCCTCGAACACGGCGTGTTTGGGGTGAAAACTCTGCACCCACATCTCGCACGGTGTGCCCTGCGCGGCCATGTAGGCGGCGTCGCGCCCGGCGCGGCCGGCGGCCTGCATGAGCAGCGCAAACAGCCGCTCCGACGCGCGAAAGTCGCTGCTGAACAGGGCGCCGTCGGGCTGCACGGCCGCCACCAGCGTGATGCGGCGAAAGTCGTGGCCCTTGGCGATCATCTGCGTGCCCACCAGCACATCCACCTCGCCGGCGTGCACCTGCGCCAGCTGGGCCTCCAGCGCGCCCTTGGCCTTGGTGGTGTCGGCGTCGATGCGGGCGATGCGCGCGGGCGTGCGGTCGGGCCGCAGCACTTCGGACAGCAGGGCCGAGAGTTGTTCCTCCAGCTGCTCGGTGCCCCGGCCCATGGGGTGGATGTCGGGGCTGCCGCAGGTGGGGCAGTGGCGCGGTACCCGCAGCGTGTAGCCGCAGTGGTGGCAGCGCAGGGTGCGGTCGGTCTTGTGGAAGACCTGGTGCGCGCTGCAATGGGGGCAGTCGCTTTTCCAGCCGCAGTCCACGCAGTGCAGCACGGGGGCATAGCCCCGGCGGTTGAGCAAAATCATGCTTTGCTCGCCGCGCGCCACACGTTCGGTGATGGCCTGCAGCAGCGGCGCGCTGAACACTGCGCGCCGGGGCTGCTGGTTCATGTCCACCCGCCGCACCCGGGCCAGGGCGCCCGCGCCAATCCGGCTGGGCATGTGCAGGCGCACGTAGCGCCCGCCCTCGGGGTCTTCGGGTGTAGGCGGCCGGCTGGCGTGCCAGCTCTCGAGCGACGGTGTGGCAGAGCCTAGCAGCACCTTGGCGCCTTGCTCGCGCCCGCGCCAGATGGCCAGGTCGCGCGCTGAGTAGCGGGCACCCTCCTGCTGCTTGTAGCTGGGGTCGTGCTCCTCATCGACCACGATCAGCTTGAGCCCCGGCAGGCTGGCAAACACCGCCATGCGCGTGCCCAGCACGATGCGCGCGTTGCCGCTGTGGGCGGCCAGCCAGCTTTTGAGGCGCTGCGGGTTGGTCATGCCGCTGTGCAGCGACACCACGGCGCCCGCGCCAAAACGCGGGGCGAAGCGGCCCACGAAGCGTTCCTCGAGCTGGGGCGTGAGGTTGATCTCGGGCACCATCACCAGCGCCTGGGCCGTGGGATCGGCCTCCAGCATCTCCTGCACGCAGCGCAGGTAGACCTCGGTCTTGCCGCTGCCGGTGCTGCCAAACAGCAGAAAGGGACCTTTTTCTGCAGAAATTCGGGACCTGGCGCTTTCCTGTTCTGCGGTGAGTGCTATGTTTTGAATAGCATCTGCGGTCTCCCCAGCCGCCTTGCCGGGGCGGCGAAGGCGGCGCGCCAGTTGCTCGGGCCGCAGGTCGCGCAGCTGCGGAGGCAGGGCGGCCATGGCGATTTCGCCCAGGGCGCGCTGGTAGTAGCGCGCCGCAAACGCCACCAGGCGGCGCCAGGGCAGATCCAGCGGGGCCACGCCGTCGAGCACGCCGGCAACCGCGCGCAGCGTGGCGCCATCGGGCAGTTCGCCCGTGGCTTCGTCGGCATCCCACACCACACCCAGCACCTCGCGCGTGCCCAGAGGTACGCGCACCAGCGTACCGGGCGCGAGCGGGCGCTCACTGGCGTAGCTCAGCAGGTCGCCCACGCCGCTGTGCGACGGGGTGTGCAGGGCAACCTGAACGAGGGTGGAGGGGGCGGGCACGGCGAAGGGCGGGTTACAGCGGCTTGTGGAGGTCGCGCGGAGGTTTGGAGGCTAAGTGCTTGATTTGACAAGATCGGGGGAGTAATCCCGACTTTCTGTGGATAACTTTGTTGACATCCTGCCCGGACACCCTGCCAACCCGCATGAATACTGGCTGCGAACAGATTGCCCGGAAATGCGGCACGCCCAAAAAATCCTTATGAATCAATCATCTGAAGAAATTTTGCTGCAAATTCTGTGCTATGGCTCCGGTCTGGCTTTATGTTGCGCCGCATCACGTTTTGTGTGCATAAGTCGGACATCGGTGGCCCGTCAAGGGGGTGGGAGGCCCCAAATTTGTGCTAGCGGCTTGCCTGCGTGTTGAGGGTTTGGTGCGAAACAGGCTGCAAGTGCTTGATTTGACTGGGAATTTGTAAGAAATCCAGAATTTCTGTGGATAACTTTGTTGATATCCCTTGGGTTTGCAGCGCAAGCCCTTGAAAAACCGTGCTTTCGGTGGATTGCCTGTCAAAAAAGCACGGGATTAAATTCCTTATGAATCAATGGCTTATGAGATTGGAATTGTTTTTTTACAAACCAGGGCGCCGCTGGGCGACAGCCCCGCGCACGCTCCATTTTTGTGCATAAGTACGCCGTGCTAACGCCGGGCGCTCAACCCTGGCGCTGCGCGCGCGAGTAGCCGTGCACCGCTTCCACCAGCGCCGCCACATGCTCGGGCGGAGTGAACTGGCTGATGCCGTGGCCCAGGTTGAAGATGTGCGTGGGGCCGGTGGTACTGCGGTCGGTATGTGGCCGGCCAAAGCTGTCCAGCACGTGGCGCACCTGGGTGGCGATCTGCGCGGGCGGAGCGAACAGCACGTTCGGGTCGATGTTGCCCTGCAGCGCCTTGCCGGGGCCGCCGGCCTGGCCGCCCACGATGGCGCGGGCCTTGCCCAGGTTGGCGGTCCAGTCCAGGCCGAGCACCTCGCAGTCGATGTCCTTCATGTCTTCCAGCCAGATGCCGCCGCCCTTGGTGAAGACGATGCGCGGCACGTCGGTGCCGTCCACGCCGGTGCGCTTCAATTGCGCGAGCACCCGCTTGGTGTAGGCCAGGCTGAACTCCTGGAAAGCGCCGTCGGCCAGCACGCCGCCCCAGCTGTCGAAAATCATCACGGCCTGGGCGCCCGCGTCGATCTGGGCATTGAGGTAGGCGGCCACGCTGTCGGCGTTGATGGCCAGAATGCGGTGCATCAGGTCGGGGCGCGCATACATCAGGCTCTTGACCAGGCGGTAGTCGTCCGATCCCTTGCCTTCGACCATGTAGCAGGCCAGCGTCCAGGGGCTGCCCGAGAAGCCGATCAGTGGCACCCGGCCATTCAGGGCCTTGCGGATGCTGGTGACGGCGTCGAACACATAGCGCAGCTTGTCCATGTCGGGCACGGCCAGCTGTTCAACCGCGGCTTCGTCCCGCACCTGCTTGGCAAAACGCGGGCCCTCGCCCTCGGCAAACGTCAGGCCCAGGCCCATGGCGTCGGGCACGGTGAGGATGTCGCTGAACAGGATGGCCGCGTCGAGCGGGAAACGCTCCAGCGGCTGCAAGGTCACTTCGGTGGCGTAGTCCACATTGGTGGCCAGGCCCATGAAGCTGCCGGCCTGGGCGCGCGTGGCCTTGTATTCCGGCAGGTAGCGGCCCGCTTGGCGCATCAGCCACAAGGGCGTGTAGTCGGTGGCCTGGCGGCGGCAGGCGCGCAGGAAGGTGTCGTTGGAGAGGGGGGCAAAGCTCATGGCCTGAATTGTCGCAGGGTGCGCAGTGCGCCCCGCAGGCCCGGCCTGCCCCGGGTGCTTGCCATCACGTCACGGCGCGAGTTTCTGCTGCACCAGCCCGTAGACGCTGTAGCCCACCAGGTCGGGCATCGCATGGCCGGGGAAGGCCTTGGCCATTTCCGCCTGGATGGCCTGATGGTGCGCGCCCTGGCGCGCGGGATCGCTCAGCTCGCTGGCGCGGCTGCCCAGGCGCTGGAGGTAGCCCGTCACCACCGCGTCGGCCTTGTCGAGATAGGCCGTCTGCTCGGCCACCGCCTGTGCCACGGGCACGAACACGCCCCGCCCGCCGTAGACCTTGCCGGTGCCCAGGCGGGGCAGCTCGGCCAGGCCGGCCTTCCAGCCCTCCAGTGTGGGCAGGGGCTTACCGTTCACGATGCCGCCTTCGAGCCAGGCGTGGGTGTGCGTGTGCACCAGGTCGCCCACGGCAAGGTCGCCGGTCTGGTCAAAGCGCACCACGGTCTGGTTGCTGGAGATGCCTGGCTGGGGCAGCTCGAACAGCGTGATGGTTTCGCCCGACTTGAGCGTGATGCGGTGCTGGCCGGAATACGTGGTCTTGATGGCCTCTGCGCGCGGGTACGTTGCGTCCGTGAACGCCTTGGCGATCTTCACCCAGAAGTGGCGTTTGTACGCGTCCGTGTCCGGCACGGCGGCGGCGGTCTTGGCGGAGGCAATGCTCTCGATGCCCTGTGCGTGGAACACCGAGAGGCCGTTGAATTTGTCGGGGTTGGGGTGCGTCACGACCACACGGGTCACCGGGGACTTGGTCTGGCCGCGGATGGACGCGAGCAGGGCCTCGGCATGGGCGGGGGTGAACTGGGCATCGACCACCGTCACCTCCTGGCCGTCGTCGTACCAGACGGAGTGGGTGTTGAAACCGGCGGCATCGGAGGTGAACACTTGCACGGCGCCCGCCCAGGACGTGATGCTGGCGAATGTGAGGGCGATGGCAGCCAGCGTGCTCAGAGCGCGAGGACGGCGCTGGGAGCGGAAGGGGCTGAAAAAACGGGTGGAATAGGGGGCAGTCATGGTGTGGGCTCTGTGAAGTGGAAATGAGCCTCTAAGGTAAATTTGCGAGGCGTGGCCGTCTCGGCGCACCACGACAAAAAATATGCCCAAACAGACAAACGCAACGAACGCTGCCCAGACGCCTGCGCTGGGCCGCCGCAGGCCGCGCACTGCGGCGCTGGCCCCACCGGTGCTCGACAACCCGGTCGATGCGGACGCCGCCGAACGCGGGGTCTGTGTGGTTTCTGACCGCTACCCGCCCTTTGACGGCCACTGGCACGCCCACCAGAGTGCCCAGTTTGTCTATGCCTGCGAAGGCATGCTGACCACCCACACGCAGCGCGGCACCTGGATCGTGCCGCCGCACCGTGCGGTGTGGCTGCCGCCCGGCATGGTGCACAAGGTGGCCGCGGATCGCCCGGTGTGGCTGCGCACGCTGTACGTGAAACCCGGCGCGGCCGACACCCCGTCGGAGCCAGGCGTCGTCACGGTCGATCCGTTGCTCGACGCCCTGCTGGCCGAGGCAGCGAGTTTTGGCATCGACTACCCGCTCGGCGGGCGAGAAGAGCGCTTGATCGCCGTCATCCTGGACCGCCTGCCGAACCTGGAAACCGTGCCGTCCTACCTGCCCACCCCGGCAGACCCACGGCTGGTGCGCCTCACCACCGCGCTGCAGGCGCAGCCCGCCGATGCACGCACGCTCGATGAACTGGCCGCCGCCTGCGGCATGACTGCCCGCACCGCCGCGCGCCTGTTTGCCAAGGAGACGGGGCTGACCTTTGCCCAGTGGCGCCAGCAGCTGCGCCTCCTCAAGGGCATGCAATGGCTCAGCCAGGGCCGCAGCGTGACCGAGGTGGCGCTCGAAGTCGGTTACCTGGATGTGTCGGGCTTCATCACCGTGTTCAAGCAGGCGTTTGGGGAAACGCCGGCGCGGTACTTTCGGCGCGGAGGTTGAGCAGGGCTTGCTCCGCAGGGTGGCTGGTCGGGTACGAACGAACTACCGCTCTGCGATGTAGTGCGACATGCGCACCACCTCGCCGGGCGCGAGGAACGCCCGCACCTCGGTCTCCAGCGCCTGGTCGGCCATGGTGGCGCGGGCGCGCTGGTGCAAATAGTCGGCCCAGGACTCGACGATGAAGCGCTCCACATAGCGTGAAGGCTCGCCCAGGTCCTTGTACACCCGCCAGAAGGTCGCGCCATCGCGCCGGCGCGGGGCCTTCATGCGGCTGATGGTGTCAAGAAACTCGGTGTCGGTGCCGGGCGCAATGCGGTAGCCCACCTCCACGGCCACGGGCCCGGCCTCGGGCAGGGGCTCGGCCTCGATGAAGAGTTCATCCCAGGGCGTGGCCTGCGTCACCTCGTGCAGAGCCCCCATGCGCAGCGGCATCGGCCGCGCCAGCAGCAAGCCTGCGCCCATGAGCGCAGCGGCCACATACAGCGTGGGTGCCAGGCCCACGATGTCGGACGCCGCACCCCAGAAGGCCGATCCCATCGCAAATGCGCCCAACGCTGCCACCATGTGCATGGCCACCGCGCGGGAGCGCACCCACTGCGGTGCGCTGGCTTGCGTGGCGGTGTTGAAGGTGGACATCGCCGACATCCAGGCCGCGCCCGCAAACAGCATGGCGATGTAAACCACCCATGCGATCTTGGTCAGTGCCGCCACCAGCATGGCCGCTGCAAACACCACGCCGCCCACGCCCACGATGGCTTCCATGCCAAAACGCGCGCGCAGCCGCCCCAGCACCAGGCCCACTGCCACCGCGCCGGTGCCGAGGCACCCCATCAGCAGGCCAAAGCCCGGCGCGCCGGTGCCCAGCCGCTGGGCAATGACGGGCAGCAGCGCCCACAGGGCCGAGCCCGCAGCGCTGAACGCCATCACCCGCACCAGTTGCGCCAGGATGATGCGCGAGTGCCATGCAAACCGCAGTCCGCTCAACGTGCCGCCCCACAGGCGCTCGGCGGGCAGCTTGGACGGCGGGTGGGCCTTGGGGGGCCAGCGGCGGATGGACTCCCACATCACCAAGGTGGTGGTTACCGTGACGGCGAACACCCAGCCCGCGCCCAATTGGGCAAACACCAGCCCGGCCAGCGTGGGCCCGATGGCGCGCGCTGCGTTGTACGCAATGCTGACCGCAGTGATGGCCTGCGGCCACTCGTCGCGCGGCACCGGGTCGATGACCGAAGAGTTCCACGCCGGCGTGAGCACCGCCGTGCAGCAGCCGCAGATGAACACCAGGAACAGCACTGATGCCGGGCCGCCCCAGCCCCCCAGGACCAGCAGTGTCAACAGTGCGCAGGCCCCCACCTGCGCCAGCAGCGCCCCCGAGATCAGGCGCCGCCGGTCCGTCGTGTCGGCCAGCACACCCGCCGGCAGTGCCAGCAGGAACATCGGCATGAACACCGCCGTCTGCACCAGCGCCGCCAGGAACGACGAGCCCGTGAGCTCCACCATCAGCCAGGCCGCTGCCATGGTCTGCATGCCGCTGCCGATGAAGAACACGCCACCGCAGACCCACAGGCCCCGGAATGCTGGTTGGCGCAAGGGGCTCCACAAGGAAGTAGGCGGGGGCGCGGACATGTAGGGGGGTGTAGGCAAGCGGATGAAGATTGAGAAGGACCGGCCAACTGCGCAGGTCGCTGTCACTGGCGCCGCACCATTGTGCGTGCGCCCGGGGCGTTGTGCTGAAAGGAGGCTTCTACAGCCTCCCTGTGGCGGCTGTCATCCCCAAAATGAGGGATAGACGGGTGCCAGCCTACTGTTACGATGGGTACACGCTGTAACAGTATGTTTGCTGTCCACGGCGGCCACATAGCAACTTTATTGGTGAGAGGAGAGGGAAATGAACATGAAAAAATGCGTGATGTCGATGGGCATCCTGCTGGCAGCGGGGCTGGCCCATGCGGACTTGCAAAACATCAGTTCGGGTACCGTGCACTCCGCGTCTGACCTCCAAGGCGTGGCCTGTACCGTCGTTGGGACGGCCGGCCCGTTCTACCGAGGTAGAAAGATTCTGTATGTACTCGCTGAGTCGGTGGGCAACGGTCGCGACACCAACCTCCAACTCCGCTCGCTCAAATACGACCTGGTGCTGCAAAACGACGATTGGCAAAAACCCTGGTACGTCAACGGCGTGGCGCAGGACCCCGTGCCCCTCATCCTGTACACCGAATTCCTGCGCACGCCCAACCGAACCGCCGATGCCGGTGTGATCTATTTTGCCGACCCGGGCGAGGCCCTGTGCGTGTTCACCAACGAGCGTACCAACGACGGGAATCTGTACCAGGTGCAGATCTCCATCACAGACCGCACCGCCGCCATCACCGCCGCAGGCATCAAGTCGGCGCAAACCGGCGAGTTGCTCGACCCCACCGGCGCTGTGCGGGCCGAGCTTGACCAGTTCATGCTGCAGCAGCAGTCCAGCACTGGCAAGTAAGCAGGCAAGCAGGCGCCCGCCCAAGAACGTTTGGGCGGCTGGCACTTTCTGCATCTGCGCAGTGCGCTACTGATTCAGTAGCGTCCCGCTTGCTCCCGCCTGCAGCAGCCGCGTGAGCAGAGGGTGCATCAGCTTGCGGGCGCTGTAGATCAGGTGGAACTACTCCTGCATGTCGGGTGTGGTGCCCACCTGCACCAGCCCCAGCATCTTGGCAAGGTGCTCGCCCAGTGATACCGGCGCGGGCATTGCGCCATGCCGGAATCAGCTGGCGCAAAATGGTTCTGCGATTGACCCGAATGGAATGCCGCGATCTGGTTTGAATCAGATCATGGTTATTCATTCCAATGCGCAGCAATAAAAGTGTGCGGTTGCACGGTACGGTGCCGGGTAAACAAGATGGGTCACCGCCGCAGCCTTCCGCGTCCATCGCATCCCGGGCCATTCAAGGGTGCTGCCGCCCACCCCGCAACCGGTAGGTGCGCGGCACATCGGTGCGGCTGGCTACCAGCGCTTCCGCCCGCTTTTGCATATCTGCCAGTGCGTGGTCCAGCGCTTGCACAGACCCCTCGTCCAGTCCCGCCAGCAGATCCTGGTTGAGCGCCTTCACTTGTGGGAACAGGGCATCGTGCAGCGCTTGCCCTGCCTGGGTGAGTGAGAGCACGGCCTGGCGCCGGTCGCCCGGCATCGCATCGCGGGTGAGCAGCTTCTTGGCCAAGAGTGACGTGATGGCGCGTGACGTGCGCGCCCGGTCCAGTCCCAGGCGCTGCGCCAACTCGGCCGGGGGCATGCCGGGGTGCTGCGCCAGCATCATGAGCAACCCCCACTCGCGCCGCGTGATGCCATAACCCCCTTCGCACAGCCGCACTACCAGGCTGCCTGCCACCGCCAGCAGGCGGTTCAGGCGGTACATCAGCAGGTCATTGGCGGCTGCGGGGTGGGTCAGTCGGTAGCCCATTTCGGCGGGTTCGCAGGGTGCCGGGGCAGGCGCAGGCATCAGGGTATTTCCGGGCAAGAATTGATTAGATCAATTGATTGTGTGGGCAATACAGTGCGCCCATCAACCTGCGCAGCCGCGCAGAGCCCTGCCATCGCCCCAGGAGACCCTGACCATGTGGAAACCTCTTTCCTCCTTGCTGGCCACCGTGCTGGCCTTGTCCGCATCGCTTGCACAGGCGCAGGAAGCTCCCCTGCGCATCGTGGTCGGCTACGCCCCCGGCGGCGCGACCGACCGCGTGGCCCGCATCGTGGCCGACAAGCTGGGCACCAAGCTCGGCACGCCCGTCATCGTGGAGAACAAGACCGGCGCGGGCGGCCGCCTCTCGGCCCAGGCAGTGAAGGCCGCGCCCGCCAACCAGCCCACGCTGCTGCTGGCCAACCCGGCCGTCATGCTGGTGGCGCCCCTGGTGTTCCCCGACGCGGGCTACGACCCCGAGCGCGATTTCCGCCCCGTGAGCCATGTCAACAGCTATGAGTTCGGCGTGGCCGTGGCCAGCGCCGTGCCGGTCAAGGAGCTGCCGCACCTGATGGCCTGGCTGCGCGCCAACCCCGACAAGGCCAACTTCGGCGTGCCGGCCACGGGCAGCCTGCCGCACTTCTTCGGCCTGATGGTGGGCGACGCCGCCAAGGTGCGCGCCGAGGTGGTGGGCTACCGCGGCTCGGCACCGCTGCTCAACGATCTGCTGGGCGGCCAGGTGCCCGTGGCGTTCGACACCTTCGACACCCTGCTGCCCCAGCACGAGGCCGGCAAGATCCGCATCCTGGCCGTGTCGAGCGCCAAGCGCAGCCCGCTGGACCCCAAGATCCCCACCTTCAAGGAAAGCGGCATGGACCTGGCCGCCACGGGCTGGAACACCTTCTTTGCCCCGATGAGCATGCCCAAGGCCCAGGCCGAACGCCTGGCCGGCTTGATCGTGGAGGTGATGAAGGACCCGGACACCCAGCGCAAGTTCGAGGCGGCCAAGATGGAGCCCGTGGTGGCGACCATGGCGCAGACCGAAGCGATGCTCAAGGCGTACCGCGCGCAGTGGGCCCCGGTGGTCCAACGCTCGGGCTTCAAGCCATGACCACCCGCCCCAACATCCTCTTCATCGTCGCCGACGACCTCGGCTATGCAGACCTTGGCTGCTACGGCGGGCGCGACGCGGGCTTTGGCGCGGTTTCGCCCGTGCTCGACGGCCTGGCTGCCAAGGGCCTCAAGCTCACGCAGGGGTACTCCAACTCGCCCGTCTGCTCGCCCACGCGCTTTGCGCTGATGACCGCGCGCTACCAGTACCGCCTGCGCGGCGCAGCCGAAGAGCCCATCAACAGCAAGAGCCGGGGCAGCACCACCCTGGGCCTGCCGCCCGAGCACCCCACGCTGCCATCGCTGCTGCGCGCATCGGGCTACCGCACTGCGCTGATGGGCAAGTGGCACCTGGGCTACCCGCCCGCGTTCGGGCCGCTGCGCTCGGGCTACGAAGAGTTCTTCGGGCCCATGTCAGGTGGGGTGGACTACTTCACCCACTGCAGCTCGGGTGGCCAGCACGACCTGTACCTGGGCGAAGAAGAAAAGCAGCAGGACGGCTACCTCACCGACCTCATCACCGACCACGCGCTCGACTACGTTGCACGCATGGTGCCCGGCGCACAGGCCGGCACGCCGTTCTTCTTGAGCCTGCACTACACGGCCCCCCACTGGCCGTGGGAGACCCGCGACGACGAGGCGCTGGCAGCGGAGGTCAAGGGCAACCTGTTCCATCTGCACGGCGGCAGCATCGAGACCTACCGCCGCATGATCCACCACATGGACGAGGGCATCGGCCGCATCATGGCGCTGCTGCAGGCGCAGGGCCTGGAGCGCGACACGCTGGTTGTCTTCACCAGCGACAACGGCGGCGAGCGCTTCTCGGACAGCTGGCCCCTGGTCGGCGGCAAGATGGATTTGACCGAAGGCGGCATCCGCGTGCCCTGGATCGCCCACTGGCCCGCCGTGATCGCGCCGGGCAGAATGAGCCCGCAGACCTGCATGACCATGGACTGGTCCGCCACGATGCTCGATGCAGCGGGCGTGGCCGCTGCGCCCGACTACCCGCTCGACGGCTGCTCGCTGATGCCGCTGCTGCGCGACCCGTCGGTGCTGCACGAGCCCGCGCTGTTCTGGCGCATGAACCACCGCGGCCAGCGCGCCATGCGCCAGGGCGACTGGAAGTACCTGCGGGTGGACGGCAACGACTACCTGTTCAACCTAGCGCAGGACGAGCGCGAGCGCGCCAACCGCGCGCCGGTGGAGCCCGCGCGGCTGCAGGCCATGCGCGCGGCGTGGGAAGCGTGGAACGCCTCAATGCCCCCGATCCCGGACGATGCGACGGTGAGCCTGGGCTATTCGGTCAAGGACATGCCGCAGCGCTGAGAACCCGTCGACGATCTCTTTGGGGCCGCCGCACGCATTCGGCTGGAAGGGTGGGCTTGCCCTGTTGCCTGCGGGCAGGGCTTGCCGCTAGATTGGCGCCATGCCCGCAGTTCCTGCATCCGCCACCCCGCCTCCACTGCGCCAGTGGACGACCGATGTGGTCGCGCCCGCAGCGCGCCTGGACTACTGGGTGGGGGCGATCTGCGAGGCGTTCCTGGAGATGGACTGCAGCTCGCGCGAGGCGCCCATGTTCGACGGGGCGTTGGTCAGTCTTCCGGTGGAGACCCTGTCGGTCAACCAGGTCCGCGCTTCCACACAGGACGTGTATCGCACGCCGTCCGGCATTGCGCGCAGCCAGCAACTGCCGTTTTACCTGATCGGCCAGGCAGAGTCCGCCTGGCATGTGCGGCAAGACGGCCAAGTGGCCTACCTGCGCCCCGGCGATGTGGTGCTGGTGGATTCAGCCCGGCCGTATGAATTGCATTTTCCGGACGGCGTGAACTGTGTCTCGTTGCAGTTGCCGCGCGTCTGGGTGGGGCAATGGCTGGCCCAGGCCGAGGCGCGCGGGCCCCGCGTGGCCTGGCGGGACCAGGGCTGGGGCCAGAGCCTGGGCGCACTGGCCGTGCAGCTGGCGCGCGACCCCACCTCGGCGCAGGCACTGTCGCCTTCGCTGTTGTCGAACCACCTCGGAGCCTTGCTGGGCGCAGCGCTGGAGCCGTCCCAGCCGCCCACTCCCTCCGCCGTGCGAAGCCTGCATGTCCGCCTGTGCGCACTGCTGCGCGCCCGCATCGACCAGCCAGGCGTTTCCGCCGAGGCTCTTGCAAAGGAGGCGGGTGTCTCGGTACGCACCCTGCACCGCGCGTTTGCGGCGCAGGGCCACACCTTTGCGGGCACGCTGCGGAAGATGCGCCTGGAGCGCGCGGGCGAGCTGCTGCGCCGGCCCCAGCTGGCCCATGTGGCGGTGGCCGAGATTGGGCGGCGCTGTGGTTTTGCCGACGCGTCGCACTTCGCGCGGGCGTTTCAACGCGCCATGGGGGCATCGCCCGCGCAATGGCAGCGCGGCGGCTGAGCCTGGTCGCGATGCGGCCCATTTGGCGCATCCGGCACATCGGGCTGGCACGCGCAGGCCATTTTGGACAGCGCTCTCTTCGTAAGGTGGCGGCAGGGCAGATCACCCTGTCCATCCCGCAACAAAACCGAAGGAGACACACATGGCGGATACCTATGTTCTGGTCCATGGCGCCTGGCACACCGGCGCCGAGATGGAGGCCACGGCCGGCCACCTGCGCGCACGCGGCCACACCGTGCACTGCCCCACCCTGGCCGGCAACCGGCCGGGCGATGACCGCGCAGCCACGGGCCTGGCGGATGCGGTGGACTCGCTTGCGGGTTTTATCGAGGGCCACGGCCTCACCGATGTGCGCCTGGTCGGCCACAGCTATGGCGGCATGGTCATCAGCCACATGCCCGCGCGGCTGCCCGGGCGCATCCGCCGGCTGGTGTACTGGAACGCGTTTGTGCCGATGCACGGCGAATGCCTGAACGACTTGGTGCCGCCGCACTACCGCGCGCTGTTCGACCAGGTGGCGGCGGCCAGCGGCAATGCCGTGATGCTGCCGTACCCCATCTGGCGCGAGGCCTTCATCAACGACGCCGACGAGGCTTTGGCGCGCAGCAGCTACGCGCAGTTGAATCCGCACCCGTACCGCACCTTCACCGAGCCGGCGCAGTTGCCCGTGCCGCTGGCGGCGCTGGAGATTGGCAAGAGCTACCTCAACGCCCAGCAGGATGCGGCGCTGCCCCACAGCTTGCCTTGGCACCCGCGCCTGTCGGAGCGGCTGGGCCTGTTCCGGCTGGTGGAGTGCGCGGGCAGCCACGAGATCTGCTTTTCGGACCCGGAGATGGCGGCGGCGAGCATCGAGCGGGCTGGGCGGGATTAGCTGGATACCCCCTCAGCGGCTGCGCCGCGTCCCCCTGGAGGGGGACGACGCCATCGCTGCGGGGCGGCCCTTGCTGGGCGCCTCTGGCGTGGGGCGTGCCTGTTTCGTGGAGGGGGGGATTGGCGCTGCCGCAGGGGGAATGGTTTTTAGTCTTTTTGGTCCCCGCCGCTTGATAGAAAAGCGCTAATAGCTATTAATTTAATAGCATGCCGCTCTTCCCCACCTCCAGCAGCCGCGTGAGCAGCGGGTGCATCACCTTGCGGGCGCTGTAGATCAGGTGGAACTGCTCCTGCACGTCCGGCGTGGTGCCCACCTGCACCAGCCCGTGGGTCTGTGCCAGGTGCTCGCCCAGCGACACCGGCGCGGGCATCACGCCCATGCCGGTGGCGGCAAAGGTGCTCAGCAGCGCGCTGTCTTCAAACTCGCCCGCGATGCGCGGGCGGATGCGTTCGCGCTCCAGCCAGTGGTCGATGCGCGCGCGCATGGCGGCGTGGTCGGTGGGCAGCAGCACGGGCACCACGGCCAGGCTGTGCGGGAAGTCCGTGGCGGCCGCATCGGCCCACAAGGGCGGGGCGTACCAGGCGATGGCGCTCGTGCCCAGCAGCTGGCTGGTGGTGCGCAGCGCGCGGTTGGGCGGTGCGGCGCGGTCGGCCAGCACCGCATCGAGCTTGTGCAGCGCCAGCTCGCCCAGCAGCGGCTGGAACTCGCCCTCGTGGCACAGCAGGCGCAGGTGGGGCTCGTCCAGCACGGGGGTCAGCAGCCGGTGCACGGCCAGCTTGGCGATGCCGTCGGAGATGCCCAGGTTCAGCCGCAGCGTCTGGCCGGTGGCGGCCTCGCGCACGCGCACGGGCAGTAGCTCGCCCAGCGCAAAGATGTGGTCCGCCTCGTGCAACGCGGCCACGCCGGCGTCGGTGAGCACCAGGTTGCGGCCCTCGGTGCGCAGCAGGCTCACGCCCAGGGCTTTTTCCAGCTCGCGCACCTGGGCGCTGATGGTCTGCACGGCCATGTCAAGCCGCTCGGCAGCGCGGGCAATACCGCCTTCCTTGGCCACGACCCAGAAGTAAAAAAGATGGCGGTAGTTGAAGCTCTGGCTCATGATTTCTCGCAATCGGCACAACGGTGCGGTGGCATGGGTTCGTAAAAACCGAACCAATGGTACCGATATGACAGGTTTTTAAGAATCGATTCCGCCCCTACAGTCCGTCCAGTCATCGGCAGGTCTTGCCCGGTGAAACATTTTTCCCCTCGGAGCTATAAATCATGGAAACCATAGGAACCTGGTGGATGTGGGCGGGTTTTGCCGTCTTTGTGGTCGTCGCGATCGGCGTCGACCTGTTGGTGATGGAGCGCCAGGGCGCACACAAGGTCACGATGAAGGAAGCGCTGCGCTGGAGCCTCTTGTGGTTCTCGCTGGCGTTCGTGTTCGTCGCCATCCTCTGGTGGTACCTCGACAGCAGCCAGGGGCGCGAGGTGGCCAACACGGTGTCGATGCAGTTCATCACCGGCTACCTGGTCGAAAAGAGTTTGTCCATCGACAACATCTTCGTGTTTCTGATGCTGTTCAGCTACTTTGCCGTGCCGCCGCAGTACCAGAAGCGCGCGCTCATCATCGGCATCATTGGCGCGATCGTGTTGCGCACGCTGCTGATCCTGGCGGGCGCCTGGCTGCTGGCCACCTTCCACTGGCTGCTGTACGTGTTCGGCGCGTTCCTCGTGGTCACGGGTGCCAAGATGTGGTTCGCTGCCGGGCAGGAGCCCGACATCGCCACCAACCCGGTGCTCAAGTTCCTGAAAAAGCGCATCCGCATCACCGACCAGTTCGACGGCGAGAAGCTCTCCACGCTGGTCAACGGCGTGAAGCACTACACCCCGCTGTTCGTGGTGCTGGTGCTCATCGGGACCACCGACATCATCTTCGCGGTCGACAGCATCCCTGCGATCTTCGCGATCACCAACGACCCGTTCATCGTGCTCACGGCCAACATCTTCGCCATCCTGGGCCTGCGTGCGCTGTACTTCCTGCTGGCCGACCTGGCGGACCGCTTCCACCTGCTGGCCTACGGCCTGGCGCTGGTGCTGATCTTCATCGGTGGCAAGATGCTGCTCATCGACCTGGTCAAGATCCCGATCGGCTACGCCCTCCTGGTGACAGCCGGCCTGATCGCAGGCTCCATCTTCCTGTCGCTGCGCAACACGGCCCCGGGCGCCCACAAACCTCTGGCACTGCCGCCCAAGGACTGAACGGAGCATAGAAAACCATGGAACTTCTCGATGGAATCATGTTGTGCGTGTGGTGCGGCTTGGCGTTGGCTACGGTGACGGCGCACCGCGCTGGCAATGAGCGGCGGGATGTGCGCCTGCTGGCGGGCCTGACGGCCCTGTGGGGCGCCGGAACGGCCACGGCCCTCGCGTGGGGCTGATCAGGGTGGTGATGCAAATGCTGTGCACCCTGCGCCGTTGGCTGCGTGGCCTGGAACCCCAGGCCCGTGTGCACCTGGACCGCGGCTGGCTCGCCAGCTTGCGGCCTTGGCTGGAGCGGCGCGAGCTGTTCCGCTTCCAACGCCAACCCCTGGCGCTCGGTGTGGCTGCGGGCATGTTCTGCGGGCTCATCCCCGGCCCGCTGCAGATACCGGGCACCTTGATGGTGTGCGCCTGGCTGCGCGGCAACATCGTGGCGGGGGGCGTGGCCACGTTTTATACCAACCCCCTCACCACCGTGCCGCTGTATGCGCTGGCCTTTTACCTGGGCGCGTTGGTGATGCCGGGCGAGCAGACGCTGCCGGCCTGGAGCAGCGTGGCGCCGGGTGGCGATTTCTCGGTGCAGGCGATGGCTGCCTGGATCCAGGCCCTGGGAACACCGCTGCTTGTAGGCCTGCCCACGCTCGGTGCGTTGCTGGCGGCGCTGGGCTATGCCACGGTGCAGTTGCTGTGGTTGGCCCCCGCACTGCAGCGCAAGCGCCGACTGGCACGCTGCCGCAGAGCAGCCGCTTGACGCACAAAACGGGCGCTGCCCACACCAGTGCCACCGTGGAACTGGCTTTGCCAGGCCACGGGTGGAGTTCCCCTTCAGGGTGAAGCGGCGCAGCCGCTCAGGGGGTCAATCCAGCTTTACGCCCACCTTGGTAATCACCCGGCCCCACTTCTCGCGCTCGGTGCGCGCAAAACTGCCCATTTGCACTGCGGTGCCGGGCATGGGCTCCACACCCAATGCCTGGAGGCGCGCCTTGGTGCGTGTGTCGCCCAAAGCGGTCTGCAAGGCATTGCTGAAGGTGGCCACGGCATCGGCAGGTGTGCCTGTCGGGGCCACGATGCCCTGCCACGCAAAACCTTCAAAACCCTGCAGCCCTTGTTCTGAAATGGTGGGTACATCGGGCATGGTGCCCACACGCTGTGGGCTGGCCACACCGATGGCCTTGACCTTGCCACCGTTGAGAAACGGGTACACGGTGGCGCTGTCGATCCACATCGCCGGCACTTGGCCGCCGATCACATCCTGAATGGCCGGGGCCGCACCACGGTACGGCACATGCGTGAGCTTGAGGCCGCTCTGCTCGCGGAACAGCTCGCCCACCAGGTGGTGCGGGCTGCCCGGCCCGGCCGACGCCCAGTTCACACCATCGGCCTGGCCTTTGGCCCAGGCCATGAATTCCTTGAGGTTCTTGGCGGGCACGTTGTTGGACACCACGAGGAACATCGGGAAACGCACGAGCAGGCCCACCGGCTGGAAGTCCTTCTCGGCGTTGTAGCTCAGCTTGCTGAACAGGGACGGATTGGCCGCCAGCGTGGCGAAATCGGCCGAGAAGATCAGGTTGCCATAGTCCTTGTTGCGTGCGCTGTACTCGGCGGCAATGTTGGTGCCTGCACCGGGTTTGTTGTTGATGACGATGGGGCGCCCCAGCGTGGCCGACATCGACTCGGCGATGGTGCGTGCCACGATGTCGGAACCCCCGCCTGCAGCGTAGCCCACCACCCATTCGAGCGGCTTGGCGCCTTGCGCATGGGCCAGGGGGAGGGCGGTTGCCAGTGCCAGCCCGGCAAGGGTGGCGAAGAAGTGTTTACGCAGCATGGTGGGGTGTCTCCGGTGGTTGTGTGTGATGGGCGAGAAAAGGCCACGCACCGTCTTTTTGCGGCGCTTGGGGGCGGGTGTGCATTCAGGAAGGCAGGATAGCCCTGGCGGTGGGGCGTCTCAGGCGTTTGCGTGGGTGGGCACCACGGGCGTGATGGCTTTGCGCTCTGCCGCAGCGGGCAGGGCACCGTGGGGTGGGTTGCCCCGTGCCAGCTGCAAGGCCTGCAGCAGTGTGGCCTGGTCGCCGATGTGGTTGGCCAGCAGCAACACCAGGCGTGCATTCATGGCGTGGCTCTCGGGGGTCGACAGGCCTTGGTGTGCGGCGATCAGTGCTTCGTAAAAGTCGTCGCAAGCCTGCAGATGGGGTTGGGTGTTCAGCATGTTGGTTTCCTTGTCCGAGGCCGCTCACAAGACCGTTGCCGTGGCACGGGCCAGAGCGGCGCGCACGGCCGCTTCGGTGGGGGCGTGCCAGCGGGCACACACATGCTGATCGGGCCGCACCAGGTACGCCGTGCCTGGCAGCGCGTCCAGCCGCTGCGCCGCCAGCGCCTGGGCATCGATCAAGTCCAGGCCGATCTGCAGCACCCGCACATGGGGCAGTGCGCCAGCCCAGGTGGGAGCAGGGCCAAACACCAGCAGCGTGAACTCTGGCCCCAGCTCGCGCAGCAACCAAGTCGGCTGGCCTTGTTTCGTCAGAGGCGCATCGAGCAGCACCGCGCCAGGCACCTGGGTGCCCACAAAGGTATCGGTATCCGGCGTGTTCAGCGGCGATGTGTGCAGCGTGGCCGGCACCGACAGGCGCCCGCTGTTGACGATGCGGCGCGCAAAGGCATGGTCGCGCGCCAGGTGCAGCGCGGCGTCGCGGAACAGGCGGCTCACCTCGCTCTTGGGCGTGATGAAGTCGGTAGCGCGCGTAGAGTTGCACAGGTTCTCATCGGCCGCGTATTCGCGCTCGGGTCCATACGTCGCCAGCAGGGCGGTGCCTGCACGGCCCTTGAGCACCCAATCGAGCTTCCAGGCCAGGTTCTCGGCGTCCTGCACGCCGCTGTTGGCGCCGCGTGCGCCAAAGGGCGAGACACCGTGCGCGCTGTCGCCGGCAAAGACCACGCGGCCGTGCACGAACTGGTCCATGCGCAGGCAGGCAAAGGTGTAGACACTCGCCCAATCCAGTTCGAACTGCGCATCCGCGCCCAGCAGTGCCTTCACGCGCGGAAGGATGTTCTCGGGCTTCTTTTCTTCTTCCGGGTCCGCGTCCCAACCGAGCTGGAAGTCGATGCGCCACACGTTGTCGGGCTGGCGGTGCAGCAGCACGCTCTGGTTGGGGTGAAAGGGCGGGTCGAACCAGAACCAGCGCTCGGTCGGGAAGTCCGCATCGCCCGCCAGCTTCACATCGGCGATCAGGAAACGGTCCTGGAAGATGCGGCCTTTGCTCTCCAGCCCCAGCATCTGCCGCGTGGGCGAGCGCGCGCCATCGCAGGCCACCAGCCACTGGGCGTCTATTTGGTAGCTGCCTTCGGGCGTCTCGATGCCGAGCAATGCGCCGTCCTCGCGGCTGGCCACGGTGGTCACCTTGTTGTGCCAGCGGATGTCGATGCCGGGCAGCTGCAGTGCCCGCTCCACCAGGTAGGCCTCGGCGTAGTACTGCTGCAGGTTGATGAAGGCCGGGCGTTCGTGGCCCTGCTCGGGCAGCAGGTTGAACTCGTACAACTGCTCGTCCTTGAGGAACACCTTGCCCAGGTTCCACGACACGCCCTTGTCCACCATGCGCTGCCCCACGCCCAGGCGGTCCCAGATTTCGAGCGTGCGCTTCGCGAAGCAGATGGCGCGCGAGCCGATGGAGAGCTTGTGGTCGTTGTCCAGTACCACCACGCGCTGGCCGCGCTGCGCCAGGTCAATCGCGAGCGACAGGCCCACGGGGCCCGCGCCGATGATCACGATGGGGTGCTGTGCGGGCGTGGTGCGGTCCTGATCGGGCGAGCGCACGTAGCCGAAGTCGATGGCCTGCACTTCAGGGCCGCTGGCGTGGAAGGCTTCGGTGGGAATGTCTCTGGGGTTCATATCTTTTGTCTCTTCCAACCTCGGCGGCTCAGCCTTCCAAAGCCTTCCACATTTGAATGTCACGCTCGGCGGTCCAGATGCGTGGGTCGGGGTATTGCGTGGCCTCGTCGTACGCACGGGTCACGTCAAACGGCATGCAGTGGTTGAAGATGACCCAGTGGCCGTACTTGGGCTGCAGCTTGGCGAAGGTGGCTTCGTAGACCTTGCGCAAGTCTTCACCCTTCGCAGCACTGGCCTTCACGCTCTCGTACAGGTCGCTGATGAAGGCGCGCGTGCCCGCCAGGCCCGCCTGCACCTGATCGGGCGTCTGCAGCGCGGCGCCCCGGCCGGGCACCAGCTTCTCGGGCTTCAGCGCCGCGATGTTGTCCAGGGTCTGCGGCCAGTCCTGGAAGTACGCATCGCCCGCATACGGCGTGGCGTCGAACTCCACCAGGTCGCCGCTGAACAGGATCTTTTCCTGCGGCAGCCAGGCCACCGTGTCGCCCTTGGTGTGGCCCCGGCCCAGTTGCAGGATCTGCACCTCCAGCTTGCCCAGCCACAGGGTCATCTTCCTGTTGAAGGTCATGGTCGGCCAGGTCAGGCCGTCCGGCACGCTCTCCACATTCTGGAACAGGCGCGGAAAGCGGCCGATCTCGCTGTCCTTGTCGAACTGGCCACGCTCCACGATCAGGTCGCGCGTGTCCTCGCTGGCAATGATGTGCTCGGCACCGTAAGCGCTGGCCCCCAGCACGCGCACGGCGTGGTAGTGGGAGAGCAGCACGTACTTGATGGGCTTGTCCGTCACCTCGCGGATGCGGCGGATCACGTCCTGCGCCATCACGGGCGTGGCCTGGGTGTCGATGACCATCACCGCGTCGTCGCCAATGATGATGCCGGTGTTGGGGTCGCCCTCGGCGGTGTAGGCATAGGCGTGGTCGGAGAGCTTGTCGAAGCTCACTTTCTTCACTTCGAGGTCGGCGGCGGAGGCAAAGGTTTTGACGGTGCTCATGGTGGTGATTTGTTAATGGTGAATTCGTTTATCTAAACGGAATGTGTTGATGCTAGGCAAGAAATTCGTTCATGTCTAACGCATTTGTTTAGGTGTAAACCCGAAGTGCGTATGGATGCTGCGCTGCGTGGACAATCGCCCCATGCCCACGACGACCCCCGACCTGCCCCCCGCCGACGATGAAGACACGCCCCGCAGCCCGCGCGGCATCCAGAGCGTGGAGGTGGGCGGCCAGCTGCTGAAGGTGCTGGCACGCACCGGCCGGCGCATGGCGCTCAAGGACCTGGCCCGCGCGGCGAACATGACGGCCGCCAAGGCCCACCCCTACCTGGTGAGCTTCGGCAAGCTGGGCCTGATCGAGCAGGACGCCGTGAGCGGCCATTACGGCCTGGGCCCCTTGGCCATGCAGCTCGGCCTGATCAGCCTGCAGCAGGTGGACCCGGTGCGCCTGGCCATTGCCGAGCTGCCCGCGCTGGCCCAGCGCATCGGCTACACCGTGTCGGCCTCGGTCTGGGGGGACAACGGCCCGACCATCATCCGTGTGGAAGAAGGCCCCACCGCCGTGTATGTGGCCATGCGCCACGGCACCACGGCCTCGGTGCGGCACACGGCCACGGGCAAGGTGTTCGCGGCTTTCGGCCCGCGCGAGCGGGCAGCGGCTGCGCTGGCGGCCGAAGGGTTTGCGGGCGCGCTGGATGAGCCCGCATTTGCGGCCGAGTTGGAGGCTGTGCGCCAGCACCAGATCAGCGAGGTGACTGACCAGCTGCTGCCCGGCATCAGCGCGCTGGCAACGCCGGTGTTTGACGGGTTTGGGCAGCTGGTGTTGTGCCTGGCGGTGATAGGGCCCAGCGCCACGCTGCAGACGGGGCCGGGCAGTGCTGCCGCAGGCCATCTGCGCGACACCGCGCGCAGCCTGTCGCAGCGCCTGGGCGCCGCGCAGGGCACCAAACCCTGAGCCGCCGTCAGCCGCCGCGCAATATGCGCGCCTTGATGCGGCTGAGCGCCACCGGCGTCACGCGCACATAGCTGGCAATGTCGCGCTGGCGCACCTGCGCGGCGATCTGCGGGTGCTGCTGCAAGAAACGCAGGTAGCGCTCTTCGGGCGACAGGGTGAGCAACTCCATCTCGCGCTGTTCCTTGCGCTGGCCGTACAGGCGGTAGGCGTTGCTCAGCGCACGTTGCCACAGGCTGTGGCGTGCGGCCAGCGCCTCCAGCGCTGCATGGTCGATCTGCTCCACCGTGCAGGGGCCGCCCTCGGCCAGGGCGGCATAGCTGGTCACGCCGCCCGGCTGCAGGGCCGTGAGACTGGCAAAACACAGGCCGGCGGGCGCAAACCCCTTGACCCAGGCGTCGCCCCCGGCTGTCTCGTACACCATCTTGATGAGCCCCCGGTTCACCACAAACACCCGGGGCTGCGCCTCGCCCGCGTGGAACAGCACCTCGCCGGGCTGCAGCTGCCGCACCGTGGTGGCGAGGTCCAGAGCCTCCCACTCGGGCAGCGGGGCCTGTGCCAGTTGCTCCAGCACCGTGTGGGTGGAATGAGAAAAGGTCGGCAAAAGAGGACTCCGTTAACCCAGGTTATCGCCAGCACAGCGCGCCATCGGCAGACTGCGGCCCATGTCTTGATTGTGTAAGGAGAGGTCGGAATGCAACGTTTGCTGCTGCCCCCTGTGGTCTGGTTTGCGTCGGTGGGTGTGATGGTGATTTTGCAGCGCACTTGGCCCCTGGCCGCGCTGCCCGCCGATGCACGCGTGCTGGCCTGGTGGGCGGGGGGTGTGCTGGTGCTGGCGGGCCTGGCCATGGCCCAGTGGCATGCTCGCCTGTTCAAGCGCATCGGCACCAATATCAACACCTTCGGCGAGCCCGGCACGCTCACCACAGCGGGCCTGTTTGCGTACACGCGCAACCCCATGTACCTGGGCATGCTGCTGGCCCTGGCGGGGGTGGCGCTGGCGCTGGGCACTTTGTCGCCGTGGGTGCTGGTGTTGCAGTTTTTTGTGCTCGCGCAGTGCTGGTACATCCCGCTCGAAGAACGCAAGCTGGCGGCCCGTTTTGGACGCCAGTACGCGGACTACTGCCGGGATGTGCGGCGCTGGATCTAGGCTCCTTGAGAGCGCGCCAGCGCCTGGTCGATGTCCCACAGGATGTCATCCAGATCCTCAATCCCCACCGACAGCCGCACCATGTCCGCGCCCACGCCTGCGCGGGCCAGCTCTTCTTCGCTCAGCTGGCGGTGGGTGGTCGATGCGGGGTGGATCACCAGCGTCTTGGCGTCGCCGATGTTGGCCAGGTGGCTCAGGAACTCGCAGGCGTCGATGAATTTCTCTCCGGCCGACGCACCGCCTTTGACGCCAAAAGTCAGGATCCCCGAGGCCCCGGGCGTGCCATCCACGGCACGGAACTGCTTTTGCGCCAGATCGAAATACGGCGAATCCGCCAGACCGGGGTAGTTGACCCACGCCACCTGCGGATGGCTTTGCAGAAACTTCGCCACGGCCAGCGCGTTGCGGCAGTGCTCGCGCATGCGCAGGTGCAGCGTTTCGGCGCCTTGCAGCAGCTGCCACGCGTTCATGGGCGACAGCACGCCGCCAAAGGTGCGGTTGACCTCCATGCGCGCCTTCATGGTGTAGCCAAAGTCGCCAAAGGTCTCGTAGAACTTAACGCCGTGGTAGGCGCGGCTGGGCTCCACCATCTCGGGGAACTTGCCGTTGTCCCACGGGAACTTGCCACCCTCCACCACCACGCCGCCCATGGTCGTGCCGTGGCCGCCGATGTATTTGGTGGCGCTGTGCACCACGATGTTGGCGCCCAGCGCCAGCGGGTTGCACAGGTAGGGGCTGGCCACCGTGTTGTCGATGATGAGTGGCACGCCGTGCGCATGCGCCACCTCGGCCACGGCGGCGATGTCAAGCACGTTGACCAGCGGGTTGCCGATGGTTTCGCCATACACGGCGCGGGTGTTGGGACGCATGGCGCGTGCAAAGTTCTCGGGGGCGGCCGGGTCCACGAATGTGGTCTCAATACCCAGGCGAGAGAAGCCCACGCCCAGCTGCCCCACCGTGCCGCCATACAGCGTGCTGGCCGCCACGATGTGGTCCCCGGTCTTCAGGATGGCCAGCAGCGCCGCCATCTGCGCGGCCATGCCGCTGGCGCAGGCCAGGGCGGCGCGGCCGTTTTCGAGGCTTGCGATGCGCTCCTCGAACACTGCCACCGTGGGGTTGCTGATGCGGCTGTAGACGTTGCCAAAGGTCTGCAGGTTGAAGAGGCTGCTCGCGTGTTCGGCGTTGTCGAACACAAAGCTGGTCGTCTGGTGGATGGGCGTGGCACGAGCGCCAGTCACGGGGTCGGGCTGGGCGCCTGCGTGGATGGCGCGGGTGCCAAAACCGAAGTCGCGGTCGGCGCCAGAGGGATGGTTGGAGGACATGATTTTGAATAAAATTGGCCGCCAGCGCTTGATGGATAAGCGCTAGCAGCTATGAATTTGCTAGTAAGACAGCTGCCGCAGGCGTTTGGCGCTGATGACGCGGGTGTTCACGCCCATCCAGCCCAGGCCGCCAAACAGCCGCGCGTGTTCGATCTTCACGCAGCGGTTTTCGATCACCTGGAGCCCGGCGGCCTCCGCCTGCAGGCGGGCGGCCTCATTGAACACGCCCAGCTGCAGCCACAGGCAGCGCGCGCCGATGGCAATCGCCTCCTCGGCCAGCGGCGGAATGTCCTCGCTCTTGCGAAAGCAGTCCACCATGTCGATCCGTTCGCCCCGGGCCGCCAGCGCCTGGGCGGCATCGGCCACGCTGGCGTAGGCCGTCTCGCCCAGAATCTGCCCGCCCTCGCGTGCGACGAGCGGATTCACCGGCACGATGCGGTAGCCGTGCGCCTGCATGTATTTGGCCGCGAAATAGCTGGGCCTGTGCCATTGGGGCGACAGTCCCACCACCGCAAGGGTGCGGCAGTGCGTCAGAATATCGCGCAGGGTGCTGATGGTGTCGGGCGTGCGTTTCATACATGGCAGTGTATGGGGGCGAACTGCTGCGGCGCCAGAGCCCCGCGTTGTCCACCAACACTGCCATCAACACTGTGGCCCCGCCCCAGATTCCGAGGAGATCCCGTGCAGAACCCCCCACGCGCCCGCCGCGCCACTGGCCTTGTGGCCGCCGTTGCCCTGTCCACCATTGCCCTGAGCGCCTGCACACCGCCGCGCGCCCCCGATGTGCCCAAGGTCCAGCGTGTCACGACCTACGCCTGTGACCGTGGCCCCATGCTGGTGGTGCACTGGCCCGCCCAGCCCGATGGCCCTGCGCTGCTGGAGATGAACGGCCGCACCGTGCCGCTGCAGCCTGAGCGTGTGGTCACGGGCTTTGGGTACGGCGACGGTGGCACTTACATCCGTGGCCAGGGCAACACGATGTTCTTCCAGGCGCCCCGTGTGCTGCGCGTGAACTGCGTGGCGCGCTGAGCCAAGCCCGCCACACTCGTAAAAACTGGCGTGCTCCCCACACCAGTGCCACCGTGGAACTGGCTCTGCCAGGCCACAGGTGGCGTCCCCCGCCGGGGGAAGGCGCGCAGCGCCTCAGGGGGCTTCCTACTTGTACTTGATGCTGCAGCCATACGGCTGTGTCGTCGCCGCCGAGATCGGCTTGCCCGCCAGCGCCTCCGACAGCCCCACCTTCACGTAGTTGGTGGCTTTCTCGATGTCGGCCGGCCGGGCGGAGGGGATGCTGTCGATGCCGCCCGCATAGACCAGCACGCCCTGCGGGTTGACGATGTACAGGTGCGGCGTGGTGCGCGCACCATAGCTTTTGCCCACGGTGCCTTCCTCGTCCATCAGCACGGCGGTGGGCACGGCCTTGCGTTCGGTGAGCCAGACCGTGAGTTTGGCGGGCTCCAGGTAGTCGCTGCTGGCTTTCTCGGTGGAATTGACCGCCAGCCACACCACGTTCTGGCCAGTGGCGTCCTTCTGTGTGGCGGGCATGTTGCCGCTGTCGTAGTGCTTGCGCACAAAGGGGCAGCCGGGGTTGGTCCATTCCAGCACCACATGTTTGCCCTTGAAATCCGACAGGCGCACCGTCTTGCCGGTGGCGTCCTTGAGCGTGAAGTCGGGGGCGGGCTGGCCCACGGTGGCGGCGGCCTGGGCACCCAGCGCGACCAGCGCAGCGGTGGCAATCAACGTACGGCGAAGCATCTTCATGGCGGACTCTCCTGAAGGGTTGGCTGTCGATGGAAAAGAAACGGGGTGAAAACCTCTACAACTGGGCAATGGTGGCGCGCACCTCGTCCACGCTGAGCACCTCGGTCAGCACCACGGGCGGCTTGCCGGCCCGGTAGAACACATACACCGGTACGCCGCTGCGGCCCAGCGCCGCCAGCGCAGCCGTGATGGCGGGGTCGCGGCGCGTCCAGTCGGCGCGCAGCAGGGCCACGTTTTTGGTCTGCAGGTCGGCGATCACGTCGGTGTTGGCCAGCGTGGTCTTCTTGTTGTACTGGCAGGTCACGCACCAGGCGGCGGTGAAGTCCACAAACACGGGGCGGCCCGTGGCCACGATCTGCTCGGCCGCGCCCGGTGCCCAGGGCTGCCAGCCGTTGGCGGATGCCTGGGGGCTGATTGGTGTGGTGGGCACGTTGGTGATATGCGGCGCAAAGGACCAGACCAGCAAGGCCATGGCCGCGACGGACACGGTGGCCATCCACACCCGGGCGCGGCCCGCCAGCGACAGCGCCCACACCACCAGCGACAGGCCCACCAGCAGGATCAGCAGCGCACCGGCGCCGTCGATGCCGCTTTGCTGGCCCAGCACCCACACCAGCCAGACCACGGTGGCCAGCATGGGGAAGGCCATGAGCTTGCGGAAGGTGTCCATCCACGCGCCGGGGCGCGGCAGTGCGCGGGCCACGGCGGGGATAAAACTGGCGGCCAGAAACGGCAGCGCCAGGCCCAGGCCCAGCGCCGCGAACACGGCCAGCGCCTGTGGCGCGGGCAGCGTGGCAGTGAGGCCGAGCGACGCGCCCATGAACGGTGCGGTGCAGGGCGATGCCACGGCAACAGCCAGTACTCCGGTGAGGAAACTGTCGGCCACCGGGTGGCGCGCCTGCAGGCTGGCCACCGAGGAGGGCAGGAAGTGCCCGAACTCGAACACGCCTGCCAGGTTGAGCGCGATCAGCGTGAACAGCGCCGCCAGTGATGCCACCACAGCCGGCGACTGCAGCTGAAAGCCCCACCCAACGGCCTCGCCCGCCGCGCGCAGGCCCAGCATGAGCGCGCCCAGCGCAATGAACGACAGCACCACGCCAGCGGTGTAAGCCATGCCACTCAGCCGGTGCGCTCTGCGGTCCTGCGCATGCTGGGTGAAGCCCACCACCTTGATCGCCAGCACAGGGAACACACAGGGCATGAGGTTGAGGATGAGGCCACCCAGCAAGGCTCCCAGCAACGCGGCCGTCAGCGTGAGCGACGATGCGCCCGAGCCCGCAGCCGATGTTGCCGCTCCCCCCGCTTGCGCTGCATTGGCTTTGAGCGCGGCCTCCAAGGCAGGCGATACGCTGGCCACCGAGGCTGCGGGAGGCCAGGTGCCCAGCACCTTCAGCTCGGCACGGTAGCCGGTGCGGGTGTCGGGGCCGGTGCCGTGGCCTGGCGCTGCCTGCTCCGCCACCACAACGGGCATCAAGTTGGGGCTGGCGCTGCGCTGGGCCGAAAGGGGAATCTGCGCCGTCCATACGCTGCCATTCCAGGCCTGCTTCCAACTGGCGGCGTTGTCGATGACCTCAGCGGTTTCGGGGAACAGGTCCAGCGTCTTGCCCCGCAGCGCCACGGGCAGGCCGTGCACGCTGACCTGCAGCGTATTGCCATCGGCAATCTGCGCCTGGCTGTCCGGCACGATGCCGGTGGTGCCCGCCAGCACCGGCCGGGGCTGTGCTTTGGCGGCGGCGTCGAACGCGGCACCGTTCAGCGCGGTGGTGCTGCGGATGGGCAGCTGCAGTGTGAACTCGCCCTCTTCGGGAATGCACTCCTTGCGGCACACCAGCCACGAGGCGCGCAGCTTGATGGTCGCGTCCTGCACCAGCGGGCCCGCCGCGAAGGTGCTGGCCACCGTGACGGGGATGGGCAGCAGCACCGTGCCTTCATAGCCATAGTTGGCCAGCGTGCCGATGGGGATCTTCCTGGGCAGGGGCCAGGCGATCTCGCCCGCGTCCAGGCCTGCGGGCAGTGTCCAGGCCAGGTCGGTGGGCAGGCCGGAGTCGCCGGGGTTTTTCCAATAGGTATGCCACTCGGGCTGGTGGGTGATTTGCAGCCCCAGCCACAGCGGCTGGCCGGGCGCCACGCCCTGGGGCGCATGGGCCAGCAGCTCGGCACGCACATAGGGCGTGGTGACCACGCTGCTGCCTGGGGCACCGGATTTGGAGCCAAATTGGGCGCTAGCGCTTGTCCATAAAGCGCTGGCAGCTATCAAAAGCAGAGTAACTGCAAGGCGGTGGAGCAGGCGGTGGGGCATGGTTGCAGTGTGGGAGCGGGCGCAGCGCCGTTGGTTCCGGTGCTCGCCCGTCCATTCCAGTGAAGCCGACATTGTGCGCGGGGACGCACCGCCCCCGGAAACTGTCGCCCCACGCGGGACACCCGTGTGGGGCGCAGCGCAGCGGCCCAAGGGCCATCGCGCGCCGCCCCATGCTTGGAGCCCCTCGCCTTTTGAAACTGGCGCGCCCTGGGCGAGTGCACCCGTGGATCCGGCTTTGCCGGTCCACCGGGTGCGTCCCCCTCTGGGGGAAGCCGCGCAGCGGCTCAGGGGGCTACTGAGTAGTCAGGGTCAATTCCGCACGCGGTGTCCACTTTTCAGGCGGGTTGCCCGCCTTGGGGGCGGCCACGAACAGCCGCTCCACGGGCAGCTTCTGCGACACCAGATACGAACGGATGGCCTGGCCGCGCTGCGTGGCCAGATCAGCCGCCATGGCCTCGGTGGCCGGCTGGTTGGCCAGCAGCAGGGCTTCCATCTCGGGCACGGTGAGTTCCTTGGCCAGGCCGACCAGGTTGCGCGGCTTGGGCATGTCGGCGCGGCGGTACACCTCCTTGAGCAGGGCGGGGTATTCAGCCGCCGACACGGGGGCGGTGTCCGCCGGGTTGGCGCGGCGCTTTTCGGCCAGCACCAGCTGCTGCACGCGTTCGCGCTGCAGGCCTTCGCGTTCCTCCTTGAGGCTGGCCATGCCCGTCACGGTGATCTTGAGGGTGGGACGGTCGGTCAGGGCCTTGACCACCTTGCCCAGGTTCTGCTGCGCCTCGGGCGTGAGCGTGGCGCTGCCGGGGGCAAAGGGCACGTTGCTCATTTCGTCGCCACCGCCAAAGGCACTGGCCAGCAGGCTGAAGGGCGAGGTCAGCGCCTTGCCGATCAGGTTCACGATGATCTTGAAGATCACGGGGCCGACGCGGAACTGCGGGTCGTTGAGCGAACCGCTGATGGGCAGGTCCAGGTCGATCACCCCGTTGCGGTCGGCCAGCAGGGCCACGGCCAGTTTCACGGGCAGGCTGTTGGGTGCGCCTTCCACGGGTTCGCCAAAGGTCAGCTGGTTGAGCACCAGCCGGTTGCTGGCGGTGAGCTGGCCATTGGGCAGCACCTTGTAGTTCACGTCCACGCTGAGCTTGCCGCGTTCGATGCCATGGCCCGCGTACTTGACCGCGTACGGCGTCAGCGGTGGCAGCTCCAGGTCGCGCACCTTGCCCACGATGTCGAGCGCCAGGGGCTTGGCCAGCGGGTTGAGCTTGCCGGTGACTTCGAGCGACGCCGAGCCCTCGGCGCGGCCGCGCAGCTCCAGGTCGGCCAGCAGGGGCTCACCGCCGGGGGCTTCGGACGAGAACGCGCTGAGCTTGCCGGTCAGCTCGGAGAGGTCGGCCGAGTAGTTGGGCTTGATGAAAAAGTCCGAAAACAGCACCTTGCCATTGACCAGACTCACCGGGCCAAACACCACCACAGGGGCCAGCGGGTCAGCCTGGGCCACGGCGGCCGGGGCGG
The DNA here is from genome assembly GCF_001428965.1 of Acidovorax sp. Root275. Classification (NCBI taxonomy): domain Bacteria; kingdom Pseudomonadati; phylum Pseudomonadota; class Betaproteobacteria; order Burkholderiales; family Comamonadaceae; genus Acidovorax; species Acidovorax sp. Root275. The sequence continues at coordinate 78,100 of NZ_LMJH01000011.1, read as the reverse complement.
TAGACGCTGCTGCGGCGGGTGCAGACGCTGCGGCGGTCTGGGCGGCTGTAGGGGCATTGGCGCTGGCTGCATTGGCGGCCTGGGCCTCGGCCGGGGTCTTGGCGATGTCGCTCAGGTTGATGCGGCCCGCTTCGTTGATCGTGATGCGGGCGAAAAAATCGACCAGGCTGGTCTCCTTGACCTCCACGCGCGGTGCGGTGCCGGGGGCGGTGGCCACGGAGAGGCCCCGCAGGTTCAGGCTCTTCCAGGCCAGCAGTTCCTCGCCCACCTGGGCTTCGGTCTTGGGGGTCGATGCGGCGGTGCTGTTGGCCTTGAGTTCTTCGACCACCGCATCGCCCGCCAGGCGCAGGCTGATGCCTTTGTCCGTCTGCGCAAGGGTTACCTGACCGCGATAGCCCACATCGGCGCGCAGCAGCTCCACCGCGAACTGGCTGGCCAGATAGCCGTCCAGTGTGTGCAGGGGCAGGCGGGTGGCGTCGAGCTTGCCCTGGGTGGCCAGCGGCTGCAGCGCCAGCGTGCCCTGGTAGTCGAGCTTGCCCGGCGCTGTCTTGTTGCCACCGCCCTTGCCTGGCGCGGCTGCGCGGGCCGTGAGCTGAAAAGCCTCGGGCTTGCTGCCGTCGGTGGCCAGGTTGCGGGCGGTGATGCCCAGGGAGGTCACTTCCAGCGCCACGGGGCGCTGTTGCGCGTTGTCGGCCAGCGAGACGGTGCCGCCTTGCAGCGAGAAATCGGCCACGCGCAGCTTCCACGCTGGGGCGTTGGGGGCAGAGGCCGTATGGGTGGCAGAAGGGGGTGTGCTGCCTTGCATGGCGGGTGCCGCTTTCAGCCAGCGCTCGAACATCCAGCGCCCGTCCGCGCCCCGTTCCACCGCCAGTTGCGGCTGGCTGAGCGCCAGGCGCTCCAGCGTGGCGGTGCGCGCGTCCAGGGGCACTTCGGCCCCCGCGATGTCGAGCTTGCCCAGGCTGGCCAAGGTGGTCTTGCCCTGCTTGACGGCCAGCTGCTCCAGTGCCAAGGGGCCTGCCTTGACCGTGACACCCGTGGCACCGGCCTGCGCGGCCTGTGGCGTAGGTGCTTGCCACACCACACCCACGTCGCCGGTGAGCTGGCCGGTCACCACGGGCTCCAACGTCTGGGCCAGGTAGGGGGCGGCCAGCTGCAGCGCCAGGGCGTTGAGGGTCGCGTTGACCTGCGCCTTCTGGTCGGTGGCTTCGCCGGTAAAGCTGAGCGTGCTGCCCTGCAGGTTGAGCCCGCCTTTGAAGGTGAAGGGCTTGGCATTCTCTTTGGCAAAGGGCACGGCGACGTCGGCCGCATCCAGCGTGACCTCGGTGGCCTGCAAGGCCGCTGCGGGGCGCGTGGTCTGGTCGGCCCAGCGCAGGGTGCCGCCGCGCACGGCGGCGGTGGCGACTTCCACCACCCAGGCGGGAGCGGCCTTGGCCTTGGCTTTGCTCGAGGAAGCGGGGGAGGCAGAGGCCGATGCTGCGCTGGCGCTGGCCAGTGGCGAAGATGCCGGTTCAGCAGAAGATGCAGGCGCCGCAGGTGTGGTGGTCTTGCCCTTGACCGGCGAGGGGGGCGGTGCGGGCGGAGCCAGTTGGGCGAGGTTGATCTGCCCGGCTGCATCGCGCGTGGCAGTCACCACGGGCGCCGTCAGCTCGATGTGCTGCAGGCGCACTACCTGGTCCAGCGGGCGCACATCGGCCATGTCGATTTTCAGGCGCTCGTAGCTCAGCAGGTCGGCGCCCTGGCGGTCGGTCATGCGCACCCCGCTGGCTTGCACGGTGCCGGTCAGCTTCACGGCCATGCGGGGGTGCTGTTCGAAGGCCACCTTCACATCCGCGTCCAGCGTGGCGCCCTGCACCCTGACGGGCAGGTCGGCCGGCAGGTAGGCCAGGTACGGTGCCAGATTCAGCCCGTCCAGGCGCAGCTGTGCATCGGCCTTGCCGGTCTGCGCAAACGGGGTGCCCTGGGCAGACGAGTCGAACCGGCTGCCATCGAGCGTGAACGCCAGGTGGGGTTCCACCTTCACCTCGCGCTGCGAGGGCAGGGTGCTGATGAAGGGCACCGTGAAGGCCAGCGCGCGCACTTGGTGGGTCTTGTCCACGGCTTGGTCGATGAAGTCGATGCTGCCGCTTGTCAGCGCCAGGTTGTACAGCGCCAGGCGCGCGGGGCCGGTGTCGGGCTCGCCCGTGGGCGCCGTGACCTTGGCGATGATGTCGTCCACGTCGTAGTGGCCGTCACCCAGGTGGGTGAGGCGCAGCACGGGGTTTTCGATGGTGAAGGCGTCCACCACGGGCGCCAGGCGCAGCAGCGATTGCAGCTCGCCATCGGCGTAGATCCGGCCAATCGTCAGCTGCGGGGGCGCACCTTTGGCGCCCGCCACGGCCACGTCGCGCAGTGCGAATTCCAGGCTCCAGGGCTCAAAGTCGATGCCCCCCACGGTGACTGTGCGGCCCAATTGCTCGGAGGCGATGCGCTCCAGCGGCCCCTTGACCAGGGGCGGGATAGCCAGCCAGGTGACCAGCCACAACACGATCAAACCCACCAGCGCGCGGACGGCGGGGCGGAACCAGCGGTGCTGGCGCAGGGAGGCAAACGAGACGGAGCGCAGAGAGATCGGCATGGCAGCAGGCAAAAGTGAGCGCCGCAGCCCCAGGACGCCTGGTGCAAGAAGTCCAAAAAAGACCGCGCGCGCGGGCCGCTATTGTCCCCGTTGTGGGTCTGGCGGGGTAAGCCATTGCAACCGGGGGCTGCGGCGGCTCAAGATTGTTGACATTTGAGGGGCGTGCTCGTCGCTGCGCTCACTGAGCAAAGCCCAGTACCACCCGTCGAGTCGTTGCGCTCTTTTTCTCGATTTTGGTCACTACGATGGCGCCGATCTCCGACGTGTTGGCCACATGCGTGCCGCCACAGGGCTGCAGGTCGATCAGCGGCGCGTTGTCTTCGCCACCGATGCGGATGGTGCGGATGCGCCCGGTGCCGCGCGGGGGCTGCACGCTCATGCTTTTGACCAGCGCGGGGTTGGCGTCCAGTTCTTCGTCGCTGATCGATGCCACGGTGAGCGGGTGCGCAGCGGCCACCAGGGTGGCGATGGCGGCGGTCAGCTGCTCCTTGTCCAGCGGGTCGGTCATCGCAAAGTCCAGCCGAGCGTAGTCGGGCGTGATGGAGCAGCCGTTGACCAGCTGCGGCACCACATGGCACAGCAGGTGGCTGGTGGTGTGCAGCCGCATCATGCGGTGGCGGCGCTCCCAGTCGATGCGGGCCGTGACGGCGGTGCCTGGTGCCTGTTGGGCCAGCTGCGCCACGCGGTCTTCCTGCCCGGGGGCGGGGATGTGCACGATGTCGCTGGTGGGGTTGCCTTCGGCGTCCTTGCCCTTGCGGGTGTCGGCGATGGCGATCTCGGTGCCGTCGGCCAGCACCAGCACGCCGCTGTCACCGGCCTGGCCGCCGCCCAGGGGGTAGAACACGGTCTGGTCCAGCACGATGCCGGTATCGGTGACGGCGGTGATGTGGGCGCTGCATTCGCGCAGGTAGGCGTCTTGGCGGAAGAGGTCTTGGGTCATGCGGTGATGGTAGCGGGATGGGCGGCGGCGCGCGGCGGTGAGGCGGGCGCTATGCTGGGCTGCAGGGGTTTCTGCCACGCATCATCCCGCGCCGCTTCACCTTCGGTTTTTCATGAACACGCCCTTGCCCTCATCGCCACAGTCGTCTTCTTCGGCCCCGCTTTCGCGCAGGGCGGTGTGGGCCTCGCGCACGCTGGACGTGCTGTTGCTGGGGCTTTGCGTGGCATTGGGGGGCCTGTCCTACTACACCTTCTCGCTGTACTGCGAGAGCTTTGGCTGCCTGGGCGTGGGCCTGTTGTGGATGCTGTGGGCCGGGCTGGCAGCGGTGGGCTGGGTGGTGGCTCTGGTGGTACGCGCCTGGCAGCGCCGCCGTGGCCTGGGCAGCTGGGCCAGTGGGTTGGCATCCACCGCTCTGCTGGTGATGGGCGTGGCACACCTGCTGGTCTGGCTGGGCAAGATGGCGCTGAAGTGACGCGGCCCGGAACAGGCCCTAACATCGCGGCATGACCGCTGCCGCCGCGCCCCAATCTGCACCACTCTCCTTGCCCTCGCGCTTCTGGGCAGACCTGTCCACCCGCGACTTTGCCGCGCTGCAGCACAGCGGCCAGGCCGATCAGGTGGTCGCCGTGTTGCCGGTGGCGGCCGTCGAACAGCATGGCCCGCACCTTCCGCTGTCGGTGGATGCCACCTTGCTGCAGGGTGTGATCGATGCCGCGCTGCCGCAAATGACCGCCGACCTGCCCGTGCTCTTTTTGCCCCCGCAGAACGTGGGCCTGAGCCCGGAGCACATCCGCTTTCCGGGCACGCTCACGCTCTCGCCCGCCACCGTGATCGCGCTGTGGACGGAGATTGGCGAGTGTGTGGCCCGCGCGGGCGTCAAAAAGCTGCTGCTGTTCAACGGCCACGGCGGCCAGGTCAGCGTGATGGACATCGTCGCGCGCGAGCTGCGCACGCGCTGCGACCTGATCGTCTACAGCGCCAGCTGGTTCAGCCTGCCGCTGCCCGAGGCGGTGGCGGGCCAGTTCAGCGCCCAGGAGCACCGCTTTGGCATCCACGCGGGCGAGATCGAGACCTCGATGATGCTGCACTTGGCACCCGGCACGGTGCACATGGAGCATGCGCGGGATTTCCGCTCCACGTCGCAGGACCGGTCGGAGCGCTACGCCATTCTGGGCAACGGCAAAAGCGCCAAGCTGGGCTGGCAGATGCAGGACTACCACCCGGCCGGTGCAGTGGGCAATGCGGCTGGAGCCACGGCCGACAAAGGGCGGGCGGTGGTGGACGCTGCGGCAGGGCAATTGGTGGCGCTGCTGCAGGAGCTGGTGCACCTGCCGTTGCAGACTGTGCGCCCCGAGACCGAATGAGCGCATTTGCGCAACTCCTCCCGTCCGTCCCCGCATGACCACGATCCGGCGCGCCATCTTCCCCGACGATCTCCCCGCAGTCACCGCGATCTTTCGCGAGTACGTCCTGAGTCCGACCGCCAATCTCGATTTTCAGGACTATGAGCAGGAGTTCGCGGAGCTGCCCGGCAAGTACGCGGAGCCCGATGGCGGTGTTCTGCTGGCCGTCGTCGAGGGCCGTGTGGTGGGCTGTGCGGCCCTGCGCCGCGTGGAGGGCGGCACCTGCGAGTTGAAGCGTGTGTATGTGCGGCCAGCAGCCCGGGGAATGGACTTGGGGCGACAACTGGTCGAAGAGATGCTGCGCGTTGCTCGCCAGGCCGGCTACCGGCGCATGTGCCTGGACGTGCTTCCCGAGTTTGTCGCGGCCCAAAGGCTCTATGAATCCTTGGGCTTTGTCACGGCAGAGCCCGTGAGCTTCAACCCGGTGCCGGGAACCCGGTTTCTGGCGCTGGATTTGTAGAGGGGCGGTAACGCCTCCCCACACAGGTTCCGGTGTGAGAGCGGCCTGGGGTCGCGGTGCTGCTGCCTGGCCCAGTTGGGGGAAGGCATGTCAGTTTGCTATAAATTAAATAGCTTTTTGCGCTTTGCCAATAAGCGCTAGAAGCCAAAAAATACCCAAAATTCCGGCCTCAGGCGTCAAGCATGTGTCACCCATCCCGCATGCTCCAGCTCATTCAAATGCGGCAGGGTGTTGAACGTCTGCAGCATCAGCCGCTTGGGCGCAATCGAGAACTCCGTCACCGCGCTGTTGCGGATGCGCATGTTCAGCGCAATCGTCACCTCGGGTGCGGTGCCCAGCACCTCGCCCACGGCCGTGGAGATGGGGCCGCCGCTGCTCACCAGCAACACGTTGTGGCCCGCGTGGTGGTGGCGCACATGGTCCAGCGCGCTGCGCACACCGGCTGAAAATTCGTTCCAGCTGGGCATGCCCTGGGGGCTGATGACGCCCGCCATCCACTGCGCCAGCGCGTCGCACAGGATGCGAAAGTGCGCGCGGTAGCGCTCTGGCGTGTCGGCCGGGCCCAGGGGCTGGGGGTGAATGGCCGCGATGAGTGCGTGGCTGTCGTATTCGTTGAGGCCTGGCAATTGCAGCACTTCGTGCGTGGTCTGCAGGCCTTCGGCGATGCCTTCCAGCGTTTGCGTGTGGCGGCGCAGCGTGCCGGTGACGACGGCGTCGAACGCCATCCCCCGCGCTCGCCAGTATTCGCCCAGGCGCACGGCCTGTTCGCGGCCCCGGGCGCTGAGCACGTCATAGTCATCTGCGCCAAACGAGGCCTGGCCATGGCGCACGAGGTAGAGGGTTCCCATGCGGCGGATTGTGGCCAAAACAGGGCCCTGGCGCTTGTCACGCAAGCGACCAATGCTACTGAATGAATAGCGTGGTAGCTTGTGTGTGCAACGGGATCAGCCCGCCAGAACGCTGCTGAACATGGGCGCATCGACGTTGCCACCCGTCAACGCCAGGCCCACGTGCAAGCCCTTGAGCTGGTCGCGCTCCTGCAGCGCCGCCGCCAGCGCGGCAGCGCCTGCGCCCTCGGCCACGTTGTGCGTGTCGGTGAACAAGGCGCGCATGGCGGCGGCCACTTCGGCATCGCTCACCTGCACGATGTGGTCGATGTGCGGGGCCATCACGGCCAGGGCTTCGGGGTCTGCCACGCGGCAGGCCATGCCGTCGGCGAGTTGGGTGGTGACGGGCGCCTCGACCACGCGGCCTGCCGCCAGCGAATCGGCATAGGTGGTGGCGTGGCTGCTGACCACGCCCACCACGCGCAAGGAGTGCTGCAGCGCCAGCTTAGCGGCGATGGCCGAGCACGCGCCCGAGCCCTGGCCGATGGGCACATACACCACATCGAGCTGCGGTACGGCGCGCAAAAACTCCCACCAGTAGGTGCTCACGCCACGCAGCAGGTCGGGGTGAAAGCTGGGCACCATGTGGGCGCCGCGCTGGGCAGCGAGTTGGATGGCGTGTTCACGCGCTTCCTGAAAGTCGTCGCCGTGTTCGATGAGGGTGACGCCCAGCGCGCGCATGGCGGCGTTCTTCTCGACCGAGTTGCCACGCGGTACGACGATGGTGCAGGCTACGCCGTGGCGGCGCGCGGCCCAGCCCATGCTCTGGCCGTGGTTGCCGCGTGTGGCGCTGATGACCTCAGAGGGCAGTGCGCCGCGCTGGGCGAGCTGGTCGAAGTAAGTCAAGCCACCGCGAATCTTGAAGGCGCCCACGGGCGTGTGGTTTTCGTGCTTGAGCCAGCAGTCGGTGCCCAGGCGCTGGCTGAGCAGGCCCCAGCGGTACTGGGGCGTGGCGGCGAAGTCGCGGTACACCACCTCGGCAGCGGCTTCGATGTCGGCCAGGGTGGGCAGCAGGGCGGTGGGGTCGAGGCGGGTGTTCATGCGGCGGCTTTCTTTTCGGTGAGGAGGCGCAGGGCCAGCAGACCCAGGACGGTGCCCATGAAATAGCGCTGGGCGCGCATCCATGCGGCGTTGCGGTTCAGGAACAGCGCCACGCGGGCGGCGCACAGGATGAGCAGCGTGTTGACGGCTGCGCTGGTGGTGATCTGCACGGCACCCAGCGTCAGGCTCTGCAGCAGCAACTGGCCGCGCTCGGGGTGGAGGAACTGGGGGAAGAACGACAGGTAGAACATCGCCACCTTGGGGTTCAAGAGGTTGGTCATGAAGCCCATGAGGAACAGCGTGCGCGGGCTGTCGTGCGGCAGGTTGCGGGCTTCGAACGGCGCGTTGCCGCCGGGTTTGACGGCCTGCCATGCCATCCACAGCAGATACGCGGCACCGGCGTAGCGGATGGCGTCGAAGGCCAACGGCACGGCGGCCAGCAGCGCCGTCAGGCCCAGGGCAGCCGCCAGCAGGTGCACGACAAAACCCAGCACCACCCCGGTCAGCGAGATGAGCCCGGCACGCGGCCCCTGGGTGAGGCTGCGCGAGACGCAGTACACCATGTTGGGGCCGGGCGTGAGCACCAGCACGAGGGCGGCGAGTGCGAAGAGCAGCAGTTCCTGTACAGAGAAAAGCATGGCGGTTACTCCTGGGGGGTGAACGACGAGAGGGTGACCGGGCCCCGTGGCGTGCTGAGCTGCGCGGTGAGCCGGGGCGTGTTGCCGGGTGTGATGGCGACGGAGTTTGCTACCCCCACGGCTTCGCACGCGGTCTGCAGCGTGGCGGCCTGCGGATGCTGCAGCGCGAGCTGCTGCAGTTGCACACCACTGGCGGGCAGGCTGCTGCACGGGTGCACGTCGCCCCACTGGATGAGGGTGGGCAGGCAGCCGTCCATGAGGCGCAGGCCGTCGTCGCGCACGGTGATCTGCCATTGCAGCAGGCCATTCGGCGTGGGGCGGCTGGCGGTGATGACGGCGCCGCGCTCGATGCCCCGCGCCGCCAGCGCGGCACACCGCTCGGCCACGTCGGGCACGCTGGCCACCCAGTGGATGAGCTGTGGGCCGTGTTGTGCCACCTGTTGTCGCAAGACAGCATCATCCATATCAAACCAGCGGCTGGCGCTTTCTGGTATTGCGGGAACAGCTCCCTTGTTGATAGCAATGATCTCCAGGTAGACGCGCGGGTGGGTGGGGCCGGAGACATTGAAGATGCGGTTGTGCGTGCCCATCAGAGGGTGTTCACCGCCCGCTGTGGGGGTGATGCCCAGCGTGCGTTCGCACCAGGCTACGCCGCTGGCCAGGTCGGCGGCCAACACGACCAGATGGTCTACGCACGGGGCCAAGGGGCTCGCTGTCACAGCAGCACCTCGCCCGACACGCAGGTGACCGAACTGCCGCCCACCCAGATCGTGTCGCCGTCCTGCTCCACATAGACGCGCCCGGCGCGGCCCAGGCAGGTGCCCTGGCTGGCCACGTATTTTGTGGGGGCCAGGCCCGCGCCGATGAGCCACTGGGCCAGCGCGGCGTTCAGGCTGCCGGTGACGGGGTCTTCGGCCAGGCCGTTGTTGCCGGGGAAAAAGGCGCGCACTTCAAAGGCGATGCCTTCGGCGTCGGTGCTGCCGACGACACCGACCTTTCCGCGCGGTCCGACCACGCCCACATCCAGCTGGCCCAGGATGCTGGCGTCGGGCTTGAGCGCCAGCACCTGTTCGCCGCTGCGCAGCATCACACCGCGCCAGTTGGGGCCGTTGTCGCACCAGGCGTGGTGCAGGATGTCGCTGCGGTCCACCCCCAGACCCCGGGCAATCAAGGCCACGTCCTCTTCCGCCAGCGGGCCGCTTTTGATCAACGCAGGCGCGGCAAAAGCCAGGCGGTCGCCGTCCTGGCGCAGCGCGACCAGGCCCACGCCGCATTCCTGCACCACCTTGCCGGCCACCTGGGGCTGGCCCCCGGCCTGCAGCCAGGCGTGGCAGCTGCCCAGCGTGGGGTGGCCGGCAAAGGGCAGCTCGCGCCCAGGGCAGAAGATACGCACACGGTAGTCGGCACCGGCGGCGCGGCCTTGCGAGGTGGGTGGGAGCAAGAAGGTGGCTTCTGACAGGTTGGTCCAGTTCGTGAACTCCTGCATGGTTTCGGTGGACAGGCCCGTGCCGTCCAGCACCACAGCCAGTGGGTTGCCCCGGTAGGCCTGGGCGGTGAAAACATCGACTTGTTTGAAGGGGCGTTGTTGCATGGTGGTCAGGGTCCTTGAAGCAAAAAAGCGGTGAAACGGGCGGTGGATCGGTCGAGCTGGGCACGCCGGGGGCTGACCGGGGGCCTGGGGTTCTTTGGCTTGTGTTCGGTGGGCACCTGGGGGAAGGAGTCCGCCGGTGTGGAGGTCAGCCGCTGGGGCGCGGGGTTTTGGACCAGCTCATAGCAGCACCGAGCCTTCAATGCAGGTGACGGCGCGCCCGCCCACCCAGAGCTGGTGGTCGTTGTCCTGCCGGATGTGCACGCGGCCCGCGCGGCCCAGGCATTCGCCCTGGGCCACCAAGTAGCTGTGCGGGGCCAGGCCGTCGGCAATCAGCCATTCGGCCAGGCTGGCGTTGAGGGTGCCGGTGACCGGGTCTTCGGGGTTGCCCATGGGGGCGGCAAAGGCACGCACCACCACGCCGGGCTGGGTGGTGTCGCTGGCAGTGGGGCCGACATGGATCACGCCCACGTCCTGGCCCAGGTCTTTCAGGCGCGCGTGGTCCGGGCGCAAGCCGAGCACGGTGTCCGCGCTGTCGAGCAGCAGGCCCAGCCACACGGGGCCATTGTCCAGCAGTTGCGCACCCAGGATCTGCTGGGGGCGCAGGCCCAGCGCGCTCGCAATCAGCGGCACCAGGGCGGGGCTGGGCGCGCTGCGCTTGAGGGGCGGGGCGGCAAAGGCCAGCGTGTCATCGGTCTGCGCGATACGCACCAAACCCAGCGCGCACTCCTGGATCACCATGCCGCTCTGGCGCGGTGTGTTGCCCGCCTGCAGCCACGCGTGGCAGGTGCCCAGCGTGGGGTGGCCGGCAAAAGGCAGCTCGCCGTTGGGGCTGAAGATGCGCAGGCGGTAGTCGGCGCCCGCAGCGTGCCCTGCCTCGGTGGGGGGCAGCAGAAAGGTGGTTTCCGACAGGTTGGTCCAGGCCGCAAAACGGCGCATGTCGCTGTCGTTCAAACCCTCGGCATCCAGCACCACGGCCACGGGGTTGCCGTAGCCGGGGCGGTCGCTGAAGACGTCGATCTGCTTGAAGGGGCGCTGGTGCATGGTGAGGTTCAGGAGAGAGGCTGGTCCAATACGCCCCGAGCGCCGGGGCGGGTGCTGACCGCGTTGTACCACCGCTCCAGGTGCGGCCGTGCGATGCGGTCCTGCGGCAGGCCCCACCAGCGGTGGATCTCGCAGCCCACGGGAATGTCGGCCATGGTGAACTGCTCCCCCGCCATGAAGGGCTGGCGCGCCAGGTGGGCGTCCAGCATTGCCAGCAGGGGCTCGGTGGCCGCCACCGACGCGGCAATCAGCGCATCGTTGCGCTGGGCTGGGGGCGTGCGTATCCACTGAACAAAGGCATCGCGCCCGGCCGGGTTCAGGGTGGTCTGCTGCCAGTCCATCCACTGCTCGGCCACAAAGCGCTCGCGCAATGCGTCGGGGTACAGCGCACCCATGGAATGCCGGGCACACAGGTAGCGCACGATGGGGTTGGATTCCCACAGCACGGTGTCCGTATCCTCATCCTCAATCAGCGGCACCAGGCCGTTGGGGTTGAGGCCGAGGTAGTGTGCCTCGCGCACGATGCCGTACTGGCCGCCCGCGTCGGTGCGCTGCAGCGTGATGCCCAGCTCCTGCGCTGTCCACACCACCTTGCGCACATTGATGGACGACAGGCGCCCCCAGAGCCTCAGCATGGATCAGCCTTTGTTCTGCTCATCGCGTATCGAAGCGGCCAGTGCCGCGATGCCGGTCGCGATCTGCTCCACGCTGGAGGTCACGAACGACAGGCGCAGCGTGCGCGGGTCGGCGTTGTCGGCATAGAAGGCCGCGCCGGGCACGAAGGCCACGTTGCGCTCCACGGCCTTGGGCAGCAGTTCGACGGCACTCATGCCTTCGGGCAGGCGCACCCACAGGAACATGCCGCCGTCGGGGCGGTTCCATTGCACGGAGAGGCCCTGCATTTCCTTGTCGAGTGCCGCCAGCATGGCCTCGCACTGCTGCTTGTACAGCGCGCGGATGGTGGGCACATGGCGGTCCAGGAAGTTGCCCTTCATCACCTCGGCCACCAGGCGCTGGTTGTAGCCGGGGGTGTGCAGGTCGGCCGCCTGCTTGGCCTGCAGCAGCTTGGGGTACACCGCCTTGGGCGCCACGACGAAGCCCAGGCGCAGCCCGGGGGCCAGCACCTTGGAGAACGAGCCCATGTAGATGCAGCCATCGGGGTTGCGGGCGGTGAGCGGGGCGGGTGGTGGGTTGTCGAACCACAGGTCGCCGTAGGGGTTGTCCTCTACCAGCGGCAGGTTCAGTTCGGCGGCAGCCTGCACCAGGGCGGCTCGGCGGGCTTCGCTCATGGTGCGGCCCGTGGGGTTCTGGAAGTTGGGCAGCACGTACAGGAAGCGCGCCTTGTTGGCACCCGTGCCCACCTTGGCCTTCAGGTCGTCAATCAGAACGCCTTCATCATCGCTGGCCACGGACACCACGGCAGGCTCCATGGGCGTGAAGGCCTGCAGCGCGCCCAGGTAGGTGGGTGTTTCCACCAGCACGCGGCTGTCCGTGTCGATCAGCACCTTGGCGATCAGGTCCAGGGCTTGCTGCGAGCCGGTGGTGATGAGAATCTGCTCGGGGTCCACGCTCCAAGGCAGGAAGTCGGCGATGGCCTGGCGCAGCGGGGCATAGCCTTCGCTGGCGGCGTATTGCAGTGCAGCTGGGCCATCATTGGCCAGCACGGCGGCGGAAGCTTCGGCGAAGGCCGACACCGGGAAGGTCTTGGGTGAGGGCAGGCCACCCGCCAGGCTGATGATGCCGGGCTTTTCCGTGACCTTCAGGATTTCGCGGATGACCGAAGGGTTCATGCGCTCGGCGCGGCGTGCCAGGGTCCAGGTGCTGGTCTGTGGGAGGTCGTTCAGTTTCACTCTCGTTCTCCTGTGGGCGGTTCGCAAATGACCACCCTGTTGCAAAGTCTAAAAAATCGGAATGCGCGGGCCGTGCCGGGCGCTCTGTCAGTCCACGATGAACAAGGTGGCACCCTGTGGGGATGTGGACCGATGGGGTTCTGCATTGTCGGCCACCTGGTAGCTCATGCCCGGCGTCAGCGTGAACCGGCGGCCGTCGGCCAGCTCGGTGTGCAATTCTCCGCCCAGGCACAGCAGCACGTGGCCCTTGACGCACCAGTGGTCCGACACGTAGCCCGGTGTGTACTCCACCATGCGCACGCGCACGTCGCCGAACTGTTGCGTGCGCCAGAAGGCCTGGCCGGCCTCTGCGCTTTTTTCTTCGCGCGGAATGCCAGACCAGTCGGTGGTGGCAAACGGGATGTGGTGTATTTGCATGAATGTCAGTCCTTCAAGGAAACCACCGCTTCGATCTCCACCGCGAAACCGCGCGGCAGCGAGCCCACGCCCACGGCCGAGCGCGCATGCCGCCCCGCATCGCCGAACACCTCGACCAGCAGGTCGGAGCAGCCGTTGATGACCTCGGTGTGCTGCATGAAGTCGGGGGTGGCGTTGACCATGCCCAGGACCTTCACGACGCGGCGCACGCGCGACAGGTCGCCCAGTGCAGCCTTCATCGTCGCGATCAGGTGCAGTCCCACCTCGCGGGCATGGTCCCTGGCTTGCGCGGCGCTGATTTCGCGCCCCACCTTGGGCACGTTGGCCATGTCTTCGCGGGTGGGAGAGCCCTTGCCCGACAGGTACAGCGTGTCGCCGTCGAGCACATAGGCGTCAAAGTTGCCACGGGGTGCGGTCACGGCGGGCAATACCAGGCCCAGTTGCTGCAGGCGTTGTTCCGGGGCGATGGGGGTCATGCGGGGGCTCCTTGGTGAACGGGCATCTTCTTGCCCACAAATACGGTGGCGATCACGGCCAGTGCAAACACCACCGTGACGGTATCCAGGCGCTCTCCGAGCAGCGGCACGGCAAAAAGCAGGCTCAGGAAGGGCTGGATCAGCTGGATCTGGCTTACGCGCACGGCACCCAGTGCCAGCGCCCGGTACCAGGCAAAGAAGCCGATCCACATCGAGAACAGCGCCACATAGACAAAGCCCAGCCAGCTCATGCCGCCGATGGCCGAGGGCACGGCGGGTGCAAACCACCAGGCGATGGGAATGGTCAGTGGCAGGGAACACACCAGGACCCAGCAGATGACCTGCTCGGCCCCCAGCCTCGGCGTGAGGCGGGCGCCGCCGATGTAGCCGAACGCGCCCGTGGTCATGGCAATGAGCAGGTAGATGTTGGCTGCGCCCAGGTAGACGCCACCCGCACGCCACACCATGAACCCCAGTACCAGGCCGCTGCCCAGCACGGCGCAGGCCCAGAAACCGGCGGAGGGCCGTTGCCGGAACCACAGTGCGCCCAACAGGGCGGTGGACAGTGGCAGCAAGGCGGTGACCACGGCCCCATGGGTGCTGGGCACATGGCGCAGCGCGAGGGCCAGAAACAGCGGAAACCCCACGATCACGCCAAAGGCCGTGATGGCCAGCAGCGGCCATTCGGCTTTCCGTGGAAGGTTGAGGCGCCCGCGCACATGCTGCAGCCACAGGTAGGCGATGGACAGCAGCCCTGCCACGGCAGCGCGGCCGAACGTGACAAACCAGGGCGACAGCTGCGGCGCGTCGGTGGGCCCCACGGCAAGGCGGGTCATCGGCAGGGTGGCCGCAAACAAGGTGACGCCCACCAGCCCCCAGATCAGCGCTTCGCGTTCTTGTGCGTTGTTCATAGGGAAAGCATCCAGAGGGCGGTGGCGACGAGCACCAGGGCCAGTGCGCGGTTGAACCAGAGCAGGCGCTGGCCCTGCGCCAGCCACTGGCGCAGCAGCGAGCCGATGAGCGCGTAGGCAAAGTTGCTGGTGAAGGCAAACACCATCATCACCCCACAGATGATGGCGAGACGCTCGCCCGGATTGGTCGAGGGCTGGCCTGCGGCGTTGACCACCCAGCCTGCGCTGAGCGTGAGCGCCAGCATCCAGGCCTTGATGTTCACGAACTGCAGGCCCACGCCTTGCCAGAAGGTCACGTTCAGGCGCGTGGTGTCGACCTCGGTCATCTGGCCTGCGCGGCTGAGCTTCCAGGCCAGCCAGAGCATGTAGGCCACGCCCAGCAGCGTCACGGCCCAGCGCAGCGCGGGCACGCCGGTGATCAGGGCGCCCAGGCCCAGGCCGCTGCCCAGCATGAGCAGTGTCCAGCCCGTGGGCACCGCGAAGCAAAAGCGCAGCGCGCGCTTGAGACCCAGGTTCGCGGCCAGTGCAGTGGACAAGGTGGTGTTGGGCCCCGGCGAAAAACTCATCGCGGTGCAGAACAGCAGCAGGGCAGTCAGTTCGGGGGCGGTCATGGGCAGGTGTTTCCGGGCTTTTTGGCGGGTGGCTTGTCAGCGCCTGGGCTTCAATGTAATCTTCGATGCCAGTACACAATCAATACAGTTAAGCAGCGCAGTTCGTGATCTGTATTGGCTGCGATAACAGTACACAAGGACACGGCCATGCTGATGAAAACCACCACCCAGTCGCTGACCGAGCAGCTGTCGGCGCGTTTTGGCGAGCGCATCCGCAACCGGCTGTTGGCACCTGGCGCGCGCCTGCCTTCGGTGCGGCAGTGCGCGCAGCAGCATGGCGTGAGTCCTTCCACTGTGGTGGCAGCGTATGACCAATTGCTGGCGCAGGGCCTGGTGGAGGCGCGCAAGAATCGGGGCTTCTTTGTGCGCGAGATGGCCACAGGACAGGTGGAGCGGGTGCCGGAGGACGACGAGACGGGAGCCCAGGAGGTCGAGCGTGCCATGGGCAACTGGAGCACCGCGCACTGGTTTGCGGCCCGTGGCGCCGGGCGCGGCGCTGCGCGGGGGGCGCCGCCGGTCAATGCCACAGCGCTGATCCGCGGCATGTTCCACAAGATCAGCGACAAGCCGCAGCCCGGCATGGGGGTGTTTCCGCCCGCCTGGCTGGAGTCCACGTTCATGCCCGCCGCGGTGCGCAAGGTGACCAGCACGCGCGCGCTGAATGATTTTTCACTGCAGTACGGCGAGCCACTGGGCGACACGGGGCTGCGCCGGGTGCTGTCCAAGAAGCTGGCCACGCTGAACGTGCATGCGGCCCCCGAAAACATCATCACCACCGTGGGCGCCACACACGCACTCGACATCGTGAGCCGCACGCTGCTGCGCCCGGGCGACCCGGTGATGGTGGAGGAGCCCGGCTGGGCGGTGGAGTTTGCGCGGCTGGCGGCGCTTGGCATGCACATCTTGCCCGTGCCGCGCCGCGCCGACGGGCCCGACCTGGAGGTCATGGCGAAATACTGCGAGGTGCACCAGCCAAAGCTCTACGTGAGCGTGAGCGTGTTCCACAACCCCACGGGCTATTGCCTGTCGCCGGGCAGCGCACACCGCATCTTGCAGCTGGCCAACCAGTACAACTTCCATGTGGTGGAGGACGACACCTACAGCCACATTGCCCCCGAGCACGCCACGCGCCTCACGGCGCTGGATGGCCTGCAGCGCACCATCTACGTGAGTGGCTTTGCCAAGATCCTTGCGCCCAACTGGCGCATCGGTTTCATGGCGGCACCGCCTGCGCTGGTGGAGCAATTGCTGGACACCAAGCTGCTGGCCACGCTGACCACGCCCGCGCTGCTGGAAAAGGCCCTGGCCCTGTGCATCGAACAGGGCCAACTGCGCCGCCACGCCGAGCGCATCCGCACGCGGCTCGATGCTGCGCGTGCGCGCAGTGTGAAGCTGGCGCTGGGGGCCGGATGCACCTTTGCGGCCGAGCCTGTGGGCCTGTTTGGCTGGGTGGAGACGGGGGTGGACACCGACGCGCTGTCGCAGCGCATGCTGGACGAAGGCTACCTGCTGGCGCCCGGCGCGCTGTTCCATGCAGAGCGCAAACCCAGCACCCTCATGCGCATCAACTTTGCCACCACGCAAGAGGCGGAGTTCTGGAAGACTTTCGAGCGTGTGCGGGCAGAGCAGGGCCGGTGACCCCAGGCTATCGGGCTATTGCGAATGGGCTTACGGAGGCCTGTCGCGCAGCCAGTGAAATTGGCACAACGCAAACCAGCAGACGCGGAGCGGCTCAGGGGGGTTACTTTCTCTCTACTTCCAGATCGGCCAGCACACGCAGCAAGGCGCGATTGACCTCTTCCAGGTCCAGCTCGTAGGTTTCGCAAAGCTGGCGGATGGCGCTGGCGTCGTCCGTCTCCAGCGCGCAGGCCATCTGCAGGCCGCCGGTGTAGGGGCCGGTGCGCAGCACCGTGGCGTCGTAGATGCGCTCGGACAGGGGCAGGCGGCGCAGGATGGTGCCCAGCGGCTCGCCCAGCAGGTCGTCCAGCTGGGAAACCAGACCACACAGGTAGATCTCGCGGCGCAGGTCGTTCTCGACGCCCGCATCGAGCAGGTGGGCGGTGAGCTCGGCACGCATCACCATGGCCTCGCGCACCGGCTGCATGTTGGGGTCGGTGCTGGCATGGGGCAGTTGGTCGGACAGCCAGCGCTTGATGGAGCCGTAGCCCATCATCACCAGGCCCCGGCGCAGCGAGTCGATGCCCGTGCGCAGGCCCAGGGCCGCAGAGTTGGTGTACACCATGAAGCGGTAAGCAAGGATTGGGTCCTGGCCCATGATGTCTTCAAAGGTTTCCAGCGACTGCTCTGCGTCGATGGCCTTCATGAGCTTGAAGATCACCGCGTGCGAAGGCTGCTGGGGATGGTGGCGCAGGCTGTAGAGCACGTCTTCCGCCGGCCATCCCGCCAGTGCCAGTGCGTTGTGCTGGTCCAGGCAATGCTCCATGAGCGCACGGCTGGCGATGCCTTCGTACATCTGCCCGGCCAGCACGGGGCTGGTGGCGCGTATTGGCTGCGGGGGAGCGCCGCCGGGGCGGGTGGCAGGGGCCGCCTTCAGGGCTGCCACGGCGTCTTCGGGGCGCAGGGTGAGCAGGCTGTTGTCAAAGCACTGGGCAATGTCGGGCTCGGGCAGCCGGCCCAGCTCGCCGCGCCACACGAGCTTCAGGCCCCGCTGGTGGGCGGCCTTGACGTGTTTGTAAATGGTCGAGTCGGACAACCAGTCGCCGCGTACCTCGATCCACGGCGCACCCCGCGGCGCATGCTCCAGCATGTTGGACAGCAGCTGGTGGCTTTGGGGGGACAGCAGGATCGGAGGGGAACTGGCGGACCACAGCTCCTGCAGCGTGCGCAGCAGGTGGGCGGTATCGACCAGGGCCGAGGCCTCGCTGTGCACATAAAGCTGGATGGCCGCGAGTTTGCGGGCGCGGTTCCACAAGGGGCGGTAACCCAGAATCAGGCTGCCAAGGACAGATTGGACCATGTGCTCTCAGGCAATGTGACGGGGGCCTGTTCCCGGGGCGTGGGGGGCTCACCCCATCACCGCGTGAGCAAGTCCTAGCTAATGAAATTGAACAGGGACAGCTTCTGAACCTGCGCATAGGACTTGAGCGCTGCCTCATAGCCCACCTGCTGGTTCTGGAAGTCTGAAATTCCCTGGATCATATCGAGATCCTCGGCCCGCGAGCGGTCGCCTTCGAGCTGGATGGACCGCTTTTCCTGGTCGCCCGTGATGCGGTCCGCGCGGTTGAGCAGCTCGCCCGCGTAGCCGCGCATGTTGTGCATGCGTTCCAGGCCGATGTCCATGTTGCCCAGGGCCTGCCCCACCGCCTGTGCCGCCGCATTGCTGTCGGGGGCATTGCGGATGTCGCGGATCGCGTTGTCCATGGTGCTGAACATGCTCGGGCTGGGCTGCAGGGTGATGGCGTCCCCGGTGGCGGGGTTGCCCTTGATGTCGAAGCTCAGGCCCGGAATGCTGGTGATGGAGATGGTCACCGGCTTGTCCGACGGATAGTCGGGCACCACCACGGCCGGCGACACGGCGCCGGTGGTGGTGTTGGTGAGCGTGTAGGTGGCGGTGGTCGTGCCCGGTGTGGCGCCCGGGCCCACCGCGCTGAAGGTGATGGTGTAGTTGTCGCCGGTCACCAGGCTCGGGTTCACGGGGGTGACTGCCGTGGTGTTGAGGAAGCGGCTGGAGGGGATGGCGCTGACGCCTGCGGTGTAGACCCCGTCGCGCTGCGGATCGAACATGAAGGTGGCTTCGCCGTCCAGCGCGCCGGGAATGGATACGCCACTGCTGGCTGTCTGGCCGGGCAGCCCCTCGAAGGTGTAGTCGGGGCTGCTGCTCAAGGGGCCGAGGAACGGTGCGAGCGCGCTGCCCAGGGAGCTGAGCAGCGGAACGCCGTTGGTGTCCTTGCGGTTGGCCACCTCCAGAAGCTGCTCGCGCAGACCCTGCAATTGGTTGGCGATGGTGGTGCGGTCGTTGGGCGTCAGGGCCGCACTGCCGGCGTTCACCACCAGCTCGCGGAAGTTCTGCACCAGGTCCACCGCATCGCCCAGGGCAGACTCGGCCTGGGCAATCGCGTTGCGCTGGGTTTCCAGTGCGCGCTGCTCAGTCTGGACGCGCGCCAGCCGGTTGATGGCGCGTTCTGCCTGTGCGGCCGACACGGGGTCGTCGCTGGCCCGCACCACGCGTTTGCCCGAGGTCAGGTTCTCCTGCAGGTTCGACAGGTTGGTCTGGCGCGTGCCCAGGTTGCGCAGGGCGTTGTCATACATGTTGGCCGTGCCAAGGCGGTAGATGCTATTGCTCATGTCGAACTCCTAACTCCTGTCCCGCCGTCAGCGGCCGAGGCCTTGCAGCAGCGAGTCAAAGATGTTTTGCGCGATCTGGATCATTTTGGACGATGCCTGGTACGCCTGCTGGTATTGGATCAGCCTTGCTGCCTCTTCGTCCAGATTGACCCCGGAAATCGCAGTGCGATCCCGCTCCAGATTGGACGCGATGGTGGTGGACAGCTCGGCCGCGAACAGCGCGCTCTGGGTGCGGGTCCCCACCTGGGAAATGGCGCCCGCATAGCCGTCGGAGAGCGTGGATTCATCGAACATCTTCACGTCCCGCAGGCCCATGAGGGCGTTGGCGTTGCCGGAGTTGCGCGTGAAGATGTCGCCGTACTGCGGGTCCGAGGCATTGCCGATGACCACGGTATCGCCCGTGTTGGGGCTGCCCTGCAGCTTGATCTCCCACCCGTTGATGGAAATGGGCGTACCGGGCGTGTAGGGCTGTGCGGCGGCAATCGTGGTGGGCGGTGCGGTGCCGCGGTCCAGCACATCGTAGGTGGTGGGCGGGCCGGCCGTGAACTGCAGCTGGATGCCGCCCAGGATGGGGGGCAGTGCAGCGGGGTTGGCATTGGGCGGAAGTACCAGCCCCGGCGGGTTGGGCAGGCCGGTGGCCTTGAGGCCGGCCAACTGCATCGTGCCGCCGTTGGAGGTGCCCATGGCCGCATTGATGGGGTTGGCCGCTGCCAGATCGCGTGGCGAATACACCAGCGACTGGATGTTGGCCGCCGCCGTGCTGAACGGCTTGAACAGCATGCGCTCGCCCGGGTTGCCGGGCGTGGTCAGGTTGAAGTTGAGGCCGTCGATCTGCAGCGTGGCCAGGTTGGCCGCGTCGGTGAACGGGGTGGAGGTGCCGTCCGACAGCCGCACCACCTGCCCGGCCGTGCCGGTGGTGAAGCGGATTTCATAGTCTGACGCCGCGAACTGCGTGGGGCCGGTGAAGGACACCGTGCCCACGCCCGCGCCGTTGGTGTGGCCTGGCATGCTGGCGGGCAACGCGAACAGATCCTTGCCCAGCGCACCGTCGAGCGTGAGGCCCAGGTTGTGCTGGTCGTTCATCGTCATGCCGATGGCCATGGCCATGCGGCCCAGCAGGTTGCGTCCCTCGGCCAGATCGGTGTTGTTGAAGCGCAGCAGGCCCGACATCGAGCCCCCGCCGAGCACGTTCTCGTCCATTTCCACGGCCGGTGCACCGGGCCGGTTGAAGAACAGCTTGATCTGGCCGCTGCCGGGGAAGGCGGTGGCATCGTCTACCGAGAGGCTGGTCGCCGTGGTGCCCAGCACCAGCGGCTGGCTGCCCGCCACGAACAGGCCCACCGTGCCGTCGTCGGCCGGGATTTGCGTGGTCTGCACGTACTGGTTGATGTCGCGGATGATCTGGTCGCGCTGGTCCAACAGGTCATTCGGGGTCTGTCCATTGCCCTTGGCGCGCGCGATCTGCTCGTTCACACTGGCCATCTGTCCGGCCAGGCTGTTGACGGCGGTGATGCTGCTTTGCAGCTGCTCGGTGACGGTGTACTGGATCTCGTTGATGCGGTCGGCGGCCGAGCGCATGCGCGACGCGGTTTCGTCCATGCGCGTGAGCACCACGGTGCGTGCGGTGATGTCGGTGGGGGCGCTCACCACGTCCGAGAACGCATTCATCATGTCGTTGATGGCGGCACCCAGGCCGGCCGTGCCGCCGCTGAAGACCTCCTGCAGCTGGCGCAGGCGCTCGGCCCGCACGATGTCGGACGACTGCACGGAGCCCGCCGTGGCCGACTGGCGCGTGAGCAGCTCGCTCTGGTTGCGCAGGATGGTCTGCACATCCACACCCTGGCCGATATAGCCACCCCCCGTGAACTGGCCCTGCACGGTCTGCAGCACCACGGTCTGGCGCGAATAGCCGGGCGTATTGACGTTGGCGATGTTGTGGCCCGCCGTCTGCAGGGCCACCTGGTTGGCCAGCAGGGCGCGGGCGCCGACGTTGAGAAGACTCATGGCTTACCTCGGCTTTCTCATCACGCCTGGGCGCGCTGTACGCGCAAAGCGCTGTTGATGGCGCCGCTGAGCTTTCGGGCGTACTCGGGGTCGGTGGCGTATCCGGCCTTTTGCAGCTCGGCCGCATAGGCCACGGCAGAACCGTTCTTGGCGGTGGCCTGCGCCTTTTCGTAGCGGGGGCTTTCAGTGATGAGGCGGGCGTAGTCGCGGAACGAGTCCTCGTACGAGTCGTAGGCGCGGAACTTGGCGGTCACCTTCTGGGCCTTGCCGTTGATGTATTCGGTGGTCGTGATCTCGGCCACCTTGCCCGTCCAGCCCTTGCCGGCCTTGATGCCGAACAGGTTGAACGAGTTGGAGCCGTCCTTGTGTTTGATCTCGCTCTTGCCCCAGCCAGTTTCGTGGCCGGCCTGGCCCAGCATGAAGCTCGCCGGAATGCCACTCTCCTGGGCCACGCGCTCGGCGGTGCCGGAGAGGTGCTGCACAAATCCATCGCGCCCCTTGGGTGCGGGTGCCGTCGCCTCAGCCGGGGTGCCGGTGGCCGGTGCCGCTGCACGCGGCAGTGCCTGCGGCAGGCTCAGCGTGGAAGGCACGGAGAAGTTCGCATCGGCACCGCCCATCTGGCGCGAGAGCTGGCGCGCAATCGCTTCAGAAAGCCCGCCCTGCTGGCCGGACATGCTGACAGACAGCTGCTGGTCCAGCATGTCCTGCCCCAGGTTGGCCTGCTCGCCTTCCATGAGGCCGGATTTCATCGTGGCGTCGCGCATGCTCTTGATCAGCTCGCGCATGAACAGCGACTCGAACTGCTTGGCCACCTCGCGGGTGGTCTGGGCGTTGTTGGCCGTGCCCGCGTCGTACTTGAGCGTGTTGAGCGAGCGGATGTCCACCGCCAGCGCATTGGACGTGCTGGTGGTGCTGGACGAAGGGAGTGTGAGGGCCATGGTCAAGCCTCCTGCGCTGGGCTACCCACAGACAGTGAATTCGGCGCTGCCCAGGCCTGTGCACCCGTGGAACTGGCTTTGCCAGGCCACCGGGTGTGTCCCCCTTTGGGGGAAGGCGCGAAGCGACTCAGGGGGAGCATTTAGATCACTTCCAGCTCGGCGTTGAGCGCGCCAGCGGCCTTGATGGCCTGCAGGATGGCCAGCAGGTCTTGGGGTGTGGCGCCCAGTGTGTTGAGCGCCTTCACCACGTCCGCCAGCTGGGGCGAGGGCGGCATCTGGATGATGTTGCCCGGCTCCTGGTTGATGCGGATGTCGCTTTGCTGCGCCACCACGGTCTGCCCTTGCGAGAGCGGGGCGGGCTGGCTGATCACGGGCGTGGAGCTGATGGTGATCGACAGGTTGCCATGTGCAATTGCGCACGGGCCGAGCGTGACTGCCTGATTGAGCACCACCGAGCCGGTGCGTGCGTTGATGACCACCTTGGCCGCGGGCGTGGACGACTCCAGCGCCAGCTCTTCCAGGTCGGCAATGAAGCTTACGCGGGCGCCGGGGTCCATGGGGGCACGCACCTGCACCGTGCGGCCATCGAGCGCTGTGGCCAGGCCGCTGCCCAGCTTGGTGTTGATGGCCTGGGCCACGCGGCGCGCGGTCTGGAAGTCCGAGGCGTTGAGCCCGAGGTTGATGGTGGCGCCTTCGTTGAGCGGCGTGGGCACAGCGCGCTCGACCTGCGCGCCTTGGGGAACGCGGCCGGCGCTCAGGTGGTTGATCTGCACCTTGCTGCCGCCGGCCGAAGCGCCGGCGCCGCCCACCACCACATTGCCCTGGGCCAGCGCATAGATCTCGCCGTCTGCGCCGCGCAGCGGCGTGACGATCAGCGTGCCGCCCTTGAGCGACTTGGCGTTGCCCATGGAGGAGACGTTGATGTCAATCATCTGGCCCGGCTGCGCAAACGGAGGCAGCTGCGCCGTGACGATCACTGCCGCCACGTTCTTGAGCTGCAGCTGGTTGGCCGCGCCGGGGGGCAGGCTGATGCCCATCTGCTGCAGGTAGTTCGACATCGCCTGCGTGGTGTAGGGCATCTGCGTGGTCTGGTCGCCCGTGCCGTCAAGGCCCACGATCAACCCGTAGCCGGTCAGCTGGTTGCTGCGCACGCCCTGCACCGCCGCCACTTCCTTGATGCGCAGCGCATGCGCGGGCAGCGCCGCAGCAGCGGCCGCAAGGGCCAGCAACAGCCACAGCAGGCGCGCAGAGCGCGGAAGGAGGGATGGGGACAAGGCTTTCATGACACCGATTGTGGGCGGCCCCGCCAGGAACTAAAACCCAAAAAGAAGCGGGTTCACCGGCCTATTGCGTGGGTTCCCGGGCGGGCGGGGAACGGCCGGTGGTGCGCGGAAAGCCAGGCAGGCGCCGGAGCCGCGCTACAGGGGAAAATATGAATAAAAATAGGCTCTAGCGCTTGATGGATAAGCGCTGGTAGCTTTAAATTATGTAGCAAAATGGGGCGAGGAATTTTCACAACGGTCAGACATCCCGAAGCCTCAAAACCCCAGGCTCTGTGCCCCCGGCGCATCCAAAAACCACACCCGTAGAAACTGGCGCGGCCAAAGGCCAGCGCCACCGCGGATCCGGCTTTGCCGGGCCGGGGGTGGCGTCCCCCCTCAGGGGGGAAGGCGCGCAGCGACTCAGGGGGGAATCTAGAACGGCGTGATGGTGTTGAAGAACCGGCCCATCCAGCCCATGGCCTGGGCTTCGCCTTGTGCACCGCGGCCGCGGGATTCGACCCGCACGTTGGCCACTTGGGTGGAGTTCACGATGCTGCCGGGCTGCAGCGCGCGCGGATCGATGGTGCCGGAGAAGCGCAGCACGTCCACGTTCTGGTTCACGCCGATCTGCTTTTCGCCCGTCACGACCAGGTGGCCGTTGGGCAGCACATCGACGACCGTGGTGGTGATGGAACCGGTGAAGGTGTTGGCGCTTTCGGTGCCGCCCTTGCCGGAGAAGGTGTTCTCGGAACCCGCAGCCAAGGTGGTGCGGTCGGCGAGCGAGCGCTTGACGAAGGGCAGGTTGGTGATGCCGGCCGAGGCTTCGGACGTGCGGTCCACCGTGGAGGAGGACTTCTGGCTCGCGGTCACGTTCTCCACAATCATCACCGTCACGTTGTCGCCCACCAGGCGGGCGCGGCGGTCTTCAAACGCCGGGCGGTAGCTGGCGTTGTGAAACAGCCCGCCTGTGACAGGCGGCGGCGTGCGCGGCGCAGCGGCAATGGGCGGGGGCGTGGTGGGCAGGATGTCCACGGGCGGCGGCGGCGACATGGTGGCGCAACCGGTGAGCAGCAGCGCGCCGGCTGCGAGCGGAAGGGCAAAAAAGCGGGTGAACTGCAGCATGGCAAATGCTCCTGTCGTCATCTTTGTCATCACAGCTGGCTGAGCTTGGCCAGCATCTGGTCCGAGGTCTGGATGGCCTTGGAATTCATTTCGTAGGCGCGCTGGGCCTGGATCATGGTGACCAGCTCTTCCACCACGTTCACGTTCGAGGCTTCCAGAAAGCCCTGCTTCAGGATGCCCAGCCCGTTGGTGCCGGGCGTGCCCTGCTGGGGCTGTCCCGAGGCGGCCGATTCCTTGAAAAGGTTCTGGCCGATGGGCTCCAGGCCCGCCGGGTTGATGAAGGCCGACATCGCCAGATTACCGAGCGGCTGCGGCTGGGTGTTGCCCTGCACGGTGGCCGAGACCACGCCGTCGGCGCTGATCGTCACGCTCGTGGCGTTGGCGGGCACGGTGATGCCATTGGCCACCGGCAGGCCGCTGGAGGTGACCATGCGGCCTTGCGCATCGACCTGGAAGGAGCCGTCGCGGGTGTAGCCCAGCGTGCCGTCGGGCATGGTCACTTCAAAGAAGCCGTTGCCGTTGATGGCCACGTCCAGGTTGTTCTTGGATTCCTGCAGGCTGCCCTGCACGAAGTTGCGGCTGGTGGCCACGGTGCGCACCCCCAGGCCCAGATGCAAACCCGTGGGCAACTGGTTCTGCTCGGTGGTGTTGGCGCCCACCTGGCGCAGGTTCTGGTAGATCAGGTCTTCGAACACCGCGTTGTTGCGCTTGTAGCCGGTGGTGGAGACGTTGGCCAGGTTGTGCGAGATGACGTCGAGCTGGGTCTGCTGGGCAGACATGCCGGTCTTGGCGATCCAGAGGGAGTTGATCATGGTGCTTCCTTTTGGCGTGGCGGCGTGGGGCGCGACCTCAGCCGTTCATGCTCAGCAGCTGGCTGGCGGTCTTGTCGTTGGTTTCGGCGGACTGCAGCAGGCGCATCTGCTGCTCGAACTGGCGCGATGCGGCAATCATCCCGACCATGCTTTCGACCGGGTTCACGTTCGAGCCTTCCACCGCCCCGGCCAGCATGCGGGCGTTGGCGTCGCCCGGGATCGGGTCCCCCGACGCAGCGCGAAACAGGCCGTCGTCGCCACGCTTGAGCGGGTCTTCCAGTGTGGGGGTGGCCAGCTTGAGGCGGCCAATGGCCTGCGCGGGCTGGCCTGCCGCCTTGGCGGTGACCGTGCCGTCCGAGCCCAGTGTGACCTCGGCGCCCGGGGGAACATCAATGGGCGCGCCGCCATCGGACAGCACCGGCAGCCCGGTGGGGGTGAGCAGCTGGCCCGTGGCCGACACCTCGAAGGTGCCTGCGCGGGTGTAGGCCTCGGTGCCATCCAGGCCCTGTACGGCAAACCAGGCATTGCCCACGGCCATGGCGTCGAGGTTGCGGCCGGTGCGCTGCACGGGGCCGGGCGTGCTCACGTGGCCCGAGGTGGCCTCCAGCGCAAAAACGCGGGTCTTGGAGCCATCGCCCTGGATGGGCACGGAGCGGAAGGTGGACATCTCCGCGCGAAACCCCTGGGTGGAGGCGTTGGCGAGGTTGTTGGACAACACGGCCTGCCGGTGGGCGGCCGCGTTGGCGCCCGTCATCGCGGTGTAAATGATGCGGTCCATGGTGCGATGTTCCTTTCAGTACCCTGCAGTGCTGCGTGCCGTGCGCAGCGTGTGCAACCGGCGCGGCCCAGGCGCGGGCAGCCGCGCAAGGGCCGCCCCGCCGCGCTGGCTGCGTCCCCCTCCCGGAGCGCGCAGCGCGCAGAGAGAGGGGGAAGGCGCGAAGCGACTCAGGGGGTGTTTCATCTCAAGTTCACCAGGGTGGACATCACCTGGTCTTGCGTCTTGATCGTCTGGGCGTTGGCCTGGTAGGCGCGCTGCGCGGTCATCATGTTCACCAGCTCGGCGGTCAGGTCCACGTTGGAGTCTTCCAGCGCGCCCGAGCGGAGTGATCCAAAGTTGCCGTCCGTAGCCGTGCCTGCTACGGGTTGGCCGGATTCAAAGGTGGCCACCCAATTGTTGCTGCCCACCGCTGCCAGGCCCTGCGTGTTGCGGAAGCTCGACAGCGCAAGCTGGCCTTCCGCGCGGGTCACGCCGTTGGAGTAACGGGTCATGATCATCCCGTTGTTCTCGATGTTGATGCCGGTGAGCTCGCCCGTGGTGTAGCCGTCCTGGCTCAGGTTCGAGACCGAGAACTTGTTGCCGCTCTGGGAAACATCGTCCAGGCTCACCGCCACATCAAAGGCGGGCAGGTTGTTGGGGTTGGGCGGGGTCGGGTTCACGTTCAGCGTGAGCGCGAAGCCCGTGGCGGGTGGCGTGGCCACCGGGCCGGTGATGGCGCCATTGTTGTCAAACGTGATCTGCCCGATGGGTGCAGCCACCACTGGGGGCACCGCCGTCGGGTCGTCGAGTGCGTCGTACACGTCCCAGGTGTTGTCGGTGGCGGTCTTCTGGAAGTACAGGCTCACCGGCTTGGCCACGCCCTGGCTGTCGAACACGTTGATGGACGTGCCATAGGTGGCGCGTGGCGTGGCCGGGATCGGGGGTGTCGCGGCAGGGTCGCCGGCCGCGTCGGTGGCCGTGGCGGGCAGGTTGAAGGCGGCAGTGACCGTCGTGGTCTGCTTGGCGGGGATGGGCTCGGAGGTGGGGAACACCATCGGGATGGGGTCCGTGCCCGAACGCAGCCCGGTGACCGGGTCCACGGGGTACCCCATCACGTTCGCGTTGTCGTTGGTGATCATGTTGCCCTCCTTGTCCAGCTTGAAGTTGCCGGAGCGGGTGTAGGCGGGCGTGCCATCGGGCAGCGTGAGCGTGAAGAAGCCGTTGCCGTTGATGGCGACATCCAGGCTGTTGCCGGTGATCGTGAGATTTCCCTGGGTGAACTGCTGGGAGACAGCGCCCACTTCGACGCCGATGCCGGCATTGGTGCCACCCGCCGAGCCGATGGCCGAAGCCACCATTTCGGCGAATTCTGCCCGCGAGGCCTTGAACCCGACGGTGTTGGAGTTGGCAATGTTGTGCCCGATGACGTCGAGGTTCTTGCTGGCGGCGTTCAAGCCAGAGAGGCCTTGCTGAAAACTCATGGTGTTCTCCTGATGGGGGCGGTCACTGAATCGGCCGGGGGGTTAGACCAGGGCCTTGATCTGGCTGTAGTTGATGGTTTTGCCGTTGGCCAGGGTCAGCACCAGCTGGCCGTCTTCGGCACCTGCGGCCGTCACCTTGGACAGGGCCAGCGACGTGCTGTCGATCTTGGTCGAACCATTGACGGCACTGACGCGGAACTGCAGCCCCTCGGTGGAGCCGGTGTACTTGCTGGCATCCCACTCGAAGGTGTGGCGCCCTGCGGCCTTGGCGCCCAGGTCCATGGTCTCGATCACCTGGCCGCCAGCGGTCATGACCTCGACCTTCACCTTGGTGGCGGCCGAGCCCAGCTCAAAGCCGCCCTTGCCGGCCTTGTCGGCCACGGCCAGCGTGGAGCCTTCGGTCATCACGTTGCGGCCAATCAGGGCCGTTCCCTGCATGACCTGCAGCGAGTTGAACTGCGCCGACATGCTCTCCATCGTCTGGTTGAGCTGCTGAATGCCCGTCACCGTGTTGATCTGCGCAATCTGCGAGGTCATCTGGGCGTTGTCCAGCGGATTCATCGGGTCCTGGTTGTTCAGCTGTGCAACCAGCAGTTTCAGGAAGCGGTCCTGCGCGGCCGCCGGGTCGGTGGCGGCGGTGTTGGCCTTCGTGCCGGTTGCGTCGGTCACGGAGGGGGCGTTGGTGGCACTAAGAATCATGGTGGGGTCTCCCGGAAATTACTGGCCCATCTGCAGGGTCTTGAGGAGCAGCGACTTGGCCGTGTTCATGACCTCGACGTTGTTCTGGTACGAGCGCGAGGCGGAGATCATGTTGACCATCTCCTCCACGGCATTGACGTTGGAGTGCGTCACATAGCCCTGTTCGTCGGCCGACGGGTGGCTGGGGTCGTGCACGCGGCGGCCGGGCGTGTTGCTTTCGCTGATGGAGCTCACGCGCACACCGGCCGAGCTGTCTGCGCCCATGGGGGCGGTCTGGAAGACCACCTGGCGGGCCTTGTAAGCCTTGCCATCGGGGCCGGCCACCGCATCGACGTTGGCCAGGTTGCTGGCCACCACGTTGAGCCGCTGCGACTGCGCGCTGACGGCGCTGCCCGACACATTGAAGATGGAGAACATGGACATGGGGAGACTCGCTTTCTGCGCTGCAATGCGGGTGGCTTATTGGCCCTGGATCGCGCTGAGCATGGTTTTGGCGTTGCCGTTGATGAAACGCAGCGTGGCTTCGTAGCGCACCGCGTTGTCCACAAAATTGGCGCGTTCCCGGTCCAGGTCCACCGTGTTGTTGTCCAGGCTGGGCTGTGCCTGCACGGAGTAGCCCAGCGCACCGGGTGCGCCGGTGCCTGTGCTGGCGGCGGGCAGAGGAATGTGGCGGGGGTCTGTGGCGCCCTTGGCCCCCAAGTTGCCCGCAGTGCCCACGGAGCCCCCTGTGGCGAGGCGGGTCACACCAGATCCAGAGCCTGTGGCTTCGCGCATCGCATCGCCAAAGCTGAAATCGCGAGCCACGTAGCCAGGGGTGTCGGCGTTGGCGATGTTGCTGGCGATGGCACGCTGGCGCTCGGCACGCAGCAGCAGCGCGTTGCCGTGGAAGTCCAGCCGGTTGGTCATCTTGTCAAGCATGGTTGCCTCACACCCTGGGTTGCAATAGGGGCCGGTTTGGGGGTTTCCGGCGTGGTTCGATTGTGAAAGCCGCCGTTTTTTTCTAAAGCGCGAAGAACGCGGAAATGGGCGCGCAGTTTCGGGTTTTGCGCAGGGCCCGTGTGCCTATAGTTCCAGTCGTGAAATAGTCTTTGCCGCCAGCGCGGGAAGACCTGCGATGCCCAGGAGGCCCCATGCCAGCGATCTTCGTTTCCCCCTTCATTTCCCGTTTGGTGCGCTCTGGCGCCCTGGCCGCGGCCGGGCAGCGGCGCGCTGCGGTGCGCCACGCTCTGGCGGTGGTGCTGGGGCTGGCAACGGTTGTCGGCGGCAGTGGGGCCGCATTGGCCCAGGCTGCAGCCGACCCCAGCACCGACCTGGGGCCTTTGACCCAGCGCTGGCTGAATGACGCGATGTCGCGCAATCAGGCTTCCGGGTTGCCGTTGCGCATGGAAGTGAGTGTTGGCTCACTCGACTCCCGTTTGCGGCTTGCGCCCTGTGCGCGGGTCGAGCCGTATCTGCCAGCGGGCGCCCGCCTGTGGGGGCGCACCCGCCTGGGGCTGCGCTGCGTAGAGGGCCAGACCGCCTGGAATGTGTACCTTCCTGTGACCGTCAAGGCCTTTGGCCCAGCCTGGGTGTTGACCGGCCCGGTGGCCTCGGGGGCCGTCCTCACCGCCAACGACGCCACGGAAGCCGAAGTGGATTGGGCTGAAGAGTCGGCGGCGGTCATGGCCAACCCGGACATGTGGGTGGGACAGGTGGCCGCGCGCCAGCTGGTGGCGGGCCAGGCATTGCGCCAGACCATGGTGCGGCCCCCTCAACTCTTCCGCGCAGGTGCCCAGGTCAAGGTGGTTGCCCAGGGGCCTGGCTATGCGGTGACGTCGGCGGGGCAGGCCATGTCTGCAGGCGCTGCGGGGCAGATTGTTCGCATCCGCATGGACAATGGTCGAATGGTTAGTGGTACTGTCAATGAAAATGGAACTGTGGTCGTAGCTCTTTGATGACGCTGCCGCGATAAATGGCTAAAGTCCGGGCCAAATGGGTCGAAAACATTGCTACTGATGCCCCACATCCAACGGGGTGGTGGAGAGAGCGATGAAGATTGGTCAAAAACCGGAACTCCCGGGCGCCTTGGCGCAGACGGGGCTTGCCAAACAAGCCAAAAGTCCTGCCAGCGCTGCTGAAGGAGCCGTCAAAGACGCTGCGGCTGTGTCAACCGCCGGTGTGCCCGTCACGGTCTCCACTGCTGCCCGTGCACTGGACCAGACGGCCCGTTCCACCGGTGATTTTGATGCCAGCAAGGTCAAGGCTGTGCGGTCGGCCATCGAAAAAGGCACCTTTTCGGTAGATGCCGAGGCCATCGCCGACAAGATGCTCTCCAACGCCCAGGAAATCCTGGCCCGCTCCCGCGGCTGATTCGTCAACTCACTTGGCAGGCGGGTGCCATAGAACGCACAATGCGCCATGTCGCTGGAAGAATCCCTCTCGGCTGTTGAACAGCTGATCGAAAAAGTCTCCGCCGCCCTTCTCGCGGCAGATCCCCAATCCCTGGAAAAGAACAGCACGGCCCTGCGGGATGCAGCGGCTCAGTTCGCGCGCATTCTGGAGCAGACGGCGGCCAGAGGCCTGCCTTTGCCGGTGCAGTTGCAAAAGCGGGTGGATGCTATCCACGGCATGCTGGCCAACCACCGCGAGGGCCTCGCCCGCCTGTCCGCCAACGCCGACCGCCAGGTTGCCAGCCTGCTGCCCCAGGCCGGCTCCCCCGCCACCTATGGCGACGGCCGCGGCGCCCAGCCCGGCAAGCCCGGCGTGGCACGGATCTACAAGTCGGCGGGCTGAGTCGAGTCGCAACTCAAAAAAGATAGCTGCCAGCGCTTGAGATACCTGTGTTTGAATGGTCAAACCGGTTTGATCCGACGCTAGTCAAGCGCGAGCAGCTATCCCATCGATAGCAAACCGGGTTCAGTACGTCGGAGTTCGGCCGAGCGCAATGGCCGTCGAAACGGTCGCAGCCCAATACCAGTGCCACCGTGGATCTGGCTTCGCCAGTCCAGGGGTGGCGTCCCCCTCAGGGGGGAGGCGCCGCAGGCGACTCGGGGGAGTCATGGCCTCAGGGGGAGCTAATGCGCGCGCATCTTGGCGCGCAGCCGGGCGATCGACTGGCTGTGCAGCTGGCACACCCGTGACTCGGTAACCCCCAGCACGGCTGCGATCTCCTTGAGATTCATGTCGTGCTCGTAGTACATGCCCATGATGTGCTGCTCACGCTCGGGCAGGGTCTTGATGGCATTCACCAGCGACATCTTGAGCCGCTGGTCGCGCAGCATTTCCATCGGGTCGGCATCGCCATCGGCAACGTGGCGGTCGAGGAAACCATCGTCGTCGTCGTTGCCATGGGTCATGTCTTCCAGGTACACGAGTTGTGTGCCCCGGACCTTGCCCAGCAGGTTCTGGTAGTCGGGCAGGCTCATGCCCATCTCACTGGCGATTTCAGACTCCAGGGGGCTGCGGCCCAGCTTTTGTTCCATCCGGCGCACTGCGTGCTCGATGTCTTTCTGGCTCTTGCGAGAACTGCGTGACATCCAGTCCCCCTCGCGCAACTCGTCGAGCATGGCGCCGCGGATGCGCTGGGTGGCAAAGGTCTCGAACTGCACGCCCTGGGCGACTTCGTAGCGCGACAGGGCATCCGCCAGGCCCATCATGCCGACCTGGATCAAATCGTCCAGCTCCACATTGGGGGGCAGCTTGGCGATCATGTGGTGCGCAATCCTTCGCACCAGCGGGACGTGCTGGCGGATCAGCGCATCACGATCGAGCTGGCCTTTGGCGGTGTACATCGTGTTATCCACCTTCAAGTGCCTGCAAAGCCGCCGGGCAGGCCGGTTTGGCCTAGCCCCGCATGTGCCAGGGCCTGAACGCCGCATGCGGCGGCCAGCAACGGCATGGGGTTAAACAAGTACATCACACGCTCTGGTACGCTGGTCAATGGCTCCGGACGAAATGCGCAGGCATTTCTGTCATGTTGCAAGGCGGCAGGGCCGTCAGCGATTCACTGATAGTGCCCGCATTTTCCAGCAGTTGCAAGGCCAGGCGCTGGAGGTCCTGGGGGTTCTGCGTGGCGATGGTGGTCGTGCGCACCGGGCCACCCAGGTGGCGCTCGGCGCAGTCCTGCAGGGTCAGCAGTGCGTGTTGCGTCTTGCGCCGTTCGGCCGCGGTGTTGCCATGCAGCAAGGCCGCCACCATGCAGGGCAGGGTGGTGTGCTGTGCGATTTGCTTGAGGCTCTTGTAACTGGTGAGCACACCTGCCGAGCCGTCACCCATCACCACCAGCGGTATGGTGGACGTGTGCGTCAGCAGCGGTCCGAGTGTGGCCGCAGGCGCGTGCAGCACGATCAGTCCGTACGTCCGAAAATAGGGCAGCAGGCCGGGCAGCGGCGCCGTTTCATTGCGGCTGGCCTCCCGGCTGATGCGCAAAAGGCCCTTCGCCGCCGGAATCACCGCCAGTGACGATGCCATCGCCCCCATGTTGAGGCTGACGCCCTCGTTCCACGGTGCCTGTTGCAATAGGTGCAGCAGCCCCGGGCAGTCGTCCGTCTCCTGGGCGGTGCCGTCAAGCACCACCACCGGGTAGCCCAGGCGCTGCAGGCTCGCGCAGATCTGCCACAGCGTCTCCAGCCCGGTGCCTGCGTTGTCCTGGCTGGCGACCGCCACCACCCGCAATTCAGACTGCGGGGTGAAGCTGTGCAGGCCGGCCGCCTGGTGAAAGCCGATATCAAGCATCGACCAGCCCTCGCTCGTTCATGGTGTCAGGCGAATGCGAGAAGAAGAAGTTCAGGTCGGTCGCCTTGGGATCAAAGGCCGATTTGGCGGGCGCGCGCATGGAGGTGCTGATGAGCTTGTGTGCATCGGCGCGCTCCCAGTCTTCCGGCACGCGCTGGCCGTTGGTCACGCCGCGCAGCACCATCTGGTGGCGGATCAGTGCGTCGATGGCGGGGCCGAGTTTCACGGCTTCGTCCACCTTGGACAGGATGGCTTGCTGGGAGCCCTCGGTCTTGAAGGCAGTAAGCACGTCATCGAGCGTGTCACCATGGCAGCCCGCATTGAGCACCAGCAGGCGATTGACGTGGGGCAGGTCCAGCACGTCGAGCATGTCGCGCTTGCGCGGGTCGCGCGGGGCAACGCCCGTGGTGTCGATCAGCACCATCTTCTTGCCGCTGAGCAGGCCCAGCAGGTCCTGCAGCGCGGCGCGGTCGTGCGCCAGATGGGCCACGATGCCCAGCATGCGGCCATAGGTGCGCAGCTGCTCGTGTGCGCCGACGCGGTAGGTGTCGAGCGTGATCAGGCCCACGCTGCCGGGGCCGTGGATGCGTGCGCACAGTGCGGCCAGCTTGGCCGTGGTGGTGGTCTTGCCCACACCGGTGGAGCCCACCATCGCGAAGATGCCGCCTTGCTCGTACAGCGGAGGTTCGACCAAGTCGGTCTTGAGATTGCGCTCCAGCACTTCCATCAACCAGCGCACCGACTCTGCGGCCGACAGCTCTTCGGGCATGCGTTCCAGCACGGCGCGGGCCAGCGAGGGCGAATAGCCCGCGCGGATCATCTTGAGCATGAGATTGGACTGGATCGGATTCTGGCGCGCCTGGCCCAGCCAGGCCAGTGTGTTGAAGCGGTCTTCGATCAGCTCCTTCATCGCATGGAGTTCGTTCATCACGCTTTGCTGGTTGTTCGACTGGATCAGGTTGGCGCTGGCGGCTTCCTGCCGGCGGCGTGGCGGCTCGGGCGGGATGTCCATGGGGATGGTGCGCAGCGGGTTGTGGCGCACCACGGCGGGCGCGGGCATGCGTTCACGTTCCGGCTCCTGGTCGCGGCTGCGCTCCGACAAGGTTTGTGGTTCGGCAGGGCCATTGAGCGCCTCGTGGCGGCGGCGCAGCATGCGCTCACGCACGTAGTCCTGGAACGACAGCGTGCTCATCGCCAGCTGCTCGGTGTCTTCCTCCACCGGGTTGCGGCCCAGGGTGTTGGCCGTGGCTGCCTGGCTTGTGCGCAGGGGCGCGCTGCGTGCCGGTGTGGGGGCCAGCAAGGGCGGGTTGCTGGAAGAGCCGGCACTGCCGCCGCCATCCAGGGCCGACAGGGTGTCCTCGGCCGTAGCCACGACTTCGACGCCGTTGGCCGTGGGTCGGTTGGACAGGATCAGTGTGCCGTCGCCAAAGGCCATGCGCGCTTTGGCCAGAGCCTCCCGGGATGTGGGAGCGTGGAAGCGTTTGATGTTCATGCTGATGCACCTCTAAGGATCGGCCCAATGCGGATGGTGTGGGTCTCGGGGATTTCACTGTGCGCAAGCACCTGCAGCCGGGGGGCCACGCGGCGCACCAGGCGGGAGATCGCGTTGCGGATCTGGTCGGGAACCAGCAGGCAGGCGGGCAGGCCCATCTCTTCCTGCTTGAGGGCCACCTCGGCGGCCTTTTGCGTGAGGATGTCGGCCACGCCCGGGTCCAGGGCGGGGCCGGCTGTGTTGCCCAGCGCCTGTACCAGCAGGCGTTCGAGGCCGGGTTCGATGGCGATGACGTTGAGTTCGCGGGTGGGGCCGTAGATCTGTTGCACGATGGCGGGCGACAGCGCGATGCGCACGCGGCGGGCCAGCTCGACCGGGTCGGAGATGCCACCGGCGTGCTCGGCCAGCGTTTCAATGATGGTGCGGATATCGCGGATGTGCACAGACTCTTCCAGCAGCAGCTGGAGGACTTTCTGGAACGTTGCGATGGAGACCATTTTGGGGACCACTTCTTCGATGAGCTTGGGAGCCAGCTTGGCCACGTGTTCCACCAGTTGCTGCGTTTCCGTGCGACTGAGGAGCTTGGCGGCTTGCACTTGCATCAAGTGTGACAAATGGGTGGCCATCACGGTTTCGGAATCAACGACCGTAAAACCAGCCATTTGTGCGGCTTCCTTCTGCCGG
This sequence comes from Acidovorax sp. Root275, assembly GCF_001428965.1. Lineage (NCBI taxonomy): Bacteria > Pseudomonadati > Pseudomonadota > Betaproteobacteria > Burkholderiales > Comamonadaceae > Acidovorax > Acidovorax sp. Root275. Next base: position 42,951 of record NZ_LMJH01000011.1, on the reverse strand, counting down.
TCGTCGATCCAGTGTGCTGGGAGTCCAAAAGCAGGGTCTGTGGTGGGGGTGCCAATCAGCGGCGTGGTGATGCCGCCCGGGTTGATGGCCAGGAACATGCCGGGGAAGGCTTCGCCTTCGCCCACCACCACGCCACGCAGTGTGATGCGGTAGCCGCTGGGCTTCAATTCGAGGTTGTCACGCACGTGGACGGCCGGAGGCAGGAAGCCGACTTCCTGCGCAAACTTGCGGCGCACGCCCTTGATGCGCGTGAGCAGGTCGCCCTGGCGGCTCTTGTCCACCAGGCTGATCAGGCGGTAGCCCAGCTCCAGGCCAAGCAGGTCCACGGGCTGCAGATCGTCCCAGGTGGCTTCGCCATCGCTGACGGGGGCGGGCGGGGCCTCGACTTCGGGCGGTACCTTTTGGCGCTCGTGCAGCACCCAGGCGCCATAGGCGAGCAGGCCACCCATGGTCAGAAACACCACGTGGGGCATGCCCGGGATCAGGCCCAGCAGCAGCAGGATGCCAGCGGTCACGCCCAGCACGCGGGGCGACATGAAGAGCTGCTGCACGATCTGGCGGCCCATGTCGTGGTCCTTGCCCACGCGTGAGATCACCATGGCGGCGGCTACCGAAATCAGCAGGCCGGGGATCTGCGCCACCAGCGCATCACCAATGGCCAGCAGGATGTAGCTGTCGGCCGCCTGCTTGGCCGAGAGGTCATGCTGCAAAACACCGATGGCAAAGCCACCGATGATGTTGATCAAGAGGATCAGGATGCCGGCGACCGCATCGCCGCGCACGAACTTGGAGGCACCGTCCATGGACCCGAAGAAGTTCGCTTCTTCCGCCACTTCGGCGCGGCGGCGCTTGGCTTCCTTCTCGTCGATCAGCCCGGCGTTCAGGTCGGCATCCACCGCCATCTGCTTGCCGGGCATGGCGTCCAGCGTGAAGCGGGCCGACACTTCGGCAATGCGCTCGGCGCCCTTGGTGATCACCACAAAGTTGATCACCACCAGGATCGCGAACACGATCAGCCCGACAGCAAAGTTGCCACCGATCAGGAAGTGGCCGAAGGCCTCGATCACCGCACCGGCGGCGCCCGGGCCCGTGTGGCCTTCCAGCAGCACCACCCGGGTAGAGGCCACGTTCAGCGACAGGCGCATCAGGGTGGTCAGCAGCAGCACCGATGGGAAGGCCGCGAAATCCAGGGGGCGCAGCATGTAGGCCGCCACCATCATCACCATCAGGGCCACGGCGATGTTCAGCGTGAAGAATGCGTCGAGCAGCCACGGCGGGATCGGCAGCACCATGAGCGCGAGAATGGCGACCACCAGCAGCGGCGCCGACAGGCCCTGCAGGGCGCCTGCATTGCTGCCAGCCCATTGCCGAAGAGACGTTACGGAGGTGTTCATACGGCAGCGCCTTGCACGGGAGTGCGGTTCAGCGGATCGAGTTCAGGGGGCACAAACGGCTCCACCAGGCCGTCAGGCATGTGGCCTTCTCCACGCAGGGCGGCCTTCAAGCGGTAGACATAGGCCAGCACCTGGGCCACGGCGGTGTAGAGCGCGGTGGGAATGGCCTGGTCGAGCTCGGCATGGGCATACAGCGCCCGGGCCAGCATGGGCGACTGCAGCACGGGCACGTTGTGCTCCTTGGCGACATCGCGGATCTTGAGCGCGATGAGGTCGGTGCCGCGCGAAATCACTTGCGGGGCGCTCATGGTCTTTTCGTCGTACTTGAGCGCCACGGCGTAGTGGGTGGGGTTCATGACCACGAAGTCGGCCTTGGGAACGGCGCCCACGCTGGCACGGTCGGCAATCTCGCGCTGCTTTTGGCGGATGCGGCCCTTGGTGTGCGGGTTGCCGTCGGATTCCTTGTGCTCTTGCTTGATTTCTTCGTGCGACATCTTCAGGCGCGCCTTGAAGAAGTAAGCCTGCAGGGGCACGTCCACCAGCGCCGCCAGAAACACCACCAGCAGCAGCAGGCTCATGCCGGACGTGAGCCAGTCCGCCAACTGGCGGATGGCCATGGGGGAGGGTTGCAGCACCAGCATGGCCACGGTGTCGATGCTGTTGCCCATGAACTTCCAGGCCACATAGCTCAGGATCGCGGTCATCAGCACCATCTTGGCCACATTGGCCATCTGCTGCTTGGAGAAAAGGTTGGCCACGCCCGAGATCGGGTTGAGCCGGTTGAATTGGGGGGTGATCGGCTTGAGGCTCAGAATCCAGCCGCCCGCGCCAATGGCGCTGATCAGGGCGGCGGCGCTGGTGAGAAGGGCAAACACCGTGCTGGCCACTAGGCCCACCAACATCATGTCCTGCAAGCGCTTGAGCATGGTGCCCGGTGCCATCACGGTGGCGGCATCAAACGCCAGCTGCTGGCTCATCGCCCGCTGCATATGGTCCATCAGTTGGGGGGCCAGCACGAGAAGGCAGGCTGCCCCGGCACCGAGGATTGCCAAGTGGGAAAGATCGCGTGAGCGCGCTCCCTGGCCGTCTTCGCGCGTCTTCTGCAGCTTGCGCTCTGACGCGGGTAGGCTTTTTTCTTGGCTGGATTCCATGATGGCATGACGGCTGGTGTCATGCCATTGTCGTGAGCGACCCGGAAATCTAAAGCCCGATAAAGAGGTGGCAGCCCCCCCTTTTCGATGCGGCGTGAAGCGGCTTCACGCGCATACGGTCACTCGCTGGCAACAGCCCAATGCAGGAGGAGGTTGTCAAAATTGATAGCTGCTAGCGCTTGATGGGTAAACGCTAGAGATCATTTTGATCAATAAACCGGGGATGAAGCCCCCCGCGGGCTGTCAGAACCCGAGGCTGGCGAGCAGATCGTCCACCTGGGACTGGTCAGTCACCACGTCGGGGGTGTGCTCGGGGTCCACCACGGGCCCCTGCAGGTGCGCGGTGCGGGCTGGCTCGACCACGGCGGCCACCTGCGCATTGGCGGGGGCGGTCTGGATCAGCAGCTGCACCAGCTGGTCTTCGATGGTGGCGGCCAGGTTCACCACGCGGGCGATCACCTGCCCCGTGAGGTCGTGAAAATCCTGCGCCATCATGATTTCGGTGAGGTGCGTGTCGGCTTCCTTGGTCACGCGCTCCACGTCGGTGAGGAAGTTGAAGATCTCGCCCTTGGCCACGGCCGCCACCGGGTCGGCCACCAGTGAGTTGACGACCCGGCGCGTTTCCGCCGCGATGTAGTCGTGCTGGGCCTTCGCCTGCTCGACGCGGTTGAGCACCTTTTCGGCCGCTTCACCGGTCAGGCGGGCGATGTAGGACAGGCGGCTTTGCGCGTCGGGCAGCTCGCCCATGGAGCCGCGCAGCTTGTCGGCATAGCCCAGTTCGTTGAGCGAGTCGTGCAGCTGGCGGGTCAGCTGGCCAATTTTGTGGTGTACATCGGCAGGCGGCTGGCTGTTGTCCGGTGTGTCGTCCATGGTGTCATAGCCCCATCTTTTTCAGGATCAAGGTCACTTTCTCTTCGAGCGTGGCCTTGGTGAAGGGTTTGACGATGTAGCCCGCGGCACCGCCCTGGGCGGCCGCCACGATGTCTTCCTTGCGGGCTTCGGCTGTGACCATGAGGACGGGCAAGTGCTTGAGCTTGTCGTCCTTCTTGATTTCCGCCAGCAACTGAAAACCGTTCATGTTGGGCATGTTGATGTCGGTCACCACGAAGTCGAACTTGCTGTTGCGCAGCTTGTTCAAGGCGGCCACGCCGTCTTCGGCCTCGTCGGCATCGGCAAAGCCGCTTTCCTTGAGCAGATTGCGCACGATGCGCCGCATGGTGGAGAAGTCGTCAACGATCAAAAAACGAAGGGCTGTGGTCACGTGGGACCCTTTCGGTCGGAAATGGCTGTAAGTATTGTCATGGGTGGCAGGTTTGGTGACAAGTCGTAACTTTTACCTGACAGGGGGGGGATTTTCCCGCTTTTCATTCAACAGTTCTGTCGATGTGATTTCAGGAATCCCCTTGCCCATGAGTCGTTCTTCGGCCTCCCGGGTCAGCACCGTGATGGTGATGCGCCGGTTGGCGGGTGCACGTGGGGTTTTTGGCTCCAGCAGATCACTGGCCGCCAGGCCCACCACACGTCCCAGTTTAGCGTCTGGCATGCCGGCCGAGACAAGCTCGCGGCGCGAGGCATTGGCGCGGTCGGCCGACAGCTCCCAGTTGCTATAGCCCCGGTCGCTGTTGCCGTAGGGCACGGCATCGGTATGCCCTGCCAGGCTGATGCGGTTTTCCACCCCGCCGAGGGCAGCGCCGATCTCGCGCAGGATGTCGCGCATGTAGGGTTTCACCAACGCGCTGCCACTGTCGAACATGGGGCGGTTCTGGTCGTCGATGATCTGGATCTGCAGGCCGTCGGGCGTGATATCGATGCGGATCTGCGACTTGTATTCGTTCAGGCGCGGGTTTTCGGTGATGAGTGCGTCGATCTTGGCCTCCAGGGCCTTGATGCGGTCCAGGTCCTGCTTGGCCTGCTCGGCCTTGGCGGCGTCGATGCTCATACGGCGCTGCTTGGCCGCCTCCACGTCGGAACGCCGCACTTGTCCATGCACCTTCGAGAGATCGTTGCCCCCGCCCGGAATCACGCTGGAGCTGTTGCCCGCGCCATCGCCGCCCGTCATCGCCACCTTGAGCGGCGACGCAAAATACGCGGCAATCCCCTGCAGCTCGCCCTTGGCCGTGGAGCCCAGCAGCCACATCAGCAGGAAGAACGCCATCATCGCCGTCACGAAGTCGGCATACGCAATCTTCCAGGCGCCACCATGCACCGCATGGCCGCCCTTCTTGATGCGCTTGACGATGATGGGCTGGAGTTTTTTTTCTGCCATGGCGTTGTGGACTTCGCGGCGCTGCCGTCGCTACTTCTTGCCCTTCACATGCCCCTCCAGCTCGGAGAAGCTGGGGCGGACGCTGGAGAAAAGCACCTTGCGGCCAAATTCGATGGCCGTGGCGGGGTTGTAGCCCTGCATGCTGGCCAGCAGGGTGGACTTGATGCACAGCAGCTCCTTGGCGGCGTCCTCGGTCTTTTGCTCGACCAGGCCGCCCAGGGGTTCGACCACACCGTAGGCCAGCAAAATCCCGAGGAACGTGCCCACCAGCGCCGAGCCGATCATGCCGCCCAGCACCGAGGGCGGCTGGCCCACCGAGCCCATGGTGTTCACCACGCCCAGCACGGCAGCCACGATACCGAAGGCGGGCAGGGCGCCAGCCAGGCGCGCCAGCGCGGCCACGGGGGCGTGGGCCTCCTGGTGGTGGGTGTCGATCTCGCTGTCCATCAGCGCTTCGATCTCGTGGGAGTTGAGGTTGCCCGAGACCATCATGCGCAGGTAGTCGGTGGTGAACTCGATCACATGGTGGTCGCTGCCCACGGTGGGGTATTTCTTGAAGATCTCGGACTCGTGGGGCGCTTCCACATCCTTTTCGATCGCCATCAGCCCTTCCTTGCGGGCCTTTTGCAGGATGTCATAGAGCATGGCCATGAGCTCCATGTAGCGGGCCTTGGTGTATTTGGAGCCCTTGAGCGCCATCGGGATGGCGGCCAGGGTGGCCTTGATCACCTTGGGTTGGTTGTTCACCACGAAGGCGCCCAGCGCGCCGCCCAGGATGGTGACGATCTCGAAGGGCAGGGCCTTCAGGATCACGCTGATGTTCCCGCCGTGCACGATGTACACGCCGAAGATGCAGCCTAGGCAGACAACGTAACCGATGATGACGAACATGCTTTAGACGTGTTGGGCGGCAGCCGAGGCAAAACAGGAGGGCGGGCAGGGCCGCTGGCAACGCGGCTTACCGAAGGTTACTGCAAATGTATCGGATTGAAGAGCCTGGAATGCGCTCAAGAGTGCCATCAACACAGGGCTTCTCTGGCAAATGGCGCCATCGCCACACCTGCGTTTCCTTCGGCCGTGCCTCGACCTTCCTTGGCCGGGCCGGTGCGACCTGGCCTCGCCAACCCCCCCCCCGCGTTTTGCGCAAAGGTTGGGATGGTGGCGCTGAATATGGCCAGTGTCAGAGGATTCCCTATAAAATGCCGCTGGCGCTTTATGGTCAATAACTTGTTGCTATAAATTTGGTAGCTTTATGGGGTTGCTTGGCACCCGCTCACACCTGTGCGCAGTGTCAATCGCTGCATTTGGCCCGTATTTCCGCAGTGACAGGGCCTTTTGGTGGCGCAGGGGCTGGACTATGCTGCGGGCATGAAAGCCGTACTGCTCGCGGGGGGGCTGGGAACCCGCATCTCGGAAGAGTCGCACCTGCGTCCCAAGCCCATGATCGAGATCGGCGGGCGGCCCATCCTTTGGCACATCATGAAGATGTACGCTGCCCATGGCGTCAACGACTTCATCATCTGCCTGGGCTACCGGGGCTATGTGATCAAGGAGTATTTCGCCAACTACTTCCTGCACATGTCGGACGTGACCTTCGACATGGCCAACAACCGCATGGAAGTGCACCACCGCCACGCCGAGCCCTGGCGCGTGACCTTGGTGGACACCGGCGAAAGCACCATGACCGGCGGGCGTTTGCGACGGGTGCAGGAATATCTGCCTGCGGGCGAGCCCTTCTGCTTTACCTACGGCGATGGTGTTGCCGACCTCGACATGACGGCCCAGTTTGCCTTCCACCGCGCCCATGGCCGCCAGGCCACGGTGACGGCCGTGCAGCCTCCGGGCCGCTATGGCGCCCTGGTGCGCGATGGCGACACCGTGGCCGGGTTCGAGGAAAAACCGCGTGGCGACGGCGGCTGGATCAACGGCGGCTTTTTTGTGCTGCAGCCCGAGGTGATCGGCCACATCGAAGGCGACGCCACCAGCTGGGAGCTGGAGCCCATGGCCCGCCTGGCCACCAGCGGCCAGCTGCGCGCCTTTGAACACACGGGCTTTTGGCAGCCCATGGACACCCTGCGCGAGAAGAACCTTCTCGAAGACCTGTGGCAATCGGGCCGCGCGCCCTGGAAGTGCTGGTAACCCACGATGCGCCCTGACCCCGACTTCTGGCGCGGCAAGCGCGTGTTGCTCACCGGCCACACCGGCTTCAAAGGCGCGTGGCTGGCCCTGTGGCTGCAGCGCCTGGGCGCACAGGTGACCGGCGTGGCACTGCCGCCGGGCACCGAGCCCAATCTCTTTACCCTCGCCGGGGTGGAGCAGGGCACCGAACGCCATTTTTGCGACATCCGCAGCCCCCAGGCCCTGGCCATGCGCGTGCGCGCCGCTCGGCCCGAGGTGGTGCTGCACCTGGCCGCGCAGGCGCTGGTGCGGCCTGGCTACGCGGCGCCGCTCGACACCTTTTCCACCAACGTCATGGGCACGGCACATCTGCTCGATGCCCTGCGCGGCTTGGCTGGCGTGCGCGTGGCCGTGGTGGTCACCACCGACAAGGTCTACCGCAACCGTGAATGGGCCTACCCCTACCGCGAGGACGACGCCCTGGGCGGGCACGACCCCTACAGCGCCAGCAAGGCCGCCGCCGAGCTGATCACCGCCAGCTACCGCGATTCTTTTTTAGCCGCGCAGGGCGTGGCCGTGGCTACCGCCCGCGCGGGCAACGTGATTGGCGGCGGCGACTGGGCGCAAGACCGCCTGCTGCCCGATGCCGTGCGCGCTTGGGAAAAGGGTGCAACCCTGCACATCCGCCGCCCCCAGGCCACGCGCCCCTGGCAGCATGTGCTGGAGCCGCTGGCCGCCTACCTGCGGCTGGCCCAGCGCCTGTGGGAATCGCCCGCGCTGGCCGGTGCCTACAACTTTGGTCCGCTGCCGCACGAGGCAGCCACGGTCAAAAATGTCATTGAATTGGCCTCTAGCGCTTATCCATCCAGCGCAACCAGCTATGAAAAAGAGAGTGATGGGCCGCACGAGGCTGGCTGGCTGGCGCTGGAGACCGCGCAGGCCCGCCAGGTGCTTGGCGTGGCCCCGCACTGGGCGCTGAACACGGCCGTGGCCCGCACCATGAACTGGTACCGCCAGCAACACGGCGGCGCCGATGCCCGCGCGCTGTGCCTGGCCGACATCGACGCCTGGGAGGCGCGCCCATGAGCCGCCTGGCCCTGGCGCCGCTGCCGCTGGCGGGGCTGTTCCGCGTGCAGCGCCAGCCCCTGGTAGACGAGCGCGGCTTTTTTGCGCGCCTGTTCTGCGCCGATGAACTGGCGGGCGCAGGCTGGGCGGGCCCCGTTGCCCAGATCAACCAGAGCTACACCGCATTGAAGGGCACCGTGCGCGGCATGCACTACCAAAAGCCGCCGCATGCCGAGATGAAGCTCGTGAGCTGCCTGCGCGGCGAGGTCTGGGATGTGGCTGTGGACCTGCGCCCCGGCTCGCCCACCTTTTTGCAGTGGCACGCCGAACATTTGTCCGCAGACAACGGCAGTGCGCTGCTCATCCCCCCCGGTTTTGCCCACGGCTTTCAGGCGCTGACCGACCATGCCGAGCTGCTGTATTGCCATTCAGCAGCCTATGCCCCAGCGGCCGAAGCGGGGCTGCACCCGCTCGACCCGCGCCTTGCCATTGCCTGGCCCGTGCCAGCAGGCCAGATGTCGCCCCGCGATGCTGGGCAGCCCTGGATGACCGAAGAATTCGAAGGAGTGCGCCTGTGAAGTGCCGACACTGCGGCAGCCCGCTGCAACTGCCGTTTCTGGACCTGGGCAGCGCGCCCCCGTCCAACGCCTACCTGAGCGAGGCCGCCCTGCGCGCGCCCGAAACCTGGTTCCCCCTGCGCCTGTTGGTGTGCGAGACCTGCTGGCTGGTGCAGACCGAAGACCACGCCGGGCGCGAGGCGCTATTCACCGACGACTACGCATACTTCAGCTCGTTCTCATCGTCGTGGCTGGCCCACGCCAATGCGTACGTGGAGGCAATGCGCGAGCGCCTGGACCTCACCGCCGCGAGCCGCGTGGTCGAGGTCGCATCGAACGACGGCTACCTGCTGCAGTACGTGCAGGCGGCCGGCATCCCGTGCTACGGCGTGGAGCCCACCGCCAGCACGGCTGCAGCAGCCCGTTCCAAAGGCATCGAGGTGGTCGAGCGATTCTTTGGCGTGGCGCTGGCCGACGAGCTGGCGGCCGCTGACCGCCAGGCCGACCTGATCGCCGCCAACAATGTGCTGGCCCATGTGCCAGACATCAACGACTTTGTGGGCGGTTTCACGCGGTTGCTCAAGCCCCATGGCGTGGCCACGTTCGAGTTTCCGCACCTGCTGCGCATGGTGCAGGGCTGCCAGTTCGACACGGCGTACCACGAGCACTATTCCTATTTGTCGCTCACGGCTGTGTTGCGCATCTTTGCGGCCAATGGGCTGGTGGTGATCGACGTGCACGAGCTGCCCACGCATGGCGGCAGCCTGCGCGTGTTTGCCGCCCGCGCCGATGCTCCCGGCCACCCTCAGGCCACGACCGAAGGCGCCGCCCGCGTGCAGCAACTGCTGGCCACCGAGGCGGCGGCCGGCATGCTGGGCGCCGGTTTTTACAGCGATTTCCAGGCCCAGGCGATGCGGATCAAGCGCGAGCTGCTCACATTTTTGCTGCAATGCCAGGCCGCCGGCATCACCGTGGGCGCCTACGGTGCAGCCGCCAAGGGCAACACCCTGCTCAACTTTGCGGGCGTGCGGCCCGACCTGCTGCCCTACGCCGTGGACAAGAACCCCGCCAAGCAGGACCAGTACCTGCCCGGCAGCCACATCCCGGTGGTGAGCGAGGCGCACTTGCGCGCCCACAAGCCGCAGCGCATCCTGATCCTGCCCTGGAACCTGCGCAGCGAGGTGGCCGAGCAACTCGACTACACGCGCAGCTGGGGCGCGCAGATGGTGGTGGCCGTGCCGCGCCTGGAGGTGTTCTAGGTGATCGAGATCCATCCCACCGCCAAGGTCTCGCACCTGGCCGACATCGAAGACTCGGTGCGCGGCACGCGCATCGTGGTGGGCGCGCATTCGGTGATCGACAGCTTCGTCAAGGTCAAGCCTGCGGGCGGCAGCGGCGACCTGGTGGTGGGTAAGCATGTGGTCATCAACGCGGGCTGTGTGCTCTACACCGGCAACGGCATCCACATCGGCAACTACGTGGCGATTGCCGCCAACTGCACCTTTGCGCCGGTCAACCATGCCTATGCCGACCGCAGCCGCTTGATCCGCGAGCAGGGTTTTCTGCCCAGCAAGGGCGGCATCGTGATCGAGGACGACGTATGGATCGGCGCCAACTGCGTGCTGCTGGACGGCGCAGTGCTGCGGCGCGGCTGCGTGGTGGGCGCGGGCTCCATCGTGCGCGGTGAGCTGCTGGCGTACACCGTGTATGCGGGCCAACCCTTGGTGGCTGTGGGGGAGCGGCAGTGACGGGTGCGCCTCCTTCGACGTTCACCGTGCTGGGCGCCACGGGCTATATCGGCAGCCGCCTGGTGGCGCACCTGCAGGCCCATGGCCACACCGTGTGGGCGCCAGCGCGCGGCGATGCCGAGGTGTTCACCCGTCCGCTGGGCCATGTGATGTATTGCGTGGGGCTCACCGCCGACTTCCGCACGCGCCCGTTCGACACCGTGGACGCCCATGTGGGCCTGCTGGCCGAGGTGCTGCGGCGCGCGCAGTTCGAGTCGCTGCTGTACCTGTCTTCCACCCGCGTCTACATGGGGGCGGCTGATACCCACGAAGACGCGCCCCTGGCCGTGCTGCCGGGCGACGCTTCGTACCTGTACAACCTCACCAAGCTCACCGGCGAATCGCTGTGCCATGCCTGCGGGCGCCCCGGGGTGCGCGTGGTGCGCCTGTCCAACGTGGTCGGGCCAGGCATGGACGCGGCCTCCGGCAACCTGGTGGCTGACCTGGTGGGCCAGGCCCGGGCGGGCCGCATCGTGCTGCGCTCCGATCCGCAGTCCGCCAAGGACTATGTGCATGTGGACGACCTGCTGGACTGGCTGCCGCGCATTGCGCTGGCGGGCCGCGCTGCCACCTACAACGTGGCCAGCGGCCGACAGACCCTCCATGCCCAGTGGCTGGCCTGGTTGCAGGCGCGCACGGGCTGCACCGTGGAGGTGGATGCCCAGGCCCCGCTGCAGGCGTTTCCCCCTATCAACGTGCAACGCCTGCGGGGTGAATGGGGTGTGGCACCCCGCGCCGTGCTGGCCGATGACCTTTTGCTGAACGACGCTTCCGTTGTGACCGATCCTGTTGGAGTAACCCCGCCATGAACCCCGTTGACCAATTTGCCCAGGAACGCCGCGACCGCCTTGCGGGCTATGCCCACGACACCGCGTTCCAGACCCTGTCGCGCGACTGGCTGCAGGCTTCGATGCAGCGGCAGTACGTCTACAACTTCGACTGGATGGGCCGGCCCATCATCCAGTACCCGCAGGACATGGTGGCCATGCAGGAGCTGGTGTGGCGCGTGCGGCCCGATCTGATCATCGAGACCGGCATCGCGCACGGTGGCTCACTGGTGCTCAGCGCCTCGCTGCTGGCGCTGCTGGACATGAGCGACGCCATCGAGGCGGGCACCACGATGGACCCGCGCGCCTCGCTCCGCAAGGTGCTGGGCGTGGACATCGACATCCGCGCGCACAACCGCGCCGCCATCGAAGCCCACCCCATGGCCAGCCGCATCGCCATGATCCAGGGCTCGGCCGTGGCGCCCGACGTGGTGCAGCAGGTGCGCGACTTTGCGAAGGGCTACCAGCGCGTGCTGGTGTGCCTGGACTCCATGCACACGCACGACCATGTGCTGGGGGAACTCAACGCCTATGCGCCGCTGGTCACTCCCGGCAGCTACTGTGTGGTGTTCGATACCTTTGTGGAAGACATGCCGCCCAAGTTCTTTGCCGACCGACCCTGGGACGTGGGCAACAACCCCAAGACGGCGGTGCACCAGTGGCTGGCCGGGCACGCCGAGTTCGAAGTGGATGCCGAGATGGAGCAGCGCCTGCAGGTCACGGTGGCGCCGCACGGGTTTCTGCGCCGCAAGGAGTGATCGGTAGTCTCAAAGGCGGAAATTTGAATAAAAATAGGATCCGGCGCTTAATGGATAAGCGCTAATAGCTATTAAATTGATAGTAACTGTCGGGGCAGGCAGCCCCTGTTGCCGGGCGCCCCGGGCGTCAGGCGGCTGAAGCGGAGCCCATGCCCATCGCCTGCGTGGCATGTTGCAGGTAGGTCACGGCAAATTCGGTGTGGCCGTGGGCATGCTCCACCTCTGCCAGGCAGGCCAGGGCCAAGGGGTCATGGGGCACGGCGCTGAGCACGGTTTCGGCCAGTTCGGTCACGGCGATCCAGTGGCGGTCGGTGATCTGGTGCTCGGTGGTGGTCGCCGACGCGGGAGGCGTGGCGGCCTTGGCTTTTTCCACCAGGTCCTGCAGGCGCTGATGGGCCTCGTGCAGGCTCACCCGCTGGCCGGGTTTCAAGCCCACGCCGGGCACGGGTGCATGGGTCCATTCCTCAGGCAGCTGGGGCAGCCACTCCTGTATCGCTTGTGCCTGGGCTTCGGCGTTGTTCGGGTGCTCGGCCTTGGCCAGCCACTGTAGCCACATCACACGGAGGCCTTCCGCAAAGTGGTGGTTGAAGATGTCCTCGCGCATGAGGGCCGAGGCCTCCACCTCGCCGCGCAGTCCCAGCCGCAGCGTGTTCAGCGCCTCTATGTCTGCGGCCAGGCCTTTGGCGATGCGCACATAGTCTTCGGGCGTCTCGGCCAGCCACTCGGTGCGGCCCAGGTAGGCCAGCAGGCCCACTCCCATGCGGCTTTTGAAGCTCTCGCCCACCATCGACACGATGGGCAGGCCCATCCACAACACGTCGAAGGTGGTGGTGCCGCCGGTCAGCGGGAAGGGGTCGAGCGCGATGTCGATGCGGTGGTAGGTCAGGTACTGGTTGTCGGTGCGCTGAGCCACCAGGTCGACCTGCCCAGGGGGCAGGCCCAGTCGCTCGCAGCGCTCTCGGTAGGCCTGCGCAAAATCGGGGCGGTCAAGGTTCTTGCCTTCGATCAGCAGGCGCGACCCTGGCACGGCCGCCAGTACCTGGCCCCACAGGGCCAGTACCTCGTCGGTGAGCTTGCCCAGGTTGTTGCACGAGCCAAAGGTGATGAAGCCGTTGGTGAGCGCGGGCGCCGGGCGCACTTGGTAGCGTGGCTGGTAGCGCCACAGCGGGTTGCGGCTCATGGGGCGGTAGCAGGCGAACAGCGTGGGCAGGCGGTAGAGCTGCTCGGTGTACTGCGCGTCGGCGCCGGGCGGGTCGGTGATCTCGTCGGTGAACTTGTAGTCCACGGCCGTGAGCCCTGTGGTGGCCGGGAACCCCAGCCAGGACACCTGCACCGGCGCCGCCTTGTGGGCCAGGGTCAACAGCCCGTTGTTGCCGGTGTGGCCCGCCAGGTCGATCAGGATGTCGATGCCCTGGGCGCGAATGGCCTCGGCCTGTTGCTGGGGGCTGAAGCCGGCCAGGGGCACAAAGTGGTCGGCGTGGCGCTGGACCCGCTCGGTGACGTGATCGTCCCGTGGAAACAGATAGAAGGCGAAAACCTCAAACTGCCGCCGGTCCAGTTGCGCCAGCAGACCCTCCACAAAGTACATCACCGAGTGCACACGGAAGTCGGGGGAGAGGAAGCCGATCTTCAGGCGTTGCCATGGCGAGCCCCGGTGCTCCTGGAAATCGGGCCACTCTGGGCGCAGCGGCGGCTCGAACACAGCGCCGTACTGCCGTGCGGCCGCCGACAGCTGCGCGGCGTCCACCTGGGGATCGGCCAGCATGAACAACAGCTTGTTGGTGTAGTTGCCAGGGTCGTTGTAGCGCAGGGCGATGGCCGTCTCGCAGTCCTTGACCGCCTCGCGCACCTGGCCCAGCTCGCGCCGGTGGATGGCGCTTTGCATGAGCGCAGCGACGCGGTCGTGCAAGGTTTCGGCCAGTGCAGCGGCTGTCTGGCTTGCGTCAAAACCCTTGTCGTGCAGGGTCAGGAGGTAGCAGCATTCGGCCAGCTTGATCCAGCCAATGGCTTGCCGGGGGCGCAGCTTGCAGACTTTCTCCAGAAGGGGGAGCGCGTCAATATTGCGGGCTTGCTCAATGAGTACGTTGGCGTAGTTGATCAGCAGTTCGGCATCGTTGGGCCACAGGACGACAGCCTGCTGATAGGCCTTGAGGGCCGCGCCGAACTCGCGCTGTTTGTTCAGTGAGAACCCGAGTAGGCGGTGCGCAGCGAGGCTGCGTCCGCTTTTTCGAAGCGCATGGCGGCACAGGCGGGTCAGCAGGGGCCAGTCGGCGGCGGTGAGCGCGGCTTGGAGGCGGGCCTCGTCCTGTTCGGGGTGTTTGGGTTGCACGTTGCGACCGATCTACGAGCAAATGGGCGGGATGCGGCAGTGTGCCATGTACAAAGGGACAAAGGGGCCCGTTGGGCCCCTTTGTCGTTGTGCCTTCGGCGCGTTGGCTGTTACTTGAGCAGCGACAGCACGCCCTGGGGGATCTGGTTGGCCTGGGCCACCATCGCCGTGCCGGCCTGCTGCAGGATCTGGGCGCGCGACAGGTTGGCCGTTTCTGCCGCGAAGTCTGCGTCCTGAATGCGCGAGCGTGATGCCGAGAGGTTCTCGGACGTGATCTGCAGGCTGGCAATGCTGGTCTCAAAGCGGGACTGCATGGCACCGAGCTTGGCGCGCTCGCCGCTGATGAAGGCCAGGGCCGAGTCCACGGTCTTTAGGGCGTCGGTGGCATTGGTGAACGTGGTCACGTCCAGGTTGGCCACCGTGTGCAGGGTCGAGCCGCCGTTGTCCAACTGGTTGCTGGCCGAGGTCACGGCAAACGACTTTTCCGAGTCCAGCGTGATGTAGCCGCCCGTGTTGACGAATTCCACATTGGCATCCGCCGCCAGAGTGCGGGCCGTGCCGTTGCTGGCGCCAGCGGCGTCGTAGCCGGTGACGGTGACCGCTGCCGCGTTGGCGTTCACGGTGTCGCCGATCACGATGTTGTTCCCGGTGGCGTTGGTCAGGATGATCTGGGTGCCGTCCGAATTGAGCGAGGCGTTGATCCCCGTCTTGGCCGATTGCTCGTTGATGGCCGATACAGCGGGGGACAGGCGGTCCGTGCCCGTGGCGGAGGTCAGCGTGAAGGAGACCGTGCGGGACGCGCCGACGTTGTCGCCTTCTAGTGTCAGCGAGTAGGAGCCCGCAGCGGCCATGCCGCCCAGGCGCACTTCGGTGCGGGCCGAGGCCGTCACACCGGTGGTGGACTGCAGCGCATTGATCTGGTCGGCCGTGGCCTTGGCCGTGGCGCTCACAGCTACCGTCAAGGTGCCCGTGCCCAGGTAGCCGCTGATGGCGGCAGAGCCCGTGGTCACCCCATTGGTGCCCGTGGTGGCCTGCGTGGCCGATGCACCAATGCCCGAGCCGTTGGAGGCGACGTTCTGGTTGTTGCCGTAGACACTGGTGCGCAAGTTGGCTGTGGCTGCCACGATGGTCTGGTTGGCGTTGGCGCCCACCTGGAACTGCTGCGTACCAAAGGTGCCGTCCAGCAATTTCTGGCCGTTGAATTCGGTGGTTTGCGAAATGCGGTCCAGTTCTGCCACCAACTGGCCGACTTCCTGTTGCAGGGCCTGGCGGTCGCCAGCGCTGTTGGAAGCGTTGGCCGATTGCACCGCCAATTCACGCACCCGCTGCAAGATATTGCCGGCCGAGCCCATCGCGCCTTCCGCCACCTGTGCCAGCGAAATGCCGTCGTTCGCATTGCGAACAGCCTGGTTCAGGCCACGGATCTGGCTGGTGAAGCGCTCAGAGATGGCCAAGCCAGCGGCGTCGTCCTTGGCGCTGTTGATGCGCAAGCCGGAGGAAAGCCGCTGGATGGCCGTGTTCAGCGAAGCCTGGCTGGTGCCCAGGTTGCGCTGGGCGGTCAGCGAGCTGATGTTGGTATTGATGGTTGCTGCCATGGCGAAACTCCTTAACGTCGCAAGACGGATCTGTTTGCCGGTTCAAGCGCACCCGTCCGGCTGTCAATGGGGGAACGATGGATGAATTGTGGAGACGCTGCTTTTGGGCGTTTAGGAGATAAGCGGCAAAAAAGTCGTACAACTTGTGCGTTTGCCCCTCAAGTTTTCCGGCGGCGACCCGAAAACAATTGCAACGGTCCGTAAGCGGCCCGCCGTTCACCAGATGGCCTGCAGCGCTGGGAACCCAGGAGGCCAGCGCGGTGCTGGCGCCCCGGCTGGCGGTAACGCCATATTCAGTCAGTTCTTTTCTGGAGATTTGCAATGGCTTCCACCATCAACACCAACATCGCCTCGCTCACCGCCCAACGCAACCTGGGCATGAGTCAGACTTCTCTCAATACGTCGATCCAGCGCCTGTCGTCTGGCTTGCGTATCAACAGCGCCAAGGACGACGCCGCTGGCTTGGCGATTTCCGAGCGCTTCACCAGCCAGATCCGTGGCCTGAACCAGGCTGTTCGCAATGCGAATGACGGTATCTCCCTGGCGCAAACCGCTGAAGGCGCCTTGAAGGCGTCTGGCGACATCCTGCAACGTGTGCGTGAACTGGCTGTGCAATCGGCCAACGCTTCCAACAGCGCTGGCGACCGCCAGGCCCTGCAACAAGAAGTGGGCCAGCTGGTGTCCGAACTGGACCGTATCTCGCAAACCACGGAATTCAACGGTTCCAAGCTGCTGGACGGCAGCTTCGGCACGCAGCAGTTCCAAGTGGGTGCCAATGCCAACCAGACCATCGTGGCTGCCACGGGCAATCTGCGCACCAGCGTCTACGGTAACAACCAGAACGTCGCATCCAACGGCTCGGGCATCGGCGCATCGGCCACGCAAGCCACCGCAGGCACCAACGGTGTGACCACGGGTACCGTGGCCATCAGCGGCGCTCTGGGTACGGGGACGTTGACCGTGGCTGTCAGCGCTACCGCGAAGGCTACGGCCGACCAGATCAATGCCCTGAAGGCCGATACCGGCGTGACGGCCACGGCCCGCACCGAAGTGCGCCTGGGTGGTATGGCGGCTGTTGGCTCTTACTCGCTGACGCTGGAAGGTGACAACGTTGGCGCGGCTCGTACCGTGTCCTTCACGCTGACCTCCGCCACCGGCACGGACCGCCTGTCGGCTGCTGTGTCCGCCATCAACGACCAGTCTGCCAAGACCGGTATCAATGCTTCGCTGAGCACGGATGGCACCCAGATCATCCTGAGCAACGCCACCGGTAACAACATCGTGGTGGGCGATACGACCAACGCCAATGCGGCCAACGTGACGGTCACCGGCTACGACGCAGCTGGTGCAGCCAACGGCGGTACGACGACGCTGAGCTCTGCTGCAGCAACGGTGGAAAACGTGAACACCGGTGGTTACATCACGCTGGACTCGGAAAAGTCTTTCGCAATTACTTCGACCAGCAATCAGTTGGACAATGGTGGCTCGGCCTTGCAAACGGTGGCCAACCTGGACGTGACCACGTTCAGCAACGCGACCAACGCGCTCAAGACTGTGGATTCGGCCCTGGCCTTCATCAACGGTGAGCGTGCCAAGCTCGGTGCTCTGCAATCGCGCTTCGAAACATCGATCAGCAACCTGCAAGTGACGTCGGAAAACCTGTCTTCTTCGCGCAGCCGCATCCTGGATGCCGACTTCGCCGCAGAAACAGCCAACCTGTCGCGTTCGCAGATCCTGCAACAGGCTGGCACGGCCATGGTCGCCCAGGCCAACCAGTTGCCCCAAGGCGTGTTGGCCCTGCTGCGTTAAGCGGCGGGCATGGCAGCCAGGGCGTTGCAGCGCCCTGGCGAACCCCAGGCGGCGGCAGATTTCTGTCGCCGCCCTTTGGCTTTCTGGAAGGCGGGTGCCAGGACCGCTGGAATAAGACGGGTTTCCTGGCGTGTTTACGGACGTTCTTGATCGCCATTCGGCGCCATAATTTCCGTTGGACCAGTTCAGGAGGTTTGTATGGCCACCATTTCATCCCCAGGCGTCGGCACGAACGGACTTGATGTCAAGAGCATCATCTCCCAGTTAGTCGCGCTGGAAAAAAAGCCCCTGGACACGCTCAAGCTGCAGGCGGCCACGGTCAATACCAAGATTTCTGCCTTTGGGCAGATCAAGTCGCTGGTGTCCACCTTGCAGGATGCTGCGAGCAAGCTCACCAGCGTGACCGGCTGGAACGGTGTCACCACCACCTCGTCCGACTCCAAATATGTATCGGCCACTGCGGTCGGCGGTACTTTGCCTACCACCTTCAGTGTGGAGGTGCAAAGTCTGGCCAAGGCACAAGCTACGGCCTCTGCTGCACTTTTGCCGGTGGGTGGCGCGCTGGGGTCAGGCACCTTGCGGCTGGAGCTGGGCAAATGGAGTGTGGCGCCCGCGTCCTTCACGCCAGGGAGTGGCCAGCCCGTGGACATCACCATCAGTGCCAGCGACAAGCTGTCGGACGTAGCCAGCAAGATCAACGGCGCGAATGCAGGTGTCACCGCCTCCGTGCTGACGGATGCCTCGGGCGAGCGCTTGCTGCTGCGCAGCAAGAGCACGGGGGAAGAGTCGGGTTTTCGCCTCAGCGTCATGGAGGATGGAGATACCGACCCCCAAAGTGCGGGCAACACCGACGCCACCGGCTTGTCTCGCCTGGTGGCGGGAACCACTGTGACGCAGGCGGCAGCCAATGCCAAGGCGACGGTCAACGGGATTGCGGTGTCTTCGGGTACCAACACCTTTGCATCCACGATTTCAGGCGTGACCTTCAAGGCAGAGCAGGTCACCACTGCTCCGATCGAGATCTCGGTCGGCAAAGATGACGCGGCGGTCAAGTCCAACATTGATGGGTTCGTCAAGGCTTACAACGCCATCAACCAGTTGCTGCAAGAGGCGACGAAATACGACGCCAAGACCAATTCGGCCGGCTTGCTGCAAGGCGACTCCACGACGGTCGCGCTGCAAAACTCTCTGCGCAACGCGATCCAGTCGGTCACCACCGGGGGGGGCGCGTTTCAGCGCCTGGCCGATGTGGGCATCACACAGCAGCTGGGCGGGGATCTGGCAGTGGACAGTACCAAGCTGAACAAGGCGCTTTCCGAAAACCCGGATGACGTCAAAAATCTGTTCCGCAACACGGGCGGCGGCTCTGCCAACGGTATTGCGGTGCAGCTCAAGGCGCTGACCACCACACTGCTCGCCAATGACGGCTTCTTCAAATCGAAGGACGACACCTTGCAGATGAGCCTCAAGCGCAACGGCAAGGACCAGACGCGGGTGAATGAAAAGGTGGAGGCCTTTGAAAAACGCATCACGCAGCGCTATAACGCACTGGATACGCAACTGAGCAGCTTGAACGGCCTGAACGCGTACATCTCTCAGCAGGTCACCGCCTGGAACAAGTCGACTGGTTAATCAGGGGCTTCAGTTTTTCTGGCGCACGCCGATAACTTAAGTAATACCTCGGAAGGATTGTCAGCATGTTCAGCGCCTACAGCCCCCGTGCAGCCAACGCTTACCAGCGTATCAATGTGGAAACCAGCATGCACACGATGGATCAGCACCAGCTGGTCAGTCTGCTGTATGAAGGCGTCCTCAATTCCATTGCCACGGCACGTGGCTCCATGGCACGCGGAGACGTGCTGGGCAAGGTCAATGGCATCTCCAAAGCCGTCCGCATTCTGGAGGAAGGCCTGAGCACTTCGCTCGACAAGGTCGACGGGGGCGAACTGGCGGAAAACCTGGGCGCGCTCTACGACTACTGCATGCGCCGCCTGATCCTGGCCAACGCCCGCAACGACGACGCGATGATGCTCGAGGTCATGCGCCTGATCGAGCCCGTGGCGCAGGGCTGGAACGAAATCAAGAAAACCGGCACCGCGGCTTCGGCCGATGCGCCTGCCGCCACTGGCCAGCCCGTGCTGGTGGAGGCCTGAACCATGTCCCACATGCTGATTGACTACTACAAGGCGATTGAAGACAGCAGCGCCAAGATGCTGGAGGCTGCCAAGCTCAAGGACTGGGATGGCGTTGTGCGCTACGAAGGTGCCTGCGCGGTACTGATCGAGCAACTGCGCTTCAAGTCGCAAGAGCACGAACTTCTGCCCGAGCACAAACGTGAGAAGACCCGGATCATGCAGCGCATCCTGCGCAACGATGCCCAGATTCGCTGCCTGGCCGAGCCCTGGCTGGCGCAATTCGAACACCTGTTTGAAGGGCAGCCGCAAATGATGCACTGAGGCGTGCGCTGAGCCTCAAGACAAAGCCGACCCCGCGAGGTCGGCTTTTTTATGGGCGAAATGGGGCGCTACCGCTTGTCTATCAAGTGCGAAAAGCTATCAAATTGGGAGTGCATTTCGCTGGCGCTTGGCAAAGCGGTGCCACGGCCAGCGATGCGCCGTTCAGCCCCCTGTGACAAGAGCGTGGAGTGCCTTTTTTGTGAGAAAAGCCCTGTGGCGCTTATCTGTAGAGCGCGAGCAGCTACGAAATCAGGAGTAAATGCAGGCCCCCACCGCTCGATACCGGCGCGCCCCAGGCGAGGGATGTCAAGCAAGGATCACCCCGGAGCGAGGGGAAGCGGCGCAGCCGCTCAGGGGAGCGCCCCTGCTCCTAAACCTGCATGTTCATGATGTCGGTGTAGGCCTGCACCATCCGGTTGCGGACATGCAGCGTGGCCTGAAAGCCGATCTGGGCTTTCTGAATCGCCACCATGGTCTCTTCCAGGCTGACCGAGGGGTTTTCCATCTGGACCTCGGTCTGCAGATTGGATGACTTGTTCTGCGCGGCGCTGACCGACTGCAGCGCGCCCTTGAGGGCGCCCGAGAAACCCACGTCGTTGGCGTCGTTTTGCGGCGCTGCAGCACGGCGCGCCACGCCAGCGCCCGTGAGGGGGGCGGTAGAGCTTGAGATGCGAAGGTCCATGGCTGTATCCGTGGGAATGGCGGTATGCTGCGTATCCTAGCCATCGCGCCGGGATCCATCGCTCTGAATTGATGGCCAAACGCGCGGCTTATCCAGCGAACATTTTGGAGGCGTGACCGAATAATCGACCCCACGCTTTGGTCCTTGCCGGGCCGCCCTACTGGAAAGCAAGATGTCTGCAGTTGCTGAAATTCCTCTCACTCCCCCTGCCAGCCCGAACTGGCTGCAGCGGCTGTCTGCCCTCGACAGGGCACAGCGCATGCGGCTGGGTGTGGGCGCGGCGCTGTTGGTGGCGGTGGCCATTGCGGCCATTGTCCTGGGGCGTCAGCCTGACTACCGGGTGCTGTTTGCCAACCTGAACGACAAGGATGGCGGCGCCATCGTCGCCCAGCTGTCGCAGATGAACGTGCCCTACAAGCACGCAGATGGGGGTGGCGCCATCCTGATCCCCGCAGACCGCGTGCACGACGTGCGCCTGCGCCTGGCCACCCAGGGCCTGCCCAAGGGTTCGGTGGCGGGCTTCGAACTGATGGAGTCCAGCAAGTTCGGGATGACGCAGTTTCAGGAGCGCCTGAACTTCCAGCGTGGCCTGGAAGGCGAACTCACCCGCTCCATCCAGGCGCTGTCTTCTGTGCAGGGCGCGCGCGTGCATCTGGCGCTTCCCAACCAGAATGGCTTCTTCCGGGAGCAGCAAAAGCCGTCGGCTTCGGTGCTGGTGAGCCTGCATCCCGGCCGCATTCTCGACCGAGCCCAGCTGGCGGGCATCGTGCACCTCGTGGCGTCCAGCGTGCCGGAGTTGTCTCCTTCTGCCGTGAGCGTGCTGGACGACACGGGCAAGCTGCTCTCCCAATCGCCCGATACCGCATCCGGAAACGGCGTGGATGCGCAGCAACTGCTGTATGTGCAGCAGATCGAACAACAGTACACCCGTCGGATCCTGGACATTCTGGAGCCCGTGGTGGGCCGCAACAACGTCAAGGCGCAGGTGACGGCCGAGGTGGACTTCACCCAGACCGAATCCACGTCGGAGCAGCACCGGCCCAACCTTGCCACTGACGCCAGCGCCATTCGCAGCCAGCAGATCGTGGAAAGCGCTGGCCCCCAGGGCAATCCGCTGCCCACGGGGGTGCCGGGCGCCACCACGAACCAGCCCCCCGCACCTTCTACAGCGCCCATCAACGGCGCCAACCCGCCTCCCACCGCCGCCGGCCAGCAGGCCCAGGGCACCCAGGCCGTGGGCAGCAAGCGCGAGTCCATCACCAATTACGAGGTGGACAAGACCGTGCGCGTGACACGCGGCGGCAGCGGGGCGCTCAAACGGGTCAGCGCGGCGGTGGTGGTGAACTACCAGTCCACGGAAGACAAGGGCAAGACTGTGACGAAGGCGCTCACGCCGGAGCAACTGGAACAGATGACGGCGCTGGTGCGCGAGACCATTGGCTTCAACCGGGATCGCGGCGACTCCGTCAATCTCATGAACACCCCGTTCCAGGTTGCGGTGACGCCAACCACCGATGTTCCGCTGTGGAAGCAGCCCGAGGTGATCGACCTGGCCAAGACCTTCGCTTGGCCGGTGGGTGCGGTGCTGTTCGCTGCCCTGGTGCTGATGGGCCTGGTGCGGCCTGCGCTCAAGGGTGGCGCCGCCGCCAAGCCCCGCGCCATCCCGGTGGCTGGTGGCCAGCTGGATGCCGTGGAATCCGAAACGCCCGAGCGTCCGGCGCTGCCTGCGCCCGCCAAGAAGAACGAAGTGCTTCCCGCCACGCCGGAGCAGCTGCGCCTGGAAGATGCGCGGGTGCTGGCCAAGGAGAATCCTGTTGCCGTGGCCAACATTCTGAAGACCTGGCTGAACGGCGACCCCGTCTGACCACCGAACCCACGGACGACGACCATGGACGACCAAGGACTCAACGACGCCGCCATCATGCTGATGTCCCTCGGCGAGGAAGAGGCGGCCGAAGTGTTCAAGCATTTCTCGCCCAAGGAAGTGCAAAAGCTTGGCGAGACCATTGCCCGCATGCGCTCGGTGTCGCGCGACAAGGTCGATCAGGTCATCAACAAGTTCTCCAACGCGGCGGCGGCGCAGAGCTTGCTGGTGTCGGACACCGGCAACTATGTCCGCGCGGTGCTCAAGCGAGCGCTGGGGGACGACAAGGCGGGCCTGCTCATCGACCGCATCTTGCAGGGTGGAGATGTCTCGGGCATTGAAAGCCTCAAGTGGATGGACCCGCTGTCCGTGGCGGAACTGCTGCGCAACGAGCATCCCCAGATCGTCGCGGCCATCCTGGTGCATCTGGACAGCGACCAGGCGTCGGGCATCCTGATGCACCTCACCGACCGCCAGCGCAGTGAAATTCTGCTGCGCGTGGCCACGCTGGAAGGCATCCAGCCGACCGCACTCAAGGACCTCAACGAGGTGCTTTTCAAGGTACTGGCGGGCGGCGACAAGATCCGCAAGAGTTCGCTCGGCGGTGTCAAGGCTGCGGCCGAAATCATCAACCTGCTGGGCGGCAACATGGACGCCGTGGTGCTGGAGTCCATCCGGGGCTACGACCCCGATCTGGCCCAGAAGATCATGGACAAGATGTTCGTGTTCGAAGACGTGCTCAAGCTCGACGACAAGGCGATCCAGACCGTGCTCAAGGAAGTGGCGTCCGAAACGCTCATCGTCGCGCTCAAGGGGGCGGTGCCGGAGTTGCGCGAGAAGTTCCTGTCGAACATGTCTTCGCGTGCCTCCGAGGCATTGCGCGAGGACCTCGAGTCGCGTGGCCCGATGCGGCTGTCCGAGGTCGAGGCCCAGCAAAAGGAAATCCTCAAGACCGTGCGTCGCCTGTCCGACGAGGGTCAAATCGTGATCGGATCTGGCGGTGATGATGCCTTCGTCTAGCCAGCGCTCTTATTCGCGCTTCATTCCCAGCGAGGAAGTGGGCGATTTCACGCAGTGGAAGTTTGGTGCGGTGGATGGCTCTGACCTGGTTGAGCCGGCGGAGCCGGAGCCTGTGGTGGAGATCCCGGTCGAAATTGATGAGGCTGCGCAGCAGGCACTGATTCAGCAGGCGTGTGACGATGCCTATGCCGAGGGCTTTGCCCAGGGGCAAGCCCAGACGGCGCTGGAATGGCAGCGGCGCATGGACGAATACATTGCCCAGCAAGGGCACGAAACGGCGCAGCGGTTGCAAGGCGTGGTGCAGACCCTCGATGCAAGCCTGATTGACATGCAGCAGCAGATGGCACAGCAACTGCTGGAGCTGGCCTGTGACATTGCGCGCCAGGTGGTGCGCCAGGAACTGTCCGTCAATCCCAATGCGTTGCAGCCCGTGGTGAAAGAGGCTGTGGGCATGCTCGTGACCGAAGGGCGACCTGCCATGGTTCGTCTCCACCCGGCCGACATGGAGGTCATGGCACAGCCCCTGCGCGAAGCAATCGACGCCCCGGGTGTGCAATGGATGGCCGATGCGGCGGTGCCGCCGGGCGGCTGTCTGGTCGAATCAGCCGGGACGGTGGTGGATGGCAGCCTCGACAAACGCTGGCAGCGTGCCATTGCCGCACTGGGACTCCAGTCGCCATGGGAAGAGGAGGGCGGCGATGACCGTTGAATCTCCTTCCGCCTGGACGTGCCTCATGGACGATGCGCGTGCGCGTGTTGCCGAAGGCGCGCCGCTGGAGACGCGCGGCACGCTGACCCGGCTGACGGGCCTGGTGCTGGAAGCCGTGGGCATTCGCGTGCCGGTGGGCTCGCAGTGCATGGTCCAGATGCCGGGGCACGCCCCCGTGCTGGCAGAAGTGGTGGGGTTTTCTGCCGACCGTGCATTTTTGATGCCTGCGGGAGATATCCACGGGCTCTCCAGTGGTGCCAGCGTGGTGCCCGCTGCGCCCTACATTCCCGTGCCGCGCCTGGGTGAGCCTGCGCGGGCCATCCAGCGTGCGGGTGTGCTGCGTTTGCCAATGGGTGAAGGCCTGCTGGGTCGGGTGGTGGATGCGCAGGGTTTGCCGTTGGACCACGGTGGGCCTGTGCAGGATGTGGTGTCCGAACCCATGGGACGGCGCCAGATCAATGCCATGGACCGCGATCCCGTGCGCGAATCTTTGGACACGGGCGTGCGCGCCATCAATGCCCTGCTCACCGTGGGGCGCGGGCAGCGCCTGGGTCTGTTCGCTGGATCTGGTGTGGGCAAGAGCGTCTTGCTGGGCATGATGGCCCGCTACACGCGGGCGGATGTGATTGTGGTGGGACTCATTGGCGAGCGGGGGCGTGAGGTCAAGGAGTTTGTGGAAGACATTCTGGGCGACGACGGCCGCGCCCGCTCGGTGGTGGTGGCCGCGCCTGCCGATGCCCCGCCCCTTTTGCGCATGCAGGGTGCGGCGTATGCCACCGCCGTGGCCGAGCATTTTCGGGACAAGGGCAAGCACGTGTTGTTGCTCATGGATTCACTCACCCGCTATGCGATGGCCCAGCGCGAAATTGCGCTGGCCATCGGTGAGCCGCCCGCCACCAAGGGGTATCCGCCCTCCTGTTTTGCCAAGCTGCCTCAGCTGGTGGAGCGCAGTGGAAACGGGCTGCATGGCGTCGGTTCGATCACGGCGTTCTACACCGTGTTGTCGGAAGGGGATGACCAGCAGGACCCCATCGCGGATGCGGCGCGGGCCATTCTGGATGGGCACATCGTGCTGTCGCGGGCCCTGGCCGAGACGGGGCACTTCCCGGCCATCGACATCGAGCAGTCTGCATCCCGGGTGATGCACAACGTGGTGTCGCGGGGGCATTTTGATCTGGCGCGACGCTTTCGGGCCGTGTACTCGCGTTACCAGAAAAGCCGTGATCTGGTGCAGGTGGGTGCGTACATGAGCGGGTCAGACCCCGCCCTGGACGAGGCCATTCGCCTGCAGCCGCAGATGGCAAATTTCCTGCAGCAGGACATGTTCGAGGCAGCCTCCATGGACCAGAGCGTGGCGGGCATGGCTGCGGTGCTGGACCATTGAACGCCGTGGGTAGCGAGCCATGTCCAGCCTCAACTCCCTCGCCGTCGCTGTGGAAGTGGCTTCCCGCAAGCGGGACGACGCGCGCAAAGTGCTGCAGGACATGCTGGCTGCGCAGCAGGCGGCGTGTGCCCAGCTCGACCAGCTCGAAGACTATGCCCGTGAGACGCAGGCGCGTTGGGGCATGAAGGCCGACACGACGATGAAGCCCGAGGTGATGTACCACCACTACCAATTCATGGACCGCCTGGGCCATGCTGCGAGTGTCCAGAGCACTGTGGTGGGGGAGCATGCGAACCGGGTGGAGGCAGCCAGGCGCGCCTTGTTGGAGGCAGAGCTGCGGCTGGCAAGCCTGCGCAAGGTCGTGGAAAAGCGGCGCCATGACCTGGAGTTGGCCGAAATGCGAAGAGATCAGAAACAAACCGATGAGCGGGCTGCATTGCAGTACCGCAGTGAGATTCAGGGCTCTGCGGGCCGGGAGTATTGACAATGGAACCCACAAAAATTTCTTCTTCCCAGGGCACCCAACCCGCCCACGCCGCACGTCCCCGGTCCACTGCCCAGGCCTCGGATGCGAATGCACCGGGGGCTGGAGGCTTTCTCGCACTGATGGCTGCGCTGGGCGATGTGTCCCAGGGGGATGGCGCTCCGCTGGATCTTGCGGCCTCCGTGGTGCCTTCCGACGTTGTCTCTACCGACGCTGCGAAGGGCGCGATGGACGTATCGGCCATGGCGGCATGGCAAGGTCTGCTGGTACCCGGCGCAAGCGCGCGGGTGGATGCTGCCGCGCCTGAGGGGTTTCAGGAAGGCGGCATTCTTCGTACCGGAGTGCAAAACGGATCGACAGTGGGGGCGGGTGCGCAAGGGGGGGGCGTCCAGGGTGGTTTGACTTCTATGGCGAGTTCCCTGGTCGCCACGGACGGCCTTCCACAAGGGATGGTGGCGGAAACGGCCATGCTCGACACCTCGGTGGACCTGAAGGAGGGGCTCCCTCAAGCCGGCGGGACGGCGCACGGCCGGGTTTTTTCTCGCATGCAGAGTGCGTTGTCCCAAAAGGCAGATGCCTTGGAGATGTCTACAGGGCGCTCACCGGTGGGCGGCGCCATGCTGCAGTCGCCGGGCCACCAGGGGTCGGCCTTGGCTGCGGTGCAGGCCGCCAGCGAGCGGATGGTGGTGGGTGCGCCCGCCGCTGGCGCAGCGGATCGCAGTATCGGTGGTGGGGGGGATCCTGCAGGCGGCGGCGTGGTGGCTTCCATCATGGACGGTTTGTTGTCTCCGGTGGCATCTGCACAGGGTGGTGGCGGTGCAGACGGAGGGGCGCGCTCTGGCGAAGGGCGTTCCGGGGCCGGGGCGTGGTTCGATAGTGGGGGCGGCTCCGGGCCGGTGGAGGCTGGTTCCCTGGATGGGGTCGGCGTGTTCACCGATCCCGCCCAGGCGGGCGCTGAAGAGCAGGTGACTGAGCAGGTGGCTTATTGGGTCAATCAGAAGACACAGAATGCAGAGCTCACGCTCAACCGTGACGGTCAGCCGGTGGAGGTTTCGGTATCGTTGTCTGGCAACGAAGCCCATGTCACGTTCCGCAGCGACCAGCCGCAGACCCGTGAACTGCTGGACCGCAGCATGGCACAACTGAGTGAACTGTTGCGCAGTGAGGGCCTCGTGCTTTCGGGTATGTCGGTCGGCACCTCGGCAGGACAGCGTGGAGATGCCGGGGGCTCCGAGCGTCAGAGCCAACGCGATGGAGCCCGCCAGGCGCAGGTGGTCGCCACCGCGCCCGCGGGCACAGCCTCGTTGCTGCGCGGCGGGGCTGCGGACCGCGCCGTCGATGTTTTTGTGTAAATCCAGGCGGGTAACGGGGCCGTCGGTCTGTCGCCATGCTGCATTCCTGGGCGAGGTCCCGCCATGGGGACGCTACGCTGGCGGCCGCGTGCTGACAACGTGTTGTGCCTCACGTGGCATTTCTTCTTGCGGCGTTGTGACGAAATCCTTGCCTGGATGCCATGAAGGGCATGCGGCCACCGCGAGACCGTGAATGGTTCCTGCGGTTGCGCGCAGAGGGCCTAGCGCAGCGAATGCCATGGTTTTGGGCTTTTATTCTGGCTATTATTGGTTGCAGCCTCGCCCAATAATGGGCCATCCGGTTTTGCCCGCCCAGGGACTGCGCGGGTACCACCCGTCCCCATAGCAAGGAATCCGCACTGTGTCAGCCAATACTCCCGCAACTCCCGCAGCGGCCCCGGCCAAAAGCAAGAAGATGCTCATCATCATCATTGGCGTTGTGGTGGCGGTGCTGGTGATTGGCGGTGGCGCGGCGGCCTGGTTCATTGCCAGCCGTTCTCATGCCGACGAGGAGGAAGGTGCTGCGCCCGCCCGCAAGGAGGCCCCCAAGGTAGCCCCTACTTTTCTGCCCATGGAAAACATGGTGGTGAACCTGGCGGACCCTGGCGGAGACCGGTTTGCCCAGATCGGCATTACCCTGGAACTGGAAGATGCCAAAACGGCGGAGCAAGTAAAGCTTTATCTGCCTTCTATACGCAGTGGCATCCTGATGTTGATTTCTCAGCGGACCTCCAGCGAATTGCTGCAGCGGGAAGGCAAGGAAAAACTGGCTGCCGACATCTTGCGTGAAGTCTCGCGCCCGCTGGGTTACACGGTTTCGACAGAGCGCCCACGGGCTGCGGCGGCCGACAAGGAGGACGACGCGCAGGAGCGGCCTTCGCGTCGGCGCACGGAGCGTAACCCGGTGCACCGTGTGCTCTTTTCCAGCTTCATCATCCAGTGACCCGGGCGAGGACCAGTCATGAGTGATTCATTTCTTTCCCAGGAAGAGGTCGATGCCCTTCTCGAAGGGGTTACTGGCGAGAGCCAGAAATCGGTCGAGGAAGTGGCGGAGGCGGGCTCTGTCCGCAATTACGACATTTCCAGCCAGGAGCGCATCGTCCGTGGACGCATGCCGACGATGGAAATCGTCAATGAACGGTTTGCGCGCAACTTCCGGATCGGGCTTTTCAACTTCATCCGCCGCAGCCCTGAAATTTCAGTGGGCACCGTGTCCGTGCAGCGTTACAGCGCTTTTCTGCGCGAGCTGGCGGTGCCCACCAATTTCAACATTGTGGCCATTCGTCCGCTGCGCGGCAGCGGACTGATCGTGTGTGAACCGTCGCTGGTGTTCGGCATCATCGACACGCTGTACGGCGGTGTGGGCAAGTTTCAGACTCGGATCGAGGGGCGGGATTTTTCACCCACAGAGCAACGGGTCATCAACCGTCTGGTGGACGTGATTTGCGCCGAATACAAAAAGGCATGGCAGGGCATCTATCCGCTGGAGCTGGAGTACCAGCGGTCTGAGATGCAGCCCCAGTTTGCCAACATTGCCACCCCCAGCGAGATTGTCGTGTCCACGGCATTTCAGTTGGAAATCGGGGATCTTTCAGGCGCAATTCATATTTGCATGCCCTATGCGACGCTGGAGCCGATCCGCGACGTGCTGTACTCGTCCACACAGGGCGACTCCATTGAGGTGGATCGCCGCTGGGTCCGTGTGCTGACACGTGAAATCCAGGCGGCCGAAGTGACCCTGGTGGCAGAACTGGCCCGTGCGGATGCCACCGTGGAGCAGTTGTTGGCCATGAAACCTGGTGATTTCATCGAGCTGGACCGTGAGCCCCGTATTCGCGCGTCGATCGGAGGGGTTCCCATTTTTGAATGCCAGTACGGAACGCACAATTCCAAGTACGCCATTCGTATCGAAGAATGCCTGCGCAATGCCGACATGAGCTGGCTGGGAGAAAAAGATGTCAACTGAAGAAGATAACAAGGATGCAGGCGCGGACGACCCATTTGCGGGTTGGGCGGAGGCACTTGAAGAGCAAAAACGCACCGACGACAAGCCCGGCGACGTGGAGCAGGGTGGTCCGTTGTCCGGTGAGCCGGTCCGTCCTTTTTCAGGCGGCGGCGATGGTACGGTCAACGATATCAACATGGTGCTGGACATACCCGTCCAGTTGTCGGTGGAGCTGGGACGCACCAAGGTGCCGATCAAGTACATCCTTCAGCTGGCCCAGGGCTCTGTCGTGGAACTCGATGCCCTCGCGGGTGAGCCAATGGACGTGCTGGTCAATGGCTATCTCATTGCACAGGGCGAGGTCGTTGTGGTGAACGACAAGTTCGGTATCCGTCTCACGGATGTGGTGACTCCTTCCGAGCGCTTGCGGCGGGTCAGTCGTGGATAGTGGCAGCATGACGCAGACGCTGGTTGTTGTTGTCCTTTTTGTCGGCGCCATGGCCTTGTTGCCGTGGCTAGTCCGTCGACTGCAGCAGCGCCACGCGGCGAGTGGTGCGGGTGTTGGTGCTGCGTCCCGGGTGTTGTCTGCGGTGGCAGTCGGACCCCATCAGCGCGTGGTCACGGTGGAGGTCGGACCGGAACATGCGAGGACCTGGCTGGTGCTGGGCGTGACGGCACAGCAGGTGAGCTGCTTGCATGTGCTTCCCGTCGGCCCTTCTGCTGTTCCCAACTCAGCTTCCAAGGCGGAACCTTCTTTTGCGCTGGAAATAGCTTCCGCAGTGAACACTCCCGGAAGTCCTGCCAATGTCTGACGTGTCACCTGTCCGTAGTGTGGTGTTGCTGGGGGCAGTGGTTGCCGTGAGTTTCTTGGTGCATGCCCCGGCCTTCGCGCAGGCGTCCGCTGGCTCCTTGCCGCTGGTGGTGGGTAGCGGGCCGTCTGGCAACAGCTACTCTGTGCCCATCCAGACACTGCTGTTCTTTACCGCACTCTCTTTCTTGCCGGCAGTGCTGCTCATGATGACGGGCTTCACTCGGATCGTGATCGTTTTGTCGCTGCTGCGCCAGGCGCTGGGCACCCAATCGGCGCCTCCTAACCAGGTCATCATTGGGTTGTCGCTGTTTCTCACTTTTTTCGTGATGGGGCCTACGCTGGACCGTGTGTACCAGGATGCCTACGTCCCTTACACCAACAACACCATCAGTTTTGAACAGGCCCTGGAGAAGGCCGAAGCGCCTATGCGCAGCTTCATGCTCAAGCAGACTCGGCAATCCGACTTTGCCCTCTTTTCCCGCCTGGCGCGCCTCGATTCCAGTGTGACTGCGGAGACCGCGCCCTTGAGGGTGCTGGTACCGGCGTTTGTCACTAGTGAGCTGAAGTCGGCGTTTCAGATCGGGTTCATGATCTTCATTCCGTTTCTGGTCATCGACATGGTGGTGTCGAGCATTCTCATGTCTCTGGGCATGATGATGTTGTCTCCGGTGCTGGTGGCGCTGCCGTTCAAGCTCATGCTGTTTGTGTTGGCGGATGGCTGGAACTTGCTGATCGGTTCGCTGGCTGCCAGCTTTGTGCCCTGAAGGAGTTGCCAATGACTTCGCAAATGGTGCTGACGATAGGGCGCGATGCCCTGACACTGCTCCTAATGATCTCCATGCCCGTGCTCGGGGTGGTCATGGCGGTGGGGTTGATCGTGAGCATTTTTCAGGCCGTTACCCAGATCCATGAAGCGACGCTTGCTTTTGTGCCCAAGCTGATTGCCGCCATGGTCGTTTTTGCCATTGCGGGTCCTTGGATGCTCAGCACCCTGGTGGACTTTATCCGGAGGACCATCGAATCCATTCCTTCGATGATCGGCTAGTTCCATGAAAGGGGCGAGCTATGGGCGTGTTTCCCGTCGCCGGATGTTCGCAGTCTCCGTTTACGGCTGACCCCTGAGGATCGCGTGATCACCTTCACCGAAGCCCAGCTGATGGCTTGGCTGTCTCCCATCCTGTGGCCCTTTTTGCGTGTGTTGGCCGTATTTTCAGTCGCGCCGGTGTTCTCCATGCGAACAGTCCCGATGCGCGTCAAGATCGGACTGGCGTTTCTGGTGGCCCTTTGCGCGCAGGGCGTGCTGGGCGATCAACCTGTCATCAGTGTCAATGGCCGAGAGGCGTTTGGTGCCGTCGCGCAGCAGGTGGCAGTGGGGCTTGCGATCGGATTTTCAGTCCGACTGGTGTTTGCCGCTGTAGAACTGGCAGGTGAAATCATTGGCTTGCAGATGGGGTTGAATTTCGCGTCGTTCTTTGACCCGTCTTCCAATGCGCAGATCAGCGCCGTTGCGCGCTTTTTTGGGCATATGGCGACGCTGCTTTTTGTGGTCATCAACGGCCATCTGTTGATTCTGATGGCGGTGGTGAAAAGTTTCGACCGCTTTCCGGTCAATGGCAACTTTCTGCAGGCGCTGGGGCAAATGCGCCTTTATGAGCTGGGCTCTTCGCTATTTTCCAGCGCGCTGTGGATCGCGCTGCCCATGATTGCGCTTCTGCTGTTTGTCAATTTGACGCTCGGCATCATTTCGCGTGTCGCGCCACAAATGAATATTTACGCGGTGGGTTTCCCCGTGACACTGACCGTGGGGATGCTGGGTATTGTGGCCACGCTGCCCCTTTTGGAGCAACCCGTACTGGCACTCATGCAGCAGGCAGTCGATCTGTTTGCCGCTCAGAGATAGAGCGTTAGAGAGCCTGGGGGCGGGGTCAGACCAGCTGGTTCCGGATGGCGTAGACGGTGAGTTCTGCGTTGTTGGACAGTTTGAGTTTTTCCAGGACCCGGGAACGGTACACGCTCACCGTCTTCGGGCTCAGCATCAATTCCTCTGCGATGTCCGACAGCCTGCGGCCGGATGCTATCTTGACCAGTGTCTGCAGTTCCCGCTCGGACAGCGCCGTGTGCGGCGCCTCCGGCGTAGGCTGGGCCAGGCTGTCCGCCAGCATCTGCGCAACTTCTGCCGTGAGGTACTTGCGCCCCTGCATGACGGTCCGCACGGCGGCAATCAACTCGACGGGGTCTCCGGCCTTGTTGGCATAGCCCTGAGCGCCAGCCTTCAGGCAGCGCAGGGCGTACTGGTCTTCTGGATACATGGAGACCACCAGCACCTTGATGGTGGAGTGGGTTTCACGCAAGCTGGTGAGCACTTCCAGGCCGCTGCGACCCGGCATGTTCAAGTCCAGCAGCAGGACATCGCAGGGGGCGGAGCGCAGCACCTCGCGCAGCTCGGAATATCCTCCAGCCTCGCCCGTCACCTGGATGTCGGGCGCGTCGGCCAGCGTGTCGCGTATTCCCCGCCGCAAGACGGCATGGTCGTCGCACAGGACCACATGAATCACTGCGCATCTCCTGAGGCTGGTGGTGTAGGGTGCGATGTTAGCGGTATGGACAGGATCACGGAGGTGCCATGACCGGGACGGCTGCTGATATCCAGCCACCCTCCCACGGTCTTGGCGCGTTCATGCAGGCCTTTAAGCCCGAAGGCTTTGGGTTTTTCCAGCATGGCTGGGTCGATGCCCTGGCCGTCGTCGGTCACTTCCAGAGTCAGCACGTCCTCCTTGTCGGAGAGATCAATGTGTACCGTTTTGGGGTGCGCGTGTTTGGCGATGTTAGTCAACGCTTCCTGCGCCGTGCGATAGGCAACCAGCTGGATATCTGCGGCTGCCTGGATGGTTTCGCTGCTGCTTACAACACGGGCTGGAATGCCGGAGCGGCGTTCAAATCCGGCGGCAAGCCACTGCACCGCTGCGACCAGCCCTTGTTCAAGAATGGGGGGGCGCAGATTCATCATGATGCGCTGGCTGGCCCCGATGGCGTGCTGCAGCATTTCCGTCGCAGACGCCGCGTGTTCCTGCATCTCAGGGTTGGCACTGTGGCGCCCAATCCACGCCACATCGAACCTCACGGCGGTCAACGCGCCGCCAATGTCGTCGTGTATTTCGCGAGCAATGGACGCGCGCTCCTGTTCGATCGATGTTTGCAGATGCTCCGTCAGATCCGCCAGTCTGCGCTCGGAGGCTTCGAGTTGCGCAACAGCCCGTTCGCGCGCCTGCCGGGCTTCGTGAACCTCCAGAGCGCGTGCGATGACGTGGGGCAGGCGTTGAAGGTCGTCCTTGAGCAGATAGTCGGCAATACCCAGGCGGATCGCGTCCACAGCCGCCGCCTCGCCGATGGCGCCCGAAAGAAGCACAAAGGGTGGGTGGTGCGGCTTTTGCACCACATGCGCCCATGCGTCCAGCGCAGTGAAGCCGGGCAGCCGGTAATCTGCCAAGATGATGTCGAACGGCTGGGTGTCAGTCAGTCGCTGGAAATCAGGAAGTGAGTCCACCTGACGGAGGTGGCAGTGGAGCCCAGACCGTCGCAGGGTCAATGCGGTCAACTCATGATCCGCCAGTGAATCTTCAAGATGCAGGATGCTGAGGGTCTGGTCTGGTGCTATGGTGACCATAGGAGCGCTATCATAGGATACAAATTGGAACAAACAAGGGTGTTTGTCCGATTGGGATGGTTTCCGCGTCAGCGTCCAATGGGTGCTGACACGAGGGTGCACAAGGGCTTTGGGCCATTGTGCTGGTGTCGTAGTCCTGTGTTTTTGCGTGCTTTGCTGCTGCGTGCCGCGATGGAGAAACGATGCAATCTACGCTAACAACGTCTGGAGGACCTGCTGTCCAGGTTCCCGTCATGGTGGCGGCAGAACTGCAGGATTCGTTGCTGGTCGTTATGCATGACCTGCATCGCCTGGAAGGACTGCTTAACCATGCAACCGACAATCTGCTGGAACGCTTCGGAGAGGCGAATGCCGTGCTAACGGATGCCGCTGTTGCAGATTCCCCTGAGCTGGTGGCAGCCCGTGCAGCACTGCGGAGTGCTGTAACCGAGTTGCAGTTTCAGGACATGGCATCCCAGTTGATCTGGCACACGACCAAAGTGCTGCAAGGATGCGCTTTCCGCCTTGCCTCCGAGGCCATGGGCAACGAAGATGGTGAAGAAGCCGCCCCCTTTGCGGAGATGGCGCCCGACCGGCCCAATCCCGTCACGCAGAGCGAGATGGATGCGGGTTCTGTGGACCTGTTCTGACCCTCACATCACTGGTTCACCTATATATTCAAGTCAGTTGGAGCCTTACATGCAATCGATCCTTGCCGTAGATGATTCACCGTCCATGCGAAAAATGGTGTCGTTCACTCTCACGGGTGCCGGCTATCACGTCGTGGAGGCAGTGGATGGGCAGGATGCCCTGGAAAAGGCCGAGAGCCACAACATTGATCTCGTGCTGGCAGACCAGAACATGCCTCGGCTGGACGGGATTGGACTCACGCGAAAACTGCGTGAAAACCCAAAATTCAAGACCATTCCGATTCTGATTCTCACTACCGAGTCCAGCGATCAGATGAAGCAGGCGGGGCGGACCGCAGGGGCCACGGGCTGGCTCGTCAAACCCTTTGATCCTAATCGCCTGATCGAAGTTATCCAGAAAGTGATCCGCTGAGCCGGTTGTCCAGGATCACCAAGTACACAGGAGCCCACGATGGCGGAAACCTACCAAGAAGGATCGGGTGCAGGCGCTGACTTCGACCTGAGCCAGTTCTATCAGATCTTTTTCGAGGAAGCGGGCGAAAACCTGGACCAGATGGAGCAGATGCTTCTGGACCTGGATTTGAGTAGCGCCAACGACGAAGAACTCAATGGCATCTTCCGGTGTGCCCATTCGATCAAGGGTGGTTCGGCCACTTTTGGGTTCTCGGATGTTGCCGAACTGACCCACCAGATGGAGTCTCTTTTGGATCGGTTGCGCCGCCATGAACTGCAGCCCATCCCCCAGATGGTGGACGTGCTGCTGGAATCTGCCGATGCTTCCCGCAGCCTGTTGGCCCGCCATCAGGCGGGGGGACAGGGCGATGCTGTGTCCACCACTTCACTGGTCCGTCGCATCAGTGAGCTTGCTGCGGGGCTGGTACCCGGTGATGCCCCCGCTGTGGCTCCACCGCCGTCGCCTGCGGCACCTTCACCAGCACCCCAGGTTGCTGCGCCCGCACCGAAGGTGATTACGCCGGCGGTGGCAGGCCAAGCGCGCATGCTGGAGATTCAGATTGGCCCGTTGGGCCGATTGGAGCAGGCGGACGCCATCAAGGAGCTGTTCCGGGATATCCCTGGCCTTGGGGCTATTCGTGACATAGAAAGTCAACAGGCAAATACGCGGCTCTTCGCGGTGGAAACCACCTCCACCAATGACGACCTTCTCGACCTGTTTGCCTTTCATGTGGCCAAGGAGCAAGTGCTGATTCGCGATGCTGGGGGTGCAGCGCCAGCCCAATCACCTGATGAGGATGAAGAAGCTGCACTCGCAGCCGGTGCTGCAGGGGGTGAAGCCTACGGATTCTTCAGTGACGCGCCTGGTGCGCCACATGCTGAGGCACCTCAGGCGGCTGCACATGCCCCCGCGCAAGCCTCCAAGGCGGTGGTGGCGCCAAAGGCCAGTGAGCCTAAGGTTGCCATGCAGGCACAAATGGAGTCCACAACGATTCGCGTCGATGTGAAAAAGGTCGATCAGCTGATCAATCTGGTGGGTGAACTGGTGATCACCCAGGCGATGCTGGCCCAAAACAGCCGTGGGTTGGATGCGGGCGCTTATCAACAGCTGCTGGCGGGACTGGCCGACCTGGATCGCAACACTCGCGATCTTCAGGAGTCGGTCATGTCGATCCGCATGATTCCGATGTCGATTGTTTTCAGCCGTTTCCCCCGCATGCTGCGGGACTTGGCCAACAAGCTGGGCAAGAAGGTTGAACTGGTGACGCTGGGCGAAGCCACCGAACTGGACAAAGGTTTGGTCGAGAAGATCACGGACCCGCTGACCCACCTGGTGCGCAACAGTTGCGACCACGGGATCGAGATGCCGGCAGACCGATTGGCCAAAGGCAAATCCGAGCATGGAACCATCACGTTGTCGGCCTCTCACCAGGGCGGCTCGATCGTGATTGAGGTGCGCGACGATGGCCGTGGACTCTCGCGCGAAAAAATCCTCAGCAAAGCACAAGAACGTGGCATTGAAGTGTCCGAGCAGATGAGCGACGCCGAAGTCTGGCAGTTGATCTTTGCCCCCGGTTTCTCTACCGCGGATGAGGTGACCGACGTGTCGGGGCGTGGTGTGGGTATGGATGTGGTCAAGCGCAACATTGCTGCGCTCAACGGCTCGGTTGAAATCGATTCCGCTGAAGGTTACGGGATGAAGGTCTCTGTGCGCTTGCCGCTGACGCTGGCCATCATGGATGGCATGTCCGTGGGAGTGAGCGATGAGGTTTACATTCTTCCGCTGTCTTCGGTGGTGGAGTCTTTCCAGGTCAACGCAGACGATGTGAGCACCGTGGCCCAGGGCTCGCAACTGGTGAAAGTGCGCGACGAGTACATGCCTGTGATCGCACTGGAGAAAATTTTCCAGGTGCCGCGTTTCGACCCAAACAAATCCAGCAACATCATGGTGGTTGTGGAGGCGGATGGCAGCCGTGTGGCGCTGTTGGTCGATGAGTTGCTGGGCCAGCACCAGGTAGTCGTCAAGAACCTTGAGTCGAACTACCGCAAGGTCCCCAACGTATCCGGGGCCACCATCTTGGGCGACGGCACGGTTGCGCTCATTCTGGACACCGGTGGCTTGGTGCGACGGGCGCGCCACTAGATTTAAGCGGCTGTGTCCGAGAGGGGCATGGCGCTGTCACGAAAGGAGAATGCACCATGAGTGTGATGGGTAAAACTGCAGAAGCGGTGCCAACGGGCACCCGTGAATATCTGACGTTCCGCCTCGACCAGGAAGAGTACGGCATCGACATCCTGAAAGTGCAGGAAATCCGTGGCTATGAGCCGCCTACACGGATTGCGAACGCTCCCAATTTCATCAAGGGGGTCGTCAATCTGCGTGGGACCATCGTGCCCATTGTCGATATGCGCCTCAAGTTCAACTGCGCGCAGGCCGACTACAACAGCTTCACGGTGGTCATCATCTTAAACCTCCGTAACCGGGTGGTTGGAATCGTGGTGGACTCCGTCAGCGACGTCATGGAATTGACGCCGGAGAGTATCCGCTCGGCACCAGATATTGAAAGCGCCATCGACAACAGTTGCATTCTCGGACTTGGATCGGTGGGGGAGCGAATGCTGATTCTGCTGGACATCGAAAAGCTCATGTCCGGTGTAGACATGGGGCTAGTGACTGCCAACGAGTAGGACGCCTCCGTCGCTAACGTGGTGGAACCGTCACCTGCCAGTTTGCGGGTGTGGCTTGCAGATCTCTAGGAGCGAACAGGATTTCCCGTCGGACGATCAATATGGCCCCAACCACCAGTGCCTCTTCTGCAACCCGGCCCACTATCGGCAGGGTGGACCCCGCGTATGCCGCTGCGGCGGCCCCGTCGGGGCCGCTGGCTCAGGGGCGTGAATTTGTCTGGACCAACGCAGATTTTGCGCGGGTCCAGGCATTGATCTATCAGCGGGCGGGGATCAGCTTGCACGACGGAAAGCATGCCATGGTGTACAGCCGGCTTTCACGCCGCTTGCGGGATACGGGGCACAGCAGTTTTCATGACTATCTGGGATGGTTGGAGACGCACGACGGCCCGGAGTGGCAGGAGTTCATCAATGCGCTCACTACCAACCTCACGGCATTTTTCCGCGAGCAGCATCACTTCGAAATTTTTGCTTCACACCTGCGGGGCAAGCCGTCTGCCGGCTGGAAGGTTTGGTGCAACGCGGCGTCCACCGGAGAAGAGCCTTATTCGATTGTCATGACGGCATTCGAGGCGCTGGGGGCCAACGCTTCGTTCAAGCTCACTGCCAGTGATATTGATTCCCGTGTCTTGGCGACTGCGGCGCAAGGTGTCTATCGTCTTGACAGCCTCAAGGGCTTGAGCCCGGAGCGGTTGCAGAAGTTTTTCCTGCGTGGGAAGGGTGGCAATCTCGGCATGGTGCGGGCCAAGCCGGAGCTGCGGCGCGCGATTGATTTCATGAGCGTGAATCTCATCCGGGACGAT
Source organism: Acidovorax sp. Root275 (assembly GCF_001428965.1). NCBI lineage: Bacteria > Pseudomonadati > Pseudomonadota > Betaproteobacteria > Burkholderiales > Comamonadaceae > Acidovorax > Acidovorax sp. Root275. Next base: position 4,351 of record NZ_LMJH01000011.1, on the reverse strand, counting down.
TGGCCGTTCAAAGAACCCTTTGATGTGGTTTTTTGCCGCAACGTGATGATCTACTTTGATGCTCCTACGCAGAGGCGTGTGCTAGAGCGGATTCACCGGGTCTTGAAACCTGGGGGCATGCTGTTTGTGGGACATGCCGAAAACTTTAGCGAGTCCAGAGACCTGTTTACGCTGCGTGGCAAAACCGTGTACGAGCGCCGCTGACCTGCCATGTTGCCTCGCACCTAGCCCCATGACCAATATTCCTTCAGGATCATCTTTTCCCCCGGCCGCAGCTTCTCCAGGCTCGTCCGAACGGCGACGTGCCCCGCGCATTGCGCCATTGAGTGCGGACATCTATTCCGCAGGGACTGGACCTGCACGGGAGTCTTCGCTGCAGGAGCTCAAAACACGCAGCCGCAAGCCTGGGGAGGCATCTTTTTTCTATCTGGACCATCATTTCCAGCACAACGCTGTGAAAGTCCTCCCTGGTGAGTATTTTGTCGGCGACGAGAACATGATCATCATGACCGTGTTGGGGTCGTGTATTGCCGCCTGTCTTTGGGACAGCCGCGCGCACGTGGGTGGGATGAACCACTTCATGCTGCCCGACGGTGATGTTGCGGATGCGTCAGGGCGTTATGGCTCGTATGCCATGGAATTGCTGATCAACGAGATGCTCAAGCTGGGGGCCCGTCGCGAAACCATGCAGGCCAAGATTTTTGGGGGCGCGCAGGTGATGCACAACTTCACGACCATGAATGTCGGAGAGCGCAACACCAATTTTGTTTTGAACTACCTGCATACGGAGCGTATTCCCATCGTCTCCGAGGATGTCCTGGATATTTATCCGCGCAAGGTGGTTTTTTTCCCTATCACAGGGAAAGCCATGGTGAAGCGATTGGCGCATGCACACCCCGAAGCCTTGGTGGCCCAGGAAGTGCGCGGCAATGCAGCCACTGTGGCAAAGACTACCTCGGGCGGTTCTGTTGATCTGTTTTGAGGAAGGCGTGAGTTAATGAGCAGGAAAATCCGGGTGATCGTGGTGGACGATTCGGCGTTGGTCCGCAGTCTGCTGTCCGAGATCATCAACCGGCAGCGGGACATGGAGTGCATCGGCACCGCCAATGATCCCTTGGTGGCGCGCGAGATGATCCGCGAGCTCAATCCCGATGTCATCACATTGGATGTTGAGATGCCTCGCATGGATGGCATCGACTTTCTGGGGCGTTTGATGCGCTTGCGCCCGATGCCTGTGGTGATGATTTCCACGCTGACGGAGCGGGGCGCTGAGGTGACGATGAAGGCCCTGGAGCTGGGTGCCGTCGATTTTGTAGCCAAGCCCCGTGTTGGCTTGGCCAGCGGCCTCAATGATCTTGCGGCTCAGATCGTGGATAAGATCCGCGTGGCTGCGGTGGCCCAGGTTCGCCGCGCGCCTGCGCGTGAAAACACGCCTTCCGGCGGTGCGGGAGGATCGGCTGGAGTGGCAGCAGCGCCCACCGCGTCAGCGCTTCTGGGCCGCTTGTCCACCGAAAAGCTGATCTGCATCGGTGCGTCCACGGGTGGCACGGAGGCTATCAAGGAGGTGTTGGTGCAGATGCCTGCGGATTCGCCAGCGATCGTCATCACTCAGCACATGCCCCCAGGGTTCACCACCAGCTTCGCGGCTCGGCTGAATGGTCTTTGCCAGATCACGGTCAAGGAGGCGGTGAATGGCGAGCGCATCTTGCCTGGCCATGCCTATATTGCCCCAGGTGGTACTCAGTTTCATGTGGCCCGCAGTGGCGCCAATTATGTAGCGGTGGTGGATGACGGCCCACCCGTGAACCGCCACAAGCCTTCGGTAGAAGTGTTGTTCAAATCGGCCGCAGCTGTAGTCGGACGCAACGCGTTCGGCATCATGCTCACCGGTATGGGAAACGATGGGGCCGCTGCGATGCGGGAAATGAAGGACGCTGGCAGCTACAACTATGTGCAGGATGAGGCGACCTGCATCGTTTTTGGTATGCCGCGTGAAGCGATTGCCCATGGCGCTGCCGACGAAGTTCTGCCGCTGGGGCAAATTGCGTCGGCATTGATCGCACGCCTGCGCGGTGCTACAGACCGGCTGCACCATCGAATCTGATGGGGTAACTGGCATAGCTGGCATGCGCAGACCGGATGCTTCCGGCGATTGCGCAGCCTTGGTGTTGCCCCGGTGTCGGCTGGTTTATGCGGCCAGGGCTGTCCAGCGCTCCAGAGCCGTCATCAACGCTTCCTCTATCTCGCCAGCCCGTGCGGTCATGGCTGTGGCCTTTGCAGGATCGGTGCTGTACAGCCTTCCATCGGCCAAGGCCGCTTGCAGTTCTTGCTGTTCTGATTCCAATGCCGCTATTTGCGCGGGAAGTTGATCAAGCTCGCGCTGCTCTTTGTAACTTAGCTTCTTTTTTGATAGCTGCTCAGGCTTATTGAATAAGCCCTGGGCCGTATTTTCATTCAAATTTTCTCTCTCAGCTTTCTTGGTGGTGGGCGCGGACGCATTGAGGGCCCTGCTGCGCTTGGATTGCACCAGCCAGTCCTGCACGCCCCCTTCGTACTCGCGCCACAAGCCGTCGCCTTCAAATGCGATCGTGCTGGTGACCACGTTGTCGAGAAATGTCCGGTCGTGGCTGACGAGGAACACGGTACCTTCGTAGTTTTCCAGTAGCTCTTCCAGGAGATCCAGCGTGTCGATGTCGAGATCGTTGGTGGGTTCGTCCAGCACCAGGACATTCGCGGGGCGGGCGAACAGCCGTGCCAGCAACAGACGATTGCGTTCGCCACCTGATAGGGAGCGGACCGGGGAATGCGCCCGGGCAGGAGAGAACAGAAAATCACTCAGATAGCTTTTGACGTGCTTGCGCTGGCTGCCTATTTCGATCCATTCGCTGCCCGGGCTGATGAAGTCTTCCAGGGTGGCATCCAGATTGACGGCGTGGCGCATCTGATCAAAATAGGCAACTTGCAGGTTCGCCCCTTGGCGGATGCTTCCCTCGTCAGGTGCCAACTCGCCCAGGATCATTTTGAGCAGCGTGGTCTTCCCTGCGCCATTGGGGCCAATCAGTCCTACTTTGTCCCCGCGCAAGATGGTTCCGGTGAAATTGCGAACGATGGTCTTGTCGCCGAACGACTTGCCGACTCCCGTCAGCTCCGCGACGATCTTTCCCTGATAACCGTTGGAGCCACCGGTCGCCACATCCATGCGAACGCTGCCGACCACTTCGCGGCGTGCTTCGCGGCGCGCACGCAAATGCTCCAGGCGGCTGATGCGGCTCTGGCTGCGAGTGCGGCGCGCTTCGACGCCGCGGCGTATCCAGACTTCTTCCTGTGCCAGAAGCTTGTCGGCTTTGGCGGAAATGACGGCCTCCTGCGCTAGCTGGTCTTCCTTTTGCAGCTGATACTGCGCGAAGTTACCGGGGTAGGATCGCAATTGACCCCGGTCCAGCTCAACGATGCGGGTGGCGACGCGATCGAGGAATGATCGATCATGGGTGATGGTGACAACGCTGCCCGGAAAATCGAGCAGAAGGTCCTCCAACCATTCGATTGAATCGAGATCCAGATGGTTGGTGGGTTCGTCGAGCAGCAGTACATCTGGGCGAGCCACCAGCGCCTGTGCCAGTGCGACACGTTTCTTGGTTCCACCCGACAGCGTCCCGATGACAGCGTCGGGATCAAGGTGCAGCCGCTGCAGGGTCTCCTCTACCCGCTGCTCCCAGTTCCAGGCATCGTACGCTTCGATTTCGGATTGCAGTGCATCCAGGTCAAGCCCTTCCGCGCCCGACAGATACTGATCGCGGATTGCGATAACCCGCTGCAGTCCTTCAGAAGCAGATTTGAAGATGGTGGCCGTAGCGTCCAGCGATGGCTCCTGGGCCACAAAGGCAATTCGCACGCCTTGTTGGACCTGTAGCGAGCCGTCGTCCGGCTTCGCAAGACCGCCGAGGATTTTGAGAAGCGAGGATTTGCCTGCACCGTTACGACCGATCAGTCCAACGCGTTCTGCAGTCTCCAAGGAAAAGCCGGCGTGGTCCAGCAATGCAACGTGCCCAAATGCGAGTTGGGCTTCCAGTAGGGTGATAAGTGCCATAAGGGCTGGATTATCGGGGCGAGAGGCTGCGCAGCTCTCCGTTGCCTCTGTTGGACTGGTTTTGGTCGCGCTCTGTTGGCGAGACTCGCTACTACTTCTGTCCTATATAGACAGCGGTGCAGCTGCGCGACAAGTGGTCGCAGCTTGCTGCGCGTAGTGGACTGACGTGCGGACCCGTGTTCGGGGCGAGTGAGGCTTCCTAAAATTTCCTCCCATCTTTCTTGCCGCCCCTAAAACTAGTGCTATAGTCGAGGGCTTCGCTAC
>NZ_LMJH01000010.1:400047-909342 GCF_001428965.1 Acidovorax sp. Root275 | reverse complement strand
TCGCTATCCGCGAAGGTGGCCGTACCGTGGGCGCTGGCGTCGTGGCCAAGATCCTCGCGTAATTGGCAAGGGATACAGGGGTATAGCTCAATTGGCAGAGCGTCGGTCTCCAAAACCGAAGGTTGTAGGTTCGATTCCTACTGCCCCTGCCACTTGAATGTGGCCTAAAACAAGCCCGCCAGGCCCTGGCGGGCTTCGGTGTCTTAAGCGGCGCCGTGAATCGGAAGCAGGAAATACTCAAAGATGGCCACTTCACAGGTTGAAACTGTCAATACAGGCGCAGACAAGGCCAAGCTCGCAGCGGTGGTGGCTTTGGTCATCGCCTCGGTGGCGGGTTTTTATTTGTTGGGAAAACAAGGCGCTCTCGTTCAATGGGCTGCGCTGATCGTCGGGCTGGTTGCGGCTGCAGGCGTATTTCTCGTATCGGAGTCCGGTCGGCAGTTCGTTGCTTTTGCAAAGGATGCATGGCGCGAAGTGAAAAAAGTTGTCTGGCCCACTCGCAAGGAAACCTTGCAGATGACGGCTTATGTGTTTGCCTTTGTGGTGATCATGGCACTTTTCCTGTGGTTCACGGACAAGACGCTGGAATGGGTTCTGTACGACTTGGTTCTGGGTTGGAGAAAATCATGACGACCGCTGCGGAAATCACTGGGGCAGAGGCTCCTGCAGGCGCTTCTGCTTCGGTAAACCCCGATCTGCGCTGGTACATCGTCCATGCCTACTCGGGTATGGAAAAAGCCGTGGAGCGCAACATCCAGGAGCGTATTGGCCGCTCTGGCATGCAGGATAAGTTTGGCCGCATTCTGGTGCCGACCGAAGAAGTTGTGGAAATGAAAAACGGCCAGCGCAAGACGACTGAGCGTCGCCTGTTTCCTGGTTATGTGTTCGTTGAAATGGTCATGGACGATGACACCTGGCATTTGGTGAAACACACCAACAAGGTGACTGGTTTCGTGGGTGGTGCAAAGAATCGTCCCGCACCTATTTCTGAAGAAGAAGTTCAGAAAATCGTCAGCCAGATGCAGGAAGGCACGGAGAAGCCGCGCCACAAGATCGAATTCATGGTGGGTGAGCTGGTTCGTGTCAAGGAAGGTCCTTTCACGGACTTCAATGGCTCGGTCGAAGAAGTCAATTACGAAAAGAGTCGTGTGCGCGTCTCCGTAATGATCTTCGGTCGCTCTACACCCGTTGAGCTGGAGTTTGGACAGGTCGAGAAGACGTAAGTCTTTTCGATAAAACCTAGTCCTCCCTGGAAAACCAGGGAAAAAGTTGAATGTCGCACTTTTCGACTCGGTGCGAACATTGTGATAGCGAGTCGTTAACCCCGGGGAGCCAGTTGCTGCGTGGTGCAGCGAAGGCGTTATGACCCGTAAGGAGTAAAACATGGCGAAAAAAATCGTCGGTTTTATCAAGCTGCAAGTCCCAGCTGGTAAGGCCAATCCATCCCCACCCATTGGTCCCGCCCTGGGCCAGCGTGGTCTCAACATCATGGAGTTCTGCAAGGCATTCAATGCGCAGACCCAGGGTGTGGAGCCTGGTCTGCCGTTGCCTGTGGTCATCACGGCTTTTGCAGACAAGAGCTTTACCTTCATCATCAAGACGCCGCCCGCAACGACGCTGATCAAGAAGGCTATCAAGCTTGAAAAGGGTTCTTCGAATCCGCTGAAGACCAAGGTCGGCAAGATCACGCGCGAACAGCTCGAAGAAATCGCCAAGACCAAGATGAAGGACATGAACGCCGCGAACGTCGACGCAGCAGTCCGTACGCTGGCTGGTTCTGCACGCTCGATGGGCGTGACGGTGGAGGGTTTGTAAATGGCCAAGTTGACAAAAAAGCAAAAGGCCCAGCAGGGCAAGGTTGACAGCACCAAGCTGTACGCCTTCGCGGATGCTGTGGTTCTGGTGAAGGAAGCGGCTACTGCCAAGTTCGATGAGTCCATCGACGTGGCTGTGCAGCTGGGTATCGATGCCAAGAAGTCCGACCAAGTGGTCCGTGGCGCCGTGGTGCTGCCCAATGGTACCGGCAAGACGACGCGTGTTGCGGTGTTTGCCCAAGGCGCCAAGGCTGAAGAAGCCAAGGCCGCCGGTGCTGACATCGTCGGTATGGACGACCTGGCCGCCATGGTCAAGGCCGGCGACATGCCGTTTGACGTGGTGATTGCCGCGCCTGACGCGATGCGCGTTGTGGGTACCCTGGGTCAGATCCTGGGCCCACGTGGCCTGATGCCTAACCCCAAGGTGGGCACCGTGACCCCTGACGTTGCTACGGCCGTGAAGAACGCCAAGGCTGGTCAGGTGCAGTTCCGCGTGGACAAGGCCGGTATCGTGCACAGCACGATCGGCCGCCGCTCGTTCGACAACGACAAGCTGCAAGGCAATCTGGCTGCACTGATCGAAGCCCTGAACAAGGCCAAGCCAGCAACCAGCAAGGGCCTGTACTTGCGCAAGGTGGCTGTGTCTTCCACGATGGGTCTGGGTGTCCGCGTGGATACGCAAACCATCGCTGCAGCGTAATTGCAAGAAATCTTCGGGCGTGCCTTCACGGGCAGGCCCGATGTGGTGGGCTGGAGCTACGAAAGTAGCGACAGGCCATCCAAGACCGTTGGTGCGCGATCCGGTCGCGCTTAAAGCCAGACAAGGCACCAACGCAGATGGCGATCCCGCTGCAGATGGAAAAATTTTCCGAAACAGTTGGTCGCTGCAACAAGAGCGCGCATGAGGCACTCGCCGAGTGCGCATTTTAAGGAGTAGACCTTGAGTCTTAATCGCAGTGAGAAAGAAGCGGTCATCAGTGAAGTGACCAGCCTCGCCGCTAAAGCTCAAACGCTTGTGATCGCGGAATACCGTGGCATCACGGTCGCCGACATGACCAAACTGCGTGTTGATGCTCGCAGCAAGGGCGTGACCCTGAGTGTTCTGAAGAACACCCTGGCTCGCCGTGCTGTGGCTGGCAGCGCGTTTGACGTGGTGGCAGACCAGATGACCGGCCCGCTGATCTACGGCTTCTCTGAAGACGCTGTGGCCGCCGCCAAGGTGGTGGCCGATTTCGCGAAGACCAACGACAAGCTGGTGATTCGCGGTGGCGCTTTCGGTGGCAAGGCCCTGGATGTCAACGGCGTTAAGCAACTGGCCAACATTCCTTCCAAGGAAGTTCTGCTGGCTCAGATTTGTGGCTTGCTTATGTCCCCCATGTCGCGTACGGCCGTTGTGCTGGGCGCGCTGGCGGCGAAAAAAGGCGAAGGCGTTGCCGAAACGGCCGCCGAACCTGTCGCAGCTTGATCGCTCGGCAGTTAACCAACAAAATTGTTAGGAAATCAAAATGGCATTCGATAAAGACGCATTTTTGACCGCGCTGGACAGCATGACGGTTCTGGAACTCAATGACCTGGTGAAGGCCATTGAAGAGAAGTTTGGCGTGAGCGCTGCAGCCATGGCTGCTCCTGCTGCCGCTGGTGGTGGCGCTGCTGCTGCTGCTGAAGAAAAGACGGAATTCAACGTCGTTCTGACCGAAGCTGGTGCCAACAAGGTGTCCGTGATCAAGGCTGTGCGCGAAATCACCGGCCTGGGCCTCAAGGAAGCCAAGGACCTGGTGGACGGCGCTCCCAAGAACGTCAAGGAAGGCATTGCCAAGGCCGACGCCGAAGCAGCTGTCAAGAAGCTGGTGGAAGCTGGCGCCAAGGCCGAACTCAAGTAATTCGGTCTTGCTCAAGGGCTGGAGTGCTCCTCAAAGGGCCTCCAGCCTTTGGTGCTTTCAGAGAGCACCCGCAAGCCTCGTTGTCAACGAGGCTTGCGAGTGTCTTCTGACAACCCCGACAGCAGAAGACGCCTTGGTTCGGGTGATGTGCAACGCATCACCGTCCGCCATGGTTGGTAGTGGCCAACCGCCAAGCCCGTGAGGACACCTCTCCTCGCGGGTCAGTCGTCGAAGACCCAGGACTCATGTCTTTGCCCGGAGATCTCATGGCCTATTCCTACACCGAACGCAAGCGAATTCGCAAAAGTTTCGGCACCCGCGATAGCGTGCTCGAAGTTCCTTATCTGCTGCAGATGCAGAAGGACGCCTACACCGCTTTCCTGCAGGCTGATAAAGCACCTCAGAAAAGAACCATCGAAGGCCTTCAGGCTGCATTCGACGCTGCCTTTCCTATCGTCTCCCACAACGGTTTTGTGGAGATGAAGTTCATCGAGTACAACCTGGCAAAGCCAGCTTTTGACGTGCGTGAGTGCCAGACCCGTGGTCTGACCTTCGCCTCGGCTGTGCGCGCCAAGGTGCAATTGATCATCTATGACCGTGAGTCTTCGACATCGCAGTCCAAAGTGGTCAAGGAAGTGAAGGAGCAAGAGGTCTACATGGGCGAAGTGCCGCTCATGACCGATAAGGGCTCGTTCATTATCAATGGGACCGAGCGCGTGATCGTGTCTCAGCTCCACCGTTCGCCTGGCGTGTTCTTCGAACACGACAAGGGCAAAACCCACAGCTCGGGCAAGCTGTTGTTCTCGGCGCGCATCATCCCGTACCGTGGCTCCTGGCTCGACTTCGAGTTCGACCCCAAGGACATCCTGTACTTCCGCGTCGACCGCCGCCGCAAGATGCCCGTCACGATTCTGCTCAAGGCCATCGGCCTGAATCCAGAATCTATCCTGGCGAATTTCTTCGTCAACGACAACTTCCGCCTCATGGACAGCGGTGCACAAATGGAATTTGTGTCCGAGCGTCTGCGTGGTGAAGTGGCCCGTTTCGACATCACCGACAAGTCCGGCAAGGTCGTTGTGGCCAAGGACAAGCGTGTGACGGCACGCCACACCCGTGAACTGGAGCAGTCCGGCACCACGCACATCAGCGTGCCCGAAGACTTCCTGATCGGCCGCGTTGTCGCCCGCAACATTGTGGACGCGGACACCGGTGAAATCATCGCCAAGGCGAATGATGAGCTGACCGAGGCACTTCTCAAGAAGCTGCGCAGCGCTGGCGTGCAAGACGTGCAATGCATTTACACCAATGAACTCGACCAGGGTGCGTACATGTCGCAGACCCTGCGCATCGACGAAACGGTGGACGAATTTGCTGCGCGCGTGGCCATCTACCGCATGATGCGCCCTGGCGAGCCGCCCACGGAAGACGCTGTGCAGGCCCTGTTCCAGCGCCTGTTCTACAACCCCGACACGTACGATCTTTCACGTGTGGGCCGCATGAAGTTCAACGCCAAGATCGGCCGCGACGAATCCACCGGCCCCATGGTGCTGTCCAACGAAGACATCCTGGCTGTGGTCAAGATCCTAGTGGACCTGCGCAACGGCAACGGCGAAGTCGATGACATCGATCACTTGGGTAACCGCCGCGTGCGCTGCGTGGGCGAACTGGCCGAAAACCAGTACCGCACCGGCCTGGCACGTATCGAAAAGGCTGTGAAGGAGCGTCTGGGCCAGGCCGAGCAAGAGCCGCTGATGCCCCACGACCTGATCAACAGCAAGCCGATCTCGGCAGCACTGAAGGAATTCTTCGGTGCCTCGCAGCTGTCGCAGTTCATGGACCAGACCAACCCGCTCGCTGAAATCACGCACAAGCGCCGTGTTTCCGCACTGGGTCCGGGTGGTCTGACCCGCGAACGTGCAGGCTTCGAAGTGCGCGACGTGCACGTAACCCATTACGGTCGCGTCTGCCCTATCGAAACGCCTGAAGGTCCAAACATCGGCCTGATCAACTCGCTGGCCCTGTACGCCCGCCTCAACGAGTACGGTTTCATCGAAACCCCGTACCGCCGTGTGGTGGACAGCAAGGTGACGATGGATATCGACTACCTGTCGGCCATTGAAGAAGGCAAGTACGTGATCGCGCAGGCCAATGCCGTGCTCGACAAGGATGGTCGCCTGACGGGTGAACTGGTCTCTGCCCGTGAAAAGGGCGAATCCATCCTGTGCGGTGCAGACCGTGTGCAGTACATGGACGTGTCCCCCGCACAGATCGTGTCGGTGGCGGCTTCGTTGGTTCCGTTCCTGGAGCATGACGATGCGAACCGCGCGCTGATGGGCGCCAACATGTCGCGCCAGGCTGTGCCTGTGCTGCGCCCTGAGAAGCCTTTGGTGGGTACGGGCATCGAGCGCGTGGCGGCTGTGGACTCGGGCACCGTGGTGACGGCCACCCGCGGCGGTATCGTCGACTACGTTGACGCCACCCGCATCGTGGTGCGCGTGAACGACGCAGAAGCACTGGCCGGTGAAGTGGGTGTGGACATCTACAACCTCATCAAGTACCAGCGTTCCAACCAGAACACCAACATCCACCAGCGCCCCATCGTCAAGAAGGGCGACATGCTGGTCAAGGGTGACGTGATCGCCGACGGCGCATCGACGGACTTCGGCGAAATCGCCATTGGCCAGAACATGCTGATCGCCTTCATGCCCTGGAATGGCTACAACTTCGAAGATTCGATCCTGATCTCCGAACGCGTGGTGGCCGAAGACCGCTACACCTCGATCCACATCGAGGAACTGGTGGTCATGGCCCGTGACACGAAGCTGGGCGCGGAAGAAATCACGCGCGACATTCCGAACCTGTCGGAACAGCAGCTGAACCGCCTGGACGAGTCCGGCATCATCTACGTGGGCGCCGAAGTGCAGCCCGGCGATACGCTGGTGGGCAAGGTCACGCCCAAGGGCGAGACCACGCTGACGCCTGAAGAGAAGCTCTTGCGCGCCATCTTCGGCGAGAAGGCTTCCGACGTGAAGGACACCTCGCTGCGCGTGGACCAGGGTTCGCAAGGCACCGTGATCGACGTGCAGGTGTTCACCCGCGAAGGCATCCAGCGCGACAAGCGCGCCCAGCAGATCATCGACGATGAACTCAAGCGCTTCCGCCTGGACCTGAACGACCAGCTGCGCATCGTCGAGGCCGACGCTTTCGACCGTATTGAAAAGCTGCTCAACGGCCGTGTGGCCAATGGCGGCCCGCAGAAACTGGCCAAGGGCACCAAGATCGACAAGGCCTACCTGGCTTCGGTCGAGAAGTTCCACTGGTTCGACATCCGCCCCGCGGAAGACGAAGTCGCCACGCAACTCGAGTCCATCAAGAACGCTCTGGAACAGACGCGCCACAGCTTCGACCTGGCCTTTGAAGAAAAGCGCAAGAAGCTCACGCAAGGCGACGAGCTGCCAGCGGGCGTGCTCAAGATGGTCAAGGTCTACCTGGCCGTCAAGCGCCGCCTGCAGCCTGGCGACAAGATGGCCGGCCGCCACGGTAACAAGGGCGTGGTCTCCAAGATCGTTCCGGTCGAAGACATGCCTTACATGGCCGATGGCACCCCTGCCGACATCGTTCTGAACCCGCTGGGCGTGCCTTCGCGGATGAACATTGGTCAGGTGCTGGAAGTCCACCTGGGCTGGGCTGGCAAGGGTATCGGTCAGCGCATCGGCGACATGCTGCAGCAGCAGGCCAAGGCGTCCGAACTGCGCACGTTCCTGGAAGAGGTGTACAACTCCCGCGGCCGCAAGGAAGACTTGTCTCAGCTGAGCGACGAAGACTTGATGGCCATGGCTGCCAACCTCACCACCGGTGTGCCTTATGCCACCCCCGTGTTCGATGGTGCTTCGGAAGAAGAAATCAAGGACATGCTGAAGATCGCCTATCCAGACGACATCGCCGAGCGCAAGGGCCTCACGCCCACCCGCACGCAGGCGTACCTGTTCGATGGCCGCACGGGCGAGCGCTTCGAGCGTCCGACGACCATCGGCTACATGCATTACCTGAAGTTGCACCATTTGGTGGACGACAAGATGCATGCCCGTTCGACCGGTCCTTACTCGCTCGTCACGCAGCAACCGCTGGGCGGCAAGGCCCAGTTCGGTGGCCAGCGTTTCGGGGAAATGGAAGTGTGGGCGCTGGAAGCTTATGGCGCCGCTTACGTCCTGCAGGAAATGCTGACCGTGAAGTCCGATGACGTGGTGGGCCGTACCAAGGTGTACGAGTCCATCGTCAAGGGCGAACACGCCATCGAAGCCGGCATGCCGGAATCGTTCAACGTGCTGGTCAAGGAAATCCGTTCGCTGGGCCTGGACATCGAGCTGGAACGCTCCTAAGCAGAAAAGGAAAGAGTCACTATGAAATCGCTACTCGACCTGTTCAAGCAATTCACGCCGGACGAGCATTTCGATGCCATCCGCATCGGCATGGCTTCGCCCGAAAAGATCCGTTCGTGGTCTTTCGGCGAAGTGAAGAAGCCCGAAACCATCAACTACCGCACGTTCAAGCCCGAGCGCGACGGTCTGTTCTGCGCCAAGATCTTTGGCCCCATCAAGGACTACGAATGCCTGTGCGGCAAGTACAAGCGTTTGAAGCACCGCGGTGTGATCTGCGAGAAGTGCGGCGTTGAAGTCACGCAGACCAAGGTGCGCCGCGAGCGCATGGGTCATATCGACCTGGCCGCGCCTTGCGCGCACATCTGGTTCCTGAAGTCGCTGCCATCGCGTCTGGGCCTGGTGCTCGACATGACGCTGCGCGACATCGAACGCGTGCTGTACTTTGAAGCGTATGTGGTGACCGACCCCGGCATGACCCCGCTGAAGAAGTTCAGCATCATGTCCGAGGACGACTACGACGCCAAGCGCAAGGAATACGGCGACGAATTCATCGCCAAGATGGGCGCCGAAGGCATCAAGGACCTGCTGGAATCCATCGACATCGACCTGTCGATCGAACGCCTGCGCGGCGACCTGACCGGCTCCGAAGTCAAGGTCAAGAAGAACGCCAAGCGCCTGAAGGTGCTGGAAGCGTTCAAGAAGTCGGGCATCAAGCCCGAATGGATGGTGCTCGAAGTGCTGCCCGTGCTGCCACCGGACCTGCGTCCGCTGGTGCCGCTGGATGGCGGCCGCTTCGCCACGTCCGACCTGAACGACCTGTACCGCCGCGTCATCAACCGCAACTCGCGCCTGCGCCGCCTGCTGGAGCTGAAGGCCCCTGAAATCATCGCCCGCAACGAAAAGCGGATGCTGCAGGAAGCCGTCGACTCGCTGCTGGACAACGGCCGCCGTGGCAAGGCCATGACGGGCGCCAACAAGCGCGCACTGAAGTCGCTGGCCGACATGATCAAGGGCAAGTCTGGCCGTTTCCGCCAGAACTTGCTGGGCAAGCGCGTGGATTACTCCGGTCGTTCCGTGATCACCGTGGGCCCTACGCTCAAGCTGCACCAGTGCGGTCTGCCCAAACTGATGGCCCTGGAGCTGTTCAAGCCCTTCATCTTCTCGCGCCTGGAAGCCATGGGCATTGCGACGACGATCAAGGCCGCCAAGAAGGAAGTCGAATCCGGCACGCCGGTGGTGTGGGATATCCTGGAAGAGGTCATCAAGGAACACCCAGTGATGCTCAACCGTGCGCCTACGCTGCACCGTCTGGGCATCCAGGCCTTTGAGCCCATCCTGATCGAAGGCAAGGCCATCCAGCTGCACCCCCTCGTCTGCGCGGCCTTCAACGCCGACTTCGACGGTGACCAGATGGCTGTTCACGTGCCGCTGTCGGTGGAAGCGCAGATGGAAGCCCGCACGCTGATGCTGGCCTCCAACAACGTGCTGTTCCCCGCATCGGGCGAACCCTCCATCGTTCCTTCGCAGGACGTGGTGCTGGGCCTGTACTACGCCACCCGTGACCGTATCAACGGCAAGGGCGAAGGCCTGGTGTTCGCCGATACCGGTGAAGTGCAACGTGCTCTGGACGCCGGCGAAGTCGAGCTCGCCGCCAAGATCACGGTGCGCATGACCGAGTGGACCAAGAACAAGGAAACGGGCGAATTCGTTCCGTCCACCTCGCTCGTGGAAACCACTGCGGGCCGTGCACTGCTGTCCGAGATTCTTCCGAAGGGCCTGCCGTTCTCCAACATGAACAAGGCGCTCAAGAAGAAGGAAATCTCGCGCCTGATCAACGTGTCCTTCCGCAAGTGCGGTCTGAAGGAAACGGTCGTGTTCGCCGACAAGCTGCTGCAAAACGGCTTCCGTCTGGCCACGCGCGCAGGTATCTCGATCGCCATCGACGACATGCTGGTGCCCCCACAAAAGGCCGGCATCATCGAGCGCTCCGAGAAGGAAGTGAAGGAGATCGAACAGCAATACGTGTCCGGTCTGGTCACCTCTGGCGAGCGTTACAACAAGGTGGTGGACATCTGGGGCAAGGCCGGCGACGAAGTGTCCAAGGTGATGATGGCCCAGCTCTCCAAGCAGAAGGTCATGGACCGCCACGGCAAGGAAGTGGACCAGGAGTCCTTCAACTCCATCTACATGATGGCCGACTCGGGTGCCCGGGGTTCTGCTGCGCAGATCCGCCAGGTGGCCGGTATGCGGGGTCTGATGGCCAAGCCTGACGGCTCGATTATCGAGACGCCCATTACCGCGAACTTCCGCGAAGGTCTGAACGTGCTGGAGTACTTCATCTCCACCCACGGTGCCCGTAAGGGTCTGGCCGATACGGCGCTGAAGACCGCCAACTCGGGTTACCTGACCCGCCGTCTGGTGGACGTGACGCAGGATCTGGTTGTGACCGAAGAGGATTGCGGCACCGCCAATGGTTCGCTGATGCGCGCCATCGTCGAAGGCGGTGAAGTGATCGAATCGCTGCGCGACCGTATCTTGGGCCGCACGGCGGCTGAAGACGTGCTGCATCCAGAGAACCGCTCGGTGCTGGTCCAGGCGGGCGTCATGCTCGACGAAGACATCATCGAAGGGCTCGAAACCGCTGGGGTGGATGAGGTGAAGGTGCGTACCGCACTGACCTGCGAAACCCGCTACGGCCTGTGCGCCAAGTGCTACGGACGCGATTTGGGCCGTGGTGGCCTGATCAACCTCGGCGAAGCCGTGGGTGTGATCGCTGCCCAGTCCATCGGTGAACCCGGCACGCAGCTGACCATGCGTACGTTCCACATCGGTGGTGCCGCTTCGCGTGCCGCCATCGCCTCGAGTGTGGAAGCCAAGTCCAACGGCGTGATCGGCTTCAACGCCACGATGCGCTACGTGAGCAACACCAAGGGCGAGCTGGTGGTGATTGCGCGTTCGGGTGAAATCATCATCCACGACGAGCATGGCCGCGAGCGCGAACGCCACAAGGTGCCTTACGGCGCGACGCTGACGGTGAAGGCCGACCAGACCATCAAGGCTGGCACGATCCTCGCCAACTGGGACCCGCTGACGCGCCCCATCATCACCGAGTTCGCCGGTCAGACCAAGTTCGAGAACGTCGAAGAAGGTCTCACGGTGGCCAAGCAGGTCGACGAAGTGACCGGCCTGTCCACGCTGGTGGTGATCGATCCGAAGCGCCGCGGCGCTGCCAAGGTCGTTCGTCCACAGGTGAAGCTGATCGATGCCCAAGGCAACGAAGTGAAGATCCCTGGTACCGACCACTCGGTGACCATCGGCTTCCAGGTCGGCGCGCTGATCCAGGTGCGCGACGGCCAGGACGTGGGCCCCGGCGAAGTGCTGGCCCGTATCCCTGTCGAAGGTCAGAAGACCCGCGACATTACCGGCGGTCTGCCCCGCGTGGCTGAGCTGTTCGAAGCCCGTACTCCGAAGGACAAGGGCACGCTGGCCGAAATGACCGGTACCGTGTCGTTCGGCAAGGAAACCAAGGGCAAGGTCCGCCTGCAGATCACCGATCCCGAAGGCCACGTGTTCGAAGAACTCGTGCCCAAGGAAAAGAACATCCTGGTGCACGAAGGCCAGGTGGTGAACAAGGGCGAATCGATTGTGGACGGCCCGGCCGACCCGCAAGACATCCTGCGCCTGCTGGGTATCGAAGAGCTGTCGCGCTACATCGTGGACGAAGTGCAGGACGTGTACCGCTTGCAGGGCGTGAAGATCAACGACAAGCACATCGAGGTGATCGTTCGCCAGATGCTGCGCCGCGTCGTGGTCGAGAACGTCGGCGAGTCGAACTACATCGGTGGCGAGCAGGTCGAGCGTTCCGAGATTCTCAACACCAACGATGCGCTGCAGTCCGAAGGCAAGATCCCTGCGACCTACAGCAACCTGCTGCTCGGTATCACGAAGGCATCGCTGTCGACCGACTCGTTCATCTCGGCGGCTTCCTTCCAGGAAACCACCCGCGTGCTCACCGAGGCTGCCATCATGGGCAAGCGCGACGAGCTGCGAGGCCTGAAGGAGAACGTCATCGTGGGCCGCCTGATCCCTGCCGGTACCGGCATGGCCTACCACCAGGCTCGCAAGGCCAAGGACGCCATGGACGACGCCGAGCGCCGTGCCATCGCCGACGCCGAAGCAGCCGAAATGGAAGCCCAGGCGGATGCACCGGAAGTCGAAGGCAGCATCTCCACGGCGACCGACGCAGCCGCTGACTAAGCCCTCGGGCTGCCTCTGAAAAGCTCCCGTCCTGTCCTTGGCAGGCCGGGAGCTTTTTTCTGGAGCACGCGCTTCGATCTTTTTTGTCTTTTTCTCTCATTCCCTTTTCGGGCCGGAACACGTGGTGCACGTGAAGACGGCAACAGTGCATGTGGTCATCGCCTCTTTTCTGGATTGTTTTCGCCATTGCTGTCTTTTGGGCCTTGGGTGCCTACAACCGCCTGATGCGGCTGCGTTCGGCCGTTGTGCAGGCTTTTGGCAGTTTTGACGCGCACATGGTGCGGTTGCTGGCGTTGCTGGGGGAGTTTGGTGCAGCGCATGCTGTGCAGCAGCTTCCGCCAGCGGGTGTTATGGCACCGGAAATGGCTGCCCTGCAAGGCGCCACCACCCAGTTGAGCGCATCGCTTGCTATGGCGCGCGCCCGTCCGCTGCAGTCAGAGGCTGTGGCGGCCTTGGTGGCCGCACGGGAAGTGCTGCATGCCTCCTGGCAAAAGGCTGTACCCAATTTTCCAGGGGACAACAACGCGCAGATGCCTGCGCTGGCCGATGCCGCAGACTTGTTGCCCCGGCCTGCGTTGCTGTGGCAAATGCGGTGGGACGAGCACGTTCAGCAGAATGACCAGGCCACCCGTGTTTTCAACGACGCGGTGTTGCACTACAACGCAGCCATTGCCCAGTTTCCAGCCAATTTGCTGGCCTGGGTGTTTGGATTCAAGGCCGCCCGCAGGCTGTAGAAAGGTTGCCAGGACCACAATGAACCCTCCATCTGTACCACCACGTGTACGCCCAATGCCCTCCGCAGGCGCCACTAACGGGCCACGGCGTGCCCGCCCTCTCGCCAGCCCCGGCGACGACACCCGCCGCGCGGTGGCGGCGGCCAGCCAGCCGGTAGCTCTGTGGCAGCAGCTGGAGGCTGTGGCTGGCGCTTTGCAGGCCATTCGTGGCGGTCAGTCGGGGACGGCCGCACTGGTGGCCGTGGAGGCAGGCCTGCGCCCTGGCGTGCAGTCCCTGTTGTTCCAGGTGCTGCGCCAGGCAGGGCGCGCCGAGGCGTTGCGCCGTCAAATGGTCGCACGCACCCCCCCGCCGGCGGCGGATGCCTTGCTGTGTACGGCGCTTGCGCTGTGCTGGAATCCCGATGAGTCCCCGTATGAGCCGTTCACTTTGGTGAATCAGACGGTAGAGGCGGCCAAGCGCAGTGCGTCCACCCGTGCGCAGTCTTCGTTCCTCAACGGTTGCCTTCGCCGCTTTCTGCGCGAACGCGATGCGCTGGTCGCCCGTACCGATGGTGATCCGCTGGCCCGCTGGAACCATCCTGTGTGGTGGATTGAGCGGTTGCGCAAGGACCATCCTGGGCATTGGGAGCAGATCCTGCAGGCCAACAACGCCCACGCACCGATGACGCTGCGTGTAAATGTACAAAAAAGCAGCCCAGCGCTTTACCAGAAAGCGCTAGCAGCTATTAATTTGGAAGCAGAGCGGTCTGGTGACGCAGGCTTGGTGCTGGCGCATCCCGTGCCGGTGCAATCGCTGCCGGGGTTTGACCAGGGCTGGGTTTCGGTGCAGGACGCTGCGGCCCAGATGGCTGCGCCTTTGCTGCTTCAAGGCCTTGATCTCACCCAGCCTTTGCGGGTGCTCGACGCCTGCGCGGCCCCCGGGGGCAAAACCGCGCACCTGCTGGAGCTGGCGGGGGCCGACGCGCCGATGCAGGTCATTGCGCTGGAGATCGATTCCACCCGCAGTGCCCGCATTGGCGAAACCCTGCAGCGCCTCGGGCTGCGCGCCCAGGTGGTGGTGGCCGATGCAGCGCGCCCGCAAGACTGGTGGCAGCAGCATTGCGATGGCGCTCTGTTTGATGCCATCTTGTTGGATGCGCCTTGCACGGCCTCCGGCATCGTGCGCCGCCATCCCGATGTGCGGTGGCTGCGCCGCGAAAGCGATATTGCACAGCTCGCCACATTGCAGGCCCGGCTGCTGAAGACACTGTGGCCGCTGTTACGCCCGGGTGGCCGGTTGCTGTACTGCACCTGTTCCGTGTTCCGTGCCGAAGGTGACGCCCAAGTACAAACGTTTCTTGCACACAACACCGATGCGCAATTGCTGCCATCGCCGGGCCATTTAATTCCCGGCAACGGGGACAAGCCCGGGGCTGTCCCGGACAATCAACCGGGTGACCACGACGGATTTTTTTACGCACTGTTGCAAAAATCGCCTCAATGAGTCCCGTTGGACTCAGTGGGTGGCGATATGCGTACTGTTTCTGTTGATGGGATGGGCCGCAATGGTGCAGCAGGCCGTCGCGGGGCAGCCAGTGTCCCCCGAGGTGGGCGAACTTCGCCTGGATCGGGCCGAAGATGGCGTCTACCTCAGCGCCACGCTGCAGTTTGTATTGCCTGAGCTTGCAGAGGACGCCCTGTACAAGGGCATCCCCATGTTTTTTGTGGCCGAAGCGCAGGTGCTGCGTGACCGCTGGTATTGGTCTGACCGCCAAGTGGCTGAAACCACCCGCTATCTGCGCCTAAGTTATCAACCTCTGACGCGCCGATGGCGTCTGAATATCTCTCCAGTGCCCTTTACCAACAGCGGCCTGGGTGTGGTGCTGGGGCAAAATTTTGACGACTATGCCGATGCGTTGTCTGCCATTCAAAGAATTTCGCGCTGGAAGATCGCTGAAAACGACGTGATTGAGGCAGATGCCCTTCACACCGTCAATTTCCGGTTCAGGCTCGACATGTCCCAGCTGCCCCGGCCGTTCCAGATTGGTGCCGTCGGGCGTTCGGGCTGGAATCTGCTGGTCTCCCGCAGCCAGCGCCTGGCTGCGGAGCCTGTGAAGTGACCCCCACGGGCTCATCCAAACCCGAAGCCTCGGCATCGGCCCATGCCGCAGCCCGCCAGTCGCGCGCTGTGCGCTGGGCGGTGGGGGTGGGGGCGGCCATCATGTCGGCGATCGGGATGGTGCTGCTGTTCCTCCTCACCCTGGCCACCAACAACCGCGCGCTGTACGAGCGCAACTACGCATGGCTCTTTGGCGTGAATGTGCTGGTGGCACTGCTGCTGCTGGCGGTACTGGTATGGGTGGCGGTGCGCCTGGCCATGCGCCTGCGGAAAGGGCGCTTCGGCAGCCGGCTGCTGGTCAAGCTCGCTGCGATATTTGCGCTGGTGGGGCTGATGCCGGGGCTGCTGATCTATGTGGTGTCCTACCAGTTTGTCACGCGGTCCATTGAGAGCTGGTTCGATGTGAAAGTGGAGGGGGCTTTGTCCGCGGGGGTGAACCTGGCCCGTGTTTCGCTGGATTCGCTGGCCGCCGACATGGCCGCCAAGACGCGCAATGCCAGCGCCCAGGTAGCCCAGGTGCCCGATGCGGCGGCTGGGCTGGTACTGGAGCGCATCCGCGACCAGCTGGGAGCCTCCGATGTGGTGCTCTGGAACGCGGCCGGCCAGGCGGTGGCCAGTGCAGGCCAGTCGCGCTTCAGCCTGAACCCCGACCGGCCCGGCGTACCGCTGCTGCGCACCGTGCGGCAGCAGCGCGCCACCGCGCAGATCGAGGGGCTGGACGACATTTCGGACCCCGCCGCTGCACAGAATGCGCGTGTGAAGGTGATCGCGCTGGTTAGCAGCCCCAGCGTGGGGTTGCTGGTGGAGCCGCGGTACCTGCAGGCCACACTGCCCCTGCCGCCTGCGCTTGTGGCCAACGCCATTGCAGTGCAGGAGGCCAACCGCGAATACCAGGAGCGCGCTCTGGCCCGTGGCGGTCTGCGGCGCATGTACGTGGGCACGCTCACGCTGAGCCTGTTCCTGGCGGTCTTTGGCGCCGTGCTGCTGGCGGTGCTGCTGGGCAACCAGCTGGCCCGCCCGCTGCTTGTGCTCGCCGAGGGGGTGCGCGAGGTGGCGGCAGGCAACCTCAGCCCCAAGGCTGCGCTGCAGGGTAAAGACGAGCTGGGCGGCCTGACGCGCTCCTTCGCGCTGATGACCCAGCAACTGTCCGATGCGCGGCAGGCCGTGGAGCAGAGCATGGGCGAGGTCGATGCCTCGCGCGCCAACCTGCAGACCATTCTGGACAACCTCACGGCGGGGGTCATCGTGCTGGATGCCCAGGGCCTGATCCGTTCGTCCAACCCCGGCGCCACCCGAATCCTGCGCGCGCCAATGGCGGCCTATGAAGGGCGTCCGCTGTCCGAGGTGCCTGGGCTCGCCGAGTTTGCGTCGTCGGTACAGGGGCATTTCGACGCTTTCCTGGGCGACCATGAGCGCCACGGGCTGGACCACTGGCAGCAGCCGTTTGAGCTGCATGCGTCTTCTGGTGGGGTGGGGCAGCACGCCACCAGCCTAGTGGCGCGGGGCGCAGAATTGCCCGACTCGGCCAGACTGTTGGTTTTTGACGACATTTCGGAAATTGTTTCCGCCCAGCGCGCGCAGGCCTGGGGGGAGGTGGCGCGGCGTCTGGCGCACGAAATCAAGAACCCACTCACGCCCATCCAGCTGTCTGCCGAGCGGCTGGAAATGAAGCTCTCCGGCAAGCTGTCCGGCCCCGAGCAGGCCATCCTCGCCAAGTCCGTCAAGACCATCGTGGACCAGGTCGATGCCATGAAACGGCTGGTCAACGAATTCCGCGACTACGCACGCCTGCCTGCCGCAGAACTCCATGCGCTGGACCTCAATGCCCTGGTGTCCGATGTGCTCCATCTGTATGGAGAAGAGAACGCAGCCGTGCGCGTAGAAGCCGAGCTGGACCCGCGCTGCCCTTGTATCGCCGGGGATGCGCAGCAGCTGCGCCAAGTTGTGCACAACCTGCTCCAAAACGCGCAGGACTCCACCGAGCAGGCGCGCGCAGGAACCTCTGAGCCCGTGCCCCCGGTACGCATCACCACCCGCTGGAGTGAGTCCTCGCGCCGCGTGCGGCTCACGGTATCCGACAGTGGCGGTGGCTTTCCGGCGCACATCCTGCAGCGGGCCTTCGAACCCTACGTCACCACCAAGCCCCGGGGCACCGGCCTGGGCCTGGCGGTGGTCAAAAAGATTGCCGATGAGCACGGTGCGCGCATCGACTTGTCCAATCGCACCGAAGATGGCGTGGTGCACGGGGCCCAAGTGTCGTTATCATTCGCCCCTGAACCAGCGGTGGCGTCATAACAACACCGCCCCGCAGCATCCCAAGGCGCTTCAACACACATGGCAAACATTCTGGTGGTCGACGATGAGCTCGGCATTCGTGATCTGCTGTCGGAAATCCTGAACGACGAAGGTCACAGCGTAGACCTGGCAGAAAACGCCACACAGGCGCGCACGGCGCGGGCAGGCAACACCTACAACCTCGTGCTCCTCGACATCTGGATGCCGGACACTGATGGAGTCTCGTTGCTCAAAGAATGGGCGACGGCTGGCGTGCTGACCATGCCCGTCATCATGATGAGCGGCCATGCCACCATCGACACCGCCGTAGAGGCGACCCGGATCGGCGCCTTCTCGTTTCTTGAAAAACCTATCACCCTGCAAAAGCTGCTCAAGGCCGTGGAGCAAGGCCTGGCACGCAACGCGGCCCACCAAGCTGCCCCGGTGGCCGCGGCCCAGGCTCCAGTCCATGCCCCGGCCGATCCCACTTTTTCGCAGCTGCCCGCCGTGTCGGCCATCATGGCCAGCGTGGACGCCGGGCCCCACGCGCACCAGGGTTTCGACCTGGACCGCCCTCTGCGCGAAGCGCGGGATGGTTTTGAGAAGGCCTATTTCGAATTCCACCTGGCCCGAGAGGGTGGCTCCATGACGCGGGTCGCTGAAAAAACGGGCCTGGAACGCACCCACCTGTATCGCAAGCTGCGCCAGTTGGGTGTCGATCTGGGGCGGGGTAAACGCGGCTAGCCCGCGATAAATTCTTGCCCAGCTCGTCAAAACGGCGTTTTTTTCTGGTTATAATTTGAGGCTCAGGCCCGGTAGCTCAGTCGGTAGAGCAGAGGATTGAAAATCCTTGTGTCGGTGGTTCGATTCCGCCCCAGGCCACCATTCAATAATCCGCAGACGTCTACAGGCGTCTAGCAGATGCAAAAAGCCCTAAGTAAATCAACTGCTTAGGGCTTTTTTCTTGTCTGCCGGTATTCATGTTGTCCATGCCAAGCCAGCCACTTGCGGGGGCAACTTTGGGGGCAACGGCTCAATTCGGGTCAGCTGCTCTCAAAAGTTGCCCCAATGCCTCTGGCAAACACCACAATTCACCGTGCTCTTCACGTCATCCAGTACATAGGCCCTTGATCTCTAACGGATCCAAGGGCTTTTTACATTGAGCGTCTCCCTGTATGGCCGATGCGGCCACGCAAAGTGGCCCCGCCATGCAGGCCAGGCTTGGCATCGGCAGAGGCTGTCGGCGCGCAGTGGACGCCCGCCTCGTCTGCCTTCCCCATGGTGCGGTTTCGCAGACCCTGCCGACCCCCGGGCAGCGCAAAGCCAGGCGTGGCTTGCCGAACAGGTTTCTGGGCGTTGTGTGTAGCGGGATCGGACGGGTTTTGAGCGTCGCGAAGCCGCCGGGCAGGGTGGCCCTGGGTGCTGTCATCCCAGGACCCCATGTCGCCCAAATGGGGGACATACAAATGGACACGACTCAGATAGTCTTTCCCGGCTTTCAAGGGGAGGACGGGGTTTGGACTTTGTACACGTTCGGCCGATTGGCGTCCCCTGTTCAATCTCCACATCGCAAGACCATGACGAAACCGACGAACCGCGCAGCCCCAGTCCGCCCCCCCTTCGCCGCCATACGCGCGTCCGCTCCAACTCCCGCGTATCGGCTGGTCCGTCCGGCGAGCCTTGGTCTCGCAGCCCTCCTTTGGCAGATCAACGCCGGCGCTGCCGTGGGCTGGAATGTCGATGCATCCATGGCCGCCCCCAGAGCGCAGCATGCAGGCGCTTTGATGGATGATGGTTCGGTCGCTGTTTTTGGTGGCGTCAATCGGAATGGATTCGTCGGAGGCAGCGAGCGCTATGCCGGGGGGGCTTGGACCTCTCTGGGGCTCCATGGGATTCAGGGCAATGTGACGGAGGCGGTCACGCTGGGGACCGGCCATGTGCTTGTCCGATCGGACGGCAGCCTGAGCGCACGGCTGTACGACCCTGCGGCCAACACCTGGGCTCCCGGGGGGACGCAGACTGTATTTCGCAGCCTGCCGTCGATGACGCTGCTGGCCAACGGCAAGGTCCTGGTGGCGGGGGGCACTAACCTCGCCACAGCAGAACTGTACGACCCGCAGACCCGCAGCTGGACGGCGACAGGCAGCATGTCGGTGGTGCGCCGTGCACACGGGGCTGTGCTGCTGCGCGACGGCCGCGTTCTGGTGGCTTCAGGGTTCAATAACGTCGCCGGCGAAGTGCCGGTGGCTGAAATTTATGACCCTGCCACTGGCACTTGGACGGTGGTGGCTCCCCCGCTGGTGCCGCGCCACTATGCCAGTCTGACCCTGCTTCCGGATGGCAGGGCGCTTCTGGCAGGGGGATTCACGGCGGGTGGCGTCACCACGCATGCAGAAATCTATGACCCAGTGTCCAACACCTGGACCGTCACTGGTGCCCTGAGCTTTGCCCGCCATGGTGCAATGGGTTCGCCGCTGGCCCATGCCACGGTGCTTGCCTCAGGCCGGGTGTTGATGGCTGGTGGCTCGGATGGTACGAGAAACACGCAGCCTGCCGCAGAGCTCTATGACCCCGCATCGGGCACGTGGGCGGCCGCTGGGTCGATGGCGACGGGTAGGGAGAATGGCACGGCCAACCTGTTGCCCAACGGCGACGTGCTGCTGGCGGGTGGATACAACAGCAATCCCACCCTGACCTTCCACAGCACGGTCGAACGTTACACACCGGCCGTGCCCCCGGGGCCTGCTCCGGTGCTGGATGCGCTGCCGCTGCTGCTGCAGCGCGCCGGTGCTGCGCTGACCTTCACGGGCACCGATTTCAAGGGCGCTACGGGCACAAGCACGCCCCAGCTCCAGTTGCAGCGCGCAGAGAACGGAGCGATCCATACGTGGTTCTCGGTCAGCCATACCGCCAACAGCTTCACATCGCCCGCCCTGGGCACTTTGCCGGCCGGGTTGTACATGGCGCGGTTGGTCGTGGATGGCGTGCCCTCCGTGGCACGGCTGGTCCGGTTTACCGACCCTGTGGGTACACCCATGGGCACACCAGGCGATGGGCAGGCGACCGTGAGCTGGGCGCCGCCCGCCGACACCCGTGGCAATCCGCCGGACGGTTACACCGTTACCTCCAGCCCCGCCAGTGCGGGTTGCACCGCCACGGCGCCTTTGACGGTTTGCACGGTGCCGGGGCTGGCGAATGGCACCCCCTACACCTTCACGGTGCAGGCGCAGCACCCCAATGGCCCAGGGCCCTTGTCGGTGGCCTCTGCGCCTGTGACGCCCGGGACCCGGCAGTACAGTGGGCCTACGCCGGGGGGTGGGGGCTCCATCAACGTAGTGGTCGGGGGCGGTGGGGCTACCTGCACCCTGATTGGGGTGGACACCTACGCGACGACACCCCCCGCAGGCGCACCGCCACAGCTTTCTTTTCCGTATGGCGTATTCCGGTTTCGGGCCAGCGGCTGCGTGAATGGAAGCACGCTTCAGGTCGCCATCACCTACCCGAGCCCTCTTGCGCCGCAAACGGAGTTCTGGAAGCATGGTCCTGCAACCCCCGCAGCTGCAGCCACATGGTTTGAATACCCCGGGGTCACGCTCAGCCCTGATCGCAGGACTGTGACTTACTCCATCACCGACAACGGCGTGGGCGACAGTGACAGCGCCAGCGGTGTCATCCTGGACCCGTTTGGCGCTGCCGTGCTTGCCGGAAACCCTGTCGCGGTGCCCACGCTTTCTCCCGCCGGGCTTTCACTCAGTGCCTTGTTGCTCGCTGCCTTGGCGGGCTGGGGCCGCAGGGCGAAGCGCTTCGGAAGATAGGGCCCTCGCAGCGGCCGGGCAATGCTGGCTGCGCACATGCAAAAGCCCCGACATCACTGCCGGGGCTTTTGCACTGTGAGCCCCAGAACCTGCCCTGGGGCCTCGTTCATGGCATCCGATGCGGTGAGGGCTCTCACAGTTGGTTATCATTGAAGCAGTTTTTTGGAGGCAGCTCTGGGGACCACTGGCTTGTTTTCAAAGCCATCGTTTCCAGCGTTTGTGCGGGTTCTAGGCGTTCTTTGGTAGAGCCCCCGCCACCCAATAAAAGCCCTTGATTTTTGCCAATCAAGGGCTTTTTCCATTCTGAATGCGGCGCTGGGTTGTGCCTGGGGTGTGCTTTTTACAGGGCGCCTCTCCAGCGCCCCGGTTGCTCGAAACGGGTTTTCCCGCGGCGCCGCATTCGATGTTTGTGCCCACCCAGGCAGTCGCCCGTGCGTGCAGACCCGTCCCCATCGTTTCGACATTTGACCCATGCCCCTTTTGAAGGACACCACCCTCGGTATCGACTTTGGCACTTCCAACTCCGCGATGGCCGTGCGCCAGGGGGCGGGGTTGGCGCGCATGATTTCGCTGGAAGGGAGTGCGCACACACTGCCCACAGCGTTGTTTTTTAATGCCGAGGACCATCGCACGCACTTTGGCCGGGATGCCGTCGGGCAATATCTGGCGGGCACCGAAGGGCGCCTGATGCGGTCGCTCAAGAGCCTGCTCGGCAGTGCGCTGCTCCAGGACAAGACGGCGGTGCACAACAAGATGGTGAGCTACCAGGACATCATCAGCCTCTTCTTGCGCATGCTGGTGCAAAAGGCGCGCGATGAGCTGGGCGGCATGCCCGCCCGGGTGGTGATGGGGCGCCCGGTGCATTTCGTGGACGGGGATGCCGACCGGGACCAGCAGGCGGAAGATGCGTTGCGCCAGGCGGCACTGGACGCGGGGTTTGCCGAGGTGTCGTTCCAGCTGGAGCCGATTGCCGCAGCGCTGGACTACGAGCAGCGCATCGCGCACGAGTCGCTGGTGCTGGTGGTGGACATTGGGGGCGGGACGTCGGACTTCACGGTGGTGCGGCTCGGGCCTGAGCGCATGGCGCGCGCTGAGCGCGGCAGCGACGTGCTGGCCACCACCGGCGTGCACGTGGGTGGCACCGACTTTGACCGGCGGCTGAGTCTGGACCTGTTGATGCCCTTGCTGGGACTTCGGCATACCGGGCCCACGGGGCGCGAGGTGCCCAGCCGGGTGTTCTTTGATTTGTCCACCTGGCACCTGATTCAGTGGTTGTACTCGCCGCGCGCGCTGCGCGATGCGCAGAACCTGCGCACGGACTATTCAGACGCACGGCTGCACGCGCGGCTCATGCGGGTGCTGCACGAGCGCCTGGGGCACCGCATGGCCAACACGGTGGAGCAGGCCAAGATTGCAGCCTCGCTGGCCGATGCCGAAGCGCCCATGCCACTGGACTGGATCGAGGCTGGACTTGGCGCCGCCGTGACGCCGGAGGGACTGGCACAGTTTCTGTTGCAACCCCTCGAACAGGTGGTGGCCTGCGCGCACGAATGCGTGCAGCTGGCGGGCCTGGGTCTGCAGGGGCTTGATGCGATCTATCTCACCGGGGGCTCGTCGGCCCTGCGGCCGCTGCGCCAGGCGCTCAAGGCCGCGTTTCCCGCTACCCCGCAGGTAGAAGGCGATCTGTTCGGCGGGGTGGCGGCCGGATTGGCAGTGTCGGGGCGATAGATCTGGAAGAGGTGCAGCGGCGCCACGGTCGATGGGGGGAGTTCGCCGTAGCGAGTAGGTTTGCTATTGAAAATATAGCTGCTTGCGCTTTCCTATCAAGCGCTAGGTGCCATTTTTGCCTCAAATCCGATGCTTCGTCAGTCCCCGGCGTCGCCTGCTTCGCCTTCATCGTCCGCGCCGCTGCGCTTCCACGCCAGGGCCGTGTCGTACAGCACGTTGCGCGATGCACCCGTGATCTCGGCGGCCAGGCGCACGGCGGTTTTCAGTGGCAGCTCCTGCACCAGCAGGCGCAACACGCGCAGGCTGGCGCCATCGTCGCTGGCCACCGCCACCGGGTGCAGCAGCACCACAAACTCGCCGCGCGAGCGCTGGGGGGCGCCGTCGAGCCACGCCGTCAGCTCACGGGCGGGCCGTGTGGTCACTTCCTCGAACTGTTTGGTCAATTCCCGCGCCAGGGTTACCGGGCGATCGCCCAGCACCGCCAGGGCCTGGGCCAGTTCGTTGATGCGGTGGGGGGCTTCGAGCAGCACCACGCAGCGCGGCTCGTGGGCCAGCTGCTGCGCAATCACCGTGGCGCGTTCGGCATTCTTGACGGGCAGAAAGCCCGCAAACACGAAGCCGCCATGTTCGGTGCTGTGGGCCACGGCGCCTGCCACGCTCAGCGCCGTGGTGATGCTGCTGGCGCCGGGCAGGGGCACGGCACGCAGGCCGGCCGCCTGCACGGCGGCCACCAGCCGGGCACCGGGGTCGCTCACGCCAGGCGTGCCTGCGTCGCTCACATACACCACGCGCTGCCCCTGCTGCAGACGCTGCACCACGTTCTGGGCAGCCTCGGCCTCGTTGTGCTGGTGCACGGCCAGCAACTGCGCGGCACCTTTGTCGATGCCGTAGGCGCGCAGCATGGATTGTGTATGGCGCGTGTCCTCGCAGGCTACGGTGTCGGCCATCTGCAGCACATGCAGCGCGCGCAGGGTGATGTCGGCCAGGTTGCCGATGGGCGTGGCCACCACGTACAGCGCGCCCTCGGGATAATGCTGCGCAGCCGCCGCTTCGCGCGCGGCGCCCTGGGCTGAAGCGAAAGATGCGCTCAATGAAATTCCTTGGAAAGAGAAAACCGGCGGGGGCCCCCGGTCTGGCTGCCAAAACCACCACCACGCGTGAACGCGGCAATGTGGCGGAGGACCAGGCCCTGGCCCATCTGCAGGCAGCCGGCCTGCAACTGGTGGTGCGCAATTATCGGACGCCCGGGCGTGGTGGTGGTGAGATCGACCTGGTGATGCGCGAACGGGACGGCACGCTGGTGTTTGTCGAAGTGCGCAGCCGTGCAGGCAGTGCCTTTGGGGGCGCTGGGGCCAGCATCAGTGCCACGAAGCAGCAGCGCATCATTTTTGCAGCCCGGCACTACCTGCTGCGCATGCCTTCCCCGCCGCCCTGCCGCTTTGACGTGGTGCTGGTCGAGGCATCGACGCAGTGGCTCAAGGCGGCCTTTGATGCGCAGTAGGTGCGTCCGTTCCCCATGGCCATTTTGGGCGCCAGCGCAATGCCGGTGACTACGGTTTGCTACAAAAGCTGTAACACGCGGCGGGTATCATCGGGCCCTCATGCTTGAGCAACGCATCCAACAGCATTTCATCGACAGCGCCGACCTGAAGTACCAGGCCGCGCAGGTTTTGAGCCATCCCATCGCCGCCGCCGTGCAGGCCGTCCTGGCCTGTGTGACCAGCGGGGGCAAGGTGATGGCCTGCGGCAATGGCCCCTCGGCCGCCGAGGCGCAGCAGTTCGCCGCGTTCTGTGTGGCCGGTTTCGAGCGTGAGCGGCCCGAGCTGGCAGCCCTGGCCCTCACGTCCGACAGCACCTTGCTCACCGCTGCGGCGGGCGGCAGCCACGATGCCGCGCAGCAGTTTGCCCGCCAGGTGCGGGCGCTGGGCCAGGCGGGGGACGTGCTGCTGGCCCTGTCGGTCACCGGCAACGACGCCAACCTGCTGGCCGCCGCCGAAGCCGCCCACGAGCGCGACATGACCGTGGTGGTGCTGGCTGGCCGCACGGGCGGCAAGCTGGCCGCCATGTTGCGCGAGACCGATGTGTTGATCAGCGTGCCCCACGACCGCGCCGCACGCGTGCGAGAAGTCCATGCCCTGGTGCTGCATTGCCTGAGCGACGGCGTGGACGCCCAGTTACTTGGTGAACAGGAGATTCCGCTATGAAGCAAACAACCATGAACCGTACCCAGCGCACGGTGTGCACCGTGCTGGCCGCTGCCGCCCTGGCGGCGGGCCTCTCGGCCTGCGCGCCGTTGATCGTCGGAGGCGCGGTGGTGGGCGGCGTGATGGCCGTGGACCGCCGTACGACCGGCACGCAAATCGAAGACGAAGGTATCGAGCTGCGTGCCGCCAACCGCATCCGCGAAACCCTGGGCGACCGCGCCCACGTCAACGTGACCAGCTACAACCGCCAGACCCTGCTGACGGGCGAGGTGCCCAGCGCCCAGGACCGCCAGACTGTCGAGCAGATCGTGTCGCAGGTGGAGAACGCGCGCTCGGTGGTCAATGACCTGGCTGTGTTGCCCGCCAGCAGCCTGAGCCAGCGCTCCAACGACACCTTCATCACGGGCAAGGTGCGCGCCAGCCTGGTGGACGCCCAGGACATCTCGGCCAACTCCTTCAAGGTGGTGACCGAGCGCAACATCGTCTACCTGATGGGCCGCGTATCGCAGCGCGAGGCCAACCGCGCCACCGAGATCGCCCGGGGCGTGAGTGGCGTGAGCAAGGTCGTGCGCGTGTTCGAGATCGTCTCGGAAGAAGAGCTGCGCCGCATCGCACCGCAGCCCGCGCCCGTGACCACGGACAACAGCGCATCGCCCGGCGGCTGAAAGCAGTCGGTCGGTCAGGCTCGATAGCCTGCACGACCGCTGAACAAAAAATCCCGGCGCGCACCAAGCGGCCGGGATTTTTTGTGGGCGGCTCACACCGAGCGCGGCGGCGAAGAACTGGCTTGGGGCTGAGTCCTGCGGCTCCAGGCCTGCCTGCACAGGCTTGGACAGGCCGAAGAGGCCGCGCCTCTGGCGCGTGTGCTACCGAGGCGCCGCAGGCGACTCAGGGGAACCGGCCAGGGAGCCTACTTCAGCCTTTTGACAAGGCTAGACGTGTCCCATCGGTTGCCGCCCATCTTCTGCACATCGGCATAGAACTGGTCCACCAGTGCCGTCACGGGCACGCGTGAGCCGTTGCGCTTGGCTTCGTCGAGCACCAGGCCCAGGTCCTTGCGCATCCAGTCCACGGCAAAGCCGAAGTCGAACTTGTCGTCCACCATGGTCTTGCCACGGTTGTCCATCTGCCAGCTCTGGGCTGCGCCCTTGCCGATCACGTCGAGGACTTGTTTCATGTCCAGGCCCGCGTTCTGACCAAACGCCACCGCCTCGGACAGGGCCTGCACCAGTCCGGCAATACAGATCTGGTTGACCATCTTGGCCAGCTGGCCCGCGCCGCTTTCGCCCAGCAGCGTGAAGGCGCGCGAGAACGCCATGGCCACCGGCTGGGCGGCCTCGAAGGCTGCCGCATCGCCACCACACATCACGGTGAGCAGACCGTTCTGCGCACCGGCTTGGCCGCCCGACACGGGCGCATCCACAAACTGCAGGCCCAGGGCCTTGGCAGCTGCGTGCAGCTCGCGTGCCACTTCGGCCGACGCGGTGGTGTGGTCCACGAAGATCGCGCCCGGCTTCATGTCCGCAAACGCGCCGTCAGCACCCAGGGTGACGGCGCGCAGGTCATCGTCGTTGCCCACGCAGCAGAACACGATGTCTGCACCCGCAGCCGCCTCGCGCGGTGTTGCTGCATGTTTTGGCGCCTTGGCGCTTGCGTACTCTGCGCACCAAGCTATTGATTTGGTAGCGGTGCGGTTGTACACCGTAACCTCATGCCCCGCCAGCGCGAGGTGGCCAGCCATCGGGTAGCCCATCACTCCCAGGCCAAGAAAGGCGACCTTGCGGGATGGGGTGGCGTCGTAGTTTCGGGGGTTGGTGCTTGGCATGGAAATGGTTCTTGTAAGAAAAGGCCGCCATGTCGGCGGCGTTTGAAACTGGCGCGGCCTGGGCCAGTGGACGCCGTGGAACTGGCTTTGCCAGGCCACTGGCGTCGTCCCCCTTCCCATCGCGCAGCGATGAGAGAAGGGGGAAGCGGCGCAGCCGCTCAGGGGGTTGTCACACGATCGCGAAGTGCTCGGTACCCGACGCAAGGTCGGGCGACTTGGCGCGCTGGCTGTTGAGCTTGATCTGCAGGCGCAGGTCATTGAGCGAGTCGGCGTTGCGCAGCGCATCTTCGTACGTGATCAGGTTGGCCTCGTACAGGTCGAACAGCGCCTGGTCAAAAGTCTGCATGCCGAGGTTGCGGCTCTTCTTCATGATCTCCTTGATTTCGTGGACATCGCCCTTGAAGATCAGGTCGGAGATCAGCGGTGTATTGAGCATGATCTCCACGGCGGCTGCCCGGCCCTTGCCGTCCTGCTTGGGGATCAGGCGCTGCGACACCATGGCGCGCAGGTTGAGCGACAGGTCCATCAGCAGCTGTGGGCGGCGCTCCTCGGGGAAGAAGTTGATGATCCGGTCCAGCGCCTGGTTGGCGCTGTTGGCGTGCAGCGTGGCCAGGCACAAATGGCCGGTTTCCGCAAAGGCCACGGCATGCTCCATGGTTTCGCGGTCGCGGATTTCGCCCATCAGGATCACGTCGGGCGCCTGGCGCAGCGTGTTCTTCAGGGCCGCTTCCCAGCTGTCGGTGTCCAGGCCCACTTCGCGCTGCGTGACCACGCAGTTCTTGTGCGGGTGCACGAATTCCACCGGGTCTTCCACCGTGATGATGTGGCCGAACGAGTTCTCGTTGCGCCAGTCCACCATGGCGGCCAGCGTGGTCGACTTGCCCGAGCCCGTGGCACCCACCAGGATGCACAGGCCGCGCTTGGCCATCGTCACTTCCTTGAGCACCTGGGGCACGCCCAGTCCGTCGATGGTGGGCAATGTGAGCGGAATCGTCCGCATCACCATGCCAACCTTGCCCTGCTGGATGAACGCGTTCACCCGAAAGCGCCCGATGCCCGCGGGCGAGATGGCGAAGTTGCACTCCTTGGTGCGCTCGAAGTCCGCCACCTGTTTGTCGCTCATCACTGCGCGTGCCAGCGTGAGCGTATGGTTGGGCGAGAGTGGCTGGGGCGACACTTTGGTCACCTTGCCGTCCACCTTGATGGCGGGCGGAAACTCCGCGGTGATGAACAAGTCGCTGCCGTTGCGGCCCACCATCAACTTGAGCAGGTCATTGATGAATTTACTGGCCTGATCGCGTTCCATCAGAGTTTCTCCCGGGTCTGTTCGTCGGTCGGTCGACCGTGGGTCTTGGTTCGCCGCATCATTACTTCTGGTTGTCGCTCAGGCGGGCACTCACTACACGCAGGCGCAGCGACAGCTTGCGGGCCAGCAGCGCAATCAGGCTGGCGGCCAGCTGCGGGTCCTTGGTCATCATGTCGTCCATGGCTTCGGCGCTCAGCACGGCAATTTCGCAGTCCGTGAGCGTGGTGCAGGCCGAAAAGCGGATGCCGCTGTCGAGCAGCGACATCTCGCCCAGGATATCGCCCGGCCGTGTCTCGGCCAGGCGCAGTTGCTCGCCCCAGGGCTGCACGCGGTCCACCGCAATGGTGCCGGTGAGCAGCACCACCATGAAGTTGCCGTACTCGTCCTGGCGGATCACGTCGCGGTTGGACGGAATGGCCGCGAATTCGAAGAAGCGCTCCATGCGCTCCACGGCGTCCTTGTCCAGGTGCGCCATGTATTTGTCCTTGGCCCACAGCCCCTGCAGCAGCTTGCCGCCACGGCTGGTGGGCAGGCGCTTGGCGCCCACTTCCACCGCACGGGCTTCCCAGGGCACCAGCATCGAATCGTCCACGCCCTGGCCGGCAAAGGCCGTGGAGAACAGCACGGAATCCGTGTGATCCTCCGCGGGCTTGCCACCCCGGGTTTTCATTTTCAGAAGGCTCAGAATGCCTTTCATACAGTGCTCCGGTGTGCGGCACATCGTGAGGCCGCTAGGTACATGGGTGGGCGCAGATCAGCCAGGGAAATTCTCAGGAATCTTGGCCTTGGCGCGCGCCTCGGCGGGGCTGATGATGTTGCGCCGCACGAGGTCGGTGAGGTTCTGGTCCAGCGTCTGCATGCCGACGCTGTTGCTGGTCTGGATGGTGGAGTACATCTGCGCCACCTTGGCCTCGCGGATCAGGTTGCGGATGGCGCTGGTGCCCAGCATGATTTCGTGTGCCGCCACGCGGCCCGAGCCATCCTTGGTCTTGCACAGCGTCTGCGAAATCACGGCCTGCAGCGATTCGGAGAGCATCGCGCGGACCATTTCCTTTTCTTCGGCGGGGAACACGTCGATGATCCGGTCGATGGTCTTGGCGGCGCTGGACGTGTGCAGCGTGCCGAACACCAAGTGGCCCGTTTCCGCCGCCGTCATGGCCAGGCGGATGGTTTCCAGGTCGCGCATTTCGCCCACCAGGATGGCGTCCGGGTCTTCGCGCAGCGCGGACTTCAGCGCGGCCGCGAACGACAGCGTCATCGGGCCCACTTCACGCTGGTTGATCAGGCACTTCTTGGACTCGTGCACGAACTCGATCGGGTCTTCCACCGTGAGGATGTGGCCGTACTCGGTTTCGTTGAGGTAGTTCACCATGGCTGCGAGCGTGGTGGACTTGCCCGAGCCCGTGGGGCCGGTCACCAGCACGAGGCCGCGAGGTTTGAGGGCCAGGTCGCCGAAGATCTTGGGCGCATTGAGCTGCTCCAGCGTCAGGATCTTGCTCGGAATGGTCCGGAAGACGGCGGCCGCGCCGCGGTTCTGGTTGAAGGCGTTGACCCGGAAACGTGCCAGGCCTTCGATTTCGAACGAGAAGTCGACCTCGAGGAACTCTTCATACGTCTTGCGCTGCGAGTCGCTCATGATGTCGTACACCATGGCATGCACCGTCTTGTGGTCGAGCGCATCGACGTTGATGCGCCGCACGTCGCCGTGGACCCGGATCATGGGCGGCAGGCCTGCGGAAAGGTGCAGGTCGGAGGCCTTGTTCTTGACGCTGAACGCGAGCAGTTGGGTAATGTCCACGGAGTCCCTCTATCGTTTGGTACGCTTGCCAAACATTATGACCACGATTGCTAACAACCTCCAACAGGTTCTGGGCAGGATGGCGCAGGCATGCAAAGCTGCCGGGCGCGATCCGGCCGGCGTTTCCCTGCTGGCGGTTTCCAAGACCTTTGGCGCCGACGCCGTGGCCGAGGCCGTGGCCGCCGGCCAGCGCGACTTTGGCGAGAACTACATCCAGGAAGGGGTGGACAAGATCGTCGCCCTGCGCACTGCCCAGCCCGGCGTGGCGCTGCAGTGGCACTGCATCGGGCCCATCCAGAGCAACAAGACGCGCCTGGTGGCCGAGCACTTTGACTGGGTCCACACGGTGGACCGCCTGAAGATCGCCGAGCGCCTGTCGGCCCAGCGCCCGGAGCACCTGGCGCCGTTACAAATATGCGTGCAGGTCAACATCGATGGCGGCCCCACCAAGTCGGGCGTGGCGCCGACTGAGGCATTGGAATTGGTCCGCGCTGTCGCGAAACTGCCACGGCTGGTGGTGCGTGGGATCATGGGCATTCCGGACCATGCTCCTGAATTTGAAGCACAACGCGCCCTTCATGCGAGCGCCAAGGCGCTTTTCGACCAGATAGCGGCGCTGCAGGAACCCCGCCTCGAGCGCTTCGACACCCTGTCCCTGGGCATGACGGCCGACCTGGAGGCCGCCATCCACGCCGGCAGCACCCTCGTGCGCGTGGGCACCGGCATCTTCGGCGGCAGAAACTAGAGGGCAACCCCCTGTGGCGCTGCGCGCCTCGGTGCTGGCCGCCGCAGTCGGCAGCTCTTCAGGCCGTCCAAGCCTGCGCAGGCAGGCTTGGAGCCGCGGCCCTCAGCCCCTTCTCTCGAATTGCTACGCAATTCGGGAAGGGGGCACCGCCAGCGCTGCGGGGCGGCCCTTGCGCGGTGGTCTCTGGCTTGAAGCGTGTCGGTATTGAACGGCGTGGGGAAAAGGCGCACGTAGGGGGGCGCCGCTCCTGCCTTACCTGCCGGTGAAACGCCCCACGCAGTCCAGTGCTGCTGTCACATCCGCCTCGCTCACATCCAGATGCGCCACCCAGCGCAGGCGGGTGGCGACGCCGTACAGGCTGCTCGTCACCCGCACGCCGTGCTCGGCCAGCCAGGCCGTGAAGGCCGGGGCCACGTCCGCATGCAGGTCGGTGAAGAGGATGTTGGTCTGCCAGGGGTGGACCGTGATCTTGCCCTGCAGCACCGGATGGCTCTGGTTGATATCGCTCAGCCCCTGGGCCAGACGCGCCAGGTTCGCGTGGTCGTCGGCCAGGCGGCGCACGTGGTGCTCCAGCGCGTAGTGGCCCGCAGCGGCCAGCACGCCGGCCTGGCGCATGCCGCCGCCCAGGATCTTGCGGGTGCGGCGCGCCTGGCGGATGAAGTCGCGCGAGCCCAGCACCAGCGAGCCGACCGGTGCGCCCAGGCCCTTGCTCAGGCACAGCGACGCCGAGTCAAAATGGCTGCACAGCGCACGCGCCTCGTCATACACATCGGTGCCGTGGCGCGCCGCATTGGCCGTAGCGGCGTTGAACAAGCGTGCGCCGTCCAGGTGCATCGCCAGCCCCCGGCTGCGCGCCAGCTGGGCCACCTCGGCGATGTAGGCGGGCGGCAGCACCTGGCCGCCGGTCGTGTTCTCCAGCACCACCAGGCGGGTGCGCGCGAAATGCGGGTCGTCCGGCTTGATGGCGGCAGCGATGTCGGCAATGCGCAAGGTGCCGTCAGGCTGCGTCTCAATCGGCTGCGGCTGGATGGAGCCCAGCACCGCCATGCCGCCGGCCTCCCAGCGGTAGGTGTGCCAGCTCTGGCCCACGATGGCCTCGTCGCCGCGCTGGCAGTGGCCCCACAGCGCGATCAGGTTGGTCTGCGTGCCCGAGGGGGCGAACAGCGCGGCCTCGAAGCCCAGCAGCTGCGCCGCATGCTCCTGCAGTACGTTCACCGAAGGGTCGTCGGCAAACACATCGTCGCCCAGCGGCGCCTTGAACATGGCCTCGCGCATGGCGGGCGTGGGCTGGGTGACGGTGTCGCTGCGAAAGTCGGGCATGGGCGCGGTCCTTGTGGGTCGGGTCAATGAATGCAATGACCGGCCATGGTAGCGGCGCTCCGTGGCGGCTGCCGCTGTGGGGTTACGGCCCCTTCCCGAGCCGCGGCGTCAGGGCCGGTTCATCTTGCAGTCGGTGCCTTGCGCCAGCTCATTGCCGGTGTAGGCCGCATCGGTGCGAAAGCCGTAGTTTGTGCCTTCCCAACCGGCCTTGACTGTCTTGCCGTCCACCGGCGCGATGGTGTTGACCACCTGCGGCAGCAGCAGCTGGTGGTCCTCGCCGCGCATGCGCACGGGGCCCACCACCGAGTCGATGGTCAGGTCTTCCAGCGCGCGTGCCACCTTCACCGGGTCCGTGGACTGTGCCTTGTTGATGGCCGCCGCCAGAAAGCGTGGCGTCATCTCGATGCGTGGTGCAAGGAAGTCCTTGGTCGTCTTGGCCTTGTAGGCCTTGGCGAGCGCATCCACTTTGGGCGTATCGGCCTGGCCCGGGTGCCATTCGGCCACCCAGGTCAGCTGGCCCTGTTTGGCCTGCGACACCGCCAGCACCGTGCCAGGAATGGAGCCCGCGCTGTGGTTGAAGTAGCGCAGGTTGTAGCCCGCGTCGCCCGCGGCTTTCAGCAGCAGCGTCATGTCCTGCCCCCAGTTGCCGGTGATGATCGAATCGGCCTCGCTGCTCTTGACCTTCGCCAGGTAGGGCGCGAAGTCCTTCACGCGGCCGATGGGGTGCAGCGCCTCGCCCACGAACTGGATGTCAGGCCGCGCCAGACCCACCATTTCGCGGCCGTAGTGCGCCCACTGCTTGCCGTGCGCGTAGTCCTGGTTCAGCAGATACACCTTCTTGATGTCCGGCTGTTTCTTGATGTAGTTGGCAATCGCCTTCATCTTCATGGCCGTGTTGGCTTCAAACTGGAAGTGCCAGAAGTTGCACGCCTTGCCTGTCAACTCCGGGTCGATGGAGGAGTGGTTCAGCACCAGGATCTCCTTGCCCGGGTTGCGCTGGTTGTGGCGCGCTGCCGCCTGCACCAGCGCCGTGACCACCGATGAGCCCGAGCCGCCGGTCACGATGGCCTTGGCGCCCTGGTCGATGGCGGCCTGCAGCGCGCTCTGGCTCTCCTGCGCGGAGAGCTTGCTGTCGAACTGCAGCAGCTGCAGCTTCACGCCCTTGAGCACGCCACCCTTGGCGTTGATGTCCTCGATGGCGTACTGCGTGTGCGTGAGCATCAGCTCCCCCACGTTGGCGAACGGGCCCGACAGCGGGTCGATATAGGCGACCTTGAAGGTCTCCTGCGCGCTGGCGGCCGTGCCGATGAGCAAGGCTGCCGCGGCGGCCAGTGGGGTGGTGAGGAAGGCGGTATTCATGGTGTCTTTGTCTCCTGTCGTAGTAAGGTTTGTCTTGGTCTGATGGGGCGCCGCCGCAGAGGAGCGTGGGGTGCTATGCGGTTTCCCGCTTGCGGGTGCGCCGCAGGCCCAGCACGCGCCACGCCAGTTGTGCCAGCTCCCGCGCCACCTCGTCCTGCGACAGGCGGCCGTCGGGCCGGTACCAGTTGTAGAGAAAGCCGGGCAGGCTGCATGCGGCCAGCGCGGTGATCTTGGTGTCGTTGAACTCGAACATGCCGTCGTCGCGGCCCTGCTCCAGCAGCGCGCACAGCCGGTCGTAGAAGTGGTTCGCCAGATCCTTTTGCGCCGCCAGGTACTCGGGCCGGTAGACCTGCGGTTCGCGGTACGGGAAGAACGCCGACGGGTGGTGCGCCAGCGTGGCGCGGATCAGCCGCTCGATGCCCTCCGTCACCTTCACATGGGCAGGCCGGTCATCGTCCGCCGCAAAGTCCATCGCAGTGAAACACGCTACGGCAGGCGCCCACGACAGCGTCTCGAAGATCTCCTGCTTGTTGCGGAAGTAGTAGTACACAAAGGGCTTGGTCACGCCCAGCTGCTGCACGATCTGCTCGATGGTGGTGTTGGCGTAGCCCTGCGCATCGAACAGCGCCTCGGCTGCGCGCAAGATGCGTTCGCGCTTCTCGTCCGACCCGGCCGTGGCGGCCTTCTGGCGGCCGCTGGCCTGCACGGGGGGCTGCTGGTTCATCGGTGTCCTTTGCGCGACGTTGGAGTTATACCCATGGGTAGCATTGTTCTACCGAGCGGTATATATTGGCAAGACGCTGGCGGGTGAGGGCGCTCAGAGAAAACCCTGAGTGGCCGCCAAGAACCAGCGATTCCAGACACCTCGGAGACAACGCCATGCCTTCTGCCGCACCGCAGCTGCCGCTGCACGAACACCTGCGCCGCCACGCGCGCGAAACGCCCGACCACATCGCCTACCTCTGGTACGGCCAGCCCCTCACGTGGGCGCAGCTTGATGCGGCCAGCGATGCATTTGCCGCGCGCCTGCAGGCGCTGGGTGTGGCCAAGGGCGAGCCCGTGGCGCTGTTCATGAACAACTGCCCGCAGTACGTGATGGCGCACTACGGCATCCAGAAGATCGGCGCCATCGTCTGTCCTTGCGGGCCGCTGAACAAGGAGCATGAGCTGGAATACCAGCTCACCGACCTGCAGGCGCGCGTGATCGTCGCGGCCGATGTGCTGCTGCCCGTGGTGGACAAGGTGCGCGCCAAGACCGCGCTGCAGCAGGTGTTTGTGGTGCGCTATGCCGAGCTGCTGCCCGAGGGAACGCCCAGCATCGAGGTACCCGCCGAGCTGCTGGCCATGCGCGCCGCCATGGCGCCGGTGCCTGCGGGCTGCGAAGACTTCCTGGCCGCCACCCGCACCGGCGCGCGGCCTGCGCCGGTGGCCTTGTCGATGGACGACATCTCGCTGATGACCTACACCTCGGGCACCACCGGGTTACCGAAGGGCGCGATGCTGAGCTACGGCAACGCCACGTTCAAGACCGCTGCATCGGCCGACTGCAACGGCATGACGCCGCACGAAACGCTGCTGGCGGTGGCCCCGCTGTACCACATCGCGGGCATGGTGATGGGCGTGAACCTGCCCGTCTACACCGGCGCCACCGCCGTGCTGCTGTACCGCTTTGACCCACTGGGCGTGGCGCAGGCGCTGGAGCGCCACCGCGTGACCTGGTGGTACAGCATCGCGCCCATGAATGGCGCCCTGATGCAGGTGCCGGGCGCACGCGACATGGACTGGAGCGCGCTGCGCCGCAACCCGGTCACCAGCTTTGGCATCACCTTCACCGAGGCGCTGGCCCTGCAGTGGCAGCAGTTCGCGCCGAACTGCATCTCCCACGAGGCGGCCTATGGCCTGTCGGAAACCCACACGGTGGACACCGCCATGCCGGTGGACGCCATCCGCTGGGGCACCCAGGGCAAGCCCGTGCCGGGCAACACCATCCGCATCGTCGACCCCGACACTGGCGCGCCGCTGCCCACCGGCGAGGTGGGCGAGATCACCATCCACGGCCCCGGCAACTTCAAGGGCTACTGGAACAAGCCCGAGGCCACGGCCAAGACCCTGCGTGACGGCTGGGTCTACACCGGCGACATGGGCAAGATCGATGCGGACGGCTACCTCACCTTCATCGGCCGCTTCAAGGAAATGATCAAGGTATCGGGCTACAGCGTGTTCCCCGAAGAGGTCGAGACCCTGCTCATCAAGCACCCCGCCGTGGCCCAGGCCGCCGTGATTGGCGTGCCCGATGCGGAAAAGGGCGAGGTGGTGCGCGCCTTCATCGTCAAGAAGTCCGGCCAGGAGGTGGACGCCGCCGGCCTGGTGGCCTGGTGCCGCGAGAACATGGCGCCCTACAAAGCCCCGCGCGAGGTGCGTTTCATCGATGCGCTGCCCGCCACGGGCGCGGGCAAGGTGCTGCGCCGCCTGCTAAGGGATATTGCGTGATCTGACGAGAAATCGGCTGCTGGCGCCGGATGAATATGCGCTGGCAGCTATACAAAATATAGCGACTGCCCCATGCCATCTTCTGTTCTGTTCACCAAAGTGCTGGTTGCCAATCGGGGCGAAATCGCGCTGCGCACCGTGCGCGCCCTGCACGACCTGGGCATCGCCAGCGTGGCCGTGTTTGCCGACGACGACGCCGCCGGCCCCCACGTGCACGCGGCCACCACGGCCGTGGCCTTGGGGTCGACCGGCCCTGTGGC
The DNA here is from genome assembly GCF_001428965.1 of Acidovorax sp. Root275. Lineage (NCBI taxonomy): Bacteria > Pseudomonadati > Pseudomonadota > Betaproteobacteria > Burkholderiales > Comamonadaceae > Acidovorax > Acidovorax sp. Root275. The sequence continues at coordinate 873,056 of NZ_LMJH01000010.1, read as the reverse complement.
GTACCTGGACGGTGCGCGCCTCATCGACATTGCCAAGGCGCAGGGCTGCGATGCCGTGCACCCGGGCTACGGCTTCTTGAGCGAGCGCGCCGACTTCGCCCGTGTGTGTGCCGAGGCGGGGCTGCGCTTCATCGGCCCCACGCCTGCGCAGCTCGCGTTGTTCGGCGACAAGGCGCAGGCCCGTGCGCTGGCGCAGCAGCAGGGCGTGCCGCTCATGCCCGGCACGCAGGCGGCGGTGACGCTGCAGGAGGCGCAGGCCTTCTTTGCGCAGCACGCCCATGCTGGCATCGTCATCAAGGCCATCGGTGGTGGCGGCGGGCGCGGCATGCGCGCGGTGGCGTCGGCCGATGACTTGCCCGCTGCCTACGCGCGCTGTCGCAGCGAGGCGCAGGCCGCCTTTGGTGTGGACGGCGTGTACGTGGAGCGCCTGATGGGCAACGCCCGCCACATCGAGGTGCAGGTGCTGGGCGATGGGCGCGAGGTGATCGCCCTGGGCGAGCGCGAATGTACGCTGCAGCGGCGCTTTCAGAAGGTGGTGGAGATCGCGCCCAGCCCTTCGTTGCCCGCAGCGCTGCGCGAGCGCATCACCACCGCCGCACTGTCCATGGCGCGGGCGGTGCAGTACGAAGGCCTGGGCACCTTCGAGTTTCTGGTGGACTTGGCGTCGAGCGACCTGCCGTTTGTCTTCATCGAATGCAACCCGCGCCTGCAGGTGGAGCACACCATCACCGAAGAGGTCACCGGCGTGGACCTGGTGCAGGCGCAGATCGCGCTGGCCGCGGGCCGCACGTTGCAAGACATCGGCCTCGACCCTGCCGCACCGCCTGCCGTGTTGGGCTTTGCCGTGCAGTGGCGCATCAACGCCGAGACGCTGGACGCACAGGGCAACGCCACCCCCGGCAGCGGTACGCTCAGCCGCTTTGACCTGCCCGCAGGCCCAGGCGTGCGCGTGGACACGCACGGCGCAGCAGGCGCCACGCCGTCGCCGCACTACGACACGCTGCTGGCCAAGCTCATCGTGCACACACGCAGCCCGCGTTTTGCCGATGCGCTGCGCCGCTCGCAGCGCGCGCTGGCCGAGTGCCGCATCGACGGTGTGGCCACCAACCTCGCGCTGCTGCAGGCGCTGGCAACACGGCCCGAAATGGAGAGCCAGCAGGTGCACACGCGCTGGCTGGAGTCGGTGCTGCCAGAGCTTCTGGTTGCTACTAAAAATATAGCTATTAAGGCAGACTCGACTAGCGCTACAGGGCAAAACGACCCAAATATTGCCTCTGACACCCCTGACGGCGCAGTGCTGGCTCCCATGCCCGCCCGCCTGGTGCAACTGAGCGTGGCCGAGGGCGACGTGGTCGCCGCCGGCGCCGAGCTGGCCGTGCTCGAAGCCATGAAGATGGAGCATGTGCTGCTGGCCCCACACGCGGGCCGCGTCGGCGCGCTGCTGGCCGTGGCCGGTGGCTACGTCGCGCAGGGGCAGCCGCTGCTGGTGCTGGACGCGGTGGATGAGGCGGCCGATGTCGAAGTGCAGGGCAGCGCTGCGCACGACCCCGACCACATCCGTGCCGACCTGCAGCGCATGATCGACCGCCACGCCTTCACGCTCGACGCCGCGCGCCCCGAGGCGATGGACAAGCGCCACGCACAAGGCGGCCGCTCCGCGCGCGAGAACATCGCCGACCTGTGCGACGACGGCAGCTTCATCGAATACGGGGCGCTGGCCATTGCCGCGCAGACGCGCCGCCGCAGCCTTCAGGACCTGATCGCCAACACGCCCGCCGACGGCATGGTCACGGGCATCGGCGGCATCAACGGCGCACTCTTCGGGCCCGAGCAGTCCCGCGCCGTGGTCATGTCGTACGACGCCACCGTGCTGGCCGGCACCCAGGGCGCGCGCAACCACGCCAAGACCGACCGCATGCTGGGCATCGCCCTGGCGCAGAAGCTCCCAGTGGTGCTGTTGGCCGAAGGCGGCGGCGGCCGCCCGGGCGATACCGACATGCCCATCGTGGCAGGCCTGCACGTGCACACGTTCGCCAGCTACGCCGCGCTGTCGGGCCAGGTGCCGGTGATCGGCATCGCGGCCGGGCGCTGTTTTGCGGGCAACGCGGCGCTGCTAGGCTGCAGCGATGTGATCATCGCCACGCGCAGCAGCAACATCGGCATGGGCGGCCCGGCCATGATCGAAGGTGGCGGGCTGGGCGTCTTCAAGCCCGAGCAGATCGGCCCGAGCCGCGTGCAGCATGCCAACGGCGTGATCGACGTGCTGGTCGAGGACGAGGCCGGTGCGGTGCAGGCCGCGCGCCACTACCTGTCGTTCTTCCAGGGCCGTACATCGCAGTGGTCTGCACCCGACCAGCGCCTGCTGCGCGCCGTGGTGCCCGAGAACCGCCTGCGCGTGTACGACACCCGCACGGCGATGGCGGGCCTGGTGGACGACGGCAGCCTGCTGCTGCTGCGCACCGGCTTTGGCGCGGGCATCCACACCGCACTCGCGCGCATCGAAGGCCGCCCCGTGGGCCTGCTGGCCAACAACCCGCAACACCTGGGTGGCGCCATCGACGCCGATGCGGCCGACAAGGGCGCGCGCTTCATGCAGCTGTGCAACGCGCATGGTCTGCCCATCGTGAGTCTGGTGGACACGCCCGGCTTCATGGTCGGCCCCGAGGTTGAAGCCACGGCCCAGGTGCGCCACGTGAGCCGCCTGTTCGTCACCGCCGCCAGCCTGCGCGTGCCCACCTTCAGCGTGGTGCTGCGCAAGGGCTACGGCCTGGGTGCCATGGGCATGACGGCCGGGGGCTTCCATGCGCCCGTGTTCACTGTCGCCTGGCCCACAGGAGAGTTCGGCGCCATGGGGCTCGAAGGCGCAGTGCGCCTGGGCTTTCGCAAGGAGCTGGAGGCGCTGCCCGAAGGCGCCGAGCGCGATGCGCTGTTTGCCAAGCTGCTGGCCAAGTCCTACGCCAATGGCGAGGCGATGCACATGGCCGCCACGCTGGAGATCGACGCGGTGATCGACCCGGCTGACACGCGGGCGTGGCTGGCGCGCGGGTTGGCATCGGCGCAGGTGGCGCAGCTGGGGCACCGTTTCGTGGACACGTGGTGATAAGCTGACCCGCTGATTTGTTCAACGGAGAGATTGCCCATGCCCGGCCTTTTGCCCGATATCGACCCCGATGGCCTGCTCGAATTTTCGGTGGTCTACACCGACCGCGCGCTCAACCACATGTCCAAGCGCTTCACCGGCGTGGTGCAGGACATTCTGGGCACGCTGAAAGAGGTCTACCACGCCCACACCGCCGTGCTGGTGCCCGGCAGCGGCACCTTCGGCATGGAGGCCGTGGCCCGCCAGTTCGCCAACAAGGAAAAGGTGCTCATCGTGCGCAACGGCTGGTTCAGCTACCGCTGGAGCCAGATCTTTGATGCCGACACGGGCCTGGGCGGTGGCGCGGTGGTGTGCAAGGCGCGCCGCCAGGGCGATGGCCCGCAGGCACCCTGGGCACCCTGCCCAGCTCATGAGGTGGCGGCCACCATCCGCGCCGAAAAACCCAAGGTGGTGTTCGCGCCCCATGTGGAGACGGCCAGCGGCATCATCCTTTCGGACGACTACATCCGCACTCTGACAGCCGCTGCCCATGAGGTGGGCGCGCTGTTTGTGCTCGACTGCATTGCCTCGGGCGCGATGTGGGTGGACATGCAGGCCACCGGCGTGGATGTGCTCATCAGCGCGCCGCAAAAGGGCTGGAGCGGCTCGCCCTGCTGCGCCATGGTGATGCTGAGTGAGCGCGCGCGGCAGGCCATCGACGGCACCACGAGCAGCAGTTTCTCGTGCGACCTCAAGAAGTGGATGCAGATCGCCGAGGGCTATGAAAAGGGCCAGCACGCGTACCACACCACCATGCCCACCGACGCGCTGGTGCGCCTGTCCGAAGTGATGGCCGAGACGCGCGCCTACGGCTTTGCCAAGGTGCGCGACGAGCAGATCGAGCTGGGCGCCAAGGTACGCGCACTGCTCGAATCGCGTGGCTTCCCCAGCGTGGCCGCCGAGGGCTTCAAGGCCCCTGGCGTGGTGGTGAGCTACACCACCGACCCCGGCATCCAGAACGGCAAGAAGTTTCTGGAAGTGGGTTTGCAGACCGCTGCGGGCGTGCCGCTGCAGTGCGACGAAGGGCCCGGGTTCAAAACCTTCCGCATCGGGCTTTTTGGCCTGGAGAAGTGGCACAACGTGGACCGCAGCGTGGGCCATCTGTCGAAGGCGCTGGACCAGATTGCGGCGGCTGCCTGACGGCCTGCCGTCGAAGTCGGCGGGTCAGGCCTGATGAGCGCCGAAGCTGACAGCGCAACCCTCGCCTTGCGGCGTGCCAAGCGGCAGGCCCTGGGCTTGTTGCTGCTGGTCACGGCGGTGTTCGTGGCTACCAGCGTGGTCGACCGCGGCCTGTGGCTCAACTGCGTGAAGGCCATGGCCGAGGCCGCCATGGTGGGCGCGCTGGCGGATTGGTTCGCGGTGGTGGCGCTGTTCCGCCGCCCGCTGGGTTTGCCCATTCCGCACACCGCGGTCATCGCGCGCAACCAGGCGCGCATCGGCCGCAACCTGGCCACCTTTGTACGCGACAAGTTCCTGGATGTGCCTTCGCTCGTGTCGCTGATCCGCCGGCACGACCCCGCCGAGCGGCTGGCGCAGTGGCTGACTGCCCCCGGCAACGCCGCGCTGCTGGGGCACCAAGCCACGCGCCTGGCATCGGCTGCGCTGGAGACGGTGCAGGACGCGCAGGTGGAGCGCTTCATCCACAAGGCCGCGCGTGCCTTGATCGGGCAGGTGGATATGTCGCGTGCCCTGGCGGCGGTGCTCGACACCCTGACCCACAACGGCCGTCACCAGGCACTGCTGGACGACGTGCTGGCGAAACTCATCGAATTGCTGCAGAACGAACCAACCCGCGCCTGGGTGGCGCAGACCATCGTGCTGTGGCTCAAGAAAGACCACCCGCGCACCGAAAAGCTGTTGCCCAGCGACTGGCTGGGCGACAAGGGCTCGGCCCTGCTGGCACGCGCTCTGGAGAGCGTGATGGCCGACGTCGCCGGCAACCCGCAGCATGCCTTGCGCGCGCAGTTTGATGCGGCGGTGCAGCGTTTTATCGAGCGCCTGCGCAGTGACCCGGAGTGGGTGCACAAGGGTGAGGAGATTCGAACCTGGTTGCAGACCGATGCCACGGTGGGTGGCTATGTGCAGGCGCTGTGGCAGGACCTGCGAGGTGCGTTGCAGCGCGACTTGGCCGATGCCGATTCGGTGTTTGCGCGGCAGGTGGGCAAGTTGGGGTTGTGGCTGGGGGAGTCTCTGGCGGGGGATGCGGCGCTCAGGCAGTCGTTCAATGATCGGCTGGAACGTTGGGTGGAGGACCTGGCGCCGGATGTGTCGGCGTTCATTGCGCAGCACATTGAGGAGACGGTGCGGCGGTGGGATACCGAGGAGATGACGCAGCTGATTGAGCTGAACATTGGCAAGGACCTGCAGTACATCCGGATCAATGGGACGGTGGTGGGTGGGTTGATTGGGTTGGTGCTGTTTGTGGTGTCGCATGCGGGGGAGATTTGGCGTGCGGTGGTGGGCAGTTGACCACCCGTTCGGGCTGCGCCTGTCGAAGCCAGGGCACTCCACCCCAACCGTTCGGGCTGAGCTTGTCGAAACCTGGGCGTGCTGGTTAGAAAAGCATGCTTGTGTTGAGTGCGGAAGCCGGGACTCGCCCCGGCGGGCGAGGTACTTGTTCTTTGCTTCGCCAAAGAAAAGTACCCAAAAGAAAGGCGACCCCCAATCTGCGACCCCTGCGCTTCGCTACGGGGCAAACCTGCGTCGGGGCGGTTGCGGGGTGCGCCGTGGAACTCGCTTTGCTGCTGCGCAGCGCCGCTCGGACAACCACGGCGAGTCAGTTCACGAGGCATGCGCGCTCCGGCGCGCATGCTCACCCCGCAACCGCCCCGCCGCAGGCGCAGCCAGCAGGGGTGGGGGAGCCGAACAGCCACACGGGCCATCGCGTTGCTCGGCCGCGCTTGAGCTGGCGTCGGCTAGCGTTCCGCCTCATCCGCCGCCATGTTGGCTGCGTGTTCTTCCTGCAGATGCTGCGCAATCTGCGCCCACGCCTGCTTGGCCTCGGCGTCTTGCGCCCAGGCGTAGCAACTGGCGATATGCATGGCCGTCACCGCATGGTGTGGGTCGAGAGCGAAGGCCACCTCGCACTGCAGTGCTGCCTGTCGCCACATCGCGGTCGCATCTTCTGAGCCTTCTTTCTGCAGCGCATGGGCTTCGGCAACCCATGCTTGACCCAAGCGAAACGCGGCCGAGTGCAGCGTGGGATCGGCTTCGTGCGCCCGTTGAAACAGCACCCCCGCCTGCCACCACAAAGCGCGTGCTGCTGCGAAGTCTTGCGTGGCTACGGCCTGCGCCTGGGAGACCAGGGCGTTGCCGGATTGGAGGAGGGTGGAGGCGGAGTCGCTGGGCATGGTTGGGGAGGGTGGACGGTTGGGGCTGCGGATTGTCGGGGATTTTGCTGGATGCAATCCGCCACGAACTGTCACTGGTACCAAGGGGCTGTCGTTGAGCCGTGAAGCTGAACCGCGAACCGCGAACCGCGAACCGCGATCTGCCGACGCGATTCGCCTAGTGCGACCGGCTCAATCCTCCCTCATTGCCACCATAACTGCCCAGCGGTTGCGAAGAAGAGTCCGGGCAGAAATGCTGCCCGAAAGAAGAACGGTCGCAATTGCTCATGCAACAACTCTCCACTAAAGGTTTCGCGGTACCCGCCTAGTTCAAATAGCGTGGCCCAAGCGGCGAGGAGTCCTCCTGCCACGCTGAGTACTTTGCCCCAATCCCAAGGTAGACCCGGATGAACTTTGCCCGAAATTGCAGCTAGGGCAAGGCCTGCAGCTGCAAAAGCAAGTGTTGTAGCGAGGGCCGAGAACAATCCTCGCTTCAGCTCGTGGGCATGGACGGCCGCATTCAAGCGGGCATCAACCTCCCACCCTGCGGGGGGGAACTTGCCTGCGTCAAAGGCCAGTCGCAGATCCTGAGCCTCAAGGTTGATTGCCATGCCGTGAGAAACAGCCCAGTCTAGATACTTCTCATGCCTGAACAGAAGGCAGAGAAACGCCTTGGCGCTTGAAGCTCTCGCGAAGGATGCGGTTGTGTTTGACATGTGGCTAACTTTTTGGTGAGCCGCAATTCCGCTGGAATTAGCGACTAACGCACGAATGGAAGAACTCGACGGATGAAGCGCTTGGCGCAGCTTGCGTTGACTAGATTCTGCCGCGTGGCCCGTCGTTTTGTGGCCGGTCGTAGGGCCGAGAAATCAATCCCGCGTTGCCGGAGGGGGCGGGTCGCCACCCATCAAAACCTCGGCAAATCCGGATGCTTGATCGCCCCCCCGCGCACCAGCATCTTCCCGTACTCCGCACACCGGTTCAGCGTAGGAATTACCTTCCCCGGGTTCAGCAACCCCGCCGGGTCAAACGCATGTTTCAGCCCGAACATCTGCGCGTTCTCCTCGGCTGTGAACTGCACGCACATGCTGTTGAGCTTTTCCACGCCCACGCCGTGTTCGCCCGTCACCGTCCCGCCCATGGCCACGCTGGTCTCCAGAATCTCCGCGCCAAACAGCTCGCAGCGGTGCAGTTGGTCGGCGTCGTTCGCGTCGAACAGGATGAGAGGATGCAGGTTGCCGTCGCCCGCATGGAACACGTTGGCGCAGCGCAGCTGGTATTTCTTTTCCATCTCCTGGATGGCCAGCAGGATGTCGGCCAGGCGCTTGCGCGGGATGGTCGAGTCCATGCACATGTAGTCGGGGCTGATGCGGCCGCTGGCGGGGAAGGCGTTCTTGCGGCCGCTCCAGAAGCGCAGGCGCTCGGCTTCGTCGTTGCTGACGGAGATGGCTGTCGCGCCTGCAGCGCGCAGCACCTCGCTCATGCGGCCGATTTCTTCTTCCACCTCTTCGGGCGTACCGTCGCTTTCGCACAGCAGGATGGCTTCCGCAGTCAGGTCGTAGCCTGCGTGGACAAAGTCTTCCACGGCGGCGGTCATGGGCTTGTCCATCATCTCCAGGCCTGCGGGGATGATGCCGGCCGCGATGACGGCGGCCACGGCGTCGCCCGCCTTGCGCACGTCGTCGAAGCTGGCCATGATGCAGCGCGCCAGCTGGGGCTTGGGGATGAGCTTGACCGTCACTTCGGTGGTCACGGCCAGCATGCCTTCGCTGCCGATCACGGCGGCCAGCAGGTCGTAGCCGGGGGCGTCGAGTGCCTCGCTGCCGAATTCGACGGGCTCGCCTTCCACCGTGAAACCCTTCACCTTGAGCACGTTGTGCACCGTCAGGCCGTACTTCAGGCAATGCACGCCGCCGGAGTTCTCGGCCACGTTGCCGCCGATGGTGCAGGCGATCTGGCTGCTGGGGTCGGGGGCGTAGTAGAGGTTGTAGGGTGCCGCCGCCTCGCTGATCGCCAGGTTGCGCACGCCACACTGCACCACGGCCGTGCGGCTTTCGGGGTTCAGGTTGAGGATGCGGTTGAACTTGGCCAGCGACATCGTCACGCCCAGGGCGTGGGGCATGGCGCCGCCCGACAGGCCCGTGCCCGCGCCGCGCGCCACCACCGGCACCTGCAGCCGGTGGCAGACCTGCAGCACGGCCTGCACTTCGTCGTAGGTTTCAGGCAGGCACACCACCAGCGGGCGCTGGCGGTAGGCGGTGAGGCCGTCGCATTCGTAGGGCGTGGTGTCTTCGGTGTGCCAGAGCAGCGCGTGTGCGGGCAGCACACGCCCCAGGGCCAGGACAACCTCGGCCTGGCGTGCGGCGCGTTCGGACAGGGCTGCGGTGGGTTGGGCGGCAGTGTTCATGGCTGCCACTGTAGAGGAAGGCTGCGCGCGGGAGCGTGAGTTTTCTTGCAGCAGTCTGTGAAATGGCCTGGATGTGGCTGTTTGCTATGATTTATATAGCTATTAGCGCTTTTGGATAAAGCGCTGAAGGCCAATTTGACTAGAAATTTTGTTGTGAGCAGAGCCCGCAGCCCCCTCACACCGGCCCGGGGCTGACCGGGCGTTGGCTGCCTTCCAGAAGCCACAGGCGTTTGCTGGCCCGCGTCATGGCGACATAGAGCATGTTGCGCTCACGGTAGGCGTCTTGTCGGGCGGCGCTGCGCGGAAAGCGCCCGCGTTCTACCAAGGGTACGGCCACATAGTCGTATTCATGCCCTTTGCAGCGCTCCACCGTCAGCAGTTGCAGGCTCGATGCTTCCTGCTGCGTGTGCTGCTGGATGCTGGCCTGCACCATGAGCGCCAGCCGGCCCAGGAATTCGTCCACCGACAACCCGGCGCAGATGCGGGCCAGTGCGCCGAGGCTGTCTGTGCAGTAGCGCAGCTCGTCCGGGCTGATGGGCGCCTGCGCAAAGAGCTGAAGCACCAGTGGGTGCCCGCACAGTTGCCCGGCGTCCGCACAGGCCTCGGGGGGCAAGGCCAGCAATTGTTCGCACAGGGGCGAAGCCACCGGGGCCTGGGGGTTGAAGCTGGCGCGCACCAGAAATCGGCGCACCAGGTCCCGCTTGCCGATGAGTTCTGCGGCCACGACGCGGGTGTCCACTTCGGCGGGGGAGTCTTCCACCAGCGCTTGCATGTCGAAAGCGCCATTGGCCAGCATATCCTGGTCGGGCTGGCTGCCGCGCCGCACGTAGCGCAGCAGACCTTCCATCGCGCTGCTTAGAATGCCTTGGGTGAGCCGTACCCCGTCGCCGCAGCCCTGCATGGCCCCCATGATGGCGAGCACCAGCGCGATCTCGCGGCGCTGGTAGAAGCGTTTCATGCCTTTGCAGGCGTAGTGCACGCCTTCATGGGCAAACATCCATTCGAGCAGGATCGAGTCTTCCGGCGACCGCAGCACCACGTTCAGGCACGGTGCCGTGGGGCTGCCGGGCAAATGGGTCGAATGGGCCGACTGCGACGGTGGGGGCGGCTGGTGCAGCACGGCGTCGTGGATCGCCAGCAGCTGCCGGGCGCAGTCCTCGTCGTCGGTGTAGCTGCGCCGCTCAAATGCGGCAGGCTTGGTGGGGTAGTGCGCCGAAAACTCCACGCCGAACAAGGGGTTGAGCCCCTGGCAGATGGCGTTGCCGAAACGGTAGGTGGTGTTGAGGGCGACGACCTGCGTGTCTGCAGGCAACTCTTGCCGGATGCGGGCCAGGCTGTCGCCAAAGACGGAGAACGCGCCGGGCAGGATGTGCTGGTTGAAGTCTCCCGCGCCGACAAAAAGACCGTTGCCGCCCTGCACCAGCGTCCGCAGCACCATCATGGCGGCCTCGTCCAGGTCCTGCAGTTCGTCGAACAACACGGCATCAAAGCGGCCCTGCAGCGGCGCAAAGGCCTCGCCAAAATCCAGCTCGCCGAGCTGCGTGGCGATTTCATACGTGCAGTCGCCGGGTGCGTAAAACTGCGGCTCGTTGTTCAGCCCCCTGCGCAGGCGCTCGTACTTGACCAAGAGCTGGTAGAGCCCGTAGTCGAGCTGGTGCTCGCGGCAGTAGGGCCGGGCGCCCAGCTCCGACTGGTCGATGGCGCGCAGCAGCAGCCGCTGCTTGGCCTGGGCTTCAAAGTCGATGAAGGCCTGCACGTCCAGATCGCGCGACCGGAAGTCGCCGACTTCGGCCGCGCTGTCCAGGTCGCCGTCCAGCGCGTCGTCCTGCAGCAGCGCGGCGTGGGCCTGGCGCACCAGCAGGCTCTTGTGCAGGGGCTCGGTCACGCGCACCAGGGGGTCGCCCTGTTCCTTGAGTACGGTGGCGCACAGCTGCTCCACGGTCATGATCTGGACCTGGCGGGGAATGGTGGGGACGAACTTTTCCAGGCGCTGCGCAATGGCCGCCAGCCCGGCCTCCGAATACGCGAGCATCAGGATGCGGCTCGCCCCCTGGGTGCGGATCAGGTCCGCAGCCTTGATGGCCAGGGTGGTGGTCTTGCCCGTGCCGGCCAGCGCGTTGACCAGCACCGCGCGCGCCGTGGCATTGAGCACCGCGTTCTGCTCCAGCGTGGGGTATCTCTTCTTGAAGTGGGCGTCTTGCGGCACGGCGTGGTGAGGGGGTGGAGGGGTCAAGAGACAGGCGAGATGTGAAAGGCGCGTGCCCGGTGGTTGCGGCAGGCGGGCTGTGGGAATCTGGAGTCCTGAGCGCCACAGGTGAAGGCTGGATACTTCAGGAATGCTATTGAATTTATAGCTTTTGCGCTTTATGGACAAGCGCTGGCGGCCAAAATCACCAATAAATGGGTGTTCAGGCCATGGTCTTGCGCAGCCACTCGGCAAACGCCGCGCACTCCCAGCGGTCCATGGTGCCGGTGCGCCAGCACAGGTAGTGCGCGTGGGGGCTGGCGGTGTCGGTGGCAAACAGGCGCACCAGCGTGCCGTTCTCCAGCCACGGTGCGCCGAGCTTGAGGCGCACCAGTGCCACGCCCATACCGGCGGCGGCACCGTCGCACATCAGGCCGATGTCGTTGAACTGCGAGCCCTCGCTGGGCTCGGCCCAGTCCAGGCCCGTGGCGGCAAACCAGGTGCGCCAGGGCTCCAGCGGGCTGCGCAGCAGGGCCACACCTTCGAGGTCTTCCGGCCGGTCAAACGGGCCGTGTTCGCGCACGAAAGCGGGCGAGGCCAGGGGGGTGACCACATCGCGCGCCAGCTCCACATGCTCCACGTCGGCATAGTGGCCGGGGCCAAAGCGCACCATCAGGTCGGCATCCTCGGCCACCACGTCCAGGAGCGGGATGGACACCTGCAGGGCCAGGTCGATCTCGGGGTAGGCCTCGGTGAACTGCCGCAGGCGCGGGATCAGGATGGTGCGCGCAAACGTGGGCGTGACGGCCAGCTTGAGCCGCCGCCGCCCCGGCGCCGATGCCGCACCCGGAAACCGCTGCAGCGCGCCCAGCCCTTCGCGCACGTGGGCCAGGTAGGCGCTGCCCTCGGTGGTCAGCGAAAAATCGGCGCGGCCAAACAGCCGCACGCCCAGGATCTGTTCGAGCTGCTTGACGCGGTGGCTCACCGCGCTGGGCGTCACGCACAGCTCCTCGGCGGTCTGCGTCACGCTGCGCAGGCGGGCCAGGGCTTCAAACGTCAGCAGGCACTGGATCGGCGGAATGCGCCGCGCCGCACTGCTGAGGAAGGAGGACGGTGCTGCCGTGGCCATGGGGCAGAACGGACTAGCGGAAGATGACGGTCTTGTGGCCGTTGAGCAGCACGCGGTGCTCGCTGTGCCACTTCACGGCGCGGGCCAGCACCTGGCTTTCGGTGTCGCGGCCGCGGGCGGTCAGGTCTTCCACCGTGTCGGTGTGGTCGGCGCGGGCCACGTCCTGCTCGATGATCGGGCCTTCGTCCAGGTCGGCCGTCACGTAGTGGGCCGTGGCGCCGATGAGCTTCACGCCCCGGTCATGGGCCTGGTAGTAAGGCTTGGCGCCCTTGAAGCTGGGCAGGAAGCTGTGGTGGATGTTGATGGCCCGTCCGGCCAAAGCTTGACACAGATCAAGAGAAAGGACCTGCATGTAGCGCGCCAGCACCACCAGTTCGGCCCCTTCGGCCTCGATAATCTCCAACTGTTTGGCTTCGGCCTGCGGCTTGGTGGCAGCGGTCACCGGAATGTGGTGGAACGGCACGTTGTAGCTGGCCGCCAGTTGGTAGAAGTCGCGGTGGTTGCTGATGATGGCGCGGATGTCGATGGGCAGCAGGCCACTCTTCCAGCGGAACAGCAGGTCGTTCAGGCAGTGGCCTTCCTTGCTGACCATGAGCACGGTTTTCATGGGCGCAGCTGTTGCGTGCAGACGCCAGTGCATGTTGTAGGGCTCTGCAAACGTGGCCAGGCGGGCCTTGAGCGTTGCGTGGTCGTGCTGATCGCAGGCAAACTGAACGCGCATGAAGAACAGGCCGGTATCGTGGTCGTTGTACTGCGCGGCTTCTTCGATGTTGCCGCTGTGCTCCAGCAGAAAACCCGAGACGGCATGCACCAGCCCCAGGCGGTCGGGGCAGGACAGGGTAAGTATGTAGGCGTTGGTCATAGCGGTGCGATTGTCGCAGCATGGCTAAGAACGTGTTGACGGCCCCTGGGAGATCGTGGGCACGTTCTATTGAACGGGGAAATCAATGACCAATCCGAGCGATGCCTCGCGTATTGTCCCCTGGCGGGGGATGCTGCTGTACCTGGTGCTCGGGGTGGCCTGGGTGTTCGTGGGCGACGTGCTGCTGGCCCGCTGGGTGAGCGACCCGGCGCTGCTCACGCGCTTTCAGACCTGGAAGGGCTGGGGCTATGTGCTGCTGACCAGCGTGCTTGCCTGGTGCATGCTGCGGCGCATGCGCCGCGCCGAGAAGGTGCGTCTGGCCATGGCCTGGGAGCTGTCGCAGATCGTGCGCCATGCGCCGGCCGGGTTTGCGCGGGTAGCACCGGACGGGCGCTTCCTGTGGGCCAACGCACGCTTGTGTGACCTGCTGGGCGCATCCCTGGAGCGGGTGTGCACCCTGAACTTTCGCGACGTGATGCTGGCGGTCGATAGTGACTGGGCGGCGGCACAGCTGTCGCGCCTGCTGGCGGGCGAGATCGACCACTACGTGGGCGAGCGTGACTGCCTGCGGCCGGGCGATGGCCGCAAGGTGGCGGTGCTGTGCACCGTGACGCTGGTGCCCGTGTCGGACGCCGAGCCCGCCCACCTGGTCTGCGTGGTGCAGGACCTGGACGAGATCAAGGCCGCACGCGCCGCGCTGAAGCACAGCGAGGCCCGCCAGCGCCTGGCCGCCACGGTGGTGGACAACACCATCGAGGGCGTGGTGGTGACCGACGCGCAAAGCCGCATCCTGTCGGCCAACGCCGCGGTCACGCGCCTGCTGGGCTACACCGAGGACGAGCTGCTGGGCCAGACGCCGCGTGTCTTCAAGTCGGGCCGGCACGACAAGGCGTTTTACGAGGCCATGTGGGGCACGCTGCGCCAGACGGGCCACTGGCAGGGCGAGATCTGGAACCGCCGCAAGAACGGGGAGATTTTTCCGGAGCACATGTCCCTGTCGGCCGTGCGCGACCCTGCGGGCCAGATCACGCACTACGTGTGCATGTTCACGGACATCTCCGAAGAAAAAGTGCAGCAGCAGCGGCTGGAGTTCCTGGCCCACAACGACGCGCTCACGGGGCTGTCCAACCGCGCCTGGTTCGGGCACCAGCTGGAGCAGGCCGTGCAGTCGGCGCGCGCCAGTGGCGAGCACCTTGCGGTGCTGCTGCTCAACCTCGACCGTTTCAAGGATGTGAACGACAGCTACGGCCATGCCACGGGCGACGAGGTGCTCAAGCACATTGCGCGGCAGGTGCAGTCGGCCCTGCGGCCGGGTGACGTGATGGGGCGGCTGGCCGGGGACGAGCTGGCCGTGGTGGCGCGCCACCTGCGCCATTCCGACGGCGCCGCTGCCGTGGCGCGGCACCTGATCACGGCCGTGGCCGAGCCCTGGCGTTCGCCCGACGGTTTCGAGGTGGTGGCGGGGGTGAGTGTGGGCATCTGCATGTTTCCTGAACATGCGGGCACCACCGAGCTGCTGCTGCAGGGCGCCCACGCGGCCGTGTACGGCGCCAAGGCGCGGGGCCGGGGCGCGTGGTGCTTCTTCCACGAAGCCATGACGCAGGCCGCGCGTGAGCGGCTGGCACTGGAGTCGCGCCTGCGCCTGGCACTGGCGCAGGGCCACCTGCAGATGTACTACCAGCCGCAGGTGGACATTGCCACAGGCCGCATCCAGGGGGCCGAGGCGCTGGTGCGCTGGAACGACCCCCACGAGGGCCTGATCTCGCCCGCGCGCTTCATCCCGGTGGCCGAAACCTCGGGCGTGATCGGCCCGCTGGGCGAATGGGTGCTGCGCGAGGTCTGCCGCCAGGGCCAGCAGTGGCGCCTGGCGGGCCTGCCGGAACTCACGCTGGCGGTGAATGTGTCGCCGCGCCAGTTCCACCTGACGGACCTGGCGGGTTGCGCGTCGGGCGCACTGGCCGATTCGGGCTTCCCGCCCGAGCTGCTGGAGCTGGAGATCACCGAAACCGCCCTGGCTGAGCGCACCGAGGAGGCGCGCCAGGTGCTGATGCGCCTGCGCGCCCTGGGCTTGCGCATTGCGGTGGATGACTTTGGCACGGGGTACTCGTCGCTGGCGCAGCTCAAGCGGTTTCCGATCGACGTGCTCAAGATCGACCAGGGCTTCATCCGCGACATTCCGCAAAGCGAGGACGACATGGCGATCAGTGCCGCCATCATCGCCATGGGGCACAGCATGGGGCTGTCGGTGCTGGCCGAAGGGGTGGAGACCGACGGCCAGCTGGCCTTCCTGCGCGAGCGGGGCTGTGATTCGTACCAGGGCTACCTGTGCAGCCGTCCCGTGCCCGCCGATGACTTCGCGGCGCTGCTGCGGGCGCAGCCGCTGCCAGCAGTCCCATAGATCACCTCAAGGCGCTGAGGACGCCGGGCGCCATTTTGCGCGCAGCTCTGCACAGGCATCGCGCGGGGGCAGGGCGGGGGTGTTGATCACCGTATCTGCATCATTTTTGATAGCTGTTGGCGCTTTTCCTGCTTGCGTCAAGGCCACTTTTGATACCAGATTGGCAGGCCAGTGGGTGGGCACGCCCAGGCCACGCAACACATGGCCGCCCCCGGCCACCAGCAGCACCGTCTGCCCGGGGCGCAATGCCTCCTGGGCGGTGCGCGCCATGCTCGCGTCGCGGGCGATCTGGATACGGGCCATGGGCGGGATTTGCGATTCGGGCAGCAGGCCGCAGTGGCCGTCGCGCAGCGCCTGGTACTGCAACGCCAGTGCGGGGGCCGGCAGGTGCTGGTCCCAGGCGGTTTCGCCCATCGCGGCGCGCATCTGGGCGCGGGGCAGGTTGCCACCCAGCACCGGCACACCTGCGGCCACGGCCGCCATGACCACGGGGCCATAGGCCTTCCATGGCCAGGCGGCATCGTTCCACTGCAGTGCGGCCTGGGCCTGGGCTTCGGTGGCGTCGCGCGCCAGCGCCCGGGTGTGGTACCCGCTCTCGGCCATTTCCAGGACCACGGCGGCAAGCTGGCCCCGGGCCGCCAGCCACAGCACGGCTTCGCGCTGCAGGCGCTGGTGGTCGGGCGCATCGTGCTGCTCGCCGAGCAGCAGCACATCGGCGGGGAGCAGGGCCTGCAGGCGGTCGGGCCATGGGGGGGCAGGCTGGGTGGCGGCCAGGGTACCGGTCAGGGTGCCGGGGGGCGGGGCTCCCGCGCAGCCCGCCAGCGCCATCAGGGTGCCGCCGAGTGCCAGCCATGTCCGCAGGGGGGAGCGTGTGGGTCGTTGCATGGCGCCATGCTACGCGGGCCAGCCTTGACCTAGGTCAAGAGTCGGCGCAAGCTCGGTGCCTACACTGCCCTGCATGCGCACCAAGCCCACACTGACCACCAAACTGCTGGCCATGGGCGCGGGCTTTTTGCTGGTGGCGCTGGCCTCGATCAGCCTCACGCTGTGGGTGACCTGGAAGCTCGAAGGCGGGGCTGCCGCCGTCAACGAGGCCGGGCGCCTGCGCATGAACATGCTGCGCATGGTGCTGGTGCTGCAGACCGAACCGGCCGAGGCGGTGCAGGAGCGCGCCCGCCTGTTCGACGCGAGCCTGGATCTGCTGCGCACGGGTGATCCGTCGCGCCCGCTGTTCGTGCCCTGGAGCGACGAGACCCGCACGCGTTTTGAGGCCATTCGCACCCAATGGGCGCAGGCGCGCAGCGGCTGGGTGGCCACGCAGCCGCCCGACCGCGCGCAGACACTGGCGCAGGCCGATGCGTTTGTGCAGCAGGTGGATGGGTTTGTCGATGCCATCGAAATCCAGATCGCGGGCTGGACGGCGGCCTTGCACCTGTTCCAGCTGTTCATGATGGCGCTGGCCATTGTGGCCGCCGTGACCTTCATGGCCGTGAGCTATCTGCTGGTCATCAACCCGGTGGCGCGCCTGCAGCAGGCCCAGGCCCGGATGCGCCAGGGCGAGTTGGGCACGCGCCTGCCGGTCGATACCGATGACGAGTTCGGCCAGCTGTCGGCGGGCTTCAATCTCATGGCGCACGCGTTGCAGGCATCGCACGACGATCTGGAGCACAAGGTGCGCGAAAAGACGGCCAGCATCGCCGTGCAGAACCAGCGCCTGGCCGCACTGTACGAGGTGAGTGCGCTGGCCTCCACCGCCAGCAGCCTGGAGCTTCTGGCCCAGGGCTTCGTGCAGCAGATCCGCCGTGTGGCCGGGGCCGATGCGGCCGCCGTGCGCTGGTCCAACGAGGCCAACGAACGTTATGTGCTGCTGGCCGCAGACGGTCTGCCGCGCTCCATGGCCGAGGGCGAGCACTGCCTGCACACCGGCACCTGCCTGTGCGGCCAGCCCCAGGCCCAGGCGCGCACGCGGGTCATCCCCATCACGCCGTCCACCCACGTCGCGCTGCCCCACTGCCGCGAAGCGGGTTTTGAAACCATGGTGACCATCCCCGTGCAGATGCAGCAGCGCCTGTTGGGCGAGGTGGACCTGTTCTTCCGATCGCCCGTCGAGCTGACCGACGAACTGCGCGACCTGCTCGAAGCCATGACGCGCCACCTGGCCAGCGCCATGGAAGGCCTGCGCGCCAACGCCCTGGAGCGCGAAGCTGCCGTGGCCGAAGAGCGGGGCATGCTGGCGCGCGAGCTGCACGACTCCATCGCCCAGTCGCTGGCTTTCCTCAAGATCCAGACGCAGCTGCTGCGCGACGCCGTGAAGCGTGGTGACGAGGCCAAACGCGACCGCAGCATCGGCGAGCTGGATGTGGGCGTGCGCGAGTGTTATTCCGACGTGCGCGAGCTGCTCGTGCACTTTCGCACTCGCACCAGCGATGAGGACATCGAATCTGCCCTGCGCGCCACGCTGTCCAAGTTCGAACACCAGACCGGTACGGCCACCACGCTGGGCATGGTGGGCCACGGCCTGCCGTTGGCGCCCGACCTGCAGATCCAGGTGCTGCACATGGTGCAGGAGGCGCTGTCGAACGTGCGCAAGCATTCGGGTGCCACGCGGGTGGACCTGCTGGTGCACCGGCATCCGCGCTGGCGCTTTGAGGTGCAGGACAACGGAAAGGGCTTTGACGTGGCCACGGTGCCGCCCGATTCGCTGCATGTGGGCCTGGGCATCATGCGCGAGCGGGCCCACCGCGTGGGTGCCGTCCTGCAAGTCGAATCCACCCCGGGCCAGGGCACGCGCGTGTGCATCGAACTGCCCACGGTGACTTCCGCCACCACCCTGCCAGCCCAGCCTGCGCCGTGTCCTGCTGCGGAGCACATCGACCAAGGCGCCGCTTTTGGCGGCGAATTCCCCCCCGCCTTGGCCGACGGCCGGGTGGCAACACTCACTCCATGACGACCTCCACCATCCCTTTCGCAACACCTGCTAGTGTGGCCCCCCACGTCCCGGCGCCACCGCCGGTGACGCTGCTGGTGGTGGACGACCATACGCTGTTCCGCCGGGGACTGATCGCGTTGCTGGGGCAGGACGCGGGCCTGCAGGTGGTGGGCGAGGCGGGTGACGCTGCCGAGGCGCTGCGCCTGGCGCCCCAGCTGCAGCCCCAGGTGATCCTGCTGGACAACCACCTGCCCGGCGTGATGGGCGTGGACGCCATCCGGGGCCTGCGCGAGGTGTCGCCTGCGTCGCGCGTGCTCATGCTCACCGTGAGCGAAGACGGGCAGGACCTGGCCGCCGCGCTGCGCAATGGCGCGCAGGGCTATTTGCTCAAGACCATTGACGGCGACCTGCTGGCCCAGGCCATCCGCCGCGCGGCCCGTGGCGAACCGGTGGTGAGCCCCGAACTCATGGGCAAGCTGGTCTCAGCGTTCCAGTCGCAAGGTGTTGCCGAGGCGGCAGCGCTCATTGCGCCCAATATGTCTGCCGCGCCCGCAGCGCCTGCCGCGCCCGCGCAGCCGCCCGAGGCCGTCCATGGCGCAGCGCCCCTGTCGCCGCGCGAGGAAGACGTGCTGCGCGAGATCGCGCGGGGTGCCAGCAACAAGGAAATCGCGCGCACGCTCGACATCGCCGAGACCACCGTCAAGATCCATGTGCAGCACATCCTGCGCAAGCTGGGCCTGAGTTCGCGCGTGCAGGCTGCGGTCTACGCCTCAGACCGCCAGCGCGCGGAGTAGCCGAATAGCGGATTCGCTGCGCGCACGGCCGTGCGGTCGCCTGTGCGTGGGTTTGCTATATTTTCAATAGCTATTTGCGCTTTCCTATCAAGCGCTGGCGGCATTTTTTGCTGAATTTTTTCGGTGCGGAGCCCATCGCCGCTGCAGCGTTGCGCCCGCGGGCCTTGGTGCTCTGTCCCTCCCCTGCATTTCCTCTCTCGAACCGGCCCGCCGCTGCGCGCGCCTGCCTGGTCATCCATCCATAGTTCTTTCGGACGATGGGTCGGCGCGGTGGCGTAGGCCTGGACTAGTCCTTCTGCCGCGCCCCAGGTGTCCTTGCGAAGGATAGGCAGTGCGTGCCCAAAGCGGGACGATACCGCCATACGCAAAGAGAAGAGGAACCGCGCAATGGCACACACCATTTTGCCCCCGGGCGACAGCCCACAGCGCACCCGCCAGGCCTGGTCGGTGCTCATCGTCAGCACCTTCGCATTCACCGTCTGCTTCATGGTCTGGATGATGTTCGGCGTCATCGGTATTCCCATCAAGAAGATGCTCAACCTGAACTCCACGCAGTTCGGGCTGCTCATGTCCATGCCCGTGCTCACGGGCTCGCTGGTGCGGGTGCCGCTCGGCATCTGGACCGACCGCTTCGGTGGCCGCATCGTGATGACTGCGGTGATGGCCACCACCGTGCCTGCCATCTGGATGATGGGCTACGCCACCGAATACTGGCACTTTCTCACCATCGGCCTGTTTGTGGGCCTGGCAGGTGGCTCGTTTTCGGTGGGCACGCCCTATGTGGCACGCTGGTTTCCGAAGCACCGCCAGGGCACGGCCATGGGGGTGTATGGCGCGGGCAATTCGGGCGCAGCCGTGAACAAGTTCGTGGCTCCGGTGCTGCTGGTGGCCTTTGGCTGGACCATGGTGCCGCAGGTGTATGCGGCCATCATGCTGGGCACCGTGGTGCTGTTCTGGCTCTTCAGCTACAGCGACCCGGCCCACCTGGTGCCCAGCAGCGTCAAGTTCACCGACCAGCTCAAGGCGCTCAAGGACCCCAAGGTGCTCAAGTACTGCCAGTACTACAGCATCGTGTTCGGCGGCTACGTGGCGCTGTCGCTGTGGATGGTGCAGTACTACGTGGGCGAGTTTGGCCTCGACATCCGCGTGGCGGCTTTGCTGGCGGCCTGCTTCTCGCTACCCGGTGGTGTGCTGCGCGCCATCGGCGGCATGCTGAGCGACAAGTACGGCGCCCACAGCGTGACCTGGTGGGTGATGTGGGTGAGCTGGATCTGCCTGTTCCTGCTGAGCTATCCACAGACCGACTTCACCATCCTCACTGTCAACGGCCCCAAGACTTTCCACCTGGGTCTCAACGTCTACGCGTTCACCGGCCTGATGTTCCTGCTGGGCATTTCGTGGGCCTTCGGCAAGGCCAGTGTCTTCAAGTACATCAGCGATGACTATCCCAAGAACATCGGTGCCATCAGCGGCATCGTGGGCCTGGCCGGTGGCCTCGGCGGCTTCATCCTGCCCATCCTGTTTGGTGCGCTCATGGACCTCACCGGCATCCGTTCCAGCGCCTTCATGTTGATGTATGGCGTGGTGTGGGTCTCGCTCATCTGGATGTACTTCACCGAAGTGCGCAACACCCGCCTCATGGGCTCGCAGGGCGCTGTCGCACAGCCTGCCACCCGCTGATTTTTCAAGGAAACCTCACCATGTCTGCCACCACCAACAGCGGGCGCCAGGGGCGCCTGCTCACCCTCTGGACCCCGGAGGACAAGTCCTTCTGGGAGCGCGAAGGCGAAGCCGTCGCCAAGCTCAACCTGTGGATCTCGGTGCCCGCGCTGTTCCTGGCCTTTGCCATCTGGCAGGTCTGGAGCGTGGTCGCAGTGAGCCTGCCAGGCCTGGGCTTCAAGTATTCGACCAACCAGCTGTTCTGGCTGGCGGCAGCGCCCGCGCTTTCGGGCGCCACGCTGCGCATCTTCTACTCGTTCATGGTGCCGCTGGTCGGTGGCCGCCGCTGGACGGCGATCTCCACCGCCTCGCTGCTGATCCCGGCCATCGGCATCGGCTTTGCGGTGCAGGACAACACCACGGCCTACCCCACCATGCTCATCCTGGCGCTGCTGTGCGGCCTGGGCGGCGGCAACTTCAGCTCCAGCATGGCCAACATCAGCTTCTTCTTTCCGAAGGAGCGCAAGGGCTCCGCGCTGGGTGTGAACGCGGGCCTGGGCAACCTGGGCGTGTCGGTGGTGCAGTTCCTGAGCCCGCTGGTGGTCACGGCCGGCATCTTCGGCATCTTTGGCGGCGAAGGTCAGACCATTGTGAAGAACGGCCAGACCGTGCAGGTGTGGACGCAGAACGCCGCCTTCATCTGGGTGCCATGGATTGCGCTGACGGCGCTGGCCGCCTGGTTCGGCATGAACGACATCGCCGACGCGCGCGCCTCGTTCGCCGCCCAGGCCGCCATCTTCAAGCGCAAGCACAACTGGCTGATGTGCGTGCTGTACCTCGGCACCTTCGGCTCCTTCATCGGCTATGCCGCAGGATTCCCGCTCCTCATCAAGAGCCAGTTCCCTGGCGTGAACCCCCTGGCCTACGCCTGGCTGGGCCCGCTGGTGGGTGCGGTGATCCGCCCGTTTGGCGGCTGGATGGCCGACAAGCTCGGCGGTGCGCGCGTCACGCTGTGGAACTTCATCGTCATGGTCATAGCGGTGGTGGGCGTCACGTTCTTCCTGCCCTCGGCGGGTAACGAAGGCCAGTTTGCAGGCTTCTTTGTGTGCTTCCTGGTGCTGTTCCTCACCACCGGCATCGGCAACGGCTCCACCTTCCGCATGATTCCCGTGATTTTCCTGACCGAAGCCATGCGGGGTGTGGACCCCCGCAACACCGCCGCCGTGGCACAGGCCAACAAGGAAGGCAACACGCTGGGCGCTGCCACGCTGGGCTTCACAGCCGCCATGGCCGCCTATGGCGGGTTCTTCATCCCCAAAAGCTATGGCAGCTCGATTGCCCTGACTGGCAGCCCCCATGCGGCGCTGTGGACATTTTTCGCTTTCTATCTCGTTTGCATCGTGATCACC
Source organism: Acidovorax sp. Root275 (assembly GCF_001428965.1). Classification (NCBI taxonomy): domain Bacteria; kingdom Pseudomonadati; phylum Pseudomonadota; class Betaproteobacteria; order Burkholderiales; family Comamonadaceae; genus Acidovorax; species Acidovorax sp. Root275. The sequence continues at coordinate 850,816 of NZ_LMJH01000010.1, read as the reverse complement.
TGGTGGTACTACGCACGCAAGCACGCCGAGATGCCTTGCTGATCACCCCTGGACAGAACAGAAAAAGGAGCCCCCGATGAGCCATTTCCTCGATCGCCTTTCGTACTTCTCGCAGCCCCGCGAGACCTTTGCCCAAGGCCACGGCGAAACCAACGGTGAAGACCGCACCTGGGAAGACGCCTACCGCGACCGCTGGGCGCACGACAAGATCGTGCGCAGCACGCACGGCGTGAACTGCACGGGCAGCTGTAGCTGGAAGATCTACGTCAAGGGCGGCATCGTGACCTGGGAAACCCAGCAGACCGACTACCCCCGCACCCGCCCCGACCTGCCCAACCACGAGCCCCGTGGCTGCGCGCGTGGCGCCAGCTACAGCTGGTACCTGTACAGCGCCAACCGCGTGAAGTACCCCATGGTGCGTGGCCGCCTGCTCAAGCATTGGCGCGCCGCCATCGCCCTGGCCAAGAGCCCGGTGGACGCCTGGGCCAGCATCGTCGAGAACGATGCCTCCAAACGCGAATGGCAAAAGCAACGGGGCCTGGGCGGCTTTGTGCGCAGCACCTGGGACGAAGTCAACCAGATGATCGCTGCGGCCAACGTGTACACCATCAAGAAGCACGGGCCGGACCGCATCATCGGCTTCTCGCCCATCCCGGCGATGTCGATGATTTCGTATGCAGCGGGTTCGCGCTACCTGAGCCTCATCGGCGGCGTGTGCATGAGTTTTTACGACTGGTACTGCGACCTGCCCCCGAGCAGTCCGCAAGTTTGGGGTGAGCAGACCGACGTGCCCGAGTCGGCCGACTGGTACAACAGCTCGTACATCATTGCCTGGGGTTCCAACGTGCCCCAGACGCGCACGCCCGATGCGCACTTTTTGACCGAGGTGCGCTACAAGGGCACCAAGGTCGTGTCCATCACGCCCGACTATTCCGAAGTCGCCAAGCTGGGCGATTTGTGGATGCACCCCAAGCAGGGGACGGACGCCGCCGTGGCCATGGCCATGGGCCATGTGATCCTGAACGAGTTCTACTTCAAGGACGGCGGCAAGGGCCGCAGCGCGTACTTTGACGACTACGCGCGCCGCTACACCGACCTGCCGCTCCTGGTGGTGCTCAAGGAAAAGAAGCTGCCCGATGGCCGCACGGTGATGGTGCCCGACCGCTATGTGCGCGCCAGCGACTTTCCGAACAAGCTCGACCAGTCGAACAACCCCGACTGGAAGACCGTGGGCTACGACGAACTGGGCCAGGTCACGCTGCCCAATGGTTCCATCGGATTTCGCTGGGGGGCGGACGGCCGCCCCGACCAGGGCCTGTGGAACCTGGAGAACAAAGAAGCACGCACCGGCAACACCGTCAAGCTCAAGCTCTCGGTGATTGAAGACGGCGAGCAGGCGCACGACGTGGCTGATGTGGGCTTCCCGTACTTTGGTGGTGTAGCCACGCCCAACTTCACGGCCAATGAACAAGGCGGTGACGTGATGGTGCGCCGCGTACCCGTCACCCACCTGGAACTGGAAGGCCACGAAGCCCAGGGCCGCGTGATGGTGGCCACCGTGTTCGACCTGCTGGCCGGCAGCTATGGCATCGACCGTGGCCTGCCGGGCGAAGAACCCGGTGGCAGCTACGACGCTGACCGTCCCTTCACGCCCGCATGGCAAGAAAAAATCACCGGTGTGCCGCGCGAGCAGATCATCACCGTAGCCCGCCAGTTCGCCGACAACGCGCACAAGACCCATGGCAAGTCCATGGTGATCATCGGCGCGGCGATGAACCACTGGTACCACAGTGACATGAACTACCGCGGCATCATCAACATGCTGATGCTGTGCGGCTGTATTGGCCAGAGCGGTGGCGGCTGGGCGCACTATGTGGGCCAGGAAAAGCTGCGCCCACAGACGGGCTGGACGGCGTTGGCCTTTGCGCTGGACTGGATCCGTCCACCGCGCCAGATGAACAGCACGAGCTTCTTCTATGCCCACACCGACCAGTGGCGCTATGAAAAGCTGGGCATGGAAGAGATTCTGTCGCCCCTGGCCGACCAGCGCGCCTACCACGGCGCACAGATCGACTACAACGTGCGCGCCGAGCGCATGGGCTGGCTGCCATCGGCCCCCCAGCTCAAGACCAACCCGATGAAGGTCGCCAAGGACGCCGCTGCGGCCGGAATGGATGCGAAGGACTACGTCGTCAAGTCCTTGAAGGACGGCACGCTCACCATGAGCTGCGAGGACCCAGACCATCCGTCCAACTGGCCGCGCAACATGTTCGTGTGGCGCTCCAACATCCTGGGCTCGTCGGGCAAGGGGCACGAATACTTCCTCAAGCACCTGCTGGGCACCACCCACGGCGTGCAGGGCAAAGACTTGGGCAAGGACGAAGCCAAGCCCGAGGAGGTGCAGTGGCACGCCAATGCGCCCGAGGGCAAGCTGGATCTGCTGGTCACGCTCGACTTCCGCATGAGCACCACCTGCCTGTACTCCGACATCGTGCTGCCCACAGCCACCTGGTATGAGAAGAACGACCTCAACACCAGCGACATGCACCCCTTCATCCACCCGCTGTCCACCGCAGTGGACCCTGCATGGCAGGCCAAGAGCGACTGGGAGATCTACAAGGGTTTCGCCAAGGCCGTGAGCGAGGTCAGCGTGGGCCATCTCGGCGTCGAGAAGGACGTGGTGCTCACGCCCATCATGCACGACACCCCCGGTGAAATGGCGCAGCCGTATGGCGTGCGCGACTGGAAGAACGGCGAGTGCGAACTCATCCCCGGCAAGACCGCGCCGCAGGTCACGGTGGTCGAGCGCGACTACCCCAACCTCTACAAGCGCTTCACCGCCCTGGGCCCATTGATGGACAAGGCGGGCAATGGCGGAAAGGGCATTGGCTGGAACACGCAGACCGAAGTGGGCCAGCTCGGTGACCTGAACGGCCGCGTGAAGGAAGAGGGCGTGACGCAGGGCATGCCCCGCATCGTGACCGACATCGATGCGACCGAAGTGGTGATGATGCTGGCGCCCGAGACCAACGGCCACGTGGCCTGCAAGGCCTGGGAGGCCCTGGGCAAGCAGACCGGGCGCGACCACGTGCACCTGGCGCTGCACCGCGAGGACGAAAAGATCCGCTTCCGCGACATCCAGGCGCAGCCGCGCAAGATCATCAGCTCGCCCACCTGGTCGGGCCTGGAAAGCGAAAAGGTCAGCTACAACGCCGGCTATACCAACGTGCACGAGTACATCCCATGGCGCACCCTCACGGGCCGCCAGCAGTTCTACCAGGACCACCCGTGGATGCGTGACTTTGGTGAAGGCTTCGTGAGCTACCGCCCACCCGTTCACTTGAAGACGCTGGAAGAAGTCGAAGGCAAGAAGCCCAACGGCAACCGCGAGATCGCGCTGAATTTCATCACGCCGCACCAGAAGTGGGGCATCCACAGCACGTACAGCGACAACCTGATGATGCTCACGCTCAATCGCGGTGGCTCGGTGGTGTGGCTGAGCGAAGACGACGCCAAGAGCGCCGGCATCGTGGACAACGACTGGGTCGAACTCTTCAACGCCAACGGCGCGATTGCAGCCCGTGCCGTGGTGAGCCAGCGTGTGAACCCGGGCATGGTGATGATGTACCACTCGCAAGAGAAGATCATCAACACCCCTGGTTCCGAGATCACCGGCACGCGCGGAGGTATCCACAACTCGGTCACGCGCATCGTGCTCAAGCCCACCCACATGATCGGCGGCTATGCGCAGTTGAGCTACGGCTTCAACTACTACGGAACCATTGGTACCAACCGCGACGAGTTCGTGCTGGTGCGCAAGATGGACCGCGTGGACTGGCTCGACGACGAGCCCGTGTCCAGCACGGCAGCCCACGCCTGAAGCCGAAGACAAGGAGAAACACGATGAAAATTCGCGCACAAATCGGCATGGTGCTGAACCTGGACAAGTGCATCGGTTGCCACACCTGTTCCGTCACCTGCAAAAACGTCTGGACCAGTCGCCCGGGCGTGGAATACGCCTGGTTCAACAACGTCGAGACCAAGCCCGGCATCGGCTACCCCAAGGAATGGGAAAACCAGGACAAGTGGAACGGCGGCTGGGTGCGCAACCCGGACGGCTCCATCGCCCCCCGCCAGGGCGGCAAGTGGAAGCTGCTCATGCGCATCTTCGCCAACCCCAACCTGCCGCAGATCGACGACTACTACGAGCCCTTCACGTTCGACTACGACCACCTGCAGTCCGCGCCTGAGAGCAAGGCCGCACCCACAGCCCGCCCGCGCAGCCTGATCACCGGCAAGCGCATGGAGAAGATTGAGTGGGGCCCGAACTGGGAAGAAATCCTGGGCGGCGAGTTCAGCAAGCGCAGCAAGGACAAGAACTTCGACGATGTGCAAAAGGACATCTACGGCCAGTTCGAAAACACCTTCATGATGTACCTGCCGCGCCTGTGCGAGCACTGCCTGAACCCGGCGTGTGTGGCATCGTGCCCCAGCGGCTCGATCTACAAGCGCGAGGAAGACGGCATCGTGCTGATCGACCAGGACAAGTGCCGCGGCTGGCGCATGTGCGTCAGCGGCTGCCCCTACAAGAAGATTTACTACAACTGGCAATCGGGCAAGGCCGAGAAGTGCATCTTCTGCTACCCCCGCATCGAAGCGGGCCAGCCGACCGTGTGCTCGGAAACCTGCGTGGGCCGTATCCGCTACCTGGGTGTGCTGCTGTACGACGCAGACCGCATCCAGGAAGCCGCCAGCGTGGAACGCGACCGCGACCTGTACCAGGCGCAGCTCGACATCTTCCTGGACCCGAACGACCCCGATGTGATCCGCCAGGCGCGCATCGACGGCATTCCGGACAGCTGGATGGACGCCGCCCGCAACAGCCCGGTCTACAAGATGGCCGTGCAGTGGAAGGTGGCCCTGCCGCTGCACCCCGAGTACCGCACGCTGCCCATGGTCTGGTATGTGCCTCCGCTCTCGCCCATCACGGCCGCAGCCAACGCGGGCCATGTGGGTGTGAATGGCGACATCCCGGATGTGTCGCAGCTGCGCATCCCCGTGCAGTACCTGGCGAACCTGCTGACTGCAGGCGACACCGGCCCCGTGGTACGGGCGCTGGAGCGCATGCTGGCCATGCGCACCTACCAGCGCGACAAGCATGTGGAGCAGCGCCAGAACCTGGGTGTGCTCAAGCAGGCGGGCCTGTCGATGGCCGAGGTCGAGGAGATGTACCACGTGATGGCGATTGCCAACTACGAGGACCGCTTTGTCATCCCATCGGCCCACCGCGAATATGCCGAAAACGCGTTCGACATTCGGGGTGGTTGCGGCTTCTCGTTTGGCAACGGCTGTTCCGATGGCGCCACCGAGACCAGCATGTTCGGCGGCAAGAAGCCCCGCACGATCCCGATCAAAGCCACGGTCTGAAGCACAGGCAAAGGAATCACCATGTTCAAAAAGAACCCGACCTCCGTGCGCCTGACCCTGCGCGCCCTGGGCTACCTGCTGAGCTACCCCGATGCGCAACTGCGCAGCGTGATGCCGCAGCTCATCGACGCCCTGCAGGCAGAGCAGGCCCTTACGGCCGATCGCATGAATGAACTGAAGGCTGTGTGCGAGCACCTGGCTGCACTCGACCCGCTCGAAGCCGAGGCCCGCTATGTGGACAACTTCGACCGGGGTCGTCAGACCTCGCTGCACCTGTTCGAGCATGTGCACGGCGACTCGCGCGACCGGGGCCCGGCGCTTATCGACCTGCTGCAGACCTACGACAAAGCAGGCCTGAAGTTCGAAGCCGACGAACTGCCCGACCACCTGCCGGTGGTGCTGGAGTTCGCCTCCACCCAGCCTGTGGAAGTGGCCAAGGAGTTCCTGGGCGAGATGGCCCACATCCTGAACGCGCTGTTCAGTGCGCTGGTGGCGCGCAACAGCCCCTATGCCAGCGTGATTGCCGCGGTGCTCGAAGTGTCGGGCCAGCGCGTGCAGTCGGTAGCGCTGACCCCCGAGCCGCCGATGGACGAGGTCTGGGCCGAGCCCGAGGCGTTTGGCGGTTGCAGCACCCAGGGGCAGTCCAAGCCGGACCAGCCACAACCTATGCATTTTGTTCGTACCCCCCGCGCCGAGCGGGCACCAGAAGGAGTCTCCGTATGACCACCTGGCTTGACACCCTGTTGTTTGGCATCTATCCCTATATTTGCCTCGCTGTCTTTTTCATTGGCAGCTGGGCGCGGTTTGACCGCGACCAGTACACCTGGAAAAGCGATTCCTCCCAGCTGCTGCGCACCGGCAGCTTGCGCTGGGGCAGCAACCTGTTCCATGTGGGCGTGTTGTTCCTGTTCTTTGGCCATACCGTGGGCATGCTTACGCCGCACTTCTTGTATGAGCACTTTATCGGCGCCGGCGCCAAGCAGCTCATGGCCATGGTGTCGGGGGGGATTGCAGGCCTGATGGGCTTCGTGGGCCTGTCCCTCCTGCTGCACCGCCGCCTGTCGGATGCGCGCATCCGCGCCACCTCCAAGACCAGCGACATCCTGATCCTGGTGCTCCTGTGGGTACAACTGGCGCTGGGCCTGGCCACCATCCCGCTGTCGGCACAACATCTGGACGGCTCCATGATGATGCGCCTGGCTGAGTGGGGGCAACGCATCGTCACTTTCCGCAGTGGTGCGGTCGATCTGCTGGCCGGTGCGGGTTGGATCTTCAAGACGCACATGTTCCTGGGCATGAGCATCTTCCTGATCTTCCCGTTCACCCGCCTGGTGCATGTGTGGAGCGGCTTTGGCACGCTGGCCTATGTGCTGCGCCCCTATCAGGTAGTGCGTGCGCGCCGCCTGAATCTGCCACCCGGCCATATGCAGTCGCAAGACCGCCGTGGCGTATGAATTCATACCACCCAAGGAGCACACCATGAGCGGATGTGGAACCGGTAGCTGCGGTTGCGGCACCAGCGCAACCAGCCAGAGCGCCCCCCAAAGCACGCTTTCCCCCGAGCAAACGGCCGCCTACGAGGCGCTCTCCGCCACGGTAGGAGCGACGGCCATGGCAGACACGCCCGCCATGGCAACCCCTCAGCCCATGGGGCAGGCCCCGGTGGCGCGCATCAACGGCGTGGCATTGAATTCAACGGCCGAGTGGCTGGATGATGAAGCCTTGCGCCAGCGTGCCTGCACCGAGCTGCTGCGACAGGCAGCCCAGCAAGGCGGCCTGCTGGCGCAGGACGATGTGCCGGGTGTCGAAGGGGCCATCAGCACCAAGGCCTCGAATGCCATCGAGCAACTGCTGGAGCGCGAGCTGCCCATCCCCGACCCGTCGGAAGAAGCCTGCCGCCGCTACCATGACGCCCACCCTGCGGCACACGCCCATGGTGAGCGGGCCCAGCTGCGCCACGTGCTGTTTGCCGTGACGCCCGGCGTGGACGTCAAGCAGCTGCGCCTGCGTGCCGAAGCCATGCTGATTGACCTGCGCTGTGCGGACGACGGTGGCGCCAAGTTTGCCGAAGCGGCAGCGCAGTGGTCCAACTGCCCCAGCGGCCAGCAAGGCGGCGATCTGGGCTGGCTGACCCGCGCCGACTGTGCGCCTGAATTCGCCCGCGAGGTGTTTGGCAGCGCGGAGATCGGTGTGCTGGCACGCCTGGTGCACAGCCGGTTTGGCCTGCATGTGGTGGAGGTGGTGGCGCGCGACCCCGGGCAGCAGCCTTCGTTTGAAGAAGTGCGCCAGGCCATTGCGCTCACGTTGCGCCAGCAGGCCTGGGTGAATGCGCTGCGCCAGTACCTGCAATTGCTGGCGGGCGCTGCCGTGGTGGAAGGCGTGGCACTGGACGCGGCCGACTCACCGCTTGTACAGTAGTTGCACCACGCTTCAACCGATTGCCCCATGCCCGACGAGCTGCTTGATCGCCTGCGCCGTTTCCATAACGACGCCTTTCCCCAGTACCGCGAGCAGTTCCAGGCGCTGGTGGACGAAGGGCAGCACCCGACCACCCTGTTCATCGGCTGTTCCGACTCGCGCCTGGTGCCCTACCTGCTGACCGGTGCGGGCCCGGGGGAGCTGTTCTTGGTGCGCAACGTGGGTGCGTTCATCCCGCCGTATGACGGATCTCACGGCCACCATGGCACCACGGCGGCCATCGAGTTTGCGGTGCTCAACCTGCAGGTGCGCCGCATTGTGGTGTGCGGCCACAGTCACTGTGGGGCTATCAAGGCGATGTATGGTGAGGTTTCGCCCGAAGCGCCCAACCTGAACCGCTGGCTGGACCTGGGGCGAGAGGCCTTGTTGCCCATGCAGCCCGGACCTGAGGTGCTGCGCCGCACCGAGCAACGCGCTGTGGTGCTGCAGCTGGAGCGGCTCATGGAGTACCCCATGGTGCGGAGCCGTGTGCAGTCAGGGCAGATCAGCCTGCATGGCTGGCACTATGTGATCGAGGAAGGAGAAGTCCATGTGTTTGATGTCAAGACGGGCGGCTTTGTGCCGGCCTCGCGGGCGGACAACAGCGGCACTGGTCCCTACCACCCCTACGTGGAGCATGATGGGCAAGTTCTTCTGGACGAGCTTTGACCTTGTCCGGCATTCTCGCGGCATATCCGTGAGGAATGAGGCCCTCTTGATGGAACGCAAGACCTCACTGGCGTGAAACCCAAATCATCGGCCCCCATGAAACGCGAACCACAGCCCCCCCTCAAGCCCACCTCTTCATTGCAGCCCATCAGCCTGGATGTGTTGCGTGAGAAATACCTCAAACCCGGGGAAACCACCGCAGACGAGCTTTACCAGCGTGTGGCGCGGGCCCTGGCCTCGGTGGAGGCGCCGGAGCTGCGCGACAAATACGAAGCCCTGTTCCTCGCCAACCTGAAGGCGGGCGCCATCGGAGCGGGCCGGATTATGAGCGCGGCAGGCACCGACATCCAGGCCACGCTGATCAACTGTTTTGTACAGCCCGTGGGCGACTGCATCCAGGGGGTGGACGACGAGGGTTTTCCAGGCATCTACGAAGCCCTGCGCGAGGCTGCAGAAACCATGCGCCGTGGGGGCGGCGTGGGCTACGATTTCTCCCGCATCCGGCCCAAGGGCGCGCAAGTGAAGGCCACGGCCTCCATGGCGTCGGGGCCGTGCAGCTACATGAACGTGTTCGACCAGTCGTGCTCGACCGTAGAGAGCGCAGGCGCGCGCCGGGGGGCTCAGATGGGTGTGCTGCGCATTGACCATCCCGATGTGCACGAGTTCATCACCGCCAAGCGCACGCCGGGCCGCTGGAACAATTTCAACGTATCGGTGGGCGTGTCGGATGCGTTCATCCACGCCGTGCAGAACAACGCGCAGTGGGAGTTGGTGCACAAGGCGAAACCGGGTGCCGCTTTGCTGGCCCTGGGCGCTCGCCAGCGTGCTGATGGCCTGTGGGTCTACGCCACCGTGCCCGCGCGCGAGCTGTGGAACACGATCATGAAGTCGGCCTACGACTTCGCCGAGCCTGGCATCCTGTTCCTGGGCCGCATCAACGAAGACAACAACCTGCACTATTGCGAAGACATCGCGGCAACCAACCCTTGTGGCGAGCAGCCATTGCCGTCCTACGGGTGTTGTGACCTGGGCCCTATCATCCTGACCCGCTTTGTGCGCCACCCCTTCGGTTTTGGGGGCATGGCTGCGTTTGATTTCGATGACTTCACCAAAGCCGTGGCGCTGCAGGTGCGAGCGCTGGACAACGTGCTCGATGTGACCTATTGGCCGCTGCCGCAGCAGCGCGACGAGGCCATGGCCAAGCGCCGCATTGGTGTGGGCTTTACCGGCATGGGCAACACGCTGGCCATGCTGTGCCTGCGCTACGACCTGCCCGAGGGCCGCACCATGGCAGCCCGCATTGCCGAGTGCATGCGCGATGCTGCCTATGCCGCGTCGGTGGACCTGGCGCGCGAGAAAGGGGTGTTCCCCAAGTTCCAGGCCGAGCCTTATCTGTCAGAGGGCACGTTTGCCAGCCGCCTGCCCGACTCGCTCAAGGCGGCCATCCGCCAGCACGGTATCCGCAACAGCCACTTGCTCTCCATCGCCCCTACGGGCACGGTGAGCCTGGCTTTTGCCGACAACGCCTCCAACGGCATCGAGCCGCCGTTTTCGTGGATGTACAAGCGCAAGAAGCGTGAATCCGACGGCACTACCTCGGAATACGCCGTCGAAGACCACGCCTGGCGGCTCTACCGCGAACTGGGCGGTGACGTGGGTGCTTTGCCGGACTATTTCGTCTCGGCCCTCGCCATGCCCGCCGAAGGCCACATCGCCATGATGGAAGCTGTGCAGCCCTTTGTGGACACGGCCATTTCAAAGACGGTGAACATCCCCGCCGACTATCCCTACGAAGGTTTCAAGGACCTGTACCTGCAGGCCTGGCGCGCCAAGCTCAAGGGCCTGGCCACCTACCGGCCCAATGCCATCCTGGGATCGGTGCTGGAAACCCATGCAGCGCCTGAACCCGCAGCCGTTGCCGCACCTGTAGTACCCCCCGCACCTCCGGTGGACCCCATGCGTACCGTGATCGAAAGCCGCCCGCAAGGCGGCCTCTCGGCGGTGGCCGAAAAGCTCGAATACTGGACGCAGGAAGGCCACAAGACGCTGTACCTTATCGTCTCGTTCTTGCCGGTCCCCACGGGGGTTGGCAATGGCACGGTGGACCGGGCCATCGAGTTCTTCATGCCTGTAGGTCAGAGCGGCGAGTCGCAGCAGTGGATCACGTCCAGCATGCGCATGTTGTCGCTGGCGGCGCGCGGCGGCTTCCTGGAGCGGGCGCTCTCCGACATGCGCAAAGTGGCCTGGGACCGTGGGCCCGTGCGTCTGGGCACCCACCGCAAGGACGACGGCACGCTGGTGCCCATGTGGCATGACTCCGAAGTGGCGGCCATGGCCTATGCCATCCAGAACATCCTGGCGCGCCGCGTGGCGGACCCGGTGCAACAGCAACTGCCGCTGGATGAGCCCGCGCCCGCGCCTCTGGCGGTCCCGCAGGCCATGGCGGGCAAGAAGTGCAGCGAATGCGGCGCCCATGCAGTGATCCGCAAGGATGGTTGCGACTATTGCACGCAGTGTGGGCACCTGGGGACCTGCGGGTGACGTCTCGTCCTGTCATCCCACTGCGTACCGCGTCGGGAAAACCTTCGCCCGAAGTGCTTGCGTCGTTGGACAGTCACTGGCGCTGGCGCTATCTGATGCTGGCGCCGCACCGGTTGGGGTTCTTCCTGGCCATGGTGGTGCTGGTGGCGTCGGGGGGGTGGTGGGCGTTGGTGCAGGTGGCGCGGTCTACCGGTGGGTGGGGGCTCTATTACGCGGTGTCTCCCACGCTGGTGCACTCGACCGTGATGGCGTTCGGATTTATTCCACTGTTCTTTTCGGGCTTCTTGTTCACGGCAGGCCCCAAATGGCTTGGGGTGGAGCCTTTGCCCGTGCAGGCGCTTCGCACACCCCTGGTGGCGCAGACGGTTGGATGGTTGCTGTGGCTGGCAGGCGCGCACCTGTGGGTTGGTGTGGCGCTGGGCGGGCTGGCGGTGGCGGTGGTGGGCCTCGTCTGGATGACCGTGCAGTTCTGGGGGCGTGTGCGAAAAAGCCAGTCCGAGGACCAGTTGCATGCTCGCACCATCGCCTGGGCTTGCACGCTGGGTTGCGTCAGTCTTGCAGGGCTGTGGCTGAGTCTGGCGGTGGGGACCCATGCGCTCGCGCGTGTCTGGGTATTCACCGGTCTGTGGGGATTTGTTGTCGTGGTGTATGTGACGGTGGCGCATCGCATGATTCCGTTTTTCACCTCCAGCGCCATGCCCATGGTGAAGGCGTGGAGGCCTTTCTGGGTGCTGTGGTTGATGCTGGCAGCGGCCCTGCTGCAGGTGCTGGCTGCATGGTTGGAATGGGCCGGATTGCCTGCCGGTGCTGCAGGGACGGTTTGGGGGCTGATATACGGCACGCTGCAATTGGCCGTGGGTGGCGTGCTGGTCTGGCTGGCCTGTGTCTGGGGCCTGGTGCAAAGCCTCAAGAACAGGCTGCTCGCGATGCTGCACATTGGTTTTCTATGGCTCGGCCTGGCCTTTCTTCTTGGCGGGCTGTCACCGTGGCTGGCCTGGGGCTTTGGCATGGGAGCGCTGGGCCTGGGAGCACTGCACGCGTTGACCATGGGCTGCCTGGCATCGCTGATGCTGGCCATGGTGACGCGAGTGTCCTGTGGACACAGTGGCCGTGCGCTGGTGGCAGACCGCACGGCATGGACGCTGTTCTGGATCCTGCAGGTGGCCACGGTGCTGCGCATTGCCGCGGCGGTGCCGGGGGTATTTGGCGTTGCGTGGGTGTCGCTTTTGCCGCTGGCGGCATGCCTGTGGGCCGCCACCATGGGCGTGTGGGGTGTCCGGCTTGGCAGGTGGTACGGCTGCCTGCGGGCTGACGGTCGCCCGGGCTGACGGCGGCTCTTTCAAGGATCTGCGATGGCTGTCATTCCCTGGCCTTTGAAGCATGCACAACGGCGCATGCCCGCTGCTGCGACCATCTCAGACGACACTGCCGCGATGGCTGCTGCGCTGATCCAGTCGCGCCAGACCATCCTGCCCAAACGCTTGGCCGCCCCTGGGCCTAGAGGGGGGGAGCTGGCCCAGATTCTTGGCGCTGCGGCCCATGCCCCCGACCATGGTCAATTGACGCCCTGGCGTTTTGTGCTGGTGTCCGACGCGGCACGGCCAGCGCTGGCAGACGTGTTTGCTCGGGCTCTTCGTGAGCGCGATCCAGCCGCCACACCAGAGCAGGCCGAGCAGGCCCGCGAAAAAGCCTACCGAGCCCCGGTGCTCATGCTGGTGGTGGTCGACGGTCAATGCGGGGACCCCGCCATCGACCTGTCCGAACGCCTGATGTCAGCAGGCTGTGCCGTGCAGAACATGCTGCTGATGGCCACTGCGCAGGGCTATGGATCCGCCCTCACGAGTGGCAAAGCGCTCAAATCAGCTGGATTGCGCGGCTTGTTCCAGCTGGCAGCCTGGGAGCAGGCGCTGTGTTTTATCAGCATCGGTACCGTGCAATCGCGCAAGGCCGTGCGGGCGCGGCCCGTTGCAGATAGTTATGTGAGCACGCTGGACGCGCAGCAGGGCGTGGTGCCTGGTTTCTGAGCAAGCCAGAAAGAACCCGACAGCATTTTTTATTTCACCAAGATTTTTATGAACATTTCAAGCTTCGACGATCTGTTGCAGGCAGCCCGCATGCAACCCGAACCTCAGCGTCTCTTGTTTGTGTTTGCTGCCGTTGAACTCCCCGACGACGCCACCCCCGCGCAGCGCGCGCGCTTTGAAGCCGGGCAAGGCGGTGCCCTGGTGCCGCTGATGTGCGTGGACAAAACGCCGCAGGAACTGCCATCATTCGACGCACTGGTAGGAGAGGCGCGCCAGTTCACTGCCCCTGGTCACGACTGGGCGATGGTGTTTGCAGCCGCGATGTCGGGCACGCTCAACAAGGCGCCCACCAGCGCCGATGCCGAGGCGCCTTTGCAGCGCATGGTGGATGCGATCAAGGGCGGCGCGCATGGTGCCTACATTCCCTTCGACCGCCAGGGCCAGCCCGTGCGCTTTGGGTGAGGCGAGGATGGCGTCCTCTCCTGCACCCGCTCGCCACATTCCTGGCTTCAGCGCGCCCGCAGTAGGGTTCGAAGAGCCCTTTGCCATGCTGGAAGCCTGCCACGAACGCGTGCAGCGCACACTGGCACTTCTGGGCCGCCTGCGTGAACATGTCCGCCAGCAAGGTGCCGACGAGAGCGCGCGCCAGGCCGCACGCGATGTGCTGCGCTACTTTGATGTGGCTGCGCCATTGCACCATGAGGATGAGGAGCTGCATGTCTTCCCGCTGCTCCTGGCCCAGGCCTCGCCTGAGGTGAAGGTGCTGGTGCAGGCATTGCAAAAGGACCATGTGGACATGGTAGCTGACTGGGAGGCGGCGCGAGTTCCGCTACAGGCGCTGGCGCAAGGGTCTATCCAGGGATTCTCGGAATCGATCGAGGCGCTCTTTGATCGATTTGCGGCGCGCTATGCGAGCCATATCCACCAAGAGGAACATCTGGCCTACCCGGCTGCGCTGCATCTGCTGGAGCCCGCTGTGCTTGGCCGGATGGGGCAGGAGATGGCGCACCGGCGGGGCGCTGCCTGAGGCGCAGGCAGGCTCCATCAGCGCGCTCTGAAACAGGGCGTTACGCTACCCGCTTTCCATGGTGGTTCGCTTGACGGTGAGTGCTTGGCTGTTGGCCCGGGAGCGGCCCGGCTAGCGTCGGACGGCGGTTCGGTACTGCGCAGGTGTTTACCATGAGGGGATGTCAACCTCTCATCCGTATCGGGAAGCACCTTGACCGACGCAAAGAAACCCCATTTCGGCCAGTCCTTCAAGCCTGGCGCCATACCATCCAGCCAGCCCAGTTTCAAATTCGGAATCAATTACGGAACGGGCTTGGTTGCGGGCGGTAGAGCTGTGGAGTCGCCCCTTCCCGATGATGCGACGGCGTGCAACACCCGGGGCAATGAATGGCTGCTGTCCAACCGGCCCGCAGACGCCATTCGCGCCTACGACCGGGCCATCGCTCTCAAGCCCGACTACATTGATCCCTATTTCAATCGTGGCAACGCGCTGCTACGCCTGCAGCGCAACCAGGAAGCGCTGGCTTCGTTCGACCAGGTCATCGCGCTGTCGCCCGCATTGGGGCTCGCGCATTACAACCGGGGAACGGTCCTGCAAACCTTGGACCGGTTGCCGGAGGCCATGGAAAGCTACCGCAAGGTGCTGGCGATAGATCCTGCGAATGTTCAGGCGCGTTTCAATCTGGGCTGCATTCACCTGCAGATGAAGCAGTTTGATGAAACCCTGGAGTGCATGGACCAGGTGATCGAACGCGCACCCCAGATACCGGAGCCGCACAACAACCGGGGCACGGCCTTACTCAGGCTGGGCCGGTATGCAGAAGCGGTCGCTGCCTTCAGCCGGGCGCTGGAGCTCAATCCGCAGTCCGCCGAGGCGTACAACAACCGTGGCGAGGCGCAACTGCAATTGAGAAATTTGGAAAGTGCACTGGCGGACGTTAGCCGGGCGATCGAGCTTCGGCCCCAGCAAGCGGAGTCCAGGTTTCTTATGGGCCGGCTTTTGCGGGAGATGAAGCGGTACGACGAGGCTTTGCAGCAGTTCTATGTGGCCCAGCGCCTGCCTGCTCCTTTGGCGATGCTGCAAAGCGAGATAGTTACCGCCAAGGTCCATGGTTGTATTTGGGACAACCTGGATGAGGAGTTACTTCAACTCCAGCAAGAAATCAGGGCTCGGAATCCTGTCCTTGAGCCTTTCTCTGCCCTGTCCGTGTTCGACCAGCCTGCCCTCCACAAAGAGGTTGCACGCCTTCTTGTAGAACGCGATCTGCCAGCGTCTGCGGCGTTGGGCGCGATTCCTGTTCGTGCAAGGGGCGAGAAGTTTCGCATCGGTTACTACTCCGCAGATTTTCGCAACCACCCCTCTGCGTACTTGATTGCAGAGCTGATTGAAGTGCATGACCGCGAGCGATTTGAGTTGTTCGCGTTTTCGGTCAGTCCCCAGGTGCACGACAGTATGCGCGAGCGACTGGTGGTGGCTTTTGACCATTTTCTGGATGTGCGTGAGCGTACCGATCTTGATATTGCGCGGCTTTCGCGAGAGCTTGGTATCGACATTGCCGTGGATCTGATGGGCTTTACGCAAGCGACGCGTTTGAGGTGTTTTTCCTACCGATGTGCACCCGTTCAGGTCAGCTACCTGGCTTACCCTGGCACCACCGGCGCCAGCTACATGGACTACGTGATTGCCGACAAGGTGGTGATTCCTCCCCATGCCCAGGCCGACTTCACTGAAAAAGTGGTCTATCTGCCGCACAGTTATCAAGTCAACGACTCCCAGCGGAAAGTAGCTGACCGCAGCTCTTCCCGCGACGAACTGGGTTTGCCTGCTACTGGTTTTGTGTTTTGCTGCTTCAACAACAATTTCAAGATCCTGCCGTCCACATTCGACGGCTGGATGCGCATCCTCCGCGCTGTTGAAGGCAGCGTCTTGTGGCTGCTGGAAGACAACCCGATTGCGGCCCGGAATCTGCGCCGAGAGGCGCAGGCCCGGGGGATTTCTGCAGACCGCCTCGTGTTTGCCGGCCGTGTGCCCATGGATCAGCATCTTGCCCGCCAGCGGATGGCCGACCTTTTCCTTGACACGCTGCCCTACAACGCGCACACCACCGCGAGCGATGCATTGTGGGTAGGGCTGCCAGTTCTGACGTGTTCAGGAAAATCGTTTGCGAGCCGAGTGGCGGCGAGCCTGTTGCATGCCGTGGGGTTGCCCGAGCTTGTCACCCAGACGCAGTCTGCATTTGAGGCCCGAGCCATAGAGCTTGCCCGCGATGTGGCGCAACTCAAGAGCATTCGGGACAAGCTGGAGGAACAGGGGCCCCGGTCGCCCTTGTTCAATGCCCGGCTCTTTGCGCGGCATATCGAGTCGGCATACACCACAATGGTCGAACGCGTGCACCAGGGGCTGCCTCCCGATGTGATTGAGGTGTGAAACTTCACGGCGCCCTTCGCGTGGACGCGAGCCCCATGTCTTGTATTTTTCAGTTTTTTTGCCCCCTTCATGAATCTCACCTTGTTCGGAACCGGTTATGTGGGGCTCGTTACCGGCGTATGCCTTGCGGAGCTGGGCAATGATGTCCTGTGCATCGACACGGATGCCGACAAAATTGCCACACTGCAGCGCGGAGAGGTTCCAATCTACGAGCCAGGGCTGCAGGAGTTGATCGTTGGCAATGTCCGCGCCGGCAGGCTGGCGTTTTCCACCGACATGGCGCGCGGTGTTGCCCACGGTGACGTGCAGTTCATCGCGGTGGGAACACCCTCTGCGGACGATGGCAGTGCGGACTTGAGCCATGTGTTTGAGGTGGCGGGTGCCATCGCGACCCACATGACCAGCTTCAAGGTGATCGTCAACAAATCCACCGTACCTGTGGGCGCGGGCGAAGTGGTGCACAAGGCCGTAGCCACTGTGCTTGCCCAGCGTTGGCCCGGTGCCCGACCAGCACCTGGCTTTGCGGTGGTATCGAACCCAGAGTTCCTCAAAGAGGGCAGTGCGATCAACGACTTCATGCGGCCTGACCGCATCATCGTTGGGTTGGGCGACGCGCCCGAAGAGCAGCGTGCTGGTGATCTCATGCGTGCGTTGTATCGACCATTTGGGCATGGGCATGATCGTGTCATCTGCATGGACCGTCGCAGCGCCGAGTTCACGAAGTACGCGGCCAACGCCATGCTCGCAACGCGCATCAGCTTCATGAATGAAATGGCCAATCTGGCCGACCGCCTGGGTGTGGACATCGAGCCAGTGCGGGTGGGCATTGGCGCCGACCCTCGCATTGGGGACAGCTTTCTTTACCCGGGCGTGGGCTACGGCGGCAGCTGTTTCCCCAAGGATGTGACCGCGTTGCAGCGGATGGGAAATGACGTGGGGCTGCCGCTGCAGTTGCTTGCAGCGGTGGCACACGTCAACGATGGCCAAAAGCGGCTGCTGGTGGACAAACTCGTACAACGGCTCGGGTCGGATCTCTCCAGCCGCCGGCTTGCGTTGTGGGGTCTGGCCTTCAAGCCCAATACCGATGACATGCGTGAGGCTCCCAGCCGGGTGCTGGTGCGCGAATTGCTGGAGCGTGGGGCCGTGCTTCAGGTATTCGATCCGGTAGCCATGCAGGAGGCTCGCCGCTGTCTGGAGGACGACCTGCGCGACAGGCCTCGCCTGCTGGAGCGTATCTGCTATGCCCAGGGCCCTATGGAGGCAGCGCGCGACGCAGACGCCTTGCTGATCGTGACCGAATGGCAGGTTTTCCGCAGTCCCAACTTCGATGCCCTGCGGGCGGCCCTGCGGCACCCGCTGATCGTGGACGGGCGAAATCTTTACGAACCACGTTCCATGCGAGCCCTGGGTTTTGACTATCTGACCGTGGGCCGTAACGCGTTGGAGGCACTGGGATCCACCACACCATGACGACGGCGAAGAAAATCCTGGTCACCGGGGGCGCGGGCTTCCTTGGCTCCCATCTGTGCGAGCGCCTGCTGGGCGATGGCCATGCGGTGTGGTGCATGGATGACTTTTCGACGGGTTTGGAAAAAAACATCGCCCACTTCCAGGCTTTGCCGGGCTTTCGCTTGCTTCGCCATGATGTCACCCAGCCGCTGGATGTCGAGGTGGATGAAATCTACAACCTCGCCTGCCCTGCGTCACCCGTGCATTACCAGGCCGATCCACTGCGGACCCTGCGCACCAGCGTGATCGGTGCGATGAACCTACTGGAGCTGGCCCGTAAGTGCGGGGCCTTTATTCTGCAGGCTTCCACCAGCGAGGTGTATGGCGACCCCAGCGTGCATCCGCAGCCGGAGTCCTACTGGGGCAACGTCAACCCCATCGGGGTGCGTGCCTGCTACGACGAGGGCAAGCGCTGTGCAGAGACCCTGTTTTTCGACTACCGGCGCCAACATGGTGTGCGCACGAAGGTGGTGCGGCTGTTCAATACCTATGGCCCCCGCATGCGCCCCGACGATGGCCGGGTTGTTTCCAACTTCATCGTCCAGGCTCTCAGCGGCGCGGACCTGACGGTATATGGTGCAGGGGCGCAGACCCGCAGTTTTTGCTATGTAGACGACCTGGTGGAAGCCCTGGTGCGCACGATGGCCACGCCCGACGAAGTGGCGGGCCCCATCAACCTGGGCAATCCGGATGAGTTCACCATCCTCGAGCTGGCGCAAAAGGTTCTTGCGCAGACTGGGTCCTCTGCCCGGATCACCCACCATACCCTGCCGGGAGATGACCCCCGTCAGCGCCAGCCCGACATCGCGCTGGCGCGGCAGCTGCTGGGTGGCTGGGAGCCCCGCATTGATCTTGACGCCGGTTTGCGCAAGACCATTGCCTATTTCAGGGCGGAGGGCACCGGTTGAGTTGAAAAGGCGCGATGGGCACCGGGTGGCATGGAGTGTTGTGGGATCTGGCTCTCGGAGTTTGCGGTGGCATTCCACGATGCCCCCCGTTCCATTTTCCTCCGGTGGTTTGAGTCCAAGTGAGGGTATGGTCCCCGTGGGAGGCGCCGCCTTGTGCTCCGTAAGCATTCCAAACCCATGCCTGTGAATTTTCTGCTTCGCGTCCTTTTCACCCTTTTTCTCGCCCTGGTTGCCGCCGGTGGCTGTGTCGCGCTGCACACGCCCTTGCCGTGGATGATCGGTCCGTTGTTGGCCACGTCCATCGTGTCGATGGCGGGTGGCCCTACGCACAGCTGGGGGCCGCTGCGCAATGCGGGGCAATGGGCCATTGGTGCGGCGCTGGGTTTGTATTTCACCCCGCAGGTGGTCGTGCTGATTGGGGGGCTCTGGTGGGCCATTGCGCTGGGTGTCATGTGGGCGTTGTTCCTGGGCTGGCTGTTCGGGGCCTGGTTGTACCGTGTGCATGCACCGCGTATGCATGGTGTACCTGCACCCATGCTGCGTGCCACGAGCTATTTTTCTGGGGCCATTGGTGCGGCATCTGAAATGACATTGCTGTCCGAGCGTGAAAACGCCCGGACGGACCTGGTGGCGGCCAGCCACAGCCTGCGCTTGCTGATCGTCACCTTGACGATCCCGTTTGCCCTGCAGTGGAGTGGCTTGCAGGGGCTGGACATGCTGCCGCCGATGGCCCGCGTGGTGAGCTGGCCCGGGCTGGCGCTGATGGCGCTGCTGACGGGGGCTGGGGCTTTGTTGATGGACCGGCTGGACCGGGCCAACCCCTGGTTCATGGGGGCCATGCTGGTGTCCATGGGGCTCACCATGGCGGGCATCACCCTGTCCGCCGTGCCGCAGTCGATGGTGAATGCAGCGCAACTGGTGATCGGCATAAGCCTGGGCGTCCGGTTTCGCGCAGATTTCCTGCACACGGCGCCGCGCTGGCTCGTGTCTGTGTCTGCGGGCACCGTGGTGCTGATGGGGGCGTGTGCGCTGTTTGCGGTACTGCTGGCCTGGGCCACGGGGCTGCCGTGGGTCACATTGCTGCTGGGTACCTCGCCAGGAGGCATCACCGAGATGGCCATCACCGCCAAGGTGCTGCAGCTGGGCGTGCCGGTGGTCACTGCGTTTCAGGTGTGTCGGCTGATGGCCGTGCTGATGCTGGTCGGCCCGCTCTACCGGTGCATCTACCCTGCCACCGTGGCCTGACCGGTTGCGGGCGCGTCACAATCCCACCTCTGTCGACGCTGATGGATTGTCCTGGCGACGGTCTGTGAGCGTTCCCATCCGTTGCACATCCCCGACCATGAGCATTCACTACAACTTCGGCGTACGCCCTCCCCAAGCAACGAAAGCCCAGCTGGCCGCGTGGCTGGAGCAGGCCATGCAAGCGCACCAGCAGGGACGCCTTGCGCAGGCCAACCAGCTCTACAACACCATTTTGAAGAATGATCCGAAAAACGTTGGCGCCCTGCACATGCAAGGTGTGCTGGCGTACCAGGCGGGCCATCTGCAAATGGCGGTGGATCTGATCGGCCAGTCCATCAAGCTGGTGCCAGAGGATGCGGCTCCCCATGTCAATCGCGGGCTTGCCTTGGGTGCTTTGAAGCGCCATGACGAAGCACTGGCGCACTTTGAGCGGGCCATCAGCCTGCGCCCTGGTTTCGCCGAGGCCTATGTCAACCGGGGGATCACCCTGAAAGAGCTGTCGCGGCCCCTGGATGCCATTGCGAGCTACGACCAGGCGATTGCCCTCCAGCCCCGTCTGGCGGCCGCGTTCAACAACAAGGGCAATGCCTTGCGCCAGCTCGACCGGTTGGAAGAGGCGCTGAAATGTTATGAGCAGGCCTTTGCCCTGGACAGCGACGACGTGGATGCGTGTCAGAACATGGGCATGCTGCATGCCGACGCAGGCCGCCCGGACGAGGCTTTGCAGTGCTTTGACCGGGTCATCGCTCTGCGGCCGCAGCATGCGGAAGCCAACAACGGCAAGGGCGCGATCCTGGCGCAAAGGGAGCAGTGGACGCAGGCCATTGCGCACTTCGAGGCCGCCATTCAGGGCAATGAAAAACTGGTCCAGGCCCACAAGAACCTGGGGCTCGCGCAGCGCAGCCTTTTCCAATTGTCGAATGCCGTGACGGCTTTTCAGAGGGCTGTCCAGCTGAGCCCGCAAGATGTGGAGATCCTGTCGTTTCTGGCTCTTTCATTGCTGGAGGCGGGGCGGTATGCCGAAGCACTGGCCGCCTACGACCAGGCGATCCGGTTGGCGCCTGAAAGGCCGGACCTGCACTACAACCGCGCAAATTTGCACATCCGGTTCAATCGGCATGAGGATGCCGTGGCCGACTACATGGCGGTGTATCGCCTCAAGCCAGATGCCAAGTATTTGCTGGGGTATCTTGCGAGCAGTCGGCTCAAGACCGGCGATTGGAGGCACCTGGCGGACGATATGGCGCAATGTGAGCAGAGTATCCGGGCCGGTGAGCTGGGTGTGAAGCCCTTCATCGCTCTTTCGCTGTTCGACGCGCCCGAGCTGCATAAGCAGGCGGCACAAGCTTCCGTGCAGCAGGATTTCCCAGAGTCCACCGTCCTGGGCCCCATCCTTGCGCGTGCTGGCGGAGGCAAGATCCGGGTCGGCTACTACTCTGCGGATTTCCACGGCCACGCCACTTCGTATCTGATAGCGCAGCTTTTCGAAGTCCATGACCGTGAACGCTTCGAGTGGTTTGCGTTTTCGTTTGGACCTCCCGCGACGGATGCCATGCGCGCGCGTCTGGTCGCAGGTTTCGACCATTTCATCGACGTGCGCGAGCGCAGCGAGACCGATATCGCCCGCTTGTCGCGGGAGCTGGGCATTGACATCGCCATTGACCTGATGGGTTTCACGACGGGCTGCCGATTTGGCATTTTTGCCCACCGCTGCGCACCCATCCAGGCCGGTTATCTGGGCTACCCGGGGACGACCGGTGCGAACTATATGGACTACGTGATTGCCGACAAGGTGGTCGTCCCAGCCCAGGCGCAGATCCATTTCACCGAAAAACTCGCCTACCTGCCGCACAGCTACCAAGTCAATGACTCGCAGCGCGCAATCAGTGATCGGGTCTTCACCAGAGAGGAGGCACGGTTGCCTGCGACAGGGCGCGTGTTCTGCTGTTTCAACAACAACCAGAAGATCCTTCCACAGGTCTTTGATAGCTGGATGCGCATCCTGCAGGCGGTTCCGGACAGCGTTCTCTGGCTTTTGGCAGATAACCCTGCTGTGGAGGGCAGCCTGCGGCGTGAGGCGCAGGCGCGCGGCGTGGCGCCTGAGAGGCTGGTGTTTGCACAGCGCCTGCCTCTGGATCAGCACCTGGCGCGCCACCGGCTGGCCGACCTGTTTCTGGATACCTTGCCCTACAACGCCCACACCACGGCCAGTGATGCCTTGTGGGCGGGTCTACCGGTGCTTACGCGGCTGGGAGAATCGTTTGCGGCGCGTGTGGCGGCGAGCCTGCTGCATGCCGTGGGCCTGCCGGAACTCGTGACCCACAGCGCCGCAGAGTATGAAGCTCTGGCGATCTCACTCGCGCGGGATCCTGCGCGCCTGAAAGCGCTCCGCGACAAACTCCAAGCGGAAAAAGCCCAGTCCCCACTGTTCAACACCCGTCAGTTTGCGCGCGACATCGAGGCCGCCTACGTGGCGATGCATGGGCGGTACATGCAGGGCCTGGCGCCTGAAGTGATCGATGTATAGAGCCGAAGGCGGGGAGGGCATGCTCCCCCAGCCCCGGGTTTTGGCGAGGCCCGTAGGGCCTCCGGGTGTGCCGCTACCGTTGCAGTAGAAACAGCTGAACCGCAGGTGGATCAGTGCACGACCACGGGGTTCTGCGCCAGGCCCGCATAACGGTCCAAGGCGTCTTCCACTTCTTCTTGCGTGGGGGTGTCGCGCTGCCAGGCCAGGATCTGCTCCTGGAACATCTCGGCCCAGGAACCGTCCAGGTACACCTCTTTGCCCGAACGCTTGTCCACGATTTCAAAGCCATGGCGTGCGAGCTGGGGAACTGCGGGGGCGGTGTCGTTGAGCGCCTGGGTGCTCTTTTTCTCCACGGCGTCGGGCAGCATGTGGACCACCACGAAGGATTCTGAGTCGTAGAGCATGTGCATCGTGTTCCCCTTGTCGATATAGATGTCAGATGACAGCGGGTTCGCAGAGTTCAAGGCCCAAGGCAGCTTCCAGGAAACGCTGGCAAGGCGCGTAACGCCTTGTCCTACGGATCGGTTATCAGGGGAAGCCCGCTCTGGGCTTGGTTCTCTGCTGCGTTCCAGTATTTCATGAAAAAGTGATGCGACCGGGTTCGTGCGGGTTTTTTACCGCTCCAGGGCTCGGGTGGCGTTCGGGCGCAACACTTTGATGCAGGAGGGGGTGTCGCAGCCGTCCGCTCTGCCGCCTTCTCTCTCGCGGAGCCCAGCTTCAGTCGGCCTTGCCCCGACCACGCCTCAAGGTGCGCCACTGCTGCGCAGTAGCAGGTCCGCAAAGTCGCTGTTGGCCTGGGTCAGCTTGATGCGCACTGGCAGGTAGTTGAGGCTGGGCGCCACCCACAGCTCGGCCTTCTGGTCGTAGTCCTTGCGGGGCAGGCGCAGCAGCTTCAAGGCGGGGGTGGGGCCTGCAGGCAGATCCAGCGTTTCCGGGCCCTCCACGGTGAAGGTCCAGCGGTCGGCGGTGCGGGCGCTCACGGTGGTGATGGTGACCTGGGTGCCGGGCACAAAACGGACGGGGTCGGCGGCCAGCATGGCGCCCAGCTGGATAAACAGGCTCAGCCGGTCCTGCGCGCCAGGGCCCACGGCGGCCTCGGGCGTGTTGGCGCTGAAGGTCACCCGGCCCTTGGCATGGTCGAAATGTGCAGCCTGCTCGCTGCGGGACTTGTCGGAGAACTTCTCGGGCAGCAGGCCCTGGGCCGTGATGGCGCCCACGCTGCGCTGCGTACGGCTGCCCACCAGGAAGGCGCTGACCTCCTGGCGCGCTTCGTAGCGGCTGCCGTCGTGTTGCCAGAGCAGCTCGGCACGGGCGTTGTAGGCGAACTTCTTGGCCTGCCCGCTCACGTCGAACACCAGCCGGGTGGGGGCCGGAATCCGTACGGGGGGCGGTGGGGCGCCTGCAGTGCGGTCTGTGCCGGAGCCAGGGGGCGCGATGTCGATCCCGGCGGCGGTGGTTTCTTCTGCAGACGGTGCCGAAGCCCCTGACGCCGGCACCTCGGCCGGGGGGGGTGATGCTGGGGTGGCTGTGCTTGGCGTGGCAATGTCTGGTGCTGGCGCCGCGGCGGTGGAGTTTGCGCTGGCCTCTGCACCCGCCACCTGCACAGAGGCCTCGGGCGCCGCAACCGTCGGATCTGCTGCAGCCGGGGAGGGGGCGGGTGGCGCCTGTCTTCTGCGCACCACGGGCTTGGCCGCTATGGCCGCAGGCGGGGTGGGCGCGGCTGTTGGGGCCGCAACGGGGGCTGGAGCGGGTGGCGCGGCTGCCACGCTGCGCGTGCTGAAGACGCGGCCCGCCATCGGCTGCTGAGGGCTGTCCCAGGCCAGGGGCACGCCGTGCAGCACCAGCCAGTGCAAGGCCAATACCAAGGCGGTGATGAGAACCAGGGCCTGTCGTGGCATCCAGTCGGTCGCTGTACGGTGGCGGGTGTCAGGCGCTGCCTGCGCCCAGATCACTGGAGAGCTGGGCGGCAGCCGCGCGCAGCGGCACGTCAATGGCGCCGCCCCACTCGGGGTCGAAGGTGGCGATGGAGCCCAGCGTGGTGATGCCCAGCTCCAGGTGCCCGTCCGAATCGAACACGGGCGCGCAGAACGCCACGATGCCTGGCAGCAGGGTGTCGACCACGCGGGCGGCACCGCGCGTGCGCACCTCGGCCAACAGGGCGTTCACCTCGGTCATGGTGGAGGGCAGGTCGGTGCGCCGCATCTTCACGGCGCGGGCCAACTCGTCCTTGAGCAGCGGGGCCACCACATCAGGCGCCATGTGCGCCGCAAAGCAGCGGCCGGTGGCCGACGACAACAGCGGCATCACGTCGCCCAGCCGCAAGTTGGCAGTGACAGCCTGAGGCGATTCCTCCCAGTGCACGATGGTCGGGCCGTGGTTGCCCCACACGGCCAGCGCCAAGGTGTGGCCGATGCTTTCCATGAGCTCGGGCATGCGCTCGCGCGCCAGGCGCACGGCATCGAGCCGGGCCAGCGAGGCCAGCCCCAGCTTGAGGGCGGCGGGGCCCAGGTCGTATCGCGCGTTGCGCGGGTCCTGCGTGACCAGGCCCAGGCGCTGAAAGCTCACCAGATACCGGTGCGCCTTGGCCGCGCTCATGCCGGCCGAGGCCGCCACATCCTTGAGCATCAGTGGCCCGCGCGAGCGTGTCAGCCCCTCCAGCAGGGCAAAACCCACCTCGACCGATTGAATTCCTGCACGTTCTTTGTCCATGTGCACTAAAATTTGCGAGTTTTGTTTAGTTAAATCAATTTACCCAAGCGTAATTCGTGTTGGGTGAAGACTTTCAACCCCTTGAGACAAAGGTCCTGCCACCATGAAACTCGCTACCTACAAAGACGGCTCGCGCGACGGCCAACTGGTTGTCGTCTCCCGCGACCTGGGCACAGCCCATTATGCGACCGGCATTGCCAGCAAGCTGCAGCAGGTGCTGGACGACTGGGGCTTCCTCTCGCCCCAGCTGCAGGACCTGTACGACCAGCTCAACAGCGGCCGCGCGCGCCACGCTTTCCCCTTCGACCCCGCCCAGTGCATGGCACCGCTGCCGCGCGCTTACCAGTGGGCTGACGGCTCGGCCTACATCAACCACGTTGAACTGGTGCGAAAAGCGCGCAACTCCGAGGTGCCCGAGAGCTTCTACACCGACCCGCTGATGTACCAGGGTGGCAGCGACGACTTCATCGGCCCCCGCGACGACGTGGTGGTCCCGAGCGAAGCCATGGGCATCGATTTCGAGGCCGAGATTGCCGTCATCACCGGCGACGTGAAGATGGGCACCAACGCTGACCAGGCGCTGGACGGCATCCGCCTGGTGATGATTGCCAACGACGTGAGCCTGCGCAACCTGATCCCGGCCGAGCTGGCCAAGGGCTTCGGCTTCTTCCAGAGCAAGCCCGCCACCGCCTTCGGCCCCGTGGCCGTGACGCTGGACGAGCTGGGCGACGCCTGGGACCATGGCCGCGTACACCTGACCGTGCAGTCCACCTGGAACGGCCGCAAGGTCGGCATGTGCGACGCCGGCCCCGAGATGACCTTCCACTTCGGCCAACTGATCGCCCACGTGGCCAAGACGCGCAACCTGCGCGCCGGCTCCATCATCGGCAGCGGCACCGTGAGCAACAAGGGCATCACCGACGCCAGCGGCCGCACCGAGTGGCCCAAGGGCTACAGCTGCATCGCCGAAAAGCGCTGCATCGAGACCATCCAGGACGGCAAGCCCAGCACGGACTTCATGAAGTTCGGCGACACCATCCGCATCGAGGTCAAGGGCAAGGACGGCGCCAGCATCTTTGGCGCCATCGACCAGACGATTGCTGCGCCTGAAGCCTGAGCCTGAGCCGCGACGGCCACTGCAACTGCAACCGTCGCCACAGCCAGTGGCTGCTGGCAGCGTTAGCAGTAGCGGTTGCGAGCGAATGTGCAGTGGCCTTGTCCGGCAGGGCGGGCCCCGCGCACCGCTCGTTCTGCAGGGCGCGCCTGCCAGCCCACCCCTCGCCCGTTCGGGCTGAGCCTGTCGAAGCCAGGGCCGAGCGATGGAACACCGTGTTCAGCCCCCAGGCTCCCGCAGCAGGTGCAAAATATCAATAAAAACAGCCTCTACCGCTTGATAGTCAAGCGCTAGCAGCTATTAAATTCATAGTAACTACAAGGAGACAGCCCCATGCAACGCAGAACCCTCTTGTCCGCCCTGGCCGCCGCAGGCGCCTCCACCGCAGCCCCGTGGGGCGCTGCCCAGCAGGCCGCCTGGCCTGACCAACCCCTGCGCTGGGTCGTGCCGTACCCGGCCGGCGGCGGCACCGACGTGCTGGCGCGCACCGTGGCCGAGGCCATGCGCCAGACCCTGGGCCAGCAGATCATCGTGGA
Organism: Acidovorax sp. Root275; assembly: GCF_001428965.1. NCBI lineage: Bacteria > Pseudomonadati > Pseudomonadota > Betaproteobacteria > Burkholderiales > Comamonadaceae > Acidovorax > Acidovorax sp. Root275. The sequence continues at coordinate 823,714 of NZ_LMJH01000010.1, read as the reverse complement.
TAACCGCCCCGGCGCGTCCACCAACATCGGCGCGCAGATGGTGGCCACCGCCAAGCCCGACGGCAATACCTTCATGTCGGCCGACAACGCCGTGCTGGCCTTCAACGAGCACCTGTTCACCAAGCTGCCGTTCAACCCCGAGAAAGACTTCACCTACGTGGGCGGCATCAGCCGCTTTCCGCTGGCGCTGGTGGTCAACCCCGCGTTCGAAGCCAAGACGGTCAAGGAATTCCTGGCCTACGCGCGCGCCAACCCCGGCAAGCTCAACTACGCATCTCCCGGCAACGGTTCGCCGCACCACCTGGCGATGGAGATGTTCAAGAACCGCACCAAGACCTTCCTCACGCACATCCCCTACCGGGGCGCTGCGCCTGCGCTGCAGGACGTGATGGGCGGGCAGGTGCCCTGCATGTTCCTGGACTTGGCCGCCGGCCTGCCCGTGATCACCTCCGGCAAGGTGCGCGCCCTGGCCATCGGCTCGGCCAAGCGCGTGGCCGCGCTGCCCGACGTGCCCACGCTGGCCGAAGCCGGTGTGCCCAACACGGAGGTGTTCGCCTTCCAGGGCATCCTGGCGCCCGCCGGCCTGCCCGCGGCCATCACGGCCCGACTGAACGGTGACCTGAACAAGGCCCTGCTGAACCCCGCCGTGGTCAAGCGCATGAACGACTTCGGCATGGAAGCCCTGCCGGGTACGCCGGAGCAGTTCCGTGCGATGGCGCGGGCGGAGTCCAAACGTTGGGGCGAAATCATCAAGACGGCGGGCGTGAAGCTGGACTGATGCATTCATGCCCGGTTTGAGCGCCGCGCCACTCGGTGCTCGCTCCAAACGAGGGATCTTCTATCTGTCCATGCCTGCGCGGCAGACTGCGGTTGCAGGCTTCAGCCCAAGGGCTCGTTCCCAGTGAGCGGAAAAGCCAGTTCCGCGGGGTACGACCCAGGTACTTGCCGCGCCGTTCCAAGCGCAAAAAGGCCGCCTACTCTGGCAGGTGGCACACCGCTTCCACGTTGTTGCCCTCGGGGTCGATGACGAAGGCGCCGTAGTAGTGCTCGTGGTAGTCGGTCCGCAGGCCGGGGGCGCCATTGCCCTTGCCGCCGGCGGCGATGGCTGCGGCGTAGAAGGCATCCACCTGCGCCCGATTTGCCGCCCGCCACGCCAGGTGGCAGCCCGTGGTGGCTGGCGGGCCACCGTACGGCGACGGTCCGTCGATGAACCACACATCGGCCTTTTTGCCATCGGGCTCGGATGCATCGGGGTAGGCGAAGCCCAGCATGTTTGAGCCGTAGTTGCCCTCAAAACACAGGCTGTAGCCGAGGGGCGCAAGGGCTGCGCCGTAGAAAGCCTTGGCGCGGCCGATGTCGGTCACGCGGAAAGTCATGTGGTCAATCATGGGGAGATTTGCTCTCTGGGTTGTTCTGCACGCGTTTTGCATACATGTGGAGACTGTATGCAAATACAGTATTTGTCGCAAGCTAAAACGGATGGGTGTTGTGGGCACGAGAACCCTGCCACTGGCTCCGCACGCAGACTGCCGTGGCGTTTGGGCAGGGCACGGCCTCGATTTTCGGACGCCGGGGTACAGTGCCCCAACACGGATGCGTCCGCGGTGCGGCATTTCTTCACCCGCGCCCACCAAAGCTTTCCCCGATGTCCACTCCCACAGCCCCCGAATGGGCCGACGCATTGCATCGCGCCCTGCCCATGGCCGCCCTCGTGCCGGCCGAGGTGCGCTATTTTTTCGTCAGCCCCAACGGGCGGTACGTGGCCTGCACCACCAGTGCTCTGCATTCGGTGCTGATCGACATGCACGGGCGGCGGTACGCAGCGTTTGCCGACTGGAGCGTGCGGGCGCTGACCGATGAGGCGTTGGAGCTTGAGTCCGACGAAACCCGTATGCAGGCGTTCCCGGTCTACGCCGACCTCTGGCAGATGGCGTTGACTGACGCCACGCTGCCGTGGCAGCCGGCCCTGGGTTGACCGATGAAGCCGAATCATTCCTCCTCTGCTCCTGCGGTGCCGGCTCCCGTTGGGGTCGGCCTGGCGGTCCTGCTGGTGGGCCTGGGGGCGGCGGCAGCCGCACTCAGCGGCTTTGGGCATGCGGCGGGTTGTGGCACCTTTGGCATGACTTGCATCGGCTCGGCGTTTGCCATTGCCTTGGGCACTTTGTGTGTCGCTGTGGTCCTGCTCCTGTGGGGCTTGCGCTCGATGCCCGGAGGCGGGCGGGGCCGCTGGCAGTGGGCGGTCAAGGCACTGGTCGTTGGCATCGCGGCCTTTGCGGGGATTGCGGCTTTGGTGCTGGGCGGGTTTGCGGTGCTGGTGTTGGCGCGTTAGGGCGTCGTTTAACCTCCCCGAGCTTAGAACGCTTGGGGTGGCGACCGTTGCCCTGCACGCCAGCACGGGCTCTGTTGCCAAGGCGACCGGCGGCCGGCGCAATCGCGACACAATCTCAGCGCCAACCTGGCCGCCGAGGGGGCCAACGGAGCCGTGGCGTGCAGAGCGTGTGGCGTTGCAGATGCCGCGTGCATCGCCTCCATGCCTGGGCCGTTTTGTCTTTTCGGACCACGGGCGCCAGCGCCGCCTGCGTTGCATGTTGACCGGCGCCTGCCAGTGACCCATTGGTCTCGCTTCCACCACCAAGGATCCCCATGCTGAACTTCGACTTCCACAACCCCACCCACATCGCCTTCGGCCAGGGCCGCATCGCCGACCTGGACAAGCTCGTGCCCGCCGCCGCCAAGGTACTCATCCTCGTGGGCGGCGCCAGCGCCGAGAAGACCGGCACGCTGGCCGAGGTGCGCACGGCACTCGCCAGACGCCAGCACGCCACCTTCAGCGGCATCGAGCCCAACCCCAGCTACGAGACCTCGATGAAGGCCGTCGCGCAGATCGAGGGCGGCGGGTTCGACTTCCTGCTTGCGGTGGGCGGCGGCTCGGTGATCGATGCAGTGAAGTTCATCGCCGCGGCCGTCAAGTTCGAAGGCGGCGACCCCTGGGCCATTCTGGAAAAGCACGGACGCAACGTCACCGCCGCGCTGCCCTTCGGCGCCGTGCTCACGCTGCCCGCCACGGGCTCCGAGATGAACAACGGCGGCGTCATCACCCACCGTGCCAAAGGCGCCAAGCTGGCCTTTGGCAGTAACCACACCTACCCCGTGTTCTCGGTGCTCGACCCCACCAAGACCTACACACTGCCACCCCAGCAGCTGGCCAATGGCGTGGTCGATGCCTTCGTGCACACGGTGGAGCAGTACCTCACCTACCCGGTCAACGCACCCGTGCAGGACCGCTTTGCCGAAGGCATCCTGCAGACGCTGATCGAGATCGGCCCGCGCCTGCTGGCCGCCCCCGAGCCCGTGTACGACGACCGCGCCAACCTCATGTGGGCGGCCACCATGGCGCTCAACGGCCTGATCGGCGCGGGCGTGCCGCAGGACTGGGCCACGCACATGATCGGCCACGAGCTCACGGCGCTGCACGGCATCGACCACGCGCGCACGCTGGCCATCGTGCTGCCTGCGCTGCTGCACGAGCGCCGCGGTGCCAAGCGCGCCAAGCTGCTGCAGTACGGCGAGCGCGTGTGGGGCATCACCACCGGCACCGACGACGAGCGCATCACCGCCGCCATCGACCGCACGCGCGGCTTCTTTGAAAGCATGGGCATCGCCACGCGCCTGTCGGGCTATGGCCTGGGCGCCGACACCGTAGGTGCCGTGGTGGCGCAGCTGGAGGCGCACGGCATGGTCACGCTGGGCGAGCAGCGCGAGATCACGCCCGCCGTCAGCCGGCGCATTCTCGAAGCGGCGCTGTAAGCCAACGCCGCAACCTGCGCCGCACCAGGGCGCATCTGCGCGGATTGCGGGTACGGTGGGCGGCTTGACGTTTCACTCAACCCCAGAAAGGGATCGCTATGGCCCACATCCTTATGGTTCTCACATCCCACAGCGAGTTGGGCGACACCGGCAAGAAAACCGGTTTCTGGCTCGAAGAGTTTGCCGCCCCGTACTACGTGTTCAAGGATGCGGGGGCCGAGGTGACCCTGGCATCGCCCCAGGGCGGCCAGCCCCCGCTGGACCCCAAGAGCGATGCGCCCGATGCGCAGACCGACGCCACGCGCCGCTTCAAGGGCGATGCCGCCGCCCAGGCGCACCTGGCCAGCACCCTGAAGCTGTCCGAGGTGAACGCTGCCCAGTTCGACGCCGTGTTCTACCCCGGCGGCCACGGCCCGCTGTGGGATCTGGCGTACGACACGCAGTCCATCGCCCTCATCGAGGCCACCCTGGCCGCTGGCAAGCCCCTGGCGGCCGTGTGCCACGCGCCCGGCGTGCTGCGCGGCGTCAAGGCGGCAGACGGCACGCCCCTGGTGCGCGGCAAGAATGTGACGGGCTTCACCAACGGCGAGGAGGCCGCTGCGGGCCTGACGGACGTCGTGCCCTTCCTGGTGGAGAACATGCTCATGTCGCACGGCGGCCTGTACACGAAGCAGGCCGACTGGCAGCCGCACGTGGTCACCGACGGGCTGCTGATCACCGGGCAGAACCCGGCGTCGTCGGAGCCGGCGGCGCACGCGCTGCTCAAAGCGCTGGGTTGACGCGCACGGGGTGGCCGGGAGGCCGGCCACCCGGACGGGTCACAACCCGCCCACCCAGCGCGCGTTAACGCCCGGTTCGCACACGGCCCGCGCCCGTCGCCTGCCGTTTCGCGCCACGCCCTTGCGTTTCGTCGCATGCCGTTGCCTCTGCCGGCCCGCGGTGCCTACAGTGCCGCCATGCTGCACCGATCGTCACTCCACGGTCGCGGCCCCTGGCACTCCAAGACGAAAGGCGCACCGTGATCCTCCTCATTCTTCTTTCCCTCGCTCTGCGGTGGGCAGCGCGGCACGTCCGGTCCGTGGCGGCCACCGCCTTCGTGGCGCTGGCCGCACTGGCAGGCCCCGCATCGGCCCAGCACGCCGGCCTGCGCACCCTGGTCGTGCCCGGTGACGAGCCGATCAACGTCGCGCTGTTCTACCCCACCGTGCGCAGTGCAGGCGTGGTGCAGCTGGGCCCTTGGCGCCCAGTGGTCGGCCTGGGCGCGCCCGTGTCGGCCGAGCCGCTCAAGGGACTGATCCTGGTGTCGCACGGCACGGGCGGCAATGAACTCGCGCACCACAACCTGGCCACGCGCCTGGCGGCCGAGGGCTACCTGGTGGCCGCCGTGCGCCACCCGGGTGACAACTGGCAGGACCGCTCCATGATCACCTCGGGCCGCTACTTCGGCGAGCGCCCGCGCCAGGTCAGCCGCGTGCTCGACGCGCTGCTGGCCAGCCCTGAGTGGGGCCCCCGCATTCCGGCCGGCCGCATCGGCGCACTGGGCCACTCGGCCGGCGGCTACACCGTGCTGGCCCTGGCCGGCGCGCAGGCCGAGCCCGCCCGTGCCGCGCAGCACTGCCGCAGCGTGCAGGACGACCCCGGCTTCTGCGGCCTGGCCCAGGGCCCCAAGGCGCCGCAGCCGGTCGCCGCTGCCAACACGGCCACGCCCGCCAACGTGGTGCCGGACGGCGCCCTGGTCTCCGTGCCCGACCCGCGCATCCGCGCCATCGTCGCCCTGGCGCCCATGGCCGTTGTGTTCACCCCCGAGAGCCTGAAAGCCGTGACCGTGCCGGTGCTGCTGCGCGTGGCCGAGCAGGATGCCGTGCTGACGGGCAAGTACCACGGCGGGCTGGTGGCCGCGAATCTGACCACCGCGCAGGCGGCCACCGTGCCCGGCGCAGGTCACTTCGCCTTCATGGCCCAGCCTGTCCAGAGCCTGCCGTCCGACGCGGGCGACGCCGCCGCCAATCCTGCAAGCTTCGACCGCGTGGCTTACCACGCGGTGCTGGAGGCGCAAGTGGTGCAGTTCTTCGCGCAGCAGTGGCGCTAAGTCTGACTTTCTAAGATAAAAAAGCTGCCTACCGCTTGTCTGGCGAGCGCAAACAGCTATCAAAAGTGTAGTGCCGGCTTCCGCCGGGCCCCTAGGGACCCTCTGCACGAATCATCGCGCTGTGTGCATCTGCGGTCTCGGGCGGCCTGCGGCGTTGCAAATACTCGCAATAGCTACGGCTATTGCCGCGTTTTGCGCCTTGCAGTCCATCCCGATCCGCAGCGCACACTTGGCAGCTCGATTCGTGCAGAGGATCCCTAGTACGGCAGGATCCCGGGCAGCAGCGGCCGGGCCAGCCGCTCGCACCACCACTTGAGCGCCTCGCCCCGGTGCTCGGGCTTCCAGGCCAGCCAGAAGGTCTCATCGGCCCGGGGCTCCTCCACCGGCACCTCCACCAGGATGCCGTTTTCCAGCTCCACCCGCACGCAGGCGCGCGGCACAAAACCGTGGCCCAGCCCGGCGGCCTGGCAGGCGATCTTGGCCTGCATCGACGGCACGGTGATGCGCCGCTGGCCCGACAGCAGGCCCACCGTGCGGTCCGACAGCGTGCGCGCCCCGTCGCCCACCACCACGGCCGTGTGCTCCAGCAGGTCGCTGCGCGTGAGCGGCCGACCCAGGCGCGCCAGCGGGTGCGACGCGGTCACGCAGAACACGAAGTCCAGGCTGCCCACCGCCACGGCCTTGTAGCCGCCGCCGGCGGGGCCTTCGCCCGCCGCCACGATGATGTCGGCGCGCCCGTCGCGCAGCGCCTCCCAGGTGCCCGTCAGCGCCTCGCAGCCGATGCGCAGGCGCGTGCCGCAGTGCAGCCCTTCAAAGGCCGCGATGTCGTCGTTGAACGCACTGGTGGGTATCAGCGAGTCGTGCACCAGCCGCAGCTCGGACTCGAACCCGGTGGCGATCTGCCGCAGGCGCGATTCGAGCTGCCGGGCCGAGGCCAGCAGCCAGCGGCCCTCCTTGAGCAGCTCGTGCCCCGCGGGCGTGAGCGCCACGCGCGGCCCGTTGCGCGTGAACAGGGCCAGGCCCAGTTGCTCCTCGAGCTTGCCCACGGCATAGGAGATGGTGGACGGCACCTTGTGCAGCCGCTCCGAGGCGCCCGCGAACGAGCCGTAGCGGGCAATCGCATCCACCAGTTCGATGGCTTCGAGGGAAAGTTTCAGCATGGCAAAAAACCCGAAATTTCAATCATCGAAATTATCGATGATTGCAGGCCAAACCTTTCAACCTGATGCCCTGCCATGCGCAGGATACTTCATCCATCGCAGCACTGAAGACCAATGAAATCCAGCAGATTTCAAACCGCCCACCCAGTGTGAAAATCATCGACAGACATTGAAAGGAAGACACCATGCTCGACATCCGCAAATCCCAACACCGCGGCAACGCCAACCACGGCTGGCTCCATTCGCGCCACACCTTCTCGTTCGGCCACTACCACGACGCCAACCAGCAAGGCTTTTCCGACCTGCTGGTCATCAACGACGACCGCGTGGCCCCGGGCAAGGGCTTCGGCACCCACCCGCACCGTGACATGGAAATCTTCTCGTACGTGCTGGAAGGCGCGCTGGAGCACAAGGACTCCATGGGCACCGGCTCGGTCATCCGCCCCGGCGACGTGCAGATGATGAGCGCCGGCACCGGCGTGCGCCACAGCGAGTTCAACCACTCCAGCGAAGAGCCCGTGCACTTCCTGCAGATCTGGATCGTGCCCGGCCATCGCGGCGCCGCGCCCCGCTACCAGCAGGTGCACTTCAGCGAGGCCGACAAGCGAGGCCGCCTGCGCCAGATCATCTCGCCCGAAGGGGCCGACGGATCGCTGGCCGTGCACCAGGACGCCCGGGTCTATGCCGGCTTGTTCAACGGCAGCGAAGAAGCGGCCGATCTGGACGTGGGCCCGGGCCGCAACGTGTATGTGCACGTGGCCCGCGGCAGCCTGGAGGTGAACGGCGAGCGGCTGTCCGAAGGCGACGGCGCCCGCATCCGCGACGCCGGGGCCCTGCGCTTTGCCCACGGCGAAGGCGCCGAGGTGCTGGTGTTCGACCTGCGGCCGAACGAGCTGCCCACGATGCCGCACTGAGCGAATGGGCACCCTGAGGTGCGGGTGGGTGGGCGATGCCGCCCATCCCTTGCGCCCCGGCCCGCCGCATTGCCTCGTCTCGTTTTTGTTCCTCTCGACGTACTACCTCATCTTCAAAATTCCAGGGAGCTCACCATGACCCACGCCAACACCACGACTGCCAACACCACCGCCCGCCCCGTCGCCTACGCCAAGCCCGGCGCCACGCTGCTGAACGCCGACGACCACACCCTGGTCATGATCGACTTCCAGTCGCAGATGGCCTTTGCCACGCACTCCATCGACGCGATCACGCTGCGCTCCAACGCCGGCCTGGTGGCCAGCGCAGCCGCCGGGTTTGGTGTCTCCACCATCCTCACCACCGTGGCCGAAAAGAGCTTCAGCGGCCCCATGTTCGAGGAAGTGACCGCGCCGTTCCCTGGCCAGGCGCTGCTGGACCGTACCTCCATGAACACCTGGGAAGACGAGGCCGTGATCGCCCGGGTCAACGCCATCGGCAAGCCGCGCATCGTGCTGGCCGGCCTGTGGACCAGCGTGTGCATCGTGGGCCCGGCGCTGTCGGCGCTGGACCAGGGCTTCGAGGTGTATGTGATCGCCGACGCCAGCGGTGACATCTCGGCCGAAGCCCACAACCGCGCCATGGAGCGCATGGTGCAGGCCGGCGCGCGGCCCATCACGGCCCTGCAGTACCTGCTGGAGCTGCAGCGCGACTGGGCGCGGGGCGAGACGTACGACATGACGACGGGCATCGCCAAGAAGTTCGGCGGCGGCTATGGCCTGGGCATCACCTACGCCAAAACCATGTTCAACGCCCACGAAGGTTAAAAAGGGCGCATCAGCCTACTGCGCGGCCGGATACCGCACCTGTGGTCCTCACCGTACGAGAGTACGGCTGCGGTCCTCGATGCAGGCTAGGGCCGCTCGCTACGGCCACTGCACCCTTTTTGCGCTCTGCCATTGCTGAAATTCTTGAAGGCCTGAACACCATGACCCAACCCGCCATCACCCCTGACCTCATCCTGTGCAACGGCCGCTTCACCACGCTGGACCGCGCCAACCCCACGGCCAGTGCGGTGGCCATTGCGCAAGGGCGCTTCACCAAGGTGGGTGACGACCGCGAAGTGATGGCGCTGGCCGGTGCGGGCACGCGGGTCATCGACCTGGGCGGGCGCAGCGTGCTGCCGGGGCTCATCGACAACCACCTGCACATCATCCGTGGCGGCCTCAACTTCAACATGGAGCTGCGGTGGGACGGGGTGCGCAGCCTGGCCGACGCCATGGCCATGCTCAAAGCGCAGGTCGCGGTGACGCCCGCGCCGCAATGGGTGCGCGTGGTGGGCGGCTTCACCGAGCACCAGTTTGCGGAAAAGCGCCTGCCCACGCTGGCCGAGCTGAACGCCGCGGCGCCGGACACGCCCGTGTTCATCCTGCACCTGTACGACCGCGCATTGCTCAACGGCGCCGCGCTGCGCGCCGTGGGCTATGGCAAGGACACGCCCGCGCCACCCGGTGGCGAGATCGTGCGCGACAGCGCGGGCAACCCTACGGGCCTGCTGCTGGCCAAGCCCAATGCGGCCATCCTGTATGCCACGCTGGCCAAGGGCCCCAAGCTGCCGCACGACTACCAGGTCAACTCCACGCGCCACTTCATGCGCGAGCTCAACCGCCTGGGCGTGACCGGCGCCATCGACGCGGGCGGCGGCATGCAGAACTACCCGGATGACTACGACGTGATCCAGGAGCTGGCCGATGCCGACCAGCTCACCATCCGCCTGGCCTACAACCTGTTCACGCAAAAGCCCCAGCACGAGAAGGAAGACTTCCTGAACTGGACGGCCACGTCGCAGTACAAGCAGGGCACGGACTACTTTCGCCACAACGGCGCGGGCGAGATGCTGGTGTTCTCCGCCGCCGACTTCGAGGACTTCCGCCAGCCCCAGCCCGAGCTCGCCCCCGGCATGGAAGGCGAGCTGGAAGAGGTGGTGCGCATCCTCGCGCAGAACCGCTGGCCCTGGCGCATGCACGCCACCTACGACGAGACCATCGAGCGCGCGCTCAATGTGTTCGAAAAGGTCAACCAGGACACGCCGCTGGCCGGCCTGAACTGGTTCTTCGACCACGCCGAAACCATCTCGGAAAAGTCCATCGACCGCATCGCGGCGCTGGGCGGCGGCGTGGCCGTGCAGCACCGCATGGCCTACCAGGGCGAGTACTTCGTGGAGCGCTACGGCGCCGCGGCGGCCGAGGCCACGCCCCCGGTCAAGCGCATGCTGGAGAAGGGTGTCAACGTGTCCGCCGGCACCGACGCCACCCGCGTGGCCAGCTACAACCCCTGGGTGTCGCTGTCCTGGCTCGTCACCGGCAAGACGGTGGGCGGCCTGCAGCTCACGCCGCAGCGCAACTGCCTCACCCGCGACCAGGCCCTGCGCATGTGGACCGAGAACGTCACGTGGTTCAGCAACGAGCAGGGCAAGAAGGGCCGCATCGAAGCCGGCCAGCTGGCCGACCTCGTCGTGCCCGACCGCGACTTCTTCGCCTGCCCCGAGTCCGACATCGCCGACACCACGGCCCTGCTCACCGTGGTGGGCGGCAAGGTGGTCTATGGCGTGGGCGACTTTGCGCGCTTCGACGACGCGGCCCCGCCGCCCGCCATGCCCGACTGGTCGCCCGTGCGCACCTTCGGCGGCTACGGCGCCTGGGGCGCCCAGGGAGGGCCGGACGGCGCGCCGCTGCAGGCCGTGCTGCGCAACGCGGCGGCGAACTGCGGCTGTGCCAGCAACTGCAACCTGCACGGCCACGCCCATGCCACGGCCTGGAGCAGCAAGCTGCCGGTGTCCGACCTGCAGGGCTTCTGGGGTGCGATGGGCTGCGCCTGCTGGGCGGTGTGACCGTGCCGCACGCATTGCAAATCGCCGCCACCGCGCCCTGGGTGCAAACGCTGGCGCTGCTGTGCCTGTGCGCCGCATACCTGCAGGGCGGCATCGGCAAGGCCCGCGACTTTGCGAGTGCCGTGGCCGAGGTGCGCTCGCTTGGCCTTGCGCCCGCCGCGCCCATCGCGGCTGCCACGCTGGTGCTGCAGCTCGGAGCCTCGGCGCTCATCCTGTCGGGCTGGTACCGCTGGCTGGGGGCGCTGGCCCTGGCAGGGTTCACCGTGCTCGCAGCCTTGCTGGCAGACCGCTTCTGGGCTGCACCGGCAAGCGAACGGCAGCGCAGCGCCAACGCATTCTTTGAACATTGGGGCCTGGTGGGCGGCATGCTGCTCGTCGCCTGGCACGACCTCGGAGGCCACCATGCCGGATAACCAACACGATCACCATCACCACGCCCCCGTTGCTGCAGCGCCGGCATCGCCTGCACCCGCGGCATCCGGCAGCTTCGCTCCGCTGGCCATCCCCGTCTTCGCGGTGCTCTGGGCCGCCACCGTGCTGGGCAACATCGGCAGCTTCATGCGCGACGTCGCCAGCGCCTGGATGGTGACCGAGCTCTCGTCCAGCCCCACCGCGGTCGCGCTGATCCAGACCGCCGCCACGCTGCCCGTCTTTCTGCTCGCCATCCCTGCGGGCGTGCTGTCGGACATCCTGGACCGTCGCCGTTTCCTCATCGGCGTGCAGGTACTGCTGGCGGCCGTCAGCGGCACGCTGCTCATCCTGGCCAACACCCACACGCTGACGGTGGAGTGGCTGGTGGCGCTGACCTTCGTGGGCGGCATCGGCGCTGCGCTCATGGGCCCCACCTGGCAGTCCATCGTGCCCGAGCTGGTGCCGCGCAGCGAGCTCAAGAGCGCCGTGGCGCTCAACTCGCTGGGCATCAACATCGCACGCGCCATCGGCCCTGCGGCGGGCGGCCTGCTGCTGGCCAGCTTCGGCGCCGCTATGGCCTACGGCCTGGATGTGCTGAGCTATGTGTTCGTGATCGCCGCGCTGCTGTGGTGGAAGCGCCCGAAGGCCGAGGCGTCGGGTTTGAACGAGCAGTTCTTCGGCGCATTCCGTGCCGGCGTGCGCTACGCACGCGCCAGCCGCGAGCTGCACGTGGTGCTGCTGCGCGCGGCCGTGTTCTTTCTGTTCGCCAGCTCCGTCTGGGCGCTGCTGCCGCTGGTGGCGCGCCGCATGCTGGGCGGCTCGGCAGGCTTCTACGGCGTCATGCTGGGCGCCGTGGGCGCGGGCGCCATCCTGGGCGCCTTGCTGCTGCCGCGCCTGCGCCAGCGGCTCGACACCGACGGCCTGATGCTGCTGGCATCCCTGCTCACTGCTGCCGTCATGGGCGTGCTGACCGTGGCCCCGCCCCAGTGGGCCGCCGTGGCGCTGATGCTGGTGCTGGGCCTGGGCTGGATCATCGCGCTGACCACCCTCAACGGCGTGGCCCAGGCCGTGCTGCCCAACTGGGTGCGCGGCCGCGGCCTGGCCATCTACCTCATGGTCTTCAACGGCGCGATGGCCGCCGGCAGCCTGGGCTGGGGCCTCATCGCGGGGCAGGCCGGCTTGCCGGTCACGCTGCTGATGGGCGCGGCCGGGCTGGTGGTGGCGTCGCTTATTTTTCACCGCGTGAAGCTGCCCACCGGCGAGGCCGACCTGCAGCCCTCCAACCACTGGCCCGAGCCTCTGCTGGCCGAGCCCGTCGCGCACGACCGGGGCCCGGTGATGGTGCAGATCGAATACCGCATCGCCAAGCCCGACCTGCCCGCCTTCCTGCAGGCCATGCAGCGCCTGTCCCAGGAACGCCGCCGCGACGGCGCCTACGCCTGGGGCGTGGCCGAACACACCGGCGAGCCGGGCCGCGTGATCGAGTGGTTTCTGGTCGAGTCCTGGGCCGAACACCTGCGCCAGCACCACCGCGTTTCGAAGGCGGACGCGGACTTGCAGGCGGAGGCGCTGCAGTTTCACCAGGGAGCGGAGCGGCCCGTGGTGCATCACTTTCTGGCGTTGACTGCGGGGGACGCAGGCCGCGTCCCTGCCATGCAGGCGCAGTGAGAGGTGGTTTTAGTGAAAATAGCTACTGGCGCCTGTCCAATAAGCGCCAGAAGCTATCAAAAAATGAGCATTCTGCGTGTCTGGCAGAGCGCGGTCAGCCTGCTATTGCCGCTGCCTCCACAGCCTCCACCTCCACCAAACAGTCATAAAACGTCGGCGCCCGCCCCAAATCCGTCAGTGCCTGGCTCGTCACCTCGTTCACGTTCGTCCCATCGAGCCCCAGCTTGCGCCACCAGATGCCCAGGCCGTTGACCACGCCGGGCCGTGCGCGGCGGGAGATGGTGGCGTGGCACTGGTAGCTGCCCCGGTCGTTGAACACGCGCACCACGGCGTCGTTGGCAATGCCACGCGCCTCGGCGTCGTCGGGGTGGATCTCCAGGATCGGGCGGCCTTCGATGTTGCGCAGGCTCGTCACGTTCACGAAGGTGGAGTTCAGGAAGTTGCGCGCCGGCGGCGAGATCATGGCCAGGGGGTAGCGTGCGTCGGTGCCCTGCAGTTCGTAATTCGGCAGGTGGTCGGGCAGGCCGTCCAGGCCCTGGGCGGCCAGGCGGGCGCTGTAGAACTCGCACTTGCCCGACGGTGACGGAAAGTTGCCCTCGGCAAACAGCGCGTCGGGAATGGCCACGGTGGCAAAGCCCTGGGATTCGAGCAGCGCGTAGTCCACGGCATCGCCAAAGGCCTGGCGGCACAGCGCCTCGTCGGTGTCGGCAAAGCAGGGGTCGGCAAAGCCCATGCGCGCGGCCAGGTCGCGGAAGATCTGGGCGTTGCTGCGGGCTTCGCCCAGCGGCGCAATCGCGGGGCGGTTGAGCACCACGTCGGTGTGGCCATAGGACAGGTGCACGTCCCAGTGTTCGAGCTGCGTGGTGGCGGGAAGGATGTAGTCTGCGTAGTCGGCGGTGTCGGTCTGGAAGTGCTCCAGCACCACGGTGAACAGGTCTTCGCGCGCAAAGCCGCGCACCACCTTGCCCGAGTCCGGGGCCACGGCCACGGGGTTGCTGTTGTAGACGACCACGGCCTCGACCTTCGGGCCGAAGGCGGGCGATGCCTCGCGCAGCAGGTCGTCGCCGATGGTCGTCATGTTGATCGTGCGCGGCACGCGCCCTGCGGCCGCCTGGGGCATCAGGTCGGGCCGCTGCAGCACCGCGCGCTGGGCCGGGAACTGGCCCGAGCTCGACAGCAGCAAACCGCCCGCGCGGTGGCGCCAGGCACCGGTGAGGGCGGGCAGGCAGGCCACGGCGCGCACGGCATTGCCGCCGCCGCGCACGCGCTGCATACCGTAGTTCAGGCGGATGGCGGCGGGCTTCGTGGTGCCGTAGTCCTGGGCCAGCTGGCGGATCTGCTCGACCGGAATGCCGCAGACTTCGGCCGCGCGCTCGGGCGGCCACTGCAGGGCGCGTTCGCGCAGCTGGTCCCAGCCCAGCGTGTGGCGCGCGATGTAGTCGTGGTCCAGCCAGCCGTGGGCAATCAGCTCGTGCATCAGCGCCAGGGCCAGCGCGGCGTCGGTGCCCGGGCGCAGGGCGATGTGCTCGTGGCACTTGTCGGCCGTCTCGCTCTTGCGCGGGTCGATGCACACCAGCTTGGCGCCATTGCGCTTGGCCTGCTGCGCGTAGCGCCAGAAGTGCAGGTTGCTGCCGATGGAGTTGCTGCCCCAGATCAGGATGAGCTGCGATTCGGCGAAGAACTCCACCTTCATGCCCACCTTGCCGCCCAGAGTCTGCGTCAGCGCTTCGGCGCCGGCCGATGCGCAGATGGTGCGGTCCAGCAGCGATGCGCCCAACTGGTGGAAGAAGCGCCGGTCCATGCTCTCGCCCTGCACCATGCCCATGGTGCCGGCGTAGCTGTATGGCAACACGGCTTCGGGAGCGCGCGCGGCGATGGATTGCAGGCGCTGGGCGATGTCGTCCAGGGCTTCGTCCCAGCCCACGGGCGCGAATTGGCCGCTGCCCTTGGGGCCTGTGCGCTTGAGCGGAGTTAGCACGCGCTCGGGGTGGTAGCTGCGTTCGGTGTACTTGCTCACCTTGGCGCAGAGCACGCCGTCGGTGTGGCGGTGGTCGGGGTTGCCATGCACGCGGGTGGCCACGCCGTTTTCCACCGTGGTGATCAGAGCGCAGGTGTCCGGGCAGTCGTGCGGGCAGGCCCCGCGCACCTGAATCGGTACAGACAGAGGGGAATTGGCGGCAGAAGACGTGTGCATTCTGTGGGTTGATCGTTAAACTGCAAGCAGGGTTGGAAACGGCGTGCATAGGTTGCCGCAGTTCCAAAGAGGCTGCCTGAAGGCAGCGCAGAGGGTTCACCCTCTTTTACAAGAGCAGAGATTTCACCATGAACCAACCGGTATTGGGGCGCAGGCAGTTTTCCGTGGGCTTGGGTGCGGCAGCCCTCGGGGGCTTCCATCTGGCACACGCGCAAAGCGAAGGCCGGATTGTGCTGGGGCAGTCTGCCGCCTTTACCGGCCCTGCCGCTCAGCTGGGTGTGCAGTTCAACCTGGGCGCCAAGCTCTTTTTCGACCAGCTCAATGCGCAGGGTGGCGTGGGCAAGCGCACGGTGGAAATCCGCACCATGGACGACGGCTACGAGCCCGACCGCTGTGCCGAGAACACCAGGAAGCTCATTGCCGAAGACGTGTTTGCCCTGTTTGGTTACATCGGCACGCCCACCAGCTTGGCGGCGATGCCCATCTTCACCAAGGAAAAAGTGCCGTTTTTCGGCCCCTTCACCGGCGCCGAGGCGCTGCGCCAGCCTTTCAATCGGCTGATTTTCCATGTGCGTGCTTCGTACTATGACGAGACCGCGCTCATCGTGCGCCAGCTCACCAACCTGGGACTCAAGAAGATCGCGGTTTTCTACCAGAACGATGCCTATGGCAAGGCCGGGCTCGATGGTGTGACGAAGGCGCTGACCGAACTCAAGCTCGCGCCTGTAGCCACCGCCACGGTGGAGCGCAATTCGACCGACGTGAAAGCGGCAGTCGACAAGCTGGTGCCGGCTAAGCCGGATGCCGTGGTGCAGATCACCGCCTATGCCTCGGCCGCAGCCTTCGTGCGCGCAGCGCGCAAGGCGGGCTTTGGCGGCACGTTCTACAACGTGTCGTTTGTGGGCACCCAGGCGCTGGCCGATGAGCTGGGCAAGGATGGCGCTGGCGTGGTGGTGTCGCAGGTCGTGCCTTCCCCTTACCAGCCGTCGCGCCAGATCACCCGCGAGTTTCTCGAAGCCATCAAGAAGGGTGGCGACAAGGTGCAGGCCAATTACTCGAGCATGGAAGGCTACTTGGCAGCCCGGGTGTTCACGGAGGGCCTGCGCCAAGCCCAGGGCAGTGGAAAACCCACGCGCGAAGGGCTGATTGCCGGCATTGAGTCCTTGGGCAACCAGGTGGTCTCGGGCTTTCCCATTGCGTTCAGTGCCACCAGCCATGCGGCATCGAAATTTGTCGAAATGTCGATGCTGACCGGTGATGGGCGAGTGAGGACTTGATATCCCCCTGAGCCGCTTCGCGTCTTCCCCCCAAGGGGGACGCCACCCGTGGCCTGGCGGAGCCAGTTCCACGGTGGCGCTGGCCTTGGGGCGCGCCAGTTGCGGGTGGGACGGGCGTTGTCTACCGTCTGTCGAATGTCTGTGTTTCAGCCAATGGCCGTGGTGCGCGCCAGGCCCTGCATGAACGCCTCGCACCGGCCGAGCTGTTCCAGGCTCACGTACTCGTCGGGCTGGTGCGCCTGCTGGATGCTGCCGGGGCCGCAGACCACGGTGGAGATGCCGGCGTTCTTGAACAGGCCGGCTTCGGTGCCGAAGGCCACGAGGGTGGTGCTCTTCTCGCCCGACAGGGTTTGCGCCAGGCGCGTGACCGGGTCGTCCTTGCTACCCAGAAAGCTCGGGATCTCGCAGATGGTTTCAAACGAGAAGCCGGCTGCGGGCGCCACCTGTTTCATGCGCGGCTCCAGCGATTTGGCGTACGCCACCACTTCGGACTGCATCTGCGCGGCGTTGGCCGTGGGCAGGTCGCGGAATTCGTAGCGGAACTCGGCGTCGCGCGGCACCACGTTGTCGGCGATGCCGCCGTGAAACTGCCCCACGCTGGTGGTCGAGAACGGCACGTCAAAGCCCTCGAAGCGGGGTTCGTTCCTTTCAAAATCTTCTGCCATGTCGCGCACCCGGCCCACCACGCGGGCGGCCATCTCGATGGCGTTGACGGAATGTGGCGTGAGGGACGAATGCGCCTCCTTGCCCCGAACGCAGCACTTGTAGCGGTATACGCCCTTGTGGGCGATGGCCGGCACCATACTGGTGGGCTCCCCCACGATGCACGCCAGGGGCTTGATGTTCGCGTCGCGCAGGTCGGCGATCAGCTCCTTCACGCCGAAGCAGCCGATCTCTTCTTCGTAGCTGAAGGCCAGGTGGATGGCGAAGGGTGCATGGCTGTTCAGGAACTGCTCCGCATGTGAGACGGCAATGCCGATGAAAGCCTTCATGTCGGCGCTGCCGCGCCCGTAGAGCCTGTCGTCCTTCACGAGCGCGCTCAGCGGGTCCATGCTCCAGTCCTGGCCGTCCCAGGGGACGGTGTCGGTATGGCCCGACAGGATCACCCCCGCCGACTTGCCCTCGCCCAGCGTGGCAAACAGGTTGGCCTTGGTTTTGTCGGCATTGAAGGTCAGGCGGCTTTTGACGCCCAGCCGTGCCAAGTGGTCACGGATGAAATGGATCAGCTCCAGGTTGGACTGGTCGCTGACGGTGTTCATGCGTACGAGGGTTTGCGCAAGTTCGAGGGCGTGTGGGGAAAGCTTCATGTTGCAGTGCAAATAAACCCCGGGTGGCGCAAGGCAGGCCAGCGGGCTAGACTGTGAGATCGTAAGGACACATATCATGAACGTTATCGACTCCATCGTCACCCAGGCGGCCAGTATTGCAGCGGTGCGCCGGGACATTCACGCGCATCCCGAGCTGTGCTTCGAAGAGGTGCGCACCGCTGACGTGGTGGCCCAAAAGCTCACCGAATGGGGGATTCCGATCCACCGGGGGCTGGGCAAGACCGGCGTGGTGGGCATCGTCAAGGGGCGCGATGGCGGCGCCAGCGGCCGGGCCATCGGCCTGCGTGCCGACATGGACGCCCTGCCCATGCAGGAGTTCAACACCTTCGCCCACGCCAGCAAGCACCAGGGCAAGATGCACGCGTGCGGCCACGACGGCCACGTGGCCATGCTGCTGGCCGCGGCGCAGCACTTTGCCAAGCACCGCAATTTCGACGGCACCGTGTACCTGATCTTCCAGCCCGCGGAAGAGGGCGGCGGCGGTGCCCGCGTGATGATCGAGGACGGCCTGTTCGAGCAGTTTCCCATGCAGGCCGTGTACGGCATGCACAACTGGCCCGGCATGCCGGTGGGCACGTTTGCCGTGAGCCCCGGGCCCGTGATGGCGTCGACCAGCGAATTCAAGATCGTGATCCGCGGCAAGGGTGGCCATGCAGCGCTGCCGCACACCGGCATCGACCCGGTGCCGATCGCCTGCCAGATGGTGCAGACCTTCCAGACCATCATCAGCCGCAACAAGAAGCCGGTGGATGCGGGCGTGATCTCGGTCACCATGATCCACGCGGGCGAGGCCACCAACGTGGTGCCCGACAGCGTCGAGCTGCAAGGCACCGTGCGCACCTTCACCGTCGAGGTGCTGGAGCTGATCGAAAAGCGCATGCGCCAGATCGCCGAACACACCTGCGCGGCGCACGACGCCACCTGCGAATTCGCGTTCGTGCGCAACTACCCGCCCACCGTCAACTCGCCCGCCGAGGCCGAGTTCGCGCGCAAGGTCATGACCGAGATCGTCGGCGCTGAACATGTGCTGCCCCAGGAGCCCACCATGGGCGCCGAAGACTTTGCCTACATGCTGCAGGCCAAGCCCGGCGCGTATTGCTTCATCGCCAACGGCGACGGCGCGCACCGCGAGATGGGCCATGGCGGCGGCCCCTGCATGCTGCACAACCCGAGCTACGACTTCAACGACGACCTGATCCCGCTGGGCGCCACCTACTGGGTCAAGCTGGCCGAGCAGTGGCTGGCCCAGCCCACGGCGACGGCCTGAGCGCCACCGCTCTGCAGCCGCTGATTTTTCGTTCTTTCTTGAAACCCTGGGCGACCCGTGTGCCCCGGGTTTTCTTTTGTCCCCCTTCCCGACCTCTGAAAGCCCCGCCCATGATCGGCATCCCCAGCGCCTTTTCCGCGAGCTACGCGCAGGCCCGCACCAAGTTCCTGGAGGGCGCCGCTGCAGCTGGCCTGCCCATCGAATCCCATGTCCACCCACTCAAGGGCCGTGACGGCGAAGACCTGGCCATGGACGTGGTGCGCGACGGCCCGGCCGATGCGAAGAAGCTGCTCATCGTGAGCAGCGCCTGCCACGGCGTGGAGGGCTACTGCGGCAGCGGCGTGCAGGTGTTTGCGCTGCACGACCAAGAGTGGCGCGACAAGGCACGTGCCGCCGGCGTGGCCACGCTGTACATCCATGCGCTCAACCCCTACGGCTTCTCGCACGTGCGCCGCTTCACGCACGAGAACGTGGACCTGAACCGCAACTTCCAGGACTTCTCCCAACCCCTGCCCGTGAACAAGGCCTACCGCGAAGTGCAGCCCCTGCTGCTGCCCGAGCAGTGGCCGCCCTCGGCAGAGAACGCCGCCGCGCGGCAGCAGTACATCGACGCCCACGGCGAAGCCGCCTGGCAGGCTGCCATCTCGCAGGGCCAGCACGAGTTTCCGCAGGGCGTGTTCTTTGGCGGCACCGAGCCCACCTGGAGCAACCGCACGCTGCGCCAGGTGCTGCGCCAGCATGGCGCCAACGCATCGCACATCGCCTGGATTGACCTGCACACGGGCCTGGGCCCGAGCGGCCATGGCGAGCGCATCTACGCCGGCAAGGACGATGCAAGCTCTGTGGCGCGCGCCCGTGCCTGGTGGGACGGCGGCGGCGCCACGCCGGTCACGTCCATCTACGACGGCTCCTCGACGTCGGCCTTCCTCACCGGGCTGATGTGGAACTCCGTTTACGACGAGTGCCCCCATGCCGAGACCACGGGCATCGCGATGGAATACGGCACCGTGCCGGTGCTGGAGGTGATGGACGCGATCCGCGCCGAGCAGTGGCTCAACCTGCACCCCGAGGCACCGGCCGAGCAGCATGCCCAGATCAAGGCGAAAATGCTGGCCGCGTTCTACACCGACACCGATGCGTGGAAGGGCCAGATCGTGAGCCAGGCGCGCCAGTCGATGTTCCAGGCGGTGGATGGCCTGGCCCGATAGATAGGTCGAATCGGCCTCTAGCGCTTAACCATTAAGCGCAAGGCGCTATAAAAAATATAGTGTCTGGTGGATGTGAGGCCGTTTGCGATGCGGCGCGCGGGGCGCACGGCGGCGCGGGTGCACGCTCTGCGCGGGCCGGGGGCGCTGGCGTCGTGCGCGCGGCGGCTACCATCGCCCAAAAAACCAGGAGACCGCGCCATGGCCTTTGCACCCACCGCGCTGCGCGCAGCGCAGCACCCGCTCCGATGAGCGTGCCAGGCTCCCAGCCCCGCACGGGCCGGCACCCCGATGCCGTGCGGGCGCTCAGCCGCAGCCTGCTCGCGCTGGGGCAGCTGGCGCGGCACACGCAACCCCAGGACATGCTGCACCAGGCCCTGCAGACGCTGCAGGCGCTGGTGCCGTTCGACTCGGCCTGGTGGGGCGAGATGTCGGCAGGCGATGTGCACACCAGCCCTCGCAACTGGCTGCATGGCAGCATGGGCCTGAGCCAGAGCTTCGCGCAGGAATGGAATGAACTGTCTGCCGTGGACGAGTTCGCGCGCCAGTCCATGAGCCGGCTCGGCGTGGTGATCCGCGAACGCGACGTGACCGGCGACATCGCCGAACACGCCAAGGTGCTGGCGTTCAGCGAGCGCCATGGCCTGTACCACTGCATGGCGCTCACGGCCGAGCTGCCGCACAGCGGCCTGCTGTTCTTCGTCTCGGTGTACCGCCCGCAGACCCGCACCGAATTCACTGACGAGGAGACCGTGCTGTTCGGCGAGTTTGTCGTGCACTTGCTGCAGCACTGGCACCACCGGCTGCAGGCGCTGCAAAGCGATTCGCCCAGCCGCCCGTGGGACAGCTTTGCGCTCGCCGAGCCTTCGGGCGATCTGCTGTTTGCGGGGCTGCGCATCAGCTTGGCGCTGGGCGAGGCCCACCCCGGCTGGGCCGGCACGCGGCTGCCGACGGCCGTGGTGCAAGGTCTTGCGCGCGCGCCGTGCACCGTGGCCGTGGGCAAGGCCTGCCGCCTGCGGATGGAACCCTGCGGCTCGCTGGTGGCCATCAGCATCGCATCGCGCCACCCGAAGTCGCCGCTGGCGCCGCGCGAACTGAGCGCGGCCATGCTCTACGCGCAGGGGCGCTCGCACAAGGACATCGCCGCCACGCTCGGGCTCACGCCCGCCACCGTGCGCACGTACCTGCGCACCGCCTATGCCGCGCTGGGGGTGAGCAACAAGCTGGAGCTGGTGGCGGCGCTGCGCACTGCCTGAAGCTTTGACGCGTTCGCCGCGTTAGTTGGGATCGTTGGGTTCGTGAAGTTCGTGGCGCCTGGCATGCCGACCGTGGCGCGGGTCGGCCGGCGGCAGCGCTCGGTAGTTTCCCGGCCCCTCTGCATTTGCAGAGGCTGCAAACGCAGCCTCTTTTTCTATCGTCCCCACCGGAGCCACAAGGGCTGTGGTGGCGGTACTGCAACGATGGCTGCAGCGGCTGCTGCTGCACCCCGGCTCCTTCAAAACCCCAACAACAGGAGACCGACGCATGACATTCAACCCACCGCGCGCCACCAATGCGCCCCCCCACCGCACCCGCGGCACCCAAGGCACTGCTGCACGCAACCGCCCCTGGGCCATCGGCGGCCTGGGCGCCATTGCCGCGCTGACGTTGGCGGCCTGCGGTGGCGGCGGCAGCGACGCCGCCCCCCCCCTGGCCGCCAAGCCACTGGCCGAAGCCTGCGCCGCCTACACCTCCGCCGCGCTGCCCCACGGCGCCAAGGTCACCCGCACCGAGCTGCGCAAGGCCGACGCCACGCTGCCCGACGCCTGCATCGTGCGCGGCGAGATCGTCTCGTCGGCCGAGTCCACCATCCGCTGGGCCGTCGAGCTGCCCACGCTCGCGCAGTGGAACGGCAAGACGCTGACCATCGGCGGCGGGGGCTTCGACGGGTTCATCCCCACGGACGACCCGTGGTACCAGCAGCTCGTGGGGCCGTCCGCCCACGCGTACGTGAAGATCAGCTCCGACTCGGGCCACCAGATTCGCGGCTTCGCCTGGGGCAAGAGCGATGTCGCGCTGCGCAACCATGCGTTCGACGCCAACCATTTCGTGCTCGAAGTCGGCACGGCGATCGCTACCGAGTTCTATGGCAAGCGCCCCGCGCGGCGCTACCACATGGGCCATTCCAACGGCGGGCGCTCCGGCCTCATCGCCACGCAGAAGTACCCCAAGGACTACGACGGCGTGGTCGCCATGGAGCCCGCCATCAGCCAGCAGGCGCACCAGGTCAACCTGGGCCCCACGGTGCTGCGGCACATCTTCAAGAGCCGCGACAACTGGCTCAGCCCCGCCAAGATCGCGCTCTACGCCAAAGCCGAAACCGCCGCCTGCGATGGGCTGGATGGCTTGAAGGACGGCATCATCGGCAACGTCGAGGCCTGCAGCTATGTGCCCACCGACCTGCTGTGCAAGGGCGCCGACAGCGACACCTGCCTCACCGCCGGGCAGATCGAATCGATCCGCCTCATCTACAGCGACCACCGGACGCCCGTGACCCTGTCGCGCGGCGCGGTGGGCTACCCGCGCTACGGCCGGGGCGGGGCGTCCACCTCGGACTGGCAGTCGTACATGTTCGGCACCAGCTTCGACGCGCCCGATTCGTTCAACCACATGGCCGTGACGGAAGCCGCACGGCTGGTAGAGGGCAACCCCAACGCCAGCGTTCTGAGCCACGACCCCACGCAGTACCAGACGCAGTACGCGCGGCTTGCCGAGATGATCGACGCGACCGACCCCGACATCTCCGCCTTTGCCGACAACGGCGGCAAGCTGCTGATCTGGTATGGCCTGGGCGACACCTGCGTGTCGGTGTACCGCACGGCGGACTATTTCGACTCGGTGAAGCAGCGTCTGGGCGCCAGCAAGGTGCAGGGCTTTGCGCGCATGGTCACCTCGCCTTCCAACGGGCATGACCTGGACGGCGCGGGCACCGAGCCGCGCTCCATCGACCTGCTGGCCGCCATGGACGCCTGGGTGGAAAAGAGCACGGCGCCCGACAAGCTGGTCGCCACGAAGTTCGCACCCGGCACCAGCACACCCGTGGCGCAGCGCCCGGTGTGCGAGTACCCGAAGTTCCCGCGCCACAACGGCACGGGTGACCCGTCCAAGGCCGAGAGCTTCACCTGCTCTGCGACGTAGGCACTGCGGTGCGGGCCAGTTCGATGAAGGCCCGCACGTAGTCAATGGCGGTGTCCGTCTCGCGTGCCCCGAGGAAGATCTGCTTGGCGATGCCGCGCACGCCCAGCCGGACAGGCACCACGTCCATCTTGGCCGCGTACTCTTGCACCAGCCAGCGCGGCAGGGCGGCCACCCCGCGGCCGCTGGCCACCATCTGCAGCATGATGTCGGTGGTTTCGATGGCTTTGTGGCGCTTGGGCGTGACACCGGCCGGCAACAGGAACTGGCTGTAGATGTCCAGGCGCTCGATGTCGACGGGGTAGCTGATGAGCACTTCCTGTGTCAGCTGCTGGGGCTTCACATAGGCCGCCGAAGCCAGGGCATGGCCCTTGGCCACGACGAGCACCTGCTCGTAGTCGAACACGGGTTCGAACTTCAGCCCTGGCTTGAACAACGGGTCGGGCGTGACCAGCAGGTCGATCTCGAAGCCGAAGAGCGCGCCGATCCCGCCGAACTGAAACTTCTGCTTGACGTCCACGTCCACGTCGGGCCATGCGGCCAGATAAGGGGACACCACCTTGAGCAGCCACTGGTAGCAAGGGTGGCATTCCATGCCGATGCGCAGCGCACCGCGTTCGCCCTGTGCAAACTGGCCCAGGCGCTCTTCGGCCAGGTCCAGCTGCGGCAGCACCCGGTTGGCCACTGCCAGCAGGTACTGGCCGGCCTGCGTGAGGCGCAGGCTTCGACCTTCGCGCAACCACACGTCGGTGCCCAGTTGCTGCTCCAGCTTCTTCATGCTGTGGCTCAGGGCCGACTGGGTCAGGTTCAGCACGCCTGCAGCGGCCGTCAACGACCCTTGTTTTTCGACCTGCTGGACGATGCTGAGGTGGATGCGCTCAAGCATTCAGATGATCCGTTTTCATGGATTTATGAAATAAGACCATTTTACTTCATGGTTCGCAGCCACTAGCATCCCCTCCCATGAACGCACCTACAGCACATCCCCTGCGCATCGTCGCAGTCTCCGGCGGGCTGCAGCGCCCCTCCAGGTCCGCTGCCCTGGCAGAGCACCTGCTGGACCTCATCGCCGACGAGCGTCCCTGCGAACAACGCCTGATCGACCTGGGCCAGCTGGCACCGATGTTCGCTGGCGCGGTCTGGCGCGATCAACTGCCCAACGCCGTAGAGCGGGAATTGGCGGCGGTCGAGCAGGCCGACATCCTGGTGGTGGCGACACCGGTGTACCGCGGGTCCTATGCGGGGTTGTTCAAGCACTTCTTCGACTTCGTTCACCAGGACGCCTTGATCGACACGCCGGTGCTGCTGGCCGCCACCGGTGGCAGCGAGCGCCATGCGCTGGTGATCGACCACCAGCTGCGGCCGCTGTTCAGCTTCTTCCAGGCGCGCACGCTACCGCTGGGCGTGTATGCGACCGACAAGGATTTTGTGGACTACCAGTTACAGAACCAGGCCCTGATCGACCGGGCCAGACTGGCCGTCCAGCGGGCCTTGCCGCTCATGCCGTTGGCGCGCCACGCCCAGTCCTCGCTGGCCGACGAAGTGGTCCTGGCCTGAAACAAGCACCGGCCCTTCCCCTCCATCCATTCAAGCCACTGGACCGCCATGAACGACGAACTCAGCTTCAGCCTCAAAAGCATATGTTTCGATGAAAACTATGAGCCATCGGACAGCACACGCATGACCACTAACTTTGCCAACCTGGCGCGGGGAGCCAGTCGGCAACAGAACCTGCGCAACACGCTGAAGATGATTGACAACCGCTTCAACGACCTGGCGCATTGGGACAACCCGACGGGGGACCGCTACTGCGTCGAGCTGGAGATCATCTCGGTCGAGATGAGCATGAATGCCAGTGCTGGCCATGCTGCTTTTCCGCTGATCGAGATACTGAAAACCTGCATCCTCGACAAGACAGCGAACCAACGCATCGATGGCATTGCAGGGAACAATTTTTCCTCCTACGTGCGCGACTACGACTTCAGCGTGGTGCTTCCTGAGTACAACGCCCATCGTGCGGAATTCAGCACCCCCCCTGATTTTGGCGACCTGCATGGAAAGCTGTTCCAGCAGTTCGCCAACTCGAGCATCTACAAGGAGCGCTTCGGCAAACCGCCCGTCATCTGCATCAGCGCTTCGACCAGCAAGACCTATCGACGCACCGGCAACCAGCACCCGGTACTGGGCATCGAGTACCAACAGAGTGAGCTGTCCTCAACCGACCAATACTTCGCAAAAATGGGGATGCAGGTCCGATTCTTCATGCCTGCGAATGGCGTTGCGCCGCTGGCGTTCTACTTTCACGGAGATCTGCTGGGCGACTACACGAGCCTGGAGTTGATCGGCACCATCAGCACGATGGAAACCTTTCAGAAGATCTACCGCCCCGAGATCTACAACGCCAATTCAGCGGCAGGAAAACTCTACCAACCGAGCCTGAAGAACCAGGATTATTCGTTGACGCAGATCGTGTACGACCGGGCAGAGCGCAGCCAGTTGGCGGTCAAGCAGGGCAAGTTTGCGCAGGAGCACTTCATCAGGCCGTACAAGAAGGTCCTGGACCAATGGGCTGCTGCTGCTCCTGCTGCCCACGCCCACTGAATACTCGGCTTCCATCACCGGGCCAGTGTCCCGGAATATGCTCACCCACCCCTCTTTGCTTCAAAGGAATTGTCAGATGTTTGAAACCTCCATCGCAGGCAGCCTGCCCAAACCCGCCTGGCTGGCTGAAACCAACAAGCTCTGGCCCCAGTGGATGGCCGAGGGCGATGCGCTGCGCCAGGCCAAGGCCGACGCCACCCTGCTGTGGATCAAGGCCCAGGAAGACGCGGGCCTGGACATCGTGGGCGACGGCGAGCAATCGCGCCAGCACTTCGTGCACGGCTTCCTCGAGCAGGTCGAAGGCATCGACTTCGAGCACAAGGTGAAGATGGGCATCCGCGACAACCGCTACGACGCGATGGTGCCTCAGGTGGTCTCGGCCCTGCGCCTGAAGGGTCGCGTGCATGCCTTCGAGGCACAGCTGGCGCGCGCGCACACCAGCAAAAAACTGAAGTTCACCCTGCCCGGCCCGATGACCATCGTCGACACCGTGGCCGACCGCTTCTACGGTGACAAGGTCAAGATGGCCTTCGCGTTTGCGGAGCTGCTCAACCAGGAAGCGCTGGCGCTGCAGGCCGATGGCGTGGACATCATCCAGTTCGACGAACCCGCCTTCAACGTCTACATGAAGGACGCCGCCGATTGGGGTGTGCAGGCGCTGGAGCGCGCAGCGCAGGGCCTGACCTGCACGAC
The DNA here is from genome assembly GCF_001428965.1 of Acidovorax sp. Root275. Taxonomy (NCBI): domain Bacteria; kingdom Pseudomonadati; phylum Pseudomonadota; class Betaproteobacteria; order Burkholderiales; family Comamonadaceae; genus Acidovorax; species Acidovorax sp. Root275. Next base: position 797,038 of record NZ_LMJH01000010.1, on the reverse strand, counting down.
GGCGGTGCACATCTGCTACGGCTACGGCATCAAGGCCAACACCGACTGGAAGAGCACTCTGGGCGACGAATGGCGCCAGTACGAGGCAGTGTTCCCCGCGCTGGCCAAGAGCAGCATCGACCAGGTGAGCCTGGAATGTATCCATTCCCATGTGCCGCCCGACCTGATGAAGCTGCTGGCCGGCAAGGACGTGATGGTTGGCGTGATCGATGTGGCGAGCGATGTGGTCGAAACCCCCGAGGAGGTGGCGGACACCATCGCCCGGGCACTGGAGTTCGTGCCCAAGGAGCGGCTGTTCCCTTGCACAAATTGTGGTCTGGCGCCCATGGGGCGGGACGTCGCCTGGCGCAAGCTGAAAGCGCTGGCAGAGGGCACAAAGCTGGCCAAGGAACGGCTCGCCGTGGCGTAATCCCAACCGGGTTATCTTGGTGTCGCGCCAGCTGGGTGACTCCGTCAGACATCGGAAACTGAAGTGGCCGCCAACGCGGTTACTTCAAATTTCATAGCTGCCAGCGCTTGCTCAACAAGCGCTGGATACCACTTTCACTGTCAAGACGCCAGCGCCCGCATCTCCGCGATCAGGTCCGACTTGCCCTCGAAGCCGATGCCCGGCAGTGGCGGCAGCGTGACGTAGCCGTTCTCGACCTTCACGCCGTCAGGGAACCCGCCGTAGGGCTGGAACAGGTCGGGGTAGCTCTCGTTGCCGCCCAGGCCCAGGCCCGCGGCAATCGCCAGTGACATCTGGTGGCCGCCGTGGGGGATGCAGCGGCTGGGGGACCAGCCGTGTTCCTTGAGCATGTCGAGCGTGCGCAGGTACTCCACCAGGCCGTAGCTCAGTGCGCAGTCGAACTGCAGCCAGTCGCGGTCCTTGTGCATGCCGCCGTGGCGGATCAGGTTGCGCGCGTCCTGCATCGAGAACAGGTTCTCGCCCGTGGCCATGGGGCCCTTGTAGGCCTCGCCCAGCTTGGCCTGCAGCTCGTAGTCCAGCGGGTCGCCGGCTTCCTCGTACCAGAACAGCGGGTACTGCGACAGGGCCTTGCCGTAGTCGATGGCGGTGGCCAGGTCGAACCGGCCGTTGGCGTCCACCGCCAGCTGCTGGCCCGGGCCCAGGATCTTGAGCACCGACTCGATGCGCTCGCAGTCCTCGGCCAGCGTGGCGCCGCCGATCTTCATCTTGACCACCGAGTAGCCGCGCGCCAGGTAGCTTTCCATTTCACGCTGCAGCGCTTCGAGCCCCTTGCCGGGGTAGTAGTAGCCACCGGCCGCGTAGACGAACACGCGCGGGTTGGGCGCGCCGTTGCCGTAGCGTTCGGCCAGCAGCTGGAACAGCGGCTTGCCCGCAATCTTTGCCGTGGCGTCCCACACGGCCATGTCGATGGTGCCCACGGCCACCGAGCGCTCGCCGTGGCCGCCGGGCTTCTCGTTGATCATCATCTGCGCCCAGACCTTGTGTGGGTCGATGTTCTCGCCGGTGGCGTCCAGCAGGCTGGCGGGCTCGGCCTCGAGCACACGCGGGATGAAGCGGTCGCGCATCAGCGCGCCCTGGCCGTAGCGGCCGTTGGAGTTGAAGCCATAGCCGATCACCGGCTTGCCGTCGCGGATCACGTCGGTGACCACGGCCACCAGGCTGAGCGTCATCTTCGAGAAGTCGATGTAGGCGTTGCGGATGTCCGACTTGATGGGACGGGTCGATTCGAGGATGTTGACGATCTTCATGGTGGTCTGGTGGTGGATGAAACAAAAAATGAACGGAGACGAAAAGATCAGCGGGCGAGCGACGAGCCTCCGCAGATCGCGATGTCCTGCCCCGTGATGGCGGCGGCAGGGTCGGAAAGAAGAAAGCCCACTAGCGCGGCGATCTCAGCCGGTTCGATCAGACGGCCGATGGGCGGCAGGCGCGGCGCGCTGCCCTGGCGCGCGGGGTCGCTCAGCATGCCGGTGGCCGTGGCCGCGGGCGAGACCACATTCACCGTCACGCCCTGCGCGGCCACTTCGGCCGCCCAGCTGCGCGCCAGCGCGATCAGCGCGGCCTTGGTCGCGGCGTACTGCCCGCGCCCGGCCATGCCCTGCGCCACACGGCTGCCGATGAACACCACACGCCCCCGGCCGCGCTGGGCCATGCCGGGCACGATGGCGTCGGCCAGGCGCGTGGCGGCGTCCACATGCAGACGCCACATCAGCTCGCCACCCGCGTGGTCGAGCTGGCCCAGCGGCCCCACGCGCAGCACGCCGGCCGCATGGACCAGCGCGTCCACCGCGGGCAGGGCAGCGGCCACGCGGGCGATGTCGGCGCCTTCGGCCAGGTTGACGGGCATGTGGGTGAACCATGGATCGACGATCGACGGCTGCGCAACGTCCAGACCGCTCACACGCCAGCCGTCTGCCAGCAGCGATTCGGCGATGCTGCGGCCTATGCCGCTGCTGGCGCCAGTGACGACGGCGTGGCGGGCATTACTCGACACGGATGTTCCCTTCGGTCACGATTTTTTGCGACCGCTCCATGTCGCTGCGCTGGAACTTGGCGAAGTCCTCCACGCTGCCCGGCGTGGTCAGCAAACCCTGCTCGCGCAGCTTGGGTGTCATCTCGGCCAGGGCCTTGTTCACCTCGGTGTTCAGCCGCTGGGTGATGTCGGCCGGCAGCTTGGCCGGGCCCCACAGGCCATACCAGCTGTAGAACTCGTAGCCCGGAATCGTCTCGCCCACCGTGGGCACGTCGGGCAGGCTGGCCGCCCGCTGGGCGGAGGTGACGGCCACCACGCGCAGCATGCCGCTCTTGTGGTACTGCAGCGAGCCGAGGATGGGGTCGATGAAGCCGTCGATCTGCCCGCCGATCAGGTCCTGGAACGCAGGCGCCGTGCCCTTGTACGGCACGATCAGGTAGTCGAGCTGGCCGGCGCGCTTCAAGAGTTCGGTCGACAGGTGCCCGGCCGATCCGATGGAGCCCACGGCAAAGGTCATCTTGCCGGGGTTGGCCTTGGCATAGGCCATCAGCGACTTGATGTCGGTGACCGGCAGGTTCTTGTGGATGGCCACCGACAGCGGCGCCTTGGCCACCAGCGCCACGGGCGTGAAGTCCTTGACCACGCCGTAGGGCACGGACTTCATGGTCATGGGCGCGGTGGTGAAGGTGGACGCGTTGAACAGCAGCGTGTAGCCGTCGGCCGGGGCCTTGGCCACCACGTCGCCGCCGATCACGCCGTTGCCGCCGGGCTTGTTCTCCACGATGAAGTTCTGGCCCATCTGCTCGCCCAGCTTTTGCGCCAGCTGGCGGCCCACGGTGTCTAGCGTGCCGCCCGGTGGGAAGGGGATGACCACCCGCACCGGCTTGGTGGGGTAGGCCTGCGCAAAGCTGCTGGCTGCCATGGCAAGCGTGGCGGCGCCCAGGGCTGTGCGCAGGGTGATGCTGAGAAATTGATTGCGTCGCATGGTGTCTTGTCTCCGGTCTTTTTGTTCGAGAACTACCAACGCGGGGGACTCAAAATCCCCCGCCCACATCCATCACTCAGCGCTTGAGCAAACCCGCCTGCTTCACTGCAGCGCGAAGGGCTTCGACTTCCTTCGCGTTGGGCGCCTCGGTGGGCGGGCGCACGGTGGCGTCGTCCAGCACGCCCGCCAGGTACATGCCGCCCTTCATGCGGGCATGGGCCTCGCCGGTGGGCTCGCCGCCGCCGTACACCGCGTCTTTCAGCGGCGTGATGACGGCCTGCACCGCCATGGCCTTCTTCAAATCACCGGCCTTCACGGCGTTCCACAAATCGATGATGAGCTGCGGGATGAAGGTGGCAAAGCCCACCAGCGCGCCGTCCACGCCCTGCACCATCGAGGCCAGTAGGTACTCGTCGTGGCAGGTCAGGATGGCCTTGGAGGCATCGGCCTCGCGGATCGCCTGGATGTCGCGGGCGTACTTGTTCATGTCGCGCTGGCCCACCTTGAAGGCCTGCAGATAGGGCAGCCGGGCCAGGTCGGCCAGCAACTGCGACGAGTACGAGGCGCGCGTCCAGGCGGGGTACACATGGCAGACCAGGTCGGCGCTGGGTGCGGCCTGGTGGATGGCCTCGAAGTACTGCAGCGCATGGCCGGGCGTGAAGCCAAAGCGCAGCCAGTGGTGCGGGGGCATCACGTCCAGCGCCACGGCGCCGGCCTCGACGGCGGCGCGGGCGTGCTCGGCCGCATCGGCCAGGCCTTCGCAGACGATGGAGGAGATTACGGGCACAGGCCGCTCCAGCCCCTTGAGCTCGTCGGCCACGATGCGGGTGACCTCGGCGCGCTCGGCCGGCGTCAGCGAAAACACCTCGCCCGTGTGCCCGTTGGTCATGATGGCGACCACGCCCTCGTGGCCCGCCAGCCAGGACGCGAGCTTGCGCAGCGCGGGCTCGTCGATGCGGTGGTCGGGGGTGAAGGGGCACGAGATGGCGGGGATGATCCCGCGATAATTCGAGATGGCAGGCATGCTTTTTTGTCTCCGTAGGGGAAAGCGGGTGAACGACGGGGTGGATCATTTCCCACCCCGTGCCCGCGGTCCAATACTTCAATCGCATACAACTATCGCAAGGCAGGAACGCGCCCATGGGCCCTGGCAACCGACCGCTGGATCTGGAGTGGCTGGAGGACTTTCTGGCCCTGGCCGAGACCGGCAATTTCTCGCGCGCGGCCGAGGCGCGCTCGATTGCCCAGCCCGCGTTCAGCCGCCACATCCGGGCGCTGGAGGACTGGGTGGGGGTCGAGCTGTTCGACCGCAGCGCGCACCCCGCGGCGCTCACGCCGGCCGGTCAGCGGTTCCTGCCGCTGCTCGAAACTATTCTGGCCAACCTGGAGGCCGCGCGCATCAAGGCCCGCGCCGCGCACGACGTGGCCGCGGCCAGCCTGCGCTTTGCGGCCACGCACGTGCTGTCGCTCACCTTCTTTCCGCGCTGGCTGGTGGGCGTCGAAACCCGGCTACAGATGGGCCCCATCCAGACCATGTCCGACAGCTCGCATGCCTGCGAGGACCTGATGCTGCAGCGCCGCGTGCAGTTCGTGCTGTGCCACGGCCACCCGGACGTGCCGGGCCGGCTGGACGAGGCACAGTACCCCGTGCTGCGCCTGTCGGGCGATGTGCTGCTGCCGGTGAGCGCGCCCGCCCCGGCATCGCCCGGCCAGCCGCTGCACGCTATCGTGCAGCAGGACGCGGTGCCCGTGCTGGCCTACAGCGAGGCTTCGGGCCTGGGCCGCATCATGCGGTCGCGCATGCGCCACCTGTTCAGCGAAGGGCCGGACGCCGCCATGCCGCAGGGCGTGTCGGTGGTCTTCACCGCGCACCATGCGGTGCTGCTCAAGACCATGGCGCTCGAAGGCCGTGGCGTGGCCTGGCTGCCCGAGAGCCTGATTGTCGATGAACTCAAGGCCGGCACGTTGGTCGCCGCAGGCGGCAGCGATTGGAGCCTGCCGGTGCAGATCCGCCTGTACCGCCAGCGCGCCGAAATGTCGCCCATGGCCGAGGCGGTGTGGGAGCTGTCCGCGTCGCTGGCGGCGGCCTGAAGCCTCTGCCGCCCACCTGCGCTGCGGGTGCCGGGTGCTGCGCTACGCAGGCTGCGCGTACTGTGCCAGGCCGTGGCCGAACGACCAGTTCTCCTTGGCCACTTCCACGATGTTCACGAACACGTCTTCGGGCCGGAGGCCCGGGCTTTCGCCCAGCAACTGTGCGATGCGCGCGAACAGCGCCTTCTTCTGCTCCAGCCCGCGCGTGTTGTTGGCGGTGATCTGGATGAACACCACATCGTCGCTGCGCGCCACGCCCAGGTAGGTGGGGCTGTAGCGGAAGTTCGCGGCGTCGTGCTCGGTGAGGGTCATGAACTGGTCGTCCTCGGGCACGTTGAAGGTCTCGCGCATCGCGCGGTACAGCGTGTCGAAGATGGCCTGGCGGTAGGCCGCGGGCTTGCCGGCGCGCATGGCAATGTGGATGAGGGGCATCGCAGGGTCCTTGGTAGACAACAACAAAAAAAGGAAGAAGCTGGCGAAATGCTATCCATATGAATATGCTATGGATATCTATTTCAGAAATTTCGAAATCAAATGGTTGAGCGATCCCTGGACCTCGATGCCGTCGAGGCCTTTGTCCGCATTGCCGAGCTGGGCAGCTTCACCCGCGCGGCCGAGGCCATGGGCACGGCGCAGGCTGCGGTCAGCCTCAAGCTGCAGCGGCTGGAGGCGCGCCTGGGCTGCAGGCTCATCGAGCGCACGCCGCGGCACGTGCAGCTGTCGGCCCGGGGCGCGGCGTTTCTCGAACATGCCCGCGAGCTTCTGGCCGCACACGACCGCGCACTGGCCTCTTTCGTCCAGGCCCGCCAGCGCCTGACCATCGGCATCAGCGACCACGTGGCCGGGCCCGAGTTGCCCGCGCTGATCGCCCGCATGAATGCGCAAGACCCGCAGCTGTTGATCGAGATCCGCATCGGGTCGTCGGGCGACCTGCTGCAGGCCTTCGACCGGCGTGAGCTCGATGCCGTGCTGGCCCGCATGCATGTGGGCCGCAGCGACGGCGAGCTGCTGGCCGAGGAACCGTTTGGCTGGTTTGCGGCCCCCGGCTGGCAGCACCGCGCGGGCGAGCCCCTGCCGCTGGCCACGCTGGCCGAGCCCTGCGGTGTGCGGGCGATGGCGGGGCGGTCGCTCGACGCGGCTGGCATCGCGTGGGCCGAGGTGTTTGTGGGTGGGGGGATCGCCGCGGTGACTGCAGCGGTGATGGCCGGGCTGGGCGTGGCGGCGCTTGCGCCGCGCATGCTGCCGCTAGGGGCGGTGGAGGTCGGCACGCGCCTGGGCTTGCCCGAGCTGCCGCGCCTGCCGGTGCTGCTGCACACACGCATCACGGACGGCCGCCCGCGCGATGCGCTGGGAGCGCTGTCGGCGGCTTTCCGCAGTGCGGTACGGGGATAACGCACAAGCCTGCTTGCTTAGTTCGTTCGTTCTTGGCTGGCTCACTCCAGCTTGGCGCCTTGCGATGCGCCGTGCCGCGTGTCGCGGTCGTACTGTTTCTCGCGCTCTGCATGTTCGCGCAGCAGACGGTGGCCAAGCTCATTGGCCTGGCGCTCCAGCGCCGCGCAATCGGATGCGGCAGGAAGTTGTGCAATGCCTTGGTCGACGGCACGGGCGGCGTCGCGGCCGAACTGCACGTGGCCTTGCTCGTGGCGTGACAGGGCTGGCACGTATCGGTCAAACACCGCCTGCTGGGAGGGGGTGGCGCGCCGCAACTCAGGCAACTGCACTTCGGTGCGCAAACGTGTAGTGACCTCCGTGATGCGGCACTGGCCTGATGCTTCGCTTTGCCAGCGGAAGGTCCAGCGGACATTCCACCTGGTGTGGCCGTGAAAGCGCTGCCCGTTCGTGGTGATGGGGGTGGCTGCGTTGAGTGCCTGCCGCAGCGTTTCGGAGGGATGTGCATTCACGGCATACGGGCGCTCTGCATGCTCCTCGATCACGGCCGCCTGCGCGCAGGCCCCCGCCGTCCATAGCGCGAGCGGCAGGGCGGTGTTTTTCACCAGAGATCGCCGCGCAGGGGCGACCAGGCCGCGAAGTGCCGCAGGGTTCTCAGCTGATCGCCACCTCATTCGCCCCACGGCAGCATCAGCGTGAGCAGCGACAGCTGGTCGAACTCGGGCGCAAAGGCATCGATGATCCGCTGCGGCTCGGGGCACAGGGTGGTGTCGGTGATCACGCCAAATTGCACGCCGCCGCCATAGCTCAGGATGGAGACCCCGAGGCCGATGTCGCCCGACTGCGGCACCCAGAACATGCACTGCGTGACGCGCGAGCCGCACAGCGTGAGCTGCTCCTTGGGGCCGGGCACGTTGGTCATCACCGCCGTGGCCTTGCGGCCAAACAGGTTGAGCAATGCGTCCTGGGCGGGTTTGATCATCAGGCCCGCCACGGCCAGCATGGCAAACGCCAGGATGGGCTGGGTGCTGCCCTTGAGCGCGTTCATGCGCTTGCGCACCTCGTACACGCGCTCCACCGGGTTGGCCATGCCGATGGGAAGCACCAGGGGCACCAGGCCGAAGCGGTTGCCCAGCTTCCAGGCTTCTTCCATGGGGCGCAGGTTGACGGGGATCATGGCGCGGATTTCCTGGCCTGTGGGATCGTCGCCCTGGCTGCGCAGGTAGCCGCCGATGGCCCCTGCCACGCAGGACAGCAGCACATCGTTGATCGAGCAGTTGAGCGCCTTGCCGATGGCCTTGACCTCTTCCAGCGGAATGGGCGGGCACCACGCCACGCGCTTGGCGCTGCCCGGCTGGCCCTTCAGGCGCGTGGGCGAGTCGTCGGGCATCAGCGCGAGAGCTGCGGCATCGCTGACCAGTTGGTAGGCCACGCGCGCCATGTCCATGGTGCCGGCCAGCCCGTGGTGCATGGCTTTTTCTGGGTCGCCCAGCATCTGCAGCGACTTGGCCGCGCTGTCGCCTGCCAGGTCCAGCGCCTTCACCGTGAGGCCAGTAAAGGGCTTGATGAGTGCGTCGGCGATCCAGTCCTCGGCCGTGGCAGCCTCTTTGTCCGCGCGCGGCTTGCGTTTGGGTGGCTCGGAGCCGCCATCGACCAGCGACATGGTCACCGAGATCAGCGCGATGCCATCCGCAATGCAGTGGTGGATGCGAACGATGAGCGCACTGCCCGGCTGACCGTCGTCGCCCACGAAGTCTTCGATCAGGTGCATCTGCCACAGGGGGCGGCGCGCATCCAGCGGCTGCATGGCGAGTTCGCCCACACGGTCCTGCAGCGCGCGCTGCATGCTGTGGCCTTTCTGGTGGGGCAGCTTCTCCCGCAGCACGTGGGCAGCGATGTCGAAGTTGCGGTCTTCCACCCAAGTGGCGCCCGCCGCGTCTTCCACCACACGCTGGCGAAAACGCGGGTACTGCAGCAGGCGCTGCTGCACGCGTTCGCACAGCGCGTCCCAGCCGATGCCGGGCGAGAGGGTCCACACCCCGTTGATCATCATGAGATTGCTGTGCGAGTCCATGCGCAGCCAGGCGGTATCGACCTTGCTCATGCGCTCGCCCGACAGGCCCAGCATGCCGGTGGCGGCGCGGCGTACGTTCTTCTGCACCACGGTGGCGGCCTTGCGGGCGGCCGGGGGCAGGGCCTGGGCGGCTCTGCGGGCCACATCGGGGGCCTGGGCGCGCACCTTGCGCAAGGTGGGGGCTACGCCTTCGAGGGCGGTGGCGCTGGGGGCTGGAATGCGGGTCACCATCAGATGTACACCTGTTGTGTTTGTAAGGACTGGCGCAAACAAGGATGAATCGCCCGTTTCCTGGCAAGGAACCAGCACGTGGCTTCATCCCGGTTGGCACAAGCCGTGTTTTTTGGGGGCTTGCCTCTATGGATCGCACCGCTTGGCGCGGCGCGCAGCCCGTAAGATACAACGCAGCAACCTCTTGCCAACACCGTTCTTTCCCTCCCCCTTCCTCATCTTTCGATTTCCATCCAAGGAGTAACCGACATGGCCGACCTGAACGCCACCTTCGAAGCCGCTGTGGCCAATTCCAAGAACCTCAGCGAGCGCCCCGACAACGCCACGCTGCTCAAGATCTACGCGCTGTACAAGCAGGCCACGACTGGCGATAACACCGAGAAGAAACCCAGCTTCTCCGACATGGTGGGCCGTGCCAAGTGGGATGCCTGGAACAACCTCAAGGGCACCGAGGCCGATGCAGCCAAGCAGCAGTACATCGACCTGATCACCTCGCTGAGCTGACACCCACGCGTCTGGCCGCCTGGCCAGAAAGACAAAAAGGCGACCGAGGTCGCCTTTTTTGCATTCCAGGACAACAGCTTCAACGGCGCATTGCGCCGGGCGCCCACCCTTTGGGCAGCCCCGCCTCTGGCGTCATGCCATAGATCGGCTCGCCAGGCAGCCCCACCTGCAGCGGCGCACGTGCGGCCATAAGGCGCTCCAGGTCGACGCCTGTGGCAATGCCCATGGCCTCGAACATGAACACCAGGTCTTCTGTCACCACGTTGCCCGAAGCGCCCGGCGCGTAGGGGCAGCCGCCCAGGCCGCCCAGCGACGCATCGAACGTGCGCACCCCCACGTCGTAGGCCGCCAGACAGTTGGCCAGCCCCAGGCCCCGCGTGTTGTGCATGTGGGCCGCCCCAGCCCGGGTGCCCAGCTCGGCGCGCAGGCGCGTGAACAGGCGGCGCACCTGCGCCGGGTTGGCCATGCCGGTGGTGTCGGACAGCCCCACCTCGTCGGCGCCCGCCTCGGCGCACAGGCCCGCGAGCCAGATCACATCGTCCTCGGGCACTTCGCCCTGCAGCGTGCAGCCAAAGGCCGTGGACAACCCCACCTCCACCAGCATGGCGGGAGCCTGTGTATCGCGCAGGTGGACCACGGCGCGCACTTCCTCGACCATGGCCTCGCGCGTCTTGCGCACATTGGCCAGCGAATGCGCGGCGCTGGCCGACACCGGCAGCGTGACCTTGTGCACACCCGCCGCCAAGGCTGCCTCGGCGCCGCGCAGGTTGGGCGCCAGCGCCATCACGGTGACGCCCGGGTGGGCCAGCGCATGGCGCACCACCTCGGCCACATCGGCCATCTGGGGCAGCAGGCGCGCCGGGACAAACGAGCCGACTTCGATCTCGCGCAGGCCGGCCGCCACCAGCGCATCAATCCAGCGCAGCTTGTCGGCAGTGGGCATGGTGGCCTTCACGGACTGCAGGCCGTCGCGTGGACCGACTTCGCTGATGAGGATGTCCGAAGGCGTCATGGTGCGGAATGTTGTCGGAAGGGCATAGATTGCGCCCGGTAGGGGGAGGATAGCGCGCCCACGCCACCAGGGCGTGGGCGCCGGCTATTGTGCAAAGTGGCAAATTCCCCTGCCATACCGGCAAACCAGCCTGCAATATGCGGCAGTTTGGGCGATTCCCATTGCTGCGACGCTCCAGGACACTGCTTCTATCCCACCCGGAGACAAGCACCATGCCTTCCAAAAAACACTTTTCCACCCTTTACCTCAGTGCGCCCGATGTCATCGCATTGGTGCAACGCAAGGGCGTCGAGGCCTGCCTGCGCGGCATGGCCGACTACCTGCATGCCGACTACCTGCGCTGGAACGCCTTCGACAAATCGGCGCGTGTGGCCAGCCATTCGCGCGACGGCGTGATCGAGCTGATGCCCATTGCCGACGACCAGACCTATGCGTTCAAGTACGTCAACGGCCACCCCAAGAACACGCGCTGGGGCTTGTCCACGGTGATGGCGTTTGGCGTGCTGGCCGATGTGGCCACGGGTGCGCCGCTGCTGTTGAGTGAGCTCACCCTCACCACCGCCCTGCGCACCGCCGCCATGTCGGCCGTGGCCGCCCGCGCTCTGGCCCGCCCCGGCGCTCGCACCATGGCGCTGATCGGCAACGGCGCCCAAAGCGAGTTCCAGGCGCTGGCCTTCCACCACCTGCTGGGCATCGTCACCCTGAGGCTGTTCGACACCGACCCGGCCGCCACCGCCAAGCTGCAGGCCAACCTGCAAGGCATGGGCCTGCGCACCATGGTCTGCACCAGCACGGCCGAGGCCGTGCGCGGCGCCGACATCGTGACCACGGTGACGGCGGACAAGACCAATGCCACCATCCTCACGCCCGACATGCTGGCACCGGGCATGCACATCAACGCAGTGGGGGGCGATTGCCCTGGCAAGACGGAGCTGCATGCCGATGTGCTGCGCCAGGCGCAGGTGTTTGTCGAATACGCGCCGCAGACGCGCATCGAAGGCGACATCCAGCAACTGCCGGCCGACTTTGCCGTGACCGAATTGTGGGAGGTACTCGCGGGCCAGCGTGCCGGCCGGGCCAGCGATGCGGCTGTGACGGTATTCGATTCCGTGGGCTTTGCGCTGGAGGACTTTTCTGCGCTGCGGTTCCTGCGCGACGCGGCCACCGAGTTGGGCATGGGCCAGCCCATCGAACTGATTCCCGAACTGTCAGACCCCAAGGACCTGTTCGGGGTGGTGCGCACGCGCAGCCCCTTGTTGCGCGCTGCCGCCTGATATCCGCTCGGTCAGTCCCGCCACACGACGCTGCCCGCCGGATCGGCACGCGTGGTGCGGAAATGGTTGGCCGGATGTTCCGGGTCCGCCATGCCGAACGAGATGCCGCAGACGATGGTGCGGTCCTCGCCAATGCCCAGCACGTCGCGCAGCACGTCGGGGTAGGAGGCGAGTGCGGCCTGCGCGATGGAGCCCACGCCCAGGCTGTGCGCGGCCAGCATGAAGTTGCTCACATACGCGCCGCAGTCCACCGCACCATAGACGCCCAGCGCCTCGTCGCTGGTGACAATGGCCACATGTGGTGCGCCGAACATCGTGAAGTTCTGGGCCGCCTGACGGGCCGAGGCCTCGCGGTCGCCCTTGGCAATGCCCAGCGCTTCGTACAGGCCCCAGCCGCATTCGCGCCGCCGCTCCTGGTACACCCCCCGGTATTCGCGGGGCCAGGGCAGGTCGGGCGCAGGGGCTACTGTGGCCATGTGCGACTGCAGTGCGCTGCGCAGGCGCTCCAGCGTGGCGCCACTGGCAATGGTGAGCTGCCAGGGCTGCGCATTGCACCACGAGGCCGTGCGCTGCGCGGTGGCCAGGATGCGCTCGATGGTCGCGCGTGACAGGGGTTCTGGCAGAAAGGCGCGGCAGCTGTAGCGGGTGTGGAGCAGTGTGGCGAGGGTGTCGAACGCCGGGCTGTGGGCGGCAGTGCCCGTGGCGGTGGATGTCATGATCAGGGCCCCGGCGGCTACGCCTTCCTGGCCTTGGGTGCGGGTTTCGCCGCTGCTTTGGTGGCCGGCTTGTCTGCACCCGCCTCTGCCGCGTGTTTCTTCTTGTCGGTGGCGGGTTTCTTGGCGCCGGGGTGGGGCGCATTGAGCAGGGCGTCGAGCTGTTCGCCAATTTCGGCCTCGATGCGGTCCTTGAACGCGCCGAACAGAAAACCGAGCTGTGCCTTCATCTCGAACTGGTGGGCATCCACCAGCAGCGTGCCCTTGACGCCCGAGCGGGTGAAGGTCAGCAGGTCCTCCTTCTCGCCTTCTTCGTAGGTGCATTCCATGTCGAATTTTTCTTCGGCCTTTTCGGCCCAGGAGAAGGCGACCTTGCGGGCTTCCTTGAAGCCCAGGTGGTGGTCGCGGTGGATGTGGATGTCGGGCATGGGTCGTCTCCTTAGGGCGTTGTCTGGGAAGGCCGCAGTGCGCGCAAGGCCTCGTGGCGTTGTGGCTGGGGCTGCTGCGCCAGTTGTCGTACGGCATCATAAAACCGGGGCCAGTCGCGGCCTTCGCGCTCAAACAGGGCTTCGAATCCGGGCACCAGCTCGTCGTAGGCGGCCTGGGCTGCAAAGCTGGCGTTGTTGGCCTTGGCCACCCAGCGGTCGTAGCCCGTCACTTGGGCCGTGGTGGCCTGGGGGGCGGGGCCGCCCGGGGTGCCCAGCCAGCGTGCGCGCAGGGCTGCGTAGTCGGTGCGAAAAGCCTCCATTGCTTCAATTTTCATAGCTGCTAGCGCATTACCACCAAGCGCTGGGGCCTCTTTTTGTTCATAAATGGCTGCCAGCCGGGCGCGTGTGGCGCGCGTCAGCGCGCGGAAGGCGCTGCGCCGCGCCTCGCTGGTGGCAAACGCCTCGCGCGCCTGCGGGGTGGACTGGGTTGCGAGCCACTGCGCAATGCCGATGCGCTCCACGGCCGTGGCGAACGACTCGTTGAACAAGGTGTCGTTCTTGGCATAGACCACCTGGTGCGCCAGCTCGTGGAACAACAGGCGCACAAAGTCGCCCTCGGGCCAGGCGATGAAGGTGGAGAGCAGCGGATCGCCCCCCGCCCAGTTCATGTAGCCCAGCGTGGAGTACGCGGGCACGCCATACACCTCCACCTCCAGGCCTTGCGCGGCCAGTTCAGCCGCCTCGGCCTGCGCGGCGCCCTCGGTGAAGTAGCCCCGGTAGCCAATGCAACCCGTGACCGGGAAGCACCAGGTGTGCAGCGTGAGGGAGTACGGCGGCGCGGCCACCACGTTCCACACGGCGGCGGGGCGTTTGAGGTCCGCATAGCGGCGGTAGCTGGCGTTGTCGGGCAGGCCCAGCTCGGCCACGGCAAAGGTGCGGGCACGCTGCGCCAGCTGCAGCCGCTCGCGCAGGGCAGGTGGGATGTCGGTGCGGGCGATCCAGCGGTCGATCGGCTCGGCCGCCTGCATGATCTGCATGTGCCCCTGCACCGACTGCCAGTAGTAGCCCAGCATGCTGGTGGGGCCGGTGGTACTGGCGCAGCCCGCCAGGGCAAGGCTGATCATCAGGGGGGGCAAGGCTCGCAGGCGGGGGAGAAACTGGCGCATGCGGGCAGTTTATGGGCAGATCGCGTGGGGCGTCCGAAGGGGTGTCAGCAGCGTGGCCGGTGCAGTTTCTAGAATGCCACGCATGACCGTTGAACCCACCTCTCCGCCGCGTGACCTGCCTGACTTGCCCGAGGGCCTGTTTGCCGACGAGGCCGGCTGCCCGCGCTGCACTTGGTGCCAGGCCACGCCGTTTTACCGCCACTACCATGACCAGGAATGGGGCTTTCCGGTGGCGGACGACCGGCGGCTGTTCGAGAAGATCTGCCTGGAGGGCTTCCAGTCGGGCCTGAGCTGGCTGACCATCCTGAACAAGCGCGAGGGGTTTCGCGCAGCGTTTGCGAACTTCGATGCTGAGCAGGTTGCCGCTTTCGGCCCCACCGATGTCGAGCGCCTGGTGCAGGACGCGGCCATTGTGCGCCACCGGGGAAAGATCGAGTCCACCATCAACAATGCACGGCGCGTGCTGGAGCTGCGGCGCGAGTTCGGCTCACTCGCACACTACGCGTGGCGCTACGAGCCTGCCGCCGCCGACCGGCCCGAGCGCCTCACGCGCGAGGTGGCGCGCACCCTGTCCACGTCGCCCGCGTCCATCGCCATGTCCAAGGACCTGAAAAAACGCGGCTGGAGTTTTGTGGGCCCCACCACGGTGTATGCCTTCATGCAGGCCATGGGGCTGGTGAACGACCACCTGGAGGGTTGCCATTCGCGCGCCCCAGCGCTCAAGGCGCGGGCGGAGTTTGTGGCGCCGCGCGGTTGATCAGCGCTGCGCCACGGGCCGCAACACCCACAACGCTCCCAGCGCTGCCAACCCCAGCAGCGTGGTGGCCCACAGGGCGGCAGCGCCCACACCATCGATCAGCATGCCGAACAGCACGGGGGCAAAGGCCTGTGCCACGCGGGCAGGCACCATCATGAGGCCCTGGCGGGCGCCGTAGCCTGCAGGCCCAAACAGCACCAGCGGCAGCGTGCCCTTGGCAATGGTCAGGATGCCGTTGCCGGCCCCGTGCAACACCGTGAACACCGCGGCTGCGGGCCCGCCCACCACCATCAACAAGGCCGCGCCCACCGGGTGGGCCACCGCCGCCAGCTGGGCTGACAGCAATGGATGCAGGCGGCGCAGGAAGCCAAACTCCAGCAGCCGCGCCGCCACTTGGGCCGGGCCCACGAGCGCCGCCATGGTCACCGCCGTCTGCAACGATGTGCCACTGGCCTGCAGCAGGCGTGGCAGATGGGCCGCCATGGCAGTGCTGGTGAACCAGGTGACGGCAAACACGAAGGACAGGAGCACGGTGGTGCGCAGCGCGTGGTCGGGAGCGGGCGATGCAGGTGTGGCTGTTGTGGCGGCGGTGGAAGAGTGTGTACCGGCTCCTGTGGTTGGGCCCTTCTCTTCGGACGCGATGCGCGGCAACCAGCCGTTCAGCGGTAAGCCCACCAGCAAATGCAATGCTGCCCATCCCACACATGCGCCGCGCCAGCCCCATTGCACTTCCATCCAGGCCGACAGCGGCCAGCCCACGGTGCTGGCAAAACCCGCAATCAGCGTGATGCCGGTGATGGCACTGCGTGCGCCCTGGCCGTACAGGCGCACCAGCGTGGCAAACGCGGCCTCGTACAGGCCGGACCCCATGGCCACGCCCATCAGCACCCAGGCGGCAAACAGGCCCACGGGGCCTTGCGCCAGCGCCATGCCCGCCAGGCTGGCGGCAAACAGCAGGTTGGTGCCCACCAGCACCGGTCGCCCGCCATGGCGGTCGATGGTCCGACCCGCAACCGGCCCCAGCAACGCCGACACGATGAGCGCCACCGAGAACGCTGCGAACACGGTGGGGGTGGCCACGCCCAGATCGCGCGCCATGGGCACGGCCAGCATGGCGGGCAGGTAGTAGGACGAGGCCCAGGACAAGGTCTGGGCCGTGCCCAGGCGCGCCACGGTCCAGCGTTGTGAGGCGGCGGTCATGCGCCGCAGTGCGCTACGGCCTCAGACACGCTGGCCCTGGGCATTGGTCACGACTTCGCCATCTTCCTTGGTAAAGGCGCCTTGCTGGGGGGCGGGCAGGATATCCAGCACCTTCTCGGACGGGCGGCACAGCCGTGTGCCCAGGGGCGTGACCACGATGGGGCGGTTGATGAGGATGGGGTGCTGCAGCATCGCTTCGACGAGCTGCGCATCGGTCACGCCCGGCGCGTCCAGTTGCAGCTCGGTGAAGACCGCTTCCTTGGTGCGCACGGCGTGGATCACCGGTTCACCCGTGGCGGCGATCAGCGCCAGCAGGGTGGCGCGGTCAGGTGGGGTCTTGAGGTATTCGATGACTTCGGGCTCCACGCCGCTGTTGCGGATCATGGCGAGCGTGTTGCGAGACGTACCGCATTTGGGGTTGTGATAGATCGTGACGGAAGGCATGGGGGTGTCGGTGGTGGTCATTGAATTGGCTGTGGGCGGGTGGCAAGCTGTACCAGGCGCTGTTCCAAGGGCTAAGGGGTCATCTCCACGTGGTCCAGCAGCACAAAGTCAGCGCCCGGCGTGGGCTCGGCAAAAAGGGCCAGGCTGTTGAACTTCAGCGGGGGCAGGTCAGAGAAATATTCCTGCGCGGCATCAAAAACCAGGGTCTGCGTCTGCGCATCCACCTGCTGCAACGGGCCGGTGAGGGGCAGGTGAAAACGGAACGCCTGCTGCGCCAGCGGATGTTCGCTGCGCAACGGTTCGATGCCGGATGGCGGAGCGGCCAGGCGGTGCAGCGCGGCATGGCCGGCTGCAGCGGTTTCCTGCAAGGCGCTGTTGGCGGCGTGGGACGCAGGCAGCACCAGCGCCAGAACGTCACCCACGCGCTCCACATGCAGGGTTGGCAATACACAGGGCATGAGGCTGTGGGCCAGCGCCTGCACGGCCTGGTGCAGCGAGAGCCAGTCCGTGCCGGGTGCCAGCGCAAAAGGCGCCAGGAGCGGGGCCTGCCAGCCACGGCGGCGCGGTGCGGCTGTCAGCCGGTGCAGGTCGTCAGCGGAAACCCCTGCAATACCGCGCTGCTCCAGGGGCTGCAGCAAGGCGGCGCAGCGGCCCAGCCAATGGCTGCCGGCCAGCCAGCCCAGGCTGCCGGGGTGGGGGGCAAAAGACACCGCATACCGGTAGGCGGCGGAGGGCGCACCGTGGGCCATGGCGGGTGTTAGGAGCCTGTCGGACTTGGAAATCGTCGGCTGCAAATCGACCTCAGCCACCCTTGTCCCCGCTCATCCAGCCCAGGTCCAGCGGCCGGTCCTCGAACTCGGTGTTGAGCACCACGGTGCTGGTGGTGCGGGCCACACCGGCAATGGCCTTGATTTCGTAGATCACATCTTCCAGTGCGCGCGCATGCGTGGTGCGCACCTTGGCCAGAAAGTCGTATTCGCCCGCCACGCTGTGAAGTTCTTCCACCTGGGGCATGGCGCGCAGGCGCGGTGCCACGTCACGGCAATGGATGCCGCCGTCGTTGCGGATGGCCACGAAGGCGGTGAAGTTGAGCCCCACGCGCTCCGGGTCCACGCTGATCGAAAAACGGCGGATCACGCCTTTGTCCAGCAGCTTCTTCACGCGTTCGTGCACGGCGGCCGTGGACAGTCCCACTTCGGCCCCCACGTCGGCATAGGAGCGTCGGCCATCCGCTCCCAACGCCGAAATAATTCTGGCGTCCATGTCGTCTGTCTGAATATTTGCTTGCATATCCGATTGATTTTGGTAAAAATTCCGAAAACCTCACGGTTTCCATAAATTATTCGGTAAGGTGAAGAATATGCCGGCAATTTTCAACGCGCAACCCCGATCACAGCGAAGCTGGGCCGTCGCCATGGCACTGCTGCTGGTCTATGTGGTGTGGGGCACCACCTATTTCGCCATCGGCATTGCAGTGCAGACCATGCCGCCGCTGCTCATGAACGCCATCCGTTTTCTGTGCGCGGGCGGCGTGATGTTGCTGATTGCGCTGTGGCAAGGCCATGCATTGCCCACGCGGGTGCAATGGCGCAATTCGGCGGTGGTCGGCGGCTGCATGGTGTTCCTGGCCATGAACCTGATGGGCTTTGCGCAAAAGCTGGGCATTGGTTCGGGCCTCATGGCCACGGTGGTCACCACCATGCCGATGTGGCTGGCGCTGTGGTCGCGTTGGGGCGGCGAGCGGGTGCCTTTCACCAGCTGGATCGGCCTGGCGCTGGGCGTGGTGGGCGCGCTGCTGCTGGCGCTGGAGGGCGATTTTTCGGCCACCTGGCTCGGTGCGCTGCTGGCCTTTGGTGCGCCGCTGTGCTGGAGCATCGGCTCGTATGCATCGCGCAAGCTCTCGTTGCCCGCACCTGCCATGGCCTCGGCCGCGCAGTGGTTTGCGGGCGGTGCGATGGGGCTGGTGGTGGCGCTGTGGTTCGAGCCGCTCTCGGCTCTGGGCCAGGTCAGCGCCAAGTCGTGGGCGGCGTGGGTCTATCTGCTGGTGTTTGGCACGCTGGTGGCGCTCAATGCGTATCTGTGGTTGCTGCAGAACACGTCGGCGGCGCTGGCGGGCAGCTATTCGTTCGTGAACCCTGCGGTGGCGCTGCTGGTGGGCGTGGCGCTGGGCGGCGAGCTGCTCACGGGCTGGGTGTTTGCCGCGCTGCCGTTGATTGGGGCGGCGCTGGCGTTCATCCTGTACGGGCAAGCTCTGCAGCGGTGGCTGGAAAAGCTCAGTCCGGGATTACGGCGGTTGCTTCAATCTCGATCTTCGCGCGCTCTTCCATGAGCCCCGCCACCTGCACGCACGCCATCGCCGGGAAGTTCTTGCCCAGCAGCTCGCGGTAGACAGCACCCAGCTCCTTCAGGCGGCTGTTGTATTCGTTGCGGTCGGTCACATACCAGGTCAGCCGCACAAGGTGCTCGGGGCCCGCACCACCGGCCTCCAGCACCGCACGCACATTCAGCAGGGTTTGCCGGGTCTGGGCGATGAAGTCGTCGCTCTCGAACTGCTGCTGCGCGTTCCAGCCGATCTGGCCGCCGGTGAAGACCATGGTGCCGCGTGCGGCCATGCCGTTGGCATAGCCCTTGGGGGCCACCCAGCCCTCGGGTTGCAATACTGTGTTCATCATCATCATGTTGTTTTTGTTGAGGAAGGAGCCGCAGCGCCCTGGCGCAGCTTGAAGCGCTGCAGTTTGCCGGTTTCGGTGCGGGGCAGTGCCGTGACGAACTCCACCACGCGCGGGTATTTGAACGGGGCGATGGTGGCTTTCACATGGTCCTGCAAGGTCTTGACCATGGCTGCATCGCCTGTGTGGCCGGGCTTCAAGACGCAGATGGCCTTGACCACCATGCCGCGCTCCTCGTCGGGCACGCCGATCACGCCGCACTCGGCCACGGCGGGGTGGCGCAGCAGGGCGTCTTCAACCTCGGGGCCGCCCACGTTGTAGCCGGCGGTGATGATCATGTCGTCGTCACGTGCCTGGTAGAAGAAGTAGCCGTCGGCGTCCTGCGTGAACGCGTCGCCCGGGTAGTTCCAGCCATCCTTCACATACTTGGCCTGGCGAGGGTCGTCGAGGTACTTGCAGCCCGTGGGCCCGATGACGGCGAGCTTGCCCACGGTGCCCTGTGGCACCTCGTTGCCCTCGTCGTCCACCACCTTGGCGGTGTAGCCGGGCACGACCTTGCCGATGGCGCCGGGGCGTGTTTCGCCGCCCGCCGACGAGACAAAGATGTGGAACATCTCGGTGGCACCGATGCCGTCCGTCATGTCGATGCCGGTGGCGTCCTTCCACAGCTGGCGCGTGGCGTCGGGTAGGCCCTCGCCGGCGCTCACGCTGATGCGCAGCTGCGGCAGGCCGATCTGCTTGGCGAACGGTGCCATCTGCCGGTAGAACGTGGGCGCGGTGTAGCAGATGGTGACGCCCGCATCGCGCATCAGGGTGACCATGGTCTCAGGGGTGTAGGGTTGGTCCGGGAAGTACACGCTGGCCCCGGCCCACATCGGAAACACGAGCAAGCCGCCCAGCCCGAAGGTGAAGGCCAGCGGCGGCGAGCCGGCCACGATGTCGTCGGGCGTGGCCTTGAGCACGTGGCGCGGCCAGGCCTCGCAGGCGGCCAGGACGTCGCGGTGGGTGTGCACGGCGGCCTTGGGTGCGCCGGTGGTGCCGGAGGTAAAGGCCATCAGCGCGATGTCGTCGGCCGATGTGGGGCAGGGCGGCGTGGTGCCGGGTTTGGCCTGGGCGCGCTGGATCAGGTCGGCCGCGTCGGGCGCGGTGTGAAAGGGCACGATGGTGGCCAGCACCGGGTGCTGCGCCTGCGCTGCCTGCAGCTCTACCAGCAGGCGGCCGTCGCACAGCGCCAGCGTGGGCTGTGCGCGTTCGATGATGCTGGCCAGCTCGCCCGCGCGCAGCAGCGGCATAGTGGCCACCGCGACCAGGCCGGCGTACACCGTGCCCAGCCAGGCGAGCGCCATCTCCACCGTGTTGCCGCCGCGCAGCAGCACGCGGTTGCCGGGCACCAGGCCGTGGTCCTGCGTCAGCACTTCGGCAATGCGCGCGGCTTCGGTCCAGGCGTCGCGGTAGGTGTACGTGCGGTGTGGGCCGCGCAGCAAGGGGCGGTCAATGTGACCGGCGCGCTCGGCCTGTTCGAACAGGGCCTGCACCAGATTGGCCTGGGCAGCGATCTGTTGCTCGGGCAGATCGTAGTGCAGGGTGGGCCACGCGTCTGGTGGGGGCAGGCGGTCGTGCACGAAATGGTCGGGCTGGGCGGAGGGTGCGGAAGAGGCTTTCATGCGATCACTCCTGCAAAACGGCCTTGCCGATGATGAGTTGCTGCACTTCGGTGGCGCCTTCGTAGATGCGCAGCGAGCGGATGTCGCGGTACAGCGACTCGACCTTGCTGCCGACTTCCACGCCGCGCCCGCCGTGCAGTTGCAGTGCCATGTCGATGACGCGCTGGGCGTTTTCGGTGGCGGTCATCTTCGCCATCGCTGCCTCGGCAGTCACGCGCGCGCCGCCACGCTTTTCACCCTCGTCGCGCAGCCAGGCCGCGCGGTACGTCAGCAGCGCGGCGCTGTCCACCAGCGCGGCCATCTCGCCGATCTTGGCCTGCGTGAGCTGAAAGTCCGCCAGCGTCTGGCCGAACATGCGGCGCTGGCGCGCGTGGTGCACGGCTTCTGCCAGCGCGCGGCGGGCCATGCCCAGCGCAGCGGCGGCGACCGACGCGCGAAAGATGTCGAGCGTGCGCATGGCCAGTTTGAAGCCGCCGTTCTCTTCACCGAGCAGTGCGGTGGCGGGTACTGTGCAGTTGCTGAACTGCAGCGTGGCAAGGGGGTGCGGCGCCATCACTTGGATGTGCTCTGAGGCATCCAGGCCCGGCGTGTCCGCATCGACGATGAAGGCGCTGATGCCGCGCGTGCCGCCCGCCGGGTCGGTCTTGGCGAACACGCAGTAGAAGTCGGCAATGCCGCCGTTGCTGATCCAGGTCTTGGTCCCGGTGAGGGAATATGAGCCAATTTGGCCACTGGCGCTTGATGGATAAGCGCTGGTAGCTATTGTTTGCATAGCGCCTACGTCAGAGCCCGCTTCGGGCTCGCTCAGCGCGAAAGCCGCGATCAGCTCGCCGCGCGCCACCCCTTGCAGGTAGTGCGCCTGCTGCGCCGGGCTGCCGGCCAGCGTGATGGCGCCGCTGCCCAGGCCCTGCATGGCAAACGCAAAATCCGCCAGCGGCGAGTGGTAGGCCAGTGTCTCGCGCAGCAGCACCAGCGCGCGCGAGTCGAGCGCGGGCAGGGCGCCGCCGTGTGCGGCGGGCACGCAGTAGCGCAGCCAGCCGCCCGCGCCCAGGCGTTGCACCCAGTCGCGGCAGGCGGCGCGGTCGTCGGTTTCGTCGACCTGCTGCGCGGCAGCCCAGGGCACCAGGCCCTCGGCCAGCGCGCGGTGGGCGTCGTCGAAGAAGGGCAGGGCCAGGTGCGCCGTGGAGGGCGGGCAGGGCGCGGGGGGCGTTGCTACGTGCATCTTCTCAGTCCCCCTGGAACACGGGCTTCTGCTTCGCCGCAAACGCCTCGTACGCACGCCGGAAGTCTTCGGTCTGCATGCAGATGGCCTGGGCCTGGGCCTCGGCCTCGATGGCCTGCTCGATGGTCATGCTCCATTCCTGGCTGAGCATGGTCTTGGTCATGCCGTGCGCAAAGGTGGGGCCGTCGGCCAGCGTGCGCGCTGTGGCCTGCACGTTGGCCAGCAGGTCGGCGCTCTCGTACAGGTCGTTGAAGAAGCCCCAGGCGAGACCCTCGTGCGCCGTCATCGCGCGGCCGGTGAACAGCAGTTCGCTGGCGCGGCCCTGGCCGATCATGCGGGGCAGCAGTGCGCAGGCGCCCATGTCGGCACCGGCCAGGCCCACGCGCGTGAAGAGGAAGGCGGTCTTCGTCGCCTGGGTGCCGTAGCGCATGTCGCAGGCCAGCGCCATCATCGCGCCCGCACCAGCGCAGATGCCGTCGATGGCGCCCAGCACGGGCTGCGGGCAGGCGCGCATGGCCTTGACGAGGTCGCCGGTCATGCGCGTGAACTCCAGCAGCTCGGGCATGGTCATGGTGGTGAGTGGGCCGATGATCTCGTGCACGTCGCCGCCCGAGCAGAAGTTGCCGCCCGCACCGGTGACGACGATGGCCTTCACGTCGGTGGCAAACCGCAGCGCGTAGAAGAAGTCGCGCAGCTCCGAATAGCTCTGGAAGGTGAGCGGGTTCTTGCGGTCCGGCCGGTTGAGCGTGACGGTGCCCACGCCGCCGTCGAAGCTCCAGGCGAAATGCTCGGCCACGTAGCGGGCCTCGGGGTTGAACTGCTCGCGCATGGGGTTGCTGGCCCCGATGAAGTGTTTCATTCGGCTGTCTCCAAAGAGTTGTCTTGGGTGTGTTCTTTCACCTTGCCCAGCAGGCGGTGCAAGGTGGCGATGTCGCGTTCGCCCAGCGTGGCAAACGCTTCCACGATCCACTGCTCGTGCTGGCGCGCCATGTCGTTGAACTGCTGGCGGCCCTGTGGTGTCAGGCGCACCAGGTAGGCGCGGCGGTCGCCCTCCACGTCCAGGCGCTCCACCAGGCCTTCGGCCACCAGTTGGTCGGTGATGCCGGTGATGTTGCCGCTCGTCACCATCATGCGGCGCGAGAGCTCTTTCATCTTCATGCCTTCGGGCGCACGTTCGAGCTGCGCCATCAGGTCAAAGCGCGGCAGCGTGGTGTCGAATTGCGCGCGCAGGTTGCTGCGCACCTGCTTTTCGATGAGCTGCGTGCAGGTGAGCATGCGCAGCCACAGGCGCAGCGCCTCGGGGTGCTCGCTGGGGGCTGCGCCGTGCAGGCGGGCTTCGAGGTCCATGGCTAGCCTTCTTCCTCGGCCGATGCTCTGTTTTTGGTAGCTGATGTCGCTTGTGCAGTCAGCGCTGCGACCTGTTTTTGCTTGCCAATTTCGCGCAGCATCTGGTCGCGGCCGCTGGCGTACTGCACGGGCCAGTCGGTGTGTGCGGCCGCCACGGGGCTCAGCTGGGCTGCTGCGTGCAGCGTCCACGCCGGGTCGGCCAGGTGCGGGCGGGCAATGGCGCACAGGTCGGCGCGGCCGGCGGCAATGATGCTGTTGGCGTGGTCCGCCTCGGTGATCGCGCCCACGGCCATGGTGGCAATGCCCACTTCGTTGCGGATGCGGTCGGCAAACGGCGTCTGGTACATGCGGCCGTACACCGGCTTGGCGGCGCGCGTGGTCTGGCCGGACGACACGTCGATCAGATCGGCACCCGCAGCTTTGAACAGGCGCGCAATTTCTACCGCGTCGTCGGGCGTGGTGCCACCCGGCGCCCAGTCGTGGGCCGAGATGCGCACGGAGAGCGGCTTGTCCTCGGGCCACACGGCGCGCACGGCGGCGAACACTTCGAGCGGGTAGCGGCAGCGGTTGTCGATGCTGCCGCCGTATGCATCCGTGCGCTGGTTGGTGATGGGGCTGATGAAGCTGGCCAGCAGGTAGCCGTGTGCGCAGTGCAGTTCCAGCCAGTCGAAGCCGCAGGCGACGGCGCGCCGTGCGCTGTCGACAAACGCGGCGGTCATCCGGTCCATGTCGGCGCGGGTCATCGCGGCGGGTGCCTGGTTCTGCTCGCCGTAGGCCAGCGCGCTGGCCGCCAGCAGCGGCCAATTGCCGTCGGGCAGCGGCTCGTCCGTGCCCTCCCAGCCCACGCGTGTGGAGCCCTTGGGCCCGCTGTGGCCCAGCTGCAGGCCGATCCTGGCGGTGCTGCTGCCGTGCACGAAATTCACGATCCGCGTGAACGCGGCCTGCTGCGCATCGTTCCACAGCCCTGTGCAGGCAGGGGTGATGCGGCCCTCGGGCGTGGGGCTGGTCATCTCCACCATCACCAGCGCCGCGCCGCCGAGGGCCCGCGCGCCCAGGTGCACCAGGTGGAAGTCCTGCGGCACGCCATCGACCGCGCTGTAGGTGGCCATGGGCGAGACGACGATGCGGTTTTTGAGGGTGAGGCCCTTGAGCGTGAAGGGCGTGAGCATCGGTGGAATGGCCGCTTTGCCCCCGGCGAGCCACGCCTCGTAGCCTTCTAGCCACGCCGCATCGCGCAGCCGCAAGTTCTCGTGGCTGATGCGCTGGCTGCGCGTGAGCAGCGAATACGCGAACTGCTCCACCTCCATGCCGGTGTAGCGGCCCACGTTCTCGAACCACTCGGTGGAGTTGCGCGCGGCGTTCTGGATCTTGAGCACCTCCACGCTGCGGCGCGCCTCGTAGTGGGTGAGCACCTCGTCGATGGGCAGACCGGTGGCGAATTCGTTGGCCAGGTCGATCGCGTCTTCCAGCGCGAGCTTGGTGCCGCTACCAATCGAGAAATGCGCGGTGTGCGCCGCGTCGCCCATCAGCACGATGGGCACACGCTTGCCGCCCACGGTCTCGCGGTGCACCCAGGTGTTGCAGATCACGCGCGGAAAACGAATCCAGTTGGCCGAGCCGCGCAGGTGCGTGGCGTTGCTGATGAGGGCGTTGCCGTCGAGGTACTTGCCAAACAGCTTCTCGCAGAACGCAATGGCCTCCGGCTGCTCCATCTGGTCCAGGCCGTGCGCCTTCCACACGGCTTCCGGCGTTTCGATGATGAAGGTGGAGGTGTCGGCGTCGAACTGGTAGGCATGTGCCTGAAACCAGCCGTGCTCCGTCTGCTCGAAAGCAAACGTAAAAGCATCGAGTTTTTTGTGAGTGCCCAGCCAGACAAATCGGCATTCGCGCAGGTCGATGTCGGGCTGGTAGGTGGCGGCGTAGCGGGTACGGATGCGGCTGTTAAGGCCGTCGCTGGCGATCACCAGGTCGGCGCCGTACTGCGCGGCCAGCGCCTGGTCGTCGGCCACATCGGTTTCGAACACCAGCTCCACGCCCACTGCCAGGCACCGGTCCTGCAGGATGTTGAGCAGCCGCTTGCGCCCGATGCCGCAAAAGCCGTGGCCCGAAGAGCGCACGCTGCGGCCTTTGAAAAATACCTCGATGTCGTCCCAGTGGTTGAACGCATCGCCGATGAGCGCGGCCGAGGGCGCATCGGCCGCGCGCAGGTTGTCGAGCGTCTGGTCGGACAGCACCACGCCCCAGCCGAAGGTGTCAAAGGGCCGGTTGCGTTCCACCACCGTGACCCGGTGGGCAGGGTTTTGCTGCTTCATGAGCAGTGCGAAGTAGAGGCCTGCGGGCCCGCCGCCAATGCAGAGGATGTTCATGGGAAAATAGTTTAGGCTTAAACAAAATGCTGTCAATGGGGCGTTCCCGGCGAAACCCTGCTGCCGGCGCGGGGTGTTGACGCAGTGCAGCAATCTTTTCAAGATGTGTTGCATGAAGCACTTGCTGCACACCCTGGAGGGGCGGCTGGCGACCTTGCCGGTGCCCATGGCCGTTCAGTTGCCGGCTGGCCAGCAACTGGGCGCGCCCGAGCCTGCCGTCACCTTGCGCTTTCGCGACCGCATGGCGCTGGTGGCGCTGGCTACGGGCGAGATCGGCAACGTGGGCGCGGCCATCGTGGAAGGGCGGGTAGCGCTCGAAGGGGGCATGCGCGACCTGATGGCTGCCGCTGCAGGGCTGCTCACCCGCGACCCTGCCCGCGACCAGCGCCACGGCTGGTGGCAACGTGTGCTGGCCCGGGCGCGTTCCATGGCGGTGCACACGCTGGCGCACGATGCGCGCCATGTGCAGTTTCACTACGACCTGTCGGACGACTTCTATGCGCTGTGGCTGGACCCGCGCCGCGTCTACTCGTGCGCCTATTACCGTTCACCGGACCTGACGCTCGCCCAGGCCCAGGAGGCCAAGCTCGACCACATCTGCCGCAAGCTGCAGCTGCAACCCGGGGACCGCTTTCTGGACATTGGCGCGGGCTGGGGTGGCCTGCTGCTGTGGGCGGCTGAGCGCTACGGCGTGGATGCCACGGGCATCACGCTCTCGCGCAACCAGCATGCGCATGTGCAGCGGCTCATTGGCGAGCGCGGGCTGCAGGGGCGCGTGCGGATGCAGCTGGTGGACTACCGCGAGCTGCAGGTGGAAAAGCCCTTCGACAAGATCGCCTCGATCGGTATGTTCGAGCACGTGGGCCGCGCGCAGATGCCGCGTTACTTCGAAACGGTGGCGCGCCTGCTGCGGCCCGGCGGGCTGGTGCTGAACCACGGCATCACGGCGGGCGGCGCGGACAACGCGCAGCTGGGTGCGGGCATGGGTGATTTCATCGAGCAATACATCTTCCCAGGGGGGGAGTTGGTCCATGTGGGCGCGGTGCTGCACGACACGGCCCGCGCTGGCCTGGAGATGGTGGACACCGAGAACCTGCGACCACACTACGCCCGCACGCTGTGGGCGTGGTCTGACGCTCTGGAAGCCCAATTGCCTGCGGCGCGCGAAGTGCTCGCCGCACAGTCCGGCGCAGAGCAGGGTGATAAGGTATTGCGTGCGTACCGCTTGTACTTGGCGGGCAGTGCCCTGGGGTTCGAGCGTAGCTGGATGGCCCTGCACCAGATGCTGGCCGCCAAGCCCGACGGCCAGGTGGCCACGGGGGCCATGCCCGGCGCACAATCCGACTATCCATTCACCCGCGACTACATTTACGCGGGCTGAAAACCGCACCAAGGAAACGCTTCGCCATGCTCTACAAATTCAAGTCCCGCGCCGCCGCCGATCTGATCATGCTGGAGCCACAGGGCCGCCAGATCCTGCAGATCATCGGCAAGACACCTGGCGCCAATGGCATCGTGACCGCTGCGCAGATTCCTGGCGCCATTGCCGCGCTGGAGGCCGCCGTGCTGGCCAGCGAGGCCCAGCCACCGGTGGCCGAGGGCCAGGAAGACGAGGACGAACAAGGCGGCGGTGTGGAGGCGGTGCGGCTGCGCCAGCGGGCTGCGCCGTTCATCGAGATGCTGCGCAAGAGCGCCGCCGAAGAGGCGGATGTGGTCTGGGGGGTGTGAGCCTGCGAATGGCGCCCGGGGGCCATCAACCATCGGGACTCAACGCGATGTTCACGTCGGTTTTTGCAAAAGGGGCGGCCTCCAAAAAGAAGCGGACGCATCGCTGAAAAACTCAGGCGGCGCTTCTGGCGCCCCCGCATCCATGGGCCGAGCAAGTGTCAAAAATTGACTTGAAAAAAGAGCTGAAGTCTCTGTACCAACCCTCGCACAAGAGCGTGGTGGAAGTGGAGGTGCCCACGTTCAACTTCCTGATGATCGACGGCACAGGGGACCCCACCACGTCGGAGCCCTATGCGCAGGCCGTGGAAGCCTTGTTCGCGGTGTCGTACACCGCCAAATTCATGGTCAAGAAGGGTGTGGACGCCGTTGACTATGCGGTGATGCCGCTGGAAGGCCTGTGGTGGGCGGATGACATGTCAGCCTTTGTTGCCAACGATAGGGCCCAGTGGCAATGGACGATGATGATCATGCAGCCTGCCTTCGTACCGCAGGACGTGATCTCCGAGGCCATGGCCGAGGTGAAGCGAAAGAAGAAATTGCCGGGCGTGGATCGCATGCGGCTGGAGGCCTTTGCTGAAGGGCGTTGTGCGCAGGTGTTGCACATCGGTCCCTTTTCGGAGGAGGGGCCGGTCATCGAGCGCCTTCACGAGTTCATCGACGCGCAGGCGGTGAGGGCGGGCAAGCACCACGAGATCTATCTCAGCGACATCCGCAGGGCGGCCCCCGAGAAATGGAAGACCATCATCCGCCATCCCATGGCGTGACAGACGCAATCTTGTGGGCATGGCGTTCATGGGCGCACGCGGATCGCAAGGCCCAGGGCGTCTCCTTGTGATGCCTTGTGGCCAGATATCCACGGGCCCGAGGCGTGGGGTGCAGACGGGTTGTGGCGTCCCCTAGTCCACTTTTGCGCCCGACGTCTTCACCACCTGCGCCCATTTCTTGTGCTCGTTGTCGATGTGCTTGGCGAACTCGGCCGGCGTATTGCCGCCCGGGATCGCACCCTGGGCCAAGAGCCGTTCCTTCATCGCGGGTGTGGCCAGCGACTTGGCCACCTCCTGCTGGATACGGTTCACGACGTCCTGCGGCGTGCCAGCGGGGGCCAGAAGACCAAACCACGAACTCGCCTCGTAGCCTTTGAGCGTCGGGCCACCGGCCTGCTCGACGGTGGGCACATCCGGCAACGCGCTGGAGCGCTGCGAACTGGTCACTGCCAGGGCCGTTAGCTTGCCCGCCTTGATCTGTGCCATGGACGAAGGCAGGTTGTCGAACATCACGTCCGCGTTGCCCGCCACCATGTCCAGCAGCGCCGGGCCCGAGCCCCGGTAGGGCAAGTGCAGCATGAAGGTGCCCGTCATGCTCTTGAACAACTCGCCTGCAAGGTGGATCGAGGTGCCATTGCCGCTGGAGGCCATGTTCATCTTGCCGGGGCTGGCCTTGGCCACGCGGATGAAGTCTTGCACGCTGGTGATGCCCTGGGCCTTGGCCTTGTCGGCGTTCATCACCATCACGTTGGGCACGGCGGCCACCAGAGTGATGGGCACAAAGTCCTTGATGGGGTCGTAGGGCAGCTTGGCATACAGCGCGCGGTTGATGCCGTGCGTGCCGACAGTGCCCATGAGCAGGGTGTATCCGTCGCCGGGTGATTTGGCCACGATCTCTGCACCCACATTGCCACCGGCTCCGGCACGGTTGTCCACGAAGAACTGCTGGCCGAATGCGCGCGTGAGTTCCGGTGCCATGGCGCGTGCCAGGATGTCGGTGGTGCCGCCAGGGGCAAAGGGCACGACGATGCGCACGGGCTTGGTGGGCCAGGCCGCTTGGGCATGGGCGCCGTGCAGCCCGGGTGCTGCGCAGCCCAGTGCGAGCATGCCCAGGGTGGCAAGGGTGCGGCGGCGTTCACGGGCGAGCCATGTCATGCGGGGTCCTTTCGTCGGTCGTGTGGGGGTGCTGTCTGTTCTACGCGGTGCCTGTGAATTGGTGCAGGTGGATAACCCCAAGGCCGACCATGGCGTGTGGCGGATTTCATCCATAAAAAAGCCGCCTCGACCCTGGGGGCCGAGGCGGCTTGCGAATCAATTACCTGGTGATCTGCAGCGAGAAGAGGGATCAGTCTGCGTAGGTGCCTGCAGCCTTGATCACCGCGCCCCATTTGTCGATCTCGGCCTGCACAAACTTCTTGTGCTCGGCAGGTTCCATGCGCTTGTCGGTGACGACCACAGCGCCCAGGCCTTCCTGCTTCTTGATGAAGTCGGGGTCTTTCAGAGCGATCTTGAGGGCTTCATTGATCTTGGTAACGACCGGTGCCGGCGTTCCCTTGGGGGCGTACAGGCCGTGCCAGATGCTGACGTTGAAGTCCTTCAGGCCCGACTCCGCCAGGGTGGGCAGATCCTTCAGGGCGGGGGTGGACAGGCGTTTGGTGGTGGTCACGGCATAGGCCTTGACCTTCTTGCTCTCGATCTGCGGCGTGGTGTTGGTGGTCTGGTCACACAGCAGGTCGATCTGGCCGCCGATCAGGTCGGTGATGGCGGGGGCAGTGCCCTTGTAGGGCACGGGGGTCATGTCCACCTGCATGGCGCTCTGGAACATCAGGCCGCACAGGTGCGACGCTGCGCCCAGGCCCGCGTTGCCCAGGTTGATCTTGCCCTTGTTCTGCTGAATCCAGGCCGTCAGTTCCTTGAAGTTGTTCGCGGGCATGGTGGGCCGTGCGATCAGCGTCATGGGCACATCGTTGACCATGCCCAGGTATTCAAAGTCGTTGGGTACGCTGAAGGCGAGCTTGCGGTACAGCGCGGGCATGGTGGACATGCCGATGTGATTGAGCAGCAGGGTGTAGCCGTCCGGTGCGGCGCGGGCGACGCGTGCAGCGCCGATCGAGCTGCCGGCACCGGCCGTGTTGTCCACCACCACGGTGGCGCCCAGGGGCTTGCGCAGGGCTTCGGCCAGATCACGTGCCACGCGGTCGGTCGGGCCGCCGGCAGCAAAAGGAACCACGATAGTGACGGTCTTGTCCTTGGCGGGATAGTCTTGGGCGCTGGCGCCAAAAGCGGTGGCTGCGGCCGCGGCGATCAGCGCAAGTTTCAGAGTTTTTTTCATGGGTTGCTCCTGTGAATGACGGGCCATGATAGCGAGGGGGGTTTGCGGGAACATTGCGGATATTACGTAGCACACCGGTGGCATGGGTTTTAAGAAAAACAGGCTCGCAGCGCTTATCTGCAAAGCGTTGTGTGCTATTAATATATGAGCAATGCTAGGGTAAACACTGCGGCCTGGAGCCGCGCAAAGTGGGCACTTCTTGCGCTGCCGCAAACCACCGGATGGAGCGGAAAGGACCCACGTTTGCGCGCATTTGCAGCGCGCCCATACCCCTCATCGTCGAAACAGGCGTGGCCCAACGCCAGCGCCACCGTGGAACTGGCTTTGCCAAGCCACGGGTGGCGTCTCCCCCTCCGGGGCTGAGGAGCTGCGGTTCCGAGCCTGCCTGCGCGGGCTTGGACTGCTCCGAAGGGCTGCCGCATCTGGTGGCTGCACCGAGGCGCCGAAGGCGGCACAGGGTGGCTGCCTACTTACTTATAACTGCGTGCGTCCTCAATGACCTTGCCATCGTTGGGCAGAGTGCCCGGGGCCACCATCTGCACGTCGCCACGCAGCTTGGTCACTTCGCGGATGGCATCGCCCAGCTGGCGCGCCAGGCCTTCGGCGGTTTCCACGGTTTCCACCTGCAGCACCATCTGGTCGTTTGCCATCTCGCCGCTGACCA
Source organism: Acidovorax sp. Root275 (assembly GCF_001428965.1). Lineage (NCBI taxonomy): Bacteria > Pseudomonadati > Pseudomonadota > Betaproteobacteria > Burkholderiales > Comamonadaceae > Acidovorax > Acidovorax sp. Root275. The sequence continues at coordinate 765,573 of NZ_LMJH01000010.1, read as the reverse complement.
CCAGGCGTGCGCGCAGCACCTGCGGAAAACGCCGCGCGATGGTCGCGATCTGGCCCGGATGCACGAACATGCCGCGCACCTTGGTCGTTTGGTCCGCGCGGCCCATCCAGCCCTTGATGCGCGTGTTGGTGCGGCCCGTGGGACAGGTGCCGGGCAGCACGGCCGAGAGGTCGCCGGTGCCAAAGCGGATCAGCGGGTAGTCGGGGTTGAGCGTGGTCACCACCAGCTCGCCCACCTCGCCCTCGGGCACCGGGTCGCCCGTGCCGGGGCGCACGATCTCGACGATCACGCCTTCGTCGAGCACCAGGCCTTCCCGCGCGCTGGTCTCGTACGCGATCAGGCCGAGGTCGGCCGTGGCGTAGCACTGGTAGCCCGCGATGCCGCGCTCGGCAAACCAGTCTCGCAGCGAGGGTGGAAAGGCTTCGCCGGAGACGAGCGCCTTGGTCACGCTGGGCAGTGGCATGCCCATCTCGGCAGCCTTCTCGACAATGATCTTGAGGAAGCTGGGCGTGCCGATGTAGCCCGCAGGCTGCAGCTCGGCCATCGCATGCACCTGCTGCTCGGTCTGGCCCGTGCCGCCCGCAAACACCGTGCAGCCCAGCGCATGTGCGCCGGTTTCCATGATCGACCCTGCGGGCACGAAGTGGTAGCTGAAGCTGTTGTGGATCAGCTCGCCGGGCCGAAAACCAGCCGCATAGATCGCACGCGCCATGCGCCAGTAGTCGCGCCGTGTGCCCTCGGGTTCGTAGATGGTGCCGGGGCTGGCAAACACGCGGGGCATGCCCGCGCCAAAGCCCAGCGCCGAAAACCCGCCGAATACATTGCTCGCGCGCTGCGCTTGCTGGCGCTCCAGCAGCTCGTACTTGCGCGTGACGGGCAGCTGCGCCAGTGCCGCGCGGGTCGTGACTGCCGACGCATCGACGCCGGCCAAGATGCCCGCAAATGCGGGCGACGCCGCCTGGGCGTGGGCCACCTGGGTGGGCAGAGCGGCAAGCAGTGCGGCCTCGCGCGCTGAAGGGTCGCGGGTTTCCAGGGCGTCGTAAAACGTGCTCATGCCATGGGTTCCTATGCGGTGGTTGTGAATGAAATGGGCCTCTAGCGCTTGTCCATAAAGCGCAAGCAGCTATGAAAAAAGGAGTTCTGATCTATCTTTGCCATCTGTGGCGCAATCGTTGCCACCGTCGTGGCCCCCTCCCAGCGCACCCGTGGATCTGGCTCTGCCAGTCCACCGGGTGCGTCCCCCTGGGGAGGCGCGCCAGCGCCTCAGGGGGCACCTCAAGCCAGCCAGCGCTTGCGCCGCTTGTAACTCTTCACGTCCTTGAAGCTCTTGCGCTCGCCGCCGCCCACGCCCAGGTAGAACTCCTTGACGTCCTCGTTGTTGGCCAGGTCGCTCGCGGCGCCGTCCATCACCACACGGCCGCTTTCCATGATGTAGCCGTAGTCGGAATATTTGAGGGCCATGTTGGTGTTCTGCTCGGCCAGCAGAAAGGTGACCTTCTCCTTGGTGTTCAGGTCCTTCACGATGTTGAACACCTCTTCCACGATCTGCGGCGCCAGGCCCATGGAGGGCTCATCGAGCAGCACCATGCTGGGGTTGGCCATCAACGCGCGGCCGATGGCGCACATCTGCTGCTCGCCGCCCGACGTGTATGCCGCCTGCGAGGTGCGGCGCGTCTTGAGGCGCGGAAAGTAGTTGTAGACCTTCTCCAGATTGGCCGCGATCTCGGCCTTGCTGGTGCGGGTGTACGAGCCCGTCATCAGATTCTCTTCAATGGTCAGGTGGGCAAAACAATGCCGCCCCTCCATCACCTGCACAACGCCGCGATTGACGAGGTCGGCAGGCGAGAGGTTCTCGATGCGCTCGCCGCGCAGCTCGATCGAGCCCTTGGTGACCGCGCCGCGCTCTCCCTGCAGCAGGTTGGAGATGGCGCGCAATGTGGTCGTCTTGCCCGCCCCGTTGCCCCCCAGGATGGCCACGATGGAGCCCTGCGGCACCTGCAAGGAGACACCCTTGAGCACCAGGATCACGTGGTTGTAGATGACCTCGATGCCGTTGACGTTGAGAACGATGTTTTTCGGTTCCATGATGTTGCCTTCGCTGTGCCAATCCAAAGAGCTGCTGTTGCACAACCCTTTGGATTGGCGGCTGCCCCGCGTGGGAGCAACCGCTTCGTCACCGGCCATTGATACGGTCGCCGCCCAATGCCAGGGCCACCGTGCAAGGGCCGCCCCGCCGCACCGGTGGCGTCCCCCTTCTCTCGAATCGCGCAGCGATTCGAGAGAAGGGGGAAGGCGCGTCAGCGCTTCAGGGGGATGTACCGAATCAAGACTGGCAGTCCGCCGGAGTGCGCGGCGTCAGTTTCTTCTCGGCCGCGTACTTGGCTGCAATGGACTTCACCAGCGGCTTGAGGATCTGCTCATCGGCCTGCAACCAATCGGACGTGAACTTCCAGGCCTTGCCGTCCCAGGTGTGAATGCGGGCCCAGGCGGCGCCCATGTGGTCGGTGCACGAGGTGCTGATGGGGCGCATCACGCCCGCGAAGCCCAGGGCATCCAGCTTGGGTTGCGTGAGGTTCAGGTTTTCCAGGCCCCAGCGCACTTGTTCGCCGTTCATGACCTTGCCCTTGCCAAAACGGTCCTGCGCAGCGCGGATGCCTTCCACACCCAGCATCGCGCTCATGGCGCCACGCATGTACAGCACTTGCCCGACTTCGTCCTTGGGTCCCGTGCCCTGGCCCTTGTCGTGCAACTGGGCAAGCACCTCCTTGACCAGCTTGGACTGGGGCTCCGCACCGTGCTGCATGGCCACAGCGTTGTAGCCCTTGGCACCGTCGCCCAGGTCCTTCACATCGGGTTCGGCGCCGGACCACCACGCTCCATACATCTTCTCGCGCGGGTAGCCAGTGGCCTGTGCTTCCTTGATGGCGGTGGAGTTCATCACGCCCCAGCCCCACAGGGCGACATAGTCAGGGCGCGACTGGCGGATCTGCAGCCAGGTGGATTTTTGTTCCACGCCAGGAGCGGTCACGGGCAGCAATTGCAGCTCAAAGCCGTGCATCTTCGCCCGTTCCTGCAACATGGGGATAGGCTCCTTGCCGTAGGGGCTGTCGTGGTAGACTAGGGCAATCTTCTTGCCCTTGAGTTTGTCGAGGCCGCCTTCCTTTTTGCCAATGTCCTGCACGATGGCGTCGGCAGCTACCCAGTAGTTTCCGGCCAGCGGAAAATTCCATTTGAAGATGGTGCCATCGGCCGCTTCGCTGCGGCCGTAGCCGATCGTCACCAGAGGGACCTTGTCGGTAGGGGCCTTCTCGGTAATCGCGTAGGTTGCGCCAGTGGACAGGGGCTGCACCAGAGCGGCACCTCCGTTTTTGCCCTTCAAGCGCTCATAGCATTCCACGCTGCGTGCTGTGTCGTAGCCGGTTTCGCACTCTTCAAACGTCAGCTTCACACTGTTGATACCGCCACGGGCGTTCACCAGCTTGAGGTAGTCCACGTAGCCATTGGCCCAGGGCGCACCGTTAGGGCCGTAGGGGCCGGTTCGGTACGACAGCACGGGAATGAACTGTTCTTTGGGCTGCGCGAAAGCGCTGGTGCTCACCGCCGAGGCGCCTGCAGCGACCACTGCGGCAGCAATCACGAGTTTCGAAAGCTTCATGGATGTCTCCTTTGGATGAATGTGTTGAAGCACGAGGGAAATCAGTGGGGGAAAGGCCAAAGACGCAGCTTCTGCTTACCCATGGACCACAGCTTGGCCAGGCCATGGGGCTCCACGATGAGGAACCACACGATCAGGCCGCCAAAAATCATCAGCTCGGCGTGCGATATGCCGGCGGTGGAGATGCTGATGCCAAACAGACCCAGGAACAGCGGCAGAAACTGGTTCAGCGCAATGGGCAGCACCACGATGAAGGCCGCGCCAAAGAAGCTGCCCATGATGGAGCCCATGCCGCCGATGATCACCATGAACAGCAGCCGGAACGACATGTCCACCGAGAACGCGCCGGGCTCCCAGGCGCCCAGGTAGACGAAGGCCCACAGGCCACCGGCCACTCCGACGATGAAGGAGCTGACGGCAAACGCGCTGAGCTTGGCGTACATGGGGCGGATGCCGATCACCGCCGCTGCCACGTCCATGTCGCGGATGGCCATCCACTCGCGGCCAATGGCGCCGCGCACCAGGTTTTTGGCAAGCAAGGCCACGATGACCAGGATCGCCAGGCAGAACAGGTATTTGCTGGTGGCGCTCTCAATGGGCAAACCAAACACCTGCAGGTTGGACACCGAGATCGCGCCCGAGGGCGTGTCGAGCGTGAACCACTTGATGCGCAGGAACATCCAGTCGCTGAAGAACTGCGCCGCCAGGGTGGCCACCGCAAGGTACAGCCCCTTCACACGCAGGCTGGGCAGTCCGAACAGAATGCCGAAGAACGTGGCACACAGGCCGCCCAGGATGAGCGCGGGGATCAGCGGCAAGCCCGGCAGCCGCATGAAAAAGTTGTAGGCGCCATAGGCCCCCACCGCCATGAAGGCACCCGAGCCCAGCGAGATCTGGCCGCAGTAGCCCACCAGGATGTTTACGCCCAGGGCCGCCAGCGACATGATCACGAACGGGATCAGGATGGCGCGAAAGAAGTAGTCGCTGGAGAGCATGGGCACAGCCACAAAGGCCACGGCCAGCAGCAGCGCGATCATGATGCGGTCCTGCGCGATCGGGAAGATCTGCTGATCGGCCCGGTAGCTGGTTTTGAACTGACCATTTTCACGGTAGAGCATGTGGTTCTCCTTGTTGTTCTTGCTATGGGTTACACACGATCAATGATCTTCTCGCCGAATAGCCCCTGAGGCCTGAACAGCAGGAACACCAATGCAAGCGCATACGCAAACCAGATCTCGATGCCCCCGCCGACAAACGGCCCCAGGTACACCTCGGACAGCTTCTCGCCCACGCCGATGATCAGCCCGCCGATGATGGCGCCGGGTACGGAGGTCAAGCCGCCCAGGATCACCACGGGCAGTGCACGCAGCGCCACGGTGGCCAGCGAGAACTGCACCCCCATCTTGCTGCCCCAGATCATCCCGGCCACCAGGGCCACCACACCGGCCACACACCACACGATCACCCAGATGCGGTTGAGCGGAATGCCGATGGACTGGGCGGCCTGGTGGTCGTCGGCCACGGCGCGCAGGGCGCGGCCGGTGGAGGTCTTTTGGAAGAACAGGGAGAGGGCCACCACCAGCGCAGCGGCGATGGCGGCGGCGATCACGTCTTCCTTGTTGATCAGAATGCCGCCGGGGAACAGGTTGTCCAGAGCGAACAGCGGCTCCTTGGGCATGCCGATGTCGATTTTGTAAATGTTGCCGCCAAAGAGGGTCTGGCCCAGGCCTTCCATGAAGTAGGCAATGCCCAGTGTGGCCATGAGCAGCGTGGCGCCTTCCTGATTGACGAGGTGGCGCAGCACCATGCGCTCGATCACCCAGGCCACCACAAACATCACCGCGCCTGCCAGCACAAAGGCGATCAGGTTGGCTGCAATCTTGTTGTCCAGTCCGGTCCACTGGGGGATCCACTCGGCAAAACGTGCCATGGCGAGGGCCGCAAACAGCACCATCGCGCCCTGCGCAAAGTTGAACACGCCCGAGGCCTTGTAGATCAGTACAAAGCCCAGCGCCACCAGCGAATACAGCATGCCGGCCATGAGGCCGCCCAGCAGTGTTTCCAGAAAAAATCCCATGTCTTAGTCTCCTGCGCCGTCTGTGGCTTCAGTGCGAGGTGCCGAGGTAGGCACTGATCACGTCTTCGTTGTTGCGCACTTCGTCTGGCGTGCCGTCACCGATCTTCTTGCCATAGTCGAGCACCACCACGCGGTCGCTGATGTCCATCACCACGCCCATGTCGTGCTCGATGAGCACGATGGTGGTGCCGAACTCATCGTTCACGTCGAGGATGAAGCGGCACATGTCCTGCTTTTCCTCCACGTTCATGCCGGCCATGGGCTCGTCGAGCAGCAGCACCTGCGGCTCCATGGCCAGGGCACGACCCAGGTCCACGCGCTTTTGCAGGCCGTAGGGCAGCTGGCCCACGGGGGTCTTGCGGTAGGCCTGGATTTCCAGGAAGTCGATGATGTGCTCGACCTTCTCGCGGTGCGCGATCTCCTCGCGCTCGGCAGGGCCCCAGCGCAGCGCCTGCAGGAACAGGTTGCTTTTGATCTTGAGGTTGCGGCCGGTCATGATGTTGTCGATCACGCTCATGCCCTTGAACAGCGCCAGGTTCTGGAAGGTGCGCGCCACGCCCATTTCGGCCACCTGGCGCGAGTTCATGTGCGAGAACGTCTTGCCGCGGAAGGTGATGGAGCCGTCCTGCGGCGTGTACACGCCGTTGATGCAGTTGAGCATGGAGCTCTTGCCCGCGCCGTTGGGGCCGATGATGGCGCGGATCTCGTGCTCTTTGACGTTGAACGAGATGTCGGTCAGCGCTTTCACGCCGCCAAACCGCAGGCTGATGTTCTTGACGTCCAGGATGACGTCACCGATCTTCTTTTTGGTCATGGTGGGGTGTTGCTGCTCGGGCGGGTAGAGAGCGGGTTTCATGCGGCGGCCTTGACGGGCGAGAAGGTCTTGGTGTCCGACAGCTTGAGCGTCGCGCTCACGCTGCCGGTGCGGCCGTCCTCGAACTTGACCTGGGTCTCGATGAACTGCTCGGTGCGGCCTGCGTACAGGGCCTCGACCAGCACGCCGTACTTGTCGGCGATAAAACCGCGGCGGACCTTGTTGGTGCGCGTGAGTTCGCCGTCGTCGGCATCCAGTTCCTTGTGCAGCACCAGGAAGCGGCTGACCTGGCTGCCCGCCAGCATGGCGTCGGTGGCCAGGTCCGCGTTGACCTTCTCCACGCACTCGCGGATCAGCTCGTACACCTCGGGCTTTTGCGCCAGGTCGGTGTAGCCGGCGTAGGGCAGGTTGCGGCGCTCGGCCCAGTTGCCCACGGCGTCGAAGTCGATGTTGACCATCACGCACACTTTCTCGCGGCCGTCGCCCAGGGCGACGACTTCCTTGATGTGCGGAAAGAACTTGAGCTTGTTCTCCACATACTTGGGCGCAAACATGGCGCCGTCGTTGGCGCCGCCCTTGATGCGGCCCACGTCCTTGACGCGGTCGATGATCTTCAGGTGGCCATGCGCGTCGAGGAAGCCCGCATCGCTGGTGTGGTACCAGCCGTCGGCCGTCAGCACCTCGGCCGTGGCCGTGGGGTTCTTGTAGTACTCCTTGAGCAGGCCGGCGGACTTGACGAGGATTTCGCCGTTGTCGGCCACCTTGATCTCCACGCCGCGGATCGGCACGCCCACCGTGTCGGCGCGGGCCTGGTTGTCGGGCTGCAGGCAGACGAACACGGCGGTCTCGGTGGAGCCGTACAGCTGCTTCAAGTTGATGCCGATGGAGCGGTAGAAGGTGAACAGATCGGGGCCGATGGCCTCGCCCGCCGTGTAGGCCACGCGCACGCGGCTGAACCCGAGGTTGTTGCGCAGTGGGCCGTACACCAGCACATTGCCCAGCGCGTACTTGATGCGGTCGAGGGTGCTGACGGCTTCGCCGTCCATGAGGGCCGGGCCCACGCGCTGCGCCACGGCCATGCAGGCCTGGAACATCTTGCGCTTGAGGGTGCCTGCGTCTTCCATGCGGATCATCACGCTGGTGAGCAGGCCTTCAAAGATGCGCGGGGGGGCAAAGTAGTAAGTGGGGCCGACTTCCTTCAGGTCGATGGTCACGGTGCTGGCCGACTCGGGGCAATTCACCACGTAGCCGCAGGCCAGCCATTGCGCGTAGCTGAAGATATTCTGGCCGATCCATGCGGGAGGCAGGTAGGCCAGAACCTCTTCGCTGCCCGTGAGCTTGTCGAACTCAGCCCCGGCGGAGGCGCGGTCGAGCAGCGTGCTGTGGGTGTGCACCACACCCTTGGGGTTGCCCGTGGTGCCGGAGGTGAAGAACATGGCCGCCACGTCGCCGGGCTGGGCCTTGGCGACTTCGTTGCGGAACCACTGGGGGTTCTTGGCAATATGCGCCTTGCCCGCTTCGATCAGGGAGTCCAGCGACGCGAGGCCTTCTTCTTCATAGTTGCGCAGGCCGCGCGGGTCGTCAAAGTAGATGTTCGAAATCTGGGGGCACTGCTCGCGGATCTCCAGCAGCTTGTCGACCTGCTCCTGGTCTTCCACCAGGCAAAAGCGCACCTCGGCGTTGTTGAGCGGGAACACGCATTCGGCCCCGACGGCATCCTGGTACAGCGGCACCGGAATGGCGCCCAGCGACTGGGCAGCCAGCATGGTGGCGTACAGGCGCGGGCGGTTGGCGCCGATCACCACCATGTGTTCGTGGCGCGCAAGGCCGGCCAGGTGCAGGCCGGCGGCCACCTGTTCCACCAGGCGTGCCAGGTCGGCCCAGCTGTGGGCCTGCCAGATGCCGTATTCTTTTTCGCGCAGGGCCGGGGCCGTGGGGCGCTCGGCGGCATGCTTGAGCAGCAATTGCGGGAACGTGGTCAACATTGCAGGTTCCTAAAGATAAGAGGTGTCCGTCCGGTGACTGCCGGGATCGCGGCCTTGTGGCTGCGTATGGGTGTATGGATCGGATGCTAGGACTGACTTTGACGCCATCTTGTCTTGCCGACGACAATTTACGGGAAACTACTCCTCGGGTCTAACCCTGATCCCTGGCCGGGGCCGGCTTGGCAGCAGTGGCGGGCAGGGTATCGGCGGGCCCTTCACGCGGGGGCGGTATCCTCACGGCATGTACGCCCCGTTCTTCGGTCTCCAGCACCCGCCGTTCTCCATAGCACCCGACCCGCGCTATCTTTTCATGAGCGAGCGGCATCGGGAGGCTCTGGCGCATCTGCTCTATGGCCTGGATGCGGGGGGTGGCTTCGTGCTGCTCACGGGCGAGGTGGGGGCGGGCAAGACCACGGTGTGCCGCTGCTTTCTGGAGCAGATCCCGTCGCATTGCAACGTGGCCTACATCTTCAACCCCAAGCTCACGGTGCGGGAGCTGTTGCGCTCCATCTGCGACGAGTTCGGGGTGCCGCACAAGCCCACCGTGCCGGGTGGGGTGGAGACGGTCAAGGACTACATCGATCCGCTCAATGCGTCGCTGCTGGCGGCGCACGGGGCGGGGCGCAACACGGTCCTCATCATCGACGAGGCACAGAACCTCTCGGCCAACGTGCTGGAGCAGCTGCGCCTGCTCACCAACCTGGAGACCAGCGAGCGCAAGCTGCTGCAGATCATCCTGATCGGCCAGCCTGAACTGCGCGCCATGGTGGCGACGCCTTCAATGGAACAGCTGGCGCAGCGCGTGATTGCGCGTTTTCACCTGGGCGCACTGAGCCCGCAAGAGACACAGCAGTACATCGCCCACCGGCTGGCCGTGGCCGGGCTCACCGGACCGCTGCCATTTGACCGGCGGGCCATGCAGCGTGTGCATGCGCTCTCGCATGGCGTGCCACGGCGCATCAATCTGCTGTGCGACCGGGCGTTGCTGGGAGCCTATGCGGCCGGGGCACGGCAGGTGACCCGGGCCATCGTCAACCGCGCCGCGCGCGAGGTGTTTGACGCACCGGCATCCGCCGCTGCGGCGCGCAGTGCGCGGCCGGGGACGCTGCCGCGCTGGGCCTTGGCGGGCCTGGGCGCCGTCGCAGGCGCTGCGGCGGTGGCGGCTGCGGGATGGGGCATGGGGGTCTGGCCCGCGCACCGTGGCGCGCAGGTGGCCGCCACAGGCCCTGGCGCCACCGTGGCGCAGCGTACGGCATCCAGCCCGGCCACCAAACCCCCGGCAGCCGTGGCGCCTGCAGCGATGCTGCCTGCGTCCGCAGCGTCATCCGCTGCTGTGGCCATGGCCCCTGTGGCTGCTGCGTCGGTGACCCCATCGGGCACGCCCGCTGTGCCCGCTGCGCAAGTGGCGCCGCCTTCCGCGCTGGACCAGTTTGTGCTGGCCCAGCCCGCGACCGATGCACCGGCCTGGCAGGCGCTGGCCTCGGCCTGGGGGGCGGCGTTGCCTGCGGGCGCTGACGCCTGCACCACCCTGCCGCGTGAAGGCCTGCGGTGCTACCGCAACCGCCGTGCGGGCCTGAACCTGGTGCGCCAGATCGACCGGCCTGTGCTGCTGGCGCTTTATCCTTCGGAAGACGCAGAGGTCCCCGTCTTGGTGGTGCTGCGCGGCCTGGACGGCGACAACGCCGCGCTCGAAGGCGGCGGCCGCACCTTGCGGGTGCCGGTGGCCGAGCTGGCCCAGGTCTGGCGCGGCGAGATTGCGACGCTGTGGCGAGCACCGGTGGGCATGCCCGACCGTGGCGAGATCACCGACTCACCGGCAGGCGCTGCCTGGCTGGACCAGCGGTTGGCCAGCAAAGCCGCGGGTGGCACGGGGCCCGCCAGCAAGCCGGTGACACCCGCCCAGCGCCAGTCGCGCATCCACCGGTTCCAGCTGGCCCAGGGCGTGACGCCCGACGGCCGCGCGGGCCCCCTCACTCTCATGCTGCTCAACCGCGCCACTGGCGTGAACGAGCCGCGCCTGCGGAACACGCCTTAACCATGTCCTACATCCTTGATGCATTGCGGCGTGCCGATGCCGAACGTGGCCGAGGCGCCGTGCCGGGGTTGCACACGCAGGCGGCGCCGGCCACCGGCGCCTCCCCTTTGCCCGGCCGGGCCGGGCCGACCAACCTGTGGCTGGTCGCTGCGGGCGTGGTGGGCGCGGCCGTGCTGGCGGCTGGTGGCACCTGGTGGGCCCTGCGGCCCCAGGCCCCGGTGGCGGATGTGGTGGTGGCTGCGGCCCCCGCTGCGCCTGCGCCCGCCGCCGTGGCTCCCGCCCCCGCCACGTTGCCCCCACCGGCACCGGCACCGCTGCCGACCCCGTCACCCGTGCCCGAACCCGCACCAAGCCCGGCCCTTGCGCCGCTGGCTCCCTCCGAGCCCCGCAGCGCAAGCAAGCGCCCGGCAGACAAGTCCGGCGCCGCACCCCAGCGTGAACGCGAGCGGTCGGTCGCTGCCGTGGTGGTGGCCCCACCCCCGGCCGCCCGTGCGCCTGCGGCCGAGCAGCCCGTGCGCCCGCGCAGCCCGGTGGCTGCGCCAGCGCCCCTGGCGCCCGCGCCACGCCCGGCGCCGGAGGCCGGCGTGGCACCGCCACCCGCCAGCCCCGTGTTTGCACAGGCAGACTTGCCCGAAGCCTTGCGCACGCAGTTGCCCGCGCTCAAAGTGACGGGCGCCACCCATTCGAACAACCCGGCGTACCGCATGGCCATCGTCAACGGGCAGGTGCTGCACGAAGGCGATCAGGCGGCTCCCGGCCTGGTGCTGGAGCGGATCGAACCGGGCCGCACGGTCTGGTCGTTCCGAGGCTACCGGTATGGGGTGGCTGCGCAGTAGGCACCTGGGGGCCAGGATTTGAAGCCCAAAAAGGCTCCAGCGCTTTTCTGTTTTTATTTGTGTGCTATTGAAAATATAGCGTTTGAGCTGAATCTCCGGGCCTGCGCGCGCAGGGTCCACTCCGCGCTGTCATCTCGGGTTTTCATGGCAGTGCGAGCGTCCGGCAACGTGGTGTCGGCCCCGCGCAAGCCAGGCACGCCCCGCAGTGACGGAGCGGGGGCGCCGCCCCTGGGAAGGGCGGCACGGGGAAGCATGTCAGCGCAGGAATCTTCCGTCGCGCCCCACCAGCGTCAGCTCCACAAAACGTGACGCATTGCGGTCCGGGGTGCTGGCGTTGACCTCGAAGCCGCCCAGGTCCCATTTCTTGAGGTTCCAGGTGGCGTCGATGAAAGCGGCGCGTGTGGGGTTGCGTCCTGCGCGCTGCAGGGCCTCTGCAAAGACGCGGGCGTTGATGTAGCCCTCCAGCGCCAGGTGCGATGGGTCGGCCGTGGCGCCCGACGCCTTCCAGGCGGCCTGGAAGTCCCGCACCACCGGCATGACCACGTTGGAAGGCAGGGGCACGACCTGCGAGATGGCCATGCCCGTGGCATCTGCGCCCAGGGCTTTCACGGTGGCGGGGGTGCCCATCACCGACAGCGCATACAGCGTCACGCCGCGCTTGATGGCGCGAAACGCCTTCACGAATTCCAGCGTGGGCTTGCCCGCCAGGCCGATCACGATGGCTTCGAGGTCGCCGCCCGCCAATTTGGTGGCAGCGGCGCCCGCATCCGATGCGTTGTTCTCGACCGTCACCGTCAGCGCCTCGGGCAGCTTGAGGCGGTCCATCGACTGCTTGGCCGAGCTGAACACCTCTTTGCCGAATGAGTTGTTCTGGTAGACGATGCCGATGCGCTGGATGCCGATGGTGGACAGGTGCTGCACGAGCTTTTCGGCCTCGTCCGCATAGCTGGCGCGGATGTTGAACACGTTGCGGGCGCTTTTGGTGCGGCTCAGCTGCGCTCCGGTGAAAGGCGCGAAGAACGGGATTCCGCTGTCGATCACCTTGGGCAGCATGGCGTCGATCATGGGCGTGCCCATGCAGTTGAACAGCGCGAAGGTGCCCGGGTCGGCCAGGAACTGCGTCACGTTGGCCAGGGCCTTGGGCACGTCGTAGGTGTCGTCCTGGGTGACCAGTTCGATGGCCTTGCCGTGGATGCCTCCCCGTGCATTGATGCCCGCAAACGCTGCCTTGGCGCCCTGGTGCATGGCCGAGCCCAGATCGCCCAGCGGGCCGGTGAGGGCGGTGGACTGCGCAATCCGGATGGCCCCTTCCTGCGCGCGGGCGCTGCCCAGGCCCAGCCAGGGCAGGCCGATGGCAGCGGCCGCCAGCAGCTGGCGCCGGGCAATGCGGGATGGGGGGTGGGAGGCAGTGTGGGCAAGGTCGGCGGGCATGTGGGTCTCCTCAAAGGGCCCGGGCCAGCACATGGGCGGCCTGGGGAGGCGACATCATCCCGTTACGATTGGCATTTTTTTGTCATTCTGACGACAATCTGGGTCGTGGTATTCCCGCATCCCCTTCGCCCTTTTGAGCAGATTCTCAGGGCCCGAACTCCAACCCTTGTTGATATTGCACTGCCATGGACTCACGCATGAACCAGGATTTGTCACTGCACCAGCGGCGGCGCCCCCCCACGGCGGACGAGCTGGACGGTATCCCCTGGCTGCGCCTGCTCCTGCCTGTCGAGCGCGAGCGGGCCGTCGCCTCGCTGCTGGTGGGGGATGCCAAGGCGGGCGATTATGTGTGCCGCGTGGGGCGCCCCGTGACCTACTGGTTTGGAGTGGTCGAGGGTTTGCTCAAGATGAGCACCGACAACGCGCAGGGCCAGACCATGACCTACGCCGGCCTGCCCCCGGGTGGCTGGTTTGGCGAGGGCACCACCATCAAGCGCGAGCCTTACCGCTACAACATCCAGGCACTGCGCAAAAGCGTGGTGGCGGGCTTGCCCATCGACAGCTTCCATTGGCTGCTGGACCACTCCATCGGCTTCAACCGCTTTGTGATGAACCAGCTCAACGAGCGGCTGGGCCAGTTCATCGCGGCCCGCGAGATCGACCGCCTGAACAACCCCGATGTGCGCGTGGCCCGCAGCCTGGCGTCGCTGTTCAACCCCGTGCTGTACCCGGGGGTGGGCGAGGTGCTGCGCATCACGCAGCAGGAGCTTGCTTACCTGGTGGGCTTGTCGCGCCAGCGCGTGAACGAGGCGCTGGCCGCGCTGGAGGCGCAGGGCGCCATCCGTGTGGAATACGGCGGCCTGCGCGTGCTGGACCTGGCCGCGCTGCGCTCCAGCATCTTTCAACTCCAAGGCGGCGGCTGACCGGGGCGCTGCCGGGGTGCCGCTGAAGCTCAGCGGGGCAGGGACGGCAGCTTGCTGCGGGGTTGGTGCGAGGCCTGCAGGCTGGCGCGCTGTGCAGGCGCCGGGACGGGGGATGCTGCCGGGGCCGACGCGCTCCAGTTGTTTTCTGCACTGCCTTCGCGGGTAAGGCGGAAGGTGCCCACCATCTGCGTCAGGCGCCCTGCCTGGTCCTTGAGGCTGTCGGCGGCGGCAGCGCCTTCTTCCACCAGGGCTGCGTTCTGCTGGGTCATTTCCTCCAGCTCACCCACGGCGTGGCTCACGTGGCCGATGCGCTGGCTCTGTTCCTGTGTGGCAGCCGTGATTTCGCCCATGATGTCGGACACCCGGCGCACGGACAGCACCAGCTCGCCAATGGTCTTGCCCGCGTGGTTCACCAGGGTGCTGCCCTCCTGCACCTGATCCACACTGGCGCCGATCAGGGCCTTGATCTCGCGCGCGGCGTTGGCCGATCGGCCCGCCAGGTTGCGCACCTCGCCCGCCACCACCGCAAAGCCCCGGCCCTGCTCGCCGGCGCGGGCGGCTTCCACCGCCGCATTCAGCGCCAGGATGTTGGTTTGGAAGGCGATGCCGTCGATCACGCTGATGATGTCGGCGATCTTGCGCGAGCTGGCGCTGATGGTGTCCATGGTGCGGACCACCTGCGACACGACCTCGCCGCCGCGCGTGGCGGCGTCCGATGCGGTGGAGGCCAGCTGGTTGGCCTGGCGGGCCGAGTCGGCACTCTGCGACACCGTGCCGGTCAGGTCCACCAGCGAGTTGGCCGCGCTTTGCAGGTTGTGCGATGTTTGTTCGGTGCGCTGGCTCAGGTCCAGGTTACCCGACGCCACTTCAGAGCTGGCGACCAGGATGGAGTCTGCCGTCTGGCCGATCTCGCCGACCAGCGTGCGCAGCCGCTCCTGCATGGCGGCGATGGCTTCGAGCAGGCGGCCGGTTTCATCCTGGATGCGCACTTCGACTTGCGAGGTGAGGTCGCCGCGGGCAATGCGCTCGGCCACCACCACGGCACGGCCAATGGGCGCCGTGATGCTGGTGGTGATGCGCCACGCAATCAGCGCGCCGAGCCCGATGGCCAGCAGCACGAGCAGACCGCCCACCACGCGGGCCTGGCTCTGCGTGTTTTCGGCCGACGCCGTGGCTTCGGCGTTCAGCGTGTTCTGCAGTTCGACGAGCTCGCCGAGCTTGCTGCGCCACGCGGTTTCGGCGGGGGCCACGCGGGTCATCAGCGTCAGGGTGGCGCTCACGGTGTCGCCATCGTCGGTGGCCTTGATGGCGGCGTCGAGTTCGGGGCGGGTTTTTTTGCCCATCGCCTGCACCTCGCCCAGCAGCTTGAGCTCGGCGGGGGTGGCGCTGGCGGGGGTCAGCAGTTCGGCCAGGGCGGTTTCCTGGCGGGTGTAGTCCTTGAGCGTCTTGGCCACCGCATCGATCTGCCCGCGCGCCTGTTTGGGGTCGATGTCGTTGAGCATGGCGGCGGAGCGGCTCTGGATGCCAATGGCACTCACGCTCTCCAGCATGCCGTTGACCAGCTTGGACTTGTTGGCGCCGATGCCGGTGATCTGGAGCATCTGGTCATGCACCTTGCCCACCGAGAGCTGGCCCACGGCGGCCACAGCCACCAGCAGCACCAGCATGCAGCCAAAGCCCAGGCCCAGCCGGCTGGAGATCGACAGGGATTTCAGTGACGTTGCGGCCTGCATGGTGTTCCTTGGTGTCTCTGGGGACAGTGAATCGGGTGGGAAGTGCGAAGCAATAACGGTGCCCGTGTCGGCTGCCTGTCTTCCGGCATTGCTTTGTGCGCAGTCCCAAGGCAGTGTAGGCAAAAATTACAAAATGTGTCATGACGCTTGCGGATAGTGGTATGCCCGATGTGCATGGCCCATTTGTTACAAATACCCGGATGGCTGCATGGCGCAACTGCTGCCTGGCTGGCGACAGTTGTATCGCTGAATTATGGGTAAAAAATGGCATTTGCGCTTTTATTTAAAGGCTATTGCGCTATATAAATAATAGCAAATCGATGGTTTGGCAGTGGCCCGTCGCCCCCAAGGGGTGCGACCCATCAGGTATAAACCCGTTACAGATGTGAGGCATTCCGATGAAATCGTTTTCCTTCTCCCTGGTGCGCCCTACGGCTGCCGTTGCGCTGATGGGCGCCTTGCTGGCAGGCTGTGCCACGGCGCCGTCCCCCGAGTCGGGTTTGCGCGAACAGGTCATCGCGGTGACGGCCTCGCACGAACTCATCACCTTCCATGCCGGCCAGCCGGAGCGCATCCTGGAGCGGCGTCCCGTCACGGGCCTGCCGGCGGGTGAGCGGCTGGTGGGCATCGACTTTCGCGTGGCGCGCGGTGTGCTCTATGCGCTCTCGCAGGCGGGCCGCCTGTACACGCTCGACATCCCCACCGGCGCATTGCGCCCCGTGGGCCCCGCGCCGGCCGTCGTGGGCTTGCGGGGCACGGCCTTCGGCTTTGACTTCAATCCCGTGGCCGACCGGATTCGGGTGGTGTCGAACACGGGCCAGAACCTGCGCCTGCACCCCGACACCGGTGCCGCCGTGGACGGCGACCCGGCCGTCGAGGGCGTGCAGCCCGATCCGACCCTGCGCTATGCATGGAGCGACACCAACGCCGGCCGCGCACCTGACATCGCAGGCGCCGCCTACACCTACAACACACAGGACAGCAAGATCACCACCAACTACGCCATCGACCGCGCGCTCGGCGTGCTGGTGATGCAGGGTTCGCGGGAAGGCACCACCCCCGTGGTATCGCCCAACACGGGCCAGCTGCGCACCGTGGGGCCGCTGGGCCTGCCGCCACTCATCGATGTGGCGTTCGATATTTCGGACGTGGGCAACGTTGCCCTGATCGCCGTGCGCACGTCCGCGGACAGCCAGACCCGGCTGCACCTCGTGGACCTGCGCACGGGGGCTGCCAAGCCGCTGGGCAAAGTGGGTGAAGGTGCCCCCCTGCTGGGCATGGCCATCGAACCATGACAACCTGCGGCCATGCCCAGCACACCGGGGCTTCGCCGGCCCTGACCGGCGTGGTTGTGTTGTCTGTGGTGTCTATGGTGTGTTTGGCAGGCCTGTCCACCGCTGCGCAGGCCACCACGGTGCAGGTGGAGGTGCTGGATGCGGCAGGCAAGCCATTGGCCGATGCCGTGGTGTTTCTAGAATCCGCCGATGCGCGCAAGGCGGTCAGGCCGCTGGCCGGCGCGGAGATGGCGCAGGAGAAACGACAGTTCGTGCCCGGCGTGCTGGTGGTCCCCGTGGGTACCGAGGTGCGTTTTCCCAACCACGATTCAGTGCGCCACCACGTCTATTCGTTCTCGCAGACCAAGAAGTTCGAGCTCAAGCTCTACACCGGAACACCCTCCAATCCCGTGCTGTTCGACAGCCCGGGCGTGGCCGTGCTGGGCTGCAACATCCATGACCAGATGGTCGGCTGGATTCTGGTGGTGGACACCCCGTACTACGCCCGTACACCTGCCGCACCGGGCCGGGCGCAGATCGACAACGTGCCGCCCGGCGCGTACACCTTGCGCACCTGGCACACACGGTTGCCCGTGGGCGCGCCCGCGCAGGAGCAGGCACTCACCGTGCCCGCCACGGGGGCCGCTGCCGCATCGGTGCGTTTGGCGGGGCTGCAGCCTTGATGCAGTTGCGCCTGCTGCGGCGCAGCCTGATCCTGCGGCTGGTCGGGCTCTCGCTGTTGCTGCTGTTGATCGTGCAGGCTGCGGGCTTTGCGGTGGTGCGAGCCACCATCGACCGCAATGCACGCGCGCAGATTGCCCAGGCCCTCGACCTGGATGAAAACGTGTGGCGCCGCCTGCTGGAGCAGAACGCCGACAAGCTGCGCCAGGGCTCGGCCTTGCTGGCGGCCGACTACGGTTTTCGCTCGGCCGTGAATTCGGGCGACGAGGAGACCATCCAGTCGGTGCTCGAGAACCACGGCAGCCGCATCGGAGCGGCGGTCACCGCGCTGCTGGGCACCGACCTGGAACTTCGCGCGGTCAGCCTGGCGGGCAATATGGAGGCGTTTCCGGCCACCTTGCGCGCGCTGGTGCCGCCACTGGCTGCCCAGCCGCAGGGCAGCCAGATCGCGGTGATGGACGGTGTGCCCTACCAGTTCGTGATGGTGCCGCTGCGCGCGCCGGTGGTGATTGGCTGGGTGCTGATGGGTTTCCCGGTCAACCAGCCGCTGGCCGACGAGATGCGGCAACTGCTGTCGGTGCACGTGGCGCTGGTCGTCCAGGGCGCGGACGGCACCGCCAAGGTGCCTGTGAGCACGCTGCCGCCGGGCCCCCTGGCGCTGCTGCAGCGCCAGGGGGTGCCCTCCGGGGAGCTGCAGACGCCCGAGGGCACCTTGCTGGCCCGCGCCATCCGCCTCGATAGCGTGGGGGGCGAGGTGCAGGCGCTGCTGCTGCGTTCGGTGGATGAAGTGCTCGCCCCTTACCGGCAGCTGCAGGTGCTCCTGGCCATCATCACCGTGGCAGGTGTGCTGCTGTTCGCCGTGGGCACGGGGCTGGTGGCCCAGCGTCTGACCACGCCGCTGCGCTCTCTGCTGGCCGCCACGCAGCGGCTCTCGCGCGGTGAATACGACGTGCCGCTGGAACACACCGATCGCAGCGACGAGATCGGCAACCTCGCGCGCTCGTTCGACCACATGCGGGTGGACATCGGTGCGCAGCAAACCGAGATCCGCCGTCTGGCCTACTGGGACCGGCTCACCGGCCTGCCCAACCGGGAGCGCTTTCGCGAGGCGGTGGTGTTGGCCATTGCGCACAGCACCGGCGGCGCGGCGCCCCAGCACCCGCTGGCCGTGCTCACGCTCGACCTGGACCGCTTCAAACACGTGAACGACGTGCTCGGCTATGCGTTTGGCGACCGCCTGCTGCAGGCCGTGGCCGAGCGGCTGCGCCAGCAGGTGCCATCGCCCGACAACATGGTGGCCCGCCTGGGCGGCAACGAATTCGCCGTGCTGCTGCAGGGCGCCGATGCCGCCACCGCCCACGCCACGGCGCTGCGCATCACGCACTCGTTCGAAGAGCCGCTGGCGTTCGAGGACCAGACGGTGGACCTGAGCGCTGGCATCGGCATTGCCTGCTGGCCCGGGGACGCCGATGATGCAGACACGCTGCTGAGCCGTTCCGAGATCGCCATGTATGCCGCCAAGCGCAGGCTCAGCGGGGCGCTGCAGTACGACGCATCGTTCGATTCGGCCAGCACGCAGACCCTGTCGCTGCTGACCGAGCTGCGCCACGCGGTGGAGCACCACGAGCTGCGCCTGTACCTGCAGCCCAAGGTGCCGCTGCACGGGCAGCCCGGCCGTGCCGCCGAGGCCCTGGTGCGCTGGCAGCACCCGCAGCGTGGCCTGGTGCCACCCATGCAGTTCATCCCGTTTGCCGAACAGACGGGGTTTGTGCGGCAGCTCACGCTGTGGATGTTTGAAGAGGTGGCGCGCCTGCTGGCGGACCCGCGCACCCAGGGCCTGGCATTGCGGGTGTCGGTCAACCTGTCCACGCGCGACCTGCTGGACCCGGAACTCAGCACCCGCCTCGCCGACATCCTGGTGCGCCATGGTGTGCTGGCCAGCGCCTTCTGCCTGGAGATCACCGAAAGCGCCATCATGGACGACCCCCAGCGCGCCGAGGCCATGCTCAACCGCCTGTCGGAGCAGGGCTTCAAATTGTCGATTGACGACTTCGGCACCGGCTATTCGTCGCTGGCCTACCTCAAGCGCCTGCCGGTGGACGAACTCAAGATCGACAAATCGTTTGTGATGGGCATGGAGACGGGCGAGGACGACGCGATGATCGTGCGCTCGACCATCGACCTGGCGCACAACCTGGGGCTCACCGTGGTGGCCGAGGGGGTGGAGACTGCAGCCATTCTGGAGCGCCTGCGCACCCTGGCGTGCGACGAGGCGCAGGGGTACCACATTGCCCGGCCTTTGCCGGTCGATGATTTTCTGGCCTGGCAGGCCTGCCAGGGGTAAGCTTCTGGTGCTTTTCACTGGTCGCGACGACCCTTTGTGCATTGCCGACCCGTTTTCATTTTTGGCACCTCTGGCCCGCAGGCGAAAATACGCGCAATGTCCTCTTCCAGTCCCCGCCCACCTGCTGGCCCCGTTCCTGCCCCTGCTCCCGGTGCAGGCGGCCCAGCCGCCTCTGCCCCCGCAGCACCCCCCACGCGCCCCGTGCTGCGTCGCCCCACCGTGGCGGCCAAGGCAGCGCCCGTTCGGCCCGCACCACCGCCCCGGCCTGCCAGAGCGCCGGCACCCCCCAACTACCGCACAGCATCGGGCCCGTTTGTGGCGCCCATCAAGCAAGCACCAGAACGAGCATCCGCGACCATCACGGTGAACGGCATGGTCAGTTCCCGCCTGAACAAGCGCATGGCCGAGCTGGGCCTGTGCTCGCGGCGCGAGGCGGACGACTGGATCGCCCAGGGCTGGGTCAAGGTCAATGGCCAGGTGGCCGAGATGGGCGTGCAGGTGCTGCCCACCGACCGCATCGACGTGGACAAGGTGGCCCAGGGTTTTCAGGAGCAGCGCGTCACCATCCTGCTGCACAAGCCCATGGGCTATGTGAGTGGACAGGCCGAAGACGGCCACACGCCCGCCGTGGCGTTGATCAACCCCCGCACGCACTGGCGCGACGACCCCAGCCGCAACCGCTTTTCGCCGCCGCAGCTGCGTGGTCTGGCGCCTGCGGGGCGGCTGGACATCGACTCGGTAGGCCTGCTGGTGCTGACGCAGGACGGCCGGGTAGCACGCCAGCTGATTGGCGAGGACTCCACGGTCGACAAGGAATACCTGGTGCGTGTGGTTTACCAGGCACAGGGTCAGTCAGTGCCACGCCATCCCAGTGAACGCTCCGCGCCGCTGCAGGAGATTGACGAGCGCGATCCTGTCAGCACCAATGTGCAGGCGGTGTTTCCGCCCGAATTGCTGGATCGCTTGCGCCACGGCCTGAGCCTGGACGGCGAGCCGCTCAAGCCCGCCAAGGTCGATTGGCAGAACCCCGAGCAACTGCGGTTTGTGCTCACCGAAGGCAAGAAGCGCCAGATCCGCCGAATGTGCGAGCTGGTGGGCCTCAAGGTGGTGGGGCTCAAGCGCATTCGCATCGGGCGCATCACCTTGGGCAATCTGCCGGTGGGGCAGTGGCGCTACCTGTCTCCCAACGAGCGGTTCTGAGTACCACCAGGCTCCCGCGTCACCGCATCGCATCTTCTGAACGGAGCCTTCTCCATGCCCACCCCACCGCGCCCGCGTGCCGATGCCGCCAACGCCGCCAGACCCAATCCGCTGCGCCAGCTGCGCGCGTCCGACTTGCGGGGGGTGGCTCGGCTGGCCACACAGGCCACGACGGGCATCAGCCGGGTGGCTGAGGGCGTGCACCAGTCGGTGCTGGGCACCCTGGGGTTGCCCGGTGGGCAGCAGCCGGGCCAGGCGCGGGGCCTGACCGGGCTGGTCTACCAGAGCATTCGGGGCGTGACACGCCTGGTGGATGCGGGCCTGCAGGCGGGTCTGGCGCGGCTGGAACCGTTTTTTGAATCCGATGTGCCGTCTGCCGCAGTGCAGTGGGAGCGCGAGGCCGTGCTGGCTGCCCTCAACGGCGTGATGGGCGACCGCCTGCAACACGACGACAACCCGCTGTGCACCCGCATGGGGTTCTACCGGGATGGGCTGCCGTTGGACCTGCCCGCCCTGGCCGCCAGCGGTGCGGTCACCGGCAAGGTGCTGGTGCTGGTCCATGGCCTGTGCATGAACGATCTGCAGTGGCTGCACCAGGGCCATGACCATGGCGCCACCCTCGCGCAGGCGCTGGGCTACACGCCGGTCTACCTGCGCTACAACACGGGCCTGCACACGTCCGCCAATGGTGCCGAGCTGGCAAACCAGCTGGAGTCCCTGGTGGCGGCCTGGCCCATGCCCGTGGAGGAGGTGGCGGTGCTGGCGCACAGCATGGGCGGTCTGGTGGCCCGCAGTGCCTGCCACCAGGCAGCGGCTGCGGGGCAGGGCTGGCTGGGGCTGCTGCGGCACCTCGTATTTTTGGGCACGCCCCACCATGGGGCTCCGCTGGAGAAAGCGGGCCACTGGGTGGACACCCTGCTGGGCAGCACGCCGTATTCCCGGCCTTTTGCAAAGCTGGCGCAGCTGCGCAGCGCGGGTATTACCGACCTGCGCCATGGCCATGTGCTGGAGGCCGACTGGCAGGGACGTGACCGCTTCGTGCGGCACCCTGACCGGCGCACCCCAGTGCCCCTGCCCGAAGGGGTGGCCTGCCATGCCGTGGCCGCCACTCTGGCAGCGCGGCGCAGTCCGGTGGCTGAGCGGCTGGTGGGGGACGGGTTGGTGCCATTGCACAGTGCCCTGGGCATCCATGATGATGCGAGGCGAGCCCTGGGTTTTGCCAAGAGCCGGCAGGCCGTGTTCCACCGGATGGGCCATCTGGCGCTGCTGGGTGATGCGGGCGTGGCGCGGCAGCTGGAGCAATGGCTGGAGCCCGCGTGAAGAGAAGAAAAATCCAGGGAACAAGATAGAAGAGGGAAAGCGGCCCGGATGGTCCGTTTTTCCCTGCCAGCGGTCTTGCCGGGTGTGGGTCCGCCGCTACCATGTGACCACAAGATATGTAACAAGGAGAAGCTAGTGAGCGACGTGAAATACCGCCTGGTAACCCGCAGCGACTTTGACGGCCTGGTGTGCGCCGTGCTGCTCAATGAGCTCAACCTCATCGACGAGATCACCTTCGTCCACCCCAAGGACATGCAGGATGGCAAGGTTGCCATCACCAGCCGCGACATCACCACCAACCTGCCCTATGTGCCCGGGGCCCACCTGGTGTTTGACCACCACGAGTCCGAGACCATCCGCAATTCGGGCCGACGCGATGAAAACCACATCATCGAAGCCCATGCCCCGTCGGCGGCACGCGTGGTCTACAACCACTACGGCGGCAAGGCGGCCTTTCCGCGCATCACCGACGAGATGATGGCGGCCGTGGACCAGGCCGACTCGGCCCAGTATTCGCGCCAGGACATCCTCGACCCCCAGGGCTGGGTGCTGCTGAACTACATGATGGATTCGCGCACGGGCCTGGGGCGCTTCCGGGAGTTCCGCATCAGCAACTACGCGCTGATGATGGACCTCATCCAGTACTGCCGCGACCACACCATCGAAGACATCCTGGCCCTGCCTGATGTGCAAGAGCGTGTGACGCTGTACCGCGAGCAGGCGGCCAAGGCCAAGGACCAGCTGCAGCGCTGCGCCATCCGCATCGGCAAGCTGGTCGTGCTCGACCTGCGCGAGGAGGACACCATCTGGGCGACCAACCGTTTCATGATCTACGCGCTGTTCCCCGACTGCAACATCTCCATCCATGTGATGTGGGGGCTGCAAAAACAGAATACGGTGTTTGCCACCGGCAAGTCCATCCTGGACCGCAGCAGCCAGGTGCACATTGGCAACCTCATGCTGGAGTTTGGGGGCGGCGGACATGCGGCGGCGGGCACCTGCCAGGTGGCCAACGACAAGGCCGACCAGATCCTGCAGTCGCTGGTGCAGCGCATCACGATCGAGGGCTGACCACCCGGAGCACGGCCCGCAGCCTGTGCGGGAGTCGTTTCAGTCGTCGCTGAGCAGCGCGCGGTAGATGGCGGCGCCCAGCAGAGCACCTGCAATGGGGGCGGCCCAGAAGACCCACAGTTCCGACAGCGCATAGGCCGGGCCAAACAGCGCCGGACCGGTGCTGCGGGCTGGGTTGACCGAGGTGTTGGTCACCGGGATGGAGATCAGGTGGATGAGCGTGAGGCACAGGCCAATCGCCAGCCCGCCAAAGCCGCTGGCCGCGCGTTTGGCCGTGGCGCCCAGGATCACGATGAGGAAGATGGCCGTCAGCACGACCTCCGTCACCACAGCAGCCACCAGCCCATAGCCACCGGGGGAGTGTTCGCCATAACCGTTCGTGGCAAAGCCGCCGATGTCTGCGCCTGGCTTGCCCGTGGCAATGAGATACAGCACACCCGCCGCGGCAATGGCGCCCAATACCTGGGCCACCACGTAGCCGGGCAGCTCGGACGCCTTGAACCGGCCCCCCAGCGCCAGCCCCACCGACACGGCGGGGTTGAAATGCCCGCCCGAGATCGGTCCCAGGGCGTAGGCCCCTGTCAGCACCGTGAGGCCAAAGGCCAGGGACACGCCGACAAAACCAATGCCCAGCTGTGGGAAGGCGGCGGCCAGCACGGCACTGCCGCAGCCGCCCAGGGTCAGCCAGAACGTGCCGAGGAACTCGGCGGACCATTTTTGAAGGGATGTGGGCATGGCAGGAAGGCTCCGAAGGGAAGGGGCAAAGGATTTGAAGGCCGCCCCTCGCAGAGCAGCTTCAGCCGCGTGCATCTTATGGGGTCTAAATGACAAAAAATACTGCCAACTTCCTGCAAATTGTCAACAATCTTCAGCGTTGGCCGGCTTTGGGGGGCGGGCCCAGGTAACGGGGGCGGGTGGTGCGGAGGGGGTGCTGCGCAGGCCTGCCCTTGAAATCAACCAGTCTGCCCCGAGGTGAACACGCGCGAACGCCTTTCCTCGCCAACCTTCGGCGCGCAAAAGGCGTTCTTTTTGCCCCCTACACAGCAACCTCCAAGACACCATGAGCACCAAACAGACCCTGTCGTTCCAGGCCGAAGTGGCCCAGCTGCTGCACCTTGTCACGCATTCGCTGTATTCCAACCAGGAAATCTTCCTGCGCGAGCTGATCTCCAATGCCTCGGACGCCTGCGACAAGCTGCGTTTTGAAGGTCTGAACAACTCTGCACTGTTCGAAGACGCCCCCAACCTGGAAGTGCGCGTGAGCTTCGACAAGGACGCCAAGACCCTCACCATCACCGACAACGGTATCGGTATGAGCGAGCAGGAGGCCATTGACCACCTGGGCACCATCGCCAAGAGCGGTACCAAGGACTTCATGGGCAAGCTCTCGGGCGACCAGAAGCAGGACGCCCAGCTCATCGGCCAGTTCGGCGTGGGTTTCTATTCGGGCTTTATCGTCGCCGACAAGATCACGGTCGAATCGCGCCGAGCGGGCCTGCCGGCCGCTGAAGGCGTGCGCTGGGTGAGCGGTGGCACGGGTGACTTCGAAGTCGAAGCCATTGCCCGCCCCGAGCGCGGCACCAGCATCATCCTGCACCTGCGCGACGATGCCGAGGAATACCTCAACGCCTGGAAGCTCAAGCAGGTCATCGCCAAGTATTCGGACCACATCAGCCTGCCCATCCTGATGGAAAAGGAAGAGTGGAAAGACGGCGAGCTGATTACCCCCGGCGACGAAGCCGGCGGCCGCCAACCCGGCGGCATGGTCAAGACCGGCGAGTGGGAAACCATCAACAAGGCCAGCGCCTTGTGGACCCGCCCCAAGAAGGACGTGACCGAAGAGCAATACGCCGAGTTCTACAAAACCATCAGCCACGACCATGAGGCCCCGCTGACCTGGGCACACAACCGTGTCGAGGGCAACACCGAGTACACGCAGCTCTTGTACATCCCCGCCAAGGCACCGTTCGACCTGTGGAACCGCGACAAGAAGGCGGGGGTGAAGCTGTATGTGAAGCGCGTGTTCATCATGGACGACGCTGAGGCGCTGATGCCCACCTACCTGCGCTTCGTCAAGGGCGTGATCGACTCGGCCGACCTGCCGCTGAACGTGAGCCGCGAGCTGCTGCAGGAAAGCCGCGACGTGCGCGCCATCCGTGAAGGCTCGACCAAGCGCGTGCTCAGCATGCTGGAAGACCTGGCCAAACATGACAAGCACGAAACCACGGCCGGTGACGCCGCAGTGACGGACGTGGTCGACGCCGACGACAAGGCCAAGGAAGGCAAGTACACGGCGTTCTATGCCGAGTTTGGCGCCGTGCTCAAGGAAGGCCTGGGCGAAGACTTTGGCAACCGCGAACGCCTGGCCAAACTGCTGCGTTTTGCGAGCACCACCAGCGACGCCGTGACCGTGGGTTTTGCCGACTACAAGGCGCGCATGAAGGAAGGCCAGGAGGCGATTTACTACATCACCGCCGACACCCTGGCCGCCGCCAAGAACAGCCCGCAGCTCGAAGTCTTCAAGAAGAAGGGCATCGAAGTGCTCTTGATGACAGACCGCGTGGACGAGTGGGCGCTGAACTACCTGCACGAGTTTGACGGCACCGCGCTGCAAAGTGTGGCCAAGGGCGCGGTCGACTTGGGCACGCTGCAGGACGAAGCCGAGAAGAAGGCTGCCGAGGAAGCCGCTGAGGCCTTCAAGCCCGTGCTGGCCAAGCTGAAGGAAGCGCTCAAGGACAAGGCCGAAGACGTGCGCGTGACCACGCGCCTCGTTGATTCACCGGCCTGCCTGGTGGTGCAGGACGATGGCATGAGCACCCAACTGGCGCGCATGCTCAAGCAGGCTGGCCAGCAGGCCCCCGAGACCAAACCCGTGCTGGAGGTGAACGCCGAACACGCGCTGGTCAAGAAGCTCGACGGCAGCGTGCACTTCCACGACTTGGCGCACATCCTGTTTGACCAGGCGCTGCTGGCCGAAGGCGGCCTGCCCGAAGACCCCGCTGCGTACGTGAAACGCGTGAACGCCTTGCTGGTGTAAAAATTGAGGTCAAATGGACCGCTGGCGCTTGTATATCAAGCGCTATAAGCTATTGAAATAATAGCAAACCCCGATGGCGCTTGGCGCCATCGGGGTTTTTTTATGGGGCTTGCCGAGGCTGTTCAGTCTTCGGGCTGTGCCTGCTCCAGGATGCGGCTGTGCGTCTGGTTGCGTTCCTGCGGGTCGGCGTCGATCAGTTCCTTGAGCGCGCCCTCTGGTAGGCGCTGTCCCTTGCGCCGGTCGTTCTTGACCGGCAGGTTGCGCCAGCCCGAGAGCACCAGCCAGTCCCACAGCTCCCGGGGCACCGGGTGGGTGATGGCCATCTTGACCTCTCCCCGCAGGATGACGGTGCCCACGGCGGGCAACGGCCCCACGGGGGCGGGCCTGCGCTTCTGGCGAATGGAGAGGAGCGTGCGAAACATGTCCTTCATGGGTGGGCCAACTCGCGGTGGATCAAAGATGGCGCAGCATAGCCCAGGGGTCCCCAGCCGGTCCACCACCTGTGTTGCCCACAGGGAGGGTGCGCGCCCGTGGTGCAAACAATACGCAATACCGTTCACAACTGTTAACGATTGTTGCTGGGCGGATTGCGCACCCGTCCGTCGATAAATTCCAACCCAGCCTTGGTCCGTGGCGGCCACGGCACATCCACGCACTCCCATGCATTTTTTGCCAGCCCATCGGGGCCTGGTGAGGTTGCGGCGTGGCCGGAAGTTGAAGCCATTCACCTCAGGAGAATTTTGATGCTCTATCGATTGACGCGACCCTGGATGAGCGCATGCGCCTTCTGGCGCGCGCAGACATCCAGCGGGTCCGTGCAGCCGGCCACAAGCCCTGCCACCCCGCAGGCGCGGGTTGCCCCGCGCCCTGTGCAAAGCGCGGTACGCCGCTTTCGCTGGCTCTTGCTGGCCGGTGGCCTGTTTGCGGGGGCTGCCATGGCGCAGTCCGCTGACCTGGTGGTCAACCATGCAGACTCCCCCGACCCCGGGCCCGCTGGCGGCATCTTCACCTACACGCTGCGCATCGACAACAACGGCCCCAACGGCGCTACCGGCGTCACCTTGGTGGACACCCTTCCGGCGGGTTCCACGTTCATCGACGTGAACACCACGGCGGGCACCTGCAACCAAGCGGGCGGGACGGTCAATTGCGCGCTGGGCAACATTGCGTTCAACACCAACCAGACCGTGACCATCCGCGTAAGGCTGCCTTCCGCCGGGGTGTGGACCAACACGGCCACGGCCTCCAGCGCTACGTCCGACCCCAACACCAGCAACAACGTCAACAGCGTGCAGGACACCACCGCCACACAGGCGGCGGACCTCGCGCTCGTGGCCACGCCTTCGGCCGCCAACGTGGTGGCCGGCCAGGCCTACAGCTATGCGCTGCAGGCTGCCAACAATGGCCCGAACGCGGCCGATGGCAGCCAGCGCATCACCTTCACCGTGCCCAGCGGCGCGTCGATCACGGCAGCGCCTTCTGGATCGGGCTGGTCGTGCACACCGTCCAGCGGGTACCCGCTGAGCAGCGGCACGGTCACCTGCACGCGCACGGGCACATTGGCCAACGGAGCGTCCGCCTCGGTGCTGACGGTTCCCGCCGTGTCCAATGTCAATGGCACGGTCACGGCGGCCTTTGCCATCGATGGCATCAAGCCCGACAACTCCGCCATGCCCGATGGCAATACGTCCAACAACACCACCTCGGCGGACGTGACGTCCGCTTCGGGCGCTGACGTGTCCATCACCAAGACAGCCTCCAGCTCCAACGTGGCCCAGGGCGCCAACGTGGTGTACACCCTCACGCCGCGCCTCAATGGCGGGGTGTCGCTGGTGGGCCAGCCCGTCACGGTGACCGATACGCTCGGCGCGGGGCTCACCTTCGTGTCCGCTGTGGGCACGGGCTGGACCTGTGACGCCACGATCACCTGCACGCGCACGGAATACACCGGCGCCAACTTCACCAACATGCCCGTCATCACCGTGACCGCCACGGCCAACAGCGCAGGTACGCTGGGCAACACGGCGGGCGTCAGCACGCTGCTGTCCGACCCGGTGCCTGGGAACAACTCGGCCTCGTTCAACGTGACGGCCAGCAACGATGCGGACATGCAGCTGACCAAGACGGCCAGCATCAACCCTGTGGTGCCGGGCCAGGCGTTCAACTACACGCTGACGGCGCGCAACGCCGGCCCCTTGGCGGTACCCAACGGCCAGGCCATCACCATCTCCGACGTGGTGCCTGCCGGTGTGACGCTCAACAGCCTTGTCAGCGCCACGGGCTGGACCTGCGATGCACTGCCCTTTGTCGGCAACGGCGTGGCAGCCTGGAACTGCACCCGCTCCACGGGCCTGAACGCGAACTCCAATGCGCCTGCCGTCACCGTGTCCGCCGTGCTGGCCAGCGCGGGTACCGTCACCAACAATGCGTGTGTGGCGCTGGGGGTTGGTGCGCGAGTGGACAGCAATGGGGCGAACAATTGCGTGGGCGTGGGCGTCACCGCCACGGCCACCCAGGCTGACCTGCGCGTCGTGTCCAAGACGGCTGCGCCGGACCCCGTGGTCGCGGGCCAGAACCTGACCTACGTCATCACGGTCGACAACGTCGGCCCGGCGGCTGCCTCCAACGTCATCGTGTCAGACACGCTGGCCAGCCTGGTGAACACCGGCGGCTTCCAGTCCGCCGTGGCCTCGCAAGGCAGTTGCACCCCCAACGGCGTCACCAACGGTACTTCGCAGAACCTGAGCTGTAACCTGGGCACGCTGAACTCCGGGGCGCAGGCCACGGTGACCGTGGTGGTGCGCCCCAGCATCGCCGTCACCGGACCGCGCACCAACACCGCCACCGTGCGCTCCCCCGACGTGGGCGACCCCAACCAGGCCAACAACAGTGGCAGTGTGACCAGCCAGGTCACGGCCATCGTGGACGTGACCGCCGCCAAGACGGCCACGCCTTCCACCGTTGCGGCCGGGGCACCCATCACGTTTGTGGCAACGATCGGCAACACGGGACCTTCCACCGCGCAGACCGTGCAGATGGTGGACACCCTGCCGTCCAATGCCGCCTTTATCGACGTGGTGAGCGTGAGCGGGGGGGGCAGCTGCGCGCCCATCGCCGCAGGCACGGTGGGCGGAACGCTCACCTGTAACTGGGCCAGCATCAATTCCGGCACGCAGCAGACGGTGAACTACCGCATGCGCCCCCTGGGCAGTGCGACGGGCAGCACGGTGGTCAACAGCGTGGCCGCCACCACGGCCACCACCGAGTCGAACACCGCCAACAACAGCGCCACGACCTCCACGCCCGTGACGGCGGCGCAGCTGGACATCCTGGTGAACAAGGTGGACAGCTCTGACCCGGTGGACCTGGGGCAATCGACGACGTACACCATCACGGTGAACAACAGCGGACCGTCCTTTGGCACCAACGTGGTGATGACCGACGTCTTCCCCGCGCCGGGCTCCTCGCCCACGGCCACCTTCAGCTACCAGGGCGCGCTCACGGTGAATGCAGGCGGCGCCTGTACCGAACCCACCGTGGGCGCGACCAGTGGCACGCTGATCTGTAGCTTCCCGGGGCTGAGCAGCGGCCAGAGCGCCACGATCACCTACGCCATGCGTGCCGAGACCCTCACCGTGGCAGGCGCCACCAGTGGCACCGCCTTTAACCAGGCGAGTGTGGTGGTGGAAGAAACCGAGACCACGCTGGCCAACAACGTGGTGACGCATGACACCACCGCACGCCGCTTCACCGTGGCGACCGATCTGGCGCTGAGCAAGACCGCAGCAGCCGGACCTCTGGCCGCCGGTGCGCCGATTGACTACACGCTGGTGGTCACCAACAACGGCCCGTTGGCGAGCAATGGTGCCCAGGTGGTGGATACCCTGCCACCGGGCGTCAACTTTGTGTCCGCTGCGGGCTGCGTCAACTCCGCAGGCACCGTGCGCTGCGCTGTGGGCGCACTGGCAGTGGGGGCCTCGCGCACCTTCACCATCAGCACCACGCTGGCGTCTCCGTACAACGGCGCTCGCCCCCTGGTGAACACGGCCACGCTGGACGCACCGGGCGACACCAACCCCAGCAACAACACCTCCAGCGCAACGACGACCGTGTCGAACCTGCCGGTCAGCGGTATTCCCACGCTGTCGGAATGGGGCCTGATCCTGCTGGCGGCCCTGCTGGGCCTGATGGCCTGGCAACACCCTGCCATCGGCCGCCGCCGGTAGACCTGGGCACAGCCGCCGTCGCGATCACTTCGCGGCGGCCGGTGGAACGCCAAAAGGCCAGCACGCTGCAAAGCGTGCTGGCCTTTTTTGTGGTCAGGGTGGAGCGGATGGCGGCTGATGCAGCGCCTTCCGCGTGGCCGTTCAGGGGCGTAGGTTCGCCAGGTCCACCGTGTCCAGCCGGTAGCCCATGCCGTAGATGGCGGTGATCGTGTAGCCGTGGGCCTGCTGCGCCAACTGCAGCTTGGCGCGCAGGCGCGAAACGTGGGTGTCGAGCGAGCGCGAAGGCGCTTCGCTGCGTTCACCCCACACCGCTTCGCGCAGGTGTGCGCGCGACAAGAGCCGCCCCGCGTTGCGGAACATGAAAAGGGCCAGCTCGTATTCCCGGTTCTTCAGTGTCAGCGGTTCCCCTTGCAGAAACAGCAGCCGTTTCTCCGGGTCGAATCGGTAGGGGCCGAAAGCCAGCTGCTCGCCCATGGCCTGCGGGTACGCCCGCCGCAGCAGGGCCGCCACGCGGGCGACCAGCTCACCCACCCGCAGGGGTTTGACCATGTAGTCGTCCGCGCCACGGTTGAGGGCCTCGATCACGTCGCGTTCTTCGTTGCGGCGTGTGACCAGCAGGATGGGCAGTTGCTGGCCGGTCATCTCGCGCAGGCGCTGGATGACCTCGATGCCGTCCATGTCCGGCAGGTGCCAGCCAGAGATCAGCAGGTCAAAGGTTTCGTGCCGTGCGTCCTTGAGCAGGCTCGCACCGCTGGTATAGAAATGGCACACATGGTGGTGGCGCTCAAGGGCGCCCCGGATCATGTCGGGCAAAAGGGGGTCGTCGTGCAGGACGGCAATGCGCATGGTGTGAGTCTTCGGGCAAAGCTGCCCCTGGCAAGTCAGAGAAGCGCCCTATCTGAGAGGTCGTTTTTCTGATGTTGCGCGACATCGCGCCCCTGTGCACACGGGTTGACAATCGTTTGCAATGGGCGGTGCTCCATCGCGCCCGCCCGGGCACCGGCGCCTAAGACGGCGCAGGGAGAGGTCATCTCACACCGCCAGGGGCTCTTCCTGCATGGCCTCGATCTGCTCGATCAGCATGTCCACCTGCCCGCGCCAGTAGTCGCTGGTGCCAAACCACGGGAAGTTCACCGGGAAGATCGGGTCCTGCCAGCGGCGCGCCAGCCAGGCGCTGTAGTGGATCAGGCGCAGCGTGCGCAGCGGCTCGATGAGCGCCAGCTCGCGGCGGTCGAAGCTGCGGAACTGTTCGTACCCGTCGATCAGTGCGCTGAGCTGGTGGGTGCGCTGGCGCCGGTCGCCCGACAGCAGCATCCACAAGTCCTGCACGGCCGGCCCCATGCGCGCGTCGTCCAGGTCCACGAAGTGCGGGCCACCCCGGCCCCATTCGTCCAGCGGCGTCCAGAGGATGTTGCCGGGGTGGCAGTCACCATGCAGGCGGATGGGGGTCGCATCTTTCAAGCCAAATGGGGCTCCAGCGCTTGATGGATAAGCGCTGGCAGCTATCAATTCAAGAGCTTTTTCGCACTGGGCCTTCCACAGGGCCTGCATGTCGAGCGGGATGATTGCCTGGGCCAGCAGCCAGTCGTACGAAGCCGTGCCAAAACTCTGCAGGTCCAGCAGAGGGCGGTGCACAAAGGGTTGGGCTGCGCCCACGGTGTGGATGCGCGCCAGAAAACGGCCAATCCATTCCAGTACCTCAAAATCATCCAGCTCGGGCTGCCGGCCGCCACGCCAGGGGCTGACCGAAAACGCGAACCCATCGTGCTGGTGCAGCGTGCTGCCGCTCAGCACCAGCGGTCCCACGGCGGGTACCTCGGCGGCCATCAGCTCGGCGGCAAAGGCGTGTTCTTCGAGGATCTGCGCTTCGCTCCAGCGGCCCGGGCGGTAGAACTTGGCCACCACGCGCTCGCCATCTTCCAGCGTGACCTGGTACACCCGGTTTTCATACGACGACAAGGCCATGAGGCGCCCATCGCCATACAGGCCCACGCCGGCCAGTGCGTCCAGCACCTGGTCGGGGGTGAGGCGTGCGTAGGGGTGTTGGTCGGCGGCGGCGTGGGTGTCGGGCGCGGGTTCAGGGGGCAGTGGGGTCATGCCCCATTGTCGCTGTCTGCCCAGCCCTCAGCTGCCCGTGAAATGTCAGCCCGGCAGCATGGTGGCGATATGGCCTGCGTGCGGGTCGCCGCTGCCGGCCAGGACGGCGGCAAACAGCGCCTGCGTGGCCTCGGGCCCCGTGTGGTGCTGCACCACCAGCCAGGGGTTGGAGGCGGTCTGTACGGCGGCGCTGAACTGGTTCCAGGCCGCCACCAGGCGGTCGTTCAGGCCCTGCGCACCCCAGTCGGTGTGGCGCTTCTTGACCTGGGCTGGGGCAAAAAACATCATCGGGCGCGGGCCGGGCAGCTGGCCGGCGCCGCCCAGGTCCTGCACATGGCTGGCGCCCACCGAGCAGCTGTAGGACAGGCCCGTGAAGTGGGCGTGGATGCGCTGGCGCAGGCCCACGCTGCCCGCAAAGTCGATGTACACGCTGGGCGTGGCGCCGTCGATCTGCGATTCCAGCGCGTCGTAGGTGACCACGCGGTCGTAGCAGCCCAGGCTTTCGCAAAACGCCACATTGCCGGGTGAGGTCAAGCCGATGACCTCGATGCCTTCGCGCTGCGCGAGCTGGAACGCGGTGCCGTAGGCCGTCTTGCTCGATGCGCTGGACAGCAGCATGCGTTGGGCGCCAAAGAACTGCTGGTCCTCCAGAAAGTCGTCGATGAGCCACGAGGTGATGAACAGCGGCCGCAGCAGCGCCTGCACGTCCTCGTTGTCGGTGCGGTACAGCGGGTCGGTGCTGGTGCGCAGGTAGTGGTTGTAGACGGCGTGCAGGCCCGCGCGATGGGGCGCGCCGTCGCTGAAACCGGCCGCGTTGGCGCGGTGGGGCGAGAGCACCGCCTGGGTGCCCATGGGCCAGTAGCCATAGAGCCGCTCGCCCACGGCCACGTCGGGGTGCATTGACTCGGTCACCGTGCCAAAGCCCCACACGGGCACGATGCCCCAGCCGGGCTCACTGGTGGGGAAAAACTGCCAGTAGTTCAGCATGTCGCCCAGGGCGGCATAGGTGATGTTGTTGGACGTGAGGGCGAACGAATCGACCCGCACGCGGACCTGGCCTTCGGTGAGGGCGGAGTCTTCGGCGGCCGACAGGCGGGTGGTGGCCAGGTTGTCCTGGCGCACGAGGAGGGTGGTGGTGCTCATGCCACCACGCTAAACGAAAGCCCGGCGCGGCTCAAGCGGGCCGCGCCACCTCGGCGACAGCGGGGCCCACTTCTTGAACAGGCGCTTAGCCTGAGAACGTCTGGCCCAGCTGCTCGAACGGCAGCGCCTGTTTGACCAGGATGACGGTGCAGGGCGCATCACGCGCCACGCGGATGGGCACGGTGTCGATGAAGCGCTGCATCTGCAGCCCGTGCGTGGCGGCGCCCAGGATCATCATGCTCACGTGGTTGCTGGCCGCGTAGCGCACCAGCGCCTGGGCCACGTCGCCCGCTTCGAGCACGTGGTAGCTCACGGCATGCCCGGTCAGGTCCAGACCCTGGGCCCACTGGCGCAGGCGTGCCATGTGCTGGCGGTGCAGCGTGGTTTCACTGCGCTCGCTGTCGCTGGTGCTGCTGGCGCCGGGCGAGATCACCGTCACGCAGGCCAGCCGCGCGCCGGGGCGGATGCCCAGCGAGCGGGCCACGGCCTGGCGCAGCGAGTACAGCGTGGCATCGCTCACATCGGCATGGGGCACGGCGACCATGAGGATGGGTGTGTCTTCGATCTGCGCTGACGGCAGGGGGCTGGGCGTGTAGTGCATGCCGGCCGCCCGCAGCCAGCGCCGCAGGTGGGTGCGCAGGGATGTCCCCTGTGTGCGCTCGCCGCGCTCTGTGATGAGCACCTGGTCGGGGTGCGCCAGGTCAAAGGCGAGGTGGGCGGCCGAGGGGTAGCGGTGGGAGGCCTCGGGCTCCAGGCAGCGCAGGATGATCTCCTGCAGCCAGGGCGGGATGTCGGCGCGGTGCTTGCGCGGGGGCGCGGGTGTCATCCACAGGCGCTGGCGCATGCCACCGCGGGTGGTGGGGGCACCAAACGGCAGCTCGCCCGTGGCCAGCTCGTACAGCATCACGCCGATGGCGAAGATGTCGCTGCGCGGGTCGCCGCGCACACCCACCACCTGCTCGGGCGCAATCCAGGCGGGCGAGCCCACGGCCTGGCGCATTTCCTCGGCCAGCAGGTCGGGGTAATGGGCGTGGCAAGAGAGGCCAAAATCCAGCAGCACGGCGTTGCCGTCGGCCTTGATGAGCACGTTGGCGGGCTTGAGGTCCAGGTGGCAGACGTTCTGCTGGTGCAGGCTGTGCGCCGCATGGGCCGTGGCCGCGCCCAGGCGGGCTATTGTTGAGGTGTCGCAGCGTTCAGGCGCATCCACCCAGTGTTGCAGCGTCTGGCCGGGGATGTACTCCATGACGAGGAAGGGCAGGCGCACGAGGTCGCCCGCCGCCACAAAACGCGGCACATGCGGGCCGCTGAGCACGGGCAGGATCTGCAGCTCCACCTCGAAGCTCACGATGTTCTCGGCCCCATCGCCCGCCGTCATACGCGGGATCTTCATCGCCATCGGAAAGCCGGGGCTGCGGTCGGCCTGCGCGTACTCCACGGCGTAGATGTGCGCCATGCCGCCTGCGTGGATGCAGTCCACCACGCGAAAGCCGTCGATCTCGGTGCCGGCGGCCAGCAGCTTCATTGGCCGTGCTCCAGGCGGTCCGCGTAGAAGCCCGGCAGGCCTGCCGCGCGGATGGCGGCGGCGGCGGCCAGGTGGTCATACGGCACGCGGTAGAAGGTGATCTGCCGTGCCGTGTCGTCAAACAGCGCGTACATGGCGCGCGCGTCACCGTCGCGCGGCTGGCCCACCGAACCCACGATGCCCAGCCACTGGCGGTGCGGTGGCACGGGCACGGGCACGCCGGGCTCGGGCGCAAAACGCATGAGCTTGGCGGTGGGCGTGAGGAAGTACAGCGCCTGTGCGTGCACATGGCCGCAGAACACGTAGCGGATGGCCGGGTCGATGGCCTGGGCGGCCGTCATGCTGCGCTCGGCGGCGTTGGAGTCCTCCACATAGCGCCATTGCTCGGGCGCATCCACGCTGGCGTGCACCAGCAGCGCACTGGTCCCCAGGCGCGCGGTGAGGGGCAGCGATTGCAGGAAGGCGATGTGGCTGTTGCCGAGCTGGTCGTGGGTCCACTGCGCGCCCATTTCGCTGCGATTGCGTGGTGCGGCGGGTGGTGCCAGCGCCATGGCGTCGTGGTTGCCCAGCACGCAGAGCGCGCCTTGCTGCGCGAGCGCTCGCGCCTGTTCGACCACCGCCACGGGTTCGCCACCATAGCCGACCAGGTCGCCCAGCAGCGCGAACTGCTCTGCACCCTGGGCGCGGGCGTGCTGCAGGCAGGCGTCCAGGGCCTCGCGGTTGGCGTGGATGTCGGACAGCAGGGCGATCTTCATGGGGTTGTCTCCAGCCCCATCATCGCGCGTGTCGCTGAATGCCAGCTTGCAAAGGCCGATGGGCCTGTGCGGATTTCAATAAAAAATAGCTGCCAGCGCTTACTCAGTAAGCGCTGGCAGCTATGATTTTTGACGCTTAGTGGTTGCGCTGTGTGGCGGGCTTGTCAAAGGCCAGCACCAGGCCCAGTGCAATGATCGCGGGCAATGCCTGGCTGAAGAAGATCTTGGGCGCTGCCGTGGCGGCGCCAAACACCCCGGCCACGATCACGCAACCCAGGAAGAAGATCTTGAACAGCCGGTTGCTGGTGAACAGGCCCCAGAACAGGCCGGCCGCCAGGAATCCGTTGTACAGACCCTGGTTGGCCGCCAGCGTGGTGGTGGCGTCGGCCAGCTCTTGCGTCAGGTTGAACGTCTTCATCCCCAGCGGCTTGTTCCAGAAGAACATCTCCAGCACGAGGATGTACACATGCTCGATGGCCACCAGGGCCACCGCGATGCGGGGAATCAGCAGGCGGCCCATGGTCTTAGACGATCGTGATGGTCACGTCGATGTTGCCGCGCGTGGCATTGGAGTAGGGGCAGACCTGGTGGGCTGCGTCCACCAGCTTCTGGGCGGTTTCCTTGTCCAGGCCGGGCAGGCTGATGGCCAGGCGGGCGGCGATGCCGTAGGCGTTCGGGATAGGGCCCAGGTCGACTTCAGCGTCGATGGACACGTCCTGGGGCACAGGAATGCCGATCTTGCCGCCCACAGCCTTCATCGCGCCGATGAAGCAGGCTGCGTAGCCGGAGGCAAACAGCTGCTCGGGGTTGGTGCCGGTGCCGGCCGTGCCGGGCGAGGACAGCTTGACTTCCAGGCGGCCGTCATCGGTCTTGGCGGCGCCATCGCGGCCACCGGTCACGTGGGACTTGGCGGTGTACAGGACTTTTTCGAGCTTGGTCATGGTGTCTTCCTTGCGGTTGTTGCCCACTGGCGGGCGGTGGAGGGAATCGGTGTTTGTGTTGTCTGCAGGCCGTCAGCGTTGCTCGCTGAGCCGGTCCCGCAGTTGCTTGAGTTCGGTGGTCAGGGCCGTCAGCTCGGCAATCGAGCACTGGCTGCTTTGCAGCACACAGGGTGGGATGGTCTCGGCCTGGTCGCGCTGTGCGCGGCCTTGCGACGTGAGGGTGATGCGCACGCGGCGCTCGTCCTGCACATCGCGCAGGCGGGCAATGTGGCCCTGCGCCTCCAGGCGCTTGAGCAGCGGCGTGAGCGTGCCGGAGTCCAGAAACAGGCGCTCGCCCAGCTCGGACACCGTCACGCCATCCTGCTCCCACAGCACCAGCATCACGAGGTACTGCGGGTAGGTCAAGCCGATCTGGTCGAGCAGGGGCTTGTAGAGCTTTGTCATCGCCAGCGAGGCGGAATACAGCGCAAAGCAGACCTGGTTGTCCAGCCGCAGGATGGCGGGGCTGGGAGTGTGGGGCGTGCTGTGGCTGGGCATGGGGTGAATTGTGAGCGTAAATTAAATTGTGCGCAATTGAATTGTGAAAAACTTTGTTAATGGATGGGATTGTGCCGGTGGGGGAGCGGCGCCGCGCCATCGGTGCTATTCGCGCGCTCCGCTGGCGCATGCGGGGGCGCAGTGTCCACGTCGCTCTCAGGAAATTGCTATCAATAGCGGAGCATCCAGCGCATGATTTATCTGCGCTAGCGGTCGATTTGGCTTTGAATTTGGCGCGTGGTGTTTCAGGCGGCGACGAACTACCAGGACCTCATCGCCCGCTGAACTGCGCGGGCCGGCGCTCGACAAACGCGCGTACGCCTTCGGCGGCGTCCTCGCTGTTGGCCAGTTGCTTTTGCACCGGGATGAAGTCCGCCACCGCAGCCGCCTGGCCTTGCTCGATGGCCTTGAGCACATTCAGGCGAGTGGCGACCACTGCACGCGGCGCCTGTGCGGCAATGCGCTGGGCAATCGCCAATGCCTCGTCCAGCTCCTGGCCAGCCGGCACCACTTTCTGCACAAAGTTCAGGCGGTACGCCTCGGCGCTGCCAAACTCGTCGGCCGTGAGCAAATGCAGCAGGGCATTGCCCGTGCCCGCACGCTCGGCCATGCGCAGCGTGGCGCCACCTGTGGCCATGATGCCGCGCTGCACCTCCATCTGCGAGAAGCGGCAGTTGTCGGCCGCGACCACGATGTCGGCGCCCAGCATCAGCTCGATGCCCACGGTGAAGCAGATGCCCTTGGCGGCCGCCACCATGGGCTTGGTGCGGCGCCGGTAGCCGGGCAGGCCGTAGTCGTGGGGCTCCACCAGGCCTTCAGGAATGGCCTTCTCGCCGCGCTGCATGTAGGCGCTGACGGCGGGCAGGTCCAGGCCTGCGGTGAAGTGGTCGCCCATGGCATGCAGCACACCGACGCGCAGGTCGGGGTCATCATCCAGTCGGGTGTAGGCCTCCGCCAGCTGGCGGAACATGGGGGGCGTCCAGCCGTTGCGCTTGGCAGGGCGGTTGATGCCGATCAGCAGCACGTGGCCAAGCACCAGGGTGTCGATGCAGCCCTCGGGCGGGGGCGTGGTGGGGGTGATGTTTGTCATGGGCGCGGGTCTCCTGGCCCATGATTGAAAACCCACCGCGATGGGCGCGCCGTCCCCGTGGGGACAGCGCGCCCGGAACGGTCAGTACGTATAGACGCCTTGGCCCGTTTTGCGGCCCAGGCGGCCGGCCGCTACCATCTCCTTGAGCAGCGGGCAGGGGCGGTACTTGCTGTCACCGAACTCGGTCAGGTACACGTCCATCACGGCCAGGCACACATCCAGGCCGATCATGTCCGCCAGCGCCAGCGGGCCGATGGGCTGGTTGCAGCCCAGCTTCATGCCCGCGTCGATGTCCTCGGGCGTGGCCAGGCCTTCCGCCAGCACGAAGAAGGCCTCGTTGATCATGGGCACCAGGATGCGGTTGACCACAAAGCCGGGCGCGTTCTTCACGGTGATGGGGCTTTTTCCCAGGGCCTCGGCCAGGGCCTTCACGGCGTCGTGCGTGGCATCGCTGGTCTGCAGGCCACGGATGATCTCCACCAGCGCCATCATGGGCACGGGGTTGAAGAAGTGCATGCCGATGAACTTGTCGGCGCGGCTGGTGGCAGCGGCCAGCTTGGTGATGGAGATGGACGAGGTGTTCGATGCGATCAGCACCTCGGGCGCCACGATGGCGTCCACCTGCTTCAGGATCTTGAGCTTGAGCTCGTAGTTTTCGGTGGCGGCCTCGATCACGAGCTGCGCGGCCTTGAGGTCGTCGTAGCTGGTGGAGGTCTTGATGCGTGCCAGCGCCGCATCCTTGTCGGCCGCGCTGATCTTTTCTTTCTTGATCAGGCGGTCCAGGCTGCCGGCCACGGTGGCCAGGCCCTTTTGCACTGCCGCATCGGAGATGTCGACCATCACCACGTTGATGCCCGACACCGCACAGGCCTGCGCAATGCCGTTGCCCATGGTGCCGGCGCCGATGATGCCAACGGTTTGAATCGTCATATAGAGAGCTCTCTTCAAAGTGAAACGGATGGATGGAATGGTAAAGCGAATCGCACGACCGTTCGGTTATCGTGCCTTCACCCTGGACAACCAACCCGCTGCACAGCATGGCGGAGGAGACAACACAACATGTTCGACTACATCGTCATTGGCGGCGGCTCTGCAGGCTCGGTACTGGCGGGGCGGCTCACCGAAGACCCTGCCGTGCGGGTCTGCCTTCTGGAGGCGGGGCCCGCCGACAAGAGCGTGCTGATCCACTGCCCCGCCGGGCTGGCCGTGATGGCCAAGTTCGAGCTCAACGGCTGGGGCTTCAACACCACGCCGCAGTCCGCGCTCAACAACCGCCAGGGCTACCAGCCACGCGGCAAGGTGCTGGGGGGGTCCAGCTCCATCAACGCCATGGTGTACATCCGTGGCCAGCATGCCGACTACGACAACTGGGCCGCCCAGGGCAATCCTGGCTGGGGCTGGGAGGATGTGAAGCCCTACTTCCTGCGCGCCGAGCACAACGAGCGCGGCGCCGATGCCTGGCACGGCCAGGGCGGGCCTTTCAACGTGGCGGACCTGCGCACGCCCAATCGCTTCAGCCGCCACTTTGCCGAAGCGGGCGTGCAGGCCGGGCATCCGTACAACGCCGACTTCAACGGCGCCTCGCAAGAGGGTGTGGGCCCTTACCAGGTCACGCACAAGAATGGCGAGCGGCACAGCGCCGCCAAGGGCTACCTCACGCCGCATCTTGCGCGCCCCAACCTGCAGGTCATCACCGGGGCGCATGCCACCCGCATCCTGTTCGAGGGCACGCGCGCCGTGGGTGTGGAATACCGCCAGGGCGGCGCGCTGCACCAGGTGAAGGCGAGCCGCGAGGTGCTGCTGAGCGCGGGCGCGTTGCTCTCGCCGCAGCTGCTGATGCTGTCGGGCGTGGGGCCGGGCGCGCAGCTGCGGCAGCACGGCATCCCGGTGCTGCACGCCCTGCCGGGCGTGGGCGCGCATCTGCATGACCACCCCGACGTGGTGCAGGTGCTGGATGCCCCCGAACTCAAGGACCTGTTCGGCCTCTCGCTCTCGGGCATGGCGCAGACGCTGCGCGGCATTGCCGAATGGCGCAAGCACCGCACCGGCATGTTGACCACCAATTTCGCCGAGGCGGGAGGCTTCATCAAGAGCGATCCGTCGGAGGCCGTGCCGGATCTGCAACTGCACTTCGTGATCGGCAAGCTCGTGGACCACGGGCGAAAGACCGTGTTCGGCCATGGCTACTCGGCCCACGTGTGCCTGCTGCAGCCCAAGAGCCGGGGCTCGGTCACGCTGGCAAGCCGCGACCCCATGGCGTTGCCATTGGTAGACCCGAACTTCCTCGCGGACCCGGACGACATGCTGCGCATGGTGCGGGGCTTCCAGCGCACACGCGAGATCCTGGCGCAGCCAGCGCTGGCGAAGTTCGGCGCCAAGGAGCTGGCGGCCTCGGCCAATGCACGCACCGATGCGCAGATCGAGCAGTTCATCCGCCAATACGCAGACACCATCTACCACCCCGTGGGTACCTGCCGCATGGGGCCGGGGCCTATGGACGTGGTGGACGCCGAACTGCGTGTGCACGGCCTGTCGGGCCTGCGTGTGGTGGATGCGTCGATCATGCCGCGCATCGTGAGCGGCAACACCAATGCGCCCACCGTGATGATTGCGGAAAAGGCGGTGGACCTGCTGCGCGCTGCCGCGTGAAGGAATTCACGTTTACTGCGCGGAACACCGGCTTTAAGGTTTGTGGAAGGTCTGTTTAAGGAGTTTTTAACAGGCAAGAACGCGGCGCGTTCCTAGACTTCTTTTCATGGAAACGGGCGCATGGTGCACCCGGCCCGGCGCCAGAAACATGGCGCTGAAAGAGCCCACCGGGGCCATGAAAGAACGTGATGAAAATTGATTCCCGCGAAATCGCCGCACTGGCCCAAGCCCAGCCCTCCGCCCCCCGCATGGACATGTACGCAGGCATTCACAAGGCCCTGCGCGCCTTCATGGCCGACACGCTGCTGGGCCTGGGTCGCATGGATGTGGACGACGACCTGGAGTTTGCGCAGACCTGCGACCGGGTGATGCAGATGCTCGACTTCTGCCGATCGCACTTGCGCCACGAGAACCAGTTCGTGCACGCGGCCATGGAGGCGCGGCAGCCTGGCTCCAGCCAGCGGGTGGACAGCGAACATGTCGAGCATGAGCAGGCCATTGCTGCGCTGGCGGCCGGTGTGTCGCATTTGCTGTCTTGCGCGCGGCCGTCGCGTCCCGCTGCCACACAGGCCTTGTACCGCCAGCTCGCGCTGTTCATCGCCCACAACTTTGAGCACATGCACGAAGAGGAGACAGCGCATAACCAGGTGCTGTGGGACCGCTACAGCGACGAAGAGCTGGTGCGCATCCACGACGAACTGGTTGCGTCCATTCCGCCCCAGGAAATGCTGACGACGGCCCGCTGGCTCGTGCCTTTCATGTCACCTGCCGAACGCACGGCCATGCTGTCGGACATGCAGCAACATGCCCCCAAGCCGGTGCTGGCGGCGGTGCTGGCCCACGTGCAGCCCCACCTCACGCAGCAGGAATGGACGAAGCTGGTTCGCAGCCTGGGGCTGCCTCCGGTGCCCGGGCTGGTGCACTGAAGCTCAAGCGTCTTCCAGCACCAGGGGGCGCAGCACACACAGCCGAAAGCGCCCACGCCCGGTCTTTTCGATGTGGATGTGCGGGCTGTTTTCCTGCAGGCGGCGCTGCAACAGCAGCAGCCGGGCTTCAAGGTTGTCGGCCACGTCGGGCAGGCGCAGCGCGGGGTCCAGGCGCAGTTCGCGGTTGGTGAAGTCCACGCGGCCACTCGCCAGGTGGTCGCGCAGCAACTTGCAGAAGATGGCGCCCGCCACGCCTTTGATCAGGTAGTCGTCATTGATGAAAACGCTGTCGTTGGCCGCGAAATGTCGCACGCGCAGGGCTGCGCCGCTGAGGGCGGGTGGGCGGGCTGTCGCTGGTTGTGGCTCTGCCGTGACTTCGGGCGCCGCCTGCAGCAGGTCGATGGCGGCGGCCAGCTGCCCGGCGATGGCCACGAGCAGGTCTTCGTCCTCGAAGCCAAAGCGCATGTCCTCGGGGCTTTCGGCAAACAACACGCCCAGCAGGCGCCCGGCCGACACCAGCGGCACGGCGACCTGGCTGTGCGGCTCCGCGAGGCCCGGGTAGGGAATGTCCATGCCGCGCTGCAGCGGCGCGCCGGCATCGGCATGGGCGTCCAGGCTGTCGCGGATGGCATGGCTGTAGCGCGCGGCGTTGGTCACGTGGCTGATGCGTACCGGTGTGCGCTCTTGCGCGGCCACACCGATCACGCCCTGCCCGAGGCGGATCTCAGACCCCACGCCGGAGGTGGCGTAGCCATGGCTTGCCACCGTGTAAAGCTGCTCGGCCGTGGCATCCAGCATGAGCACCATCGCGTGGCCGATATCGAGATGCTCTTGCAAGGTGCTGAGCGTGCAGGCCAGCAATTCGTCCAGCCCCACGCAGCGGGCCATGCGTTCACTGCCCGTGCGCAGGGCATGCAGCAGCCCGGGGCGCTGCGGCGGGGGTGGCAGGCTGTCGCCCGAGACGGCCTCGATCCGCTCTACCAGGTAGATGTCTGCGCCCTTGAGATCAAAGACGCCCGCCATGCCGGCATGCGAGGCGATGCCCGCCAGTTGCGCGCGCATGCTCTCGAACACCGGGCCATGGTCTTCGGTGCGCTCGTAGTACAGGTGCAGCCGGTAGAAGCTGGCCGTGCGCGGGTCCAGCACCAGCACGGCGGCGCGCGGATTGCGCAGGATGTTCTGGCGGGTCTTGTTGAAGAACTGGAACGAGAGCGCGACATGCCCCTCGTCCACATAAACGGCCTGCGAGATGTAGGCCACGTTGGGCGTACCGTCCGCGTCGCAGGTGGCCATGATGGCCGGGATGGCACCTTCCAGGCAGGGGCGGATGGCGTGCAGCGACAGGCCCACGGTGCTCATGCGGCCTGCGGTCCTGTCAGGGCGGCGCCGGCGCGGGGGCCTGGCGTTTGGTCGAAAGCCGCGGTGGGTGTGAAGCTGACCGCCACCACATCGGCCAGCGGCGCGGCCAGCATGGCACCCACGTAGCGCGGGCCATAGCCGACCAGGCCCACCTCGTGCTCCATGGAGCGCA
This sequence comes from Acidovorax sp. Root275, assembly GCF_001428965.1. Lineage (NCBI taxonomy): Bacteria > Pseudomonadati > Pseudomonadota > Betaproteobacteria > Burkholderiales > Comamonadaceae > Acidovorax > Acidovorax sp. Root275. The sequence goes on along the minus strand of NZ_LMJH01000010.1, from coordinate 721,740 downwards.
GGTAGGCCTGCAGCACGGGCAGGTCTTCCTCCGTGGCCGCGCGTTGATGCGCCTGGAGGGCCTTGAGCTGGAGCGTGCGGTGGGTGGCGGGTTCGCTGAACACCACTGCGATCCGCCCGGTATCCGCAATGTCCTGCAGCAACTGGCGCGACTGGCTGCGCCGCAGGTACACCGTGACGCAATGCCCATCGGCGCTGAGGTGGCTGCCCACCGCCCGCATGATGCTGGGCTGCAGCGCCGCGCTGCACGACGCCACGATGGCGGAGACACCCTTGGACACCATCGCGATGCGGCCTGGGTCGAGCAGCAAGGTCATGGGCGGGCCGGTAAATGCGCGGTCATGCCCTGAAGCGCTTGCGGGTCAGCGCCAGCGCCACCCAGAACGCAGCCACGGTGGTCACCACCAGCACCAGCCCGTGGCGCCACGGGTGGGCGGGCCACTGGTCCATGAACAGCGGGCGCACCAGCTCGACCGCGTTGGTCAGCGGCAGCCAGTCGGAAATCGCGCGCACGATGGGTGGCAGCTGCTCGCGCGGGAAGAACACGCCCGAGAGGAACATCATCGGCGTGAGCACCAGCGTGAAGTAGTAGGTGAAGAAGTCATACCCTTTGGCCAGCGCATTGAAGATGAGCGCGATGCTGGAGAACATCACTCCCACGAACAGCAGCACCGGCCAGGCCACCAGCAGCTTGGGGCTGTGGCTGATGCCCAGCGCCAGCATCACGCCCAGGATGGCGGTGACAGTGAACAGGGCCTTGAAGGCGGCCCACAGCATTTCGGCCAGCACCACGTCGTCCAGGCTGATGGGCGCATTCATGATGCCGTCCCAGGTCTTTTGCACATGCATGCGTGAAAAGGCTGAATACAGCGCCTCGAAGCTCGCTGCGTTCATCGCGCTCATGCAGATTGAGCCACTGGCCAGGAACAGGATGTAGGGCACTTTGGTGTCGCCACCCGCCCCCGCGACGTTCACCTGCCCCACCAGTGCCCCCATGCCGTAGCCAAAGGCCACCAGCCACATCAGTGGCTCGGCAATGTTGCCCACCAGGCTGGGGATGGCCAACTTGCGCCACACCAGCAGGTTGCGCATGAACACTGGCCAACAGCGCGCTGACAGGCTGGGTGCGCGCCACACGGATGGAGGAGGTGGGGAGACGGAGGAGACTGGCGGGGAGGGGGGGGCGGTCTGCATGCGCTTATTGTGCGGCGTCGGGTTCGCGACAGCCAGCACTTGTCGTGCGCCAGGGCAGGCATGGGCATTGCTTGTGCCACGGAGGTACCGATCTTTGTCCTTACAACACCCCCAGGAGACTGCATGAACCGCACCAACGTCACCGAGAAAATCATCAGCACCAAGGTCGCCAAAGGCCTGCAGTGGAGCGCCATCGCCAAGAAGGTCGGCCAGTCCAAGGAGTGGACGACCGCCCTGTGCCTGGGCCAGATGACCGCCACCCCCGAGCAGGCCAAGGTGCTGGGCAAGATCTTCGGCCTCACGGCCGAGGAGCAGAAGTGGCTGCAGGTGGTGCCCTACAAGGGCTCGCTGCCCACGCCCGTGCCTACCGACCCGCTCATCTACCGCTGGTACGAGGTCGTGAGCGTGTACGGCACCACCATCAAGGAGCTGATCCACGAGGAGTTTGGCGACGGCATCATGAGCGCCATCGACTTCAGCATGGACATCACGCGCGAGGCCGACCCGAAAGGTGACCGCGTGAACGTCGTTTTGTCGGGCAAGTTCCTGCCGTATAAACAGTATTGACCCCTGAGGCGCTGCGCGCTTTCCCCCAAGGGGGACGCACCCGGTGGCCTGGCGGAGCCAGTTCCACGGGTGCGCTGGCGGGGCGCTGTGCCGGCGTCGGGGGCGCTGCCTACGCGGCCTTCCAGAAGATGTAGTCGGCCTGGTACTTGACGATCTGGCGCTCGCCCTTGTTGGCGGGCGCACAGGTCGAGGCGGGCGCCACGCCGCCCTTCAGGGCCACGCGCTGGATGAAGGTCACACCTGACATGGCGCCGGTGCCCATGGCGGGGTTGGCCTTGACCAGCTGATACGGCAGGTTGCCTGCACCCGATGGCGCCACGGCCAGCTGGGTGGCGGTCAGCTTGGAGCCATCGCCCGACTCCCAGGTGGCAGGTGGGCCGTAGTAGGTGCCCACTTGTTTGCCGCTGCGGTCGTTCAGTACCGCCTTGGGGCCCACGAACACCCATTCGGTCTGGCCGGGCGCGTTGGCCTTGTCGCGGCATTCGTAGGTGATTTCGCCCACGCCCACGGTTTCCATGGCGACCTTGTTGCCTGCCGGCACCTTGATGGTGTCGGGCAGGCTGTCTTGTGAGTACATGGGGCTGGCGGAGGGCTTCATGGCGCCGCAGGCCGCCAGCAAGGTCGCGGCGGCAAGTGCGCAGGTCAGGGGAGCGAGGCGAGAGTGCATGGGCTGGGTGTGCATGGTGGTTCCCTTTTCTTCAATGGGGTTGAGGGCACAGCGGCCACGGAAAGACCGGCTGCAACAGGGAGTACGTGCGCAAGCGCGGCCTGGATGTGCCCCGTGCAAAATAAACATGACTTACGCAAAACAGGGTGTAGACAAGCGGTTCACCCCAAGGCGAGGCGGTTGTTGCATCCCGATTTGCGTAATTCCTGGTCAATTCGGGCGGACTTGTTCCGCGCTGGCGCTCCCTGTGGTTTCACCCGGAACCCATGCATTAAAGTCGCCAGATGGCGGTGGCCGGTTCACCGCCTTCCGCTGCCCTTGCCCTCACTTTTTCTGGAAAACCTCCCATGACCACCCTCGGAACCCCCCTGTCCCCCCATGCCACCAAAGTCATGCTGCTGGGCTCGGGCGAGCTGGGCAAGGAGGTGCTGATCGCCCTGCAGCGCCTGGGCGTGGAGACCATCGCGGTGGACCGCTACGACAACGCCCCCGGCCAGCAGGTGGCTCACCACGCGCGCACCATCACCATGAGCGACCCGGCGCAGCTCAAGGCCCTGATCGAGGCCGAGCGCCCCCACCTGGTGGTGCCCGAGATCGAGGCCATCGCCACCCCCATGCTCGAAGAGCTGGAGGCTGCCGGCACCGTGCGCGTCATTCCCACGGCCCGCGCCGCCCGCCTGACGATGGACCGCGAAGGCATCCGCGTGCTGGCCGCCGAGACGCTGGGCCTGCCCACCAGCCCGTACAAGTTCTGCAACTCGCTCGAAGAGCTGCAGGCCGCCATCGATGCAGGCATCGGCTACCCCTGCATCGTCAAGCCCGTGATGAGCAGCTCCGGCAAGGGCCAGAGCAAGATCGACGGCCCGGCTGACGTCAAGAAGGCCTGGGACTACGCCATGGCCGGCGGCCGCGTGAGCCACGGCCGCGTGATCGTCGAGGGCTTCATCGACTTCGACTACGAAATCACCCAGCTCACCGTGCGCTCGGTGGGGGCGGATGGCCAGATCGCCACCAGCTTCTGCGACCCTATCGGCCACGTGCAAATCAGCGGCGATTATGTGGAAAGCTGGCAGCCCCACCCCATGCACCCGGCGGCGCTCGAGAAGTCGCGCCAGATCGCCAAGGCCGTGACCGACAACCTGGGCCAGGGCTTTGACGGGAAACCCTCCGGGCTTGGCCTTTTCGGCGTGGAGCTGTTCGTCAAGGGCCAGGACGTGTGGTTCAGCGAAGTGAGCCCCCGCCCCCACGACACGGGCCTGGTCACTTTGTGCACCCAGCACCAGAGCGAATTCGAGCTGCACGCCCGCGCCATCCTGGGCCTGCCGGTGGACACCCGCCTGCGCAACCCCGGCGCGAGCGCGGTGATCTACGGCGGAGTGGACGCCGTGGGCATCGTTTTCGACGGCGTGGAAGAAGCCCTGCGTGTGCCCGACACTGACCTGCGCCTGTTCGGCAAGCCCGAAAGTTTCACCAAGCGCCGCATGGGCGTGGCGCTGGCGCGTGCGGCCGATGTGGAGACGGCGCGCGGCAATGCCAAGCTCGCGGCCCGCAAGGTCAAACCGCGCAAGGTGTGAAGGCGGGCCGCCGTTCCGACGGCGCTGCATACTGTTGGAAATACGTGGCACCGGGGTTGCGGTGCCGCCAGATCTTTCAAGAGGTCTCTTTTGAGCTTGCGTGCGCGTATCTTGTGGCTGGTGTTGGCGGCGTCGCTGCTGCCGGTGCCTGCCATTTTGTGGCTGTTGCTGGAGATCCGTTCGGTCACAACTGCACAGGCGCGTGAGCGGCTGGTTGCGCGCGCCGGCATCATCGCCAGCGACCTCGATGACAAGATCGCGGGCACCGGGCAATTGTTGTTTGGCCTGGGCCGGGTGCCCCTGCTCAGCGGGAATGACAAGGCGGCCTGTTCCGACTTTCTGGCCGACGTGCTCAAGGAGCACCCGCAGTACACGGGCCTACTCACCATCCGGCCGGACGGATCCCTTTTTTGCGATTCGCTGCGCAGCGGCCGCCAGCTCGATCTGCGGGACCGACACTACTTCCAGCGTGCCCTGACGGCCACCAAGCCCGTCATGGAAGCCGTCATCGGGCGCCTGACGGGCAAGGGCGTGCTGCAGGTGGCCTACCCGGTCCGCGAGGCCGATGGTGCGCTGCGCTACATCCTTCTCGCATCGCTCGATATGCAGGCCTATGGCAGCGCGATGGTGCAGGCCCAGCGCTACGAGCGCATGCACCTTCAGGTGTGGAATGGAGATGGTTCGGTGGTCATGGACTTCCAGCGCGCCGGCGGCAGCCCGCTGTCTCTGCAGGCTGTTGAGCGCGACTTCATGGGTCGCCCCGAGGGCGGGCACGATCTGATCGAAGGCGCTGACGGAGTGCGCCGCGTCTGGGTGCGCGCACAGCTTCCCCGCTCGCACGATGCCGAGCTGCGCCTGGCTCTGGCCGTTCCCGAGGACGACCTCCAAGGTCCGGTGGAGAGCCAGTTCCGCTGGGCGCTGGGGGGCTTGCTCGCACTGGCTGCCGTGGTGTTCGCGGCGGCGCTGCTGCTGGTGGAGTTTGCGGTGCGCCGCTATGCCACTCGTGCGATCCGGGCGATCGGGAGGATGGATGTGGGCAACTATGCCGAACCCATCGGTGCGCCCTATCCCCCCGGCGAACTGGGCGAGGTGGCGCGGGCCCTGGACCGCATGGCCGCCTCGCTGTTGCGCCAGCAGCAGACCATTGCCCAGCACACCGAGACCCTGGAGCGCCAGGCCCGCGTGGACCCGCTGACACAGCTGGCCAACCGTTATTGCCTGTCCGAGCGCCTGGACGCCGCCCTGGTCAGGGCACGCGACACCGGCCGCATGGTGGGTGTGCTGGTGATGGATCTGGACCGCTTCAAGGGTGTGAACGACAGCCTGGGCCACAGCCGGGGCGATCTGCTGCTGCAGGAGGTGGCGACGCGGCTGCAGGCCTGTGTGGGCGATGGCGGCATCGTGGCGCGGCTGGGCGGGGACGAGTTTGTGGTGGTGCTGCCCGACCTGCCCGGGGTCTCTGCCGTGGAGCCCATGGCCCAGCAGATGCTGCAGGCGTTGACCCTGCCTGTGGAGACGGGCTCCACCAGTTGGCTGCTGAGCACCAGTCTGGGCATTGCGATGTTCCCGCGCGACGGCGAGTCGGGCGATGTGCTGCTGCGCAACGCCGATGTGGCCATGTACGGTGCCAAGAACCAGGGAGGCAATCGGCTGGCGTTTTTCAGCCAGCACATGACCGAAGCGCTGACCGAACGTTTGCACATCGAAGCGGGCCTGCGCCATGCCATCGAGCACGGAGGCCTGCGTTTGCATTACCAGCCCATCATAGATGCGCGCACGGGTCGCGTTTCTTCCGTCGAGGCGCTGGTGCGCTGGCAGGACCCCGAGCGGGGCCTTGTGTCACCGCTGCAGTTCATTGGTATCGCCGAAGAAACGGGCCTGATCGTCCCCCTGGGAGACTGGGTGCTGCGCGAGGCCTGTGCGCAGGCCCGCGGCTGGATGGAGGCGGGTTGGGGTGCAATTCCCGTGGCAGTCAATCTGTCGGCCCGCCAGTTCCAGGAGCCTTCACTGGACCAGACCGTGGCGCACGCCCTGCAGTCCACGGGGTGCCCGCCTGGGTTGCTGCAGATCGAAATCACCGAAAGCTCGATCATGGACCCCGTGGAGCAGGCCCTGCAAACCATGGACCGGCTCACCGCACTGGGGGTGCAACTCGCGATTGATGACTTTGGCACCGGCTATTCGTCGCTCAGTCAGCTCAAACGGTTTCCGGTGCGCAAGCTCAAGATCGACAGGTCTTTCGTGCGGGACCTGGGGCACGATGGTAGTGGCGAGGTGCTGGTCGATGCCATCGTGGCGTTGGCCCAGAAGCTGGGCCTGCGCACTGTGGCCGAAGGGGTGGAGACCGAGTACCAGGCGGCTTGGCTGGCGCGGCAGGGGTGTGACGAATTCCAGGGCTATCTGTTCTCCCAGCCGTGCACGCCCGAGGCACTGGAACAAGTGCTGCGTGAGCGCAACCTGCCACCGGCAGGCGGACTCACTCCCGGATCTGCCGCCCCGTGAGTTTGAGGAACAGATCTTCCAGATTGGCAGGCCGGTGCAGCGTGCGCAGGTGGCCGTGGGTGGCCAGCGCCTGCAGCAGCGGCTGGGCGTTCTGGGTGTAGAAAAATACGGTCTCGCCGCTGATTTCCACTCGGGCGGCCAAGGCGCGCAGCGCGGCATCCTCGGCCATCTGGACGGCGCCCACCCCAAACACCTCCACCACATCGGGCTCCAAGTGCTGGGCGATCAGTTCGCGCGGGCGGCCTTCGGCGATCTTCTTGCCATGGTCCAGTACCAGAAGGCGCGAGCACAGGCGCTCGGCTTCGTCCATGAAGTGTGTGGTCAGCAGAATCGACTTGCCTTGCTGCAGCAGGAGTTGCAGCCGCTCCCACATCAGATGGCGGGCCTGCGGGTCCAAGCCGGTGGTGGGCTCGTCCAGCAACAGCAGGCGCGGGTTGTTGACCAGCGAGCGAGCCAGCGACAGGCGCCGTTTCATGCCGCCCGACAGCTCGCCCGGCTTGGCATCTGCCTTGTGGGTGAGGGCGGCGAACTCCAGCAACTGAGGCACTCTTTCGTCCATCACCGTACCCTTGATGCCAAAGTAGCGGCCGAAGACGCGCAGGTTTTCGGCGCAGGTGAAGTCTGGGTCCAGTGTGTCGAACTGCGTGACCACGCCCAGCTGCGCCTTGATGGCCAGCGCATCGCGCGGCATGTGCAGCGGGGTGCCACCCGCTTTCGGATGGAAGTGCACCGCACCTCCATCGGGCGCCGCCAGGCCCAGGCACATGCGGATGGTGGTGGTCTTGCCTGCGCCGTTGGGGCCGATGACGCCCAGGCATTCGCCGGGGGCAATGGCAAACGACACGTCGTCGACCACGGTGGTTTCGCCATAGCGTTTGCGCAGGTTCAGGGCTTCAAAGAGTACGGTCATGGGTTGATTGTGTGCGATGCCGGCGCTCCCAGGGCGGCGGGGTGCCAAGAGCCCATTGGCCGGTTGCCGCGCCATGGTGTGGGGCAAGGATTTGTCGCGCAAGGCGCATGACGGAACGAAAGGGGATATGGGAATTGCTGTGCTGGACCGCGGTTATGTAGAGCTGCCGTTGGGCACACTGGATGCCACCCGGATCGAAGCGGTGTGGCGCTATGGCCTGGCTGCGGGGCAGCCGCAGCGGGTGCTGCCAGACGGCCGCATGGACCTGGTCGCGCATTGTGTGCTGCATCCGGACAGTTCTGTGGCGTCGGTCCGGCTGGTCGTGGCGGGCCCCGCCGACACGGCCACGCAGGTGGTGTTGCGCGCCGACACCGTGCTGGTGGGCGTGCGCTTTCACATGGGCTGGGGCGGTGTGTGCCTGGGGGTTGTGCCCCACACGCTGCGCAACCAGGCCCTCACGGGGCCATGTGCCTTGGCGCTGCTGGGTCCGCTGGCCGATGCGGTGGTGCGCGCAGACACCGTGCCGCGTGCCCAGGCCGCCTTGTGTGCTGCGGTCAGTACGTTGGCTGCGCGGGCGGTGGTCACTGCCGCGCATGGCCGGGCACTCCAGGCCATCGCTCGAATGAAACAACGCGTCCAGGCCGGGGCCTTTGGCGAGGCGGCGGGCGCAGAAAGTTCGTCGCGCACCCTGCGCCGGGACATTGTGGCGGTGGCCGGCTTCCCCCTTCGGACCCTATCGGGTGTTTTGCGTTTCCAGCGCGCCCTGGAGCTGCTGGACGCCGGAGGTGGCCCGCTCAGCGGGGTGGCCGTGGCGGCTGGTTACACCGATCAGGCGCACATGACCCGGGAGTTCCGCCGGTTTGGCGGCTTTACGCCCACAGTGCCGCCACCGGCTCCGCTGGTCCGCTTGTTCGGATAAAAACGGCTCCGAATCGGTAGGGCCTTCCTCGGGCTGCGATTGGAGCGTGGCCGAAACGTTCAAGACGCAAACCTTGCCCAGGGCCAGACTGCGGGTTTCTGATTGCCCCAATGCCATGCACAGCCAACCTCTTTTCCAGCTGGAAGACCCCCATGCCATTCACCACCTCATGCGCGCCTATCCATTGGCCACGGTGGTGGCCGTGACGCGCCAGGGGCTGGAGGCGAATCTGCTGCCCCTGGAACTTTGCACCGAAGAGGGGGGACCCACACGGCTGCGGGGACATGCGGCGCGGGGGCACCCGCTGCTGCAGCCGGGCATGGACGGCGCTGAGGTGCTGGCTGTTTTTCAGAGTCCCAACGCCTACATTTCACCGCGCTGGTATGTGAATGGCCAGCGCAGCGGCCGCCTGGCACCCAGCTGGAACTATGCGGCCGTCGAGGCGCGGGGGCGCCTGCGCTGCGTCGATTGCCGTGACTGGCTGCAGGCCCACCTGCAGGCGCTCACGCTCTCGCAGGAGGCCCGGCGCGACGCGCCGTGGCTGCTGGAGCATGCCGACTCCGGGTTTGTGGAAGAGGCCGCCCGGCGTTTGCGGGGTTTTGAAATCGATATCGATCATCTGACGGGAAAACGGTTCCTGTCGCAGCAACGCACCGAGGCGGATCGGCGTAGCCTGATCGAACACCTGTCCAAGGAGGGCTCGGGCGCCGCGCACGATGTGGCCCGGCTGGTGGTTCCGTGAGGGGGCATGAAAAAAGGCTGCTAGCGCTTATTTGTCAAACGCTCTTTGCTATTCAAAAAATAGCATTCACCTCCTGGTGCAAGGCTCAGGATGCCGCCATCAACCGGCCGCGGCCTGCGGTTTTTGCCTCGTACAACGCGCCGTCGGCACGGGCCATGAGTTCGGCCAGGCCCGATTCGCCAGGCTCCATCACGGCCATTCCGGCGCTGTAGTCCAGCGCAAAGCCCAGTTCTACCACGCTGGCCGCATGCAGACGCCGACGAAGGCGCCGGTCGAACGACAGGCCTGCCGGGGCGCTGTTGTGCAACAGCAGCACGCCAAACTCCTCGCCGCCCAGTCGTCCTACCAGGTCGCCGCTGCGGCTCGTGTCGCCCAGCAGCCGCGCAAATAGCTGCAGGGCTCGGTCCCCTGCCTCATGTCCTTGGGTGTCGTTGACGCGTTTGAAGTGGTCCAGGTCCAGCATCAATGCAGTCATGGGCAACTGGTGGCGGATGGCGTGGGCCAGAAGGCTGCCCCCCTGCGTGGTGAAGCCACGCCGGTTGAGCAGGCCCGTCAGGCCGTCGGTCATGGCCAGCGTGCGCAGCTTCTGCTCGGCCTCGTAGCGCCAGGCCACCAGCACGGCGACGGTGCCAAGCACCAGGCTCACATTGGTGGCCAGGGCTGCGGCCAGGTTGATTGGGTGGGGGGTGCGGAAACTCGGGTATTGGTCGGTAAAGGCTCCCAGCAGCCCGCGCGCCAGCGTGAAAGCGGCCGACGTGAGCAGGCAGCCCAGCAGCAGCGCGCGCCAGCGCCCATCTGCCAGCACGCGCGGGTACAGCGTGGCGCGCGCCACGATGCACAGAATGACCGCCATCAGCCCGTTGGCCCAACCCACGCGCCATGCGTAGTGGCCAAACCCCAGCGTGTAGCCCAGTGGTGCCAGGACCACCAATGCCAGCAGCACGCGCCGCAGGGGGCGCGGGCCCAGCCACTCTTCCAGGGCCCGGTATAGCATCCACTGCGCTGCTGCATTGCAGGCAATCGACACGGTGGACAGCGCCTGGTCCCACAGGGTGGACGAGGCAATGATGGCGGCCCAGGCTACGGCCTGCAGCAGCATGCTGGCTTGCACATGGCGGGCTGCGCGGCCAACGTCCCGGCCCATGATCATGGGCAGCGCGGCCGAGATCATGAACAGGTTGGCCGCCATGACGGCCATCAGCGTCAAAAAATCCAGTGGCATGGGTCGAATCGGCCCCGTGATTCGGGGTGTTTACTGGAACGCGACTTCGGCAAAACTGCGCAGCTTGCGGCTGTGCAGCCGGTCCACGCCACCGTTGCGCAGGATCTCGATGGCGCGCATGCCGATGCGCAGGTGCTGGTCCACCCGCTCGCGGTAGAAGTGGTTGGCCATGCCGGGCAGCTTGATTTCGCCGTGCAGGGGCTTGTCGCTCACGCACAGCAGGGTGCCGTAGGGCACGCGGAAGCGGAAGCCGTTGGCGGCGATGGTGGCGCTTTCCATGTCCAGCGCCACGGCGCGGCTCTGGCTGAAACGGCGCTGGGGCGTGTTGTCGGGCAGCAGCTCCCAGTTGCGGTTGTCGGTGCTGGCCACGGTGCCGGTGCGCATCACGCGCTTCAGGTCGGCGCCGCTGATCTGTGTGACATCGGCCACGGCCTGCTGCAATGCGAGCTGGATCTCGGCCAGCGCCGGGATGGGCACCCACAGCGGCAGGTCTTCGTCCAGCACATGGTCCTCACGCACATAGGCGTGGGCCAGCACGTAGTCGCCTAGCCGCTGGCTGTTGCGCAGGCCCGCGCAGTGGCCCAGCATCATCCAGGCGTGGGGGCGCAACACGGCGATGTGGTCGGTGATGGTCTTGGCGTTGGCGGGGCCTACGCCGATGTTGACCATGGTGATGCCGCTGCTGTCCGCGCGCACGAGGTGGTAGCCGGGCATTTGCGGCAAGCGCGGCGGGGCCACGCCCAGTTCGTCGCCGGGCTGGGCACTCAATCCCACGCGGCGGGTCACAACATTGCCCGGCTCGATGAAGGCGATGTACTCGCTGTCGGGTTTGGCCATCTCGGCATGGCCCAGGCGCACGAATTCGTCGATGTAGAACTGGTAGTTGGTGAACAGCACGAAGTTCTGGAACCACTCGGGTGCCGTGCCGGTGTAGTGGCGCAGGCGGTGCAGCGAGTAGTCCACGCGTGGTGCGGTGAACAGCGACAGGGGTTGTGCCTCGCCCGGGCGGGCTTGCCAGGTGCCGTTGGCAATGCCGTCGTCCATGGCTGCCAGGTCGGGCAGGTCGAACACGTCGCGCATCAGCATGCGGCGCTCGGGTGTCAGCGTGCCCTCGATGTGGTCGTGCTCGGCAAATGAGAAGTGGATCGGAATCGGGTGGGCACTGGTGCCCACTTCCAGCTCCACGTTGTGGCTGGCACGCAGCAGACGGAACTGCTCGGCGTAGTAGTGGGCAAACAGATCGGGCCGGGTGAGGGTGGTTTCGTAGCGCCCAGGGCCTTCCACAAAACCATAGGCCAGCTTGGTGTCGGCCCGCGCCACGGTGGTGGTGTGCACCCGTACAAAGGGGTAGAACGCGCGCACGGCGCCTTCGGGCGTTTCACCCGCCACAAAACGCTGCATGGCGTCGCGCAGGTGGCCAATCTGTTGCTGGTAGATGCGCTGCACCTGGGACAGTGCGTCGGCCGGGTCGGTGTGGCGGGTAGGGGCGATGAAGTCGGGGATGAGGGGCATGCCCCTATTGTCCACAAGCCGGGAACGTGTTTGTGTGACGGGCCTCGGGAAAGGGAACTGAACAGGTCCTCACGCCGAAAAATCGCGCATCCAGCGCTGGAGCGCCTCGGCGTCCAGTGGCACGGACACCACATGCCCCTGGATCAGGTCGCACCCCAGGTCCTTGAGCAATTGCACCTGTGCCGGGGTTTCAACCCCCTCGGCCACGGTCTTGAGCTGCAGGCTGCGGGCCATCTGGATGATGGCCGTGACAATGGCCACGTCGTCGGGGTTGCCGGGCGTGTCCACCACAAAAGACCGGTCGATCTTGAGGCTGTCGATGGGGTAGCGCTTGAGGTAGGCCAGCGACGAATACCCCGTGCCAAAGTCGTCGATGGAGATGCCCACGCCCAGCGCCTTGAGAGCGTTGAGGGTGTCCAGCACCTGGCCGGTCTGGTGCATCAGCACGGATTCGGTCAGCTCGATGCCCAGGTACTGCGGCGCCAGGCCGGTATCGCGCAGCACGGTCGCGATCTCGCCCGCCACATCGCGCTGGCGAAATTCGAGCGCCGACAGGTTGATCGCCACCGGCACCAGGGCCAGGCCCTTGTCCTGCCAGGCCTTGAGCTGGCGGCAGGCTTCGCGCATCACCCAGCGGCCAATGGGGGTGATGAGGCCGCGCGATTCCGAAAACGTGATGAACTCGTCTGGCCCCACCAGGCCGCGCTGCGGGTGGCGCCAGCGCACCAGCGCCTCCAGGCCCTGCAGGGAGCCGTCTTCCAGGCAGATCTGCGGCTGGTAGTGCAGCACAAAGGCGTTGTCCACAATGGCCTCGCGCAGCAGGCGCTCGTGCTGCAGCACGTCGATGGCGCTGGCCTCCATGCTGGGGGTGTAGAACTGGCGGTTGCCGCGCCCGCTGTCCTTGGCGTGGTGCATGGCCGCATCAGCGCAGCGCAGCAGCGCATCACCGGTGGCGGCATGTTCCGGGAAAAGGCTGATGCCGATCGAGGGGGATACCGTCAGCGGCACCTGGCCCAGGGTGAACACGCCGTGCATGGACTCCAGCAGCTTGTCGGCCACCCGGGCGGCATCGTCGGGGCCCTGCACATCGGTCAGCACCACCACAAACTCGTCGCCGCCCAGCCGCGCCACCACGTCGGCGTCGCGCACGCCCTGGCGCAGGCGTTCGGCCACATTGCACAGCAACTGATCGCCCGCATGGTGGCCCAGAGAATCGTTCACCGTCTTGAAATGGTCCAGGTTCACAAAAAGTACGGCTGCACGGCCATGGCGCCTGCGGGCCAGCGAAAGCACCTGCGACAGCTGCTCCATCAGGAAGTGCCGGTTGGGCAATTGCGTGAGGGTGTCGTGCAGCGCAATGAAGGCCTCGCGCTCCTGCGCCTGCTTGCGCGCGGTGATGTCCCGCACCACCACGATGCGGTAGTCCGCATGGTGCATCGGCATGGTCTTGCCCACCACTTCCACGGGAATGGCGTGGCCATCCTTGTGGCGGATGGTGACCTCGTAGGGGTCTTCGCGCCCGGTGCGCGTGTAGTCGAGTGCCACGGCCCGCCATTCGGGGCTGATGAAGTGGAAGATCGAGACGCCCACCACCTCCTGCAGCGCATAGCCTGTCAGGCGGGTGAGTGCCTCGTTGCCGTCGGTGATGATGCCGTCGCGGTGGAACACGATGGCCTCGTCCGTAGCCTCGGTGAACTTGCGCATGCGCTCTTCGCTCTGGCGCACCTGGCGTTCCGCGCGCCAGCGTTCGGTGATATCGGTGATCAGCACAAACGAACCCAACTGTGCCGAGGTGGCGTCGAAGTGCGGGATCAAGTTGACCTCGATCATGCGGACCTCGCCGTTGGGAAGCGTCTGCTCGCGCGTGTACTTCACGTGTTCGCGGCGGGTGGACCGCTCCACATGCGGCTGGATCGCCTGCCAGGCTTTGTCGCCAATGGCCTGCTGCACCGTGAGGCCCAGGATGGATTCGGTCGTGTGGCCGTTGTAGGCCGCGTAGCCCTGGTTGGCGAACTGGCAGCGCAGTGCGGGCACATCGTAGTAGGCCATCAGCGCGGGTATGGAGTCGGCGATCAGACGCAGCAGCGAGTCGCTAGAGCCCCCTTGCCCGGGGGGATTGGCTGCGTTGGTTGAATCTGGCATATCCCACCCGATGCTGAGAGCGTGTCCCCATCCCGATTGCACGGCAAAGCGGCCCCGTGCAGGCCGCAAATATGTTCTTTCGGTTATAGCCGATACGCCTTACGCGTGCGTAAGGTAGTTGCCCGGATACCAGGGGCTCCATCGCTGGGGCCGGATAATCGGCCGATGACCTCCAAAGAAAACCAAGCCAGCACTGATTTCAGCGCGCTGGCCCTGAGCCCTGCCACGCTGGCCAACCTGCAGCAGCTGGGCTACACCACGATGACGTCCATCCAGGCGGCCAGCCTGCCCCCTGCCTTGCTGGGCAAGGATTTGATCGCCCAGGCCAGCACCGGCAGCGGCAAGACCGCGGCCTTTGCCCTGGCGCTGCTGGCCAACCTCAATCCCCGTCGTTTTGCGGTGCAGGCCCTGGTGCTGTGCCCCACACGCGAACTGGCCGACCAGGTCACCAGCGAAATCCGCCGCCTGGCGCGGGCCGAAGAAAACATCAAGGTCGTGACCCTGTGTGGCGGCGTGCCGCTGCGTGCGCAGACGCTGAGCCTGGAGCATGGCGCGCACATCGTGGTGGGCACCCCCGGCCGCGTGATGGACCACCTGGAGCGCCAGCACCTCAGCCTGGAAGCGCTGAACACCCTGGTGCTCGACGAGGCCGACCGCATGCTCGACATGGGCTTCTTCGACGACATCGTCGTGGTAGCCAAGCAGTGTCCCAAGGAGCGCCAGACGCTGCTGTTTTCGGCCACGTACCCCGAGGGCATCGCCAAGCTCAGCGCCCAGTTCATGAAGTCGCCCGTGCAGATCACCGTGCAGGCCCAGCATGCCGAGGGCAAGATCGAGCAACGCTGGTACGAGGTGAAGAACAGCGAACGCCTGCACGCGGTGTCGCAGCTGCTCAACCACTTCCGGCCTGAATCGTCCATTGCCTTTTGCAACACCAAGCAGCAGTGCCGCGACCTCGTGGGCGTGCTGCAGGCCCAGGGCTTCAGCGCGCTGGCGCTTTTTGGCGAGCTGGAACAGCGGGAGCGCGACCAGGTGCTGGTGCAATTTGCCAACCGCAGCTGTTCGGTGCTGGTGGCCACCGACGTGGCCGCGCGCGGCCTCGACATTGCCAACCTGGCCGCCGTGATCAACGTGGACGTGACGCCCGACGCGGAGGTGCACATCCACCGCATCGGCCGCACTGGCCGGGGCGATGCCGAGGGCCTGGCGCTGAACCTGGCCAGCCTGGACGAGATGGGTTTTGTGGGCAAGATCGAAGTGCTGCAGGGCCGCGAGTCGCGCTGGTTCCCGGTGGCGGAACTGACACCCACCGGCAGCGGCCCGCTGGTGCCGCCGATGGTCACCATCCAGATCATCGGTGGCCGCAAGGAGAAGATCCGTGCGGGTGACGTGCTGGGCGCGCTGACCGGAGAGATGGGCTACACCCGCGAACAGATCGGCAAGATCAACGTGAACGACTTCTCCACCTACGTGGCGGTGGACCGCGCCATCGGCGCGCAGGCGGCGCAGCGCCTGAACCAGGGCCGCGTGAAGGGCAAGACCGTGAAGGCGCGGCTCGTCACGGACTGAGTCGCCAACGTGGGGCCAGCGCCGCTGCGCGGAGGCTGGCTGCGCTGGTAGTAGGTGAATATTTGTGTGAAAACGGCCTTCAGCGCTTGATGGGCGTCATTTGTTGCTATCTATTCGATAGTTAATAAGTCCTGCCCGGCGACGGATCATTCCCGCAGCTGTTTTTTTACACCGTCTGCGGTATTTGCGCGTTGCATCCAGACCTATAGAGGACTATAGTTCTTGGTATGACCACATCCCACAAAGTTGTTGCCTTTGACAGTGCCCCGGGCCTGAGCCGCTACGCCGCCCTGGCTGCTGCACTGCGTGCCCGCGTGGTGGCCGGGGAATGGCCGCCCGGCTCGGCCCTGCCGGCAGAAAGCCTGCTGGCCACGGAGCACCAGGTGGCGCTGGGCACCATGCGCCGTGCACTGGAACTTCTGGTGGCGGAAGGCCTGGTCGAGCGCGTGCACGGCCGGGGCACCTTTGTGCGCCAGGGCATTGCCGGTGCGTCGATGCTGCGGTTTTTCCGGTTTGACAGCGGCAGTGGCGAAATGCCGCGCTCGCGCATCCTGTCGCGCCAGCGCGTGGCGGCACCGGCCGCCGTGGCCCGCAGGCTGGGCCTGGCCACGGGCGAGATGGTGCTGCGGTTGCAGCGTTTGCGCCTGCTGGCCGACCTGCCTTGTCTGCTGGAGGACCTGTGGCTGCCGCTGGATGTGTTCGCGCCCCTGGCCGAAGGCAGCACCGCCGACTGGGACGACCTGCTGTACCCCATGTTCGCGCGCCGCTGCGGCGTGCATGTGCACCGCGCCGTGGACGACATTGGTTTTGCTGTGCTGACATCCCCGCAGGCCAGCCACCTGGGGCTGGCCGCAGGCCATCCGGGCGTGGTGGTGCAACGGGCCGCCTACGACCTGGGAGGGCGCTGTGTCGAATGGCGCACCACGCGCGGCGATGCACATGCCTTTCACTACACCGTGACCATTACGTGAGCGGCAACCCCTGAGCACTGCCCGGGCCTGGCAAGCCAGTTCCATAGCGCCTACTGGCTTGGGGTTCCCCAGCTTCAGGTGCGGCCCCCTGAACGACTGAAGACTCAACCAAGGAGACCTGTATGCACCATCTGTCCGATCCTATGAACCCCCCTGGCCTGTCGCGCCGCGCGGCGCTGGCTGCCGTGGGCGCCACCCTGGCCGCCCCCTGGGCGCACACCCGCGCAGCGGGCGTAGGCGGCGGACGCACCGTGACCCTGGTTGTCTCCTACCCGGCAGGCGGCGGTGCCGACCTGATGGCCCGCATCATCGCGCCCCGCATGGCCGAAGCGCTGGGGCAGGGCGTGGTGGTGGACAACAGGCCCGGCGCCAGCGGCCAGCTGGCTGCATCGGCCGTGGCCCGTGCCACGCCCGATGGCACCACACTGCTGCTCGATGCGTCGTCGTTCGCCGTCAATCCATCGCTGTATCCCAAGCTGCCCTACGACAGCAACACCGCCTTTGTGCCGCTGGCCGTGTTGGCGACCTTTCCGAACGTGCTGGTGTGCCATCCAGGCTTCGGCGTCAACTCCGTCAAGGAGGTCATCGCACGCGCCAAAGCCAAGCCCGAGGACGTGGCCTATGCGTCGTCCGGCAATGGCTCGGCCCAGCATCTGGCCGGGGCGCTGTTTGAAGAGCGCACGGGCGTGCGCCTGTCCCACATTCCATACCGTGGAGGCGGCCCTGCCATGAACGACGTGATGGGCGGGCAGGTGCCGCTGTTTTTTGCCAATTTGGCCTCGTCCCTGGGTCACATCCAGGCAGGCAAGCTGCGCCCGCTGGCGGTAACCAGTGCGTTGCGCGCCCGTTCGCTGCCCGATGTCCCCACCATGGCTCAGGCCGGCGTGGCCGACTACGAAGTGCTGGAGTGGAATCCTGTGCTGGCCCCGGCGGGCATTGCGCCTGAGGTGCGCACGCAGCTGGTCCATGCCATCCGCAAGGCGCTGGCTGACCCCGAGGTGCTGGGCCGCATCCGCGCGCTGGGCGGCGATGCCTTTCCCGATGCGACCCAGGCCAGTGCAGGCAAGTTCATCCAGGCCCAGCAAGCGCAGTGGGGCAAGGTCATCCGCGAGCGCAAGATCGTGGTGGGCTGACCCATGGGTGCGCTGGCCACATCCGCGCCGTTGCGGGACGCCCAGGAGGGATGGGACACGCACGTGCATGTCTTTGACGCAACCGCCCCGGTCCAGGCCGGGCACTACCAGCCTATTCACCAGCCCCTCGAACGCATAGAGGCCGAAGCCGCGCGACTGGGTGTAGGGCGTCTGGTGCTGGTGCAGCCCAGTGTGTATGGCACCGACAACCGGCTGGTGCTCGACGCCCTGGTGCGCGAACCGGGGCGGCACCGCGCAGTGGTGGTGGTGGAGACAGACATTGCCGACGACGCGCTGCAGACCATGCATGCACTGGGCGTGCGCGGCGTGCGTTTCAATCTGGTGTCCCCCGTGGGCAACGGGGCGCAGGCCATGCAGGCACTGGCGCCCCGCCTGAAGGTACTGGGCTGGCATGTGCAGTGGTATGCGGCACCGGCCCAATTGGCGCAGATTGCCCAGCTGCATGCGCAAACGGGACTGCCCTGCGTGCTGGACCATCTGGCGGGAATGCATGCGGCCCTGGCGCAGGACGATACGGCCTGGCGGGCGCTGGCAAGGCTGGCCGACCTGGGCGCGTGGGTCAAGCTGTCGGGCTGGTACCGCTTGCAGGCCGCGGCACCCTATGCTGAATTGCACGGTGCGATCCGCCGCGTGGCCGGGTTAATGGGCGAGCGGCTGGTGTGGGGTTCGGACTGGCCACATACTGCGTTTGCACCGGACGCGATGCCCGCCTACACGAGTGTGTGGGAGCCGGTGGTGAATGCCCTGGGCGCGGCGCGCGCCAGCAGGGTGCGCATTGCGGGCGCAGAGTTGTACCGCTGAAGTGGGGGAATGCATCGGCGCGGACGCGTCCCGCAAACCTACCTGGCGCCTGCTGCTTCCAGCATTCGTACCATGGCGCTGAAACCCCGCTGGCGCGCCAGTTGCAGTGGCGTGTTGCCCTGCCGATCGGTCAGCGTATGGCTGGCACCCGCTTGCAGCAGGGCCTGCAGGGTGGCCTGGTGGCGCGGGCCGCCGTTGCCCAGCACGATGGATTCGATCAGTGCCGTCCAGTGCAGGTTGTTCACATGGTCCAGCGGGGCGCCGGCGGCAACCAGCTGCCGCACCACGCCGTCGTGCCCCAGGTGCGCCGCCGCGATGAGGGCGGTGCCGTCGTAGCGGCTGGTCACCTGCTTCGCGCTGGCGCCCAGTTGCAGCAGCAGCCGCAACGTGGCCTCGTCGTCGGCCACGGCCGCAATGGTCACGGCGTCGTAGCGGTCGTTTTCCAGCAGGTCCAGCTGGGCACCGGCCTTGGCGAGGGCGCGGACCGCCTCGGCCTGCCGTGCGTAGGTAGCCACTTGCAGCGGCGTGCGGCCCTGCGCGTCACGGGCGTTCAGATCACCCTTTGCCGTAATCAGCTTGTTCAGCGCGGGCAAATCGCCCCGCGCTGCGGCTGCATGCAGGCCCTGGTAGGCCGCTGTTTCGGCAGCCGTGGGAGGCACCTGGGCGATGGTGGGTCCGGCGCAGGCCAGCGTAATGGCCAGCGCGTATGCAAGGTTCCAGTGCTTCATGGGTGCTTCCGATGGCGTGCGTTGTAGATGCAGGTAGGAAATTACTTCAGCAGATCCTGCACCTTGGCGATACCCGCCACGGCACATTGCTCGTCCAGGTGTCCACCGGGTGCGCCGCCCACGCCCACGGCGCCAATCACTTCGTTGCCCGCCTTCACCGGCACGCCGCCACCCAGCAGCAGGTAGCCGGGGATCTGGCCCAGGTTGGCGGCTGCGGGGTTCTTCTGCGAACCTTCCATGATGGCCAGCGTGGTGTTCTTGGCAGATGCCGAGGTGTAGGCCTTCAAACGGCTGGCTTCCAGCGTGTGGGGGCCTGCGTTGTCGGCGCGCTGCACGGCGCGCACGGTGCCTGCACGGTCCACCACGGTAGCGGTCACGTTGTAGCCGTTGGCGCTGCAGGTGGCGACGGTCTGGGCGGCGATCTGTGTGGCCAGGTCCAGCGACATGTTCTTTTCGGTGCGCACGCCTTCGGCATGGGCTGCGGCGGTGGCGATCAGGGACAGGGTGAGGGCGGCTACGGTGGTGAGGCGGTTTTGCATGGTGTTCTCCGGTGTTTGTGTGTCGGCGCCACCCGTTGTGGCGCCGTGGGAGAACTGTAGAAATTGCCGCCGTTTCCGGCTATTCGTGCCGCTACGTTCACCCCTCCGTAGAACTACGCAGTGCTGGTGGGGTCAGGACGCATCCACCAGCGCCGCATAGCGCCGGATGAGCTGTGCCAGCGACTCCGCCCCCAGCTTGCCAAACAGGTTGGCGCGGTGGGTTTCTACCGTGCGGGGCGAAAGCTCCAGCGCCCGGCCGATTTCCTTGTTGGTCAGGCCCTCGACGATCAGGCCCAGCACTTCGCGTTCGCGGGCCGACAGTTGCGCAAAGCGCTCGCGCGCCTGCTGGTCGGCCTGGTGGCGCTCGCGGGATCGCACATGCTGGCGCACCGCGTTCTGCAGGGCTTCGATGAGCACTTCGTCGTCCACAGGTTTTTCCAGAAACTCCGCCGCCCCGGCTTTGAACGCGCGGCGGCACATCTCCACCGTGCCGTGGCCGGTCAGCAAAATCATCGGCTGGTCCACGCCCTGCGCCAGCAACTGCTCCAGCACCGTGAGGCCGCTGATACCGGGCATGCGCACGTCGAGCACGATGGCTCCAATGCTCGCGCGGTCAAACCCCGCCATGAACGATTGCGGGTCGGCCCAGGTCTGCACGCGCAGGCCCACGGTGCTGATGAGCAGGCCCAGGCCGTCGCGCACGGCGGCGTCGTCGTCCACCAGGTGGATCAGGGGCGAGAGGGAGGGGGCGCTATCGGTCATTGGTGGGCGGCGCTGTGGGCAAGGTCAGCACAAACTCGGCGCCCCGTTGGGCTTGGGTGGGCACAGGTGCTTCAGGTGCCAAGGTCAACTGCGCACCCATGGCCTGCGCCAGGCTTTCGCACAGTGTCAGGCCCAGCCCCAGTCCACCGGTGCGCGTGGTGTAGAAAGGTTCGAACAGGTGCTGGCGTGCCTCGGGCGGTATCCCAGGGCCGTGGTCGCGCACCGACAGGGTCACGTGCCCGGCATCCGCGCGCACCATGGTGATGTGCAGCTGGCGTTCGGCGGGCGGCACCTGCTCCAGCGCCTGCAGTGCATTCATCAGCAGGTTGTGGACGATCTGCTGCAGGGCCACGGGCTCGGCCAGCGCGGTGGGCAGGTCGGTGGCAATGGCTATGTTGGGCACCACACCGCGTTGGGTCAGCTCGGGCTCCAGCAGGTGCAGCGCGTCGTGCACTGCCGCAGGCAGGGCCAGTGGCTGGGCCTGGCCCGCCAGATCAGGGCGTTCCACCAGGCGGCGCAGGCGGCCCACCACGGTGGAGGCGCGGCGCGCTTGCTCCACGGCACGGGCCATGGCGGTCTGGGCGGTGTCGAGATCGGGCGGGTCATCGGCCAGCAGGCGCTGGGCGGCCTGGGTGCTGGACAGCAGGGCGGTCAGGGGCTGGTTCAGCTCGTGCGCCA
This sequence comes from Acidovorax sp. Root275, assembly GCF_001428965.1. Taxonomy (NCBI): domain Bacteria; kingdom Pseudomonadati; phylum Pseudomonadota; class Betaproteobacteria; order Burkholderiales; family Comamonadaceae; genus Acidovorax; species Acidovorax sp. Root275. Next base: position 700,588 of record NZ_LMJH01000010.1, on the reverse strand, counting down.
TGCCCGCTGCCAGTTCGCCCAGCGTGTTCAGCCGCGCCACCTGGCCCAGGCGCAGCAGTTCTTCTGCGCGCTGGCGGGCCACGCGCTGGCGCCACAGGGCGCGGCCTGCCGCCCACAGGGCTGCCGTCAGCAGGCACCAGCCGAGCATGCCCCACCAGGGCAGCTCAGGCGGGCCCACGCTGCGGCGGGCCACCACGTCCAGCGGCTGGCTGGGCGCGGCCAGCAGTTTGTGGAAGTCGTAGGTGCGGATGCCGCTGCCCAGGTCTCCCCGGCCCGGCTGCACAACAAAGGCATCGCCACCACGCTCCAGTGTCACGCGCACGGGGCTGGTGGTGATGTCCATGGGCCACTCGTCGGCCGGAGTGGTGGTGCGCAGGTCGATGTACAGCGCATAGCTGGCGGGCACGCCTGCCAGCACCAGGTAGTAGCGGCCCGCAGCCAGGTTCAGCCCCGCCATGGCGGCATGGCCGGTGCGGCGCGAGGTTGCTTCTGCCGTAGCCAGCTCCGCCTGCAGCGCGTCGGGCCAGTCGCGTTGCGCCGTGCGCTGCAGCACCGCCAGGATCTGGGGGTACACCGAGGTCAGGCGAGGCAAGGGTGATGTGCTGTTGTCACCTGCTGCTGCGGCAGGCTGCAGCAGCGCCAGCGTGGCCATGATGGCGTCGTGCTGCACCACCCGCTGGCTCAGAAGCCGGTGCACGATGCGGGCGTCAGTCTCGAACGCTGCCTGCAATTGCTGCAATCGGGCCACCGTCAGCCAACTGGCCCCCGCACAGGCGACCACGACCCACAGCAACAGGCTAGGGAGGTGCAGGGTGCGGTGCGAAAGAAGGCTGCGGCGCCATGCCGGGGTCATGCGCGGATTCTGGCATGGGGATGTTTTGGAGAGCTTGTGGTGCCAACGGTTAAAGCAGTTCTTAAGACGGCTCTGGTGTAATTCTCAATCCGGTTCCTTGCGCTCTTCAAATACTTCCAATGGCTCCTTCCCCCACCAAGTCACACCACTGGCTCACACCTCGCAACTTGCTGTGGGCGTCGATTGCGGTGGCGGTGGTCACCATCGCGCTCAAGACGCTGGCCTGGGTGGTTACCGGCTCGGTGGGGTTGTTGTCCGACGCCATGGAGTCGTTTGTGAATCTTGCCAGTGCCATGTTTGCGTTGGCGATGGTGACGGTGGCCGCAAGGCCTGCGGATGACGACCACCCCTACGGCCACCACAAGGCCGAATATTTTTCTTCGGGGTTCGAGGGCATCCTCATCGTGGGGGTGTCGGCGGGCATCTTGTGGGCGGCGGGCCATCGGCTGATGGACCCGCAGCCCATCGAGCAGGTGGGTTGGGGTCTGGCCCTGTCGGTGCTCAGCTCGGCGCTCAATGGTTTTTTTGCATGGCTCATGTTCCGCTCGGCGCGCGAGCACCGCTCCATCGCGCTGGAGGCCGATGCCCGCCATCTCGTGACCGACGTGTGGACCTCGGCAGGCGTGCTGGTAGGCATTGCCGGTGCAGCCGTCACGGGATGGCTGTGGCTCGATGCCCTGGCGGCGATCGCTGTGGCGCTCAATATCCTGAAAGAGGGCCTGGAGCTGGTCTGGCGCTCGTCCCAGGGCCTCATGGACTCGGCGGTGGAACCCGAGGTGCAAGCCACCATCGACGCCACGCTGCAGCAGTTCGTATTGGCGCAACCGCCCGGCGCCGTGCGGTTTGACCATGTCTCCACCCGCCGTGCTGGCCAGCGCCAGTTTGTAGACATGCACCTGCACATGCCCGCCCACTGGACCCTGGGCCACGCCGCCGAACTGCGCGGCCAGGTCGAGCGCGCGCTGATGACGGCCGTGCCCGGCTTGCGTGCCACCATCGAGCTGCTGCCCATCGATGTGGAAGCGCATTTTGACGACCCGAAGGATGAAATGAAGTGATCAGTGTCTTGCAACGTGTGCGCGAAGCGCGAGTCGACGTGGAAGGGCAGACCGTGGGCGCCATTGGCATGGGCCTGCTGGTGCTGGTGTGTGCCGAGCGCGGCGATACCGAGGTCGAGGCCGACAAGCTGCTGGCCAAGCTTCTTAAGCTGCGCATCTTTTCGGACGAGGCGGGCAAGATGAACAAAAGCGTGCAGGACGTGGCGGGCGGCCTGCTGCTGGTCAGCCAGTTCACTCTGGCGGCAGATACCACGGGCGGTAACCGCCCGAGCTTCACACAGGCCGCTGCGCCTGAAGAGGGGCGGCGGTTGTTTGACTACTTGGTGGAGCGTGCCCGCGCCGCGCATCCCATCGTGCAGACGGGCCGGTTCGCCGCCGAGATGCAGGTGCACCTGATCAACGACGGGCCGATCACCATTCCGTTGCGCATGGCACCCGCCGCTGTGGCATGAGACTGGCCACCTGCTGCATTCCTGCAGCGCACATACCCCTCGTGAAAGGGTGCGTGTTCGGGGCGCAGCCGGTGCGTCCTGCGCAATGTCTGTAGGCTCGGGCAACCGCTTTTCCTATCTTCTGAGCCATCTGCCTGCCCAGCCGTGACTGAATCCACCACTCACCCGTCTGTCGGGCCTCTGCCGCCTCCGCGCACCTTGTGGGCCATGTACCTGTGTCTGCTGTCGGCCTTTGCGCTGAGCCAGGCTTACCGCACTGTGACCAGCATCATCGCCACGGGCCTGCAGGCAAGCTTTGGCATTTCACCGGACTCTTTGGGCGCGTTCGCAGCTTTGTTTGGCCTCTCCTTCGGCGTGGCCCAACTCCTCATGGGTATCGGTATGGACCTGTATGGCCTGCGCCGTACTGTGCTGGTGGCTTTCCCTCTGGCGGTGCTGGGGGCAGCAATGTCGGCCATGGCGCCCAGCTACGGCTGGCTGATGTTGGGGCAACTGCTGATCGGTGTGGGCTGTTCTCCCGCGTTCCTGGCCTGCACCGTTTTCATCTCGCGCCACTTTCCCGCGCAGCGCTTTGCGTTTTTCTCGGGTGTGGGCATGGGCGTGGGCGGGTTGGGGCTTCTCTTTACCGGCACCCCGCTGGCCTGGATGGTTCAGCATTGGGGCTGGCGCACGGGCTTTGCGGTGCTGGCGGTGCTTTCGCTGCTGTCGTGGCTGCTGATTTTTCTGCGTGTGCATGAGCCCACATTGACGCTTGCATCGGAGCGCCCCCGCGAGTCATGGGCGCAGGCGGCGGGCCGATTCGGCAGCTTGTTCAAGGTGCCGCACACCTGGGGCATCCTGGTCCTGGGCATGTCCTGCTACGCGGCCTTCCTGACTTTGCGGGGTTTGTGGCTGGGACCTTTGCTGATGGGGCGCTACGGGTTTTCGCTCATCGAAAGCGGCAACGTTGCCCTGGTGCTGTCGTTGATCGCGCTGTTCGTGCCTGCAGCGTTCGGTCGCATTGATCCGGGGCCTGCCCGGCGGCGGCGTTGGATCACCAACTTCTCGCTGCTCATGGGTAGTCTGTTCTTGCTGATGGCCTTTCTGCACCATGCCACCGCCAATGTGGCGCTCATCTTCCTCATGGGGCTGCTGTCTGGATATGGCGTGTTGCAGTATGCGGACGTGCGCTCCTCGTATCCCGCTGAAATGACGGGGCGTGCGCTGTCGCTGTACACCATGTCGATGTTCCTGGGCGTGGCGCTGATGCAGTGGCTCACCGGCCTGCTGGCCGCGTGGGCGCAGCGCCATGGACATGAGCCTTATCAAGCTGTCATGATCGGCATCGCCTGCATGCTGGCCGCCGCTTCCACCGCTTTTCGCTTCTTGCCACGCTCGCCGTTGTTGCAGCGTGCCGCCGTGTAGTTCCTCAGCCGCGCAGGAAAAACAGCCCCGCCATTACCAGCCCCGTGGCCACAATCCCCCAGCGCAGCCACTGCGCCGGAATGCGCCGCGCCACCCGCGCGCCGCCGTAGCCGCCAGCGGTTGCTGCCACCATCATCATCAGCGCCTGCTGCCACAGCACCACGCCGCCAGCAGCGTAGATCGCCACGGCAATGGCGGTGAGCAGGGCCGACACCCAGTTCTTCAGGCCATTCATGGCGTGGAGGTTGGTCTGCCCCAGCAGGCCGAACAGCGCCAGCAGCAGGATGCCCAGCCCGCCGTTGAAGTAGCCGCCATAGGCCGCCACGGCCAGCACGCCTACGGTCGCTTTGGTGGTTGACGGATGGCCACCCGCCATGGCCTTGCGCAACTGTGGCCCGAAGGCAAACAGCGCCGTGGCCGCCAGCAGCAGCCAGGGCACCACGCGGCGGAAGGTGGCGTCGGGCGTGACCAGCAACAGCGCCGCACCCGCCGCGCCGCCGATGAGCGACAACACCACCAGCAGCCGCATTGACAGGCCTGGTGGTGGGGCGGTGTCCTCGCGGAAGCCCCATGCACCTGCCATGTAGCCAGGAAGCAGTGCCACTGTGCCTGTGGCATTGGCCACCACGGGGGGCACGCCGGTGAATACCAATGCGGGCAAAGTCAGAAAGCTGCCGCCTCCGGCGACGGCATTGAGGGCGCCGGCGACGAAGGCAGCGGTGAGCAGCAAAGGGGTGTCGAACATCCACCGATAGTAGGTGGTGGCGCCGCCGCCATTGGCGACGGCGCGGGTGCAACACTTTTGCCTTCCCTGGCTTCTGTCAGGTACCGGGGCTGGTCAATGTGAGAGGGCTACCGCCAGCGCAATCAGTACAGATAGGCTGCATTGGGCGCAGCGGGTGTTACGCCATCCGTAGCGCTGCTGGTGCCTACGGCCAAGGTGCTGGCATCACCGGAAAGCGCTACGCCAGCGCCGAAGCGCGCGAGTGCGCGCGGCTGGGGGGCCTTGAGGTAGGCCCTGTGCGCCCAGGTGGTGCCGTCGCGGCGGTAGACATTGACGGCTCCGGCTGAATATAAGGCCTGGTTGTTGGGGTTGCCATTGATGCCAGAGGCGTTGCTAGCATCGTCGAGGTTGCCCACGGCGAGCATGCGGCCGTCCGCAGAAAGCGACAACATGACACTGTTTGTAAAGAACCCGTCGGCAGCCTTGACCGGCAGTGCGGGCTGCTGCGTCCAGGCGTCCCCCGTGCGTGTGAACGTTCGCAGCTGAACGTCAGTACCTGCAGATCGGTCCAAGACAGCCAGTGTGCCTCCGTCTCTGGACATTGCAAAGGGATTGTGCGAACCCGTCAGCGCACCGGCGGCGGGAACGCGCCACACCTGTGTTGGTGCACTCCAGGCACCGCTGAGATGTGTCAGGACGGAGACGTCCTTGTCGGTGTTCGCCGCAAGCACGGTTCCGTCGCTGGACAGGGCTACAACCGCCCCGAAGCGGGCCATGGTCGGGTCGGCGCTGCTGCCTGGCAGGTGCGCCTGCTCGGCCCAGCCGCCGCTGTTGCGGGCAAAGGTGTGAACGGCTCCCACGCCGCCCCCAAAAATGGTTTCGCCGGTGAAGGAGAGCCCACCCAACACGGCGGCAGACCCCGGGGTGAAGTTAGCGCCTTCTTCAGGCGCTCCCACCGCCAGCAGGTTCCCGTCGGCCGACAGCGCTACGCTGAAGCCGAAGTGCTGGGGGGTGCATGGAAATACAGCCGTGCCCGTGATGTCCAGGCGGCTGCAGGTCTCGACTTTCGCAGGCGTGTTCCGGGCTTTGATGTAGGCCTGCTGGCTCCAGGTGCTGCCGTTGTCCATGAAGATATACGCAGCCCCCGCGCCATACGCGTCGCGGTTGGCCGCATCGCCGTTGATGCCGCGTGCATTGCTTCTTTCCTCTGGTGCACCCACTGCCAGCGTGCGACCGTTGGCCGACAGTGCGAGGCTGGCGCCAAAGGCCATCTTTGCGGCCGGACTGCTGCCTTCCAGTCGCGCCCGCAGACCCCAGGCAGGGGTTGGCATGCCAACCCCTGGCATGCTGCGGCTGAAGATGTACACCGCGCCCGCCCCTGCCAGGTCACCCGAACTGCCCTCGCGGGGGGAACCTACGGCCAGCGTTAAACCGTCGGCCGACAGGGCCATTGCGTTTTCGTAGGCTCCAAATCGCTTGGTCGGATCGCCGCCAGCAAGCTCGAAGCGCCCTATGGCCTGGGTGAGGTCGGGTGTTACCGCAGCAGTGAACGGGCCGCAGCCACTTGCGTCGCAGGCGCGCAGCCGGTAGCTGGCATTCACCCGCTCGTGCAGCGGCACCTGAATCTGTACAGGGAAGCTGGTAACGTTGTTGGCGGCGCCGACGCCGAATAGCGATTCGGGTTGGGGGCCTCCCGCGCCATCAGGGTCCTCGAACAGTTCGTAGCGCATCGCACCGGGGGTGACGGTCCAGCCCAAGTTGTAGGTCTTGGGGCCGTAGCTCGCCACGCTGAAGCCGGAAGGGGCCGGGCGTCCGGCGGGCTCCGATTCGCCACTGCCGCCCCCGCAGGCCGCCACAACTAGTGGCGCCGCCAGCAGCAATGCGCGATACAAGCATGGCAGGCCCGAATTTGCCACGGGCGCAGGGTGTCGCTGGAAATTGGTCACAGAGAAGACTCCTGAAGGCAAGGGGTAAGACAGGCAGGGCGCGCGGCGGGAGTGCCAACAGGTCTGCGAGACGCGCACTGGAGGAGTCAATCGTCGCTTATCAAGACAACGCCGAGCCCCGGCAGATGCGAGCACTTTGTACCAAATAGTAAAAACTGCGCCACTGCCCTCGGCAGTCGGGATGGCGTTCAGGAGGTCGCGTAAGGGTCGGCAAAGCCCAACTCCTGCAGGATGTCGGTTTCGTACGACTCCATTGCCTGCGCATCTTCTTCACTGGTCTCGTGGTCCCAGCCCTGCGCATGCAGCGTGCCATGGACCAGCATGTGGGCGTAGTGCTCTTCCAGGCTTTTGTTCTGCTCCTTCGCCTCGCGCTCAATCACGGGGGCGCACAGCACCAGGTCGGCGGTCACCACGGGTTCCTGCGTGTAGTCGAAGGTGAGCACGTTGGTGGCGTAGTCCTTCTTGCGGTACTCGCGGTTGAGCTGCTGGCCTTCTTCGGTGCCCACGATGCGTACGGTGATCTCGGCATCGGTGGCCAGCGCGTGGCGAATCCAGCGGGTGACCTTGTGGCGCGGCAGCACGGCGCGGTGCGCGGCCGCACCGTCAAACGTGCCGAACTGCAGCGACAGGGAGAGTTGGTTCAAAGACATTTTGGCTTTTTTTGCCGCCGGCGCTTGATGGATAAGTGCTGATAGCTATAAAAATGATAGTTTTAGTCCCGACTGCGAGAAGCCGGGGCGCGGCGCGGCGCGTCGTAGGCATCCACAATGCGCGCGACCAGCGGGTGGCGCACTACGTCAGCCGTGGTGAAGCGGGTCACGGAGATGCCTTTGACCCGCTTGAGCACCCGCTCGGCATCGATCAGGCCGCTCATCGACCCCTTGGGCAGGTCGATCTGGCTCACATCCCCTGTGACGACCGCCTTGGCGCCAAAGCCGATGCGGGTGAGGAACATCTTCATCTGCTCGGGCGTGGTGTTTTGCGCCTCGTCCAGGATCACGAAGGCATTGTTCAGCGTGCGCCCGCGCATGAACGCCAGCGGTGCGATTTCCAGGGCATTGCGCTCGAAGGCCTTCTGCACCTTGTCGTAGCCCATCAGCTCGTACAACGCGTCGTACAGCGGGCGCAAATACGGGTCCACCTTCTGCGCCAGGTCGCCGGGCAGGAAACCCAGGCGTTCGCCCGCCTCGACTGCCGGGCGGGTCAGCACGATGCGCTGCACGGCGCTGCGCTCCAGGGCATCCACGGCACAGGCCACGGCGAGATAGGTCTTGCCGGTGCCGGCAGGGCCGATGCCGAAGGTGATGTCGTGGCTGGCGATGTTTTCCAGGTACAGGTTCTGCGTGGGTGTGCGGCCCCGCAGGTCGGCCCGGCGGGTGTTGAGCACGATGGTGCCCTCGGGCGCCTCCACCAGCGCGGTGTCGCCCGCCAGCATGAGCTGCAGGTAGTCTTCCGTGACGGGGCGCTCGGCCATCTCGTACAACGCTTGTAGCAACTCCATGGCCTGGGTCGCCTTGGCTTTGGGGCCGTCCACTTTGAACTGCTCATGCCGGTGCGCAATGCTCACCTGCAGGGCCACTTCGATGGTGCGCAGGTGTGCGTCGGCCGGGCCGCACAGGTGGGTGAGCCGGGTGTTGTTGTGGGGGGTGAAGGTGTGGCGCAGGATCACGCGGATAATTCCCGTTGGATCGCCGCAGTGCGCGGCAAAGGACATCAATGATAGGCAAATTGACCGGCACCCTGCTGGAGAAGAATCCCCCCGAGGTGCTGCTGGACTGCCATGGCGTGGGCTATGAGGTGAATGTGCCCATGAGCACGTTCTACAACCTGCCCGCCGTGGGCGAGCGGGTGAGCCTGCTCACCCAGTTCATTGTGCGGGAGGACGCGCAGCTGCTGTATGGCTTTGCCACGGCGCCCGAGCGCCAGGCATTCCGCGAGCTGATCAAGATATCGGGTGTGGGCCCGCGCACGGCGCTGTCCATCCTGTCGGGCATGGGGGTGGCCGATCTGGCACAGGCCATCACGCTGCAGGAGGCGGGCCGCCTGGTCAAGGTGCCGGGCATCGGCAAGAAAACGGCTGAGCGGCTGTTGCTGGAACTCAAGGGCAAGCTGGGCGCAGACATGGGCGCTGCCCACGGCCCCGCCGCCAGCGATGCGCAGGCCGACATTCTGCAGGCACTGTTGGCTTTGGGCTACAACGACAAGGAGGCCGCTGCGGCCCTCAAGGCCTTGCCCCCAGAGGTGGGCGTGAGCGATGGCATCAAATTGGCACTGAAGGCGTTGGCCAAGTAAGGCGTACGCGGGTTTGTTGCGGCAGTTGTTTTCGTGTTCAATGGCGGTTTTGACCGGAGTGGGGGAAAGAAATGAAATTTAGAGTGATGTTGCGCATGGGTGTCGCCTGGAGTGCGGCGATTGCTTTGCTGGCGGGGTGCGGCGGAGGCGGGACAGAAGGAAGCGCGCAGAAAGCCGCCTCTGTGCTGATGGTGGATGGCTGGGTGCAGCCCGCCAGCGTGGACCAGGGCGTGTCGAACGTCAAGTCCCGCAGCGCGCTCGTCGCGGCGCCCACGCCTTCGAAGGTGAGTCTGGGTGCCTTGGAAGAGTCCAAGACCGCATCGCTTGGCGGTGGCATTGGGCCACGCCAGGTGGGGATGGCGCGCGATGTGGCGGCCACACGTACTGTGGAGCAGACACTGCAACAGTTGCAGTGGAAGCCGACCCTCAGCGGCGGCCAGGTGGCTGCCATCAGTTTTTCTGCCGAAGGGGCGCATGGGTTGCGCCTGGGCGTGGTGGCCCGCGCGCTGCCCCCGGGGGCCGTGCTGCGTGTCTACAGCCAGGCGGATACGACCACGGTGTTCCAGATTTCCGGCCAGGAAGTGCTGCAGCGCATTCAGCGCAATGCACAGGCTGGCGACACCACCCTGGACGGTCAGACCTGGTGGACGCCAGACGTGGGGTCGAACGAGGCCACGCTGGAGCTGGAGCTGCCTGCGGGTGCTAACCCCGGGACGGTAGACCTTTCGGTGCCGCGCGTCTCGCACATCTTCGAGAACCTGTCTATTCCCACCGAGGAAGAGCTTTCCACCAAGATCAACGAATCGGCATCCTGCCACTTGGACGCCAGCTGCTACGAAGCCTACGCGAACCAGCGCAATGCCGTGGCCCGCATGATCTTCACGTCCGGAGCCAACTCCTTTCTTTGCACCGGCACACTGCTCAATGACAGCCAGTCGTCGGGCACACCGTATTTTCTGACGGCCAACCATTGCATTTCCAAGCAGGCCGAAGCCTCCTCGCTGCAGACCGACTGGTTCTACCGCGCCCCTGTGTGCAACAGCCGCACCCTGTCGAGCACGACCACCAAACGCGTCAATGGCGCTGCGCTGCTCTACGCTTCGGCGGGTACGGACACATCCTTCCTGCGGCTCAACGACACGCCTCCAACGGGCGCTGTCTTTGCCGGGTGGGATGCCGGCACCCAGGCACTGAGCTCGTCGGTGGTGGGCCTGCACCATCCCCGGGGCGATTTGCTCAAGGTGAGCCTGGGCTCGTTGACGAGTCTGACTTCCTGCACGGCCACCAGTGGCACCGAGTTTCAGTGCAGCGGTTCGTCGGGCAATTTTTACCGCGTGAGCTGGAGCGAGGGCACCACCGAAGGCGGCAGCAGTGGCTCCGCGCTGTTCAAGGACGGTGCATACGTGATCGGTACGCTCTACGGCGGCAGCTCCAGCTGCTCGGCGATTGCATCCCCCGATTTCTATGGCCGCTTTGATGTGGCTTTCAACGCAGCACTCAAGAACTGGTTGTCGTCCGCCACGCCGCCCTCCGGCCCCACGGGCCGGGTGCCTGTCTATCGCTTTTACAACATGGCAGGGCTGGAGCACTTCTACACCAGCAACGTGGGTGAGCGGGACCTCCTGATCAATCAGTTTGCATCGAACTTCGTCTATGAAGGCGCGATCTTCTACGCGTACCCCATTGAGGGCTCTAACCTGTTCCCGGTGTACCGACTGGTGGATTTGGCACGCAAGATGCATCTCTATACGGCCAACCCAGTGGAGCGCGATGCGATGCGCCAGACGTTCCCATCCGTGGCCCTGGAAGGTACGGCATGGTGGGGGCAGGCGGTGCCGGGCAATGGAGCCATGCCCGTCTACCGCTACCTCAATCGCAATACGGGAACCTACTTCTATACAACCAGTGCGGCAGAGCGCAGCTACATCAATGCCAACCTGGGCCAGCAGTATCTTGAGCAAGGCATTGGCTTTTATGTCTGGGCGGACAAATAACGGGGCTGCATGACCATCCAGACCGACGACTTCGCCCCCGCCCCCGCCAAACGCGTCATCTCCGCCGTGCCCGCGTCGCCCCAAGAGGAGGCGATCGAGCGTGCCCTGCGCCCCAAACTGCTGCAGGAGTACGTGGGCCAGGTGAAGGCGCGCGAGCAGCTGGAGATATTTATCGGCGCGGCGCGCAAACGGGGCGAAGCGTTGGACCATGTGCTGCTGTTCGGTCCGCCAGGCCTGGGCAAGACGACGCTCAGCCACATCATTGCGGCTGAGCTGGGTGTGAACCTGCGCCAGACCAGCGGCCCTGTGCTCGAAAAGCCCAAGGACCTGGCGGCGCTGCTCACCAACCTGGAGAAGAACGACGTTCTTTTCATCGACGAAATCCACCGCCTCTCGCCCGTGGTCGAGGAAATCCTCTACCCCGCGCTGGAGGACTACCAGATCGACATCATGATTGGCGAAGGGCCGGCTGCGCGCAGCATCAAGCTCGACCTGCAGCCCTTTACTCTGGTGGGTGCCACCACGCGCGCGGGCATGCTCACCAACCCGCTGCGCGACCGCTTCGGCATCGTGGCGCGGCTGGAGTTCTACACTTCCGAAGAGCTGGCGCGCATCGTCAAGCGAAGCGCCGGTTTGCTCAACGCACCCATGGACGATGAAGGTGGCTTCGAGATCGCCCGCCGTTCGCGCGGCACGCCGCGCATTGCCAACCGGCTGCTGCGCCGCGTGCGCGACTATGCCGAGGTCAAGGGAGACGGCCGCATCACCAAAACCATCGCCGACAAGGCGCTCGCCATGCTGGACGTGGACCCGCAGGGCTTTGACGTGATGGACCGCAAGCTGCTCGAAGCCGTGATCCACCGCTTTGACGGCGGCCCCGTGGGGCTGGACAACATCGCCGCCAGCATTGGCGAAGAGGCCGGCACCATCGAGGACGTGATTGAGCCCTACCTCATCCAGCAGGGATTTTTGCAGCGCACGCCGCGCGGGCGCATCGCCACGCTGGCGGCGTTCCGGCACCTGGGGGTGGCGCCGCCCAGCGCGGGTGCGCCCGGGCTGTTCGGAGCCTGAGCGGCGCCGGTTGTTGCCCCCGTCTCCCTCGCTCACCCTCTCGCTTTAGCCAATCCTTGCCGCAGCCGTCTAGGCCGCACACTAGAGCCATGGCACCACCGCGCAAGCCAGACAAAAAGAATGACCGCCGCCGCCAGCTTCGGGCCGAAGCCCGGGCGCGCGCCGCGCGGGGCTGGGTCAGTGCCAGCGGGTCGGATATCGCTCCCGAGCAAAGCTTTTTGAGGTCCTGCATGTGGGCCTTGCTGGCCGGCACGGTGGCGCTGCACGCGCTGGGCGCGTTCGTATACGGCCAACTCTCGGTCTTCGTGCTGGAAGGATTTGCCGACCTGCGCGGCCGCGTGGCCGTGTGCGGCGCGATCGCCGAGGCTGCGCTGGCGGTCGGCCTGGCATCGCATGTCGTCGACAGCCGCAGGCCGAGCGGTGCGGCTGGGGAGTGGTCGAGCCGCCTGCTGACGTGGCGAGGCAGCGCTTACATCCTGTTCGCCGTGCTGATACCCGTGACATTCGTGCTGGCCATGGTGGACCGACCGCGCTTCTCCATGGACCTGCCCCCACAGCGCTGGCCGGGGCTGGCGGCCCCATCGGAATGGCTGCTGACGCCCTTGCCCTGGGCCTGGCACTGGCTGCTGCCGGTGGCCAGCGACCGGATTCAGGGTTTGTCGGTGGCCGCTGCGGTGCTGGCGGGCTGTCTGGGCGTGTGGTGTACGGCGGGCAGCACCAAGCGCTGGCGCACCGGGTATGCGTTCTATGGCCTGGCGTGCGTGCTGACCGGGTTCTGGGCCCTGGGCGGCGCCGTGTACCACTACACCGCAGGGCGGGGCTTGATCGCGGTGCAGGAACCAGCCCTGGTCGCCCTGCTGCAGGCGCGGCCCGGCTGGTACAACGCCGACACGCTACTGTGGCTGCTGAGCGCCGGCTCGTTCACCCTGGCGGGCGTTCTGTTCATTGCGGGTGCGGCGTATGTCCCGTCTGCAGCGCTGGCCCGCACGTGGTCGCATTAGCCACGGCAGGAACAGGCGCAACGACTGGCAGGCCGTCAGGCGCCGTTGCCGCCTTCAACACCCCCGCCACGATGCAGGCCTGCGCCGCGTAGTAAGTGCCCAGCACCCACACCTGCGACCACGGCAGCGGCGACACGAAGCGGTGGGTGGCCAGCAGCGAATCGCTGAGCATGAAGAACGCCGCCCCCACCGCCACCAGCACCGCACCCCCATCGCACAGCACGCTGGCCCGCCCGATGGCCTGCGCGGCCATCAGCGCGATCACCAGCACATAGGCTGCCACCGGCGCCCGCAGCGCGGCCGGTAGCCCGCCCGTCCACAAGAAGGCATACATCGCCACGCCCACGCCCAGCGTGGCCGCGAGCGCCCAGCGGTGTGGAAACCACCGCTGCCCGGTCTTGAACAGCGCCACGTAGAACAAGTGGGCGATCAAGAAACTCACGAGCCCCGGGATGAAAAAGCCCTCGACCATCAAGAACACATCGCCCGCCAGCGACCCCGCCAGTGCGGCGCCCAGCAGCCCCCAGGTTTTTGAATCAAATCGGACTCTGCCGCGCAACTGGTAAGCGGTAGAAGCTACCAAAACAATAGCAATCACCATGGTGAGCGGCTTGAATACCCAGTGCCACTGCACGAATCCCAGCGCACTGGTGGCCGTGGCCAGCGCGCCGCTTTGCAGCACCAGCGCCATCAGCATGCCGATGCGCCCCTGCATCACCGCGCCCAGCGCCCACTGCGCGACCAGCAGCGTGGCAAACCAGATGGCGTTCTCGGCCAGCGGCGCGCTGTCAGCCCGCCACAAGAAGGCCGCCACGCCCGCGAGCATCAGCGCGAACTGCACCACCGCAAACCACTGCACCGCGCGCGACATCGGAGGGTGGTAGGGCACCATCTGCGCCATGCTGAATGCGGGTTTCGGAAAGCGCTCTGCCACATCGGCCGGCCGCCAGCCCGGGGGCTTGATCCACACCCGGAGCTTGTCGGCCCAGCTGCGCGCATGCCAGCTGTCGTGCGCCAGGCCCGCGTACACCTGGGCGTTGGCCCACAGCGGGTCCCAGCTGTTGAGCAGGCCGCGCGTGCCGTACACGCAGCGGTCCTGGTCGTCTTCTTCCTTGAAGGTGCCGAACATCCGGTCCCACACGATGAGGATGCCGCCGTAGTTCTTGTCCAGATACGCGTCGTTCACGGCATGGTGCGCGCGGTGGTTGCTGGGGCTGCAGAACCAGCGGTCGAACCAGCCGAGCTTGCCCACCTGCTCGGTGTGCACCCAGAACTGGTAGAGCAGGTCGACCAGGGCGACCACCGCAAACACCAGCGGCGGCACGCCCGCCAGCGCCATGGGCACGTAGAACACCCAGCCCAGCAGCGCGCCCGAGCTGGTCTGGCGCAGCGCGGTGGACAGGTTGTAGTCCTGGCTCTGGTGGTGCACCGCATGCGCCGCCCACAGCACCGCCGACTCGTGCCCCATGCGGTGCAGCCAGTAGTAGCAAAAGTCGTAGAACACCAGCGCCAGCAGCCAACCCGGCAGGCTGGTCCAGAACGCATCGCTGCGCCACAGTGCCACGTGTTCGAACAACGCGGTGTAGATACCGATGCGCAACAGCCGCGTGAACACCGCGCTCGTCTGGCTCAGCATCCCCAGGCTGATGCTGCTGACCGCGTCGGCCAGGCGGTAGGTGTTGCGCCGACGCCGGTAGCCGACCGCCAGCTCGATGGCGATCAGGACGAAGAAGACGGGCGTGGCAAGGACGATGATCTGGCTGGGGCTCATGGCGGCGAGACAAAGAGTTCGCCGATTCTTGCCCCGATCAGGTCAGCGCGCCTCTGGCATCAACCCTGATGATGCGCTCCACCGTGCCCAGGGCCAGCCCCCCGCGCACTCCGATGAGGAAGTCGTGCAGGTTCACCGTGGGGTCGCAGTGGCCGGGAATGAGCCAAAGCATGCGGCCCAGGGTGGGCAGGCGGGCCTTGGGGCCGTCGGCGTAGATCAGGCCGTGTTCGTCGCCGCCGTTGGCAAAGCGCAGGGCGCGGTCAGCCGGCAGCAGGGCCACGGTGGGCAGGCCGGAGTCGATGGCGTGGCTTTTGTGGCCCGCGTCGCACACGGCATGGCTCTCGCGCACCGACACCACTTGGGTCTTGACGAACAGCGCGTGTTCAAAGGCAGGTTGCGCCGGTTCGCGTTCGTTGCGTGCGTAATCCGCGTCCATGAACAAAAACGAGCCTGCCTGCAACTCGCCAAAGATGCCGCTGGCGGCCTCGTGCACCAGCGTGCCGGTGCCCGAGCCTGTGATCAGCGGCACGGGCACCCCCGCCGCCTCGATCAGCTGCCGCGTGTGGCTGGCCGCACGCACGACCTGCGCGATGGCTTCCTTGCGGCCCACGGTGCTGGCCATGTGCTGCGCGCGGCCATGGTAGGCCTGGATCCCCGCAAACCGCAGGCGGGGGCTGCGCGCCACGGCCTGCGCCAGTGGCACTGCGGCCTCGCCGGGAGGCACGCCGCAGCGGCCCTGGCCCACGTCGATCTCCACCAGCACATCGATGCCGGCATCGCTGCCGGTTTGCGCCATCGCCTCGGCCAGACGCTCGATGCCCTCCGCGTGGTCCACGGCCACGCCCAGGCGCCCGCCCCGCGCCGCGAGCTGGGCAGCCAGCCGGGCCACGCGGTGCAGCTTGGGCATGGCGATGACCTGGTTGGTGATGGTGATGTCATCCACCCCGCCGGCCGCCAGTGCCTCTGCCTCGGAGACCTTCTGCACACACACGCCCTGGGCGCCAGAGCGCTGCTGCAGCAGCGCGAGTTCGGCGCTCTTGTGCAGTTTGGCGTGGGGGCGCCAGCGTACCTGGTGTTTGCGCGCAAATTCGGCCATGCGCTGGATGTTGCGGTCCATGGCGTCCAGGTCCACCACGAGGGCCGGGGTGTCGATCAGGTCCACACGTTGGCCGATGCAGGCCTGGAGTGCTTCAGGAATGGGTTTCATCGCGGAGGGCGTTGTTGTCAAGGTGCTGGGTGTCAGCCCAGCCGACCAGGGTCAGGCCGTCGGGTGTCCACAGCAGACGGTTGATGGCGGCGTTGGACAGTTGCCAGGTGCGCGGCGCCTGGATGTCCTGGCGCGTGGCCAGGCGGTACAACACATCGAGCACGCCGCCGTGCGCCACCATCACCACCTGCTCGCCCACATGCAGCTGCGCCAGGACGGTCACGGTGCGTTCGATGCGCTCGCGCAGCGCGACGAGCGACTCGCCACCTTCGGGTGTGTAGTGCGGATCGCGCTTGCGCCAGCGCAGCGCGTCTTCGGGCAGCTCGGCCTCGATCTCGGCAAACGTGCGGCCCTGAAAGTGGCCAAAACTACGTTCGCGAAGGCCGGGATCGGTCACCAAAGGCGCGCCCGTGGTGCGGGCCACGGCCTGGGCTGTGGCGTGCGCGCGCTGCAGGTCGCTGGTGTAGATGGCGGCAATCGGCTCACCCGCCAGGGCCTGTGCTACCTGATTGGCCTGCCACAGGCCGGTGTTGTTGAGCGGGATGTCCAGGTGGCCCTGGATGCGGGTGTCCACGTTCCAGGCGGTTTCGCCGTGGCGGATGGCAACGATGCGGGTGGCGTGCATGCAGGTGATGAAAAGGGGAGTGGGGCGATGTCAGGGAGCGGCATGCACCAGCGGCAGGCGCACTTGCCGGGGCCCCTGGGGCGGCTTCGGGAAGCCATTGAGCGCGGCGTCGAACAGCACGCCGTAGACGGCCGGGTCGCTCACCCACACATCCTCGTGTACGGCAGAGGTTTCGTAGACCACGGCCTGGGTGCTGGCGTCGCGCATCACGATGCTGACAGCGCGGCGGTGCAGGGGCGTGGGCTCGCCAAAACGCCACATTCCATGCACGCCCCAGCCCCGGCCCGCCCAGCCGCCAAAGCCCCAGGGGCCCGGGCCGTATGCGCCGTATGGCCGGAAGGGGTCATAGCGTGGCACGGCATCGGCCTGGACGCCCAGTTGCACCAGCAGGCGGGGCGCGGCATCGTCGCGCTGCAGGCTGGCGCGCGCCAGCGACTGTTCTGCCAGCGTGGCGATGGCGTCAAACGAGGGGGTCTGCTGCGATGGCAGGCGTTCTATGCGGTAGGTGGCTGGCGCGGGGACGGCAGTCAGTGTCGAGAAGCTTTGCACCTGGCCGTCCACCAGGCGCGTGGTGCTGCAGCCCGCGAGCAGGGCTGCGGCAAGGCCCAACAAAAGGACGGGAATCCATCGGCGTTGCGTCATGGTCAGAGGCTCCAGAAAAAGAGATCTCTGTGAGAGTGCCGAAGCCCGTCAGGGTTCACGACAGCTGCACCACCTGTACGCCCGGCAGCGATGGCGAAGGCGCCACGAACTCTTCCTTGTCAAACGCCTTGTCGCCGTCTTCGCTGGCGATGCCCGTGGCCTTGGCGTTCTTGAAGTCGTACAGGCTGCCGTCCAGCAGGTGTGAGGGCACCACGTTCTGCAGCGCGTTGAACATGTTCTCCACGCGGCCCGGGAAGCGCTTTTCCCACTCGCGCAGCATCTCGCCCACCTGCTTGCGCTGCAGGTTCTCCTGGCTGCCACACAGGTTGCAGGGAATGATGGGGAAGTTGCGGTGTGCAGCCCAGCGGGTGGTGTCCTTCTCGGCCACGTAGGCCAGCGGGCGGATCACCACATGCTTGCCGTCGTCGCTCACCAGTTTGGGTGGCATGCTCTTCATCTTGCCGCCAAAGAACATGTTGAGCAGCAAGGTCTGCAGGATGTCGTCGCGGTGGTGGCCCAGCGCGATCTTGGTGCAGCCCAGCTCGTCGGCCACGCGGTACAGAATGCCCCGGCGCAGGCGGCTGCACAGGCTGCAGGTGGTCTTGCCTTCAGGGATCAGCTTCTTGACGATGCTGTAGGTGTCCTCGTTCTCGATGTGGAAGGGCACACCGGTGCTGGCCAGGTATTCGGGCAGCACATGCTCGGGGAAACCGGGTTGCTTCTGGTCCAGGTTCACCGCCACCAGATCGAAGTGGATGGGCGCGCGGGCCTTGAGCTTGAGCAGGATGTCGAGCAACGCATAGCTGTCCTTGCCGCCCGACATGCACACCATGACCTTGTCGCCTTCTTCAATCATGTTGAAGTCGACGATGGCCTTGCCGACCTCGCGGCACAGGCGTTTTTCGAGCTTGTGGGTTTCGCGCTCGATCTTCATGCGGGCGGCGCCGCTCGTCGCATCAAGGGGCTCTTCAGTCCATCCGACAGACTGTGCCGAGGTGGGGGCTTCGTTCAATACTGCGCTCATAGGGTCACCACTGTCCTGTCTCGATGCGAATGGCCACTTCGCAGTCGTCAAAAATTTCGAGTTTGGCAATCTTCACCCGCACGCCCAGCACGCCGGGCAGCTGCATCAGGCGGTTGGCCAGCTTGCCGATCAGGCTCTCCAGGAGGTTCACATGCTCGGCGGTGCATTCGTCAATGATGATCTGGCGCACACGCCGGTAGTCCAGCACATGGCCGATGTCGTCGTCGCGCGGGGCCAGCGGCTGCACGCCCAGGCTCAGTTCGGCATCGACCTGAATGGGCTGCGGCGCGGTTTTTTCGTGGTCGAGGATGCCCAGGTTGGCGTCAAAGCGCAAACCGGTGAGCGTGAGGATCTGGGTGCCTGCAGCGGTGGTCATGAATAGGTCCTGGATTGAGTGAACGTGTGTGCGTGCGCTCACATCAACGAGAAATCGCGGTCAAACTTCATCAGGTGCTGGCCGCCATCCACCAGCAGGGTGGTGCCGGTGATGGACCGATTTTCCAGCGCAAACTTCACGGTGGCGGCCACATCCTCGGCGGTGGACGAGCGGCCCAGCGGGGAGAGGGCGTGCAGCTGGGCAAACTTGTCGTCGCTGAGCATGTGGCTGGTCAGCGTGAGGCCCGGCGCCACGCCCACCACGCGCACCCGCGGCGCCAGGGCCAGGGCCAGCATGGTGCCAGCGGCTTCGAGCGCGGCCTTGGAGAGCGTGTAGCTCACAAAATCGGGGTTCTGGTTCCAGAGCTTCTGGTCCAGCAGGTTGACCACGGCGCCCTGCGCATCGGCATCGCCCTGGGCCACGCGGTCGGCCACATGCTGGTGCAGGGCCTGGGCCAGCAGCACGGGGGCGGCGGTGTTGCTGCGCAGGTGCTTTTCGAGAGCGGCAAAACCAAAGGTGGCGGCGTTGTCGTGCTCAAACAGCGAAGCGCTGTTGACCACCGCATCCACACGGCCAAAGTGCGCCACCACGCGGGGCAACAGGCCACGCACGGCAGCTTCGTCGTCAAAATCAGCATCAAAATGGGCGCTGGCGCTTTTCAGTCGTGCGCAAGCAGCTACGGTATCGATAGCATCCTGCTGCGATGAGCGATAGTGCACCGCCACCTGCCAGCCGCCCGCTGCCAGGGCCAGCGCAATGCTGCGGCCCAGGCGCTTGGCGGCGCCTGTGACCAGAACGGTGCGTGGATGGGAGGGGGTAGACATGTGGGGTGGGAGACAATGCGGGCCGTGACCCAAAGACCCGACAGTTTAACGACCGCCCTGCACCAGCACATTGCCCGGGCCATTGCCGCCGAGGGCGGATGGCTGGGTTTTGACCGCTTCATGGCCTTGGCCCTGTACACGCCCGGCCTGGGCTACTACGCCAACGATTCCACCAAATTCGGCGCCATGCCCGAGTCGGGCAGCGACTTTGTGACCGCGCCCGAGATGACACCGTTGTTCGGCCAGACGCTGGCCGTGCAGGTGGGCGAGGCCCTGGCGCACACCGGTACCAATGAGGTGTGGGAGTTTGGTGCGGGCTCGGGCGCGCTGGCGCTGCAACTGCTGGACGCCCTGGGCGACCAGGTGCAGCGCTACACCATCGTCGATCTGTCGGGCAGCCTGCGGGCGCGCCAGCAGGCCAAGCTGGTGGCGCATGCCCACAAGCTGCGCTGGGTGGATGCACTGCCCGAAACGTTCAGCGGTGTGGTGGTGGGCAACGAGGTGCTCGATGCGATGCCCGTGCAGCTGCTCGCCCGCCACGGCGGCCAGCAGGGTGGGGTGTGGCACGAGCGCGGCGTGGTGGTGCAAGGCGATGGCAGCTTTGCCTGGGCCGACCGCCCCACCGGCCTGCGCCCGCCCGTGGACATCGAAGGCCCGCAGGACTACCTGACCGAGATCCACGCCCAGGGCGAGGGCTTCGTCCGCACGCTGGCCGACCGGCTCACGCGTGGCGCGGCCTTTTTGCTGGACTATGGTTTTGGCGAAAGCGAGTACTACCACCCCCAGCGCCACATGGGCACCGTGATGTGCCACCAGGGCCATCTGGCCGACGGCGACCCGCTGGTGGCGGTGGGCTTGAAGGACATCACGGCCCACGTCAACTTCACCGCCATGGCGCTGGCCGCGCAGGATGCGGGGCTGCAGGTGCTGGGCTATACCACGCAGGCGCACTTTCTCATCAACTGCGGTTTGCTATCAAAAATGGAGCTGCTGCCGCAAGCACAGCGGGCGACAGCGGCCAAATTGATCATGGAACATGAGATGGGCGAGCTGTTCAAGGTGCTGGCCCTGGGCGCGGGCGAGGCGTGGGAGCCCGTGGGGTTTGTGCGCGGCGACCGGTCGCACCGGCTGTAGCCGCCAGGCGTGCGCCACGCCGCGTTGTCCTGCCATATCTGTTCGGCGCATAAGGGTCTGCGAGAAACTTCGTTGGTGGACAGCGGGGTGCTGCCTACGCTCGGTGGCTTCTTGCTTCCACGGCCGGTGCTCCACCGGCGTCCGCCATGCGCGCTTTGTTCCGCCCCCTCCTGCCGCTGTGCCTGCTGGCCAGCGCCGTGGTTTTCACACCGGCCTACGCCGATGGCTACCCCAACAAACCCATCCGCGTGCTGGTGCACAACACGCCGGGC
Source organism: Acidovorax sp. Root275 (assembly GCF_001428965.1). Lineage (NCBI taxonomy): Bacteria > Pseudomonadati > Pseudomonadota > Betaproteobacteria > Burkholderiales > Comamonadaceae > Acidovorax > Acidovorax sp. Root275. The sequence goes on along the minus strand of NZ_LMJH01000010.1, from coordinate 679,918 downwards.
AGTGCCCTCGATGTGGTGACGCGGCGTGTGGGCGCCCGCCTGGCAGAAAACCTGGGCCAGCCGGTGGTGGTGGACAACCGCGCTGGTGCGGGCGGCGTGATTGCCGTGGATGCCGTGGCCAAGGCGGCACCCGACGGCTACACCCTGCTCGCAGGGGCCGATGGCCCCATCACCATCCTGCCCACGCTCTCGGCCAGCCTGCCCTACGACCCCCGACGTGATCTCGTGCCCGTGGTGTCCCTGGGCGAGACGGACTTTTTGCTGGTGGCCCACCCCAAAACAGGCTTCAAGACCGTGGCCGACCTGGTGCGCGCCGCCAAGGCCCGCCCGGGCCAGTACAACTACGCCTCTGCGGGCAACGGCAGCCCCCAGCACTTTGCGGCCGAGCTGCTCAAGCAGCAGGCCGGCATCTACGTCACACACATTCCCTACCGGGGTGGCCCGGTGGGCCTGGCCGACGTGGTGGCGGGGCAGGTGGATGTGATGTTCATCGCCGTGGGCCCCGCGCTGGCCCACGTGCAGGCGGGGCGCCTGGTGGCCCTGGCCAGCGGCGGGGAGGCCCGCCACCCGCTGCTGCCGGCCGTGCCGACCCTGGAGGAAACCTACCCCGGCCTGCGCGCTGGAACCTGGTTCGGGCTGTTTGCCCCCGCAGCCACACCGCCCGCCGTGCTGGAAGCCATGGGCGCCGAGGTGGCCCGTGTGCTGGCCGAGCCCAAGGTGCGCAGCGATCTGGCCGCACAGGGCATCCGGGCCACCGGCTACGCGCAGGGCCGCTTCACGGCGTTTGTGGGCCAGGAGACGCGCAAGTACGCCGCGCTGGTCAAGTCCGCCGGCATCCGGGTGGAGTAACTGGCATGAGTGCATTGCTTCCAGTCCACCCCTTTCCTGCCCTGCAGCACGACCCCGCGATCCCCGCCGCCGGGCTGCACCACGCGCCCGCTGGCCTGTACGCCCACAGCAAGGCGCAGCCGTTCATTGGCCGCGTCGCCTGCCACACCACCGCCGTCGAGGCGGGCAGCTGGCAGGAAATCATCCTGGACTTCGAGGTCGGCGCTTCCGGCGTGGCCGACGGCGCATGTATCAAGGCCACGTTCAAGTTCTATTCGGACTGGGCCTTGTTCCAGACCAGCGACCCCAGCGGCGCCAACTTCATCAGCGCCGAATACCAGGCCGGCCCTCTGCTGCCGGGCCAGAGCCCCGCGTCGGTGCAGTCCCTGGCCGTGCGGTTTGACCAGAAAGGCCATGAGCGGCCCTACCAGAAGGCCGTGATCGTGGACGTGGTGGACGGCTACCTCAACGCTGGGGACCACATCATCATTCGCCTGGGCGACCGGCGCCGGGGCGGCCCGGGCACGCGCGTGCAGACCTTTGTGGAAGACGCCTTCCATGTGCGCTTCTACGTGGACCCGCTGGGCACCTCGCGGTTCGTGGCGGTGCCCGACGACGTGGTGCTGCGTGTCGCGCACGGCCCCGCGTCGCAGCTCTTTTTGAACGCGCCGCGTTATGCGCAGCCGGGCCAGCCGCTGCCGCTGCGCGTGTCGGCGCTGGACCGCTGGGGCAACATCGTGCGCGACTGGCCGCAGCCCCTGCAGGTGCGGGTGCTGCAGGCCGGCGCCATGGTGCAGGAGGCGCCGCTCGCCTTTGCCGCCGACGGCTGGGCCAGCACCGGCTTGGCGGGCGAGCAGGCGCTGCGCCTGCCCGAGGGGCACTACGAGATCGAGGCCCACCTGCCCGGCGCACCCCAGGTGCCGGCCGCGCGGTTTGCGGTGGATGTGTCTGCCGCCTTCCCCACCGCACGGCCCTTCTACGCCGACCTGCACGTGCATGCCCACGACACCGTGGGCACCAACAGCCCGGGCTACAACGCGGCCTACGCCCGCGAGATCGGCGGCGTGGACATCTTTGGCTACACGGCCAACGACTTCCAGATCACCGACCACAACTGGCGCGTGGGTCTGGAGGCCGTGCAGGCGGCCAACGTGCCGGGCGAGTTCGTGGCCTATGCGGTGCAGGAATGGTGCGGCAGCTCCACGGCCGGTGGCGACCACAACGTGGTGTTCCTGGGCGATGCCACGCCAGGCTTTCCGCACAACGAACGCGGCGAACACAACCGCACCTTTGTGTGGAACGAGGACATGAAAGGCACGGGCGTGAGCCTGGGCCGCTGGCCGGTGCAGGAGCTGTGGGCCGCGTACGCGGACGATGCGGAAAACCACCTCGTCATGCCCCATGTGGGCGGGCGCCGCTACATCCCCGACTGGCACCACCCGGGCCTCGAACGCCTGGTGGAAATCGCCTCCACCTGGGGGCATTTCGGCTGGCTTTACCAGGACGTGATCCGGCGCGGCTACCAGCTGGGCGTGGCCGCCAGCAGCGATGAGCACCGGGGGCGCCCCGGCGGGGGGGCGCCGGGGGTGCAGGTGTTTGGCGTGCACGGTGGGCTCACCGGCGTATTGGCCGACCAGCTGGACCGCGCCAGCGTAGGCCGTGCCCTGCGCGCGCGCCATACCTGGGCCACCACGGGGGAGCACGCTGCGGTCATCACCCGTGTAGGGCCGCACCGCCAGGGCGATGCGTTCGACTGGCAGGGCGAGGCCCCGGTGGAATACCAGTTCCTGGGCCAGAGCGGCTGGGAATACCTGGCCGCCTACGACCACACGGGCCGCATCTGGGAGCGCGACCTGCACCGCGAGCTGGGCTACTCGGAGCGGCGCATCCGCCTGCGCTGGGGCGGTGCACGCATCCCCGACCGCTACCGCTGGGCCGCATGGCAGGGGCGCATTCAGGTGCTGGGCGGCACGGTGCTGGGCTTTCGCAGCCATGGCTTCGAGCATGCCGAAGAATCGGCCTGGCGCGCAGGGCCCACGGAACTGGGTTTTCGCAGCGACACCTATGGCGACGCCGACAGCATCGAGATCGAGGTCAGCCAGCTGGCGGATCTGCGCATCGTGGTGAGCGGCACCATCGACAGCTTCATCAAGGTGGGTGATCCGCTGCAGCGCAACCCGTTCGTGCACCGCCCAGACTTCCACTGGGAGGTCTCCGGGGCCGAGCTGGTGCAAGCGGGGCGCCTGCAGCTCGATCTGGGCGGCACGGAACTCTTTGTGGCGCTGGAGCGCCTGACCGACGTGCCCCTGCCGCAGTCGGTGGAGGGTGTGGTGCCGGTGTCGCCCGAAAACGCCGCCTTTGGCTTTCGGCCGGTGTACTTCCACGGGCGCCAGCGCGACGACAGCAAGGCGTGGTCATCGGCGCATTTCATCCACTTCACGTAACCGGATAGCTGCCCGGTGCGCCCAGCGTGCCAGGAACGTCCGCTGTCGGGATCGTCACCGCATCACTGCGGTCCTTCAGGCCCACGCCCGTCAGGGCAAGGCGCCGGGCCTCCCGGCACAGCCACCATAGGCGTGCTGCGGCAGCCGACGGCGCCAGCCCCTCGGCCCGCACGTTGGAGATGCAGTTGCGCTCGGCGTCGCTGCGGCCCACCTGCGGGTGCCAGGTGAGGTAGATGCCCAGGCTGTCGGGCGAGCTCAGGCCCGGGCGTTCGCCGATCAGCACCGCGACCATGCGTGCGCCCAGCAGCGCGCCCACCTCGTCGCCCAGTGCCACGCGGGCCTGGGTGGCGACGACCACCGGGCCGATCTGCCAGCCCTGCGGCGCGGTGCGCACGATGGTTTCCACGAGGGGCACGGTGTTGCGTTCGACGGCCAGGGACGAGAGCCCGTCGGCCACGACCACAAGCAGGTCGCAGTGTGTGTGGCCATGCCCCAGGCCGCGCAGCCGCTCCACATCCGCATCGCCAAGCCGTCGGCCGAGGTCGGGCCGCAGCAGGTAGGTGGCGCGGTCGGGCGCGGCGCTGGCGACCTGCAGCGTGCTGCAGCCCAACTCCCTGAGTTGCGCCGCCAGCGCGTCCGCGTCGAGCTGCAGGTGCACGGCATCGCGCGCCTGGGCGTGGGCCAGGCCAAAGCTGAGCAGCTCGCGCGTGGGGACGGCCGTGCCCGCGCGGCCCAGCGCCAGCCGCGCGGCGGTGTGGGCGCGCAGGTCATCCCAGGGGTCGGGTAAAGGGCCGGTGATAGGGGTTGACTCGCTCATCTCTGCATCCCGATCTGCCGCAGCTGCGCAATGGCGGCCTGCTGCTGCGCGGCGGGCAGCAGCCGGCCCGTGCCATCGGCCAGGTGCATGCGCTGCAGCCAGGCCTCGAATTCGGGCGCGCGCTGGAGGCCCAGCACCTCGCGCAGGTACAGCGCGTCGTGGAACGAGGTGCTCTGGTAGTTGAGCATGATGTCGTCGGCGCCCGGCACGCCCATGATGAAGGTCAGTCCCGCCACGCCCAGCAGCGTCATCAGTGTGTCCATGTCGTCCGAATCGGCCTCGGCATGGTTGGTGTAGCAGACGTCGCAGCCCAGCGGCACGCCCAGCAGCTTGCCGCAGAAATGGTCTTCCAGGCCGGCGCGGATGATCTGCTTGCCGTCGTACAAATACTCGGGCCCGATGAAGCCGACCACCGTGTTGGTGAGCAGCGGCGAGAACGCACGCGCTACGCCGTAGGCCCGGGCCTCGCAGGTCTGCTGGTCCACGCCATGGTGGGCGTTGGCCGACAGCGCGCTGCCCTGGCCGGTCTCGAAATACATCACGTTGTCGCCCAGCGTGCCCCGCTTCAGGGACAGGGCGGCCTGGCGCGCCTCGTGCAACAAGGCCAGGTTCACGCCGAAGCCGGCGTTGGCTTTTTCGGTGCCGGCGATGGACTGGAACACCAGGTCCACCGGCGCGCCCTGCTCGATCATCTGCACCGTGTTCGTCACGTGCGTGAGCACACACGACTGCGTGGGGATCTGCAGCTTGGTGATGACTTCGTCCAGCATGTGCACCAGCCCCGTGAGGGCAGCAATGCTGTCCGTGGCCGGGTTGATGCCGATCACCGCGTCGCCCGCGCCGTACAGCAGGCCATCGACCATCGACGCCGCGATGCCGCGCAGGTCGTCCGTGGGGTGGTTGGGCTGCAGGCGCACGGCCAGGTGGCCGGGCAGACCGAGGGTGTTGCGAAAGCGCGTGACCACCCGGCAGTTGCGCGCCACGGCAATCAGGTCCTGGTTGCGCATGAGCTTGCTCACGGCGGCCGCCATCTCGGGCGTCAGGCCCGGTGCCACGGCGGTCAGGGCGGCCGTGTCTGCGGCCAATAGCCAGTCACGCAGCCCGCCCACGGTGAGGTGGGCGATGGGCGCAAACGCCATCGCGTCGTGTGTGTCGATGATGAGGCGCGTGACCTCATCGACCTCGTAGGGCACCAGCGCCTCGTTCAGGAAGCGCGCCAGCGGCACATCGGCCAGACACATGCGCGCGGCCATGCGCTCCACCGCCGAGCCGGCCGCAATGCCGGCCAGCACGTCGCCCGAGCGCGCAGGCGTGGCCTTGGCCATCACCTCGCGCAGGTCGCCAAACGACCAGCGCTGGCCGCTGACGGTGTGGTGGTAGGTGGCTGGCATGCGCAAGGGCCCGGGGAGATCAGGCAATGATGACGCGGCCGCCCGCCGCTTGCAATGCCGACAGGCCCGGCAGCGCGCGCGCTCCGGTGTCGGTGATGATGGTGTCGATGTCGGGCAGGCCGGCGTACACCACGCGGCTGGCCTGGCCGATCTTGCTGTGGTCTGCCAGCACGATCAGGCGCTGAGCCTGGCCTGCCATGGCGCGGGCCACCGCAGCTTCGCGGTGCTCGAAGCTGGTGGCACCGTGCTGGCCGTGGACGCCCACGGGCGAGAGCAGCGCCACGTCGGCCCGGTAGCGGTGGATTTCTGCCACCGTGGTGTCGCCATGGGTGGCCTGCACCTCGGGATCGGTGCGTCCGCCCAGCAGGATCACCTCGTTGCGCGCCGCCCGTCCGGCATCGGCCCCGGCCAGCTTGAGGGCCACGTTGAGCCCGTTGGTCACCACCGTCATTCCGGACAAGGCCGACAGCTCCTCGGCCAGGATGGTGGTGGTGCTGCCGGCATCCAGAAACAGCGTCTGGCCAGGTTGCAACTGCTGCAGCGCGGCGCGGGCGATGGCGCGCTTTTCGCGCTCGCGCACGGCCTGGCGCACGGAAAGCGGCGGCTCGGGCTCGGGGCCCGGAGCCACCACACCGCCGTGCACGCGGCGCAGCACGCCCTGGGCCTCCAGTTCGAGGATGTCGCGCCGCACGGTCTCGCGCGATACGCCGAGCTCTTGCGCGATGCGCTCGGAGCCCACGCGCGACAGCGTCGACAGCAGTGTGCGAATGCGTATGAATCGTTCTTCCTGCAGCATGTCCTTCAGGTCCTGTCGTGTACGTTCTTCATGGGGTGGGCCGACGCTTGCGCGCCAGCAGGTGCAGTGCCAGTGCCAGCGATCCCACCACCGCCATGATGCAGGTCGAGAAGGCCGCGGCCTGCGAGGTGAAGCCGGCCTCGTCCAGCCGCATCACCGTGACCGCACCCATGGGCAGCGACGGGGTGATCAGGAAGATCACGGCCGACAGGGTCACCATGGAGCGCATGAACAGGAACACCAGCACCGCCAGCAGCGTGGGCATGAGGGCGGGCAGCACCACATCGCGCAGCACGCGCCAGGTGCCGCCGCCCAGCACGGTGGTGGCGTCCTCCAGCGTGGCGGGCACGTTGCGCATGCCGGTCATCATGGTCACGAAGCCTTGCGTGTGATAGTGATAGTAGTTGCACAGCGCGAGCAGAATGGCCGTGCCGTACAAGAGGCCCCAGGGCATGCCGCCCGCGTTGAAGGTGAACACGTAGGCCAGCCCCAGCACCAGCCCTGGCACGCCCACCGGCAAGGCCGAGAGCAAAGTGGCCGTGCGTGCCGCCGGCCCGGGCAGGCGGCGTATGCCAAAGCACAGCAGGAACAGCAGGGCGGTGCCGATGCTGGCGGCCAGGGCCGATACCCAGAGCGAGGTCCACAGCGGCGCATAGCCGCCCGCAATGGTGATGTCGTAGTGCTTGAGCGACAGGTCCAGCCGGTAGGGCCACAGGCGGATGAAGCTGGCCAGCACGACGGTGGCCACCACGGCCACGATGGAACCGGCAATGACCAGGTTGGCGAAGAAGAACGCGGTGTCGCGGCCGGGCCGGCGTGTGGGTGTGGGCGGCAGGGCCGATTCTGCCCCGGCGCCCGCGCGCCGTGCCGCAAAGCGCTCGATGAAGATCGACAGCGCCGCAGGCGCCAGCAGCAGCAGGCCGACCACCGCCCCCATGCCGAACTTCATCTGTCCGCTGACCTGGTTGTAGATCTCGGTGGCCAGCACGGGGAAGTTGCCGCCGATCACCACGGCGTTGCCGAAATCGGTGATGGTGATGGTGAATACCACGAAGGCAGCGCTCAGCAGGCCGTAGCGCGCCTGCGGCAGCGTGATGTCGCGGAACTGGCGCCACGGCGTGGCCCCCAGCACCTCGGCGGCGTCGTGCTGGCGCGCGTCGCCCTGGCGAAGTGCCGTGCGCACGATCAGCACCGCCTGGGGCAGGGCGTACAGCACATCGGCAATCAGCAGGCCCCAGAAGCCGTAAATCTCAGGCCGCACTCCGAGCATCTTGCCGACGATGCCGTTGCGCCCCAGCAGGAAGATCAGCCCCAGGCCCAGCACCAGCGAAGGGGCCAGCATGGGCAGCGCCAGCGCCATGCCCACGAAGTTGCGCCCCGGCATGCAGGTGCGCTCCATCCCGTACGCCACCACGAAGGCCAGCAGCAGCGTGACGGCCGTGGTCACCGCACCCAGCAGCAGGCTGTTGGAGAGGGCGCGCCACACGCCCGGCGTGTCCAGCAACGCAGCGTAGTTGCCCCAGCCGATGCCGCCGCTGTCCTGCACGACGCTGCGCCAGGCGATGGACAGCATGGGAATGCCGAAGAACAGCACCAGCGCCGCCAGCGGCAGCCACAGGCAGGCGCGCAGCAGCCAGCGTTCGCCTGCACTCATGGGGGGCAGGGCAGCGCTGCTCATGCCTGCACCCAGGCGCAGTCGTCGGCGTTCAGGCCCAGGGCCACGGCATCGCCGGGCTGAAGCGGCTGGGCGCTGCTGGTTTCCACCAGCAGATCGAGTTCTTGCCAGCGCACTTGTACGCGCTGGATGCTGCCCAGGAAGGTGGTGCCGAGCACGCGCCCGGGCGCGTCGGCGCGCGCCTCGATGCGCAAGCGCTCGGGCCGCACGCACAGCAGGGCCACGCCATCGGGTGCCGAGCCGGGTAGTGCGGGCTGCAGCGTCTGCGCCTGCGCCGGGGTGAGCAGGTTGCTGTGCCCCATGAAGTTGGCGACGAAGCGGGTGCGCGGGCGCAGGTACAGCTCCTGCGGCGTACCGGCCTGCTCGATGCGGCCCTGGTGCATGCAGACCACACGGTCGGCCATGGCCATGGCCTCCTCCTGGTCGTGGGTGACCATGATGGTCGGGATACCCAGGCGCCGCTGCACTTCGCGCAACTCATGACGCAGGTCGGCACGCACGCGCGCGTCCAGCGCCGACAGGGGCTCGTCGAGCAGGAGCAGCGAGGGGTTGACCGCCAGCGCGCGTGCGATGGCCACGCGCTGCTGCTGGCCGCCCGAGAGCTGTGCCGGGTAGCGCTGGCCGAAATCGGCCAGCTTCACGGTATCCAGCAGCTCCGCTACCCTGGCCTTCACTTGCGCGGCAGGCGTGTGGCGGATGGCCAGGCCGTAGCCCACGTTCTGTGCCACTGTCATGTGCGGGAACAAAGAGTACGACTGGAACACGATGCCAAAGCCGCGCTCGCGCGCCGGCAATGTGGCCAGGTTGCGCTCGCCCAGCGTGATGGCGCCACCGTCCGCCGGCAGCAGCCCGGCCACGATGCGCAGCAGCGTGGTCTTGCCGCAGCCGCTGGGGCCCAGCAGGCACACGAACTCGGCGCTGCCCACGGTAAGCGTGATGCGTTCGAGCGCCACCTGGCCCTCGAAACTCTTGTGCAGGTCGATGATCTGCAGGGACATGGTGGTGCGCGCGCCTTCTGGTTCGGGGGTGGTCGTCGAAACGGTGCTCGTGGCTCAGCGGCCGATGGTCTTTTGCCAGGTCGAGAGGATGGTGTCGCGGTCCTTGGCCGACTTGGCGAAATCCATCGGGTACAGGGTCTTGGACAGGTCCGCCGGCAGGCCGGCTGCCTTGGCCGCCTTGGACTGGGGCGCGCCGGGGATGGTCACGATTTCCTTGTACTTGGTGTACAGCGCTGCGGCGCCGGGCGACAGCGTCCAGTCGAGAAAGCGCTTGGCATCGGCCTTGTTCTTCGAGGCTGCCATGAGGCCCGAGGCTTCGAGCTCATAGCCCGCTCCGTCGGTCGGGATGACCATCTTCAGCGGGAAGCCTTCTTCCACCGACTGCATGGCCGCGAACGCCAGCGAGGTGCCGATGGCGAACTCGCCCGCCCGCGCGGCCTTGCAGGGGCGCGAGCCCGACTTGATGTACTGGGCCACGTTGCCGTCCAGCGCCTTGAGGAACTTCCAGCCTTCGTCCGTGCCCTTGGACTGCAGCAGCGCCGCGATCTGCAGGTAGCCCGTGCCCGACGACACCGGGTTGGGCATGACCACCTCGCCCTTGTAGACGGGGTTGGTCAGGTCCTTCCACGACTGGGGCATGGGCAGGTTCTTGGCCTTGAGCACTTCGGTGTTCACGCAGAAGGCGGCCATGTAGCCGGTGGTGGTGAACCACTTGCCGTCGGCCGCCTTGTCCTTGGCGGCCAGCTTGTCGCTGCCTTTGGCCGCGTAGGGCTCCAGCAGTGCCGTGATGCGCGGATCAAGGGTGTTGGTGAGCGCCCAGCCCCAGATCACGTCGTGCTGCGGGTTGCTGGCCTCGGCCAGGATGCGCGCTCCCAGGTCGCCGGTGGACAGGCGCAGCACCTTCACGTCCACGTCGGGCATGTCCTTCTTGGCGGCGGCGACGTATTCCTTGATTTCGTCTTCTTCGAGGGCGGTGTAGGCGGTGACGGTGCCTGCATGTACTGCCGGCAGGCCGCTGGCGAGCACGCCGCACAGCGCAAGAAACCGCAAGGCCGAAAGAGCGGGGGAGTGGGTCAGCATGAATTTCTCCAGAACGGTGCGTTGCAAGAAGTTGGGGCGGCGGGCCGCAGGACTCTCACCATGTTTGTGCGTTTTATTGCACTTGTGCTAATTATTGTTTTTGCACGAAAATACACAAGCACTAAATATGCCAACCGCTGGGTCCTTCGCGCTGCGTGCCGAGGTCCGCCGATGGGCTCCGTCCAACCTCCATTGCCCTGACCGGCCTATTCCCATGAACAGCACCACCCCTTCCCCTGCCGTCCTCGGCGGAGCCTCGTTCGTGCCCATCGCGCTGGCGATGGCGGATGCGGCGCGCGCTCCGTCGATGCGCTACTTCCGCACGCCCCTGGACGTGCTCACCAAATCGGACGAAAGCCCCGTGACCGTGGCAGACCGCGAAACCGAGGCCGCCATGCGTGCCGTGCTGCACGCACAGTGCCCGGACCACGGCATCCTGGGCGAGGAGCATGGCCGCGAGCGGCTGGAGGCGCCCCATCTGTGGGTGATCGACCCTATCGACGGCACCAAGAGTTTCATCACCGGCTCCCCGCTGTGGGGCACGCTGGTGGCCTTGCTGCACGAGGGCCGGCCGTTGCTGGGCCTGATGGACATGCCGGCGCTGGGCGAGCGCTGGGTGGGCGTGGCCGGCGAGGGCACGCAATGCAACGGCCACACGGTGCGCGCAAGCACCTGCCAGGCACTGGCGCAGGCGCGCATCTACACCACCTCGCCCGATGCCTTCGCGGCCGACGAATGGCGCCGCTTCGATGCGCTGAGCCGCGAATGTGCGCTGCGGCGGTTCGGGGGCGACTGCTATTCGTACGCCCAGCTTGCGGCCGGGCATGTGGACCTGGTGGTCGAGGCGGGCCTGCAGCCTTACGACTACCTCTCGCTGGTGTGCCTGGTTGAAGGGGCCGGCGGCTGCATCACCGATTGGCAGGGCCGTGCGCTCTCGGTCGACTCGGACGGCAGGGTGGTGGCGGCTGCCACCCCGGCGCTGCACGCGCTGGCGCTCCAGCGCCTGCAGGGTGCTTGAAGGGGGCGCAAGGCGGCCGATGCTTAGCTGTTTTGGTTGTTAATAACTGAGAAAACATTCGTTCCCAGAATAAGCGGCGCGACCTAGAGTGAAGGTCTCAGGGGCACATATGCCCAGATTCCCCACGAGGTTCCCATGTCGGCCGTCCTTTCACCCGCTTCCCATCCCCTGTCCGCCGTTGCCGGCGACGCGCCGCCGCAAGGTCTGGTGATCCGCACCGTGGCAGGTGCTGCCGGCCCGCTGGGCGCCGAGGTGCTGGGCCTGGACTTGGCGCGCCCGCTGGGCCGGGAGGACTTCGCGCGCATCCACCGCGCGCACCTGGACCACCATGTGCTGGTGTTCCGCGACCAGCGCATCACGCCGCGCCAGCACATCGATTTCAGCCGCCTGTTCGGGCCGCTGCAGATCCACGTGCTCAAGAACTTCCAGCTCGCGGACCATCCTGAAATCCTGATCGTCTCCAACATCAAGGACGCAGCTGGCCAGCCCATCGGCCTGGGCGACGCGGGCCACTACTGGCATTCGGACCTGTCGTACAAGGACAAGCCCAGCCTGGGTTCGCTGCTGCACGCACAGGAGCTGCCGGGCGAAGGCGGCGACACCCTGTTCGCCGACCAGCATGCTGCCTACGATGCGCTGCCCGAAGATCTGAAGACCCGCATCGCGCCGCTCAAGGCCGAGCACAGCTACCTGGCCAAGTACGAGGAACTGCGCGCTCGCAGCCCCTGGCGTCCCAAGCTGACCCAGGCGCAGATCGATGAGGTGGCGCCTTCCATCCACCCCGTGGTGCGCATCCATCCTGAGACGGGGCGCAAGGCGCTGTTCGTGAGCGAGCACTTCACCACCCGCATCGTGGGCCTGCCCGAGGACGAAAGCCAAGCCTTGCTGGCCGAGCTGTTCGCTGCCAGCGTGCGCCCCGAGTTCACCTACCGCCACCAGTGGCAGCCGCACGACCTGGTGTTCTGGGACAACCGGTCTGTCATGCACCTCGCTGCGGGCACGCCAGACACCGAACGCCGCAAGCTCTACCGCACCACCATCGAAGGCAACCTGCCTTTCTGAGTTCGCTCTGTTTTTGATAGCTTGAAGCGCTTATCAAATAAGCGCTGGGGCGATTTTTTGCTTGTTTTTTTGATCTGAAAGATAGTCATGACCTCTCCAACCCGCCACTTTTTTGACCGCAGGACCTTGGGCCGCAAGACCGCCGGATGGCTCACGGCCACGGGCCTTGTGCTGACAAGCCTCGGTCTTTCTGCCCCGGCCTACGCGGCCGAAGGGCAGCTGCGCATCGCGCAGCAGTTCGGCATCGTCTACCTGCTGCTCAACGTGGCGCAGGAGAACAAGCTGATCGAGAAGCACGGCAAGGCCGCGGGTGTGGACATCAAGGTCGAGTTCCTGCAACTGTCGGGCGGCTCGGCCGTCAACGATGCACTGCTGTCGGGCAACATCGACATCGCCGGTGCCGGCGTGGGCCCGCTGTTCACGCTGTGGGACCGCACCAAGGGCCGCCAGAACGTCAAGGGCGTGGCCTCGCTGGGCAACTTTCCCTACTACCTGGTGAGCAACAACCCGGCCGTGAAGACCATTGCCGACTTCACCGACAAGGACCGCATCGCGCTGCCGGCCGTCGGTGTGTCGGTGCAGTCGCGCGTGCTGCAGATGGCCTCGGCCAAGCTCTGGGGCGACAAGGAGTTCAACCGCCTGGACAAGAACCAGGTGGCCTTGCCGCACCCCGACGCGGCGGCCGCCATCATCAAGGGCGGCACCGAGATCACCGGCCACTTCGGCAACCCGCCTTTCCAGGAGCAGGAACTGGCCGGCAACCCCAAGGCAAAGATCGTCCTCAACTCGTACGACGTTCTGGGCGGCCCGGCATCGGCCACCGTGCTCTACGCCACCGAGAAATTCCGCGCCGAGAGCCCCAAGACCTACAAGGCCTTCGTCGATGCGCTCGATGAAGCCGCGAAATTCGTCGCCGCCAACCCCGAGAAGGCGGCCGACATCTACCTCAAGGTATCGGGCGGCAACACCGACCGGGGCCTGCTGCTCAAGATCATCCAGAACCCCGAGGTGCAGTTCAAGGTGCGCCCCGAGAACACGCTGGGCATGGGCCAGTTCCTGCACCGCGTGGGCGCCATCAAGAACCAGCCGACCGCGCTCAAGGACTACTTCTTTGAAGACGCGCTCACGGCGTCTGGCAACTGAGTGAGCCTCCTGGCATGAGCGAGCACACCATCCGCCTGGGGCCCTTTTCACCCCCGCTGCAGAGCGAACGCACGGCGCTGGAGGACGAGGCACTGGGCCTGACCGTGGGCGAGAGCCGTGCCGCTGCCGTGCCAGTCCCTGCCGATACCGCGTTGCTACAGGTGCAGGGCGTGAGCATTGACTACCGCACGCGCGAGCGCGTGGTACGCGCCACGCACCGCGTGGGCTTCGACGTGCATAAAGGCGACCGCTTCGTGCTGCTCGGGGCCTCGGGCTGCGGCAAATCCACGCTGCTCAAATCCATTGCTGGATTCATTGCTCCGAGCGAGGGCCAGATCCTGCTCAACGGCCGTGCCGTCACGCGGCCCGGGCCCGACCGGGTGGTGGTGTTCCAGGAGTTCGACCAGCTACCGCCGTGGAAGACCGTGCGCGACAACGTGATGTTTCCGCTGCTGGCCTCGCGCAGCGTGGGCCGCAAGGAGGCCGCCGAACGTGCGGCGCTCTACATCGACAAGGTGGGTCTCACGAAGTTCGCCGACGTGCACCCGCACCAGCTGTCGGGCGGCATGAAGCAGCGCGTGGCCATTGCGCGCGCGCTGGCCATGCAGCCCCAGGTGCTGCTGATGGACGAACCCTTCGCCGCGCTCGACGCCCTCACGCGCCGGCGCATGCAGGAAGAACTGCTCTCGCTGTGGGACGAGTTCCGCTTCACGCTGATCTTCGTCACGCACTCCATCGAGGAGGCGCTGGTGGTGGGCAACCGCATCGCAATCCTCTCGCCGCATCCGGGGCGGCTGCGCGCCGAGGTCAACAGCCACCAATTCGGGCTGCACAGCCTGGGCGGTACCGAATTCCAGGCCACGGCCCAGCGCATCCACCGGCTGCTGTTCGACGAGCCCGCCGCCGGCGCGGTGCCAGGATCGGTGCAGGCCGATGCCGAGGCCCTGGCGCCCAGCCGCCAAGGTGGCGTGCCGCTCATCCTCCCCCAGCGGCCCGCGGGCGCGCTGCCTTTCCAGATTTCCGTATGAGCGCCTCCCTGCTGACCCCTCCCGTGCGTCCCGAGTTCGAGCGCAGCCTGGAGCCGCTGGGCGGTATCGCTCCCGTGCAACCCTTGCCGCTGGCCGCGCGCATCTGGCAGCAGGCCTGGGTGCGCAAGCTCGTGATCCTGGCGGTGCTGGCCGTGCTGTGGGAGGTGGTGGCGCGCTGGCAGGACAACGACCTGCTGCTGCCCACCTTCCTGCAGACCGCCAAGGCATTGGTGGAGGGCCTGGCCTCGGGCGAGCTGATCGCCAAGACGGCGATCTCGCTGTCGGTGCTGCTCAAGGGCTATCTTGCTGGCATCTTCGGGGCCTTCGTGCTCACCACGCTGGCCGTGTCCACCCAGTTCGGGCGCGACCTGCTGTCCACGCTGACCTCCATGTTCAACCCCCTGCCCGCCATCGCGCTGTTGCCGCTGGCGCTGCTGTGGTTCGGCCTGGGGCAGGGCAGCCTGGTGTTCGTGCTCATCCATTCGGTGCTGTGGCCGCTGGCGCTCAACACCTATGCGGGTTTTCAGTCCGTGCCCGAGACGCTGCGCATGGCTGGCCGCAACTACGGCCTCACCGGCATCCGCTACGTGCTGCAGATCCTGGTGCCGGCCGCGCTGCCGTCCATCCTGTCGGGCCTGAAGATCGGCTGGGCCTTTGCCTGGCGCACGCTGATCGCGGCCGAGCTGGTGTTCGGCGCGTCGTCGGGCAAGGGGGGCCTGGGCTGGTACATCTTCCAGAACCGCAACGAGCTCTACACCGACAAGGTGTTCGCGGGCCTGGTGCTGGTGATCCTGATCGGCCTGGCGGTGGAGAGCCTGGGCTTTCACACGCTGGAGCGGCTCACCGTGCGCCGCTGGGGCGTCCAGCGCTGAAAGAACGAAGGCCCCTGATTCGTTTGTGAGGCTTCCTTCCTCAAGGGGGAAGACCCCAGTGCGGCAGCGCTGCGCCTGCATGTGCGTCGAGAGGCGCTGAAAGGACCTGCCGCCCTACACTGTGGGCATGATCCGCTGGCTTCTTGTCGTCTTTCTGGCTCTGATGTTGCTGAGCTGGCTCTCGCCCCTGCTTCGGCGCATGGGGTTTGGCCGCTTGCCTGGCGACCTGCGCTTTCGCTGGCTCGGCCGGGACTGGGACGTGCCTTTGGCTTCGACGCTGCTTCTGAGCTTTGTGTTGAGCCTGCTGACGAAGTTGCTCTGAGCCTTCGCTGCGCGCGACGGGGCTAGCCAGGCGGCGCGTGGAGGTCGTCAGTCGCCCGCCGCCTGGAGAGCCTTCAGGAACGACTTTCGCCACCAGTGCACGTCGTGCTCGCGCAGGCGAGCCATGAGTTTCTGGTGGCGCGCCTGCCGCTCGGCCAGTGGCATTTGCAGCGCCTGCTGGATGCTGTCGGCCATGCCTTGGGTGTCGTAGGGGTTCACCAGCAGCGCTTCTTTCAGTTGCTCGGCCGCACCCGCGAAGCGGGACAACACGAGCACGCCCGGGTCGTCTGGGTCTTGCGCCACCACATACTCTTTGGCCACCAGGTTCATGCCATCGCGCAGTGGCGTGACCAAGCCCACGGCGGCGGCGCGGCACAGACCCGGCACCCGCTTGCGCGCCACCATCCGGTGGATGTAGCGCACCGGCATCCAGTCGAGTTCGCCATAGTCGCCGTTCACCGCGCCGCACAGGCCCTCCAGCTCCTGGCGCAGGTCGGCATAGGCGTTGACGTCGTCGCGCGTGGGCGAGGCGATCATGATGAGTGTGGCGCTGTCGCGGTTTTCCGGGTAACGGTCCAGCAGCTCGCGGAACGCGCGCACGCGGTGCGGGATGCCCTTGGAATAGTCGAGCCGATCAATGCCCAGCAGCAGGCGCCTGCGTGAATACTCGTCGCGCATGTTCTCGTACGTTTCGACCGCATCGGGGGCGTGCGTAAGGCGCGTGAATTCGTCCACGTCGATGCCGATGGGAAAGGCCTGCACCTGCACCGTGCCGCCGAACGCGCGAAGCCGCTGGGCGTCCACCTCCTCGGCGCTGCCTTCGTTGCGCACGTAGCGTGTGAAATGCGACACGTCGGCCTCGCTCTGCAGGCCCACCAGGTCGTAGGCGAACAGCGAACGCATCAACCACTCGTGCTGCGGAATGGCCGCCATGATGAGCGGCGGGGGCATCGGAATGTGCAGAAAAAAACCGATGCGCTGCTTGCAGCCCATGGCACGCAGCTCGGCGGCCAGCGGAATAAGGTGGTAGTCGTGCACCCAGAGGATGTCATCGTCGCGCAAGAGCGGCAGCAGCTTGCGCGCAAACATCTGGTTCACGCGCCGGTAGCCCGCGATGTAGCTGGCATTGAAGTCGGCCAGGTCCAGGCGGTAGTGAAACACCGGCCACAGCACGCTGTTGCTGTAGCCATGGTAGTAGCTGTCATGGTCTTCGCGGCACAGGTCCACGGTGGCCAGGGTGACGGCACCAGCCTGCCGCGTGTGCAGTTCACCCTCGCCGGGTGTCCCGCCTTCGACCACGTTGCCGCTCCAGCCAAACCACAGCCCGCCTGTCTGGTTCAGGGCCTCTCCGAGGGCGACGGCGAGGCCGCCAGCAGCGGGTTTGCGGGGATCGGCGAGGCGGTTGGAGATGACGACAAGGCGGCTCATGGGTCGATCATCGTTGTGGATCGCCCCAGGCCGTTGTCGGACAGGACCTCAAATCACGCTGTCCCAGGGGGCTGACAGGCGCACGGCAGCGTTGATCACGCCCACCATCGAATAGGTCTGCGGGAAGTTGCCCCACATCTCGCGCGTTTCGGGGTGCGTGTCTTCGGACAGCAGGCCCAGCGGGTTGCGGGCGGCCAGCATGGTCTCGAAGATGGCGCGCGCCTCGGCCTTGCGGCCAATGCGCGCCAGGGCATCGATGCGCCAGAAGGTGCAGATGTTGAAGGCTGTCTCGGGCTTGCCGAAGTCGTCGGCCGCCTCGTAGCGGCGCATGTAGGGGCCGTCGCACAGGCTCTTTTCCATGGCCTCCACGGTGCTCACGAAGCGCGGGTCTTTCGGGTCGATGAGGCCGACCTCGGCCATCAGCAATACGCTGGCATCGAGTTCATGGCCGCCAAAACTTTCGGCAAACGCCTGGCGCGCTTCGCACCACGATTTGTCCAGGATTTCGGCGCGCATGCGGTCCGCATGCTGCTGCCAGTGGCTGGCGCGGTCGGCCAGCTGCAGGGTGGCGGCGATCTTGGCCAGCCGGTCGCAGGCGGCCCAGCTCATCAGGGCGGACGACGTGTGCACCCGGGCACGTGTGCGCAGCTCCCACATGCCTGCATCGGGCTGGCCGTAGACACGCACTGCGTTCTCGCCCACCTGTTCCAGCCGCGTGAATTCGGCCAGGCCCGCGCGGTGCAGCAGGCGGTGGTCGTGAAAGGCCTGGGCCGCGCCCAGCACGATGTTGCCGTACACGTCATGCTGGAAATGCTCTGCCGCCTGGTTGCCCACGCGCACAGGGCCCATGCCCCGGTAGCCCGCCAGCTGGGGCACAAGGCTCTCGGGCAGTTCTTGCTCCAGGCCAATACCGTACAGCGGCTGGATGTGGCCATCGCCGCCTTCCACCACCACGTTGCTGAGCCAGCGCAGATAGTCCTCCATGGTGCCCACTTCGGAGATGCTGTTGAGCGCGCGCACCACGAAGAACGCGTCGCGCAGCCAGCAGTAGCGGTAGTCCCAGTTGCGGCCGCTGTGGGCGGACTCGGGGATGCTGGTGGTCATGGCGGCCACGATGGCACCGGTGTCCTCGTACAGTGAGAGCTTGAGCGTGATGGCCGCACGGATGACGGCTTCTTGCCACTCCAGCGGCACGGCCAGGGCGCGGGTCCAGCTGCGCCAGTAGGCCGTGGTCTCCTGCTCGAACAGGCGCGCGGTGTCGGCAATGCCCTCCACCAGCGTTTCGTCGGCCCCCAGCAGAAAGTTGTGTTCGCGCGTGAGTACAAACGCCTGGCCTGACAACACGTGCGAGACCGGTGCATCGGTGGACAGGCGCAGCGTCATGCCCTCGCCCACATAGCGGATGTGATTGCTGCCGCGCGTGATTTCGGGTGTGGTCTGGCCCCAGTCGTAGCGCACCTTGAGCGCCACGCGGATGCGAGGCGCGCCCTGGATGGGGCGCACCCGGCGTACCAGCGTCATGGGCCGGAAGTAGCGCGAGCGGCTGTAAAAGCGCGGCGCAAAGTCGGTGATCTCCACCCCATGGCCTGCCTTGTCAAACAGCTGCGTGCGCAGGATGGCGGTATTGGGCTCATACCACTGGTGGGCCGAGGCGAGGTCTTCGAGTTCGATCGCGAAGTGGCTGCCTTCGTCGCCGGGCTGCAGCAGGGCGTTGAACACCGGGTCTCCATCAAAACGCGGCAGGCAGCACCACACCATGCGGGCGTGGTTGTCGATCAGTGCGCTGATGGCGCAATTGCCGATCATCCCCAGGTTGAGCGATCCCGCTTGGGGGGCGTTGGCGGCTGTGTTCATGGTTCGCGCTCCGGGTTCAGGTGGTTCCAATGGGTTCGCGTGGCCGACAGCCAGCCACGCAATGCGGCGGGTGTCATGCAGCGGTGTTGTGCCATGGTCGGCCCTTCGCCCACCTTGATGCCCCAGCCGCCCAGCGCCTGCACGGCGGCAAAGCCAGCTTCGTCGGTGACGTCATCGCCCACGAAGACTGGCAAACGTCCTGCAAAGGGTGCCTGGGTCATGAAATCGGCAATGGCCTGGCCCTTGTCGACGCCACGGGGCTTCACTTCAAAGACGCATTTGCCATGCAACAGTTCCACGCCCTCCACATGGCGCATGGCGCGTACCAGGGTGTCGTGGCACAACGCGGCCAGTTGGGGGGCCTGGCGGTAGTGCAGGGCCACGCTGACGCGTTTGCGCTCCACCAGCAGCCCGGGGTTGCGCGCTGCAAGGTCGTACGCAGCCCGAAGAACGGGCTCCAGATCCGGCGGTAGAACGGCCGGAAGCGAAGTGTCGGCCAGGCGGTATTGGGCACCATGCTCACTCGCCAGCGGCAGGCGCAGCGGGGCCAGGAATCCGTCGATGTCGGCCTCAGGCCGCCCGGTCACGATGGCCAGCGCACCCCCCAGGTGGGTGTACAGCGATAGCAGCGTTGGGACCAGCCCGGAGGCGACGCGCACCGCCTCGGGGCGTGGTGCCAGCTCGGTGAGCGTGCCATCGAAGTCCAGAAAAAGCGCATGGGCAGTTGTCAGTAGGGGGAGCAGCTGCATGGGTCAAACCTTAGCAGACGCCGTGAAGCTGACCGGGGGGAAAGGGTGATTCAGCGTTGGTAAACGCGCGCAAGGTGTGCGACCCATTGCAACATCGGGCCGCCATTGCCATTGCCATTGCCATTGCCATTGCCATTGCCATTGGTCTGGCAGGACCACCCTTGAAACGCAAAGCTTCTGCCGCAATGTGTAAAAAACCCGCTCTTGCTCTTGCTTGAACCTGATCTCACCCCATGACCGAAGCCCTGCACATCGTCTGCCCGCACTGCCACACCACCAATCGCGTGCAAAGCGCAGATCTGGCCCATGCACCCGATTGCGGAAAGTGCCACCAGGGGCTTTTTGTGGGCGCCCCTCTGGAACTGGATGGGGCGAGTTTTGACAAACATGTGGGGCGCAGCCACATTCCGGTGCTGGTGGATTTCTGGGCGCCCTGGTGTGGGCCGTGCCGCCAGATGGCGCCCGCCTTTGCCCAGGCGGCCCGTGAGCTGGAGCCGCGTGTGCGCCTGGCCAAGCTCAATACCGAAGAACACCAGGCCATCGCGGCACGTTATGCCATCCGCAGCATTCCGACCATGGTCCTTTTTCAGCAGGGGCGTGAGGTGGCGCGTATCTCAGGCGCGCTGGGTGCTGCGGACATCGTGCGCTGGGTGCAGACGGCCGCGGGCTGATGCAAGGGTTTCAGCGAATTCCCAGCACGCGGTCCAGCGACACATTGCCCGCACCGCGCCCTGCCAGGTACAGCATCAGCCCCGCCCACGACAGGTGCGTGGGCCAGGCATCCGGATACACAAAAACCTGAATGACCAGTGTCATGCCCAACAAGGCCACAGCCGACAGGCGCGTGAACAGGCCCAGCACGAGCAGGATGGGAAACACATGTTCGGCCACGGTGGCCATCTGCGCCGCCAGTTCAGGCGGCAACAAGGGCAGTTTGTATTCTTCGCGGAACAGCGCGTAGGCGCTGTCGGAGATCGTGAACCAGCCATCGACCTTGGTGCGGGCAGACAGCCAGAAGATGCCCGCGATGGCCACGCGGTTGACCAGGGCCAGCAGACTGTGGGGGGTGAGCCAGGCAGCGGCATCGGCCAGGCGGGCCAGCAGAACGCGGGGGCCTTTGGTGGGTGCTGTGGGGAAGTGGGGGGATTGGGTGTGGGTGGTCATGGGGCCTCCTCGGCCTGTGGGTGTGAATGTGGATGTGAATGGGGTGGGACCAGGGCCCCCGCGTCCAGCAAGGTGCCCAGGAGCGCGGCAAAGTCAGTGGCGGGATCGGTATCTAAGGCGCGGGTGGCGGCGGCTTCCAGAGTCTGGCCCTCTGCGCAGGCGTCCAAAAAAGCAACCCCTGCACGCGAAAGCGGGCGCCAGGTCACTTCCGCGTGTGGCCGGGTGAGCAGGCCGCCATCACCCGCCCAGGCCAGCGATTCGGGCAGGGCCAAGCCTTCACGGTGGCTCTGCCACAGGCGATAGGCCGGATGCCCATTGCACCAGGTCCAGTGCGCAGCGGGGTGGGGATGCAGTTGCAAGGCGGGCAGCGTTTCTGGCGCTTGCCGGCCCCACCAGGCTCGGTCCACGGCGGTAGCGTCGGCTGCCAGATGGCACTCGGTCCAGCCGCGGTCCAGGCGCGCTATGGCGGGCAGGTAGGGCAACCCGGCCGCAGGTTCAAACCCGGCCAGGAAGTCGCCAAACCCAGCGCCGTAGTCCACCAGCAGTCCATCACAAGGCGGTTGCTGGCGCGCATAGACCGCTGCGGCGGCGCGGAACCAGCCTTCGCCCACCAGCTGGCACACCGTGGGGTAGCTGGCCTGCAGGGCATCGACACAGCCCTTGAGCACGGTGTTGCGGTACACGGCAAAGCCGGGCTGGGCCTCCAGGGCCACTAGCCACGCGGTGGTTGGGGGATGGCCCGCGCCGAGCAGGGCGGCCGAGAAACCATCCTGAAAGTCGGTCAGCTGCATGCGGCCTCCTCGGTGTGCGCAGCCATGAGTACATGGTGGGCCTGGCCACGCTCGCCCAGCAGTTCACAGAAGTCGGGCAGGTTGTCATCACGCTCGATGAGGGTGGGGATGGGACCTGCGCGCTCGATCACGCGTTGGTACAGCGCCCACACGGCGGGCGCCACCGGGGCGTCGTGGCTGTCGATGAGCAAGGTGTTGCCATGCACCGGGTCGGCATGGTGGCCCGCCAGGTGGATCTCGGCCACGGCGTGCAGGGGAAACGCATCCAGGTACGCCTGCGCGCAAAAGCCCAGGTTGTTCGCGCTGATATGGACGTTGTTCACGTCCAGCAGCAGCGCACAACCGGTGCGCCGCACCAATTCGGCCAGAAAGTCGGTCTCGGCCCATGCGTGGCCATCGATGTGCAGATAGTGCGTGGGGTTCTCGATGGCGATGGGCCGTTGCAGCACATCCTGTGTGCGGGCGATGTTGCTTGCAATGCGGTGCAGCGCCGCGTGCGTGCGGGGAAACGGCAGCAGGTCGGGCAGATACTGACCGCGCCAGGTGGACCACGCCAGGTGCTCCGAGATGATCACAGGCTCCACGCGCCGCGCCAGTGCCGCCAGGCGGCCCAGGTGCGCCGCATCGGGCGGTGCATCGGCCGCAAGGGACAGGGACACGCCGTGCAGCGCCATGGGGTGGCGTGCGCGGATCGCATCCAGATACGCCAGGCGCGGGCCGCCATCGGCCAGGTAGTTCTCGGGGTGCACCTCCCACCACAGGCCGGGGGCGGTGCACTGCAGCGCCTCGCCGTAGTGCTGGGGCTTGAGGCCCAGACCAGCGGTGAGGGGGCGCGGAGTCATGGCATCAGCCTCTTAGGCCTTGGCGGGTGCCAGCGAACCCATGCCCTTGGGCGTCTTGATCGACGCGCAGGTGCCTGCGGGCACGAACTTCCAGGCGTTGCCCTGGTAGTCCATCTTGGAGGTGCCGGCGCAGGTGGTGCCGGGGCCTGCTGCGCAGTCGTTCTTGCCAGCCATCGAGACGCCGTAGCACTTCTCCATGGCGGGCTTGGCTCCTTCCATGGGGGCGGTCTGGGCCATGGCGGCGCCAGAAGTCAGGGCAATGAGGGCGAGTGCGCCGAGGCTGAGGGTGCGAGTGGTCATGGTACGGTTCTCCAAGGGTTGGGTAGTGGTTGAATCCGACCGGGTTGCGACACAGAGGTCGCGTTGAATGGCCCGATCTGCGTTGTAATTCGCGCTGTGCAGCAGGCGGGTTACAGCGCTGCGCAAAAAAATCGTGGCGGCATGGCGTAAATATTTTTTCTGTTGCCTGTAACCCATTGGCCTCGGAGTACGAATTCCTTGCAGGGAGACACCATGGAGATAGTGGAAGAGCGCCTGCGCGGTTTGCTGCTGCAAGGGCTGGACGCCGACGCAGCCGCCTACCAGCGCTTTCTGAAAGAGCTGAGCGCACACCTGCGTGCGTTTTTGCGCCGCCGCCTGATGCAGCGGCCCGACGAGGTGGAGGACCTGGTGCAGGAGACGCTGCTGGCGGTGCACAACCAGCGCCACACTTATCGGCCCGAGATGCCGGTGACGGCCTGGGCGCATGCGATTGCGCGCTACAAGCTCATCGATTGGCTGCGCTCGCACGCCGTGAAGGAAGGGCGCAACGACCCGCTGGACGATGCCGATGAGTTGTTTGCCAGCAGCGACAGCGAGGCCGCCGAAGCCCGGCGCGACCTGGGGCAGTTGTTGCGCACCTTGCCCGACAAGCAGCGTCTGCCGATCGAGTGCGTGAAGCTGGAAGGTTTGTCGGTCGTCGAGACGGCGCGCCTCACGGGGCTGTCGGAGTCGGCCGTCAAAGTCGGCGTGCACCGGGGGCTCAAGGCCCTGGCCGCCAAGATCAGGGACATGACTTACGTGCAACAGGGGTCAGGCAAACCGCCGGGTACAGAAGGCCGGTCGTTGTTGCATTCTGATGTACGTAAGTCCCAGGGGAAATAGCATGAAAACCGATGAATTGATCCACCTGCTCGCCGCCGATGACCGGCCGGTGCAGAACAACGCGATAGAGCAACGGTTTGCCGTGGCCGCCGCAGTGGGCATTGCCGGTGCCGGGGTGCTGATGCTGGCCCTGTTCGGCCTGCGCCCCGACCTGCTGGCGACCATGGCGCTGCCCATGTTCTGGGGCAAGCTGGTGTTTGCCGCTGCACTGGCCGCCGCCGGGTTGGCGCTGCTGCGCCGCATGGCCCGACCCGGCATGGCGGTGGGGCCTGCGGCGCTGCTGCTGGCAGTGCCGCCGCTGGTGTTGTGGGCCATGGCATTGTGGGCGTTGTCGCAGGTGACTGCGGCAGAGCGTGTGCCGCTCATCCTGGGCAGCACCTGGCGCACCTGTCCGTTCAATATCGCGGCGCTGTCTGTGCCTGCGTTGGCTGCGGGCTTCTGGGCCCTGAAGGGGGCCGCGCCCACCCGCCTGGCCTGGGCGGGCGCGGGCGCCGGGTTGCTGGCGGGCGCGTTGGGTGCTTTGGTGTATGCCCTGCATTGCCCCGAGATGGCCACGCCGTTCCTGGCGGTCTGGTACCTGGCGGGCATGGCCATCCCGACGGCGCTGGGGGCCGTACTGGGGCCGCGCCTGCTGCGCTGGTAATGGCTATCTGGGCAGCGGCGAGGTGGCGGTCAGGTCAGGCCGCTACCCGCCTGTTGTAGGCGCGAAAGACGGTGTCCAGCGTCCAGCCCAGCGATTCGTAGAGCGACTGCGCCGTGGTGTTGGCGTGTGCCGTGGTCAGATCCATGCGCACCTTGCCGTGCGCGCGGGCCATGGCTTCGGCGGCCATCAGCAAGCCGCGCCCGGCGCCTGTCTTGCGTGCTGCGGGGGCCACGAACAGGTCGTACAGCGTGTAGATGGGCGCTGCCTCCACCGAGCAGAAGGTTGGGTAAAGCTGGCAAAAACCTATCGCTGCTCCCGATGCATCCAGTGCCAGCAGCACCACGGACTCCCCGCGCTCCAGCCGCTGTGCGATGAATGTCCGGGCTCCAGCGAGGTCTGGCGCCTGCTCGTAGAACTGCCGGTAGGCATCAAACAGCGGCGCGATGGTGTCGGCGTCGGCCGGGGCGGCGGGGCGGATGTGCACTGCGGTCATGAAGGCGTTGGAATGGCTGTAGGGCGCGAGCATGCGCCAGGAACTTGCAAAGGTGCACCCCGGGGCGGGGCGCAAGCGGACGCGGATTGTAGGAAGTTTTGCCCTCGTTTTTGAGGGGTGTGCCTTGTTTTCCGCGGCCCTGGGTCAGGTGGCGTTGTTGTTGCCTGTCCACTGCGCCACCGCTTCCACCCGGGCCTGGTGGATCAGCGTGCCCACCTGCGGCCCGCTCATGCCCTTGGCCGCTGCCCGCGCTGCAATGTCGCGCGTGACCACGGACTGCACCACCGCCAGCACGGCGGCGAGCCGCTGGCGCTGGGGGTAGGCCGACTCTTCAAATCCCAGCCGCCCGCGCGCATCGCATTCGCATGCCAGCAGGATGTCGGCAAAACGCTCGGGCTTGCGAATGGCATCGCAGCGCTCCAGCAGCCGCACCAGGGCGGCGGCCGACAGTTCGTGGCTGCGGTGGATGTGGCCGTGCTCGCGGGCCACCACATCGGCTGTCTCGCGGCAGTCCACCGGCACGCGCAGGCGCTCGGCCACGACCTTCAGCAGCTCGGCACTGCGCTCCTCGTGTCCGATGTGGCGTGGCAGCACGTCGGCGGCCGTGGTGCCCTTGCCCAGGTCGTGCGCCAGGCAGGCAAACCGCACAGTGAGTGGCGCCTGCAGCCGCGCGGCCATGTCCAGCACCATCATCAGGTGCACGCCCGTGTCCACCTCGGGGTGGTACTCCGCCCGCTGGGGCACGCCCCACAGGCGCGCCACTTCGGGCAGCAGCACCTGCAGCGCGCCGCACTCGCGCAGCACCTCGAACATGCGCGAGGGCTTTTCTTCCATCAGCCCGCGCGCCAGCTCCTGCCACACGCGCTCGGCCACCAGGTGGTCCGCCTCGCCGTGCTGCACCATCTCGCGCATCAGCTGCATCGTCTCGGGCGCCACCGTGAAGTCGGTGAATCGCGCCGCAAACCGCGCCACACGCAGGATGCGCACCGGGTCTTCGCGGAAGGCGTCGGTCACATGCCGCAGCACCCGCGCCTCGATGTCTTGGGCACCAAAATAGGGGTCAAAAATGCCTCCAGCGCTTATCCCATAAGCGCTAGTAGCTATTGCATTGATAGTAAGGTCGCGGCGCGAAAGGTCTTCTTCCAGCGTCACATCGGGCGAGCTTTCCACCACAAAGCCCCGGTAGCCGCGCCCGCTCTTGCGCTCGGTGCGGGCCAGTGCGTACTCCTCGCGCGTGTCGGGGTGCAAAAAGACGGGGAAGTCGCGCCCCACGGGCAGATAGCCCAGTTCCAGCATCTGCTCGGGCGTCGCGCCCACGACCACCCAGTCGTGGTCGTTCACGGGCCGGCCCAGCAGCTTGTCGCGGACGGCGCCGCCCACCATGTAGATTTGCATCGGTGTAGTTTAGGCCGGGCCCCCGGCCGTATATTCCAGCCCACCATGTCCCTCTCGTCCGACCTCACCATCGCCCAGCTCAACCCCGACGGCAGCGTGCCCGTGCCCACGGCGCCCGACGCAGCCGCCAACGCTGCAGCGGAAGCCCTGCAGCGCGAGGCGCAGTTCGAAGCTTTGAAAGCCAAGGTGGACGACCTGCAGGAGATCCTGGCCAAGCCGCTGAACGAAATCCTGGCCGATCGCGACAAGTTCAAGGAAGCGATGGCCGCGTGGGATGCCTTTGGCGCCATGTGGATGCTGTCGCAGCGCGCCATGAAGCGCGTGGCGCTGGACCTGGCCGCGCAGCAGGGGGTGAGCGAGGAAGAGGTGGTGGCGCGTGCGCTGGCCTATGCCAACCAGGTGCTCAACGCGGAAGAGGAAGACCTGGGCGGCACCGTGGCCCCCGCCCAGTTGGCGCACATCGCGCGGCACAAGCCGTTTTTGCGCAAGCAGTTTAGGTAGCGTGGCCGGGCTGCCCGTGCCCCTTCAGCCAAACACCGGCCTGAAAAAACTCCGCTCGTAGCTCACGATGCACCCCGTCTCCTCGGCATAGCGAAACGCCGCCTGACATTCTGCATCCTGCATCGACTGCTGGCGGTACACCTCGTACGCCGCAAGGCTGTCAAAGGTGAACAATGCCAGTGCGATGTTGTTCGCGCCCTCGCTGGGCATGAAATAGCCGTGGTGTTTACCGCCGAACTTCTCGACCAGCGGTATCCACAGTTTTCCGTAGTGCTCAAACTCCTTGAGCTTGCTGGTGTTGAGCACGTAGCGCAGGTAGATGGTGACGGCCATGGTGGTGCTCAGCCTTCTTTATGGCACAGGCGATAGGGTTCTTCGAAGTCCAGAAAGTCCTTCTCGGCCAGGGCGTCGTCGATCCAGGCCTTCACGCCGGGCAGGGCGCGCACGCGCTGCACATAGGCGGCGATGTGGGGTGGCACGGGCAGGGCGTAGGTGTGCAGGCGCATGCACACGGGGGCAAAGTAGGCGTCGGCCACTGTGAACTCGCCAAACAGCATGGGACCGCCATGTTCCTGCAGCAGCGCGCTCCACATGTCCACCAGGCGTTGCACGTCGGCGCGCACGCCGGCCTGGTCGCGCCAGATCAGGGCGCCGGTGTCGGCCAGGTTGGCCTCGATGTTCATGGGGCAGTTGCTGCGCAGGGCGGTGAAGCCGCTGTGCATTTCGGCGCAAATGCTGCGGGCGCGCGCACGGGCCTTGGCGTCCGTGGGCCAGAGCTTTTTGTCAGGGTGGGTTTCAGCCACGTATTCGGCAATCGCCAGCGTGTCCCACACCACCAGGTCACCATCTGCCAGCACGGGCACCTTGCCCGTGGGGTTCACGGCGCCAATCGCGCGCTTGAACTCTGAATCGGCGTCAAAGCTGTCAAAGCGCACGCGCACTTCTTCAAACACGATGCCCGCCTGTTTGAGCAGCACCCAGGGGCGCATGGACCAGGAGGAGTAGTTCTTGTTGCCGATATAGAGCTTGAGCATGGGGCACCTGCCGATGGAAAACAGAGAAAAGAAAGTCAGCCCGCCATGCTAGCGGCAGTGGCGCGCGCCAGCGATGCGAAAACACGGCCTGAATGATGCGTGGCACGCATCACGGGCAATGGCGCAGCGGTTCAGACCGGCCAGACCACCCCGTTGTCGTTCAGGATGGCATCGAGCGGCAGGTCGAACTCTTCGGGCTCGAAGTCGTCCAGGTAGCCATTGGTGAAGCCCAGACCCACCGTGAACGGCTTGGGCTGCAGGGTGGCCAGCGTGCGGTCGTAGAAGCCGCCGCCATAGCCCAGCCGATAGCCCCCGGGGGCGTAGCCCACGCAGGGCACGAACAGCAGGGTGGGCACGATGACCTCGGTGTCCTTGGGCTTGGGGATGCCGTAGGCGTCTTCCTCCATGGGGCAGCCGGGGTACCAGGCGTGGAAGGTGAGGGTTTTGTGCAGCTTGTTCACCACCGGCAGCCCGATGCGGCGCAGTTGGGGTTCGTCCAGCAACTCGCCATCTTCCTTCCAGCGGTGCAGCGCGGGCAGGGGGTCAAATTCGCCCTTGATGGGCCAATAGGCTCCAATGACCGTATCCGGCCGGTTCACCAGCCAGATGCGCATCACCTGTTGTAACAGGTCGGCCCGCTGTAGGCGGTCGGGCAGATTGAGGCGTTCTTCTATCAACGCGCGCCGAAGGGCTGCTTTGTCCATCAGATAATTCCCCCATGCAATTTCTCAGAGCGATTCTGACACCCCTTGTCGCCGCCACCGTGCTGGCAGCCACCGCGCCCCTTGTCATGGCGCAAAACCGTGGGGACGATACCCTGCTGGAGATGCAGCAGGCCTTCCGCAAAGGCGACCGTAACAAGCTCGCGCAGCTGCTGCCCACTGCGCGTGGTCATGCACTGGAGCCCTGGGCCGCCTACTGGGAGCTGCGGGTGCGCCTGGGCGAGGCGTCACCACAGGAGATCCAGTCTTTCCTGCAGCGCTACGCCGGTAGCTACCAGGAAGACCGCCTGCGCAATGACTGGCTCTTGTTACTGGGCCAGCGCCGCGACTGGAGCCAGTTCGCCGAGCAGCACCCCAGCTACCGCATGTCGGACGACCGCGAGGTGCGCTGCTACGCGCTGCTGATCGACCAGATCAAGGGCACAGCCAGCCCCACCGTGGCCGAGGATGTGCGCAGCAACTGGTACGCCCAGCGCGACGGCGACGACGGCTGCACCCACGCCGCACGCGAGCTGCATGGCTACAAGAAACTCTCAGCCCTGGACGTGTGGCGCAAGGCTCGCCTGGGGGTCGAGGCCAATCGCCCCCGCGTGGTGCGCGCGGCGGTCGAGATCGTCTCGCCCGAATCGTTGCCGCAGGTCAAGGACGTGCTGGATGCGCCGAGCAAATACCTGCTGTCGCGCGCCACGGCCGCCGGCAAGGCCAAGCAGGAACTGGTGCTGCTGGCCCTGTTGAAACTGGCCACCGGCGACCCGGACGGCGCGGCCTACCAGCTCGACAGCAAGTGGAGCGTGCACCTCTCGGCCGAGGAGCGCAACTGGGCCTGGGCCGTGATCGGCAAGACCGCTGCGCAAAAGCTGGCCAGCAACGCCCACAGCTACTTTGCCAATGTGACCAAGGACAGCGACCTCAACGACGACCTGCTGGGCTGGAAGGTGCGCGCCGCCCTGCGCGCCGGCCAGTGGAAGGCCGTCGGAAAGGCTGTGGACGCCATGGGCCCCGAAGGTCGCCAAGACAGCACCTGGGTGTACTGGAAGGCACGCTCGCTGCTCGCAGGCCGCGTGACCGACGCCGAACGCGCCGAAGCGCGCCAACTGCTCGAAGGCATTGCCAGCACGCGCGGCTTCTACGAGCAACTGGCGCTCGAAGAGCTCGGCCAGCGCATCACCACGCCACCCGCGCCCGCCCCCCTCACTGCCGAAGAAAAGGCCGCCGCCCGCGCCAACCCGGGCCTGAACCGCGCGCTGTATGCCATCCTGCTGGGCCTGCGCAGCGAAGGCGTGCGCGAGTGGAACTACACCACCAACCTGCACCAAAGCGGCGGCATGCCCGACCGCGAACTGCTGGCCGCCGCCGACTTCGCCTGCCAGCGCGAGGTGTGGGACCGCTGCATCAACACCAGCGAACGCACCAAGAGCGTGGTGGACACCACCCAGCGTTTCCCCACCCCGTTTCGCAGCGCGGTGGTGGAGCGCGCCAACGGCATTGGCCTCGACCCGGCGTATGTCTACGGCCTCATCCGCCAGGAAAGCCGCTTCATCATGGACGCACGCTCCCACGTGGGCGCCTCGGGCCTGATGCAGGTCATGCCCGCCACCGCGCGCTGGACGGCCAAGAAGATCGGTTTGAACAACTTCACCGCCGACCAGATCAACGACCGCGACACCAACATCACCATCGGCACGGCCTACCTCAAGCTCGCGTTGGACGACTTTGCGGGCTCCATGCCCATGGCCGCTGCCGCCTACAACGCCGGCCCCGGCCGCCCGCGCAGCTGGCGCAACGGCCCAGTGCTCGACGCCGCCATCTGGGCCGAAAACGTGCCCTTTGCCGAAACGCGCGACTACGTGAAGAAAGTGCTGGCCAACACCACCAACTACGCCGCCATGCTCACCGGCCAGCCCCAGTCGCTCAAGAGCCGCCTGGGCACCATCGGCCCGCGCGACGCGGCGGCGCCCGAAGTGAACAAGGATCTGCCTTGAGTCTTGGTGCCACGTTTGTAAACAAATTGCTATAAAAATAATAGCTATTTCCGCTTGTTTAGTAAGCGGTGGATGCCTTTTTGACCATGCATGGAGGGATGGAGATGATGAAGAAGCTGTCGTGGCTGGCGATAGCCGCCCTGGTGTCGGGGCTGGGGGTGGGCGTGCAGGCGCAGCCCGTCTACAAATGGGTGGATGCCGAGGGCAAGACCCACTACGGTTCGCAGCCCCCGCCGTCCAAGGCAGACGCCGAGCCGCTGAAGCTCCAGGGCAGCAACGGCACGACCAAGAGCTCGTCATCCTCGTCCGGCAAGCCGGGCCAGCAGTACAACGCCGACGGCACCAAGAAGATCTCGAAGGACGTGGAAGAGTTTGGCCAGGGCATGAAAAAGGCCCTGGAGACGGTGGACAGCAAATCGGTGACGCTGAACTGCTCCGCCGCCGTGGACAACATCCACTACCAGGCCGACCAGATGCTGGAAGTGGGCCAGAAAAACGTGCGTGACGGCTACATGGCCCAGGCCGACTTCGACAAGACCGCACCCAAGATCCGCGAAGCCAAGGGCAAGTACAGCATGTCGGACTGCCAGGGTGCGTCGGGCAACAAGAAGGCGTTTTACCAGTGCATGTCCAGCAGCAACAACCATGTGATGGGCTGCGACAAGCAGCACAAGCATTGAAGGCCTGCTGAGGCGCTGCGCAGCGTCCCCCGATGATAGGGACGCAGCGGCCCCGCTAAGCCGGGTCCACGGTGGCACTGATCCTGGGGGCTGGCCAGCTGCAGCGGGCAATGCGCAACACCAGGATTCCGGGGGAAGCCATGTCTAGGTGTTGTGCAGCATGTCGCCCTGGCGGGTGGCCGCACCGGACCGCACCAGTTCGTCGGCCAGGCTGCCGAGCCATTCGGCCTCGGCCTGATCGGCGAAGTGGCGCTCGCGCAGCATGCCGAAGTACGGCGTGGCCTGCGCCCAGCCCGCCAGCTCGGCCATAGGGATCTGCTGCCACTCCAGCAGTTTGTACTTGAGCAGCACCTTGGCTGCATAGAGCGCATGTTTGGAGGGATTGCGCACAAAGCCGTCCAGGCGGCGGCGGGCGCCGTCGATGGCGCGCGGGGCATCG
The DNA here is from genome assembly GCF_001428965.1 of Acidovorax sp. Root275. Lineage (NCBI taxonomy): Bacteria > Pseudomonadati > Pseudomonadota > Betaproteobacteria > Burkholderiales > Comamonadaceae > Acidovorax > Acidovorax sp. Root275. The sequence continues at coordinate 648,585 of NZ_LMJH01000010.1, read as the reverse complement.
GCAAACACCGGCCCGTGGCCCGGTATGACGACTTGCGGCGCCAGCTTTTCGATCACATCCAGCGTGGCGGCAACGTGTGCGAATGCGTCGTCGCCTTCCAGCTCGGGAAACACCACACCAAAGCCGTTTTCCCACAGCGCGTCGGCCGAGATCAGCACACGGCCCTGGGGCTCGAACAACACCACCGAATGCGGATCGTGCCCCGGCGCGGCATGCACCTGCCAGGGCTTGTCGCCCAGCAGCACGCAGGAGTCGGGCATGAGCAAGGTGTCGGCCCGAAAGGGCGGGCATTCCTGTCCTGTGGGGGTGTAGCTCAGTGCGTAGGCATCCCACTGGCGCACATGGTCGGCCTGGCCGGGCGGAATGGCCGTGAGCACGCCGGGCCAGGCCTTTTGCAGCGCCGCATTGCCGCCGCAGTGGTCGCTGTGCAGGTGGGTGTTGAGCACGCGGTCCAGCGGGCGGCCTTGCAGCGTGCCGCGCACCAGCTCCACGGTCTGCTCGGCATGGCTGCAGTAGCCGGTGTCCACGATGGCCGTGTCGTGCTGGCCGATGAAAAGGATGTTATTGGCCGACAGCCAGCCGCGTTCGAGGACGGTGATTTCAGGAGGCAGGAGATCGTGGGGCGCGATGGTGGGCATGGGTGCAGGAATTCGGGGCGTCGGTGGCGGGCATCATCCGTGCCGCGCCGTGGGCTGCGGTCCAGCGTACCGCAGGTAGTGCCTGCCCGAAGTCCTCCAAAACCCGCAAACGAAGGTGCAGCCATGGCTTCGCAAGCCCCAAGCTGTATCAGAACGTCACACCCGCCACCAGGATGACGTTGGCATACGGAGTGCACTCGCCGGTACGCACCATTGCGCGGGCCTGCTGGGTGAGGCGCTTGAACTCCTCGTGCGATACGGCCTGGGGCTCCACCGGCAAGTGGCACCAGGCGGGCAGCTGCCCCCCGTTGCGCTCCACGGCTTCGGTGGCGATCAGCGCTTTTTCGACCTGCATTTCGTCCAGCACCACCCGCAGCACATCGGCCACGGCCGGGATGCCGGGCGTGAGCGCCAGGTCGATGCGGCATGGGCCGGGCGGAATGGGCAGGCCCACGTCGCCGATCACCAGCATGTCGCCATGGCCCAGGCTGGCGATGGCGTGGGAGAGTTCGGCGTGCAGCAGGGCGGTGCGTTTCACAGCGGTGTCCAGTCAGGAGGTTGTGGGCTCTGCGCTACGGTGGCGCGGGTGGGAATGGAGGGCTGGGCGCCGGGCTGCGTGACGCACAGCGCGGACGCGCGGATGCCATCGCGCACGGCGGCATCAAGCGGCTCGCCGCGTGCCAGCGCCACAGCCAGTGCGCCCAGGAAGGTGTCGCCTGCGGCAGTGGTGTCCACGGCCTGCACGACGAGGCCCGGGTGGTAGCGGCAGCCAGTGGCATCCGCAGCCACGGCGCCGGCGGCGCCCAGGGTCACCACCACCTGGGCGGGGCCCTTGGAGCGCAGGGCTTGTGCGACCTGCGCTGCGTCTGCGGGGGTGGCGACGCTCTGGCCTGCCAATGCTGCGGCCTCCACTTCGTTCACGACCAAGATATTGACCAGCGGCCACAGCGCATCGGGCAGCGGCTGGATGGGAGAGGGGTTGAGCAGCACCGGGCAGCCTGCGGCATGGGCCACGTCGGCGGCGGCCAGCACCTGCGGCATGGGGATTTCCAACTGCAACACCAGGCCGCCCGCGCCTTGCACACTGCCGCGCAAGACCTCTGCATTCAGCACAAACCTGCCATTGGCGCCGGGCACCACCACGATGCGGTTCTGCCCCGTGGTTTCCACGGTGATGGCGGCCACACCGGTGGTGACTTCGGTATCGGTCTGCACGCCACGGTGGTCAATGCCATCGGCGTCAAGCCCGGCGCGCAGCGTGTGGCCGTAGCCATCGTCGCCCACGCGGCCGAACAGAAACACCTGGGCGCCCTGGCGGGCGCAGGCCACGGCCTGGTTGCCGCCCTTGCCGCCAGGCACCAGGAGCAGGGCATCGGCCAGCACGGTCTCGCCGGGGCCGGGGGCATGTTGCACCTGCAGCACCAGGTCCATGTTCAGGCTGCCGACCACGGCGATGCGGGGGGTCTGGAGGTTGGCGGTCACAGCAGTCACGGCGGTCATGCAGGCCTCCCTCCACGGCGGGCATCGGGGGCGACCGTGGTGGCGGGGGCCGTGGAAGAGCGCACGCGCAGCTCGGGCTGCAGCATCACCTTGCGCGCGTCCTGGCGCTTCCCGTCGATGCGCTCCAGCAGCATGTCCACCGCCAGCGCGCCGATGCGCTGCTTGGGCTGGGCCACGGTGGTCAGCGGCGGGCTGGTGAAGGCGGTCAGTTCAATGTCGTCAAAGCCCACGATGGACAACGCCTCGGGCACGCGCAGCTCGCGTTCGTGCGCCGCGCACAGTGCGCCCATGGCCATGAGGTCGTTGCACACGAAGACGGCGGTGGGCGGCTCGGGGGCGCGCAGCACGGCGTGCATGGCTTCATACCCGCCCTGGCTGGTGAAGTTGCCATGCCATAGCAGGCCGTCGCCTGTGCCGCAGCCTGCGTCGGCCAGCGCAGTGCGCCAGCCGGCGATGCGCTGCTCGCTGGGAGCAATACCGGCCGGGCCGCCAATGCAGGCAATGCGCTGGTGGCCCAGCGACAGCAGGTGCCGCGTGGCCAGCAGGCCGCCTTGCATGTGGGCGGTTTCCACCAGGTCGCAGGGCTGCTGCTCGGCCAGCTCGATCTCGCGGTCCACCAGCACGGTGGGGATGGACAGGCCCGCCAGCTGCGTGGGCAGCGTGGCGTCGTGCCCGGTGGAGACCACGATGAGCCCGTCGATGCGCCGCTCGGCCAGCACCTGCAGATACGTGCCCTGGCGGTGCGCCTCGTCGTTGGTGTTGCACAGAATGAGGTTGTAGCCCGCGCCAAAGCAGCGGTCTTCCACGCTGTGCACGATCTCGGCAAAGTAGGGATTGGAGCTGTTGGGGATCAGCATGCCCAGCGTGCGCGTGTTGTTGCTCTTGAGGCTGCGCGCAATGGCGCTGGGCACATAGCCCAGCGCGCGGATGGCTTTCTCGACCCGCTCGCGTCCCTCGGGACTCACGTGGCGTGTGCCGTTGACCACGTGCGACACCGTGGTGACCGATACATCGGCGTGGCGCGCAACGTCCTTGATAGTAGCCATGCGAAAAGTGAGAAGTCGTTGGGTTGGAGTGGTGTCAGACCGTGATTCAATGCGCAGCGCGGCGCTGGCGCAGCGTGTCCACGATGACGGCCGCCACGATCACAAAACCCGTGATGATGCGCTTGCTGGGCTCGCTGGCGCCCACCTGGGCCAGGCCGGCCTCCAGCACCGCGATGATGAGCACGCCAAAGGCCGTGTTGATCACCGAGCCGCGCCCGCCCATGAGGCTGGTGCCGCCAATCACCACGGCGGCGATCACCTGCAGCTCCATGCCGGTGCCTGCGTTGGGGTCTGCGGCTTCGAGCCGGGCCGACTGCATCAGCCCTGCCAGCCCCGCGAGCAGGCCAGTCATGGCAAACACGATGATGCGGATGGGGCGCGGGTCCACACCCGCCAGGCGCATGGCTTCCTCGTTGGTGCCGATGCCCACCACACAGCGGCCGAACACCGTGCGCGACAGCACCAGCTGCGCCACCACCACCAGCACCACCGCCAGCAAAAACGCGAACGAGATGCCGCCAAAGAAGGGGGCCGACAGCCACGAGATCGCATCGCCCACGTACTGCGTGCGCGAGTCAGTGACCACATACGCGCTGCCGCGCACGGCTTCGAGCATGCCCAGCGAGACGATGAACGAAGGCAGCCGCCAGGCCACCGAGATGGCCCCCGTGATGGTGCCGCACACCAGGCCCGTGGCCAGCGCCAGGGCGGCGGCGGCGGGCACTGTCCAGCCCCACTGCAGGATGGCGGCGGCCGAGGTGGCTGCGGCCAGCGCCATCACCGAGCCCACCGACAGGTCGATGCCCGCGATGATGAGCACAAAGGTCATGCCCACGGCCATCACGGCCAGGGCCGGGATCTCGTTGGCGATGGTGATGAAGGTTTCGGTGCTCCAAAAGTACTCGGACAGCGACGAGAACAGCGCCACCATGCCTGCCAGCACGGCCAGCAGGCCCAGGTAGGTGCCCAGTTGGCTGCGCCAGACCGAGGCGGAGGAAGGTGCTGGCGCGGATGCGGCAGCCGACGTGATGGGGGCGTTCATGCGGTGACAGGAGAAGGGGTTAAAGAGGTTGTGTTGGTGCGCCCGCCGGGCTCGGAAAACGCCGCCGCCAGCAGGGATTGTTCAGACCACTCACCGCGCTCGAACACCGCCACCAGGCGGCCAGCGCTCATCACGCCGATGCGATCGGCCATGGCCATCAGCTCGCGCAGGTCGGACGACACCATGAGCAGCGCGCGGCCTTCGGAGGCCATGCGGTCCAACTCGCCATACAGCTCGGCGCGTGCGCCCACGTCCACGCCACGCGTGGGTTCATCCAGCAGCAGCACGCGGCCTTCGCGGTGCAGCCAGCGGGCAAACACCACCTTTTGCTGGTTGCCGCCCGAGAGCTGGCCCACAGGCTGCTCGGCGCTGCGGCAGCGGATGCCCAGCGTGCGCACAAAACCTTGCACCAGGCGGTTTTCCAGCCCACGCTGCAGCCAGCCGCCGCGCGAGACGGCCGACAGGTCGGACAGCGTGGCGTTGATGCGAATAGGCTGCGCCAGCAGCAAGCCCTGGGATTTGCGGTCTTCGGTGACCAGACCCACGCCTGCGGCGATGGCCTGCAGGGGGGAGGCGAAACCACGCGGGATCGTGCGCGGTGCGGCTTGGGAAGCCTTCGGGTTTTTGTTTGCTATGTTTTTTGTGGCTGATGGCGCTTGTTCATCAAGCGCCAGGGCCTGTTTTTGTTCAAATTCGGGGTGCAGTGTGACGCTGCCCCGGTCTGCCCGGTCCGCGCCAAACAGCAGCCGGATCAGTTCGGTGCGGCCCGATCCGACCAGCCCGGCTATGCCAAAGATCTCGCCCGCGCGCAGCTCCAGGCTCACGTCCTGCACGGCGCTGCCTCGGCCCAGGCCCTGGGCGCTCATCACCACCGGGCCGACGGGGCGGCGTGGGCGGTGGTCCAGGTCGCTCACCACGCGGCCCACCATGCGCTGCACGAGGTCGTCCTCGCTCATGCCGGCCATGGGGCGCACGTCCACCAGGCGGCCGTCGCGCAGCACGGCCACGCGGTCGGCAATGCGGCGCAGCTCTTCGAGCCGGTGCGACACATAGACGATGGCCACGCCGCGTGCGGTGAGGTGCGCGATCTGCTCGAACAGGTAATTGGTCTCGCGCGGCGTGAGCATGGCCGTGGGCTCGTCGAGCACCAGGATGCGTGTGTCGTCCTGCAGGTTGCGCGCAATCTCCACCATCTGCTGCTGGCCAATGCCCAGCTGCGAAACGGGCGTGGCGGGGTCGATGCTGTCAAGCCCGATCTTGGCCAGCTGCGCGCGTGCAGCCGTGTGCAGCGCATCGCGCTGCAGCCAGCCCAGGCGGTTGGGCAGGCGGCCCATCAACAAATTCTCGGCCACGGTGAGCGTGGGCACCAGGCCCAGCTCCTGCATCACCATGCGCACGCCTTGGCGCTCGGCATCGCGGCGCGAGGTGGGCGTGTAGGTTTGGCCGCCGAGCAACATGCCGCCGCGCGTGGGCAGCTCCAGCCCGCACAGGATCTTGGACAGCGTGCTCTTGCCCGCGCCGTTCTCGCCGGTCAGCGCCAGCACCTCGCCCGCAAACAGCTCCACATTCACGCCATCGAGCACCGTGGCGGTGTAGTCCTTGCCCACGGCCTGGATGGCGAGCAAGGGCGTGGACTGGGAAGTGGGGGAGGGGATTGGCATGGTGGGGTTCGCTGAGGCGGGCCGCGGAGTGGCGTTCATTCTTTGGGCGGTGAACAAAGCTCCGCGAAACGGTTCTGGCGAGGCACCGTGTCGCAGTTAGTACGGGTAGTACGACAAGACACGGCAACAACGCCAGAAGCGTTTTGTTCGCCGCTCTCAGGCTTCTCTGCTGGTTGCTACTTACTTACTTGCTGCCCTTGGTCACCAGCACCACATCCGTCTTGACGGCTGCAGGCAACTGCGCCTGGGGCGTCTTGGCGGCCAGCGCCTTCTGGGCCAGCTCGATGCCGAACACGGCCTGCTTGGCGGCGTACTGGTCGGCAGTGGCCAGCACGCGGCCATCGGCCAGCATGGGCTTGATGGCGCCGATGTTGTCGTAGCCCACCACCTGCACCTTGCCGGCCTTGCCAGCGGCCTTCACGGCGGCCACGGCACCCAGGGCCATGCTGTCGTTGCCGGCCAGCAAGGCGACCAGGTCAGGGTGCTCGCGCATCATGCCGGCGGCCACGGTGTTGCCTTTTTCGATCTCCCAGTTGCCGGACTGCACGCCCACCACGGTGATGTTGGCGGCCTTCATCGCGTCCTGGTAGCCCAGGGTGCGCTGCTGTGCATTGAAGGTGGTCGACACGCCTTCGATGATGCCGACCTTGTCGCCGGCTTTCAGAGTCTTGGCCAGGTGGTCACCCACCAGCTTGGCGCCCGCGCGGTTGTCGGGGCCCACGAAGGGCACGGTGATGTTCTTTTCCTTCAGCGCATCGGTATCGAGCTGGTTGTCGATGTTGACCACGATGATGCCCTTGTCGATGGCGGCCTTGACCACGGGCACCAGGGCCTTGGAGTCGGCCGGGGCCAGCACGATGGCACTGACCTTTTGCGCCATGGCCTGTTCGATCATCTTGATCTGCGCGGCGGTGTCGGTCTCGTTCTTGATGCCGTTGGCCACCAGCGTGTATTCGCTGGCGTGCGCCTTCTGGTGCGCCTTGGCGCCGTCTTCCATGGTGCGGAAGAACTCGTTGGCCAGCGACTTCATGACAAGCGCGATCTTGGGCTTGTCCTGGGCAAACGCAGGGCTGGCCAGCAGGCTGCCCACAACGGCGAGGGCGGCGGCGGTCTGAACGGAACGGCGGGTGAACTGCATGGGTTGTCTCCTGTTGGAATGGTGGGCGAGAAAGGCGACCGGACAGCGGTGCGCAAAACCCGGGGAAAAACCACGAATGCGCGCGACCCGGTGCCTTGTCGCCAGTGGATCATATCCAAAGCAAACGTTTGCGCAAACGTTTGCTAATCAGTAAAAACCCGAACAAACGGGAGCTGAGAGGGGTTGCTGGATGGGTTCTCCGTGGTCCTTCACCCGTGCTGTGTCTCCCCGTTTTCACAGGAAACGGGCGAAAAAAAAGGGCGCCGGAGCGCCCTTGGTTGCAATGGATGGGCTGCCACGCTGATTCGCGCAGCCACCGGGTGAAACGCTCTAGGCCTTGCGCAACTCCCTGCGCAAGATCTTGCCCACATTGCTCTTGGGCAGCTCGTCGCGGAACTCGATGTACTTGGGGCGCTTGTAGCCGGTGAGGTTTTCCTGGCAGTAACGGGCCACGTCTTCCTCGCTGAGGGTGGGGTCGTTCTTGATGATGAACACCTTGATGGCCTCGCCCTGTTTCTCGTCGGGGATGCCGATGGCCGCGCATTCCACCACGCCAGGGCACAGGCTGATGACCTGCTCCAGCTCGTTGGGGAATACGTTGAAGCCGCTCACCAGGATCATGTCCTTCTTGCGGTCGATGATGCGGGTGTAGCCCTGGGCGTCCATGATGCCGATGTCGCCCGTGCGCATGAAGCCGTCGGGCGTGAAAGCCTTGGCATTTTCTTCGGGCTGGTTGTAGTAGCCCGTCATCACGTTGGGGCCGCGGATGCAGATCTCGCCCGACTCGCCCTGGGCCAGGCTGTTGCCTGCGTCGTCCTTGATGGCGATGTCGATGCCCGGCAGCGGCAGGCCGATGGTGCCGCTGAACTCGGTGTTGGTCACGGGGTTGTTGGTGCCGATGGCGCAGGTCTCGCTCATGCCCCAGCCTTCGATCATGGTGCTGCCGGTGACCTTCTGCCACTGCTTGGCCGTGCCCTCGCTGGCCGCCATGCCCCCGGCCTGCGACACGCACAGGTGCGAGAAGTCCAGCGCCTTGAACTGCGGGTTCTGCAGCAGCGCATTGAACAGCGTGTTCACGGCGGGCAGCATGTGGAAGGGGCGCTTCTTCAGCTCGGCAATGAACTTGGGAATGTCACGTGGGTTGGGGATCAGCGTGAGGCTGGAGCCCTGGCGGATGGCCAAGAGGCACAGCGTGAGCGCGAAGATGTGGTACAGCGGCAGCGCGGCGATGGAGTTGGCTTTACTGAGGTCACCCACCTTGGACAGCGCCGGGGTGAACCAGGCTTCGGCCTGCAGCGTGGCGGCCACGATGTTGCGGTGGGTCAGCACCGCACCTTTCGACAAGCCCGTGGTGCCGCCGGTGTACTGCAGGAAGGCAATCGAATCGAGCGTGGCCTGGCTCGGGGTGAGCGACTTGTGCTCGCCCAACGACAACGCCTTCTTGAAGGTGACGACCTTGCGGCCACCCGTCAGTGGCAGTTCGTAGGCGGGCACCATCTTGGCCAAATGGCGCACGGCAAAGGTGATCCATTTGCCGAACCAGAAGCCCAGCAGGTCGCCCATGGACGCCATCACCACATGCTTGACGGCCGTGTGGTCAATGACCTCGGCCAGTGTGTGCGCAAAGTTCTCCAGGATCACGATGGCCGTGGCGCCCGAATCCTTGAGCTGGTGCTCCAGCTCGCGGGCGGTGTACAGCGGGTTCACGTTGACGCAGGTGTAGCCTGCGCGCAGCACGGCGGCCATGGTCACGCCGAATTGCGGAATGTTGGGCAGCATGATGGCCACGCGCGCACCGGGTGCGAGGCCCAGGCTTTGCAGGTAGGCACCCAGGGCCGCCGAGTGGCGTTCCAGTTCGCCATAGCTCATCCACCGGTCCATGCAGACCGAAAACGGGCTCGATGCGTGTTTGCGGAAGGACTCTTCCAGCAGGTGGGCCACAGAGCGGTATTGCTCGGGCTGCACGTCGTGCGGTACGCCCGGGGGGTAGCTCTTGAGCCAGATCTTTTCCATGCGCTTGTTTCCTTCGCTTGTGCTCGCCAAATGCCATTGATAGGTGGGCACAGATTGTGGAAGCAGGTGGGGATGATCGGTTACCGGGCTTGTCCTAGTGTGTTTGCGAGTTGGGTCCCGCAGGTGACAGCATCCGCGTCGAACAGTTGCTCCATCAGGCTGCGTTCACGCGCTTCGATGGTGGCCAGGAACTGCTCCACCCCGCCGCGCTGGCGCGCGAGCTGGCCGAAGGTGTCAAACCCCGCCTCCAGAAACCGCTGCAGCGCGCCCATGCCGGCAGCGTTCGCGGGGCCGCGCATCATGCGCAGCATCATCCGCAGGCCCGGCGTGCGGGTCAGGCGTGCCAGGTCGGTGCCCATGGCCAGCACGCGCTGCAGCTGCTCATGGCGCGCATGGCGCTGGCCTACGGTGCGCCAGGCAGCGGTGTAGCGGGCGGCATCGCTGGCTGCGTCGGCGTGGAGCAGCCACGCGCGGCCCATGTCTTGGTCCAGCCCCTCGGTCTGTGCATGCAGCACGGCCAGGGCCATGGCCGTGGCCACCACGGGCTGGGGGAACATGGTCTGCAGCGTGCCTGCGATGCGGCCAAACTGCAGATCGCGGTCGGTGTAGTCGGTGTCGCTGTACAGCTCTTCCAGAAAGAACCGGGCCGCCGGGCCAAACGCGGGCGAGCCCATCAGGTCCGCATAGGCGCCCCGAAAGCGCCGTGCTTGCAGGGTCTTCACGCTGCCCACCGCCGCGCCCAGCGCCGGGTCGCCCGTGCGGTGCAGGCGCAGGGCGGTCACGTCGGCAATGCAGTCGCGGATGGTCTGGGCGGCATCCATGGGGCTGGGTCCTTTCTACTTGCGGGAGGCGCCAGGGCGGAGCCCAGGCAGCACAATGCGGCTGGTGAATTACAACATCTGCCCATCACCACCATGATCGCGCGCTGGCAAAGAGTCCTTCTCCTGTTCATCCTGCTGGCCATGGCGGCCTGGCTGGTGTGGCAATGGCCGCATTCGCCGTTGCGCGCCGTGCTGGGAGCGCTGTTGCCGCTGGGCATTTACCTCTTGGTGATGGCGGTGGAGTTTGTGCTGATGCACCACACCAACCGTGCCGATGCCGCGCCGCGTGCGCGCCCCTCGCAGGTGCTGGCCGCCTGGTGGGCCGAGGTGTGGGTGGCGTTGCTGGTGTTCTGCTGGCGCCAGCCGTTTCGCCACCAGTCACTGCCCGACTGGCTGCCCGCCACGCCAACGGGCAAGCGTGGTGTGGTGCTGGTGCATGGTTTCATGTGCAACCGGGGGCTGTGGCTGCCCTGGTTCGCGGGCCTGCGCGCTGGGGGCCATGCCCATGTGGCGGTGAACCTGGAGCCGGTGATGGGCTCGATTGACGAATACGCCGACATCATTGAAGACGCTGTGTCGCGGGTGACGGCCGCTACGGGCCAGGCGCCGGTGCTGTTGTGCCACAGCATGGGCGGGCTGGCGGTGCGGGCGTGGCTGCGGGCGCACCAGGCCGATGGGCGGGTGCATCGGGTGTTGACGCTGGGCACACCCCACGGAGGCACGTGGCTGGGGCGTTTCAGCCGGGCGGTGAATGGGCGGCAGATGAGCCTGGCGGGGGATTGGGTGGTGGCACTGCAGCGGGCCGAACCGGCGGGGCGGGCGGCGCTGTTTACGTGCTGGTATTCGAACTGCGACAACATTGTGTTTCCCGCGAGTACCGCCAGTTTGCCGGGGGCGGACAACCGGTTGGTGGAGGGGGTGGCGCATGTGCAGATGGCGTTTGATCCGGGGGTGATGAAGGCTTGTCTTGAGGAGATGGGGCGGGGGTGATTTTTTGATTGTTTTGGCCTCTAGCGCTTATGTATAAAGCGCTAGCAGCTATTGTTTTTGTAGTTGTCGAGTTTTCGCCTACCGTTCGGGCTGAGCCTGTCGAACCCTGGGCGCGCTGGTTTGAAGCGCATGCTTGTGGTGAGTGCGGAGGCCGGGAGTCGCCCCGGCAGGCGAGGTACTTGTTCTTTGCTTCGCCAAAGAAAAGTACCCAAAAGAAAGGCGGCCGCCAGTCTGCGACCCCTTCGCTTCGCTATGGGGCAAACCTGCGGCGTGCCCCACGTCCGAGCACCGCAGGTTGCCCGCAGCGAAGCGAAGGGACGCAGCGTGTAGGGTCGCCCTTTCTTTGGTGACTTTCTTTCGGCGAGACGAAAGAAAGTTGCTGCGCCGCCGGGCGCACACCCCGGCCCCCGCTCTCAACCCAGGCACGCCTTTCAAACCAGCACGCCCCAGCTTCGACAAGCTCAGCCCGAACGGTTGAAGGTTTGCTCTAGAAGTAATAGCTTCCAGCGCTTGATGGACAGGCGCAAGCAGCCAATTTCATCAAAAAACTCAAGCCACCACAGCTTCCCGCTCATCCGCAGCAAACTCCGGCAACCCCCTGAGCCGCTCATAGATCGGCGCAAAGTCCGCCGCCGTCATCTCGAACAGCTGCTCAAAACTGTCGATCACAAAATACGTCTGCTGGTACGTATCAATCTTGTACTTCGTGCGCATCGTCCTCTCCAGCGCCAGCGGAATCCGCTGCGGCTCCGGGCTCTGCACCGAATACGCCAGTTCGCCCGACGAACTCAGGATGCCAGCGCCGTACGCCCGCAACTGCCCCGCTTCGCGGATCAGCCCGAACTCGATGGTGTACCAGTACAAGCGGCTCAGCATCTCGCACGACCCCAACCCCTGCGCCTTCAGCCCGCCCTGCCCATACCGCTGCACGTAGTCCGCAAACACGGGGTTGAACAGCAGCGGCACATGCCCGAACAGGTCATGAAAAATGTCGGGCTCGACGATGTACTCGAACTCCTCGGGCTTGCGGATCCAGTCCGTCACCGGGAACTTGCGGTTGGCCAGCAAGGTGAAAAACGGCACCTCGGGGATCAGCCCGGGCACGCCCACCAGCTCCCAGCCTGTGGCCTTGTAGAGGCGCTCGTTGACCTCTTCGAAGCGCGGAATGCGGTCGCTGGCGCCCAGTGAGGGCAGGGCGTCGATGAACGCCTGGCTCGCCAGGCCGGGCAGCAGGGCGCGCTGGCGCTCGTACAGGCGGCGGTACGTGTCGTGATCGGCGGCGGTGTAGCTCGCGTAGTCCTGCGGGCAGGTGTAGTCCTCGCTGGCACGCGAGTAGTCGCCACGCGGGGGGCGGGTGGATTGGCCATAGACGACGGGGGCTTGTCCCATTTTTTTCTCCTTTGCCGCCATGGTCGGCGCACCGCGACGGGGGTGCGCACCAGCCCACGCGGCTGCTAATCGATCTTGATTTTTGCGGCCCGGATCAGGAACTCGTACTTGCTGTTTTCCGAGCGCACAAACTGCGCAAACCCGTCGAGCGTGAGCTCTTCGGGCGTGATACCCATCTTCTTGAACTTCTCTTTGCCGGCTGGCGAGTGCATGGCAGCGGTGAACGCGTTGGCGTAGCGGCGCGCATCGGCATCGGGCAGCGAGGCGGGGGCAAACAGGCCGAACCAGGTCGACACGTTGAAGCCCTGCACGCTGTCGTTGATGCTCGGCACGTTGGGCAGCGCCTCGTTGCGGCTCAAGGTGGTCACGCCCAGCGCCAGCAGCTTGCCCGACTGGATCTGTGGCAGCGCCGAGGCCAGGTTGTCAAACACCATCAGCACCTGGCCGGACTCCAGCGCAGCCAGTGCGGGCTTGGAGCCCTGGAACGGCGTGTGGCCCATCCTGGTGTTGGTGAGCGACTTGAACATCTCGGCCGAGATGTGGCCGATGCTGCCGTTGCCGCCCGAGCCGTACTTGGCCTGGTCCGGGTTCTTCTTGAGGTACTGCACCAACTCCGGCGTCGTCTTGATGCCCAGCTTGGCGGCCTGCTCGGCATTCACCACCAGCACGTTGGGCGTGCGTGCCACAAGGGCGATGGGTTTGAAGTCCTTGAGCGCGTTGTAGGGGAAGTTCTTGTACAGCCAGGGGTTGACGGCGTGGGTGGCCACGGCGCCCATCAGCACCTGGTTGCTGGTCTTCCCGGCTTTGGCGACCTGGTCGGCGCCGGTACTACCACCCGCCCCCGGTTTGTTCTCCACGGTAATGGAGCCAAGCTGGGCTGCAGCACCTTCGGCCACGATGCGGGCCGAGATGTCCAGCGGACCACCAGCGGGGTAGGGCACCACGATGGTGAGCGGGGCAGAGGGGCTTTGGGCCATGGCAATGGTGGCCACACAGGTCAGGCCAACACTGAACAGGGTGCTACGGAGCGACATCGGGATCCTTTTGAGTTCCGGGGAGCGCGCAGTATAGGCATCTGTTCAGGGTTAACCCTGGATGTCTGATGTCTTACGTGTTCAGTACGCCGCGGCGGATCTGGTCGCGCTCCAGCGATTCGAACAGCGCCTTGAAGTTGCCTTCGCCAAAACCGTCGCGGTAGTCGCCTTCGCGCTGGATGAATTCAAAGAACACCGGCCCCAGCATGGGGGTGGAGAAAATCTGCAGCAGCAGGCGCGGCGTGCCATCGGCGGTGGTGCCGTCGAGCAGAATGCCGCGCGCCTGCAGTTCGGGCACGGGCTGGCCGTGGCCGGGCAGGCGGGTGTCCAGCATTTCGTAGTAGACGTCGTTGGGCGCGGTGGCCAGCGAGACGCCGGCCATGCCCAGCTTGTCCACCACGTCCTGCAGGTTGTCGCAGATCAGCGCGATGTGCTGGATGCCTTCACCGTTGAACTGCATCAAGAATTCTTCGATCTGGCCGCCGCCCTGCTTGGATTCTTCATTCAGCGGGATGCGGATCTTGCCGTCAGGCGCCGTCATGGCCTTGCTGGTCAGGCCCGTGTATTCGCCCTGGATGTCGAAGTAGCGGATCTCGCGGAAGTTGAACAGCTTCTCGTAGAAGTTGGCCCAGAAACCCATGCGGCCGCGGTACACGTTGTGCGTGAGGTGGTCGATGAGGTTCAGGCCGTGGCCCACAGGGCGGCGGTCCACGCCTTCGATGAATTCGAAGTCGATGTCGTAGATGGACTTGCCGTCTTCAAAGCGGTCAATCAAATACAGCGGTGCGCCGCCAATGCCCTTGATGGCGGGAAGGCGCAGCTCCATGGGGCCGGTGGGGATCTCGATGGGCTGGGCACCCAACTCCAGCGCGCGGTTGTAGGCCTTGTGGGCGTCCTTCACGCGGAAGGCCAGGCCACAGGCCGAAGGGCCGTGCTCGGCGCCAAAGTAGGCGGCCTGGCTGTGGGGCTCGCGGTTAAGGATGAAGTTGATGCCGTTCTGGCGGTACAGCACCACATCCTTGGAGCGGTGCTTGGCCACGAGCGTAAAGCCCAGCTTCTCGAACACACCTTCCAGCACGCCAGGGGTGGGCGAGGTGAATTCGACGAATTCGAACCCCATCAGGCCCATGGGGTTGTCCCAGGCTTCGAGCTGGGCGGCGGTTTGTTGCGGCAAGGCGGCGTTCATGGGGTGTCTCCGGCATTCGTTGAGGAATGTCATGGACTGTAGGCGCGCCCTGCCTCATGTTTCTGGCGAAATCAAGAGGCTTTGGCCTCCGATTTGCAGGAATGTTGTGAATGATCAAATTTCAGCGCAAGACCAGGGCGCTGCCCCGGTATGTGGCGGCTGTCTCTTGCGTGGGGCCAGGGGAGCTCAGGAGCCTGACGCAGCAGGTGGCAGGCGCCGCAGCGCCAGGGCGGCGTCGATGCGTTGCTGCTCCTCGGCGGAGAAAAGCTGCTGGCGCAGTTGCTGCAATGCGGGGCCTTCGCCTTGTTGGCCGCGCGCCTGGTTGTACTGGTCAAGCCGCTGCTGCCAGTGTTGTTCTTCCCGGTCGAGCTGGGCCATGGCGTGGGCGGCGGCCTCGCCGTATTGCGCACTGCGGGCCGCGTGGCGGGTGCGCTCGTCGGTGTTTTGCGCGTTGAACGCGGCGGTTTGGGCGGCGGCGTTCAGGTGTTCGGTGGTGGCGGCGCGCTCGGCGCGGCGCGCTGCTGGCAATTCATTCTCTGCATCGCGGAAGGCCTGGGCGCGCTGCTCGGCGGTAAGCTGGGGGTTGCGTTCGATTTCCAGGCGCGCCAGGGTGTAGCGGTCGAGCTCCGCCTCGCGGGCGAACAGGGCGTCGTGCTCGGGGCCGTCAAAAAACTGCTGGCGTACCTTGTTGCGGGCTTCCAGCGCCTCGCGCAGGGCACCGGGGTCGTTCGGGTCCTGGGGAGGGCGCAGCTGGCCCAGGACCACTCGGTAGTCCACATAGCGCTCGGCCAGCGCCAACGCCCGCGTGGCCAGGGCTGCCGGGAAGTGTTTGCCCACCAGCGCCGCCAGGCGTTGTTTGAGTGCGGCGGGGTCTGTCGCGCCGTCCTCCAGGGCTTCTGTGAGAAGCGCCTCCAGCGTGTCGCGCAGGCCGTGCACCAGCAGGGGGTCTTCACTGCGGTCGGGGGCGGTGGCGCGGCGGGTGGCAAAGAAGCTGCTCTCCATGGGCCGCGCCGACAGGGTCTGGCCTGCACCGCCGGTTGGCGCTACCGCCGCGCCGGGCACCGAACGCGGGTCCACCGCGCCCGGCAGGCCTTGCTGTGAACCCGGCCACCACACCACGGCGGCCGTGGCGGCGACCAGAGCCACTCCTGCGGCGAAGGCGCGGGCGCGGTTCACGGCTTACAGGCCCTGTGCCTTGAGGCGGTTGGCGTGCTGGCGGTACAGCGTCACCGGGTCTGTCGAGAACCAGTCGCGCAGGCCCAGCAACTGGTTCACTTCATCGAGGTGGTTCTGGCGGTAGTCGCCCAGGTGTTTTCCCAGGCGGGAGGAGCAGGCCGACACCAGGCCATCGTTGGCTTCGCCGAACACCAGGCCCAGCACGCCCAGCAGCGCGTCGCTTGCATCCAGCACGTTGGTCAGGGTCTTGGTGCCCGTCCAGGAGTAGTAGCGCACGCCGTTGACGAGTTCTGCGCCACTGCCGCAGCCCGAGGTGGGCACGCCTTGTGGAAAGCGGCGGTTGAAAGCGGCGGAGCCGGCCGTGGTGAGCGAGTCCAGCGCTGCGGTGGGCATCTGTGGCAGGCCCGAGCCGCCCGAGGTCAGGTTGATCAGCGCGACCAGCGCCGATGCGGCCCCGCTGGCGATGGTTTCGGAGACCGAACCTGCGGGCGCCACGCCGCGCATGATGTCGGCCACCCGCGATCCACGGTTGACCCCGCCGACCGAGGTCACCGAGGCGATCTTGCCCGGTGCCACCCCGGCGACATAGCGCGCCGTGGGCCCACCGTGCGAGTGGCCCACCAGATTCACCTTGGCCGCGCCCGTGATGGCCAGGATGGTGTTCACCTGCGCGAGCAGTTGTTCGCCCCGGACCTCGGTGCTGTTGGCGGCCGACACCTGGGCCACGTAGACCTTCGCGCCGCCCTGGCGCAGGGCGTCGGGGATGCCGTAGAAGTAGTCGACGCCCAGGGCCGAATCAAACCCGAAGAGTCCATGTACGAGCACGATGGGGTAGCGGGTCTGGGTGGTGCCCGTCTGGGCCTGCGCGCTGGCGCCGACGAGCAGCAATGCGGCGGTCGCGGCCAGAAAAAATCGCCTCGACAAGCGGCTGAGAAATCCGGTCATGCAGTTGTCTCCATAAATATGTTTTTTTGTGCCCACAAAAAAGAACGACCGTTCGTTTTTGCAGGGTTTATTCTTCTTTTCTTCGTGCGGAGTCACTATCGGGACATACCCCAGCCTGCAATTCAAAAAGCGCAAAAAATAAAAACTTCATAAAATCTTGCGCCATGCAAGCTTTAAACGCACTCGACAAGCTGGACAGGGCCATCCTGCGCCGCCTGCAAGAAAATGGCCGTGAGACGTACGACGTCATCGGAGAGCAGGTGGGCCTGTCGCCCAGTGCGGTGTTGCGCCGCGTCAAGCGCCTGGAAGAGAGCGGCGTGATCGACCGGTACGTTGCATTGGTGCCCCCCGAGGCCGTGGGCCTGGGGCTGACCGCCTACCTCAATGTCCGCCTCGAAAAACACACCGAAAGCCACAAGCGCAACCCCATGGACCTGTTCCGTGCCAGCGTGCAAACCTGGCCCGAAGTGGTGGAGTGCGCATCGCTCACGGGCGAAATGGACTACCTCCTGCGTGTGGTGGTGGCCGACATGGCGCACTACAGCCGGTTCATCATGGACACGCTGCTCAAGCACCCCAGCGTGCAGGACTGCAAGACCAGTTTTGTGCTGGATCGTGTGAAGGCGACCACGGCGGTGCCTGTGTGACAATCCGCGCGCCCTCGATGGTGGGGGAGAACCTGTTCAAGGTCTTTTCGGGGATCGCATTGGAGTGCAATCGGAATGAGTGGATGCTTCGGATGCGCCGCATGGGCTCATGCCCATGCAAGCAGCGGGGCGTCCAATCGCCCGATTTCACGCCAACCCTTCGGGCAAGGTACTTGTGCAACCCCGAAAATATCTTGAACAGGTTCTTACGGATTGTTCATGATCGCCATCGATAACCTGCAATTCGGCTACGGCCGCCATGCGCTTTACCAAGGCTTTGGTGCGCGGATCGATCAGCCCGGCATCTACGGTCTTTTCGGGCGCAATGGCAGTGGCAAGTCCACCTTGCTCAAGCTGATCTGTGGCCTGCTCACTCCCTGGGCCGGGCAGGTGCAGGTGTTGGGGCAGGTTCCGCGCCAACGTGCGCCGCAGCTGCTGGCGTCCATCTGCATCGTGCCGGAAGAGTTCCACCTGCCCAATCTGACCCCCGGTCAACTGGCCGCCACACAAGGGGTGTTTTACCCTCGGTTTTCTGCACAGCGGTTTGGCGAATACCTGGCAGAGCTGGAGGTCCCTAGCGCGAGCCGCTTCGAGGCCATGAGCCTGGGCCAGAAAAAGAAGGCCGCCATTGCCTTCGCGCTGGCCACCGGCACGCCGCTGCTGCTGATGGACGAGCCCACCAACGGGCTGGACATCGTGGGGCGGGGCCAGTTTCGGCAGCTGATGCAGCGGCCCGAGCATGCCGATCGGGTGGTGCTCATCAGCACCCACCAAGCGCACGACCTGGAGAGCATCCTGAGCCACATCTGGTTCATCGACCAGGGCAGGCTGGCCTTGTCGGCTCGCATGGAGGATCTGGCGCAGTGGTTGCACATGGGGGTTGCCCGCAGTGCCCAGGAGCTGGATTCCATTCGTGGCATCGTTTTCCAGGAGTCCATTGGGGCCCACACGGCCTACGTGGCGGCACGCGGGGCAGAAAGCCCGGGCCCTCAAGGCGCCATGCAGCTGGAGCTTTTGTACAAGGCGCTCAGCCTGGGCCGCGACGCTTTGCTCGCAGTGCTTCCTGCGGATGTGAAGGAGGCTGCATGACAGCGTCCGCAAAATCGGCGGTCGGAAAAGCCCCGGACCAGGGCACCTCCGCCTTCTTCAGCGCACCGCGTTTCTTGCGGCTGGCGCGGGCACATTGGGCCGAGCAGCGCAGGCAGTATCTGGGCCATCTGCTGGTCGTGGGCATTCTTTATGTGGTGGTCTTGTTGTTCATGCTCGCGCTCTCGTCGGGGCGCGAGTTTCAGACCTGGACACAGCAGCTGTTCTATTTTTGGGGCCTGCTTCTCACGGGTTTTGTGTTTGCTGCCCGCTATTTCGACGCGATGACGCGGCGTGAGTCCGCACTGCTGATGCTCATGCGCCCCGCATCCGTGTTCGAGAAATGGCTGCTGTGCGTGCTGGTGGTGGGCGTGCTGTACCCGCTGGGCTACAGCGTGCTGTATCTGGCGATCTCGTGGCCCGTCCAGCACATCGTGCTGGCCATTGGCGCGCTGTACCCGCCGACAGGGGGCTTTAGCGCCGCGGACCACGCGCTGTTTCTGCCGCTGTGGCCCTCCGACGGGGCTTCGGCTGCGCTGCTGGCGCGCCAGCAGATGGGCTGGTTCATTGGTCTGTGGGCCTTGCAGGCCCTGGCAGTCGCGGGCTCGTTGTACTTTCAGCGTGCGGCCATGCTCAAGACATTGGCCCTGGGCTTTGTGCTTTTCCTGGCAACGCTCCTGATCGCCGCCCTGGCAGGAGCCAGCGATGCGGTGCTTTTTGCGTGGTGGCTTCGCAGGCCGGTGACCTCGCCCGCGAGCGTGCAGATCCTCAACGGCGTGCTGTGGCTGGGTTTGCCCACGCTGCTGTGGCTGCAAGCCTATCTCCACCTCCGTGACAAGGAGCTGCACTGATGGGCTATTGGTTGCAAATCCATGTGCAGCGCCAAAAAGGTGTGTGGCTTTTCGCGCTGGTGCTTGTGGGATTCTGGGCGCTGGTGGCCTTGAGCGGCTGGAGCCGGCTCAAGCCCTCCTCGACCGCCGAGCGGGTGCAGTTGATTCGTGCGGCAGACCTGGTGGGGGTGACGCGCCTGCGCCTGGAGGAAGACGGAGAGGCCGGGGGCTACCGGCCTGACGTTTCGGTGCGGGTGGGGTTCGCCTCGGATGTCAGCATCCACCCCCGCGTATCCGATCGGGATACAGCGCCTGACGCCCCCGAGCCCGCCCGATGGATCACCGCCTTTCGCGAAGGAGAGACGCTGGTGCTGCGGGCCCGTGCGCCGCGCGCAGAGGCCAGGCAGGGCCATCGGGCCCTGGCATGGATTCAAAAAATCGAATTGCCCGCGCATTTCCGACACCTGCAGATCGAGCGGGCCTCCATCGAGGTCCGGGAGCCTGTGGAGAGCCTGGCAATTCTGGGCGAACAGATTACGGTGGCAGGCTTTGTGAGGGAACTGGATCTGCGCTCGTCCCTGTGCGGCCCCAGCGAGCACCGGAACGGGCCGCGCGAGGAGGGCCTGGAGGTTCAAGCCGAGAACATGCGGGCCGTGCGCGTGCAGGCGCACACCGGCCGGGTGCGCCTGCAACGGTCCGAAGGGTTGCAGCGCCTGGAACTGCGGCTGGGCGACACCGTGGCACTGTCGCTGGACCGCGTGGCAGCGCTCGATCTGCCTCCCGGGCGTGCGGCCTTGGTGGGTGCCATGGACGCAAAGGCTTGTGCAGACACGGCAGCCATGGCCAGCCCACCGGGCGCGTCCCGCCCCCTGGAGCTGGTTGCCGCCCCCTAACGCCGCCCGGTTGCCTCGTTTTTCAGCTTGTTGCCAAGGCGCCATCGCTATACCCTGGGCACAGAGGGTGGGGATGGGGGCGCCTCTTCCCGGATAGGTCTGGGCCATGCCCCGGGTGCCCCGCAAAAAAGTCGCGGAAGCGACCACGTTCCCCGTGGAGTGGCGGGCTTTGTTATCAAAATGGTAGCTAAAAATCGTTTTCAGATAAGCGCTGGAAGCTGTTTTCTTTCATATTGGATGCCACCCTCTTATTTTGCTGCAACGCAGCAAATTGGACTGGAAATAATGAGGGAAAACCCTTATATTTGTAGCCATGATCGCAACGAAAGACTGGCTCAAGGCTTCCTGGTATGCAGGCAGGGATCTGCTGCGCCCCGTCACAGGTGGCCCGTCTGGCCATGAAATTCGCGTCAAGAAGGAGGTGCCCGTGATGGTCCCCATTCGCGCTTTGGGCCCTTCCTACCGGGAGCGGATCACCCAGCATTTGCTCCAACTGGAGCCCGCAGACCGTTACCTGCGTTTTGGCTATGCCGCCAACGATGAGCAGATCCGCCGCTATGCCGAGCAGCTCGACTTCAATCGTGACGAGATCTTTGGCATCTACAACCGCCGCCTCGAACTCATCGCGATGGCGCACCTGGCTTTCTCGGAGCACCCTGAGTACAAACATTGCGCCGAATTCGGTGTGTCCGTGCTCAAGCAGGCGCGCGGGCGAGGCTTCGGGGCACGCCTTTTCGAGCGGGCCGTGATGCATGCGCGCAATGAAGGCGTGAACATGGTCTTTATCCATGCGCTCTCCGAAAACACCGCGATGCTCAAAATTGCCCGCAAGGCCGGAGCCACCGTGCGCCGTGATGGCTCGGAGTCCGAGGCCTACCTCCAGATCGAGCCAGCCAGCCTGGACACACGCATGGCCGAGATCGTGGAACAGCAGTTTGCCGAGGTGGACTACCAGCTCAAGAAGCAGGCCAAGCAGTTCTGGGACTTCCTGGCCGGTGTGCAGGAAGTGCGCAGTGGCGTGCAGCACGCGCGCCACCAGTCGGCCGAATAATCCATCCATCCCCACGCTCGCGGTGTGCGGGCTGCGGGGATTGCGTAGCGGGCCGTCACAACTATCCGCTATCCTAGGGGCTTGATTCACTACCGCACGTCCTGCACCAAAGAGCGTGTTACGCACTTTTTCGTACCCACGTTGGGCCCTGAGGCCAGTGATCGCGAGGCGCGGGCCGCTGCCAAGGCCGGGCGCCTTGGCAAGGTCAGCAACGATGCGAGCGCTGGCCTCAGGGCCCAACCCTTTGGGAAAGCCGGGGAAAGGCCCGGCCACGTTGTTGCAGCACGCTTGCGGTATCCATACCGCTGCACGTACTGCGCCTAGTTGCCGGGCCTTTCCCCGGCTTTCGTGGGCACGAAAAAGTGCATAACACGCTCTCAAACAGTGTCTGACCCGCACCCTGCGCACCCCGGGCGCTTGCCCGAGAGGGAAGACAAGCGCACCTTCCTGCAGAAAGTGGCCGAGTTCATCCATCCGGGGCCGGACTCCACGGAAGAACTCATCGAAACCCTGGCCGAAGCCGAAGACAACCAGGTCATTGGGGCCGAGTCGCGCGTGATGCTCGAGCGCGTCATCCGCATGGCCGACATGACAGCGGGCGACGTGATGGTGGCTGCACCCCGCATGGACCTCGTCAACATCGATGCACCGTTTGACGAGATGCTGCACCTTGTCATCAACACCGCGCACTCGCGGTTTCCGGTGTACCAGGGCGAGCGCGAGAACATCATCGGCATCCTCATGGCCAAGGACCTGCTCAAGCTGCAGCGGGCGCCCGAGCTGAACATCCGCGCCCTGCTGCGCCCCGCCGTCTTCGTGCCCGAAAGCAAGGGCCTGAATGACCTGTTGCGCGAATTCCGCGGCAACCGCAACCACCTGGCCATCGTGATCGACGAGTTTGGCCGCGTGGCCGGGCTCATCACCATTGAAGATGTGCTCGAACAGATCGTGGGCGAGATCGAGGACGAGTTCGACATCCCCGAGGACGATGGCGACATCTTTGGCCTGGCCGACCGCACCTACCGCGTGAGCGGCGACACCTCGGTGGAGCGGGTTTGCGAGGCATTTGATGTGCTGGTTCAGGGCAGCGACCCCGACGAAACCTTCGAAACCATCGGCGGCCTGATTGCCCACGAAATGGGCCATGTGCCCAAGCGCGGCGAGCACCTGCAGTTGGGCGGCCTGCACTTCGTCGTGCTGCACACCAAGGGCGGCGCCGTGCGCTGGTTCAAGGTGTCGCGGATCGAAGAAGCCAGCGCCAGCGACTGATGGCCCGCGCTTCCTCGACGCCGGGGCTGCCACTGGCCCTGCAGGCGCTGCTGGCCGTGGCTGCCGGCGTTGCGCAGGCAGCCTCGCTGGCCTGGCCCTGGGGCGGCGAACCCCTGTGGTGGCTGCAGATCGCATCCATGGCGGTGCTGGCCTGGCTGGTGCGCCCACGTGCCACGGTGTCGGTCCCTTGGCAGCGCGGCCTAGTCATCGGGGGCTTGTTTGCCACGGCCTGGCTCGCCGGGACCTTCTGGTGGCTGTTCATCTCCATGCACTCCTACGGCGGGCTGGCCGCTCCCTTGGCCGTGGCCGCGGTGCTGGGGCTGGCCGCGTTCCTCGCCAGCTACTACGCGGCGATGGTGGGGCTTTTTTGCCGCCTGACGCTCACCAATAGGGTGCTAACAGCTATCATTTTTGGAGCGTTCTGGCTCCTGGCCGAGCTGGCGCGCGGCATCTGGTGGACGGGGTTCCCCTGGGGAGCTGGTGGTTATGCCCATGTTGACGGGCCGCTGGCGGCGCTGGCGCGCTACGTCGGCGTTTACGGCATCGGGGCCGTGGCTGCGGTGCTGGCGATGGGCGCGGTGCAGATCCGGCGGGCCGACTTCCTTGGCTGGCGCCTGTGGGTGCTGCTGCTGGCACTGGGGGCGGTGCTGTCTCTGGCTACGGTAGACCGCCTTTGCGCCATCCATCTTTGCCACACCCCCATGCAGCGCCCGGCGCCTCCCCTGAGCCTGGAACTGCTGCAAGGCAATATCCCGCAGGACGAGAAATTCCAGTCGGGCAGCGGCGTGCCACTGGCACTGAAGTGGTATGCCGAAGCGCTGCGCGACGCCAAGGCCGACCTGGTGGTGGCGCCCGAAACCGCCATCCCGCTGCTGC
Organism: Acidovorax sp. Root275; assembly: GCF_001428965.1. Classification (NCBI taxonomy): domain Bacteria; kingdom Pseudomonadati; phylum Pseudomonadota; class Betaproteobacteria; order Burkholderiales; family Comamonadaceae; genus Acidovorax; species Acidovorax sp. Root275. The sequence continues at coordinate 625,354 of NZ_LMJH01000010.1, read as the reverse complement.
CCCAGCAGCTCATTCCGGGCTACCTGGAGGGCATCCAGCAGCGTTATGCACAGGGCCCGCAGGCCGCGCTGCTGGGCATTCCGCTGGGCAACGAAGCGCTGGGCTACACCAACTCGGTGCTAGGCCTGAGCCCCGCCACCCAGGCCACCCCCTACCGCTACGACAAGCACCACCTGGTGCCGTTTGGCGAGTTCATTCCGCCGTTCTTCAAGTGGTTCACGGCCATGATGAATATCCCGCTGGGGGACTTCAACCGGGGCCTGGTGGGGCAACCCTCCTTTGCCTGGGCGGGCCAGCGCATTGCGCCCAATATTTGTTACGAAGACCTTTTTGGGGAAGAGCTGGGGGCGCGTTTCATCGACCCGGCGCAGGCGCCCACGGTGTTTGTCAACTTCAGCAACATCGGCTGGTTTGGCGACACCGTGGCCATTGACCAGCACCTGCACATCAGCCGCATGCGTACCCTGGAGTTCGAGCGCCCCATGGTGCGCGCGACCAATACCGGCGCCACGGCCATCATCGACCACCGGGGTGTGGTGACGCAGCAACTGGCCCGCTACACGCGGGGCGTGCTCAAGGGCGAGGTGCAGGGCCGGGGGCTGGATGCGCAAAGTGGCTGGCACATCACGCCGTATGCGTGGTGGGTGTCGCGCTGGGGGCTGGTGCCCCTGTGGATTTTCGGGGGGGTGGCCCTGTTTTTTGCCCTGGTGGCAAGGAGGCTGCAGACACTGCGCGGAAATTGATCCAGGTCATGCGCCGCCGGGGTGTCCCGGCGCCTTGCCGGGCCAAAACCGGGATGTGTCTTTCTCTGCCTTGATAATGGAGCCCCACAAGCGGGGGCTTGTGTTGACATACAACGATGATTTGAAGCGGGCCCACCGCTGTTCTGGAGCACGACTGAAGATGGCTGATTCCTTTTCCTACGAACAACTGATCGCCTCGGGCGAGGGCCGGCTGTTCGGCGCTGACAGCGGGCGCCTGCCGCTGCCGCCCATGCTGATGTTTGACCGCATCACGCACATCGACAGCGATGGTGGCGCGCACGGGCTGGGAAAGATCCGCGCCGAGCTGGACGTCAAGCCCGATCTCTGGTTCTTTGCCTGCCACTTCCAGGGCGACCCGGTCATGCCCGGTTGCCTGGGGCTGGACGCCATGTGGCAGCTGATCGGCTTTTACCTGACCTGGCTGCAGCTGCCAGGGCGTGGCCGGGCGCTGGGTGCGGGCGAGGTCAAGTTCACGGGCGAAGTGGGCCCCGATGTGAAACTGGTCACCTACGAAATCGACATCAAGCGTGTCATCAAGCGCAAGCTGGTCATGGCCATTGGCGATGCCCGCCTGCTGGCCGATGGCAAGGAAATCTATGTAGCCAATGACTTGCGCGTGGGCTTGTTCAAGCGCGAGGAAGACGGCAAGGACGCAGCATGAGCACCAAGAAGCGCGTAGTCATCACCGGCGCGGGCATCGTCTCGTGCATTGGCAACGACCTGGCCACCGTGGAAGCCTCACTGCGTGAAGGCAAAAGCGGCATCAAGGCCGTCGAAAAATTCACCGAGCTGGGCCTGCGCAGCCAGGTGGGTGGCGCGCCCGAGATCGACATCGAGACGCGCATCGACCGCAAGCAACTGCGCTTCATGGGCGATGCGGCCGCGTATGCGCAGATCGCGCTCGAAGACGCCATTGCCCAGGCAGGCCTTGCGCCCGAACAGGTGAGCCATCCGCGCACCGGCCTCATCATGGGTTCGGGTGGGGGCTCTCCCGCCAACCAGATCGAAGCAGCCGACACCCTGCGCGAAAAGGGCATTCGCCGCGTCGGCCCCTACCAGGTCACGCGCTGCATGAGCTCCACCGTGTCCGCGTGCCTGGCCACCAACTTCAAGGTCAAGGGGATCAATTACTCCATCACCTCGGCCTGCTCCACCTCGGCCCACTGCATCGGTGTGGCCGCACAGCAGATTGCCTGGGGCATGCAGGATGTGATGTTTGCGGGTGGTGGCGAAGAATTGAGCTGGGGTATGTCGCTGCTGTTTGACGGCATGGGCGCCATGTCCAGCAAATACAACGCCACGCCCGAGAAGGCCTCGCGCGCCTACGACGCGAACCGCGACGGTTTTGTGATCGCGGGTGGCGGCGGCGCCGTGGTGCTGGAAAGCCTCGAACACGCCCAGGCGCGCGGCGCCACCATCCTGGCCGAAGTGGTGGGCTTTGGCGCCACCAGCGATGGCGAGGACATGGTGGCCCCTTCGGGCGACGGTGCCATTGCGTGCATGCAGCAGGCCATGGAAGGGCTCGACGCCCCCATCGACTACATCAACACCCACGGCACCTCCACGCCGGTGGGCGACATGCAGGAAGTGCGCGCCATGCGTGCCCTGTTTGGCGACAAGGTGCCTCCTTTCTCGTCCACCAAGTCGCTCACTGGCCACTCGCTGGGTGCGACGGGTGTGCAAGAGGCGATCTACTGCGTGATCATGCTCAACAAGGGCTTCATCGCCGGTTCTGCCAATGTGGAGACGCCCGACCCGGCACTGGGCGATATGCCCCTGGTCACCCAGACGCGCGACGCGCAGCTGACCACCGTGCTGTCCAACAGCTTCGGTTTTGGTGGCACCAACGCCAGCCTGGTGCTGCGCCGCTGGAACGACTGACCGCAGCCTTCCCACACCAAACGGCCTGCCTGTCTCCGGACAGGCAGGCCGTTTTCACGTGGGACTTGCGCAAATTGGGATGTGGCACCAGCCTCGCCCTGGGGCGAACCGCTGGCCTGAGCCCTGTTTTGCACCAGTCATGTCATGGGCTACCGGGCCGTCAGCGCCGTGCGGGCTTGGGGTTGGGTTGCAGGGCTTCGTGCAGCAGGGTGGGCAGCATGGCCAGCATGCGCGTGGCCTGCAGGCCCGGCGGCAAGGCCCGTGCGTGGTAGCTGTACAGCGACATGGGCGCCAGCTCGTGCAGCTCCTGCGCCACCATTTGCGCGGGGTCGAGTCCCTTGGCAGTGAGGAAGTCCACGACCGTCCAGCCCATGCCCCGGCGTACCAGCTCCAGCGCCAAGCGCGAGGTCTGCACCTGAATCCCTGGTCCGGCGGGCGATCCCAGCCGTTGCGCAATCTCATCAATGGCCTGGCGCATGGGGTCGTCGCCCACCAGGCGGATCACGGGCACTTGCGCCAGCCGCGCCCCCGGGGTGGCGGCGCGGGGCGCGCGGGCCCACACGCTGGTCGCCACCGCCAGATACAGCCTGCCGCTGACCAGCAGGTCGCTGGCAATCTGGGGGTGGGGGTGTTTGTAGAAGCCCAGGCAGAAGTCCACGCTGCGCGTGAGCAGTGCCTGTGTCATCTGGTCCTGGTGGATGGTGCGCACTTCCACGCCCACCTGCGGGTGCTGCTCGGCGTGGTGCTGCAGCAGGCGCGGCAGAAATTCGTGGGTGATCGATGGGATGGCGCCCAGGCGCACATCGCCCGAATCGCTGGTGGCCAGGTTGCGGGCAGTGCGTTTGAGCGCGTCCAGCTGCCGGTAGATGCCGGTGGATTCGGCCGCCAGCACCTGGGCCTCGGGTGTGGGTGTCAGGCCCGAAGGCGTGCGGTTGAACAGCCGGTAGCCCAGCTGCAGCTCGGTGTGCGCAATCGCCTTGCTGACCGCCGAAGGCGTGATGCACAGCAGGCGCGCCGCTGCACTCATGTTGCCGGTCTGCAGCACGGCCTGAAAAACTTCCAGTTGCCGCAGGTTCATTTCGGCGCTGCTCCGGGGTGCTTGCCTGTGTGGCCTAAAAACGGGGGCCGGGCGGAGGCGTCTGGGGTGTGAGTGAAATTCATAAGGGTGGGTCAATTATTCCGCATGACTGTGTTCTGCTTTCTCATAGGATGCGGCACCGCTTCGACGGCGGGGTTTGCACAGAGCGGCGCAACGCGCGCTGCCAACCCAAAAATCAGGAGACATCTTCATGCGCATTTCCTCTTCCCCCACCGCCAGCCGCTGGCTCGCGGGCCTGCTGCTGTCGGCTGCGTCGGCCGTGGCCATGGCCCAGGCTGCCAAGCCCAATGTGGTCGTGCTGGCCACTGGCGGCACCATTGCCGGTGCGGGCGCCTCGGCCGCCAACAGCGCCACCTATGCCGCCGCCAAGGTGCCGGTCGACAAGCTGCTGGCAGGCCTGCCGGAGCTGGCCAGTGTGGCCAAGGTGTCCGGCGAGCAAGTGTTCCAGATCGCCTCCGAGAGCTTCACCAACGAGCACCTGCTGCGCCTTGGCCAGCGTGTCTCGGCCCTGGCCAAGCAGGCCGATGTGGACGGCATCGTGATCACCCACGGCACCGACACGCTCGAAGAAACCGCCTACTTCCTGAACCTCGTTGTGCGCACGACCAAGCCCATCGTGGTTGTTGGCTCCATGCGCCCTGGCACGGCCTTGTCGGCCGACGGCGCGCTGAACCTGTACGACGCCGTGAGCGTGGCCGCCAGCAAGGACGCTGTCGGCAAGGGTGTGCTCGTCACGATGAACGACGAGATCCAGAGCGGCCGCGACGTGAGCAAGACCATCAACATCAAGACCGAGGCCTTCAAGAGCCAATGGGGCCCGCTGGGCATGGTGGTGGAAGGCAAGAACTACTGGTTCCGCGCGCCCGTCAAGCGCCACACCGCCCAGTCCGAGTTCAACATCGACGACATCAAGGCCCTGCCTGCGGTGGACATTGTCTATGGCTACGGCAACATGAACACCACGGGCATCGAAGCCTATGGCAAGGCGGGCGTGAAGGCGCTGATCCACGCCGGCACGGGCAACGGCTCGGTGGCTGCGCAGGCGGTGGATTCGCTCAAGGCGCTGCGTGCGGCTGGTGTGCAGATCGTGCGCTCGGCCCGCGTGCCCGACGGTTTTGTGCTGCGCAATGCCGAGCAGCCTGACGACAAGTACGACTGGGTGGTTGCCCACGACCTGCGCCCCCAAAAGGCGCGCATCCTGGCCATGGTGGCCCTTACCAAGACCAATGACAGCAAAGAACTGCAACGGATCTTCTGGGAGTATTGAGCCCCCCTGAGTCGCCTTCGGCGCCTTCCCCCCGAGGGGGGACGCACCCGGTGGCCTGGCAGAGCCAGTTCCACGGGTGCACCGGCTTGAAGGCATGCCCTCTGGAAGCGCCATAGGTGATGAACCGCGCAGCGAATATTTGAAACGAGACTTGGCGCACAACACGTGCGCCGACGGGCTGCCCGCAAAGGTGGTCACTGGTACGCACCGGCTTATAGCCCGCGTGACTGGTTGGGAAGGCTGGGGCTCCAAAAGGGCTCCGGCCTTTTTTCATGGGAGGGCGGATGCTGCTTGTTTGTCGAGCCCCAGCCGCAGCGCCGTAAAATGACCGGTTGCGCGCGCGACGCCCGCGCTTGCAACCGTTGTTGGCTGCAGGCAGTGGGCCTGGCACACGCACCGCCTTTTCTTTTCTCCCTTACTTGCCCGGCCCTGGCTTGCCAGCGCCACAGACGCCATGTTGACATTCCAGCAAATCATTCTGAAGCTGCAGTCCTACTGGGACGCGCAGGGTTGCGCCCTCTTGCAACCCTATGACATGGAAGTGGGCGCTGGCACCTCGCACACCGCCACCTTCCTGCGCGCCATCGGCCCCGAGCCCTGGAAGGCCGCCTACGTGCAGCCCAGCCGCCGCCCCAAGGACGGCCGCTATGGCGAGAACCCCAACCGGCTGCAGCACTACTACCAGTACCAGGTGGTTTTGAAGCCCGCGCCGGCCAATATCCTGGAGCTGTACCTGGGCTCGCTCGAAGCCCTGGGCTTCGACCTGAAAAAGAACGACATTCGCTTTGTGGAAGACGACTGGGAGAACCCCACGCTCGGCGCCTGGGGCCTGGGCTGGGAGGTGTGGCTCAACGGCATGGAAGTGACACAGTTCACCTACTTCCAGCAAGTGGGCGGCATCGACTGCAAGCCTGCCACGGGCGAGATCACCTACGGCCTGGAGCGCCTGGCGATGTACCTGCAGGGCGTGGACAACGTCTACAACCTGAAGTGGACCGATACCCTGAGCTATGGCGATGTCTACAAGCAAAACGAGGTGGAGCAGTCCACCTACAACTTCGAGCACAGCGACGCCGACTTTTTGTTCACCGCCTTCAATGCGCACGAAAAGCAGGCCAAGTACCTGATGGAGCAGCAGCTGGCGCTGCCCGCCTACGAGCAGGTGCTCAAGGCCGCGCACAGCTTCAACCTGCTGGACGCCCGCGGTGCCATCAGCGTGACCGAGCGTGCCGCGTACATCGGCCGCATCCGCAACCTGGCCCGTGCCGTGGCGCAAAGCTACTACGAAAGCCGCGAGCGCCTGGGCTTCCCCATGGCGCCGCGCGAGTGGGTGGAACAGATGACGAAGAAGGCTGCGTGAGAGAAATGACGATGACAACCCAAAACCTTCTCGTAGAACTGTTTGTCGAAGAGCTGCCGCCCAAGGCGCTGCAAAAGCTGGGCGATGCCTTTGCCACCGTGCTGGGCGACCAGCTCAAGGCGCAGGGCCTGGCCACCGCAGCGTCCGTGGTCACGCCCTTCGCCTCGCCACGCCGCCTGGCCGCGCATGTGACCGCCGTAGCCGACAAGGCCACCGACAAGGCCGTGCAGCAAAAGCTCATGCCCGTGACCGTGGGGCTCGACGCCAGCGGCAATGCCAGCCCCGCGCTGTTGAAAAAGCTGCAGGCCCTGGGCGCCGATGTGTCCGATCCGGCAGCCGCCGTCGCTGCACTGAAGCGCGCGCAGGATGGCAAGGCCGAAGCCCTGTTCTACGACAGCGTGGTGCCCGGCGCCACGCTGCAGGAAGGCCTGCAAAAAGCCTTGCTCGAAGCGCTTGCCAAGCTGCCCATCCCCAAGGTCATGAGCTACCAGCTTGAGACTGACTGCGAGCTGCCCGGCTGGAGCAGCGTGAACTTCGTGCGCCCCGCGCACGGCCTGGTCGCGCTGCACGGCAGCACCGTGGTGCCGGTGAAGGCGCTGGGCCTGTCGGCGGGCAACAGCACGCAGGGTCACCGGTTTGAAGCCGCCGTGTCGCCCGTGGTGCTGGCAGACGCCGACAGCTACGCCGCCACGCTCAAGAAGGACGGCGCCGTGATCGCCTCTTTTGCCGAGCGCAAGGCCGAGATCGCCCGCCAGTTGGCCGCCGCCGCCGCCCAGGTGGGCAACGGCGCCCGCCCCATCGAAGACGAAGCCCTGCTGGACGAAGTGACCGCGCTGGTGGAGCGCCCCAACGTGGTCATCTGCCAGTTTGAAGAGCAGTTCCTGGGTGTGCCACAAGAGTGCCTCATCCTCACGATGAAGGCCAACCAGAAGTACTTCCCATTGCTGGACGCCGCGGGCAAGTTGACCAACAAGTTCCTGGTGGTCAGCAATATCAGCCCCGAGGACACCAGCTTTGTCACCGGCGGCAACGAGCGCGTGGTGCGCCCGCGCCTGGCCGATGCGAAGTTCTTTTTCGACCAGGACCGCAAGAAGACCCTGGCCTCGCGCGTCGAGGGCCTGGGCAAAGTGGTCTACCACAACAAGCTGGGCACACAGGGCGAGCGCGTGGAGCGCGTGAGGTCAATAGCCAAAGCCATCGCCACGCAATTGGGCGACGCTGCTCTGGTCGCTGATGCCGACAAAGCCGCACAACTGGCCAAGACCGACCTCGTGACCGACATGGTGGGCGAGTTCCCCGAGCTGCAGGGCATCATGGGCGGCTACTACGCCCTGAACGACGGCCTGGGCGAGACCGTGGCGCACGCCATCGAAGACCATTACAAGCCTCGCTTCGCGGGCGACACGCTGCCGCGCAACACCGCCGGCGTGGTGGTGGCGCTGGCCGACAAGCTGGAAACCCTGGTGGGCATGTTCGGCATCGGCAACCTGCCCACCGGCGACCGCGACCCGTTCGCGCTGCGCCGCCATGCGCTGGGCGTGATCCGGATGCTGGTCGAAAAAGACCTGCCGCTCCAGCTCAACGACCTGCTGGCCGGTGCCGTGCCCGCCTTTGGCGACAAGATCACCGACGCATCGGCGCCCCTGGCCGACTTCATCTACGACCGCCTTGCCGGCAGCCTGCGCGAACAGGGCTACCGCGCGCAGGAAGTCGATGCTGTCATGGCCCTGCGCCCGCAGCGCCTGGCCCTGGTCGAAAAGCAGCTGGCGGCCGTGCGCGCCTTTGCCGCACTGCCCGAAAGCCCGGCCCTGGCCGCGGCCAACAAGCGCGTGGGCAACATCCTGAAGAAGGCCGAGGTCGAAGGCCCGGTGGATGCCCACGTCAACCCCGACCTGCTGCAGGAAAAAGCCGAGCAGGACCTCTACGCCGCGCTGCAGCGCTTCGTGCCCGAGGCCAATGCCCAGTTCGACGCGGGCGACTACACCGCCAGCCTGCAGACCCTGGCCGTGCTGCGCGCGCCGGTGGACGCGTTCTTCGACGACGTGATGGTCAACGCCGAGCAGATGGACCTGCGCCTGAACCGCCAGGGCCTGCTCAAGAGCCTGCACGAGGCCATGAACCGCGTGGCCGACCTTTCCCGCCTGGCGGTTTGACCGGTTTGCACAAGCTGCTAGGCTGGCGGTTCTCACAAGGCAAACCCCTCCTATGAAACTCGCCATTCTCGACCGCGACGGCACCCTCAACCCGCTGGCGGACGACTATGTCACCGCTGCCGACGAGTGGACCGCCGTGCCGGGTGCGCTCGAAGCCATTGCGCGGCTCAACCATGCGGGCTGGCATGTGGTGGTGGCCACCAACCAGCCGGGCCTGGGCCGGGGCTTGTTTGATGTGGTGGCGCTCAATGCCATCCACGCCAAGATGCACCGGCAGGTGGCGGCGGTGGGCGGGCGCATCGACGCCGTTTTCTATTGCCCCCACGCGGCCGATGAAGAATGTGCGTGCCGCAAGCCCGCCCCCGGCCTGCTTGAGCAGATCAGTGATCGCTATGGGGTCGAACGTGACGATGTGCAGGTGGTGGGTAGCTGCGTCGCGCACCTGCAGGCGGGCGCCGCACTGGGCGCACAACTGCACCTGGTGTGCACGGGGCAGTCGGCGCAGGTGCACCCGGGCGGCCCCCTGCCTGCGGGGGTCCCGCCGGGCACGCGGGTGTATGCCAGCCTGGGGGATTTTGTGGACCAGCTTTTGCCCGCCGTGCAGTTCGCCGCGCCACCGCTGGCTGCGACGCCCCTGCCCACGCCGGGCGGCGCCACTTCTTGATGCTATTCATTTAATAGCTGTTGGCGCTTGGTAGAAAAGCGCTGGCGGCCAAAATAACCATAAAAATGGCCTTTATCCGTTCTGTCATTCACCTTCTCTGGATGGGCATCACCGTGGTGCCCTATGCGCTGACCATCATGCTGGGCACGCTGCTGGGGGTGCGCGGCAAGCCGCTGTACCGCATCGCGCGCGCGTGGCTTTCGCTGTGCATCAGTGGTGCCCGAGTGATCCTCGGCATCCGCACCAACGTGATGGGCATGGAGAACCTGCCGCAGGGCGAGAACGCGGGGGCGGTGCTGCTGGTCAAGCACCAGTCCACGTACGAGACCTTTCTGATGCCCGCGATCATGCCCCACCCCCTGGCCTACGTGTTCAAGAAGGAGCTGCTGCGTGTACCGTTCTTCGGCTGGGCCATCGGCCGGCTGGACATGATCCACATCGACCGCGACCAGCGCACGCAGGCTTTCCACAAGGTGGTGCAGCAGGGCAAGGACCTGCTGGCCCAGGGCATCTGGATCATCATGTTCCCTGAAGGAACGCGCATCGAGCGCGGCCAAAAGGGCAACTACAAGACCGGCGGCACCCGCCTGGCTATCGACACCGGCGCACCCGTGGTGCCGATTGCCGTTACTTCGGCCAAGGTCTGGCCGCGCAAGGCCTTCATCAAGCGCCCGGGCGTGGTGGATGTGTCCATCGGCAAGCCCATTCCCAGTGCAGGCCGCAAGCCCGACGAGCTGATGCGCGAGGTGGAGGCCTGGATCGAGGCCGAGATGCGCCGCCTGGACCCTGATGCATACCCCGCCGTGGTCATCCCGCCCGCCCGGGCCACCGACGCGGCCAACGGAAAGTAAGCCCTCCGTGATGCAGCGGCTTGTGCAGTTGGCGCTCGACCTTTTCGACCCGCCCCTCTCACCGGTTGTGGCTCCGGCCGCGGCACCGGTCGTGAATGCTGCAGATTTCAAGCAAAAAATGCCACCAGCGCTGGATGGGAAAGCGCTGGTAGCTCCTAAAACGATAGTGAATCGGCCGGCGGCGCCCGCAGTGCCTCTGCCCTCGCTGCTGTCCCCCGCCGAATTTCGCCACCCGCAGGCCAGCCGCGAAGTGCTGCTGGGTGACGCCGTGGTGGCCTATGCACTGACGCGGGCACGCCGCCGCACCATCGGCTTCACCGTGGGGGCCGATGGCTTGGCGGTGCGTGCGCCCAGCTGGGTCACGCTGGGTGCGGTGGATGCTGCGCTGCGCGAGAAGTCCGACTGGATCTTGCGCAAGCTGTCGGATGCGCGCGAGCGCCAGCAGCGCCTGGAGGGCGGGCGCATCGTCTGGGCCAACGGAGCCGTGCTGCCTTATTTGGGTGAACCGCTGACGGTGGTGCTAGACCCCAGCCACGGCTTTGCGGGCAAGGGCGGGGCGCTGGTAGTGGCTGCCGAGCCGGGTGGTGCCGCCATGCCCACCCTGCAGATCGGCCTGCCCCACAGTGCCAATCCGGTGCAGATCCGCGACGCCGTGCAGGCTTGGCTGATGCGCGATGCACGGCGCCACTTCACGGCCCGGCTGGACCACTTTGCGCCGCTGCTGGGCGTGCGCTGGGCCAGCCTGCGGCTGTCGAGCGCGCAGACCCGCTGGGGCAGCGCCAAGGCCGATGGCTCCATCCGCCTGAACTGGCGCCTGCTGCACTACCGCCCGGCTGTCATCGACTACGTGGTGGCGCACGAACTGGCCCACCTGCGCGTGATGGACCACAGCCCGCGCTTTTGGGACACCGTGGCCACCGTCGTGCCCGACTATGCGCAGCTGCGCAGCCGCTTGCGTGACGAACCGGCCCCTTTGTGGGATTGAAAGGACCATGACGATGACCGAACCAACGATTTCCCCGGCTGATGGCTATGCAGGCGACATCACGCCCCAGCAGGCCTGGCAATGGGTGCAAAACGGCCAAGCCGTGCTGGTCGATGTGCGCAGCGACGCAGAGCGCGAATGGGTGGGCCAGGTGCCAGGCGCCGCCGCCGTGGCCTGGAAACAATGGCCGGGCATGGCGATGAACGCCGACTTTGATGCGCAGATGCGCGCCGCCGTCCCTGCCGGCACCCCCGCCGTGCTGCTGTGCCGCAGCGGCGTGCGCTCCATCGCCGCCGCCCGCCGCGCCACGGAACTGGGCCTGACCGCCTACAACATCCTCGAAGGCTTCGAAGGCGATGCGGATGCCCAGGGCCACCGCGGCCAACGCGGCGGCTGGCGCTTCCACGGCCTGCCGTGGAAGCAGGGCTAATGCTCCTAAAAAAATAGCTGCTAGCGCTTGTCTATCAAGCGGTAGCAGCTATTTTTATTCGAATTTTGCCTTGCGACGGCATGGGAACCGCATTCGTTGCAGTCCCTTTCCCACAGGCTTCCACGTCACCCCCGTCCCCGCCAGTGCACCCGTGGAACCGGCTACGCCGGGCCACCGGGTGCGTCCCCCTCGGGGGAAGGCGCCGAAGGCGACTCAGGGGGATCACTTAAGTGCGGGGATGCGCAGCTTCTGGCCGGGATAGATCTTGTCGGGGTGGCTCAGCATGGGCTTGTTGGCCTCGAAGATCGCAGGGTATTTGTTGGCGTCGCCGTAGAACTTCTTGGCAATGGCGCTGAGCGTGTCGCCGCGCACCACGTCGTGGTACTGGGCTTCGGGCTCAGGATTGGTCACCTCCATCAGGTTCTCGACGCTGGTCACGCTGGCCACGTTGCCGCAGCACAGGGTGACTTTTTCCTTGGCGGCCTGCGTGGGGGCCGTGCCCTTCACGGTGACTTTGCCTTCGGGGCCTTCAAAGGCCACCTGCACATTGCTGGCGCCCAGGTTCTGGGAAGCGATGTAGGTCTCGATGGCCTTGGACGCCTTGGCGTTGAGTTCATCCTGCGTGGGGGCGGCTGCCGTGGCGGCCTGTGCTTCTTTGCCGCCGAACAGCTTTTCGCCGGCTTCCTTGATGAAACTGAAAAGACCCATGTCGTACCTCCTAATGTTGCAGAAACAGGAAGGACCACTGTAGCGGCAATGGGCGGCTGCAACATGTCGGACGGGGGCGCGACACGATTTTTCACAATTTGTGGACGGCGAGGAGTAATGCGGCGGTGGGCTGTCGCCCTCGGGCAGGGGCGCATCGCAAAACTCGGGATAATCCGCCGCATGACTTTTCTGGCCATCGACGTCGGTAACACCCGTCTCAAATGGGCGTTGTACGACGCTCCCCGCCCCGGGGCTGCGCTCATTGCGCATGGCGCCGAGTTCTTGGACCACATCGACCGCCTGGCCGAAGGCAGCTGGGCGGCGCTGTCCCACCCCGAACGCATGCTGGGCTGTGTGGTGGCGGGGGATGCCGTCAAGCGCCGTGTGCAAGAGCAGATGGAGCTCTGGGACGTCGCACCTTCGTGGGTGGTGTCGTCGGCGCAGGAGGCGGGACTGACCAATGGCTACGACCACCCCTCGCGCCTGGGCTCGGACCGCTGGGTGGCCATGATCGGCGCACGCCACCGTGTGCTGGCCCAGGGGCCTGCGCGGCCTCTGGTGGTGGTGATGGTGGGCACAGCGGTCACGGTGGAGTGCATCGACGCCGAGGGACGCTTCATGGGCGGGCTCATCCTGCCGGGCCACGGCATCATGCTGCGTGCGCTCGAATCCGGCACTGCTGGCCTGCATGTACCCACGGGCGAGGTGCGCATGTTCCCCACCAACACCAGCGATGCGTTGACCAGCGGTGGCACTTACGCCATCGCGGGGGCCGTGGAGCGCATGGTGCAGCACGTGATCCAGCACTGCGGCGAGGAGCCTGCTTGCCTGATGACCGGCGGCGCGGGCTGGAAGATGGCGCCCAGCATGACGCGCCCGTTCGAGCTGGTGGACAACCTGATCTTTGACGGGCTGCTGGAGATCGCCGCGCGGCGGTTCGGGGGCTGAGGGCTGCCGCTGCAGACGGCAGCGTGTGAGAGGTGCGTGAGATCTTGCAGTAGGCATCCACTCCAGTAGGTATCCACGGGTTCTGAGCGGTCCACACCTATCCTTCGACGGCGCAGTGCCCGAAATAGCGCTTCTGGGGTCGCAAGCTGCCGAAACGATCGCTGGCCCCACACCAGCGACTGCCGCGCAAGGGCCGCACCGCCGCGCTGGCGGTGTCCCCCTTCCCGCATCGCGCCAGCGAGGCGAGAGAAGGGGGAAGGCGCGAAGCGCCTCAGGGGGATGTACCGAATTTACTCTTCTTCCAGCTCAGCCCGTGCCATCTCCACATCCAGCCGTTCCATGGCGTCCATGGGTTCGGCGGCGGCGGCCTTTTCATACAGCGCGGTGGCTTCCTTCATTTTCTTGTCGCCTTCCAGCATGACGAGGGCATTGGCGTACTCGATCATCGCAATGGCCGAACCCGGGTTGAGCTTGAGCGCCTCCTGGAACAGCTTGAGGCCGGTGTCCTTCTTGGCGCCATAGGTCATGCCGCCAATCAGCGAGCCCACCTTGTCGATCACTTCGGCATGGAAGGCGCCCAGCGCAATGCGCGCATCGGCATGTTTGGGTGACAGGGCAATGGCCTTTTCCAGGGATTCCTTCACTTTGCCGCCCAGGCCCTGGGCCAGGGCCTTGGCGACGCTGATGCCCTGGCTATAGCGGCCCAGTGCATAGGCGTGCCAGTACCAGGCGTTGGCGTTGTCGGGCTCTTTGGACGCCTGGGCCTCGGCACGCTCGGCCACCTGGGTGAAGAAATCGAGACGGGTTTTTTCCTTGGGCTCCAGGTAGTTGGCGTAGATGGAGGTGGCCTTGTTGGCCGCGGTGATGCCTGCGCCTCCGGCCGCCAGGCCCGCTGCGGCGGCTTTTTCAAAATCACCGTTGTGGAACAGCGCCCAGGCTTCCAGCACGGCAGCGTCCTTGGGGCAGGGTTCGGCATCACCGCCATGCAGCCGTGCCCAGTGCTTCTTGACGCTCGCAGCGTCGAAGGTGTAATCACCTGCGTGGGGGAAGGGGGTCCATTTGGCCATGGTGTATGTCTCCGGAAGTTTTTGTTGGCGAGTGGCTTGGGGGCGCGGCTGCGCACGCCGTCAGCTTGGCGTGGTGGCGTAGGCGCCCACCAGCTCCAGCAGGTGGGCCCGCTGGCCGCTTTCGAGGTAGGGCATGAGCAGGTTGAGCACGTGGTGGGCGCCACGCAGCAGCGCCGCCTGTGCGCTTTCGGGCTCCAGCGCGCGGCGCGGGTCGCGCACGTACTCGAAGCTGAGCCAGTAGGTGAGCACCACGACCATGCTGGTGGCGGTGGCTTCCAGCTCGCGCGAGTCGATGTGCAGGGTATCCGCGCGGCCCATGCCATCGAGCATGGCACGCACGGCGCGGGTCTTGTTCTTGAGGATGGCCTGAAAGTGGGTTTCCAGGCGCCGGTTCTTGGACAGCAGGTCGTTGAGATCGCGGTACAGAAAACGGTACTGCCAGATCAACTCGAACAGCGAGTGCATGAAGAACCAGGCATCCTCCACATTGCGCACGCCATCGGCGGCGGCCAGCAGTTCGGTGAGCGAGCTTTCGTAGCGATCAAACAGCGCGTTGATCAGCTCATCCTTGGCCGGGTAGTGGTAGTACAGGTTGCCGGGGCTGATGCGCAGCTCGGCCGAGATCAGGGTGGTGGAGACGTTGGGTTCGCCGAACCGATTGAACAGGTCCAGCGTCACTTCCAGAATGCGTTCTGCGGTGCGGCGTGGCGCTTTCTTCACCATGTGTGCGGGCCCCTTCGCGTCGTTGGACGTTGTTGTTTCGGTGTCTCTGATGCCTACTCTAACCCACGCAGTCATGCTGCAGTGCGGCATGCCGTCTTGCGGCAAACCCATGCTGCAATTGCTTTTAACGCACTTCATGGGTTTCAGCAAAAAAAGAAAAGCGGCCAGCGCGCTGTTGCACGTGGGCCGCTTTCAGCGGGCGGGCTGTTGCCCGCCTGCGCTAGTCAGTGGTGAGCGATCAGCTGGCCGATGGGGTGCTGGCGCCAGTGTCGGCTGCGGCACGGGCTGCGGGCTTCTTGGCCGCAGCCTTCTTGGCAGGGGCCTTGGCGGCTGGCTTGGCTGCAGCCTTGGCAGGGGCTGCCTTCTTGACTGCGGGGGTCCTCTTGGCAGGCGCCTTGGCGGCGGGCTTGGCTGCAGCCTTGGCGGGTGCGGCCTTGCTGCCCTTGGCCAGTGCGTCCACACGGGCGCTCAGGGCTTCGAGGTCGCGGGCCGATGGCACGCCCAGCTTGGACAAGGCCTTGGCCACGCGGTCTTCGAAGATGTTTTCGAGCTTGTCCCACTGGCCTTGGGCCTTGGAGCCGATGTCGCTGGCCATGGTGGTCACGCGGCTGGTGGCTTCGGTGATTTTTTCTTCGGCCACGGCCTGGGTCTTGCGCTGGATGGTCAAGCCTTCTTTGACCAGGGCTTCAAACACCTTGCCGCCTTCTTCCTGCGCCTTGGAGAAGGCGCCCAGGCCGGCAAGCCAGATCTGCTGGGCGGAGTCCTTGACGGTGCTGGACAGTTGGGCGTTGCTCTTCTTTTTGTCGGCGCTGAGTTTCTGCAGTTTCTTGACCATGGGGCCTCCGTTGTGCGGTTGGTTGGGTTTGCCAGGGCGGGTTGCCTCTGACGCATGGCCGCACTGTACGCCGCACGGCGCACAAGGTGTAGGCGTGCGCTCCTAAAAATATAGAGCGTGCCATCTAGCCCGCACGTGGCCTGGGGGCCTAGCATCGGCGCGGGTTTCTGCTGAATTGGGGCGCCCAGGCCTTGGGCAAGAATGAAGATATCTCACAGGAGTTTTCCATGCAGTATTTCGTGACGGGGGCAACGGGGTTCATTGGCAAGCGGCTGGTCAAGAAGCTGCTGGAGCGCAAGGGGGCAGTGGTGCATTTCCTGATCCGCAAGGAAAGTGCGGACAAGGTGGCCGATCTGCGCAGCTTCTGGGGCGTGGGTGCCACGCGTGCCATTCCCGTGTTTGGCGACCTCACCGCGAAGAAGCTGGGAGTGGCTGCGGAAGACGTCAAAAAACTCAAAGGCCAGATCGACCACTTCTACCACCTGGCCGCGGTTTACGACCTCGGTGCGGACGAGGAAACCCAGGCGGCCGTGAACATCGAGGGCACGCGCAACACCGTGGACCTGGCCAAGGCCATCGATGCCGGGCATTTCCACCATGTTTCGTCCATCGCGGCCGCCGGCCTGTATGAAGGTGTGTTTCGTGAGGACATGTTCGAGGAGGCCGAGGGCCTGGACCACCCGTACTTCCAGACCAAGCATGAGAGCGAAAAGATCGTGCGCCAGGACTGCAAGGTGCCCTGGACGGTGTACCGCCCGGCCATGGTGGTGGGCGACAGCACGACCGGCGAGATGGACAAGATCGACGGGCCCTATTACTTCTTCAAGCTGATCCAGCGCCTGCGCCAGCTGCTGCCGCCCTGGATGCCCACGGTGGGCCTGGAAGGCGGGCGCGTGAACATTGTGCCGGTGGACTTCGTGGTCAACGCGCTCAATGTGATCAGCCACCAGAAGGACATCGTCAAGAAGTGTTACCACTTGGTGGACCCGGTGGGCTACCGCGTGGGCGACGTCCTGGACATCTTCAGCCGCGCCGCCCATGCGCCGCGCATGAACCTGTTCATCAACGCAGCCTTGCTGGGCTTCATCCCCAAGGGCATCAAGAAGAGCCTGATGGCCATGGCGCCCGTGCGCCGCGTGCGCAACGCCGTGCTGAAGGACCTGGGCCTGCCCGAGGACATGCTGACCTTCGTGAACTACCCCACGCGCTTCGATTGCCGCGAGACCTTGGCGGCGCTCAAGGGCTCGGGCGTGACTTGCCCCAACCTCAAGGACTACGCCTGGCGCCTGTGGGATTACTGGGAGCGCAATCTCGACCCCGAGCTGTTCATCGACCGCACGCTCAAGGGTACGGTGGCCGGCAAGGTGGTGCTGATCACGGGCGGGTCGTCGGGCATCGGCCTGGCGGCGGCGCACAAGTTTGCCGAGGCGGGCGCCACCACGGTCATCTGCGGGCGCGACCAGGACAAGCTCGACGAGGCCTGTGCCGAAGCCAAGGCCAAGGGTTATGCGTTCATCGCGTATTCGGCCGACATTGCCGACATGGCCGACTGCGACCGCTTTGTGCAGCTGCTCATCGACAACCACGGCGGCGTGGACTTTCTGATCAACAACGCAGGCCGCTCCATCCGCCGCGCCATTGAGTCGAGCTACGACCGCTTCCACGACTATGAGCGCACCATGCAGCTCAACTACTTCGGTTGCCTGCGCGTGACCATGGGCTTTTTGCCCGGCATGGTGGAAAAGCGCAAGGGCCATGTGGTCAACATCAGCTCCATCGGGGTGCTGACGAATGCACCGCGCTTTTCGGCCTATGTGGCCAGCAAGGCGGCCCTGGACGCCTGGACTCGTTGCGCATCGAGCGAGTTCGCCGACCAGGGCATCACTTTCACCACCATCAACATGCCGCTGGTGCGCACGCCCATGATCGCGCCCACCAAGATCTACAACAACGTGCCGACGCTGAGCCCCGAGGAGGCTGCCGACATGATCGCCCAGGCCTGCATCTTCAAGCCGGTGCGCATCGCCACGCGCCTGGGCATCACCGGGCAGTTGCTGCATGCGCTGGTGCCACGTGTGGCGCAGATCACCATGAACACCAGCTTTCGCATGTTCCCGGATTCCACCGCCGCCAAGGGCAGCAAGGACGCCAAGCCGCAGCTGTCGGCCGAGGCTGTGGCGCTGCAGCAGATGATGCGGGGCATCCACTTCTAATGACTGTCCGGCCCGCGCAGAAACCCCCGCGTTGAACTCTGTTACCCGGGGGCCGGGCGGGGTGGGATAATCGTGGGTTCTGCCGAGCTGGCATTTCACACAGCCCTCCCTATGATTCTGGTTACTGGCGGCGCGGGTTTCATTGGCGCCAACTTCGTTCTTGACTGGCTTGCTGCCTCCAGCGAGCCTGTGGTCAACCTCGACAAGCTCACCTACGCGGGCAACCTGCACAACCTGGACAGCATCCAGGGGGATGCGCGGCACCTCTTCGTGCAGGGCGATATCGGCGATACCGCCTTGATCGCACGCCTGCTCGCCGAGCACAAGCCCCGCGCGGTGGTCAACTTTGCGGCCGAATCGCATGTGGACCGTTCCATCCATGGCCCTGAGGATTTCATCCAGACCAACATCGTCGGGTCCTTCCGACTGCTGGAAGCCGTGCGCGCCTACTGGGGCGCACTGCCCGGGGGTGAGCGCGAGGCATTCCGGTTCCTGCACGTCTCTACCGATGAGGTGTACGGGTCGCTCGCACCCACGGACCCGGCCTTCGCCGAAACGCGCGGTTTCGAGCCCAACAGCCCCTACAGCGCCAGCAAGGCCGCCAGCGACCACCTGGTGCGCGCCTGGCACCACACCTACGGCCTGCCGGTGCTGACCACCAACTGCAGCAACAACTACGGGCCGTACCACTTCCCTGAGAAGTTGATCCCGCTGATGATCGTCAACGCACTGGCCGGCAAGCCGCTGCCGGTGTATGGCGACGGCATGCAGGTGCGCGACTGGCTGTACGTGAAGGACCACTGCAGCGCCATCCGCCGAGTGCTGGAAGCCGGGGCTCCGGGTGAGACCTACAACGTGGGCGGCTGGAACGAGAAGCCCAACATCGAGATCGTGAACATGGTCTGCAGCCTGCTCGACGAGCTGCGTCCCCGCGCCGACGGCCAGAGTTACCGCACCCAGATCACCTACGTGAAAGACCGCCCGGGCCACGACCGCCGCTATGCGATCGACGCGCGCAAGATTGAGCGCGAGCTGGGTTGGAAGCCCGCCGAGACCTTCGATACGGGAATCCGCAAGACCGTGCAGTGGTACCTGGAGCATGCCGACTGGGTGGCCAGCGTGCAGACCGGCGCCTACCGCGACTGGGTGCAAGCCCAGTATGCGCAGGAGCCCGCAGCCGTGGTGGGCGCCAGCGCATGAACATCCTGCTCTTTGGCAAGGGTGGTCAGGTGGGATGGGAGCTGCAACGCAGCCTGTCGGTGCTGGGCACAGTCACGGCACTGGACTTCGACACTACGGAACACTGCGGTGACTTTTCCAATCCGGCCGGCGTGGCCGAGACGGTGCGTGCGCTCCGTCCCGACGTCATCGTCAATGCCTCAGCCCATACTGCCGTGGACAAGGCCGAGAGCGAGAGTGACTTCGCCCGTACGTTGAACGCCACCACCCCCGGCGCGATTGCGCAGGAGGCTGCGAAGCTGGGTGCCTGGCTGGTGCACTACAGCACCGACTATGTGTTCGACGGCAGCGGCAACCGCCCCTGGGTGGAAACCGATGCGCCCGCGCCCCTGAGTGTGTATGGCCGCACCAAGCTCGAAGGCGAGCAGCTCATTGTCCAGTCGGGCGTCAAGCACCTCATCCTGCGCACCAGTTGGGTCTATGCCGCGCGCGGCGGTAATTTCGCCAAGACCATGCTGCGGTTGGCGCAAGAGCGTGAACGCCTGACGGTGATTGATGACCAATGGGGTGCACCCACCGGCGCCGACCTGCTGGCCGATGTGACGGCCCACGCGCTGCGCCACCTGCAGCAGCGCCCGCAGGATGCCGGGCTGTACCACTGCGTGGCCGGTGGTGAGACCAACTGGAATGAGTACGCAAAATACGTGCTGGCGCTGGCGCAGGCGCAGAAAGCGCAGCATGCTATCGAAATAAAAGCAAAAGAGGTGGCGCCTGTTCCTACGAGCGCGTTCCCGACACCTGCCGTGCGCCCCCAAAATTCGCGCTTGAACACCCACAAGCTGCAGTCCACTTTTGGCTTGCAGATGCCCCACTGGCAGACCGGGGTGGCGCGCATGCTCACGGAAATTCTCTGAACGGACCCCAGACCATGACGCAACGCAAAGGCATCATCCTCGCAGGAGGCTCCGGCACTCGACTGCACCCGGCTACGTTGGCCATCAGCAAGCAGCTGCTGCCGGTCTACGACAAGCCCATGATCTATTACCCACTGAGCACGCTGATGCTCGCGGGCATCCGGGACATCCTCGTCATCAGCACTCCGCAGGATACGCCGCGTTTTGCACAGCTGCTGGGTGACGGCAGCCAATGGGGCTTGAACCTGCAATATGCCGTGCAGCCCAGCCCGGACGGGTTGGCGCAGGCGTTTGTGATCGGAGAGTCTTTTCTGGATGGAGCACCCAGTGCCTTGGTGCTTGGAGACAACATTTTCTATGGGCACGATTTCCATGAATTGCTGGGCAGCGCCCAGCAGCGCACGGCGGGTGCCAGCGTGTTTGCCTACCATGTGCACGATCCGGAGCGCTACGGTGTCGCCGAATTCGATGCCCAGGGCAAAGTGTTGTCGCTAGAGGAAAAACCTGCACAACCCAAGAGCAGCTATGCCGTTACCGGGCTGTACTTCTACGACAACCAGGTCGCAAAGATGGCCAGGAGCCTTAAGCCATCGCCACGCGGCGAGCTCGAAATCACCGACCTGAACCGGCTGTACCTGGAGCAGGGGCAACTGAACGTCGAGATCATGGGCCGTGGCTATGCCTGGCTGGATACCGGTACCCACGAAAGCCTGCTGGAGGCCAGCCAGTTCATTGCGACGCTGGAGCATCGCCAGGGCCTCAAGATCGCCTGCCCCGAGGAAATTGCGTGGCGTTCCGGCTGGATTGACAGCGCCCAGCTGGAGCGCCTAGCACAGCCTCTTGCCAGGAACGGTTACGGCCAGTACCTCCAGCGCCTGCTGAACGACAAAGTCTATTGATCACCCCATGCACTCCATCCGGCAATCCATTCCAGACGTTGTCCTCATCGAACCCAAGGTGTTCGGCGACAGCCGTGGCTTTTTCTACGAAAGCTTCAACCAGCAGGCCTTTCGTGAGGCCACGGGTGTCGAGTGCGAATTTGTGCAGGACAACCACAGCCGCAGCAGCCAGGGCGTGCTGCGCGGCCTGCACTACCAGTTGCCCCCCAGGGCGCAGGGCAAGCTCGTGCGGGTGGTGCGCGGCGCTGCGTTTGACGTGGCGGTCGATATCCGCAAGGGTTCGCCTACCTTTGGCCAGTGGGTAGGGGCGCTACTGACCGAAGACAACCACCGGCAGCTTTGGGTGCCGCCGGGGCTTGCCCACGGTTTTTTGGTGTTGTCCGAATCGGCAGACTTCCTCTACAAGACCACCGACTACTACAGCCCGGAGCACGAGCGCTGCATTCGCTGGGACGATCCACAGCTTGCCATCGCCTGGCCTGCGGTGGAGGCCGCCATTCAGCTTTCGGCAAAAGATCAGGCGGGGCGCTGGTTCGCTGAGGCTGACCTTTGACGACGGCGTTGGGGCCTGTGACCGGTCCTTCGGGCGGTCCTGCCAAGCTGCGGATCGCCCTGTTGGGAGCCAGGGGCATTCCTGCAAGTTATGGGGGTTTCGAGACATTCGCCGAACAGCTTTCGACACGCCTGGCGGCGCGTGGCCACGAGGTCACTGTGTATGCAGAATCCAGCGAGTCGTCCGTCGCAGACACCTTCTACCAAGGTGTTCGCGTGTGCCACAAGCGCCGACCCCAGTGGGGGGCTGCCTCGGTCCTGGCCTACGATTGTGCCTGCCTGTGGGACGCCCGCCGGGGATACGATCTGGTTTACATGCTGGGTTATGGCGCTGCGTGGGCCTGCTGGTGGCCCCGGGTTTTTGGGGTTCCGGTCTGGATCAACGTAGACGGACTGGAATGGGCCCGCAGCAAATGGGGGCGGGGCGCGCGCATTTACCTGCGTTGCATGGAGTGGGTGGCCAGCCGGGTTGCCACACGCCTCATCGCAGATGCCGAGGCCATTGCACAGAGGTTCCGCCAGACCTATCCCAAGGGGGCGCCGTCGAGTTTCATTGCCTACGGTGCTGAATTGGTGCAAGACCAGGATGCAGACCCTTCCTTGCTGTCTGTGTGGGGGCTTCAGGCCCATCGGTACATGCTGGTCGTGGCGCGGCCAGAGCCAGAAAACCATATCCTTGAAATCATCCAGGGTTATGGGATGCATGGCGGTGATTGGCCGCTGGTCATCGTGGGAGACGTGTCTGGTGCCACGGCCTATCAGCAACAATTGCGGCAGCAGGCCAGTGAGCGTGTGCGTTTTGTTGGCGGCATCTACGATGCAGGGCAACTCGCGAGCCTGCGTGTGCATGCGGCCTGCTACCTGCACGGCCACTCGGTGGGCGGGACGAACCCTTCGCTTCTGGAGGCGCTGGCCTGTGGAAACTGGGTCATTGCGCATGACAACCCGTTCAATCGCGAAGTGGCACGCGATGCGGCCGACTACTTCGAGACCCCCGAGCAACTCGCTCGCTGCTTGGACCTTGTGGTGGATCGGTCGGAAGCCATGCGGCCGCAGCGAAGCCAGCGTGCCCGCGACATCGTGGCAGAGCACTACACATGGGATGGAATCACAGATGCGTATGAAGCACTGATGCATTCTGAATGCCAGCCTCATCGCACGGCGACAACAGGTACAGGCGTAGTGTGATTGCCCCGAGGGATGGATCAGCCTTGCACAGCGGGTTGGCCGGGGCTGTCCCGTCCGCACAGCCCCTGGTGGATGTGCTGCTGGCGACATACAACGGGTCGAAATATCTCCATGCCCAGCTCGATTCCCTACTGGTCCAGACGCACCAGAATTTTCGCGTCTTGGTCAGTGATGATGGATCTTCGGATGCGACGCTTGAGATTTTGGAGAACTATCGGGCGCGCTTCGAGGGGCGTTTGGTGGTGGTGCCCAATCCCCATTGCGGGCAAGGAGTGGTCCGGAACTTTGAGAACCTCATGGTGGCCAGCCTGCAAGACGGGCAGGCGGGATGGGTTGCTTTCTCGGACCAGGACGATGTCTGGCTTCCTCAAAAAATTGAGCGATGCTTGAACGAAATGGTGCGGATGGAGGAAGAGGGGGGTGAAGGGTTGCCCTGCCTGGTGCATTCCGACCTGACGGTCGTCGATGAGAGTCTGAATGTCATCTCGGACTCCTTCGCCAGATACCAGCGCATGGATCCACGGCAGTGTTCGCCGCTTTCACTTCTCAGTGTGAATCAGGTGACGGGATGCACGATGATGGTGAATCGCACCCTGTTGCAAATCGCCTTGCCCTTGCCGCGCGAGACCATCATGCATGACTGGTGGTGCGGCTTGGTGAGCGGGAGTGGCCGTCGCCGTTTCGTGCCAGCGCCACTGATCCTGTACCGTCAGCATGGTGCCAACCAGGTGGGCGCCAAAGACCGCAGCCTGAAGACACGCTTGCTGCGTCTATTGACGAATGGCGCAGGGATCGTTGGGCGCGTCAGGGTGCTCGGAGGCGCCACCTACTTGCAGGCGCAGGCGCTGCAACTGCGCTTGCGAGCCGTGGGGTTGGATGGGGGCTACGTGTCAGAATACCTTGCGTGGAGAGGCCGGCCCTTCTGGGTGAGGATGGTGGGATATCGACAATATTATGTGGGCCCCGAACTGGATCGAATAAGCCGCTGTTTGTTGTGGTTCAAGTGATTCGATTCTTTGGGTGATATGCATCGTCCCCGGCTATTTGGTGGTTGGAAGAATGTTCAAAGGCGTTAGTAATGAAGCTCTCGGCTGAAGTTGGTGAAGTGGAAAGCGTTGACCTCGCTGCGCCCAGGCTCGGGGAGATGCTCCTTGCGGACCAGAAATTGTCACGCAATGACCTGGAGAGGGCGCTGGAGGTTCAGCGTTCCATGGGCGGGCGTCTGGGGCGTCTGCTTATCAGCTTGGGGCTGGTGTCTGAGATTGACGTGTACTCTGCATTGTCCCGGCAGGCAGGGTTGCCCTTGGTGCGCCAGGACGCCTTCCCGAAGGAAAAACCGGATACATCGCGGTTGAACACCAGTTTTTTGCTGGCCAACAATCTGCTTCCCTTGGGAAACGCGGAGGATGCCGAATCCACGCCTGATTTCGCGTCGGTAGATCCGAAAAGCGCCGCATTGCGCGATGCATTGCGCCTGGTCTTTGGGGATGCTCCCAGGGTCTTTTTTGGTCTTGAGTCCGAAATATCCAATCAGCTCAATGCCTGGTACGTCCAGGAGTCGGAGCCCGACGGAGAGGTCGTTGCGGACCAGTTCGAGGCTTCGGAGTTCATTGAGCACCTGAGGGATATGGCCTCGGAGGCGCCCATTATCCAGCGCGTGAGCCATATTCTGTCCCAGGCCGTGGCGGCGCAGGCCTCTGACATTCACATCGAAACCTACGAAGAAAAATCGGTAGTGCGCATACGGGTGGATGGGGAGTTGTATCCCATAGACGAGATTGACAACAAGGATGCGCCAGCCGTCGTGTCCCGTATCAAGATACTTTCGCAGCTCGATATCGCGGAGCGCCGCATGCCTCAGGACGGGCGCACCAAGCTGCGTGTGCATGGCAAGGAAATGGACTCTCGCGTGTCCACCATTCCCACCATGTTTGGCGAATCGGTCGTCATGCGCTTGCTGGAAAAGAACTTTGACCTGCTCTCGCTGGAAAGCCTGCACTTCACGCCGCCCACGCTCAAAACCATGCGCCAGTTGCTCAGTGTGCCCCACGGCATCTTTCTGGTGACAGGCCCCACGGGTTCCGGGAAATCCACCACGCTGTATGCCTCGATGCAGGAGCTGGAGGGTGAGAACCTCAAGATCCTGACGGTGGAAGATCCGGTCGAATACCGGCTGCAGTGGCTCAATCAGGTGCAGGTTCAGCCTCAAATCGGACTCACCTTTGCCAAGGTACTTCGCTCCTTTCTCCGCCAGGATCCTGATGTCATCATGATCGGCGAAATGCGCGATGGGGAAACCGCTGAGATTGCGGTCCAGGCGGCGTTGACGGGTCATTTGGTCATGTCCACGCTGCATACCAATAGCGCGCTCGGGGCCATTGTGCGGCTCATCAACATGGGCGTGGAGCCCTATCTGATCACGGCGTCTGTGATCGGTGTGTTGGCCCAGCGCCTGGTGCGCAAGCTGTGCGAGGAATGCAAGGCGCCTCTGTTGCCAGACCAGGCACAAGCCGCCGCAGCGTCCCTGGGTGTGGCCATGGAAGAGGGGCAGGCCATTTATCGGTCCGTCGGTTGTCCTGCCTGTCGGGGCACCGGCTACCGGGGGCGTTTGGCGGTTCATGAGTTGCTGGTCATGACGGAAGACGTGAAGAAGGTGGTTCTCGAAAGAGGTTCTTCCCTTGGGGGCGGAGACGGCGCCTATGCTGGGGGGAACTTGTTGCAGGATGGCGCCACCAAGGTCTTCAAGGGTCTGACAACCGCAGAAGAAGTCCTGCGCGTCGCGCGTCAAAATGATTGAATTTCAATACGATGGAATCACGTCCGATGGCAAGGCTTGCCAAGGGACGATTCGCGCGCTGAACGTGGAGACAGCGCGGCTGCGGCTCATCGGGCAGGGCGTAACGCCGGTTCGTATTGCGGACGAGTCAGCTGCCGTCGCCCAAGATGAACAGCAAAGCCGGGGCGGCAAGCTCAAGCGCGGCGAGATACTTTTGTTCAGCCGCGAGATGGCGCACCTCAAGCAGGCCAACATGCCGCTCGACAAGGCGCTGGTCATGCTTAAAGAGACCGCAAACACGGAGCGGCTCAAAGCCTTCATTGCCAAGGTGGAGGAAGGGGTACGGGGCGGCAAGTCCTTGTACCAGTCGCTGCTACCGTTTGAGCGGGATCTAGGGCGCCAATACCTCGTCTTGATCCGGGCGGGGGAAACCTCAGGTTCGTTGGCGGTGGTCCTCAAAGAACTCACGGTGCAGCTGGAGGCGGAAGACAAGTTGCGCAACTACGTCATTTCTTCCATGACGTACCCAGTGATCCTGTTGGTGGTTGCTGTGATGTCTGTCGTGCTTCTGCTGGCGTTTGTGGTTCCCCAGTTTCGAGAGATTTTTGACTCCATGGGTGACAAGCTGCCTTACTCCACCCGGTTGGTGGTCGATCTCAGTGATCTGATCCGCTCGCATTGGATGGCAATCCTGTTAGGCTTAACGGTTGTCCTGTTCCTGGGCTCGCGTTGGAGTGCCACGCCCGCAGGGCGTTTGCGTGTGGATAGCGTGCTGTTGGACCTTCCGCTGTTCGGAAAGGTGTTGCGAAATCTGCAGTTCGCTATCTATTTCCGGACGTTCGGTATCCTGCTGCAGCGGGGTGTACCGATGGTGGATGCCTTGCGAATTGCGGTGGACACGTTGACCAATACCGCATTGCGCAAGGATATTGAACCCCTGGTCGGTATTGTGAAAACCGGCAAGCGGCTTTCCACGGGGTTTGTGTCTCCATATTTCGCTAAATCCAGCACTCCGCAGCTTATTCGTGTTGCGGAGGAAACCGGTCAACTCGATATCACCCTGCTGGGGCTGGCTGATCGTTACGAGGATGAAGGTCGGCGCACCATGGGGCGTGTTTTGGCGGCCATGGAACCCTTGATCATTATTGTTTTGGGGGCCTTGGTTGCATTCATCATTATTGCAATTTTGGGCGGTGTCTTGTCGATTAACGACACGATTTGATTGTGAATTGTTTGAGAGATTTTGATATGAATGTAGAGAATTCTGGCCGCAAAGTAATGGCACGAGCGCAACGCTCTTCGGGCTTCACGCTGATTGAACTGCTGGTGGTTCTGGTGATCTTGACGCTGCTTGCAGGGCTGGTGGGGCCCAAAGTGCTCGATCAGCTCGGCGGCGCCAAGTCCAAGACAGCCCGTATTCAAATCTCGGAAATTGAGCAGAGCCTGGACCTTTTTAAATTGGATGTGGGCCGTTATCCCAATGACGCCGAAGGGTTGCGCGCTCTGGCGGACCGGCCCGCAACGGCCCAGGGATGGAATGGCCCATATCTGAAGAAGGGCCTGCCTTCCGATCCTTGGGGCGCTGCCTACCTGTACAAGAACCCGGGGCGCAATGGTGGGCCGGACGTGTTCTCTTTGGGGGCAGATGCCAAGCCGGGTGGTGACGGTGAGAGCGCGGACGTTTTCAACTGACCGTCCTCTCGCGTTTTTCACCTTGCAGTGCTGTCCAGTAACTTGCCTCGCATGAGACGCTGTTTGTCGGCGCCAGCCTTCCGCTCCCGTGGTTTCACCCTGCTGGAGCTGCTGGTTGTACTGGTGCTGGCTGCTATTACCGTTTCGGTGGTGGGGGCTGGAGGACAGGCATTCATGGAGCGGTCGCGCTACAACCAGACGGTACGGGATGTGTCCAGCCAACTCAACAAGGCGCGCGCACTCAGCGTCCAGGAGGGGCGGTCGGTGACCGTGACCTACCAGCCAGAAATTCGCAAGTTGGTGGTGGATGGTCGGGAGTCTCTGGGGGTGCCGGAATCACTGGTGGTCCAGTGGGAGGCCATCGAGCGCAACCCTCGGTCTGGCAAGGGCGCGGTGGCAGCCGGAGAGCCAATTTTTGTGTTCAATTCTGACGGTGGAGCTCGCGGTGGGCGGCTTGCAGTGCTGCGAGGTGGGCAGGGTGTCACCTTTCGTGTGAACTGGCTGCTTGGAACCGTGGAGCAAGGCATGGCCGTGCCCCAGTCATGACCGTGACGTGCCGTTTGACGCCTTTGTTTGATCTGCCTCTCCCATCATTTAGGCGAGTGCCTCGGAAGCAGTGGGGTTTTAGTTTGCTGGAGGCCCTGGTGGCCATGGCAATCGCTTCCATCGCGCTGGCAAGCCTTTATCGAAGCGTGGGGCAAGGCTCCAAGAATGTGGTGGACGTAGAGGCTCGCGTGGAGGCATCCCTGGTGGCCCGGTCGGCGTTGGCCGCTGGAACCTTTGCCGAAGATTTGATGCGGCAGGACTCCGGTCAGTCGGGCGTTTGGCATTGGCGCATTCAGGTGACACCTGAACAGGTTCCGCTGATGGAAGAGAGTGGCCGTCCGGCGCAGGGGGCGCCTTTGCGTGCCGCAAGGGTCACCGTGGAGGTCAGCAAAGACGGAGTGACAGCGGTCACGTGGACGACGTGGAAGCCCTACAGGTCTGCACCATGATCCGCGGCTCTCGAAAATCCTCCCGGGGTTTTACCTTGCTGGAGTTGCTGATTGCATTGGCCGTCACGTCTGCCGTGGTTGCATTGATGTTCGCGGGCGTGGGGGTGATCGGGCGTTCTCAAGAGCGCAACCAACGTGTCATTGAGCGCTCTGAACGCATGCTGGTGGTCAGTCAGTGGCTCGGTCGCAAGTTCGATACCCTCCGCTTGTTGAGCCGGCGCGACGAAAACATCTTTGTGAATTTTTTCAGCGGCAATGCGGCAGGTGCGATCTGGGTGGCGCCTTTGCCGGAGCGTGGGGATGCGGGGGGGCTCTATGTATTCCGTACGACCCCCCTGCGCCATGGGGATGGGCGAGTCGATCTGTCGGTAGAGGCCGTTCCTTATGACGGCGCGCTGATGGCGCTAGATTGGAGTCGGGCCTTGCGCGAGACGCTTTTGACAGACGTGCGGACCCTTCAATGGCATTACCAAGACGGTCAAACGGGCCAGTGGACTCAGCAATGGGACTCCGCCAAAGCTTATTACCCAGCCCGGATTCGGGTTGAAGTTGCCGATGCGCGGGGCGATTGGCCTTCACTGGTGTTCCCTCTGGTGAGGGCAAGATGATGGTCAGGTGGGCACGGGGCAGCCGGGGCGCTGCGCTGATTCTGGTGCTGTGGTTGGTGGCATCCCTGTCATTGGTGGTGATGGCGAGCGCGCGTGGGGTTCGCCAGCAGACGCAGCGCGCGGCCCTGGATCTGGAGCGTTTGCGCGTAGAGTCCGTGCTGGATGCGGCCATCCAGCTAACAGCGCAGCGAATGATGGCCGAGAAGGCAGCAGACAGCTGGTACCGTATTCAGCGCTTACCCATGGGGTCGAATGACATCTGGGTGGAGATCACGCCATCTGGAGGGCTGGTGGATGTCAATGTCGCCAGCGAAGCCTTGATGCAGGCGTTGTTTCAGAGAGCCGGGCGTCTTTCGTCGGGGGAGGCAGCCATTCTGACGTCACGTGTGCGGGACTTTCTCGACCCTGACGATACGCCAGGCGGCGTGGGTGGGGCTGAGTCTGCTCAGTACCGCGCGGCTGGCTGGCCCTCCATGCCCCGAAACGGAGCCCTGGACGATCTTTCCGAGCTGAGGTCGGTTCTGGGAATGACGTCTGAGCTCTATGAGATAATCGCGCCCCACTTGGGTATCAACGGGCAGCAACGCATCGAAATCGATTCAGCCCCCCCTGCCCTGATCGATGTCCTGACGGGACAGCCAGGTTTAGGGGTGCGCATTCACAACTCCCCACCGGAAACGCGGGCTGGCGTGCTCTTGACCGGAGCCGCCGCAGATTTCTTCGCGCCTGCCAGGGCGGGAGGGGGACTAACGGTGCGCCTCAAGGCGTTGGTGCGAGCCGAAGGCGATCGCTGGTGGCAGCGTGAAGCATGGGTCGATCTCAGCGAGCGCCCGGGCGGATTGACCCCCTGGACAACGCTCTCGTTGGAGCCAACACGCCGCTTAAACAAGCCGGAACAGGAATTCAAGCCATGACAGGTTGGGGGCAGCTATCTCTTCGTGCGCAAACAGCGCTGGACCGAATGGCCTGGGGTTTCGGCGATCTCAAACGCGTTCTCATGGAGCATCGCGCCTGGCCCGCGGTTGCGAGTGCGGCGATGGCGTCCGATGGTGGGAGGTGGACTGTCACAGCAACCCACGTGCGCAAGCGATCCAACAACCGAAAGGCTTCCAGCTTGCTGGTGCCGGAGTCGGATTGCCTGTGGGGCACAGTGCAGTTGCCGAACATGCCGAGGAGCTCTTTGGCGGGGGGGGTTGAAGAAGCTCTTTGGCGGGTTTCTCCGATGCCTCCGGAGCAGATTGTGGCTGCCTGGCGGGCAGAGCCCCAAGCCCAAGGTGGATGGGTGGTGGAGTGGGGTATGTGCCGGCGCACCACCTTGACCCAACAAATGGCGAACCACGGTTTTGCAGAGAATGCGCCTGTCTATCTGATGCGCCAGGGTCGAGCCCTCCCGGTCCGCAGCGCTGCATGGCGCAAGCAGGACCGCCATCAGCGTTGGATGGATTGGGGGGGGGGCATATTGCTGCTGGTATTGCTCGCAGTGCTGTCGTTGCCCGCGCTCATGCCACTGGTCTTGAAGCGCCAGGCGGTGGTGCGTGCCGTTGAGCATGTCAGCATGCTGGAGCCCAAGGCGGCGCCTTTGCGCCAGAAGATGGATGAGTTGCGTCGCCAGGCCGAACTGGCGGACGAACTTCGCAAGAACATTAGTACGGATCTACCTCTCGCCAGTGTCATTGACGCGCTGTCGGCAGCCATTCCTGCCGACACGTGGCTGGACCGCATTGAGGTCAATGGCAGCGAGATCAAGATTACGGGTTTGACGGCGAACGCCACGGAACTCATTGGACACCTGGGGCGCCAGCCTGGTTTGGTCGATGTGCGTGCTACGGGGGCCAACGTGCGCGATGGCACCCTGAACAAGGAGCGCTTTACCTTTGAGATGCGCTGGCGAGGTGAGGGAGCAAAGCCATGAAAATGAATGTGTGGCGTCGCCGTTCGGTGGTTTTTCTGCTGCTGCTGTTTGTTGGTGTGCTGGCTTGCGCCGCATTGATCTATAGAACCCTCTGGGTTCGCTACGACAACGCTCTGCAGCAGTTGGAGCCTCGCAGCGAACGTCTCGAAGGGGTTGTGAATGCCGGTTCCGAAATCGAAACGCTGCTTGGTTCTGCGAGCAGCACTGTGGCGCCCTTGTTGCACCCTGCTGGTGAAACTTCGCAAAACGATATCCAGCAAAAGCTTCGTCAAATGATCATGGCTTCTGGCAGCACGCTGGTTTCATCCCAGGTTGCGCTGGAGCCTGGAGTGGATGGCAAGCTGGCGCGCATACGACTTACTGCGACTGTTAGCGGCGAATGGGTCAAGCTGGTGAGTTTCATGGAAAGTCTCCAGACGCACCGCCCTCCTTTCTGGGTGCGCACTGCCAACATCACGCGTGAGGGAGCCAGTTCTGGCGCTGGTCCGCAAAATGCACGCCTGTCTTTGCAACTGGAAGCCCCCTTGGCGCCAGAGAAGGCCAAGCCATGATCAAACCTTGGTACCTTGGCCCCGTTTTGGGTGCCGTAGCTTTGGCTGCGAGCGTCTACTGGTGGCATGCCGAAAAAGAACGCTGGGTCCCCCCGCCGGCACGTAGGCCTGATCTGCCGAAGGTCGAGCCTATGCCGCAAGCGATAAAGGTCCGTGCGAAGCAGGCTGTCGAGCAGCCTTTGCTGTGGATGTCTCGGCGTCCGGTGGCGGTGGATGTGAAAAAGAGCAGTCTGGTCACAGAGTTGATGCAGTCACGCCTCACCGCCGTGCTGGAGTCTGGCAGCGACAGGGTCGCCATCTTGCAGCGCCCAGATGGCAGCACCCTCAAGATCACCGGGGAAACCAAACCCTGGCGAGTTGAATCCTTTGATGGCCGCAAGGCATTCTTTGTGTCTGCAGATGACCAACGCGTGGAACGCCCACTGGAAGCCGGAAGTGCTGCGACCGTGAAGGCCGGGCCGATCGGTGATCGCCTGCGCAGGCCTGCAACAAATCAGTAAGCCCCTGTGGCATACCCCAATATTGGAGCTATCTCTATGAACATTCGGCCTTCCATCCTCTTGCTCGCGTTGCTGGCGGCAGGCTGTGCCAGTACGCAGGGTGGTCCTGCGGCGTCCAGCGCGGCAGAGTCCAAGGTCGCGGTTGCAGGGGCCTCGGGCCCATCGCAAGCTGCCGCTACTGTGGCACCTGCGCCTACGCTGGTGGCGCCAAACGCCGTACAGGCAGCATCATCGGCCGGGGAGCAGGCGCAAAAGAGTGCACCTTCCAGTACGAAGCTTTATCCCGGCAACGACCAGTTCTTCAAGCGCGATAAGGCGCCTGTGGTTGATCCAGTCCTTGCCAAGGGCGACAAGGTAGCGCTCAATTTTGAGAATGTGACTGTCAGCAACCTGGCGGTGGCGCTGCTGGGCGATCTGCTCAAACTCAACTACACCATTGATGCAGGCGGAGACACGGTGGTGAGTCTGCATACGCGCCAACCACTGGCGCGCAATCAGGTGCTGGATGTGTTGGATGCGGTGCTGTTGCCTCACGACCTTGCTATCGTTCGCGACAACGCGGGGGTCTACCACGTGACCAAACGCACTGTCACCCTGGGCGCGCGTCCGGTGGTGGGGGCATCTAAATTCAAGGACCTCTCGGGTGCCGGGACGGTCATCGTTCCCTTGAACCACATTGCAGCGGCCGAAATGGCCAAGATTCTGGCGCCCATCGCACCGCGTGAGGCCATCGTCTACGTGGACTCCATGCGCAACTTGCTGGTGCTGCAGGGCAGCAAGGCCCAGTTGGGTGGCTGGCTGGAAATGGTAGAAGCGTTCGACGTGGACTTTCTCTCAGGCATGTCGCTCGGGGTGTTCGTACTGGAAAACGCCAACGTCAATGTGGTGCGTGATGCCCTGCAGGCGATGCTAGGCTCCGACAAATCCTCCGATCCCTACGGTGGTGGTAGTGCCGCTCCTGCAGGGGGTGCGCCCAACACCGCAGGTGGCACCGCGGCCGCAGGTGGCAGCGCCAGCGGTGCCGGCGCCCAGATGGCGACCCCACTGGGTGGCTTGATTCGCGTCTTTCCAGTTGAACGTCTGAATGCTCTGGTCGTGGTCACGCCGCGCAGCCACCTGTTGGCACAGGTGGAAACCTGGATTCGCCGCCTGGACCGCCCTACCGACACTCTGGAAGCCAGCCTGTTTGTGTATCCGGTGCAAAACGGTTCAGCTTTGCAGTTGGCGGAGATGCTCAATGGTTTGTTCGGTGGCCAGTCCGGGCAGGCCAAGTCGGGAGGCGTGGCGGCAGGCTCGGCGCCCACGCAGTTCTCCCAGGGGGCGGGGATGGGGGGCTCCGGCTTGGGTACAGGCAATACGGGTAGTTCCAACAGTCTCTATGGCAATACCGGCAGTGCTGGGACGGGCAGCAGTCCCATGGGCGCTGCACTCGGAGCCGGTGGAAACAGGACATCATCCAACAACACGTCCCTCACGTCGACGAGCCAATTGGACGGCAATGTTCGTGTGGTTGCGGATGAGAAGCGCAACGCTCTGCTGATCCGCGCTCCGCGTACCGAATACCGCCGGATCGAGCAAGCCCTGCGCGAACTCGACAAGGCTCCAATGCAGGTGTTGATTGAGGCCAGCATCGTGGAGGTGAGCCTCACGGGTAACCTGGAATACGGTGTTGAGTGGTATCTGCAGAACGGTCTTGGTAGCGGTCGTGAAGGCCAGGCTTTACTGGACGCGAACAAGGACACCGGCATAGGCGCCAAACGGCCTGGTTTTTCGTACACCATTGTCAATCTAGACAAGGCGAACCTAGTCCGAGCGACGCTCAATGCCCTCGCCTCCAAATCCCAGGTGCGACTACTGTCAAATCCGTCGGTGCTTGTGTTGAACAATCACAATGCCACCATTCAGGTTGGGCAGCAGCAGCCTATTACTACCTCCACGGCCGTCTCTACTGGCAACAATCTTGTTACCCAATCCATCACCTACAAAGACACTGGTGTGATGCTGTCTGTAACGCCATCCGTGAATGCGGGTGGATTGATTTCAATGGACATTTCTCAGCAAGTGACAGACGTGGGTGAACAGGATGTAGCGACTACGCAACGCGTTTTTCAGACCCGGCAACTTCAAACGCGGGTCGCAGTACGTTCTGGTGAGTCCATCGTGCTGGGCGGGTTGATCCGCGAAAATGACAGTGGCTCTCGCAGCGGTGTGCCCGGTCTTGCTGATATTCCGGTGCTTGGTGCGTTGTTCTCGACCACTGCCAACACCCGCAATCGCACAGAACTGCTGGTGCTAATGACGCCCCGTGCCTTGGAAAACGATGACCAATTGCGTTCTGCCAGTGCTGAGATGCGTGAACGTATGCGTTCCATGTCTTTGCAGGCGCAGCCCATGAGTTTTCGACCAGCGGATACGCCACTACAGCCTTGGCGCTGAATGGCGCTTTGAAAAAAGTGCCCAGTGAGCGTGGGTACGTATATAGATAGTCAATCAGGAGATTCGTTACATGACAAAACCCGTTTCCCGTCGTCATCTGATCGTGACTCTGGCCGCGCCTGCGGTTCTGACTGTTCTGGGGGGGTGTACTGCCGCTAGTGGTGTATTGGTGTCTACCGAAGATGACCAAGCGGCACTGCTAAAGCGTGCGCAGGCTTACTGGGCTCTCATTCGCAGCAATGACCGTGTGGGGGCATGGGCTTACGAAGAACTCTCCAAAGATTCAAGCGCTACGCTGGAAGCCTATTTAAAGCGGGGAGGGGTCACGTACGATGCGGTGGAGGTCCGTGGCGTGCGCAGCATTGACGGAGATCGCGCTATCGTCAACGTGTGGATGCGCTACTCCCTACCGTTGTTGCGTGTAAAAAAACAGGAATCTGTTCTGGAAGATGAATGGCGCCGGATTGATGGTGTGTGGCACCATGTGCAGCGCCGTAGTGTCATGTTCCCAACACCGTCGTGATGGTTCGTTGTTTGGGTGCAACAAACTGCTGTGCAGTGGTTTTCTGGCTGAAATAGGTTGAAAAAATCGAAGGTATCAGTATAAGATTGCATCAACCCAAACGGAGTACGGATGGGTTGCAGATCCCGCACAGGGTGGGAAAGCTTCCTTCAATTATCTAAGGACTGAGAAGATGAAAAAATTTGCAATGGCAGCCGTTGCAGCCGCTGCGCTGAGTGCAGGTGTGGCGCAGGCGTACACCGTGGGTACGTACAGCAATGGTTTCGTGGTTCCTAACGTGATCCACAACGGCGACGCCGATACCACCGCAGTGGGTATCGTCAACCAAACCGGCAACGTTGTGCCTGTGTTCTGGACGTTCTTCGATGCGAACTCCAACCACGTCACCGACGGTTGCTTCCCCATGACCAACAAGGACTTCGAGCCCTTCATCTGGTCGCAACAGTCCGGTACCGGTCTGGCTGGCACGCGTGGTTACTTGGTGTTCGCCGTGGGTGCTAACACTGCCTCCACCACTGTTGCTGGCGCTTGCAATGTTGCAAACGCAGCTGGTGGCATGGGCGTTGGCCAAATCGGCGCTAGCGCTTTCCATGTGAGCACCGCTACGCAAGACGTGGCTTATGTTCCAGTGATCGATGGTCCTCTGACCCTGGCTACTGGTACCGATCTGACGACCATGGGCCCCCTGAGCCTGTTGGCCGTTGCCGGTGCTCGTGCTGTGACGGCTGGTGCTCCTTCGGTTGTGCCTGCTTTCAGCATGCGCTACGCCGTGGACAGCGCCCTGAACGCTGGCCTGGAAACCCGCATTGTGGTCTGGTCGACTGGTGACCATCGTGGTACCCACACGGTCAACATGTACGATGCGGCTCAAAACCGTAAGTCGGTGAACTTCGCTCTGGCCGAAGCTGAGCTGTCGTTCTTCAACCCAGAAACCATTCCTGGCCGTCCTGCAAACTTCACCGATGGCTTCATCGAGTGGTCGCCTATGGCTGCTGAGCCTTCGGATTACCCAGGTACTTCTGGTCAGTCGCTGTTCTCCTTGGGTGGTTCTGTGTTCACGTACAGCGTGATCAGCATTCCTGCCTTCGGCGCTGTGCAGTCCATCCTTGGCACGCACAACTAATTTTTCTTGAAACACACGGTGCTTGCACGGTGTGTAAAAAGAAAAATATGCGGCCCCATTGGGGCTGCTCTAAAAAATGGCGCCTTTCGGCGCCATTTTTTTTGCATGTCTGGGGTCTTTATGAAATTGTCTTGCTCTGTTCCTTTTCGACTTCTCGCGGTGCTGGGTGTTTGGGGTCTAGTGGGTTGCCAGATGCAGCCTGTATCTGTTGAAGGGGTGGGGGTTCCTCCTCCTGCCAAGGCGCCGGTAACTCAAGGGGCTTCTGATCGAATTGTCATTGAAGCTCCCATGGTCTGGGGGGGGGAGGTACGTTGTTTCGCCAAGGGCGAGTGCCGCTTCGTGTTGGTCGAACATGAAGAGGGAAGGGTGGTGCTGCACCAACTCAATGGAAGAGCTTCTCGACAGCTGGACCGCCAACCAGTGGCTTATCATCCGGATTCTGCGGTGTGGTTGTCGGACACTCTGGTGGCTGCCGCTGTTGAGGCTACGGGCAGTCTCGATATCTTCCGGGTGGAAGGGGGGCGCCTGGTGCGGGTCCATCAAGCGCCTGTAGGTTTTGCCCCACGTGATGTCATCTTGGTCAGTGCGTCGCAAGGCCAATACAAGATGTTGGCCACACCTTACAGCGGAAAGGAGGTGGCCTGGATCGATTGGCACGAAGACAACCGTCAGGCGGCTGTATCAAAAAAGGTACGATGGTGTGAGGCTCCGTGGCATCCTACGCGCGTAAATAAAATACCCGGCACTCAAAGTGGTGGGTTTGCCGTAGCGTGCCTTGACGACCGCAAGGTGGTTGCGGTTTCGGATTCAGACCTCTTGGCTACCCCCAGGGTGCTTGCTACTTTTGGTGCCATCGCTCGCCATGCCCGCCCTTCGCCTTCCGGTCAATGGTTGTATGTAGCTTTGGAAACGGGGGCGCGCAATGCCCGTATCAACATGCAAAGCGGGGAACTCCAATACATACAGTCACCTCTGACGGGCAGTGTTGCTGTTGCTCCACTGTCTGACGATTTGGTGGTGTGGGCTGAAGATGGAAAGATGTACCTTCAGCGCCTTGATGCTGATGCCAAAGTGCTGGAAACGCGCTGGATAAAGACCAGTGGGTTCTCTACGGGTTTGCAGCTCATCGATTTAGACGGAGATGGCGAGCGAGATCTGGTAGTGCTGAATTCCGTCGATGCCGTCGTGGATGTGATCTACGGCCCCATTTGGGATCGTGCTGCCGAACGCCTGTGAGTTATTTTTTGGATATTTCTATGACCCCTTCTTTGTGCAATCTGGGCTGGACTCGAGTCTTTGTAATGTGTGTTGCGGTCGCTACTGCCTCGCTGGCAAATGCGTCGGAGACGTTGGTTCGTTTATCCAATGGTGAAACGATTAGTCAAGATGACTTTTCGGCCTATGTGGAGAAGCGGGTAGATCTGCGTGCGTCCAGTCGCAATGTTTGGGGTGTACAAACCGTATTGCGGGAAATGGCCGCGGTACGAGTGCTATCCCTGGAGGGCGCGCGGATGGGGGAGCCGCGCCCAGAGGGAAAGGAGGGGCAGCGTTTTGATGATGTCTATGCACAAGCTGTCTATTCCAAATTGGTTCCTGCATGTGCACCTCCTGCCGACGAGAAGGCATCGCGTCAGTTTTTCAATGACCATCCTCAGGCATTCCGGGTGCCGCCGATGGCTCGGCTGAGTCGTGTGATTCTTCCTGCATCCGAGACCCTGGAGGGTGAGCCTGCTGCAGCTTGGCTTATGAAAGAGGCGGAAGCTGTTGCCTCTGGGAAGAAGTCGTTTGATGATCTGGTCAAGCAAGCAGAGGCTGTGTACAAGCTGGATACTCAAGGCGATTTGGGGTGGATTACCCTCTTTGACGAAGATGCCAGCGTGTTGCGTGTTTTGGCTACGACAAAACAAGGGGAGATGGTGGGGCCATTGCGTGAAGGGGATTTTGCCTATCTTTTCAAGGTGAATGAAAAACGTGAGGGACGTCAGTTGGCTTGGGCGGAGGTTGCGGTGTCTGTGCCCGCCCGTGCCATGTCCTTCTGTCGCCAGGAGGGGGTTAAGAAAGTTCGAA
The DNA here is from genome assembly GCF_001428965.1 of Acidovorax sp. Root275. Lineage (NCBI taxonomy): Bacteria > Pseudomonadati > Pseudomonadota > Betaproteobacteria > Burkholderiales > Comamonadaceae > Acidovorax > Acidovorax sp. Root275. The sequence continues at coordinate 587,491 of NZ_LMJH01000010.1, read as the reverse complement.
GCGACTTGTTTGCGAAATACGGTGTTGAACTGGATAACGTTGCGATCAGAGCGCTGTTCTTTAAGCAGCCTGCAGCCAAATAGTCGCTGTCAATGTCAGCAGCCGGGGTGTGGTGGTCGAGCTTGGTTTGGAGGGGCACAGTACAATGATCGGTTTTGCGAATTGCTGGGGCCTTGTTGCCGAAAATGTGCAATTTGACGATCAGGCGCGTGGCGCCACCTTCCTAGTGAGATCCCTGCAACTCTGCCAATGACTGAAATACGCGCCTCCGTGTTGATCCCCGTCAAGAACGGAGGGCCCTTGCTGGGTGAAGTGCTGGATGCTGTTCTCTCCCAGCAGGCCCCTTGGCCGTTCGAGGTCATCGTGGTCGATTCCGGGTCATCCGATGATTCTGTGGAATGTGCTCGTCAGCGTGGTATCCATGTAGAGAGCATTCCAGCTTCGGAGTTTGGCCATGGGCGTACCCGCAATTTGATGGCTTCCATGGCAAAGGGACAGTTTCTTGTGTTCATCACACAAGACGCGCGGCCGGCCAGCCCGCAATGGCTTGCCAACATGGTGCAAGGCTGCGATATTGATCCGAGTGTGGCGGGGGCTTTTGGCCCTCATCGGGCGCATCCCCAGGCTCGGCACGTCACCCATTGCGAACTGAACCAACATTTTGCAGGTTTCGGGGATAAGCTTTCAGTGGTCCGTCTCGAAGACCGTGCCCGATTTGCCAACGACCCTGGCTATCGCCAGTGGCTGCATTTTTTTTCCAGCAACAACTCCTGTATCCGCCGCTCCGTGTGGGAGCAACTGCCGTTGCCCGAGGTCGCGTTTGCTGAGGACCAGACATGGGCGCTGCGCGCCATTGAGGCTGGGCACGCGAAGGCCTTTGTGCCAGACGCGGTGGTCTATCACTCACATGATTTTGGTGTCTGGGAAACGCTGCAGCGCAATTTCGACGAAGCGCGTTCGTTTAATCTCTATTTTGGCTACCGCATCCAGGGCAGTCTCTTGCAGGCCTTGAGGTCTGGTGTGTACTTGGCGAAGCGAGACCTCGGCTGGTTGCGCAACGGTGGTTTGCGCGGCTGGCGCCTCTTCAAGAATGCCGTCTACATGGGTTTTATTGAAATGGCCCGGGTTGCAGGCCAATATCTGGGTACGCGGCACGACCGTCTGCCCACATGGCTATTGCGCTCTGTGTCGCGCGATGAGCAATTGCAGCGCGCAGGAGCCGTGTGACCATGGCGCTGAATCTGTCAAAAAAGATATGGCGTGTGAAAGAAATGGCGCGCAAAGAAGGCGTCTTTGCCGCTCTTCGCGCGGTGGTACGTCGCCTCCGCCAAGGGCCAGGACGGTATGTGGATGTCTTTCGACACTACGACTTTGCCCTCCCCTATGTTCTGCCTGCCCAGCCCGGTGAGGCCAAGCGGGGAACTCTGCTGTGGTTCATTCCTGATTTCAACGTCGGGTCCGGTGGACATCTGAACATCTTTCGCACCATCTGGCATCTGGAGCAGATGGGCTACGCCTCAAGCATCGTGATTGGCAAGCCCGTCATGCACCACGATGCGCAGGAGGCTCGAGAGTCCATCCGAAAAAATTTTTTCCCGCTGCAGGCGCAGATTCTGTTGGGTCTGGACGATCTGCCGCCGTGCGAGTTTGCTCTTGCCACTGGCTGGGACACGGCATATGCAGTACGTGCCTTCACGGGCGCCATGCACAAGCTGTATTTTGTGCAGGATTACGAGCCACATTTCTATCCCGTGGGGTCCGAGTCGGTGCTGGCACAGAACACTTACCACTTCGGATTTTTCGGTATCACGGCGGGTGGCTGGCTGGCCAGCAAGCTGGCGAACGACTATGGCATGGCCACTCACTCTGTAGGTTTTGGCGTGGAGCTCGAGCGCTATCGACGCCTGCCGCGCAGGGAACCGGAGATTCGTCGGGTATTTTTCTACGCGCGCCCCCCCACGCCCCGCAGGGCGTTTGAAATAGGCCTCCTGGTGCTGAACGCGGTGTGGGAGCGCATGCCTGAGGTGCAGTTTGTGCTGGCAGGCTGGGACACTGCCGGCTATCACATTCCGTTTCCGCACCTGGGCTGTGGCACGGTGGCGCTGGATGACCTGCCGGATCTTTACAGCCAGTGTGACGTGGCGCTGGTTCTATCGCTCACGAACGCATCCCTGTTGCCCCTGGAACTGATGGCCTCCGGTTGCGCCGTGGTTTCCAACCGAGGCCCCAATGTGGAGTGGCTGCTCAATGAGGAGGTGGCCGTTTTGGCAGAGTCTTCCCCTGAGGGGCTCGCGGATGCTGTTTGTGAGCTGCTGCGGGATGACGAACGGCGCCACGCACTGAGCGAACGTGCCGAGAGGTTCGCGCGGGCGCAGACGTGGGAAATGGTTGCAAAGGACTTTGAAGCGGCCCTGCTGCACGCGCGCGCCCAGGATCAGCGGGAGATTTTTTGATGCGTTGCGCGATTCTGGGAGGTGCTGGGTTTCTAGGCCGCCATATTGGACGTGCCATGGCGTCGGAAGGCGCTGAGGTGTGGTCGGTAGACCGTTCATTGCCGGCCGCGGGTAGTGCGCCTTGGCTAGCCGGTGAAGTACAGGCCGACTGCTTTGACCTCTCGTCTTGGTGGGATGTGGTGGGTGGTGCGGATGTGATTGTTCATCTGGCATCCTCCACCGTGCCGGCCACGGCCAGTGAGGATCCCATCCAGGACGTGCAGACCAATTTGGTAGGTACGTTGCGCCTACTTCAAGCACTGCGCAAAAAGGCTGCGCGGCCCAAGCTGCTGTTCGCGTCATCCGGCGGGGCTGTGTACGGACGGCCGCAATCTGTGCCTTTGTGCGAGTCTCACCCTACGATGCCGATGGGCGCCTACGGGGCAACCAAATTGGCGATTGAGCACCACTTGCGCATAGAGGAGGCTCAGCATGGTCTGCCATGCAGGATTCTGCGTTTGAGCAATCCTTACGGCGAGTGGCAACAGCCCCATGGTGTCCAGGGTGTGATTGCTGTTTTTGCACACCGTGCGCTCCGTTCACAGCCGCTGGATGTATGGGGGGACGGGTCCGTGGTACGAGATTTCGTCTATGCCGCTGATGTGGGGCATGCATTTGCAGCTGCGGCGCGCCATGAGGGCGAGACCCGTATTTTCAACATTGGGGGCGGAGCCGGGCACAGTGTGAATGACATTGTCCGTACCCTGGAACAATTACTGGGGCGTACCGTAGAGCGGCGCGTGTTTTCGGCGCGTCCCTTTGATCCACCGGTCAACGTGCTGGATATTCAGCGTGCCCAGAAAGAACTGCTCTGGAAACCAACGATGGCTTTCGAGGATGGGGTGGCCAAGTCGGTCGAATGGCTACGGACGGTAGCATGACGCGCCCAGCTTCCCACTCCACAGCGGTGTCATCGGCAGCGCCACGCAACCCGCGCCAGTTGTGGGTGCTTTGGCGATATTGGATGGTGCGCGAGTTCAAGACCCGCTACGCCGGTTCGGTGTTGGGTTTTGCTTGGGCTTTTGTCCAGCCTCTCGCCACGTTGGCAATTTTTTACGTTCTTTTCGGTCTGGTCTTGGCGGTGCGTGTGCCTGGGCTGGATGTCAGCAACGGCTATCTGCTGCACCTTTTGGCAGGGCTGGCCGTGTGGTTGCCCTTTACAGATGCAATCGGGCGAGGCGTGGGGTCTTTGGCCGCATATGAGGACTTTTTGCGCAAACAGCCCATGCCTGCGGAGATTCTGCCCGCCGTGTCGGTGGGGGGCAGTCTATTGGTCCTGGGCATTGGGTATGGGTTGTTGCTCATTCTGTCCGTTGCGCAGGGCGTGGGGCCGTATGCGTCGCTGGCTTGGTTGCCGGTGCTGGTGCTGGCCCAGATTGCCCTGACCTTTGGCCTCACGCTGTTGCTGAGCATGGCCCATTTCCTGTGGCGGGATGTGGGTTCCATGGTGGCCTTTGCGCTGCAGCTTTGGTTCTACCTGACGCCTGTTGTCTACCCGTTGTCCCAGGTGCCAGAGAAGTTCCACAATTGGTTTCTCTTCAATCCGGTGGCGTGCTTGGTGCTTATGGTGCAGAGCACTGTATTGCACATGCCGGTGCCATCGGGAACACCCCTCGCTCTGGTTGTGTGGGTGGTCTTGCTCGGTGGCGGCGGATGGTGGTTCTTTCGCTCGATGAAGTCTGCATTGGGCGAGGCCTTGTAAAGCCATGACGATACGCTTTGAGGGCATTGAAAAGACCTACATGGTTTACAGCCGTCCGCAGGACCGGCTGTGGGAGTGGGTGACACGCAAGCAGCGCCACCGCGTTCACGTAGCTTTGACGGGTGTGGATTTTGAAGTACAGGCGGGTGAAACGTTTGGCCTCATCGGCGAGAACGGTGCTGGCAAAAGCACCTTGTTGAAGATTGCCGCAGGCACTATCCGCCCCACCCGTGGGCAGGTGTCACAAGAAGGTCGCGTTGCCGCGTTGCTGGAGCTGGGCGCGGGCTTTCATCCCGAGGAGTCGGGCTACGACAACATCCGCTTCATGGCCGCGCTGCATGGCCTGGAGGGTTTGACCATGGAGGACTTCATTGTCCGAGCTACGGCATTCTCGGAGCTGACCAGAGAAACGCTTGAACGGCCGGTGAAGACCTACTCCTCGGGCATGTTCATGCGCTTGGCTTTTGCCGCCGCAACCGCCATTGACCCGGATGTATTGATCGTGGACGAGGCCCTGTCAGTGGGCGACCTGCACTTTCAGAAGAAAAGCCTAAACCGCATTCTGGAGCTGCGCGAGCGGGGCGCGACGGTGCTTTTCTGCTCCCACAACCTGTACCAAGTGAGAAGCCTATGCCAGCGGGCCGCCTGGATTCATGGCGGCCACGTGCAGGCGATTGGTGCCACCGAGGATGTGGTGACTGCCTACGAATCCCATGAGCGGCGCAGGTATGCCCATCTGCGGGTTGAGGCCCATGAGGCTGAAAAGAAGGACGCCGCTGCACAGCCCACAGCCGTCGCATCATCGGGCGCCCCTCTGGTAAAAATCGCGGGACTGACGATCGAGACCGGGGACGGCATCAATCCGGCACAGGTGGATTCGTTCCAGGATCTGTCGGTGGAGATTGAAATCGAGTCCTATGGGGATGCGCCGTTTCATGTACTGTTTGCGATCGTTCGCCCCGACAAGGACAACGTGTTTGGTACCAGCACGCAGTTCCGTGCTGATGGCACGCCGCTGCAGGGCATCGGCAGCCACCGTATTCGTGCCAGATTTCCACGATTGCCACTGCTGTCGGGTGAATACCTGTGGAGTGTGTATGTCCTGGATGATTCGGGCATCCAGGTGCTGGACATGGCCGAGCTGATCCAGCCCTTTACCGTCCTGAATCAGAAGCACCGCGAGTTTGGTGTCGCTTGGTTGGAGCACGAGTGGGTGCTGGCGGAATGACCCGTGCCTGGTCCCTGGACCTGCTTTTCCCCTGCATTGCCCGACTGCCTACAACCTTGCCCTGGAGGCTGGCCGGGCGGGTGGGGCGTGGCGAGTCGGCGACCGAGCGCGAGCACCTGCTGCTCTGGCTTGAAAATCTGTTCGCGCGGGTGTTCCCCCAAGCGACGGCAGAGCAGCATGTGCAATGGGCGCGTGCCCATCTGGCGATGTTGGCGCAGGAGATGGTGGATGCCATGGCGTTCAGCCGCCTGGGCCGTCCCGGGGGACCGGCCATTGACCTGCAGGGTGCGGAATTCGCCAAGGAGTTGGTCCGCCAAGGCAAGGGCTTTATCCTGGTTCTGAATCACTATGACCGGCTTTTGACTGCTCCGGTTGCCTTGGCAAGAGAGGGGATTGCCACCAATGTCCTGACCATGCCGGTCTTGGACAACCCGGAGCTTGCGGTGGCGCAGCGCCGGTTTTTGCTGCGGAAAATTCAGGGCTATACCGAGGTGACCGGTGGAAAATGGCATACCACCAGTGAAGGGCTACGCTCGGTGCATGAAAGCCTGCGGGCGGGGCAAGGGTGGGTCATTCTGGCGGATGCATGGCGGCCCGAGTTTGGCCGTCTGCGCGGTAGTCCTTTTCTGGGCGGGCGACTGAACCTGCCCACTGGTATTGAGCGCTTGGCGCAATCCACGGGCGTGCCGCTGCTGCATGCTGTGACTTATTCGCGGCGCCCTGACCGCCTGGAGGTTGTCGTGGAACCATTGTCGGAAGATCCCAGGGAGGCGATGGATAAAGTCATTCAGCGGCTTGAACAGGATGTGCAGGCCCGACCCTGGGCTTGGTGGCAGTGGGGGCTGTGGGATCAGATGTGGCAACCGGAACCGGGGCCAAAGGCGGAGGGAAATCCATGACCAATATTGAGCGATACGACTACGCATTCGACCCGGACGGCGAGGAATGGGCTGCCCGCTTGCTGCGCCGCGTACCGTCTGGCGGAGGCTCGGTGCTGGAGCTTGGGCCGGGGCCTGGCGCCATGACCCGGGTTTTGCTGGCGCGAGGCCATCGGGTCACGGTGGTGGAAAACGACCCCGAGGCACTGGACGTGCTCAAGACATTGGATGTGGAGATCATCTCCGGAAACCTGGATGGGGCTGACTGGCTGGATGCGGTCAAGGGTCGGCAGTTTGATACGGTGATGGCCTGTGATGTGCTGGAGCACCTCAGAAAACCGGAAGACGTATTGCAACGGTTGAGCGAATTTGTCGCTCCCATGGGTTGTCTGCTGATTTCCGTCCCGAATATTGCCTATGCCGGGGTGCTGGCTGCAATGCGCAGCGGGATCTTCGACTATTCCGACAAAGGGCAGTTAGACAGAACCCATGTTCACTTCTTTACCAAACGCAGCATCGAAAAGGTGCTGCTGGACTGTGGGTGGGCTCCAAGAGTCTGGGAAGCCAACAGGGTGCCTGTCGAATGCAGTGAATTTGCGGGGCACTGGAGTGCGCTGTCTGGCGACCAGCGGCAGGCGTTGATGGCAGGGTGGCAGGACTTCGATGTCTACCAGTGGATGGTGATGGTCACTCCTTCTGTGGATGCCCCGACATGGGAGCTGAAAGAGGCCCGGGGCATGGTGGACAGCATGCGTGATGAGTTGCAGGCCCTCACGGTGCTGCACCAGCGCGAAAGAGCCTCGCTGCTTGAGCATCAGAAGGCCTTTGCGGAAGCCAAGGAAGTCATTGCGAAACTGCAGCAAGAGATCAACGCGTTGCGCACAGGTGGGGATTCGCTGCGTTCCGAAAAGGCCGCGGTGGAGTCGGAGCTAGCAAAGACGCGAATAGAGTTGCAGGCCAGGACGGCGGAGCTGACTGACCGTGCTTGGCGCAGCCGTTGGCGCAGGCTCATGGGTTCGCATCACAGCCATTGAGCGCGACGGACATGCTGCTGGGAATTCCAGATTTCGCTACGTCACACGCAGGTGTGGACCGAATGGGCGTCGATTGCCGGATCGACCCGTCCGTTTCCGTCATGCGGTTTGGGCAACGCGCCGATGTGTTGTGCTTGGCCGATGGCGTCAGCATCTACGCCCAGACACGGCTGGTGCTGGGGGATGTGGTGGCAGACCCCTGCGTGGGTATCCACATCGGCGCCCGCACCATCGTTAACGTGGGTGGGTACCTGTCTGGTGAGGGTGGTCTGGAGATTGGCGACGATGTCCTGATTGGTCCCCATGCCAAGCTGCTGTCTGCAGGCCACGCCATCGATGAAGGTGATTCTGTCATTGCGCGCAACCGTATCACCCGGGCAAAAATCGTTGTAGAAGATGGCGCCTGGATAGGTGCGGGTGCCATTGTCCTGGAGGGTGTCACCATTGGCCGGGGTGCCGTGGTGGCAGCGGGGGCGCTGGTGCGGCAGGACGTGCCTGCGGGGATGGTGGCAGCAGGCATGCCCGCTCGGCTGATCCGTTCAAGGAAGGGGGATGCATGGCCCGTAGCGGAGACTCCCACCCCCTGGTTTCAACGGGCCGGTGCTGAACTGAAACGTTTCTTTCGCCAAGAACGCGAGATCAAATGACAACAAAAAGTGTGTTTTGCCAGGGGGTTGAAGGCGCTGAGCGCCTGTTTCGTGAAGCGCCAAGCCTACGCGGCGCCGTGCTTTCGGTTTTCTTGCTGTTGGGACTGCTGCCGTCCTCTTGGGCCGACCAAGTGTGGGAGTTTGTGGATGGGGACGGCGTGACCCACATCGGCAATGTGCCCCCTTCCGCCGCATCGCGGGGCGTGATCTGGCTCAACCGTGTGCCACCTGTTTCGGTGATGAAGGGCAAGGATCGTGGTCCTTCTGCACTGCAGTTTTCGGGCTACGACGACGTCAAGCAGCACCTGGAAGCAGCGGCAGTGGCGCAGTCGCTAGACCCAGCCTTTGTGATTGCCGTTGCCGCTGCAGAGTCGGCTTTCAATGTAAAGGCCGTTTCGCGCAAAGGTGCACTGGGGCTGATGCAGGTCATGCCCGCAACGGCCGAACGCTATGGGGTTGCTGCGCGCCCATCCTCGGAAGGAGAGCATGCTGCGATGGAGCCCAAGGTGAATGCGCAGATTGGCACCCGCTACCTCGCCGATCTGCTGCGCATGTTTGATGGCGACAAGGAGCTGGCGCTGGCTGCTTACAACGCTGGTGAAGGTGCTGTGATCAAGCATGGTCGGCGAATCCCACCGTATCCCGAAACACAGCAGTATGTGGAAAAGGTGATGCGTTTTTACCGTGGCATGCTTCGGTAGCGCGCCAGGTTTTTGACCACGTGAACCTTGCCATGGCCTGCTGGGAGCTGCCGAGGGTTAGGCTGATCTCGGTCGCAGATCTTTGTGGCTTCTTTCCGCAGGGTTCTCCGCACCAAATGGCAATATTCCACACCAACGTGCCCAAGCATCCAGCAGAGGGGCGGCCGGCTAGCGCTTTCTTACAGGCGCCTTGTCCGAGTGCGGGTACCATCGGCCGCTCATGATCTGGTTATCTGTGGTGGCATTCATCGTGGCAGCGTTGGCGGCAGGGTTCATCGTGCGGTGGATGCACAGCCATGCTTCCGTCTATGGCAATGGCATGCCCCAGCGCTTTCATCTGGGGGACGTTCCCCGTCTGGGCGGTGCCGCGTTGCTGCTGGGCATCGGGTGCAGCTGGGGTCTCGGTGTCCTGCAATCCACCCATTGGGGGGACCCCGGCTCGCTCAAGCTCGGGGCTTGGGTGGGGGGCTGGCTGGTGGCCTTGCTGCCGGCCGCGCTGGGGGGTATCGCGGAGGACATGACCCAGCGCCTGTCTGTGCGATACCGGTTAAGTCTGACCGGCGCATCGGGTGCTCTGGCGGTGATCCTGCTGGATCTGACCTTGCCGCGCATGGGGTGGCCTTGGCTGGACGCCCTGCTGGCCGCTGCACCGTGGCTCGGCGTTGCGGTTGTTGTCCTGGCCGTTGCGGGGCTTCCCCATGCGTTCAACATCATCGATGGCTACAACGGCCTGGCTGGCATGGTGGCCCTCATCGTCTGCCTGGCTCTGGCCCACGTGGCCCTGCAAGTGGGAGACCGTGCACTGGCTGCCCTGTTGGTGTCCACAGCAGCGGCGACGGGCGGTTTTCTGGTCTGGAACTACCCGCGCGGCATGTTGTTCGCGGGGGATGGCGGTGCCTACGTGTGGGGTGGCGTGATTGCCCTGGCCAGCATTTCCCTGGTGCAGCGCAACGCGGATGTGTCGCCGTGGTTCCCGATGCTTTTGCTGATCTACCCCGTGTGGGAAACGATCTTCTCGATCTACCGCAAGACCGTGCGGGGGGTGTCTCCTGGCGTGGCCGATGCGTTGCACTTTCATCAGTTGATCTACCGCCGTATCGTGCGAGGCGTCTTCCATGACGACGAATCGCGCAGGGTACTGATGCGCAACAACCGCACCTCCCCCTACCTCTGGGGCTTTACCCTGCTGACTGTGGTCCCTGCGGTGCTGTTCTGGAGCAATACCCCGCTGCTGATGGCATTTTGCGGCCTGTTCGTCATCAGCTATGTGATGGCTTATCTGGCCATTGTGCGTTTCAAGGTGCCCAACTGGTTGCGTCACTGACGGCGGGTACGCTGGCAAACCCAGCACGCCGCGCGAATGCGGCACAATTTGCGCCTTACCGTTTTCTCTGGATGGCCCGCCTCCATGACCGACCTTCTTTCGATTGCCCCACGCGACAAGGCTGAAATCCTGGCCCAGGCGCTGCCCTATATCCGCAAATTCCATGGCAAGACCATGGTCATCAAGTATGGCGGCAACGCCATGACTGACCCTGCGCTGCAGGCCGACTTTGCCGAAGACGTGGTGCTGCTCAAGCTCGTGGGCATGAACCCCGTGGTGGTGCATGGCGGCGGCCCGCAGATCGAGACGGCCCTGAACCGCCTGGGCAAGAAGGGCGAGTTCATCCAGGGCATGCGCGTCACAGATGCCGAGACCATGGAAGTGGTTGAGTGGGTGCTGGCCGGCGAGGTGCAGCAGGACATCGTGGGCCTGATCAACCAGGCCGGGGGCAAGGCCGTGGGCCTGACGGGGCGCGACGGCGGGATGATCCGCGCGCAAAAGCTCAAGATGGTGGACAACAAGAACCCATCCATTGAGCACGATGTGGGGCAGGTGGGGGATATCGTGTCCATCGACCCCAGCGTGGTCAAGGCGCTGCAGGACGACGCCTTCATTCCCGTCATCAGCCCCATCGGTTTTGGCGAGAACAACGAGAGCTACAACATCAACGCCGACGTAGTGGCCAGCAAGCTGGCCACGGTGCTGCAGGCTGAAAAACTGATGCTGTTGACCAACACGCCCGGCGTACTGGACAAGGCGGGTAATCTGCTTACCGACCTGACCGCCCGCGAGATCGACGCGCTGTTTGCCGATGGCACCATCTCCGGCGGCATGTTGCCCAAGATTGCCGGTGCGCTGGATGCCGCCCGGGCGGGTGTGCAGGCGGTGCACATCATCGATGGCCGCGTGCCGCACGCCATGCTGCTCGAAATCCTGACGGACCAGGCCTACGGCACCATGATCCGCAGCCATTGAAATGCACTCCCTGAGCCGCGTCGCGTCTTCCCCCTCTCTCGTTTCTCGGGAGCGGGACGCCACCAGTGGCCTGGCAGAGCCAGTTCCACGGTGGCACTGGTCTTTGCCGCGCCAGTGTCGTTGGCTGCGGGCCTCACGCAACCCAGGGGGCCACTGACATGCGGCTGTTGCTGGTCGAAGACGACGTCATGGTGGCCAGTGGCATCAAGCTGGGGCTGACCGATGCGGGGTATGCCGTGGATTGGGTTGGAAGCGGTGAGCGTGCCGAAGAGGTGCTGCGTACCGAGTCGTTCGACGCTGCCATCATCGACATCGGCTTGCCGGCCATGGATGGGCTGGAGCTCACCCGGCGCCTGCGCCGCACCGACATGGCAACCCCGGCCCTGCCGGTGCTGATCCTCACTGCGCGCGACGCGTTGCACGACCGCGTGCAGGGACTGGACCTGGGGGCCGATGACTACATGGTCAAACCCTTTGAGTTGCCTGAACTGCTGGCAAGGCTGCGCGCCCTGCTGCGCCGCTCGCAGGCCGCCACCACGGCGGTCCTGAGCTTTGGCCCACTGGAGCTGGACACGGCCGGCCGCCGTGCAAGCATCCGCACCGGGGACGGGGAACAGGTCATCGAACTCGGCCCCCGTGAATGGACCGTGCTGGAGTACCTGCTCATCAATGCCCCCAAGCCAGCCAGCAAGGACAAGCTCCTGCAGGCCCTGACGGGCTGGGACAAGGAGATCACGCCCAACGCGGTGGAGGTGTATGTGTCCCGCCTGCGCGGCAAGCTGGAGCCCCACGGCGTGGCGCTCCGGTCGATTCGCGGGTTCGGCTATCGGCTTGAGCTCCAGACTGCCTGAGTGGAATCGGTCAGGCTGAAACCCTTCGGTGAAGATGATGACGGCGCTGGATCGGACCACCCCCTCGCAACGGCCTCGCCTGCGCGCCATGACCTCCGATCTGCGCAACCGGCTGCTGCTTTTGCTGGTGCTGCCCTTGTGCGCGCTGGCCCTTGTGGGTGTGTGGCTGGACTACCGCTCCGCCGACGAGGCCGCCGGGCGGCATGACCAGCGCCTGCTGCGGCTATTGCCCGCGCTGGCCGATTCGGTGCTGGCCCCGTCGATCCGTGACAACGAGCCGCCCCTGTTGTTGCTGGCACCACCGGTGGAAGAGTTTCTGCGGCAGAACACTGGCTTTGCCGGATACAGCGTGCGCGATATCTCTGGCCGTCTGCTGCTGGGCGATGACTGGGTGCACGGGGCCGTGCCCACCACGCAAGCGCCGGAGTTCCACAGCGTCGAGTTTGGCGGCGTGACCTACCGGGTGGCCGTGCAGCGCGGCCGCACCGGGGCCGGCGAAATGGTGGTGGCGCTGGCCGACGGGTCGGACCCGCGCCAGCAGTGGGCGCAGCAGCTCCTGCTGCGGGTGCTGCTGCCCAACCTGGTGCTGGTGGCCGCTGCCGCGCTGGCCATCCACTGGGCGGTGGGCCGGGCGTTCAAACCGCTGGTGGATTTGGCCGAAGCGGTGGAGCACCGCTCGCCGCGTGACCTGAGCCCCATCGACGAAGCCTCTTCGCCCGCCGAGGTGCGCCCGCTCGTGCATTCCCTCAACCGCCTGTTTGCGCTGGTCAACGCGCAGGCGGAAGGGCAGCGCCGCTTTGTGGCCGACGCGGCGCACCAGCTGCGCACCCCGCTGGCAGGCCTGCAGGCGCAGGTCGAAGCCTGGGCCATGATGGCCAAGGCGGCGGCGCCACCCCGGGTGTCGTTGCCAAGTTTTGATGGAAAAGTGCCGCTAGCGCATGATGGACATGCGAAAGGTGCTATTGTTTTAGGAGTTGACCAGATTGAGAAGCTGCGCAATGCCACGCGGCGCACCTCACAGCTCGCCCACCAGCTGCTGGCACTGTCGCGCGCCGATGCGCGCAGCCTGGACGCGCAGCCGCCCCAGCGCGTAGACCTCAAGGACCTGTGCGAAACCTTGCTGGAGACCTTTCTTGACCCGGCCACCGGCAAAGGACTGGACCTGGGCCTGGAAGTCCAGCCTGTGCATGTCACCGGACATGGCTGGCTGCTGCGCGAATTGCTGTCCAACCTGGTGGACAACGCCATCAAGTATACCCCGGCGGGTGGCATTGTCACCATACGCTGCGGCATGCGCCAGTGGCGCGCGGGGCCTCCACGCGTGTTCATCGAGGTGGAAGACGACGGACCGGGTGTGCCCGATGCCGAACGGGGCCGTGTCATGCAACGGTTTTACCGGGTGCCAGGCACGGTGGGTGAGGGTACCGGGCTGGGGCTGGCCATTGCCGACGAAATCGCGCGCGTGCACCGCGCCTCCCTCACGCTGGGCGCCGGTCCGCAGGGGCACGGCCTGCTGGTGACTGTGGTGTTTCCGCTGTAAAGCGGGGCTGCGGCGCCATCCCGGCCTGTGCCTGCACGGCCGGGTGCGGGGCCTGTGCGAGAATCATTTCCACACATGATTTACGCCCTGCCGCAGGCCTGTGCATGCCCATCCGGCATGTGAACCAGGTGCAGGGCGCCATTGGCCGTCTGGCCCTACCCGAGCCCCTGTTCCTGCATGTCCGAACTTTCGCCCCTTCCCGAGCCAGCCAGTACCGACGATGCCGGCGAAACGCCCGCTGCGCGCAAGCGGCCCAAGCCGGGCGAGCGGCGGGTGCAGATCCTGCAGGCACTGGCCGCCATGCTGGAGCAGCCCGGGGCGGAGCGCATTACCACCGCCGCCTTGGCCGCGCGCCTGTCGGTCAGCGAGGCAGCCCTGTACCGCCACTTCGCCAGCAAGGCGCAGATGTTCGAGGGGCTGATCGAATTCATCGAGCAGACCGTGTTCACCCTGGTCCAGCAAATCACCGGCCGCGATGTGCCCGATCCGGATCAGCCTGCCGAGGTGGGCGCACGCCAGGCCGCGCGCATCGTGGCCTTGCTGTTGCAGTTTGGCGAGCGCAACCCGGGCATGGTGCGCGTGATGGTGGGCGATGCGCTGGTGTTCGAGCACGAGCGCCTTCAGCAGCGCATGAACCAGTTCTTTGAACGCATCGAGTCCACCTTGCGCCAGTGCCTGCGCCAGGCTGCAGCGGGCTCTGCAACGCCCACGGTCGATGCCCAGGTGGCGGCCAGCGTGCTCACGGCGTTTGCCCAGGGCCGTCTGCAGCGCTACGCCCGCTCGGGCTTCAAGCGGCTGCCGACCGAGCACCTGGATGCCAGCCTGGCGCTGATGCTTTAAGGGCGCTCCAAAACGCTTCTGGCGTTGTTGCTGCGCCCTGCACCGAGCCCGAAAGCGCTCCGTGCGCTGAGGTTGCTTTGCGGCCTTCACTCATTGGCTGCAACGTGCAGGTCCGGGAACGCAGAGACGCGGTTGCGTTCCTGCAACGGGCGATTTGGGTGGGCCTCCCTATTTTTTTCGGGGGTTTTGGTCAGAGGGGTAATTTGCTGCAAAATAGAACGAACGTTCGTTTTTATTTGCCCGCATGTCCGCCACCTCTTCATCCAGCCAGGTCACTCGCATCCCGCGCGCTCGCAGCGGAACCGGCCGTGCCCTGCAAAAAGGCCAGCAAACCAAGGCGGCCATCGTCGAAGCGGCGCTGGGCCTGGCCACGCACATCGGGCTGGAGGGCCTGTCCATCGGGGCGCTGGCCGATGTCACGGGCATGAGCAAGTCGGGCGTGTTCGCCCATTTTGGCTCGCGCGAAGAGCTGCAGATCTCCGTGGTCCGCGAATACCACACGCGTTTCGAGCAGGAAGTGTTCTACCCCGCCATGTCCGCGCCGCGTGGCCTGGCCCGGCTCAGCGCCATGTTCGACAACTGGATGAAGCGCACCTCCATCGAAATCGATTCGGGCTGCATCTACATCAGTGGCGCGGTCGAATTTGACGACCGCACCGGCCCCGTGCGCGACGCGCTGGCCAGCTCGGTGCTGACCTGGCATGCCGCCATGCGCCGCGCCATCGAGCAGTGCAAGGGCCTGGGCGAGCTGCGCGCGGACACAAATGCCGAGCAGATGCTCTTCGAGATCCACGGCCTCATCCTTGCGCTGCACTACGAAGCGCGGTTCCTGCAGACCCCTGGCTCCATGGGCCGGGCCGTGCAGGGCTTCCACAACATCCTGGCGCGCTACAGCAATGCCCAGGCCACGACCCCGGCCGCCGCCGCGTCTGCAGCACCGCCTGCTGCCGCCAAGCGCCGCAAAGTTTCCAACCAAACCACCACCTCCAAGGAGTAAACCCCATGCCTATCTACACGCCGCCCCTGCGCGACATGCAATTCGTCATGCACGAAGTGCTCAAGGTCAGTGATGAATTCAAGGCAATGCCGCCCCATGCCGAGGTGGATGTGGACACGATCAACGCCGTGATCGAAGAAGCCGGCAAGTTCGCCGCCGAGGTGACCTTCCCGCTCAACATCAGCGGCGACACCGAAGGCTGCGTGCTCGACAAGGCCACCCACGAAGTGAAGCCACCCTCGGGCTTCAAGGACGCCTATGCCAAGTACGTCGAAGGCGGCTGGGCGGCGCTGTCGTGCGACCCCGCCTATGGCGGCCAGGGCCTGCCCTTCGTGCTGAACCAGTGCCTGTACGAAATGATGAACTCGGCCAACCAGGCCTGGACCATGTACCCCGGCCTGTCGCACGGCGCGTACGAAGCCCTGCACGCCCACGGCACCGAAGAGCAAAAGGCCCTGTACCTGCCCAAGCTGACCAGCGGCGAATGGACCGGCACCATGTGCCTGACCGAGCCCCATTGCGGTACCGACCTGGGCCTCCTGCGCACCAAGGCCGAACCCCAGGCCGACGGCACCTACAAGATCACCGGCAACAAGATCTTCATCAGCGCCGGCGAACACGACATGACCGCCAACATCGTGCACCTGGTGCTGGCTCGCCTGCCCGATGCGCCCAAGGGCAGCAAGGGCATCAGCCTGTTCGTCGTGCCCAAGTTCAACGTCAAGGCCGACGGTTCGCTGGGCGAGCGCAACCCTATCTTCTGCACGGGCCTCGAGCACAAGATGGGCATCCACGGCAATGCCACCGCGCAGATCGCCATCGACGGCGCCATCGGCACCATGGTGGGCCAGCCCAACAAGGGTCTGGCCGCCATGTTCGTGATGATGAACGCCGCGCGCCTGGGCGTGGGCAACCAGTCGCTGGGCCTGACCGAAGTGGCCTACCAGAATGCCCTGGCCTACGCCAAGGACCGCATCCAGATGCGCTCCTTGAGCGGCACCAAGGCCAAGGACAAGGACGCCGATCCGATCATCGTGCACCCCGACGTGCGCAAGATGCTGCTGACCGCCAAGGCCTATGCCGAAGGTGGCCGCGCGCTGCAGATCTTCTGCACGCTGCTGCTGGACAAGGTGCACAGCCACCCTGATGAAAAAGTGCGCAAGGACTCCGAAGAACTCGTCGCCCTGCTCACGCCCATCGTCAAGGCCTTCATCACCGACAACGGCCACATCAGCACCAATGCGTGCATGCAGGTCTTCGGCGGCCATGGCTTCATCAAGGAATGGGGCATGGAGCAGTACGTGCGCGACAACCGCATCAACATGATCTATGAAGGCACCAACACCATCCAGTCACTGGACCTGCTGGGCCGCAAGATCCTGGGCAACAACGGCGCCACGCTCAAGAAGCTGGGCAGGCTGATCGGCAAGCTGGTGGAAGAAGAAGGCGTGAACGAGAAGATGGCCGAGTTCATCAACCCCGTCGCCATGCTGGGCGACCAGATGACCAAGTTCACCACCGAGATCGGCTTCAAGGGCATGCAGAACCCCGACGAAGTGGGCGCCGCCGCAGTGGACTACCTGCGCGTGGCCGGCCACCTGGTGTTCGGCTACCTGTTCGCCCGCATGGCCCAGGTCGCGCTGCGCGAGATTGCCGCGGGCAACACCGACCCGTTCTACGGCGCCAAGCTGCAGACCGCACGCTTCTACTTCGCCAAGCTCTTCCCCGAGACCGCGACGCTGATGCGCACCGCCCGTGCCGGCAGCAAGGTGCTGATGGACACCGACCTGGCCCTGGCCTGATCGGTGCGTGGGTCGGTGGATGGATCGGATTTCAAGCCTTTTTGCGGGGTAGCGCTTATGTTTAAAGCGGTAGTAGCTATTGTTTTGGTAGCAGGCGCGTTGCCAGCCTGGGCGCAGGCAACGCCCGAGGGCCTGTGGCGCAACATCGACGACAAGACCGGCGAGGCCAAGGCCGAGATCCGCATCCGCGACACCGGCGGCGGCGTGCTGAATGGGGCGCTGGAAAAGCGCCTGTCCAAGGACGCCAAGGCCGATGACGTGTGCGACGAGTGCTCAGACGACCGCAAGGGCAAGCCGATCCTGGGGCTCGAGATCATCCGTGGCGCCAAGAAGGCCGAGGGCAAGGACGTGTGGGAGGGCGGCAAGATTCTCGACCCCGAGAACGGCCGCAACTACACCCTGCGCATGACGCCCATCGACGGCGGCAAGAAGCTGGAAGTGCGCGGTTCCATAGGCCCCTTTGGGCGCACGCAGACCTGGATCCGGGTGCAATAAAGACGACAACACCGTGCGCGCCGCGCCCAGGCACGGCGTGCACAACAACGAGGGCAGGGCGCCCACCGCGGCCGCCCTTCTGGAGAAATACCGATGTCAAGATTCCAAGTGAAAAAAGTCGCCGTGCTCGGCGCAGGCGTGATGGGCGCGCAGATCGCCGCCCACCTCGTCAACGTCAAGGTGCCCGTGGTGCTGTTCGACCTGCCGGCCAAGGAAGGCCCCAAGAACGGCATCGTCACCAAGGCCGTCGAAGGCCTCAAGAAGCTCAAGCCCTCGCCCCTGGGCGTGGCCGAGGATGCGGCACTGATCCAGCAGGCCAACTACGAAGAGCACATGCACCTGCTCAAGGAATGCGACCTCGTGATCGAGGCCATTGCCGAGCGCATGGACTGGAAGCTCGACCTCTACACCAAGATCGCGCCCCATGTGGCCAAGCACGCCATCCTGGCGTCCAACACCTCGGGCCTGTCGATCACCAAGCTGTCTGAAGTGCTGCCCGAGAGCATCAAGCCGCGTTTCTGCGGCATCCACTTCTTCAACCCCCCGCGCTACATGACGCTGGTGGAGCTGATCAACACCCCCACCACGCAGCCTGAAGTGCTCGACCAGCTCGAAGCCTTTGTGACCAGTGGCCTGGGCAAGGGCGTGGTGCGCGCGCACGACACCCCCAACTTCGTGGCCAACCGCGTGGGCATCGCCGGCATGCTGGCCACGATGAAGGAGGTCGAGAACTTCGGCCTGACCTTCGACGTGGTGGACGACCTCACGGGCAAGAAGCTCGGCCGCGCATCCAGCGGCACCTTCCGCACTGCCGACGTGGTGGGCCTGGACACCATGGCGCACGTGATCAAGACGCTGCAGGACAACCTGAGCATCGAGACCGATCCGTTCTACGAAAGCTTTGGCACGCCCGCCGTGCTCAAGAAGCTGCTGGAGCTGGGCAATCTGGGCCAGAAGACCAAGGCCGGCTTTTTCAAAAAGGTCGGCCGCGACGTGATGCGCTTCGAGCTGGACAGCGAAGAGTACGTGCCCGCCGGCCAGAAGGCCGACGAGGTGTACGCCCGCATGCTCAAGAAGCCCGCCGCCGAACGCCTGAAGCTGCTGCGCAACGCTGAAGGCGCGCCCGGCCAGTTCCTGTGGGCCATCTTGCGCAACGGCTTCCACTACGCCGCCGTGCACCTGGCCACCATTGCGGACAACGCGCGCGACGTGGACCAGGCCATGCGCTGGGGCTTTGGCATGAAGCAGGGCCCCTTCGAGCTGTGGCAAGAAGCCGGCTGGCTCGAAGTGGCGAAGATGATTCAGGAAGACATCGACGCTGGCAAGGCGCTGTGCAAGGCGCCGCTGCCCGAGTGGGTCTTCAAGGGCCCCGTGGCCGAAGCCGGTGGCGTGCACACCGCACAAGGCTCGTGGAGCGCATCGCAAGGCAAGTTCGTGCCGCGCCGCCAACTGCCCGTGTACGAGCGGCAGATTTTCCCCGAGTCGCTGCTGGGCGAGTCCAACCTGCCCGACTGGCGCACGGCCGGCACGACCATCGCGGAGTCGAACGCCCTGCGCACCTGGACGCTCGACGAGGATGGAAGCCCCTTCGGTGGGCGGGTGCTCATCGCCAGCATCAAGAACAAGATGCACGCCATCAGCCCCGAGGTGATGGAAGCGCTGATGGAGGCCTTGGAACTGGCCGAGGCCGAATACCAGGGCATGGTGATCTGGTCCGGCGACGCACCTTTCAGCGTGGGTGCCGACCTGGAAGCCACGATGCCGGCCTTTGTGGTGGGCGGTGCAGACGCCGTCGAAAGCATCGAGAAGGAACTGCAGAACCTGATGATGCGCATCCGCTACGCCCAGGTGCCCGTCGTCGCTGCCATCCATGGCATGGCGCTGGGCGGCGGCTGCGAGCTGGCTGTGTATTCGGCCAAGCGTGTGGCCCATATGGAAAGCTACATCGGCCTGGTGGAAGTGGGCGTGGGCCTGGTGCCTGGCGCCGGCGGCCTGACCTACATCGCACGCCGCGCTGCCGAGAACATGGCGGCGTCTACCGGCAAGGACATCCTGCCCTTCCTGACCGAGGGCTTCACCGCCGCCGCGATGGCCAAGGTGGGCACCAGCGCCATCGAGTCGCGCAAGCTGGGCTTCCTGCTGGAGTCCGACATCATCGTTCCGCACAAGGACGAGTTGCTGTTTGTGGCCATCAACGAAGCCAAGTCCATGGCCGCCAGCGGCTGGCGCGCGCCGCACAAGCGCCTGTTCCCCGTGGCGGGCCGCAGCGGCCTGGCCACCATCAAGGCACAGCTCGTGAACATGCGCGACGGCGGCTTCATCAGCGCCTACGATTTCAAGGTCAGCACCATGATCGCCGAGGTGGTGTGTGGGGGTGATGTGGACGCTGGCGCGCTGGTGAGCGAGGAATACCTGCTCACGCTGGAGCGCAAGGCGTTCTGCCACCTGATCGCCCAGCCCAAGACGCACGAGCGCATCCTGGGCATGCTCTCGACAGGTAAGCCTGTTCGCAACTGACCGCCATCACCATGACGGACCACGCCCCCAACAAACTCCAGCGCTCGCTGATGCGCCTGGACGAGGCGCCCGCCTTCATGCGTGGCTTCGTGCAGAACATCATCCTGCGCCGGGCTGTGCCCTTTACCGGCACGGCCGGGGTGAAGTTCGTCTCGCTCACGCCCGAGCGCGTCGAGGTGCACCTGGCCAATGAGCACCGCGTGCAGAACCACATCGGCGGCGTGCACGCCTCGGCCATGAACCTGCTGGCCGAGACGGCCACGGGCATGGTGGTGGGCATGAACGTGCGCGACGACTGCATCCCGCTGGCCAAGGAGCTGTCCATGGCGTTCAAAAAGCGCGCCACCGGCGGCCTTAAAGCCGTGGCCATGCTGACCGCCGAGCAGCGCGCCGCCATGTTGGCCAGCGACAAGGGCGAGGTGCAGGTTGCGGTCACCGTGACCGACGAAGCCGGTGTAGAGCCGGTCGAATGTGTATTTACGTGGGCCTGGATTCCTTCCAGCCGCCCCGCCAAGAATTGAAGGAGTTTCAACACCATGGCTCAAAAACAAGTCCAGGACGCTTACATCGTTGCTGCCACGCGCACGCCCATCGGGCGTTCGGGCCGCGGCTATTTCAAGAACACCCGTCCCGACGACCTGCTGGTCGCCGCCATCAAGAGCGCGATGCTGCAGGTCCCCACGCTGGACCCCAAGGCGATCGAGGACGCCATCATCGGCTGCTCCTTCCCCGAGGGTGAGCAGGGCATGAACATGGCGCGCATTGCCGTGGGCCTTGCGTTCGACCACCCCGTGGGCGGCGTGACGGTCAACCGCTTCTGCGCATCGGGCATCACCGCGCTGCAGATGGCGGCCGACCGCATCCGCGTGGGCGAGGCGGACGTGCTGATCGCCGGTGGCGCCGAGTCCATGAGCCTGGTGCCCATGGGCGGCAACAAGACCTCGTTCAACGCCGAGATTTTTGCCAAGGACGAAAACGTGGGCATCGCCTACGGCATGGGTCTCACCGCCGAAAAGGTGGCCCAGCAGTGGAAGGTTAGCCGCGAAGCGCAAGACGCGTTCGCCCTCGAATCCCACCTGCGCGCCATCAAGGCACAAAAGGCCGGGGAGTTCAGCGACGAAATCACGCCCTTCGAAATCGTGGAGCGTTCGCCCAACCTCGCTACCGGCGAAGTGGTGGAAAAGCGCCGCACCGTGAGCCTGGACGAAGGCCCTCGCCCCGACACGTCCCTGGAAGGCCTGGCCAAGCTCAAGCCCGTGTTTGCGGCACGCGGCAGCGTCACGGCGGGCAACAGCTCGCAGACCAGCGATGGCGCGGGCGCCCTCATTGTCGCCAGCGAGAAGGCCGTGAAGCAGTTTGGACTGACGCCCCTGGCGCGCTTCGTCAGCTACGCAGCGCGCGGTGTGCCGCCCGAGATCATGGGCATTGGTCCTATCGAAGCGATTCCGGCGGCCCTGCGTTATGCAGGTCTCAAGAGCGATGACATTGGCTGGTACGAGCTGAACGAAGCGTTTGCGGCCCAGTCGCTCGCCGTGATCAATACGCTGGGCCTGAACCCTGCGAACGTGAACCCCATGGGTGGCGCGATTGCATTGGGGCACCCGCTGGGCGCTACCGGTGCCATCCGTGCGGCGACGGTGGTGCATGCGCTGCGTCGGCACAAGCTGAAGTACGGCATGGTCACGATGTGCGTAGGAACCGGCCAAGGCGCCGCCGGCATCATCGAAGCGTTGTAACTGGCTACTGCGCGGCTTTCATGCGTCGTTGGGCGGTGCTCGCAATCCTCACGTACCGCAAGTACGTTCCGGTTGCGGCGCTCCGTCCGCCTAGCCTGAAAGCCGCTCGCTACGCCCTTGAGGTCGGGGTTTGAATACACAAGGGCAGGGGTATCACACCCACCCGTTTGGGCTGAGCCTGTCAAAGCCAAGGCACTGCCCGGCAATTCGTTTTCTTTTCAAGCCGGCGCAGATCGGTTTCGACACAAGGAGACAGACATGAACAAGCAAACCTTGCAGGTGAACGGGGCAGTGTCATTGGCACTGCGTGTCTACGAACCCGAGGGCGCACCGCGCGCCAGCGTTGTCATCGGCGGCGCGATGGGGGTGCGGCAGTCGTTCTACGAGGCCTTTGCGCTGTGGATGGCGCAGCAGGGGTTTCGGGTCACCACGTTCGACTATCGGGGCCACGGCGATTCGCTGCAGGGCGCCATGCGCGATGTGAAGGCGGATCTGTTTGATTGGGCGCAGGACTACGAGGCGGTGATTTCTGCCGCCAAGGCCGCACTGCCGTCGCAGCCGCTGTACTTGCTGGGCCACAGCCTGGGCGCGCAATTGCCAGGGCTGCTCAAGAAGCCCGAACAGGTGGCGGGCCTGCTGAGCGTGGCCGCAGGCAGCGGCTACTGGCGCGACAACGCGCCGCAGCTCAAGCGCATCGTTCCGTATTTCTGGTGGGTGCTGGTGCCGCTGGCCACGCGGCTGTGCGGGTACTTTCCGGGTCGTACGCTCAAGAAGGTGGGCGACCTGCCTGCGGGGGTGATCCTGCAGTGGCGGCGCTGGTGTCTGGACCCCGCTTACAGCGTGGGGGCTGAGGGGCCTGCGGTGGCGCAGAGTTATGGCGCGGTGCGGTTCCCGGTGCTGGCGCTGTCGATGTCCGACGACGAACTGATGACCTTGCGCGGCACGCACAACCTGGTGAACCTGTACGCTAATACCGAGCGCCGGGTGGAGAGCATCACGCCGGCCGACCTGCAGGTGCGGCGCATCGGGCACTTTGGTTTCTTTCGCGACCAGTTCCGCCAAAGCCTGTGGCCGCGCGCGGCGACTGCGCTGGCCGCCCTGGGTGGCGGCGTGCACCACGGCGAAGTCTCCGGTACGACGGCCTGAGCGGTCGTTTCGCGGCACACTCGCAGCATGACTTCCTCTTCATCCACTTCTTCGTCTTCGTCCTCCGCAGCCCACCCGCTGGACGAGGCGCTGCAACTGACGGCCTCGTCCGCTCCGACCGGCCAGTACGAAGGGCAGACCCACCCCGGCTACTGGAACATGGTGGGCCCGTTTGGTGGCATCACCGCCGCCACACTGCTACAGGCCATCCTGCAGCACCCTGACCGGCTCGGCGACCCGTTGTCGCTCACTGTCAACTACGCGGGCGCACTGACAGCCGGTGCGTTCACAGTGCAGGCAACGCCCGTGCGCACCAACCGCTCTACCCAGCACTGGACGCTGTCGATCCTGCAGGCCGGTGCTGACGGCGCGCAGGTGGTCACCACCACCGCCACGGCCGTCACGGCGGTGCGCCGTGAGACCTGGAGTGTGGGCGATGTGCCCATGCCCGAGGTGCTCCCGCCCGCAGAGCACAAGGCCATCGTGGCGCCCCCGGGCGCAGTCGAGTGGCTCAACCGGTATGAGATGCGCCCCATTGCCGGCTTCATCCCGCGCACCTGGGACGGCAGCGGCGACCACAGCCTGACGCAGTTGTGGATGCGCGATGCGCCGCCCCGGCCGCTCGACTTTATCGCGCTGTCCGCATTGGCCGATGTGTTCTTCCCCCGCGTGTGGCTGCGCCGTGCGCGCCAGGTGCCTGCGGGCACGGTGTCGATCACCGTGTACTTCCACGCCACGGCAGAGCAGCTGCAGGCCACGGGCACGGGCTTCCTGCTCGGCCAGGCGCGCGGGCAGGAGTTCCGCAACGGATTCTTTGACCAGACCGTGCAGCTGTGGAACGAAGCGGGCACCATGCTGGCCACCAGCCATCAGATCGTTTACTACAAAGAATAGGAAGTCGGCCTGTCGCCCTGTGCCGTACCGCATTCCTCTCGTCCCAATCCATCCGACCCGGAGCCTTCACCACCATGACCGAAGCCACCCAAGACATCCTCGTCCACTCCGAAGCGGGCGTGACCACCATCACCTTCAATCGCGTGGACAAGAAGAACTCCATCACGCGCGACATGTACGCCGCCATGGCTGATGCGCTCGATGCCGCCAAGGCCGATGCCAGCGTGCGTGTGGTGGTGTTCCAGGGCGATGTGGCGATCTTCAGCGCGGGCAATGACATCGGCGACTTTTTGCAGCAGCCACCCGCCACGCAGGATTCGCCCGTGTTCCGTTTCCTGCGCGGAATCGCCACCTTTCCCAAGCCCGTGATCGCCTCGGTCTGCGGCCCGGCTGTGGGCATTGGCACGACGATGCTGTTCCACTGCGATCTGGTCTATGCGGGCGACAACGCGGCGTTCTCCATGCCCTTCGTCAATCTGGGCCTGTGCCCCGAGGCCGCATCCAGCCTGTTGGTGCCGCAGATGCTGGGTTACCACCGCGCTGCTGAAGCGCTGCTGCTGGGCGAGCCTTTCATGGCCGAAGCAGCCCTGGAAGTGGGCCTGGTGAACCGCGTGTTGCCGCCCACCGAGTGCAACGGCGTGGCGCAGGCGCAGGCGAAGAAGCTGGCGGCCAAGCCGTTGTCGTCGCTCATCGAAACCAAGCGGTTGATGAAGGGCGGGCAGCAGGCGAAGGTGCTGGAGGTGATGGCGGAAGAGGGCGAGAGCTTTGGGCGCATGCTGCGCGAGCCTGCGGCGCGGGAGGCGTTTTCGGCGTTTATGGAAAAGAGAAAGCCAGATTTCAGCAAGAGCTGAAATCTGGCCGCCGCGATAGCGGTGCAGACCGCGTAGCGGGCTGGATGATCTTTCGGTAAAAGCGCCGTCCCGATTTCAGCGCTGTCTGAAATCCGGTCGCCGCGTGAGCGGTGCGGACTGCGGAGCAGGCCGACGGCGGTTTCGCTAAAAGCACCGACCGGATTTCGGCGCACTCTGAGTCCTTGGGTCTTGGTCATTTTGGCTGCTGGCGCCTGTCTATCAAGCGCTGGCAGCTATTGCTTTTTGTAGTTTTCGAGTTTCCGCCTGCTGTTTGAGCTGAGCCTATCGAAGTTAGGGCGTGCTTGGTTTTAGTGCGGAAGCCGGGTCTCGGCCCGGCGGCCGAGGTACTTATTCTTTGCTTCGCCAAAGAAAAGTACCCAAAAGAAAGGCGACCCCCAGTCTGCGACCCCTGCGCTTTGCTACGGGGCAAACCTGCGGCGGGGCGGTTGCGGGGTGCGCCGCAGAACTCACTGCGCTGCTTCGCAGCTTCGTTCGGACAANCGAGTCAGTTCACGCAGCATGGGCGCTTCGACGCCCATGCCACCCCACAACCGCCCCGCCGCAGGCGCAGCCAGCAGGGGGTTGGGCAGCCGAACATCCAACAGCCGAACAGCCCACGGGCCTTTGCTTCGCTCGGCCCCGCCTGTGCAGCGCGTGGCGCTTGCGCCCGCGTGAGGGGGCCGAGCGCAGCGATGGCCCGTGTGGATGTCCGACTCGCGGGTTCCCTTCTGGATGCGCCTGGGGCGCACAGGGCGCGGGGTGGCATGCGCGTCGGAGCGCGCATGCTTCGTGAACTGACTCACCGCAGTTGTCCGAGCGGAGCGCCGCAGGCGCGCAGCGAGTTCTGCGGTGCACCCCGTGACCGAGCACCCCAGGTTGCCCCGCAGCGCAGCGAAGGGGTCGCAGACAGCAGGGTCGCCCTTTCTTTGGTGACTTTCTTTCGGCGACGCGAAAGAAAGTTACTCGCACGCCGGGCGACTCCCGGCCTCTGCCCTTCGCACAATCACGCCGTTTGATTCCAAATACATAGCAAATCAGGTAGTGGATACTGGCGCCTCACCTCAAACAGCACCCAATACACATCGCGACCAGACAGGCCATTTATTTTTACAAAGCACTTGCTTGCTAAAAATAAACAGTTTTGCTATCGTGCCTGCATGGATTCACCCGTGCCGCGCACCCGCACCATCGCCCCCCCTCCCAAGAACCCCCCGGCCCGCCCTCGCAGCAAGGCCGCAGCGCCCCTCAGCGCCAACTCGGCAACCACCACACAATCTCCCTCCGAAGAACCCACCCGCCGCCCGCGCGGACGCCCCCGCAAAACCGCCGAAGAACTCGACGACGGCAACCGCCGTCGCAAGCTCATGGACGGCGCGGCCAAGCTCTTTCGCACCCAGGGCTTTGCCGCCACCAGCACGCGCGACATTGCGGCGGCGGCGGGCATGCACAGTGGCTCGCCCTTCTACCACTTCGAAAGCAAAAGCGCGCTGCTCTACGCCGTAATGAGCGAGGGCATGACCATGGCCACGCAAAGCCAGCAGCAGGCACTCGATGCACTGCCAGCCCAGGCCACCCCGCGCGAGCAATTGCACACGCTCATTCGCCACCACTTCGAGATCCTGCTCGGGCCCCGCAGCAGCTTCATCCCGGTGATGCTGTACGAATGGCGCTCGCTCACGCCTGCGCAGCGCAAGGGCATTGCCCGCATCAAGGACAGCTACGAGGCCACCTGGATGCCCGTGCTGGAAGCTCTGGCACAGCAGGGCGCGCTGCAGGCCGAGCCCGGTGTGGCGCGGCTGTTCATCTTTGGGGCGCTCAACTGGGCGGTGCAGTGGTTCTCGTCCAAGAAGGGCAAGTCGCTCGACGCGCTCACCGACGAAGCCCTGGCCCTCTTCATCCGCACATAAAAATAAAAAGGAGCACTCACCATGGCCTCTACGGCTCCCAACGGCTACCAGTCGGTGTTTGCACCAGGCCTGTGCAGCGGCCAGGTGGTCGTCGTCACGGGCGGCGGCTCGGGCATTGGCCGCTGCACCGCGCACGAACTGGCCTGCCTGGGCGCGCACGTAGTGCTGGTCGGGCGCAAGCCCGAGAAGCTGCAGGCCGTAGCCGATGAGATCACAGCGGATGGCGGTGCTGCGTCCTGGCATGCCTGCGACATCCGCTCCGAAGACGCTGTGGTGGTGTTGGTGCAGCAGGTGCTGGCCGCGCACGGGCGCATCGATGGCCTGGTCAACAACGCGGGCGGGCAGTTCATGTCGCCGCTCGAATCCATCAGCGCCAAGGGCTGGGAGGCCGTGCTGCACACCAACCTCACCGGCGGCTTTTTGATGGCGCGAGAGTGCTACCGGCAGTGGATGGCGCAGCACGGCGGCTCGGTAGTCAACATCGTGGCCGACATGTGGGGCTCCATGCCGGGCATGGGGCACAGCGGGGCTGCGCGCGCGGGCATGGTCAGCTTCACCGAAACCGCTGCGCTGGAATGGGCACACAGCGGTGTGCGCGTGAACGCCGTGGCGCCGGGGTACATCGCCTCCAGCGGCATGGACAACTATCCGCCCGAGGCGGCAGACATGCTGCGTGCCATGCCGCGCACGGTGCCGCTCGGGCGCTTTGGCAACGAGGCCGAGGTGTCGGCGGCCATCACCTTTTTGCTCAGCCCGGCAGCCAGCTTCATCAGTGGCACCACGCTGCGGGTGGACGGCGCACGGCCCCAGGTGCGCATGGGCTGGCCGCAGCGCCCGCCTGGTGCCACCGCCGCTGCACACCCGGCCGTGCGGCCATTTGACGGCTTTCACCGCGCGCAGGTGCCGCAGGTGTTTGCCCCTTCCCATACCCCCAAGACCGAGGCCGCATGACCGCCGTCTTCACTTCCCGATTCAACCCAGGCAGCGCCGAGGCCACCCAACGCCGCGCGGCGCTGCAGGCCCGCCTTCATGCCCTGCGCGCGCTGGAAGAGCGTGCAGCCGCAGCCTCGGCCCGGTCGCTGCCCCAGTTCGACAAACGCGGCCAGCTGCTGCCGCGCCAGCGCGTGGCGCTGTTGCTGGATGCGGGTGCGCCCTGGCTGCCGCTGTGCACGCTGGCGGGCTACCTGCAGGATGTGAAGGACCCGGAGAAGTCCGTGCCCGGCGGCGGAATGATTGCCGGCATTGGCTTGGTCAGCGGTGTGCGCTGCATGGTGGTGGCCAGCGACTCCGGCATCGAGGCAGGGGCCATCCAGCCCATGGGCCTGGAAAAGATCTTGCGCGTGCAGGAAATCGCGCTGCAAAACCGCTTGCCGTTCATCCACCTGGTGGAGAGCGCGGGCGCCAACCTCATGCGCTACCGCGTCGAGGGCTTCGTGCACGGCGGCACGCTGTTCCGCAACCTCGCGCGGCTGTCGGCGGCGGGCATTCCCGTCATCACCGTGCAGCACGGCTCGGGCACTGCAGGCGGTGCTTACATGCCAGGGCTGTCGGATGTGGTCATCATGGTGCAGGGTCGCTCGCGCGCATTTCTGGCCGGGCCGCCGCTGCTCAAAGCGGCTACCGGCGAGATTGCGACGGAAGAAGAACTGGGCGGCGCCGAGATGCACACCGCCGTTTCGGGCCTGGGCGAATACCTGGCGCAGGACGACCGCGAGGCGATTGGCCTGGCGCGCGATGTGGTCGCGCAGCTGGGGTGGAACATGCCCCGGCGACCCAGCGCACCTGGGCCCACCTTGCCCGCAGACGATCTCCTGTCCCTGATGTCTGCCGACCTGCGCCAGCCCGTGGACATGCGCGAGGTGATCGCGCGGCTGGTGGATGGCTCTGAGCTGCTCGAATTCAAGGCCCGCTACGGCATGGCCACTTTGTGCGCGCAGGGCCGCATCCAGGGCCATGCGGTAGGCTTCATCAGCAACAACGGCCCCATCGACGTGGCGGGCGCCAACAAGGCCACGCACTTCATCCACTGGATGTGCCAGCTGGGCCACCCCATCATCTACCTGCAGAACACCACGGGCTACATGGTGGGCAAGGACAGCGAGCAGGGCGGCATGATCAAGCACGGCAGCAAGATGATCCAGGCCGTGACCAACGCCACCGTGCCGCAGATCACCATCCAGTGCGGCGCCAGCTTTGGCGCGGGCAACTACGGCATGTGCGGGCGCGGCTATGCGCCGCGCTTCCTGTTCAGCTGGCCCGGTGCCAAGACAGCGGTGATGGGCGGCGAGCAGGCTGCGCGCACCATGCAGATCGTGACCGAGGCGGCGCTGGCGCGCAAAGGCATCACGCCCGACCCGGTCGAATCGCAGGCCCAGTTCGACAAGATCGTCGCCATGTTCGAGGCCCAGGCCGATGCGTTCTACACCAGCGGCCTGCTGCTGGACGACGGTGTGATCGACCCGCGCGACACCCGCGCCGTGCTGGCCTTTTGCCTGGACACCTGCGCCGAGGCACAGGCCCGCACGTTGCGGCCCCTGAGCTTTGGCGTGGCGCGGATGTAAGCGGGTCTCAGTACAACATGGCCGAGCCTCTCAAACACCTGCTGAACGACACCGTGCCGTCGCGCATCGCAGCCATGGTGCGTCGTGCGTGGCGCAAGTTCGATACCACTGCATTTCTGCAGCAGGTAGAGCCCGGCTACGAATCGCTGGAGCTGATGGCGCGCGGCCAGCGCATTGCGCAGGCCCTGCAGACACACCTGCCGCAAGATGTGCCGCGCGCGCTGGGCTTGCTGGTCGATTCGATGGACCCGCCGATGGGCCTGGATGCGGTGGGTGAGCCCGATGCGGGTGACCGCCCCTACAGCGCATTTTTGTACCTGCCGCACAGCATCTACGTCGGCACGCACGGCCTGCCGCATTTCGAGGCGGCCATGGCCGCGCAGCATGCGCTGACCCAGCGGTTTACCGCCGAGTTCTGCATACGCCCCTATCTGCTGCACCACCAGCAGGCCACGCTCGCGCGGCTGCGTGACTGGGCGCAGGACGACAACGCCCATGTGCGCCGTCTGGTGAGCGAAGGCACGCGGCCCCGCCTGCCCTGGGCGCCGCGTTTGCCTGCATTCCAGAACAACCCGCAGCTGGCCCTGCCGTTGCTCGATGCGCTCAAGGACGACCCATCGTCCTACGTGCGCCGCTCCGTGGCCAACCACCTGGGCGACATCGCCAAGGACCACCCCGATCTGGCCGTGGGCACCGCGTGCACCTGGCTGCAGGGCGCACCCGCCCCGCGTGAAGCCCTGGTGCGCCACGGCCTGCGTTTTCTCATCAAACGGGGCGACGCCGCTGCGCTCGATGCCCTGGGCGTGGGCCATGCCGTGGCGCTGGACGTGCGGGCCGCGCGCGTGCTGCCCGCCCGCGCACGCATCGGCGACAAGGTGCGCATCGAGGTCGAACTGCACAACCCCACACCCCAGCCCCAGCGCGTGCTTGCGGACCTGAAGGTGCACTACGTCAAGGCCCACGGCGGCGCGGCGCCCAAGGTGTTCAAGCTGCAGACGCTGGACATACCGCCCGGCGCCACCGTGGCCGTGGGCAAGACGCTGTCGCTGCAGCAGATGACCACACGCACCCACTACCCCGGCGCGCACCAGGTGGAGCTGGTGCTCAACGGGCGGCCCCAGCCGCTGGGGCAATTTCAGCTTTCGTGATCGAGGTTTGCAGGCACACAAACGTACAAACGCAACAGCAGGAGACAAGCACCATGCAGTTCACACACGAGCACCGCGAGATCCAGAAGACCCTCAAGCGCTTCATCGACGAAGAGATCAACCCCCATGTGGACGAGTGGGAGGCCGCAGAGATCTTCCCCGCGCACGAGGTCTTCAAGAAGATGGGCAACCTGGGCCTGCTGGGCTTGTGCAAGCCCGAGGAATATGGCGGCGCAGGGCTGGACTACTCCTACAGCCTGGCCATGGCTGAGGCGCTGGGCCACATCCACTGCGGCGGCGTGCCCATGGCCATCGGCGTGCAGACCGACATGTGCACCCCGGCGCTGGCGCGCTATGGCAGCGAAGAACTCAAGCGCAACTTTCTGGCCCCTGCGATTGCGGGCGACATGGTGGGCTGCATCGGCGTGAGCGAGCCTGCGGCGGGCAGCGACGTATCCGGCATCAAGAGCGTGGCGCGCAAGGACGGCGACGACTACGTGATCACCGGCCAGAAGATGTGGATCACCAACAGCCTGCAGGCCGACTGGATGTGCATGCTGGTGAACACGGGCGAAGGGCCTGTGCACAAGAACAAGAGCCTGGTGATGGTGCCCATGCGGGATGGCCCGGGCGGCAAGCTCACCAAGGGCATCGAGGTGGCGCAAAAGATCCGCAAGATCGGCATGCACAGCAGCGACACCGGCCTGATCTACTTCGACGAGGTGCGGGTGCCGCAGCGCTACCGCATCGGCGCCGAGGGGCAGGGCTTCATCTACCAGATGCAGCAGTTCCAGGAGGAGCGCCTGTGGTGCGCCGCCAGCGCGCTCGAATCGCTGAACCACTGCATCCAGTGGACCATCGACTACGCACAGGAGCGCAAGCTGTTTGGCGCCACACTGGCCGACCAGCAGTGGGTGCAGTTCAAGCTGGCCGAACTCAAGACCGAGGTCGAAGCCCTACGCGCACTCACCTACCGAGCCTGCGACCTGTACGTGAACGGGCAGGACGTGCTGGAGCTGGCCAGCATGGCCAAGCTCAAGGCCGGCCGCCTGAACCGCGAGGTGCCCGACACCTGTCTGCAGTTCTGGGGCGGCATGGGCTACACGCTGGAGAACAAGGTCTCGCGCATGTACCGCGATGGGCGGCTGGCGTCCATCGGCGGCGGTGCGGACGAGGTGATGCTGGGCATCCTCGCCAAGCTCATGGGCATCGCCAAGAGATGAGCAACACCCCCCTGAGCGACTTCGTCGCTTCCCCCCGCTCTCGCATTGCTGCGCAATGCGGGCAGGGGGACGCAGCCCTCGCTGCGGGGCGGCCCTTGCTCGGCTGCCCTGGCACTGGGCCGCGCCAGTTTCGTATGTCGTGCGCAGCGCGCAGCACGGTGGAGACCTGACATGCCTTTACAGATAACCCGCGCGCCGCTGGCTAGCGGCAGCGTGGAAACCTGGACGCTCAACGATCCGGCCAGCCGCAATGCGCTGTCAGAAGCCATGGTGGACGCCCTGCTGGCCGCGTGCGAGCGGGCTGCGACCGATGCTGGTCTGCGCGGCGTGGTGCTGCGGGGTGCGGGTGGTCACTTCTGCGCGGGTGGCAGCCTGGGCGGCTTTGCCAAGACCATTGGCCAGCCCCTGGCTGCCGGCGAAGCCGACCCGCTGGTTCCACTGAACCGCCGATTCGGCACGCTGCTGCAGG
Source organism: Acidovorax sp. Root275 (assembly GCF_001428965.1). Lineage (NCBI taxonomy): Bacteria > Pseudomonadati > Pseudomonadota > Betaproteobacteria > Burkholderiales > Comamonadaceae > Acidovorax > Acidovorax sp. Root275. Next base: position 555,533 of record NZ_LMJH01000010.1, on the reverse strand, counting down.
CCCTGTGCGCGCTGCCGCAGTGGCTCATCGTGGCGGTGGAAGGGGCGGCCATGGGTGGCGGCTTTGGTCTGGTGTGCTGCGCCGACCATGTGCTGGCCCACACCAGCGCGCAGTTCGCCACGCCCGAGGTCACGCTGGGCATCGTGCCTGCGCAGATCGCGCCCTTTGTGGTGCGGCGCCTTGGCCCGTCTGCTGCGCGGCGGTGTTTGCTGACCGGCGAGCGCTGGGATGCCGCGAAAGCTCAAATCGCGGGGCTGGTCGATGAGGTGGTGAGTGGCGACATGGAGGCTGCTGTGCAAGCCGCCATCGCACGCCATGCCGCCGCTGCGCCCCAGGCCGTGGCTGCTACCAAACGTTTGCTGCTGACCCCGCCAGATAAACCATTGCCCGCGCTGCTCGATGACGCCGCCCTCGCCTTTGCGCAAGCGCTGCGTGGCCCCGAGGCGCCGCAAGGGCTGGCAGCGTTTGCTGCGCGCAAGGCGCCGCCGTGGAGTGCGAGCTCATGAAGAAAATCCTCATAGCCAATCGATCAGAGATCGCACGCCGCATCATCTACACCGCCCACCGCATGGGCATCGAAACGGTCGCGGTCTATTCCAACCCCGATGCCAACGCCCTGCATGTGCGCGAAGCCACCCAGGCCGTTGCGCTGGGCGGCGCCGCCAGCGCCGACACCTACCTGCGCACCGACAAGCTGCTGGCCGCCGCCCGTGCCACCGGCGCAGATGCCGTGCACCCCGGCTATGGCTTCCTCAGCGAGAACGCCGACTTCGCCCAGGCCGTGGTCGATGCGGGCCTGACCTGGATTGGCCCCCCGCCCGGCGCCATCCGCGCCCTGGGCAGCAAGGCCGGGGCCAAGGCGTTGGCCCAGTCGCAGGACGTGCCTTGCCTGCCCGGCTATGCGGGCGACGACCAGAGCGACGAGCGCTTTGCCGCCGAGGCTGCACGCATCGGCACGCCCCTCATGGTCAAGGCCGTGGCGGGTGGGGGAGGGCGCGGCATGCGCCTGGTCACCGACCTGGCGCAGTTGCCTGCCGCACTGGCCAGTGCCCGGTCGGAGGCGCTGGCGGGTTTTGGCTGTAGCGACCTGCTAATCGAACGCGCACTGCTGCAGCCGCGCCATGTGGAGGTGCAAGTCTTTGCCGACTCCTACGGCGCGTGCATCCACCTGGGCGAGCGCGATTGCTCGGTACAGCGCCGCCACCAGAAGATCATTGAAGAGTCCCCCAGTCCGGCCGTGGACGCAGCGCTGCGCGAGCGCATGGGCGCCTGCGCCGTGGCGCTGGCACAGGCCGCTGGCTATGTGAGCGCTGGCACGGTGGAGTTTTTGCTGGATGGTGAAGACTTCTTCTTGATGGAGATGAACACCCGCCTGCAGGTGGAGCACCCGGTGACCGAAGCGCTCACGGGGCTGGACCTGGTGGAATGGCAAATCCGCGTGGCGCGGGGTGAGCCGCTGCCGCTCACGCAAGATCAGGTGCATCTGCAAGGCCACGCCATCGAAGTGCGCCTGTGTGCCGAAGACGCGCACTTCCGCCCCCACACCGGCCGTGTGCTGCAGTTCAGCGCACCACCGGCTACCGCGTTTGAACGGGCCGCGCCGGGCGCGCTGCGTTTTGACCACGCGCTGGAGGAGGGGGCAGAGGTCACGCCTCACTACGACGCCATGCTGGGCAAGCTCATCGTGCACGCGCCCACGCGGGCCGAGGCCATTGGCGCGCTGGTGCGTGCGCTGCACAGCACCCGCGTGCTGGGCTTGCCCACCAACCGCGCGTTTCTGGCGGCCTGCCTGCAGCACCCCGTATTTGCCAGCGGCCAGGCGCTGGTGCCGTTCCTGGCGGAGCATGCCCAGGAGCTGCAGCAGTTGCTATCAAATAATGAGCTATCAGTGCATATTCCTTCGGCGCTATCGGCCATTTTTGCTTCAAATCCGACGTCGGACCTGCCTTGTGCCATGGCCCGGCCCCTGCGGCTGCGCCACCAGGGCGAGGTGCACTCCATCGCCGTACGCGAGCTGGGCGGTGGGCGGCTGCTGGTGGAACAGGCAGGGGCGGAGCCTGTGACTTTGCAACTGCCCCAGCGCGGTGTGCACTGCGTGGCGGTGGGCCCCCGACGCTGGCACTGGCACACCGGCGGCGTGGACGGCTGGGTGGAAGACGCATCGTGGGAACCCGCTGCGCGCGCGGGTGCGGCGGGCGGTGCGACGGAGTTGCGCGCGCCCTTCAACGGCAAGGTGGTCGCACTGCCCGTGGCCGCAGGCCAGGCGCTGGCGGCGGGCGACACCGTGGTGGTCATCGAATCCATGAAGCTCGAACACAGCCTGGCCAGCCCCGCCGCCGCCACCGTGGCCGAGCTGCTGGTGGCCCCCGGGCAGCAGGTGTCGCCCGGCCAAGTGCTGGCCCGCTTTGCACCCGCCACGCAAGGAGCGCCCGCATGACCGCCATGTCCGATGCAAGTTCTGTGAGCGACGAAGACCGCACTGCCCTCGCCGACACCGTCACCCGCTTTGCCCGCACCGAGATCGCGCCGCATGTGGACGCGTGGGATGCCGCCGGTGAGTTCCCCCGCAGCCTGTACCGCCGCGCATCCGACCTGGGCCTGCTGGGGCTGGGCTACCCCGAACAGTACGGCGGCACGCCTGCCAGCTACGCCTTGCGCCTGCCACTGTGGCGTGCGCTCAGCCGCCACGGCGCCAGCGGCGGCGTGCTGGCCAGCCTGCTGTCGCACAACATCGGCCTGCCGCCGGTGCTGGCGCATGGCAGCGATGCTGTGCGCGCCGAGGTCATTCCGCCCGTGTTGGCGGGCGAGCAAATCGCTGCGCTGGCGATTACCGAACCCGGTGGCGGGTCCGACGTGGCCCAACTCAAGACCACTGCGCGGCGCGAGGGTGATGACTACATCGTCAACGGCGAAAAGGTGTTCATCACCTCCGGCATGCGCGCGGACTGGATCACGGTGGCTGTGCGCACTGGCGACGCTGGCAAAGACCATGGGCCCCCACGCTCCCCTGCTTCGCATGGGTCGCTGCCCCCCGAGGGGGCGCTTGCCGCCTTGGGGCGGCCCGGCGGCGGCAAAGGCAGCGCAGGCATCTCCATGCTGCTCATCCCCGGCCACAGCGCAGGCCTGTCGCGCAGCAAGCTCGACAAGATGGGCTGGCTGTGCTCCGACACCGCCCACCTGCGGTTTGACAACGTGCGCGTGCCTGCGCGCTACCTGCTGGGCGAGGAGGGCGCGGGCTTTCGCATCATCATGGCCAACTTCAACGGCGAACGTTTTGGCCTGGCCGCGTCGGCCCTGGGCTTTGCCGAGGCCTGCTACGACGAGGCCCTGGCCTGGGCCCGCCAGCGCAAGACCTTTGGCGCCGCGCTGGTCGAGCACCAGGTCATCCGCCACAAGCTGGTGGACATGCAGATGCGCATCCAGTCCACCGCCGCGTGGTGCGAAACCGTGGCCGCGCAGGCCGACGCGGGCCGCACCGGACCGGAATGGGTAGCGAGTGTGTGCCTGCTCAAGAACCACGCCACCCAAACCATGCAGTTCTGCTCCGACCAGGCCGTGCAGATCCTGGGCGGCATGGGCTTCATGCGCGGCACCGTCAGCGAGCGCATCTACCGCGAGGTCAAGGTCATGATGATCGGCGGCGGTGCGGAAGAAATCATGAAAGACCTGGCTGCCAAGCAGCTCGGCATTTGAAGGAGACAGGCACCATGCACAGCACCGACCACGGTAACAAAGCCATCATCACCTGCGCCATCACCGGCGTGCTGACGGACCCCGGCCAGCACCATGTGCCCGTCACGCCCGAGCAACTGGCAAAAGAGGCCCGCCGCGCCTGCGACGCAGGCGCCGCCGTGGTCCACGTGCACTTTCGCAACCAGGAGCCCGGCAAGGGCCACCTTCCCAGCTGGGATCCGCAGGTGGCGCGCGACTGCGTGCAGGCCATGCGCGAGGCCTGCCCGGGTTTGATCATCAATCAGACCACCGGCGTGGTGGGCCCCCACTACCAGGGCCCGCTGGATTGCCTGCGCGCCACCCGCCCCGAGATGGCCGCATGCAATGCCGGCTCGCTCAACTACCTGAAGGTGCGCAGCAACGGCACCTGGGCCTGGCCGCCCATGCTGTTCGACAACCAACCCGCCAAGGTCAAGGACTTCATCGACGTGATGCTGGAGACCGGCACGCTGCCCGAGTTTGAATGCTTCGACGTGGGCATCGTGCGCTGTGTGGAGATGTATGTGCAGACCGGCATGTACACCGAGCGCCTGCCCGAATACAACTTTGTGATGGGCGTCGAATCCGGCATGCCTGCGGACCCGGACCTGCTGCCCATCTTGCTCAAGCTCAAGATCCAGGACGCCCCTTGGCAAGCCACCGTCATCGGCCGCAGCGAGATCTGGCCCGTGCATCAGCGCGTAGCCGAGCTGGGCGGGCATTTGCGCACGGGGCTGGAAGATACGTTCTATCTGCCGGATGGGACCAAGGCGGATTCGAACGGGCCGTTGATTGAGCAGCTGGCGCAGTACGCGCGCAATGCGGGGCGGGAGGTGGCTTCGCCGCAGGAGGCACGGGGGATACTGGGGTTGCGCAAGGTGACGGTCGGTGCCTGAACGCATTACTTAAGACGCTTCACGGCGCTCAATCGTTCAGTTCTGTCCGTTCTCTGCTAATTCGTAAATCGTGAAGCAGTCGTGGCAGCCACCATGAAAACTCAGCAGCACTGCGCGCAAGCGTGGTAGGTCCGGTTGAAGAGTGTGAAAAAAATGACTAGGTGTTATCTAGGTTGATCAGATAAAAAGCGGCATACCCTGCAAAAAAATCGGAGGAACTTCGTGCCAGATTCCTATGCGTACATCATCTCGAACAACAAGGTTGAACCGATCTTGGCGCGGGTTAGATCGGCTTCTAGGCCAGAGAGATTCAGCCAGCAAACTCTTGCGACCTGGGGGTTCACCGCATCTAATGATCGGGCAATGGTGTCCGTAATGAAGATGTTGGGATTCACCAGCGATTCTGGTGTTCCAACTGAAAGCTACGATCGGCTGCGAGACGTTAACGACTGGAGGTACGTCCTCGCAGAGAGGATCCGGATTGCTTATTCAGACTTGTTCGCTATCGACTCGAATATGAATGCTGCCCCGGAGGCAGAGGTCAAAGGAGCGATGGCGCGGATTACTGGCAAAGACGAGGAAAGTGTCGCGCGCTACTACGCCACCTTCAAGACGCTGGCTTCGCTAGCAAAGTTTGAACCGAAGCCGGTTAAGGCTGATGCTCCAAAATCGCCTCCGGCGGATGATCCCCAGCCTGCTCAGTCGCGAGTGAAAGCTGAGATTCCTTTGGAAGAGCCGATACATCGGCGGCGCTCCGAGTACCACTACAACATCCAGATTCATTTGCCGGTGACCACGGACATATCGGTTTACAACGCAATCTTCAAGAGCCTGAAAGAAAACCTCGGAATCTGAGGTCGTCATGAAGCAGTTTGTATTCAACGCGATGTTGGCAGAAAACTCACTTTCCCAGTTAAGTGAGCAAGGCATTTCGGTTCGAGGCAGCATTGCGACGCCCCCAACTATCAATGTTGCTGAGGCGGGTTTCAGTCCGCGCGTTGTCTATGAAGCAACGCAAATGGCCTCCGTTTTCATGGCATTTTTCTGTCTCGAAAACTCAGTGCGAGAACTGATTACTGAGCGGCTACTTGCCCGTGTCGGCACGGATTGGTGGGGGACATCGGTTCCCAACAAAATCAAACTTGCTGTAGAGAAGCTCAAGGACAAGGAGTCTGATGCGCGGTACCACACCCCACGTTCTGCAGCCCTAATCGGCTACACCATGTTCGGCAATTTGGGGCAAATCATCATCGCGAATTGGGAAAATTTTTCAGACCTCTTTCCAGATCAAGCCTGGGTTACCTCTCGCTTCAACGATCTCGAGATGTCGCGCAACATCATCATGCACACCGGTGTACTTCCACAGCTAGAGGTTGATAGGATCGAGAGCATCGTCCGAGACTGGATCAGACAGGTCGGGTAATACAGAGTGACTGGCCTCAGTAGCATCTTCTGTTCCAAGCGTTTTGCGCAGATGCCCCGTTGGATCTCAGATTGCATTCTTTGGCACCTTGATGGACGCAGAAACGCCCTCATTCACTTTGAGGCAGCATGCACTTAGTAGATTGGCCGGAATCTCTCAATAGTGTCTCGTGTTCTTGAGTCTGCTGCGAAGCGGGCCCCATTCTTTGCGGCGAGCTCATCCGCCCGCTGCAAGAACGCTTGCACCCCGATTCCATAGATAAACTGCATCGCCCCTCCCGTCCACGCCGGAAACCCAATCCCAAAAATCGACCCGATGTTCGCGTCATGCACGCTGGTCAGCACGCCTTCTGCCAGGCAACGCGCAGTCTCGATGGCCTGACGGTAGAGGAGCCGGTCCTGAATCTCCTGCACGCTCCATTCCACGCCGGGCTTTTCGAACAGGGGTTTCAACTCCGGCCACAGGTGCTTCTTGGCGCCTGCGGGGTAGTCGTAAAAGCCGCCGCCACCCGCGCGACCGGGGCGTTTCAGTTCCTTGACCATGCGCTCCACCAGCAGCTCGCCGGGTGTGGCGGTGTAGGTCTTGCCTTCGGCGGCGTAGTCGGCGCGGGTCTGGTCCAGCACGTGCACGCTCAGGGTCAGCGCGGTTTCGTCCAGCACGGCCAACGGGCCCACGGGCAGGCCGGCCTGCATGGCGGCGTTTTCAATGGCGGCGGCGGGGATGCCTTCGCCCAGCATGGCGGCGCCTTCCATCACAAAGGTGCCGAAGGTGCGGCTGGTGTAGAAGCCGCGTGAGTCGTTGACCACGATGGGCACCTTGCCCAGGGCCTGCACGTAGTCGAAGGCGCGGGCCACAGTTTCGTCATCGGTCTGTTTGCCGCGGATGATCTCCACCAGCTTCATCTTGTCCACGGGGCTGAAGAAGTGGATGCCGACAAATTTTTCAGGCCGGCTGCTGGCCGTGGCCAGGCCGCTGATGGGCAGCGTGGAGGTGTTGCTGGCAAAGAAGCCGCCGGGCGCGAGCTGCGGCTCTGCCTCTTGCGTTACTTTGGCCTTCAGGTCGCGACTTTCAAACACGGCTTCGATGATGAGGTCGCAGCCCGCCAGATCGGCCGCGCTGGCGGTGGGGGTGATGCGGGCCAGCAGTGCCTGTTGTGCCTCGGCCGTCATGCGGCCCTTGTCCACGCGGGCTTGGGTGAGGCGGGCAGAGTAGGCCTTGCCAGCTTCGGCCTTCTCGCTGCTCACGTCCTTGAGCACGGTGGCGATGCCCCGGCTGGCCTGGGCCCAGGCGATGCCCGCGCCCATCATGCCGGCGCCCAGGATGCCGACTTTTTGCGGCTTGTAGCGTGGCGCAGTACCAGGGCGTGACTTGCCGCTCTTGATCGCGTTCATGTCGAAGAAGAACGTGTTGATCATGTTGCGCGCCACGGGGCCGGTCATCAGGCGGGCGAGGTAGCGGCTTTCGATGCGCAGGGCGGTGTCGTAGTCCACCATGGCGCCTTCGACCATGGCAGCCAGTGCCGCCTCGGGCGCGGGGTAGCGGCCGCGCGTGGTCTTCTTGAGCATGGCGGGCGCGACGGTGAGGGCGCCTGCAATCTTGGGGTTGGCGGGCGTGCCGCCGGGCATCTTGTAGTTCTTGTCGTCCCACGGCTGCACAGCGTGCGGGTGGGTGGCGATGTGGGCCAGCGCGGCGGGCAGCAGTTGATCGCGCGTGGCCACCAGCTCGTGCACCAGTTGCAGCTCCAGCGCCTCGGCGGGGTTGAAAAGCTTGCCTTCCAGGATGTAGGGCTGCGCGCCCAGCAGGCCCAGCAGGCGCGTCATCTTGGTCACGCCAGTGGCGCCGGGCATGAGGCCCAGCGTGACCTCGGGCAGGCCGAACTGGATCTTGGCGTCGGCCACGGCGATGCGGTAGTGGGCGACCAGCGCCACCTCCCAGCCGCCGCCCAGCGCGGCGCCGTTGAGGCAGGCCACCACGGGGATTCCCAGGGTTTCGAGCGTACGGAAGTGCTTTTTCATGCGCTCGATTTCGCCAAACGCGTTGGGCGCGTCGGCCGGCGTGAGGCGCATGGTGGCCTTGAGGTCGGCACCCGCAAAGAAGCTGGTCTTGGCCGATGCCAGCACGATGCCTTTGAGCGCGGCGCCCAGGCGTTCGCGGTCGCCCAGCACCTGGGCCGTCACCTCGCCCAGCTCTTGCTGCCACTGGCGGCACATGGTGTTGACGGGGGAGTTGGTTTCGTCAAAGGTGATGACGGCCACCTGGCCTTCGGTGCCCTGGGCGGGGATGAGTTCGTAGCGGATGGTTTGCATGTTTTTGTCTCCTATTGCGGTGTCTTGATCTCGCGGCGGTGTAAGGCGGCTTGGTGATCGGTGTGCGCTGGCTTCGACGGGCTCAGCCCGAACGGGTGGGGGGTGCCAGGGCGTCAATATCACCCCCGCCCGTTCACCCTGAGCTTGTCGAAGGGTTGTCTTCGTGCCTTGGCTTCGACACGCTCAGCCCGAACGGTTCGGGGGAGTGCTCGGTCAGAGCCGCTCAACGATGGTGGCAATGCCCATGCCGCCGCCCACGCACAGCGTGGCCAGGCCATAGCGCTGGCCCCGGCGGTGCAGTTCGTCAATCAGGGTGCCGAGGATCATGGCGCCCGTGGCGCCCAGCGGGTGGCCCATGGCGATGGCGCCGCCGTTCACGTTGACCTTGTCGTGTGGCACGCCCAGCTCGCGCATGAAGCGCATGGGCACGGCGGCAAAGGCCTCGTTCACTTCAAACAGATCGATCTGGTCGATGGTCATGCCCGCGCGGGCCAGCGCCTTTTGGGCAGCGGGCACGGGGCCGGTGAGCATGATGGTGGGGTCGGCCCCGCTGAGTGCCGTGGCCACGATGCGCGCGCGCGGCGTGAGGCCGTGGGCCTTGGCGGCGGCCTCGTTGCCGATGAGCACGGCGGCTGCGCCATCCACAATGCCCGACGAGTTGCCCGCGTGGTGCACATGGTGGATGCGCTCCACCTGCGGGTAGCGCTGCAGCGCCACGGCGTCAAAGCCCATGCCGCCCAGTTGCTCGAACGATGCTTTGAGTGCGCCCAGGCCTTCGAGCGTTGTCTTGGGCTTGATGAACTCGTCTTCGGCCAGGATGGTCTGGCCGATGAAGTCGCGCACGGGCACGACCGAATTCTTGAAGTAGCCTGCTGCGCGCGCTGCCGTGGCGCGGCGTTGCGATTCGAGTGCGAAGGCGTCCACGTCGGCGCGGGTGTAGCCGTCCAGCGTGGCGATGAGGTCGGCGCCGATGCCCTGGGGCACGAACAGCGTGGCAGAGTTGGTGGCAGGGTCTTGCGCCCAGGCGCCGCCGTCGGAGCCGATGGGCACGCGGCTCATGCTCTCCACGCCGCCGGCCACCACCAGGTCCTCCCAGCCGCTGCGCACCTTCTGCGCGGCCAGGTTCACGGCTTCGAGGCCCGACGCGCAGAAACGGTTGACCTGCACGCCCGCACAGCGAAAGTCCCACCCGGCCTTGAGCGCCGCCACCTTCGGTAACACCGAGCCCTGTTCGCCCACGGGCGAGACGATGCCCATGACGACGTCGTCCACCGCCGCCGTGTCAAAGCGGTGGCGCGCTTGCAGCTCGGTCAGCAGGCCCACCAGCAGGTCGATGGGCTTGACCTCGTGCAAGGTGCCGTCCTTCTTGCCCTTGCCGCGCGGGGTGCGCAGCGCATCGAATACATAGGCTTCGGTCATGAATGGTCTCCGGTGGTTTCTCTAAACTTCAAGCAGTGCGGCGGTAAAGCAGCTGGGCTGGCTCACGCCACTACAAGGTGCTTTCTGACGCGGGTGCAGTGGTTTTTGCACTATCTTTCGGCAGTTGCTGTCTACATTTCTGGTTATGGAACGAAATACATACTCTGCATTGCCGCGTATCGCGCGCAGCGCTATCGAATACGACGACACGCGCGAAGGGTTTGCGCTGGAGCACCATGTCGTGCTGGCTGCATCCAGTGCGCTGGCGGTGGCGGCCTTCATGGCGCCCAGCCGCAGCTCGGCGGCCATTCGCGGCATTGGCGCAGGCTTGCTGCTGATGCGCGCGCTGAGTGGCAGCCAGGGTGTGCGCTCCTGGCTGAATGTCACCGACCGCCGCCCCGGTGCGCCGCTGAGCCCCGAAGAAGCCCGCGCCGCCTGGTACCTGTAGCGGCATTCGGCGTCCACTGCGGCGTGGTGCAGGGCGTCGGGCGCTGCGTTATTCACGGCGCGGTGCATTCCGTTATTTGCCCAGGCCCATGGCCCGCGCAATCACTTCTTTCATGATCTCGTTGGTGCCGCCATAAATGCGCTGCACGCGTGCATCGGCGTAGGCGCGCGTGATGGGGTATTCCCACATGTAGCCGTAGCCTCCAAACAGCTGCACACATTCGTCCATCACCTTGCATTGCAGGTCGGTCGTCCAGTACTTGGCCATGCTGGCGGTTTCTGTGTCGAGCTGGTCGCGCACGATCAGCTCACAGCACTTATCCACGAACACGCGGGCCACCTGCACCTGCGTTTGCAGCTCGGCCAGGGTGTGGCGGGTGTTTTGAAATGACGCCACGCTCTGGCCAAAGACCTTGCGCTGCTTGACGTAGTCCAGCGTCCAGTCAATGGCGGCCTGGGCGGCGGCCACGGCGGTGATGGCGATCTGCAGGCGCTCCCAGGGCAACTGCTCCATCAGACAGATGAAGCCGCGCCCTTCCATGGCGGGGCCGCCCAGCAGGTTGTCCACCGGCACCTGCACGTCGTTGAAGAACAGCTCGGACGTGTCCTGCGCCTTCATGCCCATCTTCTTGAGGCGCTGGCCTTTTTCAAAGCCGGGCATGCCGCGCTCCACCAGCAAAAGGCTGGTGCCCTTGGCGCCGGCCGCCGGGTCGGTCTTGGCGACCACGATCACCAGGTCGGCATGCCAGCCGTTGGTGATGAAGGTCTTGCTGCCGTTCAGCACGTAGTGTGATCCGTCCGCACTTTTGATGGCCGTGGTCTTGATGCCTTGCAGGTCGCTGCCCGCAGCCGGCTCGCTCATGGCGATGGCACCCACCACGGCGCCGCTGGCCATCTGCGGCAGGTACTTCTGTTTCTGGGCTTCAGTGCCGTAGTGCAGGATGTACGGCGCCACGATCTCGCTGTGCAGACCAAAGCCGATGCCGGTGGTGCCTGCACGCGCCAGCTCTTCCATCTGCGCCACCGAATACAGCTTGTCGGCCCCGGCGCCACCGTATTCCTCGGGCAGGCTCATGCACAGAAAACCGTTGGCACCCGCCTGGCTCCACACCTCGCGCGCCACATAGCCCTGGTCTTCCCAGGCGGCGTGGTGGGGCGTCACTTCCTTGTCGATGAAGCGGCGAAAGCTGTCGGCAAAGGCCTGGTGGTCGGGCTGGAAGAGGGTGCGTTCGATCATGGTGGGGCAACCAGGTTATTTATGCAAAGTTACTGCTTGGTTAAATTCTGCCACCGACTGAGCCCGGATGCACCCCCTGAAACGCAAAAGCCGCCCGAAGGCGGCTTGAAGGAGGCTGGTCAGGCGCTCATGGCTTGACGTAGTCGGAGACTACCTTCCACTTGCCGTCCGTGATCTGCGACAGGCGCGAAAGATCGCTGCCCAGGCGCTTTTGTGGGCCAAAGGTGCCCTCGGCGCTGCCGAACATGTCGGGCGGAATCACCATGGTGTCCATGGCCTTGATGAAGCTGTCGGTGCTCAGGTTGGGGCCTGCCTTCTGGGCCGCCTTGATGAAGGCGTCGATGGCGTTGTAGCCGTAGACCGAGAACACGGTGGGGTCTTCGTTGAACTTGGTCTTGTACTTGTTGGCCCAGAAGCGGATGGGCTGGCTGGCTTCATCCAGGTAGGGGTGTTGCACCGTCATGGTGGCGTACAGCCCATCCATGGGCTTGCCGCCCAGCTTGTGGATGAGGTCGGTGTAGGCGGCGCTGGAGCCCAGGAAGGTGGGGTTGAAGCCCGTCTTGCGCGCCTCGCCAATCGTGCCGATGGTCTCGCGGATGATGGTGCCCAGGATCACGAAGTCGCATTCGGACGACTTCATCTTGGCGACCTGTGAAGAGAAGTCGGTGGCGCCGCGCTTGTACGAGGTCTTCTCGGTGAAGTCCATGCCCATGGACTTGAGTGCCGCTTCGCCCCCGCGCATCACCTCCAGGCCAAACTCATCGTCCTGGTAGATGGTGCAGATCTTTTTCGCGCCTTTTTCCTTGATGAGCTTGGGCGCGGCGAGGCGGATCTGGTCGTAGTAGGTGGCGGCAAACGAATACTTGAGCTTGTGGAAGGGCTCGTACATTTCCCGCGCGGCTGTCACCGGGAAGAAGTTGATCACGTTCTTGCTGAACTGCACCGGCATGGCAGCCAGGTTTTGCGCGGTGCCGATGTGCGCGACCATCATGAAGATCTTGTCCTGGTTCACGAGCTTTTGCGCGGCCAACACGGCTTTCTTGGGGTCGTAGCCCGAGTCTTCCACCTTCAGGTCGAGCTTGCGGCCGTTGACGCCGCCTTGCTCGTTGGCCTCGTCCACGCGCAGCATCATGCCCAGCCGCACCTGCTTGCCAAAACCCGCCAGCGGGCCCGACAGATCCTGGATGGACCCCAGCGTGATGGTGTCCTTGCTCACGCCCTGGCTGGGCTGCGCCTGCGCAGCACCGCCGGCCATGGCCACGATGGCCAGCGCGGCAATGTGATGAAGTTTCATGGCACGTCTCCTTGAATGGATCAGTCGTTATAGAACGATGCCCGGGGTGGGGCACCAGCACTTTCCCTATGCCGCGCGCCACTTGGCGCACACCGCCTAGCGGTACATGGCCTCGATCTGCGGTGCGTACTTCTGCTGCACCAGCTTGCGCTTGAGCTTCATGGTGGGTGTCAGCTCTTCATCCTCGGCCGTGAGCTGTGTGTCGAGCAGGAAGAACTTCTTGATCTGCTCCACGCGGGCGAACTTGGCGTTCACGCGGTCGATTTCGCCCTGGATCAGCTCTTGCACCTCGCGCGTGCGGGTCAGGCTGGCGTAGTTGGAGAACGGCACGTCGTTGTCCTGCGCGTACTTCTCCACGTTCTCCTGGTCGATCATGATGATCACCGTGAGGTAGGGCAGCTTGTCGCCAATCACCACCGCGTCGGTGATGTAGGGGCTGAACTTGAGTTCGTTCTCCAGCTCGCTGGGCGTGATGTTCTTGCCGCCCGCCGTGATGATGATGTCCTTCATGCGGTCGGTGATGCGCAGGTAGCCATCGGCGTCGATAGCGCCCACATCGCCGGTGTGTAGCCAGCCATCGGGGTCGATGGTTTCAGCCGTCTTCTCGGGCTGGTTGAGGTAGCCCTTGAACACGTTGGGGCCGCGCACCAGGATCTCGCCCGTGGTGGGGTCGATGCGCACTTCGTTGTAGCTGGCCGCCGGGCCGATGGAGCCGGGCTTGATGCGGCTGGCGGGCACGCCGGTGGCGGCGCCGCAGGTCTCCGTCATGCCCCACACCTCCAGCATGGGCACGCCCAGGGCCAAGTACCACTTCACCAGTTCGGGCGAGATGGGGGCGGCGCCGGTGACGAGAAAACGCGCGCGGTGGATGCCGATGAGCTTGCGCACATTGTTCAGCGCCAGCCAGCGCGCCAGCTGGAACTGCAGCTTCAGCGGCCCGCCCACGGGCTGACCCGCCAGCACCCGATCTGCAATGCGGGTACCCACGCCGATGGACCAGGCATAGGCCATCTGCTGCATGCGTGTGGACTCCTTCAGGGCAATCATCACGCCGGAGTAGAACTTCTCCCACACGCGCGGCACGGCGGTGAACACAGTGGGGGCGATCTCGCGCACGTTCTCGGGCACGGTGTCGGGGTTCTCCACAAAGTTCAGGCGCGCGCCGGTGTACAGCGAAAAGTATTCGCCGCCCATGCGCTCGGCGATGTGGCACAGCGGCAGAAAACACATGGTCTCGTCGGCCTCGCTGCGCGAGATCAGCGTGTTGTAGCCGCGCACGGTGTAGGTGAGCGCGGCGTGCGTGTGCATGGCGCCCTTGGGCTTGCCGGTGGTGCCCGAGGTGTACACCAGAATGGCCAGGTCTTCGGGTCGGCAGGCCTTGACGCGCTGCATCAGCGCGTCGGGGTGTTGCGTATTCCAGGCCCTGCCCAGCTCGCGCAGGCCCGCAAGGCTCAGCACATCGGGGTCGTTCAGGCTGCGCAGGCCTTCCATGTCGAACACCACAATCTTGCGCAGCAGGGGCAGGCCGCCGCGCACTTCCAGCGCCTTGTCGAGCTGCTCGTCGTCCTCCACAAACAGCACCGTGGTGCGCGAGTCTTCGCTCAGGTAGTGCACCTGAGCCGCCGCGTCAGTGGGGTAGATGCCATTGGCTACGCCGCCGCAGCTCAGCACGGCCAGATCGGCCAGCACCCATTCGATGTTGGTGTTGGACAGGATGGATGCACATTCGCCGGGCGCAAAACCCAGCGACATCAGGCCGCCCGCAATCTCCCGCACGGCTTCGGCCGTCTGGTCCCAGGTCCAGCTCTTCCAGATGCCCAGCTCCTTCTGGCGCATCCACACGCGCGGGCCGCGCTCGGCCACGGCGTTCCAGAACATGGCGGCGATGGTGTCGCCCGCGAGCACGTCGGTGCCTGCGGGCTGGATGTGATCGAGGTCCCAGAGGTTAGACATTTGCGCTTATCTCCAGGTCTTCTTTTTCTTCCAGCGCCGCTCTCCGCGCACGCCGACATCTTTCATCCCAAGGTAGAACTCCTTGATGTCGTCCTTCTCGCGCAGGCGCTCGCAGCTGTCTTCCATCACGATGCGGCCGTTCTCCAGCACATAGCCGTAGTCCGATGCGTTGAGCGCCATGTTGGCGTTCTGCTCCACCAGCAGGATGGTGGTGCCGCGCTCACGGTTGATGCGCACCACGATCTCGAAGATCTCCTTGGTGAGCTTGGGGGACAGGCCCAGGCTGGGCTCGTCGAGCAGGATGAGTTCGGGGTTGGCCATGAGCGCACGCGAGATGGCCAGCATCTGCTGTTGCCCACCCGAGAGCAGGCCGGCGTCCTGCGCGGCGCGTTCCTTCAGGATGGGGAAGTAGCCATACACCGTTTCGATATCCCGAGCCACGGCGTCGGCATCGCTGCGCGTGTAGGCGCCCATGAGCAGGTTGTCGCGCACCGAGAGCAGCGCAAACACCTCGCGCCCCTCGGGCACATGCATGAGGCCCCGGCGCACGATGGCGGCTGGGTCGTTGGCGGTGATGTCGGCGCCCTGGAATTCGATGGAGCCCTTGCGGGGGTCGATGATGCCGCTGATGGTTTTCAAGATGGTGGTCTTGCCCGCACCGTTGCTGCCCAGCACGGCGGCGATCTCACCCCGTCGCACCTGCAGGCTCACGCCCCGGATGGCTTTGATGGGGCCGTAGGCGCTTTCCACGTTCTGCAGGCGCAGCAGGGGCTGGTCAACCGCTGCTGCAGTTGGTGTGTGGACGGCTGCAAGTACGGCGCTCATGCCCGAACCCCCAGGTTGGAACCCGCCGGGCGGCGCAGGTTGCTCACATCGTCGATGGTGCCCAGGTAGGCCTCGATCACCCCGGGGTGCGACTGCACCTCGCGCGGCGTGCCCATGGCCACCACCTCGCCCTGGTTCATCGCCAGCACGCGGTCGGACACCTTGGAGACCAGCGACATATCGTGCTCCACCATCAGCACGGTGATGCCCAGCTCGTGCTGGATGTCCTGGATCCAGAAGGCCATGTCGTCCGTCTCCTCCACGTTCAGGCCCGACGATGGCTCGTCGAGCAGCAGCAGTTGTGGCTCGGTGCACAAGGCGCGTGCCAGCTCCACCACCTTGCGCACGCCGTACGGCAGGCCGGCCACCATGGTGTCGCGGTAGTGCTGCAGGTCGAGGAAGTCGATGACCTGCTCGGCCTTCTCTCGGGCGCGGATCTCCGCATCGCGCACCTTGCGGGTAAAGAGCATGTCGGCCCACAGGCCCGTCTCGCGGCGGGTGTGGCGGCCGATCAGCAGGTTGTGCAGCACGCTTGCGTGCTCGAAGAGTTCGATGTTCTGGAAGGTGCGCGCAATGCCCAGGCCCGCTACCTTGTGCGGTGGCTGGTCGGTCAGCGGCAGCAGGGCGCCGCCCGGGCCCGCGTAAGCGATGGTGCCGGTGGTGGGCGTGTAGATGCGGCTGATGAGGTTGAACACCGTGGTCTTGCCCGCGCCGTTGGGGCCGATGAGGGTGAACACCTCGCCACGGCGCACATCGAAGCTCACGTTGTTGACCGCCAGTACGCCGCCAAAGCGCACGCTGAGGTTCTGGGCGCTGAGAAGTAAATCAGAGGTGTTCATGGGCAAAGCAGCGTTGGTCATTCACTGTTCCATGGGATGAGTGCACGGCCGTTGAAACCGGCGTGCCCCGAGCCAGTGCCCCCGCGCNCCCCTCCCGACTCGCGCAGCGAGTCGAGAGAGGGGGAAGGCGCGAAGCGACTCAGGGGGTGTTTCATTTCAACCTGTCCGATTTCTGGAACGACTTCTGCCGCTTGAACAGGCCCTTGCGGTAGAACGGGAACATCTGCAGCCAGGTGCGCACCTTGAGCCAGCGGCCATACAGCCCCATGGGCTCGAACAGCACAAACGCGATCAGCACGACGCCGTACACCACCGCCTGCAGGCCGGGTGACTGGCCGATGGAGTCCGGCAGCCAGTCCTTGCCCAGGGAGATGAGCTGTGGCATGGAGATCAGGAAAATTGCGCCCAGAAAGGCGCCATGCACCGAGCCCAGCCCGCCGATCACGATCATCAGCAGCAGGTCGATGGACTGCAGGATGTTGAACTGGTCGGGCGAGATGAACTGCAGCTTGTGCGCATACAGCGCGCCGCCCACGCCGGCCAGCGCCGCCGAGATCGAGAACGACAGGGTCTTGTAGCGCGCCAGGTGGATGCCCATGCTCTGCGCGGAGATCTCTGAATCACGGATGGCGACAAACGCGCGGCCCGTGGGCGAGCGCAGCAGGTTCAGGATGGCCAGCGTGCTGACCACCGCAATCACGAGGCACAAAAAGTAGAACGACTCCGTGGTCTCGAACGAGTAGCCCGCGATTTGTGGCGGTACCAGGTGCTTGCCGGAGTTGCCGCCGGTCACCGACTCCCAGCGCGCAAAAACTTCTTCCACAATGAACCCGAACGACAGCGTGGCCATGCCCAGGTAGATGCCCTTGACGCGCAATGCGGGCAGGCCTACCACCACGCCCACAGCGGCTGACAGCCCCGCCGCGCAGGCCAGCGACAGCGCAAACGGCCAGCCCATGCCCGTGAGCACGGCCTGCGTATACGCCCCCACGCCCAGAAACGCTGCGTGCCCCAGCGAGAACAAGCCGGTGAAGCCCGCCAGTAGCATCAGCCCCAGGCCCACGATGGCGTAGATGAGCACAAAGGTGAGCTGCGCCAGCCAATACTCCGGCGCCACCCAGGGCGCGGCGACCAGGGCCAAGCACAGCAGGCTGTACCAGAACACATGCCCGCCATGCTTGGCGAGGCGAATGTCTTGCTCGTACGAGGTCTTGAAGAGAAAGCGCATGGGTCAGACTTTCTTTCTCAGCTTCTCGCCGAACAGTCCGTTGGGTTTGACCATCAGCATGATCAGCACCACGATGTACGCGGCCGTGTCCTTGAACCCATCGGGCAGATAGAAGCCCGAGAGCGATTCGACGATGCCGATCACCAGTCCGCCGACGATGGCGCCCGGCAGGCTGCCAAAGCCGCCCACCACAGCGGCCGGGAAGGCCTTGAGGCCGATCAGCCCCATGTTGGCGTGCACGAAGGTAATGGGCGCCAGCAGCAGGCCTGCCACCGCCGCCACGGCGGCGGCCAGGCCCCAGGCCAGACCGTTGAGCCGCTGCACCGGAATGCCCATGTAGTAGGCGGCCAGCTGGTTCTGCGACGACGCCTGCATGGCGATGCCCAGCTTGCTGTAGCGGAACATGGCAAACAGCAGCACGCACAACACGCCCGTGGCACCGATCACCACCAGCTGCTCGGCGTTGAGCACCAGTGCACCGAGGCGAAACGACAGGTCCTTGTAGGGCACGGGCAGCGTGTGAGTTTCCGTGCCGATGTTGGGGATCATGGTCACCAGCCCACGCAGCACGTAGCCGATGCCGATGGTGAGCATGACGATGGAGAAGGCGGGCTGGCCCAGGATGGGACGGATCACGGCGCGCTCCAGCACCACGCCAAAGCAGCCCATGGCCAGGATGCTGGCGAGCACGGCCACCCAGAAGGGAAAGCCCAGCACCGTCATGAGCGCGAGGCCGCAGAACGCGCCCAGCATCATGAGTTCGCCCTGGGCAAAGCTCACGGTCTCCGTGGCTTTGTAGATAAGCACGAACCCGAGCGCGATCAGCCCGTAGATGCATCCCTGTGAGACACCGCTGATCAACAGTTGCACAAATTGCACACTGGCTCTCCAGAATAAGTGATACGCAAAGCGGGTAAGAGCGGGGCATATGCCTTGTGGGCATGTGCCAGGTGCATCGTTGCTTGCGCAGGTCCTGCAGAATATTTTTGCAAAGCGATTGCTTTGCATAAATAATGGTGCACGCGTGCTGTGCATACCGCACTCGGGGCTAACCCTGATGGGGTGGGCGAGCGGGTAGCGGCGGATATTGACGCAGCGCTGCACCCTGCGCAATAGGAGTAACGTCGGGTGGGGGAACAGGTTCTGAGCACAGGGCCACAGGAGAGCCGCATGTCCGTAGAGGTTGAAACGCAAGGCGGTGTCACGCTGGTGACATTGCGCCGGCCTGATGTGCGCAACGCGGTGGATGCCGACACCGCCCGCGCGCTGCATGCGGCCTTCGTGGCTTTTGAGCACGATGAAAGTGCCGATGTGGCGGTGTTCCAGGGCGCTGGCGGGCATTTTTGTGCGGGCTGGGATCTGCAGTCGGGCGCGCGCTTGCTGGCCGACGGCGTCGCCCCCGAGGCGCTGGCAGAGACGCTCGACTTCCCTCCCGACGTGGTCCATCCGCCGGGGCCTATGGGACCGAGCCGCCTGCATCTGTCCAAGCCGGTGATCGCCGCAATAGAGGGCGCCGCCGTGGCCGGCGGCATGGAGCTGGCGCTGTGGTGCGACCTGCGCGTGATGGCGGAGGACGCGTACCTGGGCGTGTTCTGCCGCAGGTTTGGTGTGCCGCTGATCGACGGCGGCACGGTGCGCTTGCCACGCCTCATTGGGCTGTCGCACGCGCTGGACCTGATCCTGACGGGGCGCAAGGTGGAGTCGGCAGAAGCCCTGCGCATGGGGCTGTGCAACCGGGTGGTGCCTGCAGGACAGGCGCTGGATGCAGCCCTGGCGCTGGCCCGCGAAATCGCGGCCTTCCCGCAGGCCACGTTGCGCGCGGACCGCGCCAGCGCGCTCGCCGCTGGAGGCCTGCCGTTACAGCAAGCCTTGCTGCAGGAATGGGCCGGTGGCCGCGAATGCCTGGCCGAAGCACTGCGCGGTGCCTCGCGTTTTGCCTCGGGGCAAGGGCGCCATGGCCAGTTTTAGATAAAAATGGCCGCTGGCGCTTATCTAATAAGCGTACACAGCTACAAAATCAGGAGTAACTGGATGGTTTCGATTGCACGCACCATCCGGTATTGACCCCCAGGAGACCCATGAGCAAGTCCATCGCCACCCCACCCCCACAAGCCTTTGAGCCTGAGTTCATCGCCGGGCTCAAGTCCATTTTTGAAGAAAAGATTGTGTTCAACCAGGTGCTGGGCCTCAAGATCACCTCGCTGGCAGCCGATGGCGTGGTGGGCCGCATCGACATGAAGCCGGACCTGGTGGGCCACTACGCCTACAACCGTATTCACGGAGGCGTGATCAGCGCCGGGCTCGACGCCATGGGCGGTCTGGCGGTGATGGCCGCCATTGGCGCCAAACACCTGGACGAAGCCCCCGAGCAGCGCCTGCACCGTTTTGCCAAGCTGGGCACCATCGACCTGCGCATCGACTACCTGCGCCCCGGTATCGGCAGCCATTTCGAGCTGCGCGCGCAGGTGCTGCGCCTGGGCTCGCGCGTGGCAACCACGCGCATGGAGTTTCTGGGGCCGGATGGGCAGATCATGTCGGCGGGGGCTGCGGCTTATATAGTGTCCTAGTCCAGCTGTCCCCCGGGCCGCCTGCGGCGCCTTCCAGCAAGGGTGACGCCAGCAGCGGTGGCTTGGCCAATCCAGTTCCACGGTGGCCCTGGCCTTGGGGAGCGCCAGTTGCCTGCGTCGTGCCCGATTTCGCCCCACCATGCCGGGCAAGTTCGGCGCCGGGCTGTGGCACACGCTGGATGTGTGATCCCGCAAGCCTTGCAAGCGCATGCTACGAGCGAACCGTTTGGTTACCGTTCTTGCGTAACGAAGGCATCTTTCACGGGGCGCGGTACCTACGATGACTCTCTTTTCAAGGAGATCTGATGGCCGTGCAAAACCCCTTCTTTGGCAAGCGTGAACCCGAGTCGTTCCAACCCCGTAGCAGCACCACTTCAGGCTCCGTATTGGGGGGCTCGGCAGCGAGCAGTTCTGCGGCTGCACAGCCGGTGGCCAGCCCGGCAGTCCCCAAGGCCGCCAGCAGCAGCGACAGCTCGGGCAGCAAGCTCACGGTGGGCCCGAACATCAAGCTCAAAGGCGTGGAAATTACCGATTGCGACACCCTCGTGGTCGAAGGCACGGTCGAAGCCACCATGGATTCGCGCGTGATCCAGATCTCGGAGCATGGTGCCTTCAAGGGCTCGGCCGAGATCGACATTGCAGAGATCCACGGCGAGTTCAACGGCACGCTCACCGTGCGCCAGAAGCTGGTGATCTACAGTACCGGCAAGGTCAACGGCAAGATCCGCTACGGCAAGCTGGTGGTGGAAGAGGGCGGCCAGCTGGCGGGTGAGATCGAAGCCGGCTTTGCCAATGGTGTGTCCTTGTCTGGCGCGCAGCGCACGTCCTCGGCGCCGCTGCGGGCAGAGCCTGCAGCCATGGCCGCCTGATCGGCGCTGCCTCCACAAATCGACAAATTCGCAGGCACCTGCGGCGGCCCGGTTTGGCGGGTGGCCCGGGTGCCTGTTGCCGTCTGCGTCGGTGGAAAAAGGGATGGGCTATGTGGTGCGAGGGTGGACGGCGCCGGCATGAGGACTGGACCTGGTCCGGCACGGAAACATCTTTGTAGAATTTCCGCAGCCCTTCTCCACTTCCACACGCGCCCCCGCGCGCCATTGCCACCATGACGCGAGTCCTCCTTGCCGCGTGCCTCCTCCTGGCTTCGCAGGGCGCCTGGCCGCAGGCTGAGTCCTCTGAGCCGGTGCGGCGCACCCGGCAGCCTGTGCAGCTCGACGCGGCACAGACCCCCGTGCCCGCACCCCCCGCAGCAAGCCCCCTCACCCCGTTTGTGGATGCCCATGTGCACCTCAACAGCCTGCCGATGCAACTGGAGTTGATGGCACGCTGGGGGGCCAGCCATGCGGTGGTGTTCTGGGGCGGGCGCAGCAGCAATGAATCGGTGGCCGAGGCCGCGCGCCAGCACCCCGGCGTGTTGATCCCGTTTGCGTCGATATCGCCCGAACGCACGGCGTACCGCCCACACTGGGAGCAGCACAGCGACGAGCTGCTGAAACAGCTGGACGCCATGCTCGCGACCGGACTTTACAAAGGCATTGGCGAGATCTCGGTGGCGCATTTCCCATCCGCCGGTTTCGCCGAGACGGACTTCGGCGTGACCGGCCCGATGATGACCGGCATCCTGGAACTGGCCCGCAAGCACAAGGTGCCGGTGATGGTGCATGTGGAAAACACGCGCATGGCAGAGCTTTCGCAACTGCTGCAGCGTTTCCCCGATGTCTCGGTGATCTGGGCGCACGGCGGGTACACGCCGCTGTTCCTGGCGCGGCGCATGCTGGAGCAGCACCCCAATCTTTACTATGAGCTGAGTGCGCGCACCTGGCCGCACCATCCCCGCTCGCCGGACTACACCATCCTGCGCGACGGGGTACGGGTCTGGCCCGAGTGGCTTGAGCTCATCGAGCAGAAACCCGGGCGCTTTCTGGTGGGCACCGATGCCAGCCACCGCTCTGCGTCGAGCGACGACATGAAGTACGCCAGCGTGCAGGGGTTTCTGGTCCAGCTGTCGCCGGCCGCGCGCCAGCAGGTGGCGCGCGACACGCTGATGCGGCTCGTGGGCCTTGGCCCCTGAGAGCCGTTCAATGGGGGAACGTGCGCCGCCCGGCTTTCAAGAGGATGGGTTTGGTGTGTGTTTGGGGACGGGGCGGGGGCGCCCATGGTCGTCGATGGCCACATACGTCAATCGGGCCTCGGTCACCTTCACATACCGGCCCTGGTCGGTAAACCGTTCGGCATATACCTCCACCTCCACGGTGACCGAGGTATTGCCCACCCGTGTGATGGACGAGAAGAACGACAGGATGTCGCCTACGCGCACGGGCTGCTTGAAGATGAATTCGTTGACCGCCACCGTGGCCATGCGGCCCTGGATGTAGCGCGCGGGCAGCACCGAGCCCGCCAAGTCCACCTGCGCCATCACCCAGCCGCCAAAGATGTCGCCATTGCCATTGGTGTCGGCGGGCATGGGGATGACCTTGAGCACCAGCTCCTTGTCGGTGGGTAATGCGGCGGGTGGCGGGCTGAAAACGGCGGACATGGGCACAATCTCGGTTGGGGCTGAGCCAATCCTTGGGGAAACCGGTGGTTTCGCAAGGGGCTTGCGCCCTGCAAAAACCACCTGGGCATCAGCCGGGTCGGTAAAAACAACAACCGGAATTGTCCCCCATGCGCCACCACGGCGAAACTGCCCCCACCGCTCCCAGTGCCACCGCCAGTGGCACGGCCGCCAGCCCTGTGCCGGTCCCGTCCGACTGGGCCACCTTGCACCGGCTTTTGCCCTACCTGTGGCAATACAAGTGGCGCGTGATTGCCGCCATCGTGTTCATGATCGGCGCCAAGTTCGCCAATGTGGGTGTGCCCATCCTGCTCAAGACGCTGGTGGATGCCATGAGCTTCAAGCCCGGCGATCCCGCTGCGCTGCTGGTGGTGCCGGTGGGGTTGCTGGTGGCCTATGGCGGCCTGCGGCTGTCCACCTCGTTTTTTACCGAGCTGCGCGAACTGGTGTTCGCCAAGGCCACGCAGGGCGCGGCGCGCTCGATTGCGCTGCAGACCTTTGAGCACCTGCATGCCCTGAGCCTGCGGTTTCACCTGGAGCGGCAGACCGGCGGCATGACCCGCGACATCGAGCGCGGCGTGCGGGGCATCGAGTCGCTGATCTCGTTCACGCTGTTCAATGTGGTGGCCACGCTGGTCGAGGTGGTGCTGGTGCTGTCGGTGCTGGCCATCAAGTTCGACGCTTGGTTTGCGTGGATCACGCTGGCGGCGCTGGCGCTGTACATCACCTTCACGGTGCTGGTGACCGAGTGGCGCACGCAGTTCCGCCGCGAGGCCAACGAATTCGACTCGGCCGCGCACTCCAAGGCCGTGGATTCGCTGCTCAACTACGAAACGGTCAAGTATTTCAACAACGAAGGCTTTGAGGCCCGCCGCTACGACGAAAGCCTGGAGCGCCTGCGCCGCGCGCGGCTCAAGAGCCAGACCACGCTGTCCCTGCTCAACACGGGGCAGCAGCTCATCATTGCTGCCGGGCTGGTGGCCATGCTTTGGCGGGCCACGCAGGGCGTGGTCGATGGCCGCATGACGCTGGGCGACCTCGTCATGGTCAACGCCTTCATGATCCAGCTGTATATCCCGCTCAACTTCCTGGGCGTGATCTACCGCGAGATCAAGCAGAGCCTGACCGACCTGGACAAGATGTTCACGCTCATGGACAAGGAGCGCGAGGTGGCCGATGCGCCTGGGGCCTTGCCCCTGGCCGGGCTGGACCAGTCCACCGTGCGCTTCGAGGACGTGCACTTTGCCTACGATGTGCGCAAGGGCGGCGACCTCCGCAGCGGCCGCCCCATCCTGCAGGGCATCAGCTTCGAGATCCCGGCGGGCAAGACCGTGGCCGTGGTCGGGCCCTCGGGCTCGGGCAAGTCCACGCTGGCGCGGCTGCTCTTCCGCTTCTACGACATCCAGCAGGGCCGCATCACCATTGCGGGGCAGGAGATCCGTGGCGTGACACAGTCGAGCGTGCGCCAGGCCATCGGCATCGTGCCGCAAGACACGGTGCTGTTCAATGACACCGTGGCCTACAACATCGCCTATGGCCGCCCTGGTGCCAGCCAGGCCGAGGTGGAGGCCGCCGCGAAGTCTGCCCGCATCCACGACTTCATTGCCAGCACACCCAAGGGCTACGGCACCATGGTGGGTGAGCGCGGGCTCAAGCTGTCGGGGGGCGAAAAGCAGCGCGTGGCCATTGCGCGCACCTTGCTCAAGAACCCGCCCATCCTGATCTTTGACGAGGCGACCTCGGCGCTCGACTCGGCCAACGAACGCGCCATCCAGGCCGAGCTGCAGAGCGTGGCGCAGAACAAGACCACGCTGGTGATCGCGCACCGCCTGTCCACCGTGGTGGACGCGCATGAAATCTTGGTCATGGATGCTGGCCGCATCATCGAGCGCGGTACGCACGCCCAACTGCTGGCCCAGCGCGGGCGCTATGCCAGCATGTGGGCATTGCAACAAGAAGCTCCCCTGGATGTGGCTCCCCCTGAGTCGCCTTCGGCACCTTCCCCCTGAGGGGGACGACGGCCTTTGCTGCGGGGTAGCCCTTGCTGGCCGTCCTCGCCATAGCGCCGCGCCAGTTTTACGGCGTCACTCCGGGACACTTTGGGGGGACTGAGATTTCGTTCCTCATTGCATTCGCTCTTTCAATTTGACCTTCTCATCCCTCCCATGAAACCTGTCCTGCTCGCCCTCATGTTCCTCTCCGAAGAACACTGCGCCCAGCTGTCGCAGTCGTTCGATCTGATCTACACCCCCGATGCCCCTCAGGCCGCAGCGGCCATTGCCACACACGGCGAACGCATCACGGCGGTGCTGACCATTGGCTCCACGGGCTTGAGCGTGGCGCAGATCGACGCGCTGCCCCGGTTGTCACTGATCTGCGCGCTGGGCGCGGGTTACGAGAACATTGCCGTGCAGCACGCCAAGGCGCGCGGCATTGTGGTGGCCAACGGTGCGGGCACCAACGACGACTGCGTGGCCGACCATGCCTGGGGGCTGCTGATTGCTGCGGTGCGTGGCATCCCCAAGCTCGACCAGCTCACGCGGGAGGGTGTGTGGCGCACGGCGCTCCCGCTGCCGCCCAACGTGTCGCACAAACGCCTTGGCGTCATCGGCCTGGGCACCATTGGCAAGAAGATCGCGCAGCGCGCGCTGGGCTTTGAGGTGGAGGTGGGTTACCACAACCGCAGCCCGCGCACCGATGTGCCGTACACCTACTTTGCCGATGTGACGGCGCTGGCGGCCTGGGCGGATTTTCTGGTGGTGGCCACGCCGGGTGGAGGGGGTACGCGGCACCTGGTCAACGCCCAAGTGCTCAACGCCCTCGGCCCGCGTGGCTATGTGGTCAACATCGCGCGCGGCAGCGTGATCGACACCCAGGCGCTGGCGTTGGCGCTGAAGGACGGACGCATCGCCGGTGCGGGCCTGGATGTGTATGAGAGCGAGCCCGCGCCTCCGGCCGAACTGGTGGCGCTGGACACCGTGGTGCTCACCCCGCACGTGGCCGGCTGGTCGCCCGAAGCCGTGCAGGCGTCGGTGGACCGGTTTGTGGAGAACGCGCGCCGGCACTTTGCGGGCGAGGCGCCAGTCTCACCTCTCTAGAATCTGAGTCTAAATGGCCGTTAGCGCTTGATGTATAAGCGCAGGTAGCTATTAAATCAGGAGTAATCGCGATGTCGCTGGATGTAGATGCCTTGCAGGCGCGGCTGCGTGCTTTTGCGGCAGAGCGGCATTGGGAGCCGTTTCACACGCCCAAGAACCTGTCCATGGCGCTCATGGTGGAGGCGGCTGAGCTGGCCGAAATCTTCCAGTGGATGACACCAGAGCAGTCGCTGGCGGCGCGCGATGACCCGGCGCTCACAGAACCCGTTGCCGACGAGGTGGCCGATGTGCTGCTGTACCTGCTGCAGATCGCCGACCACGCGGGCGTGGACCTGGCGCAGGCGGTGGAGAACAAGCTGCGCAAGAATGCCGTCAAGCACCCGGCGCCGCGCGTTGTGGATCCGGCCTTGGACAGTCGTGAAATTTGAGGGTAAAGTGCCTCTGGCGCTTTTCTGATAAGCGCTAATTGCTATCAATAGTGAAGCAGTTGGCTTGAGACAGGCTATCGTCCAACGCACATGAAAAGCCCCGCCGCAGCGGGGCTTTTTGGGGCTTTGCCGAATCAGCGTTGGGTTTACTGCTTGCGCGCCGCAATCGCCTTCTCGGCCGAGGTCACGAGGTCAGCGCCGATCTGGCCCTTCCACTTGTCGTACACGGGGCGTGTGGCCTTCACAAAAGCGGCGCGCTCGGCAGGGCTCAGCTGGGTCACCGTCACGCCCAAAGCGCCGATGTCCTTGAGCAGCGGCTTGTCGGCCTCGATCACGCCTTTGCGGGCCAGGGCGATTTCTTCCTTGCCGGCGTCGATGGCAGCCTGCTTGACGATCTCGCGGTCGGCGGGGGTCCAGGATGCCCAGATGTCCTTGTTGACGACAAAGATCAGCGGGTCATTCACGTAGCCCCACAGCGTGATGTGTTTTTGCGCCACGCTGTGCAGCTTGGCGGCGGTGAAGATCGACAACGGGTTTTCCTGTCCGTCCACGGCGCCGCTGGCAAATGCGGGCTGTGCATCGGCCCAGCTCATTTGTGTGGGGTTGGCGCCCAGCGCGGTGAAGGTGTCCAGGAACAGGGGCGAGCCCACCACGCGGATCTTCAGGCCCTTCAGGTCTTCGGGGGTCTTGATCGCCTTCTTGGAGTTGGAGATTTCGCGGTACCCGTTTTCACCCCAGGCCAATGGCACCACACCCGCCTTGTCCAGCGTGGCAAAGATGCTCTTGCCCACGTCGCCCTGCGTCACCGCGTCCACAGCGGCGTAGTCGGGGAACAGGAAGGGCAGCGAGAACAGGTTGAGCTGCTTGACCTGGGGCGACCAGTTGATGGTGGAGCCCACGGCCATGTCGATCACGCCCTGGCGCAGCGCTGAAAATTCGCGCGTCTGGTCGCCCTGGATCAGCGAGACGCCGGGGTACAGCTTGATGTTGATGCGGCCGCTGGTGCGCTCGCGGACCTTGTTGGCCCACAGCTCGCCGCCCTTGCCCCAGGGGAACGCAGGGCCCAGCACCAGCGACATGCGGTATTCGCTCTTGTACGCGGTTTGCGCCATGGCGGCGGGTGCGGTGAAGGCCAGCGCTGCGGCAGCAGCCGCGGCGGAAGTGAGGAAGGTGCGCAGTTTCATGGTGTCAGTCTCCTTGTAGAAATTAGTCCGTCAGTTAGTCAATCAATCAATCAATCAATATCCGAGTTTGGCAGGCAGCCACAGGGCCAGTTGCGGGAAGGCGATCACGAGCACCATCACCAGGAACATGGCAAACAGCATCCAGCCCACCCAGCGCACGGTCGATTCCATGCGCACGCCGGCAATGCGGCACGAGACCATGAGGTTCACGGCCAGCGGCGGGGTGAATTGGCCCAGCGCCACCTTGAGGGTCAGGATCACGCCGAACCAGACCGGGTCCCACTTGTAGAACTGCATGATGGGCAGCAGCAGTGGCACGAAGATCAGGAAGATCGAGATGCCGTCGAGGAACATGCCCACGGTGATGAGCAGCACGATGAGCAGCGCCAGCACGCCGTACTCACCCAGGCCCGAGTTCACGATGGCGTTGGCCACCGGGTCGATCACGCCCAGCGTGGACAGCGAATACGCAAAGATGCCCGCAAGCGACACCACCAGCAAAATCACGGCCGACAGTTCACCCGACTCGCGCAGGATGGGGAACAGGTCGCGCACCTTGATCGTGCGGTGGATCACCATGCCCACGAACAGGCCGTAGAACACCGCCACCACGGCCGCCTCGGTTGGCGTGAACCAGCCGGCGCGCATGCCGCCCAGGATCAGCACGGGTGCGGCCAGGCCCCAGGTGGCCTCGCGCAGGCTCTTCCAGAACGGCGGGCGGGGCATGGTGGCTTCCAGCGCACCCATCTTGTGCTTGCGCGCCATCCACACCGCCGGGATGACCAGCGCAATCCCTGCCAGGATGCCCGGGATCATGCCCGCCGCAAACAGCGCGGGCACCGAGGCGCCCGGCACCAGCACCGAGTAGATGATGAAGGCGACGGAGGGCGGGATCAGGATGTCGGTGGCGGCTGCGGCCCCCACCACGCTGGCCGAGAATGAGGGTGGGTAACCCGCGCGCGACATGGCGGCGATCATCACGCCCCCCACCGCGGCGGCGTTGGCCGGGCCAGAGCCCGAGATGCCCCCGAGAAACATGGCCACCACAATGGCCACCAGCGGCAGCATGCCCGGGCCGCGCCCGACGATGGCCACGGCAAAGTTCACGAGGCGCAGCGCGACGCCCGAGCGGTCGAAGATGGATCCGACCAGCACGAACATCGGGATGGCCAGCAGCGGGTATTTGCCCAGGCCCGCGTAGAAGTTCTGCGGCACGGCCAGCAGACCGAACCACTGGCTGTCGGCATTGGCCAACGCGATGGCGGCGGCACCGGCCAGCCCCAGGGCAGCGCCGATGGGCACGCCCACGAACATCAGGCCCAGGAAGGCCACGAACAACAGGGTGGCGATCATGGCTGGCCGTCCCGGGTGGCTTCTGCGGCCGCTGCTTCGGGCTCAGTGCGTGTGCGGCGCAGCAGCACGCCGACGGCGCGGGCGGCGATCAGCGTGGACAACACTGGCAGCCAGATCGAGTACCACCATTGCGGCACGCCGATGCCGGGCGAGGTCTCGCCAAAGCGGTAGTCGTCCCACACCACGCGCACGCTGAGCACGGCGATCAGCCCGAACAGCACGGCCACGGTGACGGCGCCGAGTTGGGCCAGCCGCTTGCGGCGCAGGGCCGAGCCGCCTTCGGCAAAGTATTCGATGCGGATGTGCTGGTCGCGCGCCACGGCTGCAGAGCCCGCCACCAGGGCCAGAACAATCATCAGGAAGACCGAAATTTCCTCGGTCCAGGCAAAAGACGAGTTGGTGAAATAGCGCACCAGCACGTTGGCAAAGGTGATCAGGGCCAGGGCGGCCATCACGATGACTGTGAGCCAGTCTTCAAGGCGCAGCGAACGGGGCTCGGCCTCGGGGCTTGTGGTGTCGGGCGATGCGTCGGCCGAAGGCCCTGGGGGGGGAGAGGAGGACATGGGGCAGGGTGGAAGAGAAAAAGCGTGCGCGGGACTTGTGCCAACAAGGATGAATCCGCAGCGGCAGGCAAAGACAGGTAGGTTGCCTGATCGCGCTGTAAGTCGTGATGCGAACACCAGCCGCCCCGCCCGGCGGTGTTGTGCACCGTGGGCGTGGGGCGTGTCACGCCCCGAGCGCAAAAAAAGCGCGGTAAGCGCTGTGTTCCATTATGCGTTGGTTGCTATGCATGCACACCATTGGTGCGCTCAGGGTGCACTATGAAAACCCTCATATCTTTACGAAGCACGACCGCAGGCGCGCGCGGATAATGCCTGCATGGAAACCAAGTGGCTAGAAGATTTTGTCAGTCTTGCGGAAACACGCAGCTTCAGCCGGTCCGCCCAGTTGCGCCACGTGACACAGCCGGCCTTTTCGCGGCGCATCCAGGCCCTGGAAGCCTGGGCGGGCACCGATCTGGTGGACCGCAGCTCCTACCCCACACGACTCACCCCGGCCGGCAAGACCCTGTACGACCAGGCGCTGGAGGTGCTGCAGGCGCTGCAGAACACGCGCGCCATGCTGCGGGCGCACACCAGCGCCGGCAAGGACATGATCGAGTTCGCGGTGCCGCACACCCTGGCGTTCACGTTTTTCCCCGCCTGGGTGTCGAGCCTGCACGACAAGTTCGGCCCGTTCAAAAGCCGGTTGATCGCGCTCAATGTGCACGATGCCGTGATGCGGCTGGTGGAAGGCGGGTGCGACCTGCTGATTGCCTACCACCACCCCTCACAGCCTTTTCAGCTGGATGCCGACCGGTATGAAATGGTCAGCCTGGGGCAGGAAGTGATTTCTCCCTACAGCAAGGCCGACGCAGACGGCCAGCCCTTGCACCGCCTGCCTGGCCGGGCCGGGCAGCCACTGCCCTATCTGGGCTACGCCCCCGGCGCGTACCTGGGCCGCGTGACGGAACTGATCCTGAAGGAATCCGGCACGCCCATCCACCTGGAACGGGTGTACGAGACCGACATGGCCGAAGGCCTGAAGGCCATGGCGCTGGAAGGCCATGGCGTGGCCTTTCTGCCGCACAGTGCCGTGAAGAAAGAACTGCGGTCTCGCCGCCTGGTCAGTGCGGCCCCGGCCGACACCGAAGGCCTGCAGATGACCATGGATGTGCGCGCCTACCGCGAGAAGCCAGCGGGCAAGGAGGCCCCCAAGGGCACGGCCCAGGCCCTGTGGATGTACCTTCAAGCACAGGCAGGGTCATGCTAAGGGTAAATACGGATATAAACACTTTGCATAGTTGCGCGCGCAAACGGCATTGGAATTTCACGGTAACGACACGTACAGTCGGCGCCATCGCTGGGTCGGTTACCGCAGCGTGTGCCGTCTAAGAGCAGGTTCTTAGTCCCCACGGTGGCACGAACATTGCGAATCCGATCCATCCACTCACCGAGACGCCGTATGAAAGTTCAGCATTGGGGAATAGCCTGGGGCCTTGCGGCTGCAAGCTGCGCTTTTGCGGCGTCCGCACACGCCTCGGTGCTGGAGCGCATCAGTGCCGGTGGCAAGCTGGTGATTGCACACCGCGAATCGTCGGTACCTTTCTCGTACATTGATACGCAGTCCGGCAAGCCGGTAGGCTATGCGATGGATCTGTGTTTGCGCCTGGCCGAAGTAGTGCGCAAGAAGACCGGCAAGAAAGACATGGAGGTCGAGTTCCTGGCGGTCACACCCGCCAACCGCATCGCCGTGATCGAGCAGGGCAAGGCCGACATGGAGTGCGGCTCCACCACCAACAACGCAGAGCGGCGGCAGAAGGTGGCCTTCACCATTCCCCATTTCATCACTGGCGCGCGGCTGCTGGTCAAGTCTTCCAGTCCCATCGACCGCGTGGAAGATCTCAACGGCAAAAAGCTTGTGTCCACCAAAGGCACCACCCCCCTGAAAGCGGCGGACCAGGCCAACCGGGAGCGCCTGATGGGGATCTCCATCGTGGAGGCGGCCGACCACGCCAAGGCGGTCGATATGGTCGAGAAGGGCGAGGCCGATGCCTTTGTGATGGACGATGTGCTGCTGTATGGCCTGGCGGCCGGGCGGCCGGACCCCAAGGCGCTCAAGGTGGTGGGCCGCTTCATGACCACCGAGCCGCTGGCCATCATGCTGCCCAAGAACGACCCTGAGTTCAAGAAGCTGATTGACGAAGAGATGCGCCGCCTGATCACCAGCCGGGACATCTATCCGATCTATGACAAATGGTTCCAAAAACCCATCCCGCCGAACAACACGGTACTGAACCTCCCGGTCAGCTACTTGTTGCGCGACTTCTGGAAATACCCTACCGACCAAGTCCCGTTCTGACTAATATCCCGGTCGAGGTTTCTGTTTTTGGAGAACACGGCCTGTTGGCGCTGCCAGCACGGGCGAATCTCTAGAATCCCCCCCTTTTTAGCTTCACACACAAGGAGATACCAATGAAGAAGCATTTGCTCGCGGTTGCCGTGACCGCCCTGGCTGCAGGTAGCGCTTTCGCTCAAGCCACCGATACCCTGGCCAAGATCAAGGCCTCGGGTGCCGTGACGCTGGGCGTTCGCGAATCTTCCGGTCTTTCCTACACCCTGGGTAACGGCAAGTTTGTGGGCTTCCATACCGAAATGGGCGAAATCGTCCTGGCCGATATCCAGAAGCAACTGGGCCTGCCCAAGCTGGAAGTCAAGTACCAGCCCGTCACCTCGCAAAACCGCATTCCCCTGGTGACCAACGGTACTGTGGACCTGGAGTGTGGCTCCACCACCAACAACGCAGCCCGCCAGAAGGATGTGGCCTTTGCCGTGACCACTTACGTGGAAGAAGTGCGCACGGCCGTGAAGGCCAGTTCGGGCATCACGTCGATCAAGGACTTGAACGGCAAGACCATTGCTACCACCACGGGCACCACTTCGGTGCAGACTCTGCGCAAGCACGAGCGCGCTGGTGGCATCGACTTCAAGGAAGTCTTTGGCAAGGACCACGCTGACAGCTTCCTGATGCTGGAAACGGGCCGTGCTGACGCCTTCGTGATGGATGGCTCCATCCTGGCGGCCAACATCTCCAAGTCCAAGAACCCCGCCGATTACAAGATCGTGGGCGAAGTGCTGAACGTGGAGCCCATCGCCTGCATGCTGCGCAAGGACGACGCGGGCTTCAAGAAGGCTGTGGACGATTCCATCAAGCGCCAGATCGCTGACGGGTCGCTGGCCAAGCTGTACGACAAGTGGTTCATGCAACCCGTGCCACCGACCAACACCAAGATCGGCCTGCCATTGTCTGACGCTACCAAGGCCGCGTGGGCATCGCCTAACGACAAGCCTATGGAAGACTACGCAAAGAAGTAATTTTCTGAACGCTTGTGCCCCTTCGGCCAAACGGTTTGAAGGGGCTTTTTTGTTGGGCTCGCAAAGGGTTGCGCCCAACGCAACACCAAGAATTTAAGGGGTGCTCCTATGAGTTGGGATTGGCAGGTGTTCTGCCAGGACACCATGGACAGGGAAGTCGTGCAAAGCTGCTTTGGCAAGGGCGGCGATATCACCTACCTGGACTGGATGCTGTCGGCCTGGGGCTGGACGGTGTCTGTTTCGCTGCTGGCCCTGGTGCTGGCTCTTGTGCTGGGTTCCCTGATCGGGACGCTGCGGACCTTGCAGGACCGACCGATGATCGTGCGCCTGGGCAATGCCTGGGTGGAGCTGTTCCGCAATATTCCGTTGCTGGTGCAGATTTTTCTGTGGTACCACGTCCTGCCCAGCTTCTTTCCGGTTTTGAGAGGCGTTCCCGGCTTTGCGCTGGTGGTGCTGGCTTTGGGCTTCTTCACGTCGGCGCGGATTGCCGAGCAGGTGCGCTCTGGCATTCAGGCGTTGCCGCGTGGCCAGCGGTATGCCGGTTTGGCGGTGGGTTTCACCACGTTCCAGACCTACCGCTATGTGCTGCTGCCCATGGCATTTCGCATCATCATTCCGCCGCTGACCAGCGAGACGATGAATATCTTCAAGAACTCGTCCGTGGCGTTTGCCGTGTCGGTGGCAGAACTCACGATGTTCGCCATGCAGGCACAGGAAGAAACCTCGCGCGGTATCGAGGTGTACCTGGCGGTGACGAGCCTCTACATCATCTCGGCATTTGCCATCAACCGCATCATGGCCTTCATCGAGAAGCGCGCACGCATCCCCGGAATGGTCGTTTCTGGCGCGGCAGGAGGGGGGCATTGATATGAATCTCGACTTTTCCTTCTACAACTGGGACCTGATTTCCAACTTCGTGCTCAAGGGGCTGTATTTCAGCCTGTTGCTCACGTTCATCGCCACCATCGGTGGTGTGGTCTTCGGCACGGTGCTGGCGCTCATGCGTCTGTCGGGCAAGAAGTGGCTGGATGTGCCTGCCACCATCTACGTCAACGGCATGCGCAGCATTCCGCTGGTCATGGTGATCCTGTGGTTCTTCCTGCTGGTACCGGCCATCATTGGTCGCCCCATCGGTGCGGAAGTCTCGGCCATCATCACCTTCATCGCGTTTGAAGCGGCCTACTTCAGCGAGATCATGCGTGCCGGTATCCAGTCCATTCCGCGCGGCCAGGTGTATGCGGGCCAGGCGCTGGGCATGACGTATGGCCAGAACATGAAGCTCGTGGTGCTGCCCCAGGCGTTCCGCAACATGCTGCCGGTGCTGCTCACGCAGACCATCATCCTGTTCCAGGACACGTCGCTGGTGTATGCCATCGGTGCCTACGACATGCTCAAGGGCTTTGAAGTGGCGGGCAAGAACTTCGGTCGCCCCATCGAGGCCTACCTGGCTGCAGCCGTGCTGTACTTTGTGATGTGCTACGCGCTGTCCTGGGCGGTCAAGCGTCTGCACCAGAAGATCGCGATCATTCGCTGATGCAAAAGAGATTGGATTGAGGAAAAAGAAATGATCGAACTCAAGAACGTATCCAAATGGTATGGCCCGGTGCAGGTGCTCAACGAGTGCTCTGCCACCATCCAAAAGGGTGAAGTGGTGGTGGTATGCGGCCCGTCGGGCTCGGGCAAGTCCACGCTGATCAAGACCATCAACGCGCTCGAACCCTTCCAGAAGGGCGAGATCACGGTGGACGGTATTGCGCTGCACGACCCCAAGACCGATCTGCCCAAGCTGCGCAGCCGCGTGGGCATGGTGTTTCAGCACTTTGAGCTGTTCCCCCACCTGTCGGTCACGGACAACCTGACCATTGCGCAGATCAAGGTGCTGGGCCGCAGCGCGGACGACGCCAAGAAGCGTGGCCTCAAGATGCTTGAACGCGTGGGCCTGATGGCGCACAAGGACAAGTTTCCGGGCCAGCTCTCCGGCGGCCAACAGCAGCGCGTGGCCATTGCCCGTGCGCTGTCGATGGACCCCATCGTGATGCTGTTCGACGAACCCACGTCCGCGCTCGACCCCGAAATGGTCGGCGAAGTGCTGGACGTGATGGTGGGCCTGGCCAACGAAGGAATGACCATGATGTGCGTGACCCACGAAATGGGCTTTGCCCGCAAGGTGAGCAACCGCGTGATCTTCATGGACGTGGGCGGCAAGATCCTGGAAGACTGCTCCAAGGACGACTTCTTCAACAACCCCGATGCACGCCAGCCGCGTACCAAGGACTTTCTCAACAAGATCCTGCAGCACTGAGCTGCACCCGCATCGCAGCCTCCTGCAAGGGCGATGCGATGGCCGGTACAAAACAAAAAAAGGCGCCTCGGGCGCCTTTTTTTGTTTTGGTGCGGGCGGCGGAAGGTGGGGTGAGGGCCTTCTATTCCGGAGGGGCCTGCGCGTGTTGATCTGCAATATCCTGTGCTACCTTGGCAGGTGCTGCCATCAACCTCTGTCCCGATGAACCCTGCTCTCCCGATGGCCGATCCCATGGCCGGTGGCTCCGATGCCTGCGTGCCCTGGGTGGCGTGGCTGTGCCTGGCCATAGCCTTGTTGCCTGGCGTGGTGGCAGCCCAGGCGGGCAAGCCTGCCGTGGCAACCAGCCCTGTACTCCCGCCGACGGTGATGGCCTGCGGACTGGCCTTCGAACTTCCCGTGCAGTACCGCATCACCAGACCGCGCCGCACCGAAGGATCGGGCGGGATGGGCGTGTGCGCTTTTGATGTGGTGCCCGCCATCAACCCGCCGAAGGTGCTGGAGTGCAAGAACAAGGACGAGGGGGGCTCGCCACCTTATAACGTCTGCGACTGGACCCTGAGTGGCGTGACGGACTGGCCCACCGTGCAGGTGGCGCGCACCCGCATCGAGGTCGATCATCAGCCGATGGAGCCTTTCCAGTTTGAGGGTGGGGTCTGGCTGTTGCCCAAAGTGGGTGCAGAGGCCTTGGTGCGCACCAGGTTCTTTGGCAAGCGGGCCTATTTGGGCGAGGCGGTTGCAGGGAGCACCTGGTACCGCACCCGCATCAAGAAGTACGAGTCCATCCATGCAGGGGTCGGGAGCGTGGACGCTGTGCTCATGCAGCTCACACCTCAATTGGCGGTGGTGCTGGTGAGCCCGCCCACGGACAGCTCGGAAGGTGGTTTAGAGGCGTGCCGCATTTTCTGTGGGAGTCTGCGCGCCGCCGGGCGCCCCGCTGACGAGCCTTCCTCCAAAGGCGCGGTGTCCGCCCAGGGGGCCGCGCGGGGAAGCTCCCGAGCGAACTCGAATTGACAGGAATCTCACCACCATGCACAGCAATACCCCAGCGGCCGACAAATTTGCCTTTCCCGCGGACCTGCCGGTGCCGCAACCTCTGCGCGACCTCCTGCAGGCGTGCCCGCAGCTGCGCGACTCGTCCGCGAGCGTGAGTGGCTTCTTTGCCTTTCATGCAGAGCCGCCCCATGCCGTGGCCCGCTACCTTGGCGGGGAAGGCCATGCCAGCGGACAGTTCGCGGCGCAGCAGCTCGGGGTCTTTGGCACCCAGCCAGACGGTGCTGCCATTGCGGTCTGGCGTGCTCCCCAGGGCGGAATGCCCGTGGTGTACCTCGGGTCCGAAGGCGGAGGGCGGGTGCTGGCCAGCGATGCCTTGCAGTTTCTGCGCTTGCTGGGCATCGGCTACGGCGAGTTTGCCCTCAGCGGCGACATGGACGATCCGCCCGAAGAGGGGTCGGAGGTCGCCCGCGAGCTGCTGGAGTGGCTGGCGAGGCAGGGCCTGGCGGTGCCCTCGACCGGGGAAGACATCGTGTCCGAGGCGGAGCAGCGCTGGCCCGATTTCGATGGCTGGATCGAGGATGCCGTGCAAGGGCGGCTGCAGCAGTCGGCCTCCGGCAGCGCAGTACCTGCAACTGGGGCTGCGCATGCCCCGGCACCCGAAGGCGGCGGCAGCCCGTGGGTTCAGATGCTGGCCTGCATCGGCCGACGCATTGACGACCCTGTGGTGCGGCAGTGGCTGGCTAGCGTGGGGGCCAAGCCGCTCAAGCCCGCCACACCGCACAACAACAGGACCTACGTCACCTCGCAGTCCACCGGCATCGCGGTTTTTGCCGAGAGGGCCCCCAGGCACCGAAGCCTGTGGCCTCCGGTCAGAGACGGGCGCGTCTGGCGCACCCATGTCGTGAGAATCCTCGTGCCCGCGCAGGCTGCCCAGGTGGTGCCATTGCCCCAGGGGCTGTCGTGGCAGCACTTTCCAGGCACAGACGCAGACGATCCCTATGTGACCCTGCCTGTCAACGACATGCTGGAGATGATCCTGGAGCGCGACGGCGAAGGCCCCGGCATCGGCCGCGTTTTCGTGAAATTGCGCCAGGAGCTGGACTTCATCGAGGCCAGTGCCAGCTACGAAGAGACCCAACCCCTGGTCTATGTGGAAGGCGCGTTCTTTGCGACCTGGTGCGCGTTGCACGGCCTGCTCAACCCGCAGCGCTACCCGGACAGCGTGCTGGCACCTTGGCGAGCCCGTGTGGCCACACCATTGCAGTTTCTGCATGGTCCCTGCCAGCGCATTGTCTGGAGCAGCGACATCACCGACGAAGCGAATGGCTTCTGGGGCTACTACTACAAGGGCTTTGGTGCGCCCGACGACCAGCGCTGGCAGGCCGACATCCAGGCCGTGTTCGGTTCTTCCAACCACTTTCGCGACCCGGACGAGGCCCGGACGCCCGACAGCTGGGAGGCATTCGATGCCATCGCGCCAACGATTGCGATGCGATTTGCCGAGTGGCGCGCCACGCTGGCTGCAGGCTGACCGCCCTGGACGCCGGTTGGCAGGGTTTTTCGGGCCATATGCACAGGGCGCTGCCCGCTGGTGTGTCTGCCCCTGCTACTTGCGTGGGGGCTTGCGCGCCGGTGTGTCGTTCACGATGAGCTGCTGGTCCTCCACATCCTTCCACAGCGTGTCCCTGCGCTTGAGCGCCTCGGACACCTGCGCATGGCGAAGCTGCGCGACGGCCGAGACCAGGGCATTGCAGACGAAGAAGGCGGCGGTGTACGAATCGAAGGGCGATGCGTTGGACGTGCGCACCTGCACGAGGTGTTGGGCCAGCGCCGCCAGCGGGGCGGCCGCACTGTCGGTGATGGCCAGGACCTGCGCGCCCGCGTCGCGAAAGCGCTGGGCCACCTTCACCGGCCCGCTGGCGTAGCGGCGGATGCTGAAGGCCAGCAACGTGTCTTCAGGCTGCACCCACAGCAGCTGGTCGGTGGCCGCCACCGCACCGGCACCCAGTTCCTGCACGCCAGGGCGGCACATGTTCAGGTGCAGCGCCAGCCAGGCGGCCACGGGGGCGCTGTTGATCTGGGCCAGCACGAAGATCCGACCCTCGGTCTGGGCAATGCGCCGGGCCATCGCTTCGAATGCGACCATGTCCAGGCTGTCGCGCGTGGCGGTGATGTTGTGCTGGTCGTGCAGCAGTGCATCGTCCACGCACTGCGGCAGGCTGCGCTCGGTGCCGATGGTCACCGGGGCGCGCTGGCCGGCCGTCTGCAGCAGGGCGGTGACTTCGCCGCGCGCCTCGCGCTGAGCCTCGGCATAGCTGGCGTAGCCCAGCTTGGCGAACAGCCGCACCACGGTCGACGCGCTGGTGCCATTGCGCGCGGCCAGGGCTGTGGCGGATTCGAGCAGTGCGTACGGGTAGTCGCGCCCCAGGGCTTCGGCCAGAGCGCGTTCGCTGGCGGTCAGCTCCGCGCTCTGCCGCGCCAGGCGCTCGGTCAGCAAGCCGGAGGATGATTGCAATGATGATTTCATTGATGTCTCTTTTGTGAAAAATGTATTGCAAACACGGGCGGTGCGTGCAACACTTCCACCCAGATTCGCGCCCCGATTCCGGGGCCCACCCCGAGGATTGAGATGCAGGATACCCTTGAAAACCAAGGCCTGGCGGTGCGCCAGCGCATTCTGGACTGGCTGGCCAGCCAGTCCCAAGCCATGCAAGACCTGTTGCAGAAAGTCGTGGACATCGACAGCGGCAGCCGCGACGAGGCGGGTGTGACGGCCGTGGCCACCGCCCTGCGCGAGCGGCTGGAGGCTGCCGGCGTAGCCGTGCAGTTCGAGCCCGTGCCAGGCTATGGCGTGCTGCTGCATGCCCACGTTCCCGGCGCCGTCGACGGCCCGCCCATCGTGCTCATGGGCCACATGGACACCGTGTTCCCCGCCGGCACGGTGGCGCGCCGCCCCTTCCGCGTGGCGGACGGCCGTGCCTATGGCCCCGGCGTGGCCGACATGAAGTCGGGCCTGGTGATGAACGTGTTCGTGGCCGAGGCCTTTGCGCGCTGCGGCGGGCTGAAGGGGCCGCTGCAGCTGTTCTTCTCGTGCGACGAGGAGATCGGCTCGCCCGTCACGCGCGAGCGCATCATGGCCAAGGCGCGCGGCGTCAAGGCGGTGCTCAATGCCGAGCCCGGCCGGGTCAGCGGCAATTTGGTGACGAGCCGCAAGGGCTCGATGGTGGTGGAGTTCGAGGTGGAGGGCGTGGCCGCCCACGCCGGCATCAACCACGCGGCAGGCGCAAGCGCCATCGAGGCGCTGGCCCGCAAGACGCTGGCGCTGCATGCGCTGACCGACCCCGCCACGGGCACCACCGTCAACGTGGGCGTGGTGCAGGGCGGCATCGTGCCCAACATGGTGGCCCCACACGCCAAGGCCGAGGTGGACCTGCGCTTCACCTCCGACACCGACCCGGAGGCACTGCTGCAGAAGGTGCGCGCCATCGTGGAAGAAGAGTCCGTGCCGCGCACCCATGGCCGCATCACCGAATCCCGCCGCACGCTGCCCATGAAGCCCACGCCCGACGCGCTGCTGGCGCTGTACCAGCGTGGCGCCCTGTCGTTGGGCTTCGAGGTGCAGGGCGAATTCACCGGCGGCGCGGCCGACAGCGGCCTGACCGCGTCGGTGGGCGCGCCCACACTGTGCGGCACCGGCCCCGTGGGTGGCCACCCGCACACCGAGCGCGAGTACTGCGAGCTGTCCACCTTCGTGCCGCGCGCGCAGGCGGTGGCGCTGGCGGTGCTCGACCACCCCTGATCGATCCATTCCGCGCCCCTGCGCGCATCCGCACAAGCCCGACGATGCCGATGCCGCTGCGCGCACGCTCCATCCCCATCCCAGTTTCCTGAAAGAAGACCCATGCCATTTGCTTCGCAATCTCCCCGCCGTCGTGTTCTTTCCTCCAGCCTGGCGCTGGGCCTGGCGGCCGTGACCGGCCTCGCACCGCTGGCCGCACAGGCCGACGAGAAATACCCTTCGCGTCCGATCACGCTCGTGGTGCCGTTCCCGCCCGGTGGCTCGGTGGACATCATGGCGCGCCAGTATTCCGAGCCGCTGTCCAAGGTGCTGGGCGTGCCCATCGTGGTGGAGAACCGCGCTGGCGCGGGCGGATCGGTGGGGGCGCTGTACGTGGCACGCGCCAAGCCCGATGGCTACACGCTGGTCGTGTCCTCGCAAAGCAGCCACCTGGCCAACCCGCTGACCCAGCCCAAGGTGGGCTACGACCCGGTCAAGGATTTCGAGAACATCGCCATCCTGGGCCGCCAGCCCAACGCGCTGGTGGTGCACAGCAGCCTGCCGTTCAAGACGTTTGCCGAGTTCGTGGCCTACGCCAAGAAGAACCCCGGCAAGCTCAACTACGGCAGCGGCGGCGTGGGCAGCATGGGCCAGCTCAATGTGGAGATGTTCAAGGCGGCCACTGGCGCCTTCACCACGCACATCCCGTACCGCGGCGGCACACCGCTGATCACGGCGGTGCTGGCCAACGAGGTGCAGTTCATCCTCGACAACCTGGTCATCATGCTGCCCCACGTCCAGGCGGGCAAGGTGCGCGCCCTGGCAGTGGCCGCCGACCAGCGCCTGCCGCAACTGCCCGATGTCCCCACCATGGCCGAGGTCGGCTACCCCGAGCTCAACCTCACGTCGTGGACCGGCCTGGCCGCACCCGGCGGCACGCCCGACGCCGTCGTGCAGACCTTGTACAAGGCCGTGCGCCAGGTGGCCACGTCACCCGCCATGGTGGCCAACCTCAAGGAGCGCGGCGTGATCGTGCCGGAAGAGATGGCGCCGGCCGCGTTCGAGAAGATGATGTCCGAGCGCCTCGTGAAATTCGGCGAGGTGGTGCGCAAGGCTGGCATCACGGCCGAATGAGCGCCGGGAAGCTTGGTTTTTGAGTATTTTTGGCTGCTGGCGCTTATTTGGTAAGCGCTAGTAGCTATAAAAATGATAGTTTTCAAGCCGATGGGACAATGCTGCCCATGACAGCCGCACCCCCCACCCCCATCGACACCCTCACCATCACCCGCCCCGACGACTGGCACCTGCACGTGCGCGACGGCGAGCCGCTGCACACTGTGGTGCCGCACACGGCCGCCCAGTTTGGCCGCGCGATCATCATGCCCAACCTGCGCCCGCCCGTGACCACGGCCGAGCAGGCACTGGCCTACAAACAGCGCATCCTGGCCGCCGTGCCTGCCGGTGTGCAGTTCGAGCCGCTGATGACGCTGTACCTCACCGACAACCTGCCCGCCGACGAGATCGCGCGCGCTAAGGACGCGGGCGTGGTGGCCTGCAAGCTCTATCCCGCTGGCGCCACCACCAACAGCGACGCGGGCGTGACCGACCTGCGCAAGACGTACAAGACGCTCGAAGCCATGCAGAAGGCAGGGATGCTGCTGCTGGTGCACGGCGAGGTGACCAGCAGCGATATCGACCTGTTCGACCGCGAGGCCGTGTTCATCGAGCAGCAGCTGATCCCGCTGCGCCGCGACTTCCCCGAGTTGAAGATCGTCTTCGAGCACATCACCACCAAGGACGCGGCCGACTACGTGGCAGACGCTGACCGCTTCACCGCCGCCACCATCACCGCGCACCACCTGCTGTACAACCGCAACGCCATCTTCATCGGCGGCGTGCGCCCGCACTACTACTGCCTGCCCGTGCTCAAGCGCGAAACGCACCGCGTGGCTTTGGTGCAGGCCGCCACCAGTGGGTCCAACAAGTTTTTCCTGGGTACCGACAGCGCACCACACCCCGCGCACCTCAAGGAACACGCCAGCGGTTGCGCCGGCTGCTACACGGCCCACGCCGCCATCGAGATGTATGCCGAGGCGTTTGACAACGCGGGCGCGCTCAACCAGCTGGAAGGGTTTGCGAGCTTCCACGGCCCCGACTTCTACAACCTGCCGCGCAACACCACCACCGTCACCCTGCGCCGCGAATCGTGGACACCGCCCGACAGTTTTGCGTTTGGCGAGGGCCAGCTCAAGCCCCTGCGTGCGGGTGAAGCCCTGCCGTGGCGGCTGGTGTAAGTCAGCCCTTCGACGCCATCGACTGGAGTGCTCCCTGGCTGGCGCCGTGGCGCAGCCTGGGCCAGCCCGTGGCGCAGCAGGCGCGGGGCGGTCAGTCTGTGCACCAGGCGTTGCAGGCCACCGCGCCGCTGGGCGGGCCTGTAGGCTTCGCGCCGCAAGACGAACTGCCGGACGGCACGGCCTACGAGCAGTACATCTGGGACACCCGCCGTGTCCCCACCCGTGACAACCTGCACGACTTCTTCAACGGCCTGGTCTGGCTGCAGTTTCCGCACACCAAGCGCCGCCTGAACCAGTTGCAGGCCCAGGCCATCGCTGCCGACGGCGTGCAGGCCGTGCGTGGGCCGCTGCGTGATGCGCTCACGGTATTCGATGAAAACGGTGCGCTGTTGCAGGCGCCGGATGCCCTGTGGGATGCGCTCAATGCGCGAGACTGGCAGCGCCTGTTCATCGACCTGCGCCCGCTGTGGGGCCAGGCCCGGCTGGTGCTGTTCGGCCATGCGCTGCTCGAAAAGCTGGTTCTCCCGCGAAAACCGATGGTGGCGCACGTATTCAAAGCGCCAGCAGCTATCGAATCCATAGCGAATGTAGATGTTTGGCTGGCAGGGGCGGTTGAGGCAACTGCATGGGCCACCAAGCCCTTCACGCCGCTTCCCGTGCTGGGCGTACCCGGCTGGTGGCCCGCCAACGAAGCGCCGGGCTTCTATGCCGATGCGCAGGTATTCCGGCCCTTGCGGGCAGCGTCCTTTTCCTAATTCCCGTCAAGGCTTGTGTGATAAGGCCCTGGTCGGGGTTTGCACCTACCATAGCGCGATGAAATCGCGGCCATGGGGGCTGCCCGGGGCTCGCAGTGGCCCCGCAGGCCGGGGGCGGCGCTTGAAGCGCAGCCGCCGGGCCCCATCTGAGCCAGCAAACACTTGTTGTTGTTTACCCCACGGAGAACCCATTCCATGAAGCGGATCCTTTTGTTTGTGATGACCAACCTGGCCGTCGTTGTCGTGCTGGGGGTGGTGGCCAGCCTGCTGGGCGTCAACCGCTACCTCACGGCCAACGGGCTGAACCTGGGCGCGTTGCTGGGCTTCGCGCTCGTCATGGGCTTTGGTGGCGCGATCATCTCGCTGCTTATCAGCAAGCCCATGGCCAAGTGGACCTCGGGCGTGCGCGTGATCGACGGCTCCGGCTCGCCCGACGAGCGCTGGATCGTCGAGACCGTGCGCAAGTTCGCCACCGAAGCCAAGATCGGCATGCCCGAAGTCGGCATCTTCGAGGGTGACCCCAATGCGTTTGCCACGGGCGCGTTCAAGAACTCGGCCCTGGTGGCGGTGTCCACCGGCCTGCTGCAAGGCATGACGCGGGAAGAGGTCGAGGCCGTGATCGGCCATGAGGTGGCCCACATCGCCAACGGCGACATGGTCACCATGACGCTGATCCAGGGCGTGATGAACACCTTCGTCGTGTTCCTGTCGCGTGTCATCGGCTACGCGGTCGACAGCTTCCTGCGCAAGAACGACGAGAGCAGCTCGGGCCCCGGCATCGGCTATTACGCGACCACCATCGTGCTCGACATCCTGCTGGGCTTTGTGGCCGCCATGATCGTCGCCTGGTTCAGCCGCCAGCGCGAGTTCCGTGC
This sequence comes from Acidovorax sp. Root275, assembly GCF_001428965.1. Lineage (NCBI taxonomy): Bacteria > Pseudomonadati > Pseudomonadota > Betaproteobacteria > Burkholderiales > Comamonadaceae > Acidovorax > Acidovorax sp. Root275. Next base: position 511,863 of record NZ_LMJH01000010.1, on the reverse strand, counting down.
CGACGCGGGCGCCGCCCAGCTCATGGGCCGCCGCCAGCCGATGATCAACGCACTGGCCCGCCTGGGCGGCATGCACCCGGCCGAGCTGCCCAAGAGCATGGCCGCCATGGGCATTGCCGGTGGCATTGGCAAGCTGTTCAGCACCCACCCGCCCATCGAAGAGCGCATTGCCGCACTGCAGAACGCACAGCAGCAAGGCTGAGCCTGATCCGTTGGGGGCCCGGGCCCACGGCCCTTTGAGGCCGCTGCAGGGGCTCCTGCAGCGGCCTTTTCATTGGGGGGCGGGACCGGCGGTCTTGTGGGAAGGCTCAAGGGCTTGTAACCTTTTGTCGATAAGCTGGTGGTGACCCGGGCCCGCATGCTGCGCGGCGCGCAGCTGCATCACTGATCATCATTCCCACGAGAGCACTTCATGTCCATTTCCCACGCACGTGTTGCGGTCCGCCTGGCCCTGGCCTTTGGCGTTGTCTGCCTGGTCATGTCGCTTTCGGCCGCCGTCGGTATCTGGCGGCTGGCGGGGTTGCAGGACATCGCCGACGACCTGGGCGGCGCATCGTCCGAACGGGCGCTATTGGCGCGCGAGCTGCACGCCATCGTGGTGCTCAGCTCCGTGCGGGCCGAAACCCTGCTGGAAATCGACAACCCCGCCTACGCTGCGCGCATCGATGCCGACCGCAAGGTCACATCGGCCCGGTCGTCCGAAGTGCGCAAGCGGCTGGACGAACTGGCGGCGGACCCGGAGTCCCAGGCCCTGTTCGATGCCATTGACAAGGCAGGCAATGGTTTTCGCACCGTGCGGGACGACCTCGTCAAACGCCGCAAGGACGGCGAGGCCCTGCCGCCCGACGCCATTGCCACGCGCCTGCGCCCGGCGGCCGACGCCTACGCCGCCTCGGTGAACAAGCTGGCCGATTTCCAGCGCCAGCGCGTCGCCGAGGCCCGCGAGGCCGCCGCCCGCAGCGAGCGCCAGGGCATCACCCTGCTGGCGGCGGGCTCCGTGGTCGGGTTGCTGTTGAGCCTGGCCTGCGCCTGGCTGTTGTCGCGCTCCATCCTGCAGCCGCTGGCCCATGCGTCCGAAGTCACCGACCGCATTGCCGAGGGCGACCTCACCTCACCGGTGCCAGCGCTGCAGGCGGGCAGCCGCGACGAACTGCAGGCCTTGCTGGCGCGCCTTGCTGGCATGCAGGCACGGCTGGCGGAACTGGTGGTGGGCATGCGCCAGGCCAGCACCTCGGTGGCCGGTGCCAGCAGCGAAATCGCGGCGGGCAACGCCGACCTGTCGGCCCGCACCGAACATACGGCCTCCAACCTCGAAGAAATTGCCGCCAGCATGGAGGAACTGCTGGCCACCGTGCGCCACAGCGCCGACGCCGCCGCGCAGGCCAGCACCCTGGCCACCGGTGCCAGTGGCGTGGCCCAGCGCGGGCGTGAGGCCGTGGACCGCGTGGTGGGCACCATGGACGGCATCGCGCTGTCGTCGCGCCGCATTGCCGACATCACCAGCGTGATCGATGGCATTGCCTTCCAGACCAACATCCTTGCGCTGAACGCCGCCGTGGAAGCGGCGCGCGCGGGTGAGCAGGGCCGGGGTTTTGCCGTGGTCGCCAGCGAGGTGCGCAGCCTGGCGCAGCGCTCGGCCACCGCAGCCAAGGAGATTGGGGGCCTCATCAGCGACAGCGTGCGGCAGGTGGACGAAGGCACCAAGCTGGTCCACGCAGCAGGCGGCACCATGGGCGAGATCGTGAACTCGGTGCAGCAGGTGGCCACCATCATTGGCGAGATCAGCACCGCGGCACGCGAGCAGACCACGGGCCTGAGCCAGGTGGGCGAGGCGGTCTCGCAGCTTGACCAGATGACGCAGCAGAACGCCGCACTGGTCGAAGAATCGTCCGCCGCTGCGCAGGGCCTGCGGGTGCAGGCGCAGCAGTTGGCCGAACTGGTGGAGGCGTTCCGGTTGCCCCCGGGGTCCTCGGCAGTGGCGCTGCGCTAGCTGGGTGCTGCCGCCACCACACTGCGCGACGCAATGGCCGTAGGGGCGGTGTGGGCCAGCCCGCTCTGTGCTCAGCGCGCAGCCACATCCACCCGCCAGCGCCTGCGCGGCGCGCGCAGCGCATGGCGCCTGCGGTATTCGGTCGGCGCCATGCCGGTGTAGCGCGCAAAGATGCGCCTGAAAGCCGCCGGGTCGGCATAGCCGCACGCCACGGCAACGCTGGGCACGCTCTCCAGCGTCACTTCCAGCATCACCTTGGCGCGGTGGCATCGCAGGCCGTGCAGGTAATCGAGCGGTGACTGCGACAGCTCCTGCTGAAAGTGCCGCAGCAGCGTGCGGGGGCTCACCGAGGCGGCTTCGGCCAGCCGGGCCAGCGAGTAGGGCTGGTCCAAATGGGCCTCCATCCAGGCAATGGCGCGCGCCAGCGTGCTGTCGCGGGTGGCCGGGATGTGTTGCTGTGCATTGGCCTGCAGGGCCGCGCGGGCGCGCTGGTGGTCGGGTGCCATCACGCTCTCGCAGGCGGCGGCCAGCTCTTCGCCCAGTGCATGCCGCACCAGGGCGACGGCCAGCAGGTTCACGCTCTGCGGCAGCGCGCAGCTGATCCAGGGGCCGTCGTCCGACAGGTCCTGGCCCAGGCTCAGGCCCACCTCCGGAAAGTCCCGCTCAAACCCTGCGATGTAGAACCAGGGCAGGCTGGCCTTGCGCCCGTTCAGCCGTCCGCTTTGCGCCGCCAGCCACGCGCCATTGCCCACGGTGAGCAGCTTTTGCCCGGCATCGAGCGCAATGCCCAACTGCCGCGACAGCGCGCCGTGCCGGCCCGCCACCGTGCGAATGCTCGGAATGTCGGCGGCGTGGATCGATGCAATGAACAGCGCGTGGGCGGGGGCGGTGTCTGCTGCCGAGTCTTCCGCTGGGGTGTAGGCCGCCAGGGGCCCAGGCAAGGGTGGCAGGGGCAGCCCCTGGGCATCCAGCAGCCGCCAGGCCATGCGCGGCGCCGTTGCCCCCATGCGCAAGCCGGCCAGAAGGTTGGCGCCGCGCAGCAGGTCGATGAACTGCAGCGCGTTGCCCACGGCGGACTCGGGCAGCAGCGGAATGTCCACGCGAAAGACCGGGGGCCTGGAATCGCCCGAAGGCGAGGACAAAGATGGCGATGGCATGGCGGTATTGGCTCGTTGGATGGCCATTTTCGCTTGTCACCAAGGCCGTGCCGGCTTTTAGCATGAACGTGCTTTTTGCTCCCTGCCCCGGCCTTGCAAGCTGTCACCCACCCTACGGATCTGCCCCATGCACAAACCCCTTTCCGCCATCGCACTTGCCGCAGGCCTTGCCGCCAGCGGGCTGAGCGCCGTTTCTTCGGCCCACGCCCAGGCGCTGGATGCCGCCGGCCTGCAGGCCATTGATGCGGCCGTGAACGCCGTGGCCCCCAAGATGGTCGGCTGGCGCCGCGACATCCACGCACACCCCGAACTGTCGGGCCAGGAAGTGCGCACCGCCAAGCTGGTGGCCGAGCACTTGAAGAAACTGGGCATGGAAGTGCAGACCAACGTGGGTGGCACCGGCGTGGTGGGCACGCTGCGCGGTGGCCTGCCGGGCAAGGTGGTGGCGCTGCGTGCCGACATGGATGCGCTGCCCGTTCCTGAGAACACCGGCCTGCCCTTCGCGTCGAAGGTGAAGGCCAACTACCTGGGCAAGGAAGTGCCGGTGATGCACGCCTGCGGCCACGATGCCCACGTGGCCATGCTCATGGGCGCGGCCGAGGCGCTGGCCGGCATGAAAGCAAAGTTGCCTGGCACCATCAAGTTCATCTTCCAGCCTGCCGAGGAAGGCGCGCCGGTGGAGCCCGATGCGACCGGCAAGGTGTCCAGCTTTGGCGCCAAAGCCATGGTGGAGGAAGGCGCGATGAAGGACGTGCAGGCCATCTACGGCCTGCACATCACGGCCAACCTGCCTGCGGGCGTGGTGGGCTACCGCAGCGGCCCGCTGATGGCGGGCTCCGACAGCCTGAAGATCCTGATCGAAGGCCGTGGCGGCCACGGTTCATCCCCCTGGAACGCGGTGGACCCCGTGGTGGCCGCGAGCCAGGTGGTGCTGGGTTTGCAGACGGTGGTCAGCCGCCAGCTCAATATCAGCAAGGAGCCGGCCGTCATCACCATCGGCTCCATCCAGGGCGGTACGCGCTACAACATCATTCCCGACAACGTCGAGATGATGGGCACCCTGCGCACCTTTGACGAGGAAATGCGGCAGGAAGCCTTGAAGCGCATCACCACCACGGCCGAGTCCATTGCCCTGTCGAGCGGCGCCAAGGCCAAGGTGGTGTTCGGCCCCGTGGCCTACCCGGTCACCAGCAACCCCGCCGAATTGACGGCAGCCTCGCTGCCAGCACTCAAGCTCGCCATGGGTGGCAAGGCGATGATCATCCCCAAGGTCAGTGGCTCGGAAGACTTCTCGGAATTCCAGAAGGTGGCGCCGGGCTTCTTCTACTTCCTGGGCGCACCGCCCAAGGGTGCGGACTTCAACAAGGCCCCGTCCAACCATTCGCCGCTGTTTGACATCGACGAAGACCAACTGCCCGTGGGGGCCCGCTCGCTGGCGGCGCTGGCCGTGGACTTTTTGCAGCGCAAGTAAGCGATGCCACTGGCCTGCACCGCCGGGAGGCAGGTCAGCCCACTACACCCAGCAGGCTCCGGGCGACGGCCTCGCCCACTTTGATGCCATCCACCCCGGCCGACAGAATCCCGCCCGCGTAGCTCGCCCCTTCACCCGCCGGGTACAGCCCGGCGGTGTTCAGGCTTTGCAGGTTCTCGCCCCGGCCGATCTTCAGTGGGGACGAGGTGCGCGTTTCCACGCCCGTCAGCACCGCGTCGTGCATGTCAAAGCCCTTGATCTTGCGGCCGAACACCGGCAGCGCCTCGCGCAGCGCCTCGATGGCGTAGGCGGGCAGGGCAGCGTGCAGATCACCCAGCGCCACGCCGGGCTTGTACGACGGTTCCACATCGCCGAGCTGCCTGGACGGCGTGCCCTGGATGAAGTCGCCCACCAGCTGGCCCGGCGCGCTGTAGTCACGCCCGCCCAGCACAAAAGCATTCGATTCGAGTTGGCGCTGCAGCACGCTGCCCGACAGCGGGTGAAATTGCCCGACAGCCAGACGCTCCACACCGTAGGTCTGGCCCAGGTGCGTTTCAAACGCTGCGGGGTCGGTGGGGTAGTCGCGCGGGTCGATGCCCACCACCATGCCCGCGTTGGCGTTGCGCTCGTTGCGCGAATACTGGCTCATGCCGTTGGTGACCACACGGTTCGGCTCACTGGTGGCGGCCACCACGGTGCCGCCGGGGCACATGCAAAAGCTGTACACCGCGCGCCCATTGGCCGCGTGGTGCACCAGCTTGTAGTCGGCCGCACCCAGCAGCGGGTGGCCCGCGTGGCGGCCCCAGCGGGCGCGGTCGATCACGCCCTGCGGGTGCTCGATGCGAAAGCCGATGGAGAACGGCTTGGCCTCCATCGCCACGCCGCGCTCGTACAGCATGGCAAAGGTGTCGCGTGAGCTGTGGCCCAGGGCCATCACCACGTGGTCGGCGCGCAGCTCGGCGACCTCGCCCGTGGCCTGGTTCAGCACCTTCAGTCCACGCAGGTGGCGCTGGCCTTGGGCATCGCTCTCCACGATCACATCCGTCACGCGCTGCTCAAAGCGGATCTCGCCGCCCAGCGCAATGATCTGCTCGCGCAAGTTCTCTACCACCTTCACCAGCTTGAAGGTGCCGATGTGCGGGTGGGCGACGTACAGGATTTCTTCTGGGGCGCCCGCCTTCACGAACTCGTTCATCACCTTGCGGCCCAGGTGGCGCGGGTCCTTGATCTGGCTGTAGAGCTTGCCGTCGCTGAAGGTGCCTGCGCCGCCTTCACCAAACTGCACATTGCTTTCGGCATGCAGCTCGCGCTTGCGCCACAGGCCCCAGGTGTCCTTGGTGCGTTCGCGCACGGGCTTGCCGCGCTCCAGCACGATGGGCTTGAAACCCATCTGCGCCAGCACCAGTGCCGCAAAGATGCCGCAGGGGCCAAAGCCCACCACCACGGGGCGGAGGGGCAGGTCGGCAGGCGCCTGGCCCACGGGGTGCCAGGCCATGTCGGGCGTCGGCTGAACGTGCGGGTTGCCCGCGAACTGCGCGAGCAGCGCGGCTTCGCGCGCGGGCTGGACCAGGGTGATGTCCACGATGTACACCGCCAGCAGGTCTACCTTGCGCGCATCAAAGCTGCGCTTGAAGACATGCAGATGGGCGATGTCGGCATCTGCCAGGCCCAGAATGTGGGCGGCAGCGGCGCGCAGGGGCGCCTCGGGGGCTTCGGCCACAGTGAAGGGCAGCCGGATTTCGGAGAGTCGGATCATGTTCTTGCGGGCCCGTGTCGATCGGGCGGGTTGCAATGGCGTGGGGCCGCGATGATACGGGGTGTGTGCTGCGGATGGAATCCCGGGTGGGAAAGTTGCGTGGAGCCGCCTGCCTAAAAACTATCAAATTAATAGCTGGTCGCGCTTTATAGATAAGCGCTGGAGGCATATTTGACTCATATTTTTTGGTCTGAAGTGCTTTCAGCGTCCGGGTCTGCCTGCTGGCGCCAACGCAGCTCTGTAACGCCGAACGCTGCGGCCGCCAGCACCAGCGGCCCAAAGTAATACAGCGCCCGGTAGGCCAGCAGCGCCGCCAGCACTTCTTCTTGCCCCAGCGTGTCGGCGGCCAGCAGCGCCACGCCCACGGCCTCCAGCACACCCAGGCCGGCGGGCACGCGCAACACCAGCCCGGCCACGGCCCCCAGGAGCACAGTGGCCAGCGCGGCGGGGTAACTCACCTGGTGTTGCAGCACCGTCCACAGCGCGGCGCCCATCAGCATCCAGTTGGTGGCCGACGCGGCCACCTGCCACAGCGCCACGGGCCAGCGGGGCAGCGGAAACGCGTGACCGCGCAGCGTGAGTGCGCGCCCGCTGCGCAGCGCACACAGCGCCATGTAGGCCACGGGCAGGCTGCCCAGCACCGTCCCGCCCAGGCGCCACTGCCAGGGCTCCACCGCCCAACCCGCCACCGCAGGCGGCTGCCACAGCCAGGCCAGCACACCCGCGAGCAGCAGGTAGCCCACCCAGTTCGTCAGGATGCTGGTGCCCACCACCTGGCCGATGGTGCCCGGGTCCACGCCGCGCCTTGCATACAGCCGGTAGCGCACGCCGACACCGCCAATCAGCGAACCCAGGTTGAGCGTGAACGGGTAGCTGGTCATGGCAATGCCCAGCGTGGTGGCGCGCGGTAGCCGGTGGCCGCTGCAATGGCGGCCCACCCAGTCAAAGCTGCCGTAGGTGAAGTGGCTCAGCAACGCCAGCGCACCGCCCATGGCCAGTGCGGTGCTGGGCAGGTCGCGCAGGGCTTGCAGCACGGCGGGCCAGTCCACCGTGCGCGCTTGCCGAAAGATCAGCCAGGCCACCGTCGCAAAAAAAGCGGCGGCGACCCCCCGGGTGGCCCAGGGCCACCAGGCCTGCCGCGGCCAGTTGCGCCGGCCGTGCTGGCTGGTTTTGCGCCGTGGCGCCTCCATGGCGTCGGTGTCGGCGAGCAGCGTGGGGGTGGCCATGGTGGGGACGCCCGATGTTGTCAGGCGGTTGCGCTGCCGGTGGGTTCTGCGGCCGCAGTGCCCGGGTTGGCCAGCGTGATCGTGGGCTGGTGCTTGGGCAGCCAGCCCGCCCATGCCGGGAACCAGCGCATGAGGTGGAAGACGGCATAGCTGCGCAGCAGACGCAGGCCATTCCACCGGCCGGGTGCGACAGCTTCAATCTGCTTGCAGCTGTTCTCCATCAGGTGCGAGAGACGGCCATACAGGTGGTCGTTGAAGGCACGGTCGCGGATGATCACGTTGGCTTCGAGGTTCAACGACAGGCTCAGCGGGTCGAGATTGCTCGAGCCCACGGTGGACCAGTCGTCGTCCACCAGCGCCACCTTGCCGTGCAGCGGCCGGTCGCAGTATTCATAAATGCGGACACCCGCGCGCAGCAGATGGTCGTAAAGCAGGCCGGCCGCCGTTTTCACGATGGGCATGTCGGGCTGGCCTTGCAGGATCAGCCGCACATCCACACCACGTTTTGCGGCGCGCCGCATCTCGCGGATGAAGCGGTAGCCGGGGAAGAAGTAGGCGTTGGCAATCACCACCCGGTGGCGCGCAGACCGCAGGGCAACGCGGTAGTGGCGCTCTATGTCGCTCTGGTGGTCATGGTTGTCGCGGGTCACAAAAATGGCGTGTGCGGTGCCCGCGTCGGACTGGCTGGGGGCGCTTGCGGCTGGATGGCGCTTGCGCTCATTGCGGTGGAGCACCGCCTCGCGTGTGAAATGCTGCATCTGCGCCACGATGGGCCCGCGCACCTGCACGGCATAGTCCTGCTTGGCCTCGGGGCCAAAGTCCGCCACGTGGTCGGCCGAATAGTTGATGCCGCCGATGAACCCCAGCTCGCCGTCCACCACCACAATCTTGCGGTGCATGCGGCGCAGCATGTTCAGGCGCTGCCCCAGGAAGCGGCGGCCCGGGTCAAAGATGCGAAAGCGCACGCCCGCATCGACCAGGCTACCCACAAACGTGTCTGGCAGATCGGGCGAGCCAAAGCCATCCACCAGCACGTGCACCTCCACACCGCGCTGGGCTGCGGCCAGCAGGGCCGCGTGCAGTTCCTGCCCGATCTTGTCGTCGAACAGGATGAAGGTCTCCAGCATCACTTCGCGCCGGGCCTTGGTGATGGCGTTGAACACGCGGGGAAAAAAATCCTCGCCGTTTTCCAGCAACTCGAACTGGTTCCCCTGCACCCAGCGGGACGAGCGCGGCAGGCTGAAGGCAGGGCGTTTCATAGCAGGATCTCCGCCGCCAGTGGCGCATGGTCCGAGAGCTTGTCCCAGGGCTTTTTGGGCAGCGCCACGGGGGAATGCACGGCGGCGTTGCGCACATAGATGCGGTCCAGTGCCAGCAGCGGCATGGCAGCCGGAAAGGTGCGAACCGGGCGGCCAAAGGCCTGCACAAAAACTTCCTGCAAGCCCGCCTCGCGGTGCAGGATGTCGTGTGCCCGGTTGCGCCAGTCGTTGAAGTCACCGGCCAGCACCACGGGCTCGTTGGCCGGAAAGCTGCGCAGCAGATCGCACACATGCATCAGCTGCCGCTGCCGGTGGGATTCCTGCAGGCCCAGGTGCACGCAGACTGCATGCACCGGCAGATGGTGTCCGGGCGGCTGCAGGACGCAATGCAGCATGCCGCGCCGCTCGGGACCACTGATCGAGATGTCGTGGTTCTCGTAGTGCGTGATCGGAAACTTGGACAGCAGGGCGTTGCCGTGGTCGCCGTTGTCATACACCGCATTGCGGCCGTAGGCGTATTGCGACCAGATGGTGTCGGCCAGGAACTCGTAGTGCGGCACCTGCGGAAAGTTGGCGAACCGGCTGGCGTGCCGGTGGTGGGTGCCCAGCACTTCCTGCAGAAAGACCAGGTCTGCCGCGACGCCCCGCACGGCCTCGCGCAGCTCGTGCAGCATGAAGCGCCGGTTGAAGGTGGTGAAGCCCTTGTGCACGTTCACGGTGAGCACCTTGAACGCAATGGGCTGTGATGGGATGGTGTCCATGGGCAAACAATCGTTGTGGGGCCCTTCGGCGTGGGCGCCGCCAGAGGCGGGCCGAAGGGTGAAACGATTGTTGGGGCCGCAGTGCGCCGCCGCTGTAGGACGGCTGGCCGTGGGTTTGTGCTGCGCTGGCCGAAAAAGGCTTTCGGCCCCTGACCCCGTGTCTTAGATCGTGAACACGTTCTTAGCTGCGTGCTGGGTACAGGGCTGGCACCAGGGGCTAGCCACCCCAGCACCTTGGAAACTGGCGCCCCCCAGGCCATTGCACCCGTGGAACTGGCTCTGCCAGGCTACCGGGTGCGTCCCCTTGGGGGGAGGGTGCGACGCGCCTCAGGGGGCAACTTACGCAGGCAGGAACCCCTCCACCGACAGGTAACGCTCGCCCGTGTCGTAGTTGAAACCTAGCACCTTGGCGCCCGCAGGCAGCTCGGGCAGCTTCTGTGCGATGGCAGCCAGCGTGGCGCCCGACGAAATGCCCACCAGGATGCCCTCTTCGCGCGCAGAGCGGCGTGCGTATTCCCGGGCTGGTTCTGCATCGACCTGGATCACGCCGTCGAGCAGGCTGGTGTCGAGGTTCTTGGGGATGAATCCTGCGCCAATGCCCTGGATGGGGTGGGGTGACGGTGCGCCACCCGAGATCACCGGCGAGGCCGTGGGCTCCACCGCAAACACCTTGAGCTGGGGGAACTTGGCTTTGAGCACCCGCGCCACGCCCGTGATGTGGCCACCCGTGCCTACCCCCGTGATCAGCACATCAATGCCGTCGGGGAAGTCCGCCAGGATCTCCTGCGCCGTGGTGCGCACGTGCACGTCGATGTTGGCCGGGTTCTCGAACTGCTGCGGAATCCACGAGCCAGGCGTCTGGGCCTGCAACTCCTGCGCGCGGGCGATCGCGCCCTTCATGCCTTTTTCGCGCGGGGTCAGATCGAACTGCGCACCATAGGCCAGCATCAGGCGGCGGCGCTCGATGCTCATGCTGTCGGGCATCACGAGGACGAGCTTGTAGCCCTTGACGGCCGCCACCAGCGCCAGGCCAATGCCGGTGTTGCCCGAGGTGGGCTCGATGATCGTGCCGCCGGGCTGGAGCGCGCCCGACTTCTCGGCGTCTTCCACCATCGACAGCGCAATGCGGTCCTTGATCGAGCCGCCGGGGTTGCTGCGCTCGGACTTCACCCACACGTTGGCCGCTGGGCCAAACAGGCGGTTGATGCGCACGTGGGGCGTGTTGCCGATGGTCTGCAGAATGTTGTCAACTTTCATGGCGTCTCCTGTGAGGTGCAAAGAGGGGTGTGACGCGCATTCTGAACCACTTGTTCTGCTGTCTGGGTGATATGGATATGCCGGGGCCTGTGGGTTGCAGGCCGGCCAGCAGGGGCTGCCCCCAGCCCCTGCCTGCGGAACCGGCCCGGGCATTGGTTCGGGCTGCGGGCTACACCGGTGCGATATCGACCCGCATGGCCCCGTCCACCGGCGTGATCTGCACCCGCACCGGCAGGCCCAGCGCGATGGTCTGCGCGTTGGTGGCCGTGTGCTGCGTCACCTCGGTGCAGGTGTAGCGCGCGGCCCGCCCGCTGCGCCACACCGCCAGGGCCAGCGGCAGCATCCACTGGTCGGCCAGGTGCGGGCCCAAGGCGCCCGTGCTGCGCTGGTAGGCGCGTAGCTCGTCCACCAGCCGCTTGGCGACCTGCTCGGCCGATACACTGCGCTCGCCCAGCTGGCAGAACACCTCGGTGATGTGTTCGTACTCCAGCGTGGCAAGCAGTGCATTGCCCGGGCCTTCGTTCTGGCGTGCAGGGGGCTGGCGCAGTCGGCCGGATTCAAAGGTCCAGCCCATGCGCTGGCCCAGGGCGTCCAGCTCACGCGTGGCGATGTTGCGCGCCAGGCCCGGCACCAGCGCTTCGCCCCAGGCGTCTTGCAGCGGGCCGCGCTCCAGTACATCCACTGGCGTCAACGGCAGCGCTGCAGGCGTGATGTGCGCCAGCACCTCACCACCTCCAGCGGGGTAGAACCCGCGCCGCTGCAGTTGCAGATCCAGCCCCACACCCAGCCGCCGCACCAGCGGCGCAAACGCCCGCTCCAGGAAATCAAACGGCGGCGCCATCGGGTTGTGCGTGCCGCCCGACAGCTGCACTCGGCTTTCGCCTCCCGCCAGCATCAGCGCGGGCAGCACGGTCTGCAGCACCAGCAGGCAGCTGCCCGCCGTGGCGATCTGAAAGCGGTAGTCGCCCGCACACGCTGCGCCAGGCGTGAACACCAGCGTTTGCGAGCCCAGCTCGGCCCCATCAGCGTGCCCGCCGCACACGGCCACCGCCGCCTGCACGCAGGCCAGGTGCTGGCGCATCAGCCCCGGCTTGGGTCGCCCCGCGCGGATGCGCGTGATGTGCAGCGGCCGGCCGGTCACCATGGAAAGGGCCAGGCCCGTGCGCAGGATCTGGCCGCCGCCCTCGCCGGTGGAGCCGTCGAGGGTGAGGGGGCTGTGAATTGCGTTGCCGAGGCGGATAAGTGTCTCGCTCAAGTTGACCTCAGATGTCGGTTGGAAAAGAGGGTGGGGCATGGCGCAGGATGACTTGCTCCATGCGCTGCGCTCTGCCGGATATCCACGGGTTGCGGGTCTTACACAGGGCGCGTAGCTCTTGCAGAAATGACCTGTCTGCGACTTTGATGGCCAGCCGGCAGTCGTATCGGAAGCTGCCCGTGGAAGGGCGGCGAACGATGGATGTCAGTAGAGCGTCTTGCACGTCCTTGCGCTCGGAGTGGGTTAGCGAGGCTTGCTTGAGTCTGGTGCAGACCACATCGCGCAAATAGCCTGAGCGGAAGAACCGTGGGCTGATTTGCAAGTACAGAATGGCCGTGCCGCGCCATCCACCGCTACCTGCCACGATGTCGCGCTGGGCTTGTGCACTCCATAGTTCCAACAACGGGCTTTGGTATTTTCGAAACTCTTCTGCGGCGCGCAGATGCTCCTTGCGCAACGCGGCGCTTCCATTCCTCCGCGAAGCCGCTGCACGACAGGCTGAATGGAGTCCATTCATATCCGTTTCGGCTTGACGAATCAGTTGGGCGGAAATCATTTCGCCTCTCTCCCCAGCTGCGAGCCGTCCATCGGATGATAGAAAGCAGCATTCTTGTTTTTCGTTGTGGGTAAAAATGGCCCCTGTCGCTTGATCGACAAGCGCCAGGGGCTATCAAAGTTGTAGTGAATCGGCAGTTTTCATCCCTTCACACAAACCACCTGCTTGAGCGTGTACACCACCTCCACCAGGTCCTGCTGCGCAGCCATCACCGCGTCGATGTTCTTGTACGCCATCGGGATCTCGTCGATCACGTCCGCGTCTTTTCGGCATTCCACACCTTCGGTCGCTTTGATCTGGTCTTCCACGGTGTACAGCTTCTTGGCCTTGGTGCGGCTCATCGTTCGGCCCGCGCCGTGGCTGCAGCTGTTGAAGCTCTCGGGGTTGCCTTTTCCGCGCACGATGAAGCTCTTGGCCCCCATGCTCCCCGGGATGATCCCCAGCTTGCCCTGCTCGGCACTCACCGCGCCCTTGCGGGTCACGAACACGTCTTGCCCGAAGTGCGTTTCGCGCTGCACGTAGTTGTGGTGGCAGTTCACCGCCTCAATGTGCGTCTCGAACGGCTTGGTGATGACCTTGCGCAGCGCGGCAATCACGCGGCCCATCATCACCTCGCGGTTGGCGGCGGCGAACTTCTGCGCCCACCCCACGGCCTTCACGTAGTCACCGAAGTACTGCGCGCCTTCCTCGAAGTACGCCAGGTCCTTGTCGGGCAGGTTGCGCTGGTTCATCTCGGCGTCCTTCTTTGCCAGCTCGATGAAGTGGGTGCCGATGGCGTTCCCCACCCCACGCGAGCCCGAGTGCAGCATCACCCACACGGACTGGTGTTCGTCCAGGCAGATCTCGATGAAGTGGTTACCCGTTCCCAGCGTTCCCAGGTGCTTGTAGTTGTTGGTGTTCTTGATGCGGGGGTGCGCTTCGCAAATCTCATCGAACTCATCCACCAGACCTGCCCAGGCGCGGTCGGTCTCGGCGGGCGGCGTATCCCAGCTTCCCTTATCGCGGCCAAAGCGCTTGGGCGTCATCCCCACTGGCACCGCGCGCTCGATGGCGGCGCGCACGCCGGACAGGTTGTCGGGCAGGTCGCTGGCAGTGAGCGTGGTCTTGCACGCCATCATTCCGCACCCCAGGTCCACGCCCACCGCAGCGGGGATGATGGCCTTGAGCGTCGGCACGACCGAGCCGATGGTGGCACCGATTCCCAGGTGCACGTCGGGCATCACCGCCACGTGCTTGAACACGATGGGCAGGCGCGCGATGTTGCGCAGCTGGTTCCTGGCTTCTTCTTCCACGGGGACGCCGTTCGTCCACATCTTCACGGGCACGCCGTTCGGCACTTCGTATTGTTCGTAATTGTTGTTGTTCATATTGTTCTTTCGTCTTTGTTGTTCATTGAACCATTCCACGGGCTGCGGCCTGGGCATAGGTTTTCAGTTCGTCGTCGTTCTTCACCTGGCGGATAAAGGCATCCATGTGTGCCTGCAATTCCTGGTGCCGGTTTAGGCGGTTGCCCTCATGGCCGATCCCATGCAATGCCGATACCTGTGCTTCGCGCCAGGGCATAGCCAGCATTTCACAAAGCACCTTCCACATCGCGTCGCACCATTCGGGAGCGTGCTTGGCGTTCCAGAACGAGGGCCACACGTCAAACCACATGTAGCTCACGAAGTAGAGGCGGTCGCTTCGGCTGCCAATCGCGCTCTGCTCGGTGCTCAGGCGCGGCCCCAGGCAGTCGCGCCACAGGGTGGGCAAGGCCCGCACCATGCGCATGGCATCAACCAGGGGCACGGATGGGTCGTTGACCATGTGCGGAATGTCTCCGGCGTTGTTGCTCATCACATGGTTCAGGCCCATCCCGACCTGGGCGTCACTGTAGGGCGCCAGGTCGGTACCCGCGTTGGCGAACAGCACGGTCTGGATATGTGTCCATTGCAGCGGTGTGGCTTCGAACTGGGGCTCGTCGATATCCCAGTACCACTCTTGTCCGCCTTTTTCAGGCACGGGGCGGTCGAATAGGTAGCGCAAGGCTGCGCTGTAGACCGCCCGGTCCAGTCCCACGGACTCGCAACTCACTGAGGTGGTTTCCCGGCTCAGGCGCCTTTCACGCGCAGTCAGTTTCTTTGCTTTCATCACGATCTTCTCTTTGTCTATGGATGCTCAACGCATCTTCACCAGGCCATTGAGCACCTGGTCCAGGCCACCAAACACCGAGATCTTGTCGATCCGCTCAGCCACCCGCTCCAGCGTCTCCAGCTCCTTCATGCGCAGGGCGACGGGGTTGTCCTCCATCACCTTGGCGGTGTTAAGCAGCGAACGCGTGGCGGCGGTTTCCTCGCGGCGGCGGATCACGTTGGCCTGGGCCTGCTTCTCCGCTTGCACCACCTGCGTCAGGATGGTCTTCATCTCGCCAGGCAGCACGATGTCCTTCACACCCACGCTCTCCAGCTGCATGCCGAAGGGCTGCAATTTGGCGGCCATGTGAGCGGTCACCACGTCGTCGATCACCGTCTTGTTCTCCAGCAGCTCATCGAGCGTGCGGGTGCCCACGGCGGCGCGCAGCGCAAACTGCAGTTCGCGGTACAGGTGATCGGCAGGCTTTTGCAACTGGGCAAAGGCGCGCAGCACATCGGTGTAGCGAAAGGTGGCAGACAGGTTCAGCCGTAGGCTCACCTTGTCGCGGGTCATGATGTCCTGGCCTGAGACCTCTACGGTCTGCAGGCGCAGGTCCACCAGCTCCACGGCGATGGTGCGGCCGTACCTCCAGAACGCGTAGGCGCCCGCAGACAGCAGCCGATCCACTTTGCCGTCGATGGTGAGCAGCGCGCACTGGCCCTCGGGCACCTGCACCTGCAGCACGCCAGTCAATCCGGTCACGCTGCGCTGGCGCAGTTGTGTGTGCGTCAGGCGCGCCACCAGGGCAGCGGGCAGCTCGGGGCCCGCCTCCAGGTCGATCACCTGCACACTCACCTCCACCAGGCCCTTCCAATAAAGGCGGCGGGTGCCGGGCGGCAGCACTTCGACCAGCACACCGTTCTCGGTGCGCAGGCCCACTTGCTGTTCCGACAGGTTCACTTGCACAAACTCTGCTGCCACCACGGCGGGTTCCTGCGCCATCAGGTAGTCGGCCAGGCCGTGGGTGAAGGCGGGTTGTTCGAGGGCGAAGGTTTCCACGCGCAGCTGGTCCATGCCCGCAAACAGCCAGTAGGTGCCGCTTTGGAGCACGCGGTCAAAGCTGCCGTTGCGCAGCAGCAGTGCGCGTTCGTTCTTCTTCACGGTGGTGCGTTGGATCAACTTCATCATTTTTCTTCTCCTCGTTCTTTCTTTGTCGTTACTTCTTCGTTGTTGTCATGGCAATCAGGGTGCCGTTACAGCGATGGCGGGGTGTCAGCGGGCGCAGCCGGGGCCCTGCAGTGCGCCGTGGTTGCTGCCCTGCAAGCAGGGCGGCAGCGTGGCTGGCTGCGGGCGCGGGCTGTGCCGGGTGCTGGCACAAACCGCCACCGGCTGACGGGGCCTTGCCTTGCGGTTGCGTCCAAAAACGCCACCTTGGGGCAACTCCCCGCGTTCGGCGGGTGGTCTTTCGACCGGTACTTCCAAGTGCTGGCCTTGCGGCCATGGGCAGGAATCGAACCTGCGACAACCCCTTTCGGGGGGCTCTACCAGACTGAGCTACCAGTGGTGGCAAGCCGGGAGTCGAACCCGGCACGTCCTCTTGCGAGGCGTCACCCGACCTTGCCGTTACCCAGCGTTTGCGGTGTGCGGCATGCGGGGAATCGACAAGGCCTTGATGGCCCGGATTCCCTGCACCGGCGGGGCGAACGTTGGTCCTAACCCCGGCCTGTGAGCGGTCACCGCTTGCGCTGGATGTCTTCCTTATTGCCAGATGTGTGCCAGCCAGTGTGTTGTGAGTGAAAATTTTTAAGCTGTTGATTTGTATGGAGAAATTCTCGAAGGCATTGGATGGGTTTTGTTTGTAGATTTGAATTAACTAGAATGAAAGCTAGTTAAATAGACAAATAGAATGCGCAAACACAAGGTCGTGATCGGTTTCCTGGGCACCCAGCTCGACTCCGGCAGGGGCGCAGGGCGGTGGGAGAAATGGCGCCCCACGGTGTCGCTGGTGCAGCATGAAGACGTGGTGATCGAGCGGCTGGAGCTGCTCTACACCCCGCCGCACCGCGAGCTGGCCCAGCAGGTGCGCGCGGACATGGCCACCGCTTCGCCCGAGACCACGGTCAACCTGGTGCTTCTGCCCATTGCCGACCCGTGGGACTTTGGCGAGGTGTATGCCAAGCTGTTTGACTGGACCCAGACCTACCGCTTTGACACCGAGCGCGAGGAATACTGGACCCACATCACCACCGGCACCCACGTGGCGCAGATTTGCCTGTTTTTGCTGGTGGAGTCGCGCCGCATTCCGGGCGTGCTGGCGCAAACCTCGCCGCCCAAGCGCCAGCAGATGGGCGACCCGGGAAGCTATGCGCTGATCGATCTGGACCTGTCGCGTTATGACGTGATCGCCCAGCGCTTCGGCGCCGAGCAGCGAGATGCAGTGCAATTCCTCAAGAGCGGAATTGCCACGCGCAATGCGCGCTTCAACGCGCTGATCGACGAAGTGGAGCGCGTGGCGGTGCGCTCGCGTGCGCCCATCCTGTTCACCGGGCCCACGGGTGCGGGCAAGTCGCACCTGGCGCGGCGCATGTTCGAGCTGAAAAAGTCGCGCCACCAGGTGGAGGGCGAGTTCGTGGAAGTGAACTGCGCCACGCTGCATGGCGACGGCGCGGCGTCCACGCTGTTTGGCCACAAGAAAGGCGCCTTCACCGGTGCGGCGGCCGACCGTGCGGGCCTGCTGCGCACGGCACACAAGGGCGTGCTGTTCCTCGACGAGATTGGCGAACTGGGCCTGGACGAGCAGGCCATGCTGCTCAAGGCGGTGGAGGAAAAGCGCTTCTACCCCATGGGCAGCGACCGGGAAGTGGCCAGCGACTTCGAGCTGATCGCCGGCACCAACCGCGACCTGCGCACCGAGGTGGCGGCAGGGCGCTTTCGTGAAGACCTGTACGCGCGCATCAACCTCTGGAGCTATGTGCTGCCGGGCCTGGCGCAGCGGCCTGAAGACATCGAGCCCAATGTAGACCACCAGCTGGCCCGCGCAGGCGCCGAGCTGGGCCGCAGCGTGCGCTTTTCCAATGAGGCGCGCGCCGCCTACCTGCGCTATGCCCAGTCGCCCGAGGCCCTGTGGACCGGCAACTTCCGCGACCTCTCGGCCAGCGTGACACGCCTGGCCACACTGGCCGACAGCGGCCGCATTGGCCTGCCCCTGGTCGAGGCCGAAATGGCCCGACTGCGCTGGTTGTGGCAGCCCGCCAGCGACGCGCGCAACGGTTTGGCGCCCACGCACGGCGCATTGAGCCGCGACGATCTTGCGGTCCTGCTGGGCGAAGAAACGGTGGAAGCCATGGACCTGTTCGACCAGCTGCAACTGGCGGCCGTGCTGCAGGTGTGCCGCAAGGCCCGCACCCTGTCCGACGCGGGGCGCCAGCTGTTCCAGGCCTCGCGCGCGCAGCGCACGGTGGTCAACGATGCGGACCGGCTGCGCAAGTACCTGGCACGGTTTGGGCTGGACTGGGATCGTGTCGCTGCCGCTGGGCGATAATCCCGCCCGTGAAGCGCGCCAGACCGCCGCTGGTGCAATCTGGGAAACCAGGCACTGGAGGAACGTCCGGACTGCACAGGACAGCGTAGCAGCTAACGGCTGCCCACCGTGAGGTGAGGATCAGAGCAACAGAGACGAGTCGGAGCAGGCAGCAAGCCACCGAAGGTGTTCTATCGGTCACCCGCGCAAGCGGGTACGGCTGGCGCAAGCCAGACGGTTTGTGGCGCAAGCCGCAAAGACCCTAGCCACCCGAAGCGGGCGGCGCCCGCTTCGGGTGAAACGGGCAATCTCTACGCGCAGCAATACCAAGTAGGCCAACGTTGATGTGGTTCCGCAGAGTTGGCGGGTAGGTAGCACCGAGCCGTGGTGGCGACACCCGGCCCAGATTAATGGCGGTCACACTGCGGGCAACCGTGGTGCACAGAATCCGGCTTATCGGCGCGCTTCACACTTTATTTTCTTCTCCCTGCCTGGAGCGGGCGCCGGCGGTGTCGGCCATGCCCAGCGCGGAGCACGCCACGGCTATTCAGCTTTTCGCGCAGTGGGGCGCGTGTCCCTTTTCCAGCTCCGTGGCCCGCTCCACGGTGTCGGGGTGGCTGCTCAGCAGTGACCAGACAGGGTGCGAAGCCATGTCTTCCGCCATCTTGCGCTTGCGCGAGCGTTCAGGGCTGCTCGCGCCGGGCGCGGCCGCTGGTACCGCCGCCTTGTCCTGGCTTTCTTTCTCTTCTTTCTTCTTTTTGTTGTCTTCTTCCTCTTCATCCTGCGCAATGGCCAGCAGCAGCTTGCCCATGGGCGCCGTGGGCAGGGCTGCCTGGCCCATCACGGCGATGGCGTAGCAGTCGGCTTCGCGTTCATGGTTGCGGCTGTAGGCCAGGCCGGTGAGCACCGAGGCACCGGTGGACACAATCGCCGATACGTCTCCGAGTGCAAGGCCCAGCCCCATGTTGAGCACCCCTTGCTCCACCACCATGCGGGTGGTGTGGCGGTACACCACGTGGCCAATCTCGTGGGCCAGCACGCCCACCAGCGCGTCATCGGGCAGGCCCTTGTCGGTGGCTGCTTTCACGATGCCGTCGGTCATCACGATCTTGCCGCCGGGCAGGGCAAAGGCATTGGCCCCCATGCCGGAGCGGAACTCCAGGCTCAAAGGGGGCTGGTAGCCGGAGTAGCGCTGCAGGGCGGGGGGCGTGTGCTGCACCAGGGCGTCAAAGCGCGCCTTGAGCTGATCCTGCCGCTCCTTGGGCAGCTTGCTGGGCTTGAGCGTGCCATCGTCCATCTGGCGCAGCACGTTCTCGGCCACGCTGGTTTCCCAGCCCAGAGGCACAAAGCGGGTGAGTTGGGTGGCAGCCCAGGGCGTGCCATAGCGGTAGAACAGCGTGAGGCCGATGACGGCCGCAGCCGTCACACCCAGCAGCACGGGCCAGCGGGTCTGCATGCGCTGGGCCAGGCCCGGGCGTTCACCAGCGGCGGCCAGGGCGGCGCGCCATTCGCTGACGGCATCGATCTCCAGGCTACCGTGGTCCCGCAGGTCCACGACCACCCGGGGCTGGGGCTTGTGTTCGTTCCAGGCCTCCGGCCAGCCCACGTCCTTCCAGGCGAACACAACCGGCTCGGTGCCGGGCTGGGATAGCGGATGCAGCACCAGCGACGGGCCCTGCGGCGTGGGCCGCAGGCTCACCATCACGGGGCGGGCTCTGCTGCTCTGGCCGTCGAACCAACGTCCTTGGATCAGGTCTGTGTTCACTGGGACGGGCATGCTCAACCGATGAGGTCCAGGCCCGCAGCGTCGGCCAGCGCATCGCCCAGGCCGTTTTGCTGCTGGCGCACCATCGCGCCCGCCACCTGTTCCACGCCGCCCTTGACATGCAGGGTGACGGATTCGAGTTTCATGCGGTATTCACTCACCCGCGCAAACGGGCGGTACAGCCCCAGCGTGAGCAGGGTGAACAGCATGTTCTTGATGCGCAGCCCCACGTAGCGGCCACTCTTCAGGTGGCACTTGAACCGCGCCACATGGCTCACCCCGATGTTGTTCCACATCAGCTGGAACATGCGTGCCTCGCGGTACGCCCGGGCGGGGGCCGATGCCAGGATCAGCATGAAGATGCCCGCCATGATGGACACGATGATCACCACAAACATCCACAGGCCCAGGCGGTCGCTCTGGCTGGCCACCAGGGCGATGGAGCTGCCTGCCAGGATGCCGATCAGCGCCGCGAAGCCCACGACACACAGGATGAACACGGCCACCGTGGCCAGCCACACCTTGACGAAGTCCATGTACACCGGCTTCCAGCGGCCTTTTTCGGCGCCCACCTGGGCCTTGAGCACCAGCAGGCTCTTGTAGTTGTATTCAAGGCGGATGAAACACAACACCGTCAGCACCAGGCCCAGCAGCAGCAGGCCGCCCATGGCAGGGGTGAACGATGGCATCTTGGGGTTGGCGGCTTCATCTTCGACCTCCTGCAAGACGTCGGCCAGTTCGGGCGACAGGATCTGCATGCCGAAGAACACCCCAAACCACACCAGCGCCAGCGCAAAAAGAGGCCAGCTGGCGAGGTAGACCTCTTTCCAGTGGGCGGTGAACTGCAGGCGCAGGCCGCGCCAGCGCGTGGCGCCCAGGCGAAAACGCATGGCACTGCCCCAGATCAGCGGCGAGAGCACGGCGCCGGTCAGCAGCAAGACGCCCACGGCGGCATCCTGCCCCGTGTTGGCAGCGATGTTGTAGGCCAGGGTGATCAGCATCAGCAGCACAAAACCCATCACCATCTTGCGCTGCTGCGCCGTGAATTCGAGCGGGCTGCCCGCCACCAGCGTGTGGCTGTAGAAATACTGCGCGGTGCGGCGCCGGGCCCAGGGGGTGTAGATGCCCAGGGTGACGATGGACAGCAGCACGTTGACGATCCACACCCGGAAATATTCGCCCCCGCTGCCTGTGAATTCAAGCGGATGCGCGTCGATGTTCTGCGGCATGAACGTGGACATCGGCCCCGCTGTGCTGTCTGATGGTGGTTGGCTCATGAACTCCCTCCTGTTTGCCGCGCAGTGTAGCAGCGGTCTGTGGAAGAAAAGTTTAGACTGAATTGGCCTCTGGCGCTTATCTGTTAAGCGCTGATAGCTATGTTTTTGGTAGCAAGCGTTGTGGCAATGGTTCTGCACGCCCCGCCGTTAGCAGCTGGCGCGCCTCTGCCAGCGCACCCGTGGAACTGGCTTTGCCAGGCCACCGGGTGCGCCCCCTCAGGGGGATGGCGCCGAAGGCGACTCAGGGGGAGTCAGAACTTCTCCCACGGCTGCAAATACCGCCACTGCCCCTCGGGCACCTTGGCCAGCGGCACGCGGCCGATGCGGATGCGCTTCAAGGCGACCACGGCCAGGCCCACGGCATCGCACATGGCCGGGATCTGGCCGGGGCGGATGCCCTTGAGTGCAAACCGCAGCTTGGTCTCGCTTTGCCAGCTCACCTTGATGGGCGGCAGCGGGCGGCCATTGAACGAGAGGCCGTGGCACAGGCGCTGCAGTCCGTTCGATGCGATGTCGCCCTTCACCTCCACGATGCATTCCTGCTCCAGCGACTCAATGTCTTCGGCCAGCTTGCGCGCGATGCGCTTGTCCTGGGTGTAAACCACCAGCCCGCTGGCTTCGGTGGGCAGCGGCGTGAAACATTCCAGCTGCTTGAAATGGCGCTGCAGCACGCGGATGCCCGAGGCGTCTTCGGCCAGGTGGGATGCAGGCCCCAGCAGCGTGGCGGCTGCAGCGGCACCCTGGCTGCGGCTGGCGTGGGCCGCTTGCCCGGCGGGCAGACCCAGGCCCGCTTCAAAACCCACCGGCTTGTGCAGTAGCAAGGTCACCGGGGTCAGCTCCAGCAGGCTGGCGTCTTTTGCCACCGTCACGGCCTGGTCGGGGCGTACGCGCGCGCCGGGGGCTTCCACCACCTGGCCGTCCACGCTCACGAAGCCGCCTTCGATGAACTGCTCGGCCGTGCTGCGCGAGCAGTTCAGTTGGTCGGCCACGCGTTTGGCCAGGCGGATGTGGGTGGGATCAGGGTTCTTGTCGGTCATGGGGTGAGGAGGGTCGGCATGCGCCTATGGGAATCGAAGGGGCAAATGCGTGATTGTCGGCGGTGCCTTCAAAACGGGCGCTGCCGCATGCCAGTGCCACCGTGGAACCGGCTTTGCCGGGCCACCGGTGGCGTCCCCTGAGGGGGAAGGCGCTCAGCGCCTCAGGGGGCATCAATCATTCCCGGGCTGCTGCGAACGGATGCGTTCTACATGGGCCAGCAGCGAGCGTTGGGCCACGGGCCACATGCGCGGGGGCACGTCGTCATACGCGTGCCGTACCCAGTCGTCCATGCTGCCCTGGGGCAGCGCCTGCATGGCGGCCAGCACCTTGGCCTCGCGGGCCAGGCGGTGGGCCTTGAGCTTGGCAATCGCGCCGCGTGCATCACCCAGAACATAGCCGTGCGCGGGCAGGATGAATTCCACGCCGTGTTCGGCGCACACCGCGTCGAGCCGGTCCAGCGAATCGAGGTAGTCGGCCATGTTGCCGTCGGGCGGGTCCACCACCGTGGTGCTGCCGTTCAGGATGTGGTCGCCGCTGAAGAGCAGGGCATCTTCCACCAGCAGCAGGCACAGGTGGTTGGCCGCGTGGCCGGGGGTGTGAATCACCCGCAGGGTATGGGTTGTTTTGCCATCTGGCGCTTGTCCATCAAGCGTGAGTAGCTCATTATTTTGTAGCGATCTGTCGGGTGTGAACGCGCTGGCCGCGCGGGCAGTGGGCGCCGAGGGCAGGCCCAGGATGGGGGGGCGGGCTTTGCCCGCCTGCACACACAGTGCCTGCAGCGGCGCGGCGCCGGGCGCGTGGTCGGGGTGCGAATGGGTGCACACGATCATGCGGATGTCGCCCCCGGCGGCGCGCCAGAGCTTGTCCAGGTGTTCGGTATCTGCCGGGCCCGGGTCGATGGCGATGAAGCCCGTGGCCGGGTCGCCCACCAGGTAGCTGTTGGTGCCGGGGCCGGTCATCACGCCGGGGTTCGGCGCGGTCAACCGCTGCACGTTGCGCAGCAGCGGCACGGGGCGCTCGGTTTGCCAGTCCAGCAGGTGCACGATCTGCCCGTCGGGGCACACCAGCGCCAGCTCGCCGTAGGGCATGTCGCTTTCCATGTAGCGCGCTTCCTTGCCGGCCAATGTGCCCGCGCGCGGGCAGCTGCTCCACAGGGGCAACTCGTCGGCCAGCGTGTCGAACACGGCCTGCGTGGTGGCAAAAGATGCCAGCCGCTGCAACGTGCGGATGGTCGGGAAGATCATGAAGAATTGCCCCGCCTCATGCCGCGCCAGCGCATCCGTCGGGCGCACCCACACGGGCTCGAATTGCTCGGCTTCGTCGGCCACGGGCTCCTGGCCCTCGGGCATGCGCGCCACGAGAAAAGGCACCTCGAAGCGGCGTGGCAGGTCGCGGTCGGTGGTCCAGTGGGCCAGCAGGAAAACGCTGTCGGCCGCCAGGCGCAGGCCTCGGGCCTGGCACTGCGCGGCAAAAGGCTGGTGGCGGTCGATGCCGGCGATGTCCTGCGCATCGGCCATCCAACCCTTGCGGGGGCCATCGGCATGGCGGGCCAGCAGCACGCCCAGCTCTTCAAAACTCTCGCGGATGGCGGCGATGGCCTGGGTCAGGTGCAGGTCGCTCTGTGTGGGGCGGCGGTCTGCGGCGGCGTGGGTGTCGGGGGCGGCATCCAGCGCGTCGATGCCACCACCGGGAAACACATAGGCGCCGGGTGCGAAGCTGGCCTTGTCGGAGCGCCGCGTCATCAGCACCTCGATTCCCCCCGCGCCGCCAGCGGCGGTGGCATCGCGCAGCAGCAGCACGGTGGCGGCAGGGCGGGTGGCGACGGGTTCGCGGAAGGGGTGAAGCTGTTGGGTGGAGCGGGGCATCGCCCCATTATCGAGGCGGCGCACAGCGGGTGCCCATCTGCCGCCCTGGGAGCGCGGCCCGATCACTGTGCCCGTGGCTGCGGTGGCGCTTCAGTGCCCCACGGGCACAGGCCCGCTGCTGCGCACGGGGATGCCGCTGCGCCGGTCCAGCGCACCGCTCCACTGCGTGAGGGCGAGCGAGACCAGCACCACCAGCGCACCAATCCATGGCGTGTGGTGCAGGCCCAGGTGCGTCACGATCAGGCCCCCGGCCCAGGCGGCACCGGCAATGCCCAGGTTGAAGGCGGCGATGTTCAGGCCCGAGGCCACGTCCACCGCCTGCGGTGTGAAGCGTTCGGCCTGCTTGACCACATACACCTGCAGCCCCGGCACATTGCCAAACGCCACGGCGCCCCACAGCAGCACGGTGCCCACAGCCAGCCAGGGGTAGGGCGCGGTGAACTGCAGCAACAACAACACGGCCGCCAGCAGCGCAAAGATGATGCGCAGCGCCGGGATGGGCCCCAGTCGGTCGGCCAGGCGGCCGCCCCACAGGTTGCCCACGGCCACCGAAACACCGTACACCAGCATCACCCAGCCCACGGCGCCCGCGCTGAAGCCCGAGATATCCGTGAGGATGGGCGCAAGAAAGGTGAAGGGAATGAAGGTCCCGCCATAGCCGACGGCTGTCTTGGCATACACCAGCAGCAGGCGCGGCTCGGCCAGCACGCGGGCCTGTTCCAGCAGCGACGCGGGCGGCGTGTGCGCAATGCCGCGCGGCACGAACCAAGCGCTGCCGATGAAGGCGACCACGCCCAGGGCCGAGACGGCCAGGAAGGTCTCGCGCCAGCCGAAGTGCTGGCCGATGAAGGTGCCCAGCGGCACGCCGGTGACCAGTGCCACCGTGAGGCCGGTGAACATGATGGCAATCGCACTGGCCGCCTTTTCGCGCGGCACGAGGCCGGTGGCGATGGTCGAGCCGATGGAAAAGAACACGCCGTGCGCGAGGCCGGTGAGGATGCGTGCGGCCACCAGCGTCTCGTAGCTGGGCGCCCGCCAGGCCAGCAGGTTGCCGGCGGTGAACAACGCCATCAGCGACAGCAGCAGCGCCTTGCGCGGGAGCTTGCCGGTGAGTGCGGTGAGCACCGGGGCGCCCACGGCGACCCCCAGGGCATACAGGCTGACCAGCAGGCCCGCCGAGGGGATGCTGATGGACAGATCGGCCGCCACGGTGGGCAACAAGCCAACGATCACGAACTCGGTCGTGCCGATGGCGAAAGCGCTGAGCGTCAGCGCGAGCAAGGCAATGGGCATGGGAACACTCCTGTGGAATGGGACGGAGTGTGGGGTTTTCAGTCTTGCAGAAAAAGACGGTTACGCTCGATAGATAGTTGACTGTGAATCAACAATCAAGGATGAAAAAATCCATGAAAACCACGCTGGAAGAACTGCAGGCCTTTGTCGCCGTGGTGGATGGCGGGTCGATCACTGCCGCCGCCGACCAGCTGGGCCAGACGGTCTCGGGCATCAGCCGGGCGCTGGCGCGGCTGGAGAAAAAGCTCGACACCACGCTGCTGCGCCGCACCACCCGCCGCACCGAGCTGACCGAGGAGGGGCAGGCCTTCCTGCTGCGCACGCGCGCCATCCTGGCCTCCATTGAGGATGCCGAAGAAAGCATGGCTGCGCGCCGCCAGCAGCCCGCAGGCCGCCTGCGCGTGAACGCGGCCACACCCTTCATGCTGCACGCCGTGGTGCCGCTGGTGCCAGCGTTTCGCAAGGCCTACCCGCAGATCACGCTGCAACTGGACACAGACGAGGCGTACATCGACCTGCTGGAGCGGCGCACGGACGTGGCGATCCGCATCGGCCCGCTGCAGGACTCGACCCTGCACGCCCGCCCCCTGTGCACCAGCCGCCTGCGCGTGCTGGCGAGCCCGGATTACCTGGCGCGTGCGGGCAAGCCCAAAAGCATGGTCGACCTGGCCAACCACACGCTGCTGGGCTTCAACCAGCCCGAGACGCTCAACCACTGGCCGCTGCGGGGCGTGCATGGGGACGCGTGGCCTATCGTGCCCAGCCTCACGGCGTCGAGCGGTGAAACGTTGCGGCAGCTGGCGCTCGCGCATGTGGGGCTGGTATGCCTGTCGGACTTCATGACAGCAGGCGACCGCGAGGCTGGCCGCCTGGTGCAGGTGCTGGCGCGCGACACGGTGGACGTGCGCCAGCCCATCAACGCGGTGTACTACCGCAACACGCAGTTGGCCGCGCGCATTGCGTGTTTTCTGGATTTTTTGCAGGAGCGCATGGGCTGAGGCCGTGGCCCCTGCATTCGGCGCTCGCTTAGCTGCGCGCGGGGATGTTCAGGCCCTTGGCCACGGCCGGGCGTGCCACAAAGACGTCCAGCACGCGCGGCACTTCGGTGAATTGACTGAATTCCACCAGGTCACCCGCGCCGTAGTAACCGATCAGGTTGCGCACCCATGGCAGGATGGCAATGTCGGCAATGGTGTACTGGTCGCCCATCACCCATTGGCGGCCCGCCAGGCGCTGGTTCAGCACGCCCAGCAGGCGTTTCGATTCGGCCACGTAGCGGTCACGCGGGCGCTTGTCTTCATAGTCCTTGCCCGCAAATTTGTGGAAGAACCCGAGCTGGCCAAACATGGGGCCGACGCCGCCCATCTGCCACATCACCCACTGGATGGTTTCGTAGCGCGCGGCGGCGTCCTGCGGGATCAGCTTGCCGGTCTTGTCGGCAAGGTACAACAGGATGGCGCCCGACTCGAACAACGCCAGCGGCTGGCCGCCGGGCCCGTGAGGGTCGAGGATGGCCGGAATCTTGTTGTTGGGGTTGAGCGACAGGAACTCGGGCGAGGTCTGGTCGTTGGTTTCAAAGCTCACCAGGTGCGGCTCGTAGGGCAGGCCCAACTCTTCGAGTGCAATCGATACCTTCACGCCGTTGGGCGTGGGCAACGAATACAGCTGGAGGCGATCCGGGTGCTGTGCGGGCCATTTGTGGGTGATGGTGAAGGTGGAAAGTTCGGGCATGGAGGGGTCCTTGGCTGGTGGCGGCCATAGCGGCGCCAAAAGAGCGCAAGCCTAATGGGGTGGTGAAACCGGCGCAGTCCGAGGTTATTCAGGCACCAACGACGATAATCCGGCGGATGCAGATTCGTTTCACCAAAATGCAGGGCGCGGGCAACGATTTCGTGGTGCTCGACGAAACCCAGGGCCGTCTGGGGCTCAGCACCGCCCAATACCGTTTTCTGGCCGACCGCCACTTCGGCGTGGGGGCCGACCAGATCCTCACCGTGCGGCCTTCGCCAGCGGACGGCATCGACTTTGAATACGTGATCCACAACGCCGACGGCGGCGAGGTGGAGCAGTGCGGCAACGGCGCCCGCTGCTTTGCGCGCTTTGTGCACGACAAGGGCCTGTCGGGTAAAGACACCTTGCGGGTGCAGACCAAAAGTGGCGTGATCGCCCCCCGCCTCACGCCCGATGGCCGTGTCACTGTGGACATGGGTCGCCCGTTGTTCGAGCCTGTCCAGGTGCCGTTTGATGCCAGCGGTTTGACCGCCGTGGCACAAGGTTCAGGACAAAAATGGCCGCTGGCGCTGGATGGTAAAGCGCTGACAGCTACTGTTTTAGTAGCGGTTGTCTCCATGGGCAACCCGCACGCCGTGCAACTGGTGGACAACGTGGACACCGCCCCTGTGCTGGAAGCCGGCCCGTTGGTCGAGCGCCATGCGCGTTTTCCGCAGCGCGTGAATGCAGGCTTTTTGCAGATCGTGGACCGCACCCATGTGCGGCTGCGTGTGTTCGAGCGCGGCGTGGGCGAAACCCTGGCCTGCGGCTCAGGCGCCTGCGCGGCCGTGGCGGCTGGCATCCGCCTGGGCCTGCTTGATAAAGAGGTGCATGTGGACACGCGCGGCGGCCGCCTCACCATTGCGTGGAGCGGTGCCGGCACCGATTCCGTTTTCATGACCGGCCCCGCCACCACGGTGTTCGAAGGCCAGATCGACATTCCTGACACCCCCCTATGACGTCCCACATCCCACCGATCACCGAAGACGACATCGCCCAGTTCCTCACCAACACGCCGGGCTTTTTCGAGCGCCATGCCGAGGTGCTGGCCAGTGTGCAGATCACCAGCCCCCACGGCGCGCGCGCCGTGAGCTTGCAGGAGCGCCAGGCCGAAATGCTGCGCGAAAAGATCAAGGGCCTGGAGCAGCGCATCATGGAAATGGTGCGCAACAGCACCGAAAACGCGGCGATCGCCAACAAGGTGCACCAGTGGACGAGCGCGCTGCTGCAAGTGCGCGACCCGTTCGACCTGCCCCAGGCCGTGGTCGATGGCGTGCGCACCCTGTTCGACGTGCCCCAGGCTGCGGTGCGTGTGTGGGAGGTGGCCGCGCCGTACATCGACGCCGACTTCACCCAGGGCGCCAGTGATGACGCCCGCGCGTTTGCCTCATCGCTGACCATGCCGTTCTGCGGCCCCAACCTGGGTTTTGAGCCCGCAGCCTGGCTGGCCAACGAGGCGGGCGAGCCGGCCCAGTCGCTGGCCCTGCTGCCGCTGCGCGAAGGCGCCATCGACAGCGCCACGCCCGCCTTTGGCCTGCTGGTGCTGGGCTCGCAAGATCCGCAGCGTTTTGATGCCACCATGGGCACGGAATTTCTGTCGCGCATGGCAGAACTCGCCAGTGCTGCGCTGCTGCGGCTGAAGTAACCCGCGAGCCCGGCACAAACACGGCGGCGGCTCGGCCACGGCAAATGTCTGACATGCCCACCGCGCTCGACCCGCACGTCCTGCGCTACCTGGAGCATGTGCGCGTCGAAAAGCGGCTGGCCGCGCGCACGCTCACGCTCTACACCCTGGACCTTGAAAAGCTCGCGCAGTTTGCGGCGGGGGTCAGCGTGCCGCTGCTGCAGCTGCAGACCGCGCACATCCGCCGTTTTGTGGCGCGGATGCACAGCGGCGGGCGCAGCGGGCGGGGCATTGCGCTCATCCTCTCGGGCTGGCGCGGGTTCTTCATCTGGGCGGGGCGGCAGGGGCTGATTCCGCACAACCCGGTGCAGGACGTGCGTGCCCCCAAGGCGCCCAAGCCTCTGCCCAAGGCGCTGGGTGTGGACGACGCCGTGCGGCTGGCCGAATTCGACAACACCGGCGCCGACCCCTGGCTGGAGGCGCGCGACGCGGCCATGGTCGAGCTGCTGTACGGCTGTGGCCTGCGCGTGGGCGAGTTGGCTGGGCTCGACGCCATCCCCAATGCCGACACCCAGCGCCAGGGCCGTGGCTGGGTCGATCTGCAGGCGGGGGAGGCCCATGTGTTCGGCAAGGGCAGCAAGCGCCGCAGCGTGCCCGTGGGGCGCGCGGCCACCGAGGCGCTGCAGACCTGGCTGCAGCTCCGGGCCACACCGTTCGGCGGCGAGGGGTCTGCGCGGCTCGACACGGCATTGTTTGTGGGCCAGCGTGGCAAGCGGCTCACTGCGCAGTCGATCTGGCTGCGCCTGCGCCAGCGCAGCCAGCAGGCGGGGCTGACCACGCCGGTGCACCCGCACATGCTGCGCCACTCGTTCGCCAGCCACCTGCTGCAAAGCAGCGGCGACCTGCGCGCGGTGCAGGAGCTGCTGGGCCACGCCAACATCACCACCACGCAGGTCTACACGCGGCTCGATTTTCAGCACCTGGCCAAGGTGTATGACGCGGCGCATCCCCGCGCTAGAAAGAAGCCCCCCTGAGGCGCTTCGCGCCTTCCCCCGGAGGGGGACGCACCCGGTGGCCTGGCAAAGCCAGTTCCACGGGTGCACTGGTGGGGCTGCGGGCACTGTCACGGAACCAAGACGCAAGTCGAGGCCTCCGAGCAGGGGGCGCTTGCTGTAGGGCGCCGTGGAGTTCTCGTCATGCTGCTGAAATGGATCAAATCAAACCGTGGGTTCATCGTGCTGCTGCTGTGCTTTGGCATCTTTCGCACGGCGGTGGCCGACTGGAATCCCATCCCTTCGGGCTCCATGCGGCCCACGCTGCTCGAAGGCGATGTGGTGTTCGTCAACCGCCTGGCCTACGACCTGAAACTGCCGCTGACCGATGTGGTGCTCGCCCGCCTGGGCGAGCCCGAGCGGGGCGATGTGGTCACCTTCTCGTCACCGCGCGATGGCACGCGGCTGATCAAGCGCATCGCGGCGCTGCCCGGCGACACCGTGGAGATGCGCGACGAGGTGCTGTACCTCAACGGCGAGGCCGCACGCTATGACGCACCCGAGGCCGTGACCGAACACCTGGCCGAGTTGGGCGCGCAGGTGCCCGCCACCCGCTGGACGGAGCATGTGCAGGGCCGCGAGCGGCGCGTGCAGTGGCTGCAGGGCGTGACGGCGCACCGCAGCTTCGGCCCGGTGACGGTGCCCGAGGGCGAATACCTGGTGTTGGGCGACAACCGCGACAACAGCGCTGACTCGCGCTACATCGGTTTTGTGCCGCGCCACCTGCTCATCGGCCAGGCGCGCCGGGTGCTGGTGTCGGCCGACATCCTTGCGAACTGGGCGCCGCGCCTGGGCCGCATCGGCCATCCCCTCTGACGGCGGCATTCAGTGCGCGCGGCGTAGGGCAGGGTCGCACTTGCAGGGTCAGCGTGGGGCGCATTCACGCGACAATCGCTCCATCATGAAAACCCTTCGCCTTCGCCCTGGCAAAGAGCGCTCGCTCTTGCGCCGCCACCCCTGGATCTTTGAATCGGCCATCGCCAAGGGCGGTGGCGACAGCGGCGAGACCGTGCGTGTGGAGTCGCACGAAGGCCAGTTCCTGGCCTGGGCCGCTTACAGCCCCAGCTCGCGCATCCGCGCGCGGGTGTGGAGCTTTGACGAGGCGCAGCGCATTGATGCTCCGTTTTTCATAGCTGCTTGCGCACGTTCCATCATCGCCAGAGCCCGTTTTGATGTGCAAAGTGATGGCGTGCGCTTGGTGCACGGCGAATCTGACGGCCTGCCGGGGCTCATCGTGGACCGCTATGGC
Organism: Acidovorax sp. Root275; assembly: GCF_001428965.1. Taxonomy (NCBI): domain Bacteria; kingdom Pseudomonadati; phylum Pseudomonadota; class Betaproteobacteria; order Burkholderiales; family Comamonadaceae; genus Acidovorax; species Acidovorax sp. Root275. The sequence continues at coordinate 480,610 of NZ_LMJH01000010.1, read as the reverse complement.
GACACGCTGGTGGCTCAGTTCACCAGCGCGGGCACCGAGCGCTGGAAGGATGTGATTGCCGACGCCCTGTTGCGCGAGACGGGTCTGACCAAGCTGTATGAACGCTCGGACGCCAGCGTGCGCACCCTCGAAGGCCTGGAGCCCGCCACCGGCTGGCTGCGCGGCGGGCCCATGGGCGCGGGCGGCGACAGCGAGGGGCCACCGCTCGAACTCGCCATCCACGAACACCAGTGGCGCCTGACGCTGAACATCGCCGAGGGCCACAAGACCGGCTTCTATTTAGACCAGCGCGACAGCCGCAAGCGTTTTGCCGACTACGCGCAGCGACTGGGCTTCAAGCATGTGCTCAACTGCTTTTGCTACACCGGCGGCTTCAGCGTGGCCGCACTGGCGGGCATGCGGGCGGCGGGCGCATCTGCGGAAGGGCATGTGACCTCTATCGACTCGTCCGGCCCTGCGCTGGAGCGCGCCCGTGCCCACGTGGCGCTCAACGGCTTCGACCCGCATCGCGCGAGCTTCCTGGACGCGGACGTGAACGCCTCGCTGCGTCAGTTCCTCAAGGAAGGCCAGCGGTTTGATGCCATCGTGCTCGACCCGCCCAAGTTTGCGCCGACCGCAGCGCACGCCGAACGCGCGGCCCGCGCCTACAAGGACATCAACCGGCTGGCGCTGCAACTGCTGACCCCGGGCGGGGTGCTGTTTACCTTCTCGTGTTCGGGCGGCATCAGCGCCGACCTGTTCCACAAGATCGTGGCGTCGGCGGGCGCGGATGCGGGCGTGGATGGCTTCATCCTGGAGCGCCTGGGCGGCGCGCCCGACCACCCCATGACGCTGGAGTTCCCGGAGGGCGAGTACCTCAAGGGACTGGTGGTGATGCGGAAATCTTGATGATTTTGGCTGCTAGCGCTTATCCATCATGCGCTGATAGCTATCAAATTGGTAGTTTTTGCGGTGCAGTGCGTGCCAGGTAATCTGCGGCGAACTGCACAAACCAGTCGATGCTCTCGGGCTGCGCCAGCGCGTCGCGGTGGAGCACCCGCTCGGCCGGGTGGCCCAGCAGAAGCTTCTTGACCGGTAGCTCCAGTTTCTTGCCCGTCACGGTCTTGGGGATCACTGGCACCTGCAGGATTTCGTCGGGCACGTGGCGCACCGACAGCGCGTTGCGCAGCGCCTGGCGAATGCGCTGGCGCAGCGGTTCGTCGAGCATGGCGCCTGCGCGCAGCTGCACGAACAGCGCCAGGTACGACGGCCGGCCCAGGTATTCCAGATCCACCACCAGGCTGTCGAGCACGTCATCCAGCCCCTCGACCACGCGGTACAGCTCGGCCGTGCCCATGCGCACGCCCTGGCGGTTGATGGTGGCGTCCGAGCGGCCGTAGATGATGCCGCCCACGGCCTCGGGCCGGGCCACCAGCCGCAACCAGTCGCCCTGGCGCCACACGGGGCGCTGTTCGGCGTCGTGAAAGGTGTCGAAGTAGCTCTCCTTGTAGCGCGTGCCGCCGGTGTCGCCCCAGAAGTACAGCGGCATCGATGGGATGGGCCGGGTGCAGACCAGCTCGCCCACTGCGTCCAAGACCGGCTGGCCCGCGTCGTTCCAGGCCTGCACGCTGGCGCCCAGCGCGCGGCACTGCATCTCGCCCAGGCGCACGGGCAGTGTGGGCAGGCCCACGATGAAACCGCCTGCGATGTCGGTGCCGCCGGAAACCACGTTGAGCCAGAAGTCGTTCTTGACCTCGCGGTAGAGCCAGCGGTAGGCCTCGGGCGACAGCGGTGATCCGGTGGAGCACACGGTGTGCAGTGCCGACAGGTCGGCCACCTGCCGGGGCACCACGCCCGCCTTGAGGCAGGCGTGGTGGATGGCGGCCCCTACGCCGAAGGTGGTGACGCGCAGGCGGCCTACCAGGCGCCACAGGAAAGCCCAGTCGGGTTCGGCGCCGGCGCTGCCCGCGCCGGTCACGCAGCCGTCGTAGAGCACGATGGTGGCGCCGCCCAGCAGTCCCATCACATGCGCGTTCCACACCATCCACGAGGTGTTGACCGCCCACAGCACCCGGTCTTCGGGATGCAGGTCGTTGTGCAGCACCATCGCCACCAGGCTGTTGGCCAGCACGCCGCCATGGCCGTGCACGATGGCCTTGGGCAGGCCCGTGGTGCCGGACGAGTACAGCGTCCACAGCGGGTGGTCGGGCGCGAGTGCGAGCGGTTCAAGCGGTGCGTTGCCCGCCACGGCCTCGGCCCAGGGCACCACGGTGCGGGCCTGCGCCTGCGCGGGGGGCGCCGCCGCCGGGTCGAGGCAGGGCACCCAGACCACATGGCTCACGGTGGGCAGCTGGTCCAGGATGTCGCCCAGTGCGGCGCGGCGGTCAAACGGCTTGCCCGCATAACGGTAGCCATCCACCGCGACCAGCACCTTGGGTTCGATCTGGCGGTAGCGGTCGCCCACGCTCACGGGGCCCATGTCGGGCGCGCACAGAGCCCACACCGCACCGATGCTGGCGGCCGCAAGGAAGGCCACCACCGCTTGCGGGATGTTGGGCAGGTAGCCCACCACACGGTCGCCCGGCTGCACGCCCAGCGTGCGCAGCGTGTGCGCCAGCGCGCCCACCTGGCGGCGCAGTTCGGGCCACGAGATTTCTCCGGCACCGCCGGACTCGTCCTCGAAAACGATGGCCGGTGTGTTCAGTGGCGAGTCCGGGTGCGCGTGGCGCATCACGGTGTCCACCAAGTTCAGGCGCGCGCCCTCAAACCATTGGGTGGCGGGCATGGGGTCGTCCGAGCGCATGCGGCGCGGGGCTTGCGCCATGGGCACGTCGAAGAAGGCCAGCAGGGCGCTCCAGAACGCTTCGGGTTCGTCCACCGACCACTGCCACAGGGCTTCATAGCCGTCAAAGCGCAGGCCACGCTTGTGCACGAGCCAGGCCTCAAAGGCGGTGATGAGGGCGCGCTCGCGGCGTGCGGTATTGGGTTGCCAGAGCAGGGTGTCCGGGGTTTCGTTGGGGGCCGAGGCTGTTGGGGGCAGGGCTGTCAGGGTGGTCATGGGACGGTTCTTTCGCCTTCTCAGGTGTCCGCAGTGAAACCGATGTTTTTCACGTGCACCCGCCATTGCTCGGCCTCGGCGCGCAGCCGCGTGACCAGCTCTTGCGGCGTGGACGAGCGTGCCGTCATGCCGAATTCCGCCAGGCCGCGCACGAAGTCCGGCTGGGCCACGGCAGCGCGCATGGCGTCAGCAACGCGCTGCACCGTGGCGGCGGGCGTGCGCGCGGGCACAAACACGCCAAACCACTCGGTCATGTCCAGTGCAAAGCCCTGTTCGCGGTAAGTGGGCAGGTCGGGGGCGAAGCTGCTGCGCTCGGTGCCCGAGACGGCCAGCAAGCGCAGCCGGCCGGATTTGAGGTGCGGCAGGTAGCTGCCCAGCACCGTCGAATAGGCCGGCACCTGGCCGCCCATCAGGTCCTGCAGCCCGGGTGCATCGCCGCGGTAGGCAATGTGGGTGAAGTCGATGCCCGCCATCTTGCCCAGCACGCTGCCCACCAGATGCGGCGTGGAGCCCGACGCGGGCGAGCCGAAGCTGGCCTTGCCGGGGTTGGCCTTGGCCCAGGCGACAAAGTCCTGCAGCGTGCGCACGCTGTCGGGCACGGCCGGCCCCACCGCCAGCGCAAACGGGAAGGTGCAGGCCATCGACACGGGCGCCACATCTTCCAGCGCATAGGGCAGCTTGCGGTAGGTGTAGGGGTAGACGGTGAACGGGGAGGGCGGCGACAGCAGCAGCGTGGTGCCGTCAGGCACGGCGTCCTTGAGCGCGCTCACGGCGATCTGGGTGCCCGCGCCGGGCTTGTTGTCCACAAGCACGTTGGCGGCATAGGTGCCGCGCAGCTTCTCGGCCAGGCGCCGGGCCACGTTGTCGGTGCTGCCCCCAGGCGGAAAGCCCACCAGCAGGCGGGCCAGGTCGGACTGTTGCTGTGCGTGTGCGGCCGGGACGATGCCCGTGCCCAGCGCGGCCAGGCTGGTGAGTTGGACAGCGAACTGTCGGCGGGTAGTCATGGTTTGTCTCCTGGTTTTTGGTGTGCCACTGCGGTGGCGCGGTGCGACTGTGCCGCAAGGGCGCAGGGGCTGCTTTCCAATTACTGCGGTGGGTATCGCAAAGCTGCGGACCTAGGGGAAAACCTGGGCGTCGCGCGCGGTGGGGTGAGGCCCCCGGCGACTGGGCACGCTACGAGCGGCGGTAGTCCGAAGGCGTCACGCCCCAGTGGCGGCGAAAGGCGTGGCTGAAGTGGGCCGCCGAGGGGTGGCCGGTGAGCAAGGCGATCTCCAGCAGGGGCTTGCGCGAATCGCGCACCAGCCGTGCGGCCAGCTCCATGCGCTGAAAGTGCACCCAGGCGTGGGGTGTGGCGCCAAACGACACCTTGAAGGCGCGCGCAAAGTGAAACGGGCTGAGCCCCGCGATGTCCGCCAGGCGGGCCACCGGCCAGGGTTCGTGCAGGCCGGCCATCACGGCCTCGGTCAGCTGGCGCATCTGCCGCGAGGTGAGTGTGGCGCCGGTGCGCGGGCGCTCGCCGGGCAGTGCGTAGTTTTCGACGAGGTGGATGGCAATGCCCATCGCGATGTGTTCGCCAAACGTGGGTTGCAGTGAGGCGTTGTTGTCCAGCGATGCCAGCAGCAGGTCGGCAAAGGCTGCGAGCACCGGGTCCTTGCGGCCAAAACACTGGCCCAGCGCCACATCGCCGCCTGCGGCACGCTGCAGCCAGGCGGGGGCCAGGTCGATGTGGATGTTGTCGCGCACGGCCGAGCTGCGCCAGAAGCTCGGGGTGTCGCCGGGCAGGATCACGGCCTCGCCACGCTGCCAGAGCCTCTCTCCCACCAGCTCTCCATGGCGTTGCAACAGCTGCGTGGGGTTGCCCCGGCGCACCAGAATGACGCAGTTGCTGTGGGCGGGCACGTACAGGTCGCCCACGGGGCCCACCTGGTGCCACACCGCGAGGCCCTGCCAGGGGCGCCCGGCGCTGGAGCGGTGGACGTGGTCCGGCAGCGCCTGCCAGGGGTGGTCCAAGCGCTTGTCGGCCAGCGCCCGCCAGTGCGCCGTGTCGAAACCTTCGATGGAGGGTGGCGTGTGGCGGGTAGGGGTGGGCGGTGTCATGGTGGAAGAGGCCCAAAAAGCGCCTCCAGGGGCCTATCGTAGAACGTTCCGGCCCACTGCTGCCCCGCGTTTCCCGGGGTGGAGCGGGGGGGCAGGGGGCGTGATCGGGCGCGAACAGGGGCTTGATTCCGCCGCTAAACTCCCCACCTTTGCGGCTCCGGCCCGGGCTGTCTTGCCTGCGGTGTCCTTTGCAATCCACAAGGCCTTCTTCCATGTCCCTCATCCCCGTCACCATCCTCACCGGCTTTCTGGGCGCTGGCAAAACGACCTTGCTCAAACGCCTGCTGAGCGAAGCCCATGGCCAGAAGATCGCCGTGATCGAGAACGAATTCGGCGAAGAGAACATCGACAACGACATCCTCGTGACCGAGTCCAAGGAGCAGATCGTGCAGATGAGCAATGGCTGCATCTGCTGCACCATCCGCGAAGACCTGCGCGAGACGCTGCAATTGCTGGGCGCCAAGCGGCGCAAGGGGCTGCTGGACTTCGAGCGCATCGTGATCGAAACCACCGGCGTGGCCGACCCTGGCCCCGTCGCGCAAACCTTCTTCATGGACGAAGAGATCGCCGAGACCTACCTGATCGACTCCATCATCACGCTGGTTGATGCCAAGCATGCGCCGCAGCAGCTCAACGACCGCCAGGAGGCGCGCCGCCAGGTGGGTTTTGCCGACCAGATCTTCCTGTCCAAGACCGACCTCGTCAGCGCCGAGGAAACCGATGCGCTGATCCACCGCCTCAAGCACATGAACCCGCGCGCACCCATCAAGGCCGTGCACTTTGGCGAGGTGCCGCTCCAGGAAGTGCTGGACCTGCGGGGCTTCAACCTCAATGCCAAGCTCGACATCGACCCGGACTTCCTCAAGGAAGAAGAGGCGCACGGCCATGAGCACCACGACCACGATCACGCGCATGGCGAGCATTGCGACCACCCCTCGCACCAGCATGACCATGGGCATGGCCACCACCATCACCATGACGACGATGTGAAGAGTTTTGTCTACCGCTCCGACCGGCCGTTCGACCCGGCCAAGCTGGAGGACTTCCTGGGGGCCATCGTGAATATTTACGGCCCGCGCATGCTGCGCTACAAAGGGGTGCTTAATATGAAGGGCACCGAACGCAAGGTGATTTTCCAGGGGGTGCACCAGCTCATGGGCAGCGATCTGGGGCCACAGTGGGCGGAAGGCGAGCCGCGCACCAGCAAGATGGTCTTTATTGGCATTGACCTGCCCAAGGACATCTTTCTGCAGGGACTGGAACAAAGCCTGGTGTGATGCGGGAAGGTGCTGGAGAGGCCGGAAGGCTGCCGGTTTGTGTTGTATCTGCAACGTTTCCGTTTGCGTCAGCCCAGGTCGATACAATCGCGCCCCGGTAAAACCCCGGAAGGCTTGCCACCCGCCCTTGGCTGTGAATGCAGCTAGGGCCCGCCCGTATTGCGAGGAGACCAGGAAGTGAAAGCCGACACCAGCAAATCCAAGGGGGCCACCAAGGCAACCCCTGCCGCGGCGAAAAGCGCCGCCGCCCCAGCGGCACCTAAAGTTGCTGCGAAGGCCCCTGCCAAGGCTGCTGCGGCGCCCAAAGTGGCCGCGCCTCCCGCAGTGGCAGCACCTGCTCCAGCCCCCGTGCTGCAAGCCGGTTCGCAGGTACCCGTGCGCACGACCCGGCCTTCTTCCCGATTGGCCCAATTGACCGTACCATCCATGGCACAGACAGTGGCGTCGACCGCTGCCAAAGCCAGTTATCTACACACCATGCCCACGACCGCGCAAGCGCAGCCCACCTACACGGCTGCCAAAAAAGACCCCAAGCTCGCGAACAACTGGAAAACCAAGTCCGCCGCTGAGTTGACCGACGCAGAAGTCATGGCCATGCCTGACAGCGAGTACATGAACGACAAGCAGATGGCGTTCTTCCGCCTCAAGCTGGTGCAACTCAAGCAGGACATCCACAACAGCGCCGGTGAAACCACCGAACACCTGCGGGAAGACACCGTGGTGGTGCCCGATCCCGCCGACCGCGCGACGATCGAAGAAGAACACGCCCTGGAACTGCGCACCCGTGACCGCGAGCGCAAGCTGCTCAAGAAGATCGAGCAGTCCATCGCCCGCATCGACGCGGGTGACTATGGCTACTGCGACGAAACCGGCGAACCCATCGGTGTGGGCCGCCTGATCGCTCGCCCCACTGCCACGTTGTCCCTGGAAGCCCAACAACGCCGCGAACTCAAGCAGAAGATGTTTGGTGATTGACCGGGCCACCGGGCCTGATCCATCCCCAAGCGCACCCTGAGCCATGAGCAAGGAAGAAACCACCCCCGGCGGCCTGCTATCGAAGGTGGTTCGGTTTGTGAAGAACCCGACGGTGAACTGGACCGAGCTCGACTCCATCCAGGACGACCGGGAGAGCCAGTACAGCAAGCAGATGCTCAAGGAGATGATCGAGCGCAAGCGCCGCAACGATTTTGTGCGGCGCCGAGAGTTCGATCAGCTGCGCAAGCTGCGCCAGCGCGAGGTGCTGCAGGGCCAGCGCGTGGAAGATGCGGCGGGGCGCCCATCGTTCTTTCAAAGCAGCATGGCTTCGCCCGACGACCGCGCGGTCACGCTCAAGAAGATCGACGAGATCGAAGCGCAGATGTCGCAGCAGTGGTGGAAGAGCAAGCAAGGTGCTGAGGCGCCCACCCAGCCCGGTGCGATGCCGGCTGCTGCCAGCGGCGCCGCGACGTCCGACTCCGAGCATGCGCGGGCGTATGCACCCACGGCGCCCGGCAGCCTGCCAGCACCTCTCGAAAACAAGCCCGGTGTCCAGCCGCTGTTTGCCGATGACAGCATGGCCATTGGCCGGTTTGGCGGCACCGATGCGCAAATGCTCCCGGGCGAAGGCCCTGGCGAAGCGTCCTTCAGCCCTGCGGCAGCTACTGCGGCAACGCCAGCGCCCGCATCCGAACCGGAGGAATTCGTGCACGAACCCGATCTAGAAGAAGCCGCCATCCGGTTTGCCAATGGCGACCATGCCGGGGCCGAGTCCGGCCTGCTTGATGTGCTGGCGCAGCACCAGCAGGACGCGCCCGACGACCAGCTTGAAATCTGGATGACGCTGTTCGACCTGTACCGTGCGACCGGCCAGCACGACCGGTTTGACACCCTGGCCATCGACTTTGCGGCCCAGTACAGCCGTTCGGCACCACTGTGGTTCTCCATGCTGGAGCAGTTGGGCATGGCGCCACCGCCCGCTGCGGCGGCACCTGGCGCCCCAGCGGCCGCACCGGTGGGCGCGGTGCGCCGTGATTTCAGCTGGAATGCTCCGCCCACCCTGGCTGTGTCTTCGGTGGCCGCGCTCCAGGCCTCCTTGGCACGTTCCGCGTCGCCCTGGACCTTGTCCTGGGCACGCCTGGGGGCCATCGACGAAGCTGCAGTGCCTTTGCTGGCAGAGCAGTTCACGCGGTGGGCCGAGCGTGATGGACAACTGGTGTTTTCGGGGGTTGAAAAGCTCAATGCCCTGCTCGACGCCAAAACCCAGTCCGGGGACCGCTCCACCAGCCCCGAGTGGTGGAGCCTGCGCATGGCGGCGCTGCGGCTCATGGGCAAACCGGATGAGTTCGAGCTGGTTGCGCTTGACTACTGCGTGACCTATGAAGTCTCGCCGCCTTCTTGGGTGTCTCCGCGCTGCGGGTATTCGGACAACGAGGGGGTGTCCTCGGGTTCGGCGCCGCTGGCGGCAGACAGCGATTTCATGGCCTCCGATCTGGGGGATGCATCGGCCCCAGCTCCGCTGGAGACGGGCCCTGTGGCCCAGCTCAGCGGGCACATCGATGGTGATGCCACGCCGCTGCTGGAGGCTTTCCAGGCCTTCCTGCGCCCAGGGGTGCCCCTGACGATCGCCTGCGACAAGCTGATCCGTGTGGACTTTGCCGCTGCGGGCTCGGTGCTCAACTGGGCGGCCGAGCAGCAGGGCCACGGCCATGTGATCCAGTTCCACAACCTGCAGAGGCTGGTGGCGATTTTCTTCAACGTGATCGGTATCAACGAGCACGCCTGGGTGGTGCCCCGGAAGAATTGACTCCCCCGGAGTCGCTTTGCGCCTCGGCGCCTCCGACTGGGGCTATGGCCCTTGGAGTTGTGCCTCTCCGTGCCTCTCTCGCTGCGTGGTAGGGGGCAGTGCACGCAAGCGAAGCGCCTCATGCGCGGCTTGGCGGCCCCTGCGCGGCCGTGCTGGCCTGGGCCGCTTCGGTGCCATGGCCTGCGTGCAGTGGTGTGGATGTGCTGGTAACACGCAGCGCAGCTCCGCTTTGGCTTGAAAGCGGTGCACGCGCCCTCAACTGCCGCAGCTATGGACTCATCAAACGACAACCACCCGGTGTTCCACGGCACCACCATCCTGAGCGTACGCCGCCAGACGCCCCAGGGCGTGCAAGTGGCGATTGGCGGGGACGGCCAGGTCACCTTGGGCAACATCGTGGTCAAGGGCACGGCGCGCAAGGTGCGCAAGCTGCACCACGGCAAGGTGCTGGCGGGTTTTGCAGGCGCCACGGCCGATGCATTCACCCTGTTCGAGCGCTTTGAAGCCAAGCTCGAAAAGCACCAGGGCCACCTGGTGCGGGCCGCCATTGAACTCACCAAGGACTGGCGCACCGACCGCGTGCTGCGCCGCCTCGAAGCCATGCTCGCCGTGGCCGATCTCGAAGCCTCGCTCATCATCACCGGCAACGGCGACGTGTTGGAGCCCGAGCAGGGCATCGTGGCGATTGGATCGGGCGGTGCCTACGCGCACTCGGCCGCCAAGGCGCTGCTCAACCACACCGACCTCTCTGCGCAGGACATCGTCAAAAAGTCGCTGGAGATTGCGGGCGAGTTGTGCATCTACACCAACATGAACCACACCATCGAGACCTTGTAGGTCGGTTGGTTTGCAAGGTGGTTTTCACCGCATTTGATACGTTTTTGATAGCTGCTAGCGCTTTATAGATAAGCGCTAGAGCCCAATTTGACTGGAATTTCTGCCATGTCGTCCATGACCCCCCAGGAAATCGTCTCCGAACTGGACCACCATATCGTGGGCCAGGCCAGCGCCAAGCGTGCCGTGGCCATTGCACTGCGCAACCGCTGGCGCCGCCAGCAGGTCGAAGGCAGCCTGCGCCAGGAGATCACGCCCAAGAACATCCTCATGATCGGCCCCACCGGTGTGGGCAAGACGGAGATTGCGCGCCGCTTGGCCAAACTGGCGGACGCGCCCTTCATCAAGGTCGAGGCCACTAAGTTCACCGAGGTGGGCTATGTGGGCAAGGATGTGGATTCCATCATCCGTGACCTGGCGGAGATGGCCGTGAAGCAGACCCGCGAGTCCGAGATGAAGAAAGTGCGTGCCCGTGCCGAAGATGCCGCAGAAGAGCGGATCCTCGACGTGCTGATTCCCCCGGCCCGGGCGGCGGCAGGCACCGAGCCCGCCGCCGACAACACGGCCCGGCAGGTGTTTCGCAAGAAGCTGCGCGAAGGGCTGCTGGCCGACAAGGAGATCGAGATCGACGTGGCCGAAGGCCGCCCGTCGCTGGAAATCATGGGGCCCCAGGGCATGGAAGAGATGACCGAGCAGCTGCGTGGCATGTTCAGCCAGATGGGGCAGGACAAACGCAAGACCCGCAAGCTCAAGATTGCCGAGGCCCTGAAGCTCCTCGCCGACGAGGAGGCCGGAAAACTCGTCAACGAGGAAGAGATCAAGGCCCGGGCCATCGCCAATGCCGAGCAGAACGGCATCGTCTTCATCGACGAGATCGACAAGGTGGCTGCGCGCCAGGAAACCAGCGGCGCCGATGTGTCCCGCCAGGGCGTGCAGCGCGACCTGCTGCCGCTGGTGGAGGGCACCACGGTGTCCACCAAATACGGCATGATCAAAACAGACCACATCCTGTTCATTGCTTCGGGGGCGTTCCACCTGTCCAAGCCCAGCGACCTGATCCCGGAACTCCAGGGGCGGTTCCCCATCCGGGTCGAGCTGGAATCCCTGTCCGTCAAGGACTTCGAGGCCATCCTCACGCAGACCCACGCATCACTGGTCAAGCAGTACCAGGCCCTGCTCGCCACCGAAGGCGTCACGCTCGAATTTGCTCCCGAGGGCATCACGCGCCTGGCGCACATCGCCTTTGAGGTGAACGAACGCACCGAAAACATTGGTGCGCGCCGCCTGTCCACCGTCATGGAGCGCTTGCTGGATGAGGTGAGTTTTGATGCGACCCGCCTATCGGGTCAGACCATCACCATTGACGCTGCCTATGTGGACGCCCGCCTGCAGACACTGAGCCAGGACGAGGATCTTTCGCGCTACATCCTGTGACCACTCGGTCAAGCCTTGAGAGGTCACTTTCATAGGCCTCTCTAAGTGCTTCTTTTTCAACGACTTTTGGCTTTCTGATGGCTGCAAAGTCGCGTCTAAGTTGTTGATTTCATTGCAAAAGTTTGTTGGACACCCCCTTGTTCGGTGTGCTTTTCCTGCTACAGTGCAAAAAAGTGCAATTAAGTGGTGAAAAGTGCCCTCAAGGTCCATTGCACGGACCCGCGAGGCAAAAAACCGAATTGGGAATCTGTCCGTGTTTCAAGGTGCCTCGTCGCTGAGTCTCGATGCGAAGGGTCGGCTGTCTGTGCCGACCCGGCATCGTGACGTCCTCGCGGCCACGGCATCCGGTCAGCTCACCATCACCAAGCACCCCCACGGTTGTCTTATGGTCTTCCCCCGCCCCGAGTGGGAGAAATTCCGTGAGCGTATCGCCCAGTTGCCCATGTCCGCCCAGTGGTGGAAGCGCATCTTTCTGGGCAATGCCATGGATGTGGACATGGACGCCACGGGCCGCGTGCTGGTTTCTCCCGAGCTGCGTGAAGCGGCCGGTATCTCCAGGGACACCATGCTTTTGGGCATGGGCAATCATTTCGAACTTTGGGACAAGGCCACCTACGACGAGCAGGAGGCCAAGGCCATGCAGGGCGATATGCCGGATGTCTTCAAGGACTTCTCCTTTTAAGGCGCACCGTGACATCTTCCTTGCAACACACCACCGTCCTGCTCAACGAGGCTGTGGACTCTCTCCTGGGCGGCGCAGGCCCTGAGCCTGCAGGCACCTGGGTCGATGCGACGTTTGGCCGTGGCGGGCACTCTCGTCTCATCCTGCTCAGGCTGGGGCCACAGGGGCGCCTTGTGGCCTTCGACAAGGACCCCGAAGCCATCGCCGAAGCAACGCGCATCACCGATGCGCGTTTTTCCATTCGGCACGAAGGTTTTCGCCATTTGGCCGATCTGCCTGCTGGCAGCGCCGCTGGCGTGTTGATGGACCTGGGGGTGAGCTCGCCCCAGATCGACAGCCCCGAGCGGGGCTTCAGTTTCCGTTTTGACGGCCCGCTGGACATGCGCATGGACACCACGCGCGGCGAAAGCGTGGCCGATTGGTTGGCCACGGCCGAAGTCGGTCAGATTGCGGAGGTGATACGTGACTACGGTGAAGAACGGTTTGCTGGCCCCATTGCAAAGGCGATTGTTGCTCGGCGCGAAGAACGGGGTCCTCTTTCAACCACCTCAGAACTGGCCGATCTCGTGGCTGGCACGGTCAAAACCCGCGAGCCGGGCCAGAACCCTGCAACGCGCACATTTCAAGCTCTTCGGATTTTCATCAACGCCGAGCTTGAAGAGCTGCAACAGGCGCTAGAGGCCAGCCTCTCGGTGCTGCAGCCGGGCGGGCGCCTAGTGGTGATCAGCTTTCATTCGCTGGAAGACCGCATCGTCAAGCAGTTCATCGCCAAACACTCCAAGGAGGTCTACGACCGCCGCGCGCCCTTTGCCGCCCCCCAGGCCATGAAACTGGTGGCGCTGGACCGCATCAAGCCCAGCGCCACCGAGGTGGCCGGCAACCCCCGCTCGCGCAGCGCGATCATGCGCGTGGCTGAGCGCACGGCGGTGGTCTGACATGACGCGGCTCAACGTGGTCCTGCTGCTGGCGGTACTGGCCAGCGCGATCTATCTGGTGCACACCCAGTACGAGTCGCGCCGCCTGTTCACCGAGCTGGACCGTGCCATTGCCGAGGCCCGCCGCCTGGAGACCGAGCACCAGCGCCTGCAGGTGGAAAAGCGCGCACAGGCCACGCCACTGCGGGTGGAGAAGATCGCCCGCGCTCAACTCAACATGCGCACGGCCACGCCGGCCATCACGCAGTATGTGTCTGACCCACAGGGGGTGGCGGCCGCAGCGGCTGCCAGCGGTGTTCCGCCCCGGTCCGAGGGGGCGCAGCCATGAGCCGCAGTGTGCTCTACACCTCCAGTCCGCTGCTGGCCAGCAAGACGCCCGTCTGGCGCAGCAAGTTCATCGTGGCCGTGATTGCGTTGGGCTTTCTGGGGCTTGCGGGGCGCGCCGCCTATGTGCAAGTGTTTGGCAACGCGTTTTTTCAGCGCCAGGGTGAAGTGCGTTTTGCGCGCACGCTGGAGCTGCCCGCAAACCGCGGCAAGATTGTGGACCGCAATGGGTTGATCCTCGCATCCAGCGTGCCGGCCTCCAGCATCTGGGCCATTCCGGAAGACGTGGACCAGGACAAGCCAGAAGTGCGCGCCAAGCTCAAGCAGCTGGCCAAGCTGCTCGACATGCCCCAGGCGGAGCTGCAGAAAAAGCTGGCCGATGAGGACAAGACCTTTGTCTGGATCAAGCGCCAGCTCGACTGGGATGTGGGCCAGCAGATTGCGGCCCTGGACATCAAGGGCATCTACCAGCGCAAGGAATACAAGCGCCAGTACCCCGAGGGCGAGGCGGCGGCGCACGTGGTGGGATTCACCAACGTGGAAGACCATGGCCAGGAGGGCATGGAGCTGGCCTTCGACAAGGATCTGGCAGGAAAGCCGGGCTCGCGCCGTGTGATCAAGGACCGCCTGGGCCGGGTGGTCGAAGGTGTGGGGGAAACCGTGCCACCCGTGGATGGCAAGGACATGCAGCTTTCCATCGACAGCAAGGTGCAGTTTTTTGCCTACCAGAAGCTGCGCGACCAGGTGGCTGCGCACAAGGCCAAGGCGGGCAGTGTGGTGGTGCTTGATGCGCACACGGGCGAGCTGTTGGCGCTGGCCAACTACCCGAGCTATGTGCCCGACAAACGCCAGAACCTGACCGGCGAACAACTGCGCAACCGCGCGTTGACCGACGTGTTCGAGCCCGGTTCCACCATGAAGCCGTTCACCATCGGCCTGGCGCTGGAGACGGGCCGCGTGCGCCCGGACACCATCGTGGACACGAACCCTGGCCGGATCAACATCACGGGCTCCACCATCTCCGACACCAGCAACCATGGGGTGCTGACGGTGGAAGGTGTGATCCAGAAATCCAGCAACGTGGGCACCACCAAGATCGCCATGCAGATGCCTGCGCGCGAGATGTGGGAAACCTTCTCGGCTGCGGGTTTTGGGCAGAAGCCGCAGCTGCATTTCCCCGGTGTGGTCACCGGCCGATTGCGCCCGTACAAGACCTGGCGCCCGGTGGAGCAGGCCACCATGTCCTACGGCTATGGCCTGTCGGCCAGCCTGTTCCAGATGGCGCGGTCGTACACGGTGTTTGCCAATGGCGGCCGGGTGATTCCGGCCACGATGCTCAAGACCGCGGAGCCCGCAGTGGGCGTGCCCGTGTTTTCGGAGCGCACGGCCGACCAGGTGCGCAAGATGCTGCAGATGGCCGCAGGCCCGGGCGGTACGGGCCAGAAGGCGCAGACGCTGGGCTACTCGGTGGGCGGCAAGTCCGGCACCGCGCGCAAGCAGGTGGGCAAAAGCTACGCCTCGGGTAAATACCGCGCATGGTTCACGGGCATGGCACCCATCGACAAGCCGCGCATCATCGTGGCCGTGATGATCGACGAGCCCAACAACGGGGTGTATTACGGTGGCGCGGTGGCTGCTCCGGTGTTCAGCGAAGTCGTGCAACAGACCTTGCGAATGATGGGCGTGCAGCCGGACATGGCGGTCAAGCCGCAAATTGTGGCCAAAGAGGTGGAGGAATCGCTATGACAACGGCATTGCCTTTGCTCGCCTCGGTGCGCGACGCCGTGACCTGGCTGCGCGAACGGGTGACCGGCACGCTGCAGACCGACAGCCGCCAGATTCGCCCCGGCGATGGTTTCATCGCCTGGCCGGGTGCTGCCACCGACGGCCGCGCGCACGTCGGCGATGCGTTTGCGCGGGGGGCTGTGGCTTGCCTGGTGGAGCACGAGGGCGCCGACGCGTTTGTGCTTGAAGGCTTGCCTGTGGCGGCGCTCCATGGCCTGAAAGCCGCCACCGGCCCCATTGCGGCCGACTGGTTCGAGCAACCCACGCAGCATCTGGATGTGTTGGCCGTGACGGGTACCAATGGCAAGACCAGCACGAGCTGGTGGCTGGCCGAGGCACTTAATGTGCTATCAGAAAATGAGCTTATTCCGCAAGGTGGATGTGCGCTGGTAGGCACTTTGGGGATGGGGGCACCGCCCGCACTCACCAGCACGGGCATGACCACGCCCGACCCGGTGCGGCTGCAGCGTGCGTTCCAGCAGTTCACCGATGCCGGCCGCACGGCCTGCGCCATTGAGGCCTCGTCCATTGGCTTGGCCGAGCACCGCATGGCGGGCACGCGCATCCGTGTCGCGTTGTTCACCAACTTCACGCAGGACCATCTGGACTACCACTCCGGCATGGCGGCCTACTGGCAGGCCAAGAGCATGCTCTTCGACTGGCCGGGCCTGCAGGCTGCCGTGGTCAACATCGACGATGCGCGCGGCGCAGAGTTGCATGCCACGCTGGCGGACCGGCCGCTGGACCTGTGGAGTGTTTCCATCACTGGTCCGGCCCGCCTGGCGGCGCGTGATATCAGCATGGGTGAGGGTGGGTTGCGTTTCACGGTGGCTGAAGGCGTGCACACGCATGTGCTGCAGACGCGCGTGATCGGGCAGTACAACGTGTCCAACCTGCTGGGTGTGCTGGCCGGGTTGCGTGCGCTGGGCGTGCCGCTCCAGCACGCGCTGTATGCCTGCGCCCAGCTCACACCCGTGCCGGGCCGCATGGAGCAGATCCACAGCCCTGGCCAACCCCTGGTGGCGGTGGACTACGCGCACACCCCCGACGCACTGGAGAAGGCGTTGCAGGCCCTGCGCCCGATCGCGCAGGAACGTGGCGGCGAGCTGTGGTGTGTGTTTGGCTGCGGTGGCGACCGCGATGCAGGCAAGCGCCCGCTGATGGGCGCTGTGGCGCAGCACCAGGCCGACCGTGTGGTGGTGACCAGCGACAACCCGCGCAGCGAAGACCCCGCGGCCATCCTGCACCAGATTTTGCAAGGCACCATCGCCAGCAGCGTGGTGCGCGCCGAACCCGACCGTGCCGCCGCCATTGCCTTGGTCGTGGCCGAGGCTGCGCCCGCCGATGTGGTGCTGATCGCAGGCAAGGGCCACGAAGACACCCAGGAGACGGCTGGTGTGCGCCTGCCGTTCTCCGACATGGCCCACGCGCAGGGCGCGTTGCAGGCCCGAGGAGCCCGCACATGACCGCCACCCCAGGTGTGATGATGACCTTGCAGCAAGCGTTTGCGCTGCTTGCCTCGCGCATTCCTTCGGCACGCTTGGTGGGGGATGGCGCCACGCCGCTGGTGCGTGTGCATACCGACACGCGGACGCTGCAGGCGGGGGATCTTTTTGTGGCGCTCAAGGGCGAGCGTTTTGACGCCAACGCTTTCCTGTCCGACGCCCGCTCCGGTGGCGCAGCCGCTGCCATCGCCCACGGTGGCCTTGAAGCCGCAGGCCTGCCGGGCATTGAGGTGCCAGACAGCCTCGCAGCGTTGGGCGCGCTGGCTGCGGGGTGGCGTGCGCAGTTGGGTCTTCCGTTGATCGGCGTGACCGGCAGCAATGGCAAGACCACGGTGACGCAGATGATCGCGTCCATCCTGCGCGCCTGGAAGGGCGAAGCTGCCTTTGCCACGCAGGGCAATTTCAACAACGACATCGGTGTGCCGCTGATGCTGCTGCGCCTGCGCGCCAGCCATGCCGCCGCCGTGATCGAAATGGGTATGAACCACCCGGGCGAGATCGCCCTGCTGGCTGCCATGGCGCAGCCCACGGTGGCGCTGGTCAACAACGCACAGCGCGAGCACCTGGAGTTCATGCACACGGTGGAAGCTGTGGCCCGCGAGAACGGCTCGGTGTTTGCCCGCCTTCCCGCCGACGGCGTGGCCGTGTTCCCAGTGGGCGATGCCTACACGGGCCTCTGGCGCTCGCTGGGAGCGGGGCGCCGCACCGTCACCTTTGGCGATGGCGGCGATGTGGCCTGCGCACAGGCTGCGTGGGGTCAGGGCGCCTGGGCGGTGACGCTGGCCACGCCACAAGGCGAAGTGGCCACCCACCTGCATATTGCAGGGCGCCACAACGTGACCAACGCACTGGCGGCTGCGGCCTGTACGCTGGCAGCGGGCGCGCCCCTGGCCGCCATTGCGCATGGGCTGAACGATTTTGTGCCGGTCAAGGGCCGCTCGCGTGCTTTCAGCGTGCACAGCGCTGGCCGGGAGATCACCGTGGTGGACGACACCTACAACGCCAACCCCGACTCCATGCGTGCCGCCATCGACGTGCTGGCCGAGCTGCCCGGCCCGCAACTGCTGGTGCTGGGCGACATGGGCGAGGTGGGTGATCAGGGCCCGCAGTTTCACGCCGAGGCGGGTGCCCATGCCCGTGCTGCGGGCATCCCCCTGCTGTTCGCGCTCGGCACGCAGTCGGTGCATGCCGCCACGGCCTACGGCGGTGCCCGGCATTTCAACGATATGAGCGCGCTGCTGACGGCCGTGCGCGATGCCCTGTCCACGGTGGGCAGTGTGCTGGTCAAAGGGTCTCGATTCATGAAGATGGAACAGGTTGTGGAGGCCATTTCCGCCACAGCGACCGCCGCAGCGCAGCCGCAAGAACAACAACAAAAGCAGAACCGGGCACTGGAGGGACACCATGGCGCAACACATTGAGACCGCTCGCGCGGCGACATCGCAGGTTGGGCAAGCCGGGGAGGCACCATGCTGCTGATGCTGTCGCAATGGCTGCAGGGCCTGTCGCCCGAGTTCGGCTTCTTCCGCGTGTTCCAGTACCTCACCTTCCGTGCGGTGATGGCGGCGATGACGGCGTTGCTCATTGGCCTGATCGCAGGCCCCAAGGTGATCCGCGTGCTCACCTCGCTCAAGATCGGACAGCCGATCCGTGGCTACGCCATGCAATCGCACCTGTCCAAGAGCGGCACGCCCACCATGGGCGGCGTGCTGATCCTGCTGTCGATTGCGATTTCGACGCTGCTGTGGTTTGACCTGTCCAACCGATTCGTGTGGATCGTGCTCATCGTCACGCTGGGCTTTGGTGCCATCGGCTGGGTGGACGACTGGCGCAAGGTGGTCAACAAGGACCCCGAGGGCATGCGTTCGCGCGAGAAGTATTTCTGGCAATCGGTCATCGGCCTGATTGCCGCGCTGTACCTGGTGTTCAGCATCTCTGAGAGCTCCAACGCCAAGGTGTGGGAGCTGTTCGTGGGCTGGGTGCAGTCGGGTTTCTCGCTGGACCTGCCGCCCAAGGCCGGGTTGCAATTACCGTTCTTCAAGGAAGTGAGCTACCCATTGGGCGTGCTGGGCTTCGTGATCCTCACCTACCTCGTCATCGTGGGCTCCAGCAACGCCGTGAACCTGACCGACGGGCTCGATGGCCTGGCGATCATGCCGGTGGTGATGGTGGGCTCGGCCCTGGGCGTGTTCGCCTATGTCACCGGCAGCTCGGTGTATTCCAAGTACCTGTTCTTCCCGCACATCCCCGGCTCGGGCGAGCTGCTGATCTTCTGCGCGGCCATGGCGGGCGCGGGCCTGGCCTTCCTGTGGTTCAACGCGCACCCCGCCCAGGTCTTCATGGGCGACGTGGGGGCGCTGGCGCTGGGCGCGGCCCTGGGCACCATCGCCATCATCGTGCGCCAGGAAATCGTGCTGGCCATCATGGGCGGCATCTTCGTGGTTGAAGCGCTGTCGGTGATGCTGCAGGTGACCTGGTTCAAGTTCACCAAGAAACGCTACGGCGAAGGCCGCCGTCTGCTCAAGATGGCGCCGCTGCACCACCACTTTGAAAAGAGCGGCTGGAAGGAAACGCAGGTGGTCGTGCGCTTCTGGATCATCACCATGCTGCTGTGCCTTGTCGGCCTGTCCACGCTGAAACTGCGATGAACCCGGACGATCCCCTCATCCCCGATGCGCCACCCGCTCCCCCGGTGGCAGAGCCTTCCGTTGCGGCGGCGGGTGGGGAGCCGCCTGCCGGGCAGCCGGATGTGGACATGCCACCAGCGCAATCGATGGAGGACGTGGCGCCTGACGAGACCGGCGTTGCCCTTCCCGATGCACAGTCCTTCTTCGAGCCCCAGGACGCCACGACCGACATGACGGAGCCTGCGGCCACAAGCGAGGGCACGGCGGTGGCACCCGGGCCCGCCACAGGCGCACGCGCTGGCAACGCGGCGGCGAATGCCTGGGACCCAGAAAAGCCCCCGGCCGTGTCTGCCGCCAAGGCCGCCGCTGACTTTGTGGCGCAGATTTTTGCCGAGGTGGCCGCGCCCGAAACTGCGTCGGCCCCGCTGCATGAAGCCGAAGAAGAAACCGCCGAGGCCGTAGCGACCGATGAAGCTGCCCAGCCCCTGGGCCGGCCCGGTGAAGACCTGCGTCCGATGCAGGGCCAGAACATCCTTATCCTGGGCCTGGGCGCCTCGGGCCTGGCCATGGCCCGCTGGTGTGTGCGTTGCGGTGCCGAGGTCACCGTGGCCGACACCCGCGCCGCGCCGCCACAGTTGCCCACGCTGCAGCAAGAGCTGCCCCAGGCGCGTTTTGTCGCGGGTGCCTTTGATGCCAGTCTGGTCGAAGGCAAAGACCTGCATGCGGTCTACCGCTCGCCGGGTTTGAGTCCCCAGGCAATTGCTCCTGTTTTGGTAGCTGCTAGCGCTTGTGGAATAAGCGCTGGAGGTGAACTGAGCTTGTATTCCATGGCGTTGGCCGCGCTGCGCGCTTCGCACGGCTACGCACCGGCCGTGCTGGCCATCACGGGCACCAATGGCAAGACCACGGTCACATCGCTCACCGGCCAGCTGGTGGAGCGTTCGGGCCAACGCGTGGCCGTGGCCGGCAACATCGGCCCCACGCTGCTTGATACCCTGGCGGGCCACATCGACGCTGGCACGCTGCCCGATGTATGGGTGCTGGAGCTGTCGAGCTTCCAGCTCGATGGCGTCACGGGCTTTGAACCCACGGCGGCCACCGTGCTCAACATCACGCAGGACCACCTGGACTGGCATGGCGACATGGCCGCCTACGCGGCGGCCAAGGCACGCATCTTTGGCCAGACGGGGCTCATGGTCCTGAACCGCGAAGATGCCGAGGTCATGCGCATGCTTCCACCTCCAGTGAAGGTCAAGCTGCAAAAGCCCCAGGTGCGCGAGCACCTGACGTTTGGTGCCGACATGCCCCAGCGCCCCGGGGACTTCGGTATCGAGGTCGTCAGTGGCATGCCCTGGCTGGTGCGTGCCATGGATGCGGATGAAACCCGCAAGCGCGGCCGCAATGAAGTGGCCGAGGACCTGCACATCCAGCGCCTGATGCCGGCCGATGCCCTGCGCATCCGGGGCCGCCACAACGCGGTGAACGCGCTGGCTGCACTGGCCCTGGCCTCGGCTGCAGGCTGCACCTTGGCCCCGCTGCTGTACGGCCTGCGCGAGTACCGGGGCGAGCCACACCGGGTGGAGCCCGTGGCCGTCATCCACGGGGTGGAATACTTTGACGACAGCAAGGGCACGAACGTGGGCGCCACGGTGGCGGCCCTCATCGGCCTGGGCGCAGAGCGCCGCATCGTGGTCATCCTGGGCGGCGATGGCAAGGGGCAGGACTTTTCGCCGCTCGCAGCGCCGGTGTCACGCTATGCACGTGCCGTGGTGCTCATCGGGCGCGATGCGCCGCAGATCCGCGCCGCGTTGCAGGACTGCGGCGTGGCACTGCTGGATGCCGAGACACTGCCCCAGGCGGTGGAGCTGGCCTCGCAGCGTGCCCATGCGGGCGATGCGGTGCTGATGTCGCCCGCCTGCGCCAGCTTTGACATGTTCACGGGCTACGAGCACCGCGCCCAGGTGTTCTGCGACACCGTGCGCGCCTTGGCCGACGACGCCGGGCAGTCCGTGGAAGGTATGGCATGACGGCCGACGTGCGCAATTCCACGTTGCTGCAGCGGGTGACCGGCTGGTTTGGAGGCCTGCCTGGCAAGGCTGCGGATGTATTGCCCGTGCGCGTTGGCGGCACGGAGTACCGCCAGTCGTCCAGCACGCCGGCCAGTGTGCTGGGCTTCGACCAGGCCTTGCTGTGGGTGGTGGTCGCGCTGCTGGCCTGGGGTCTGGTGATGGTGTATTCGGCCTCCATCGCCATGCCGGACAACCCGCGTTTTGCCAATTACGCGTCGACCCATTTCCTGACCCGCCACATGATGTACCTCGTGGTGGGTTTTGTCGTGGCGCTGCTGGCCTTCCAGGTGCCCATGGCGCTGTGGGAGCGCATGGCGCCCTGGCTTTTCGTGGTGGCGCTGCTGCTGTTGATTGCGGTGCTGATCCCCGGTGTGGGCAAGGTCGTCAACGGCGCGCGGCGCTGGCTGTCGATCGGGCCCATCGGTTTCCAGCCGTCCGAGGTGGCCAAGTTCGCGGTGCTCATCTATGCGGCCGACTACATGGTGCGCAAGATGGAGGTGAAGGAGCGCTTTTTCCGCGCCGTGCTGCCCATGGGCGCCGCCGTGGCCATCGTGGGCGTGCTGCTGCTGGCCGAACCCGACATGGGTGCCTTCATGGTGGTGGCCGTGATCGCCATGGGCATCCTTTTTCTGGGGGGTGTCAACGCCCGGATGTTCTTCCTGATCGCAGGGGTTCTGGTGGCAGCTTTCGGCGTCATGATCGCCAGCTCGCCCTGGCGCCGTGAACGGGTGTTTGCCTACCTCGACCCCTTCAGCGAGGAGCACGCCCTGGGCAAGGGCTACCAGCTTTCCCACTCGCTGATCGCCATCGGGCGTGGCGAGATCTTTGGCGTAGGCCTGGGTGGCAGTGTGGAAAAGCTGCACTGGCTGCCCGAAGCCCACACCGACTTTCTGCTCGCCGTGATCGGCGAGGAGTTCGGCCTGGTGGGCGTGGTCATCCTCATCGTGCTCTTCCTGTGGATGACGCGCCGCATCATGCACATCGGCCGCCAGGCCATCGCGCTGGACCGCGTATTCGCGGGGCTGGTGGCGCAGGGCGTGGCGATCTGGATCGGCTTTCAGGCCTTCATCAACATGGGCGTGAACCTGGGCGCGTTGCCGACCAAGGGGCTCACGCTCCCGCTGATGAGTTTTGGGGGATCCGCGATCCTGATGAATCTGGTGGCGCTCGCGGTGGTGCTGCGGGTGGACTATGAAAACAAACTCCTCATGCGCGGAGGCCGCGTATGAGGAGGTTGTTTCACCAAAACAAGGTGTGCATTGCGCAAGCAATGCCAGGCGCGAAGCGCCTGATGCGTGGAGGTGGCGTATGACCCAAAAGACCGCGCTCATCATGGCGGGCGGTACGGGCGGCCATATCTTCCCGGGCCTGGCTGTGGCCGAGGAACTGCGCGCGAGCGGCTGGCGCGTGCACTGGCTGGGCACGCCGGGCAGCATGGAGTCGCGCATCGTGCCCACACACGGCTTTGCGCTGGAGCTGATCGATTTTTCGGGCGTGCGCGGCAAGGGCCTCGTCACGCTGGCCCTGCTGCCGCTGCGCCTGTTGCGTGCCTTCTGGCAGGCGCTGGCCGTGGTGCGGCGTGTGAAACCCGACGTGGTGGTGGGCCTGGGCGGCTACATCACCTTCCCGGGCGGGATGATGGCTGTGCTGGCGGGCAAACCGCTCGTGCTGCACGAGCAGAACTCGGTGGCTGGCATGGCCAACAAGGTGCTGGCCGGTGTGGCAGACCGGGTTTTCACCGCTTTTCCCAACGTGTTCAAAAAGGGGCAGTGGGTGGGCAACCCGCTGCGCACCGCTTTCACCAGCAAGCCCGCACCGGCCGAACGCTTTGCACAACGCACCGGTCCACTGCGCCTGTTGGTGGTGGGCGGCAGCCTGGGGGCGCGGGCATTGAACGAGATCGTGCCGCAGGCCGTCGCGCTGATGCCTGCCGACCAGCGCCCTGTGGTCATCCACCAAAGCGGTGCGACGCAGATCGACGCACTGCGCGCCAACTACGCCGCGGCCGGCGTCGAGGCGGAATGCACGCCCTTCATCGACGACACCGCGAGTGCCTTTGCCGATGCCGACATCGTCGTTTGCCGCGCGGGCGCAAGCACCGTGACCGAGATCGCTGCCGTGGGCGCGGCGGCGGTTTTCGTGCCGTTCCCTTCGGCGGTGGACGACCACCAGACCACCAATGCGCAGTTTCTTGTGAACGCGGGCGGTGGCTGGCTGGTGCAGCAGCGCGACCTCACGCCCGAGGGTTTGGCTCAAATGCTATTGAATACAGAGCGCTCTATCCTTATGGATAAAGCGCTGAAGGCCAAAAACATGCAAAAAATCAGCGCCACCCGCGAAGTGGTGACTGCCTGCGAGGAGTTGGCATGAAACACGCCATCCGCCACATCCATTTCGTCGGCCTGGGCGGCGCCGGCATGAGCGGCATCGCCGAGGTGCTGTTCAACCTGGGCTACCGCATCTCCGGTTCCGACCTGGCCGACAGCGCCACGCTGCGCCGCCTGCAGGGCCTGGGCATCAAGACCTGCCTGGGCCACGCGGCGGCACACATCGACGGCGCCGACGCGGTGGTTACCTCCACCGCCGTGACGCCCGACAACCCCGAGGTGCTGGCTGCGCGCGAGAAGAAGATCCCCGTGGTGCCTCGCGCGCTCATGCTGGCTGAATTGATGCGCTTGAAGCAGGGCATCGCCATTGCCGGCACGCATGGCAAGACCACCACCACCAGCCTCGTGACCAGCGTGCTGGCCGAGGCGGGGCTGGACCCGACGTTTGTGATCGGGGGCAAGCTCAACAGCGCGGGCGCCAATGCCAAGCTGGGCAGCGGCGACTACATCGTGGTCGAGGCCGACGAGTCCGACGCGTCGTTCCTGAACCTGCTGCCCGTGATGGCGGTGGTGACCAACATCGATGCCGACCACATGGAGACCTATGGGCACGACTTCAGCCGGCTCAAGGGCGCATTCGTCGATTTCCTGCACCGCATGCCGTTCTACGGCACGGCGGTGTTGTGCGTGGACAGCCCGGCCGTGCGCGACATCCTGCAAAGCGTGACCTGCCCGATCACGAGCTACGGCTTCTCCGAAGACGCCCAGGTGCGCGCCATCGATGTGCGTGCCGAAGCCGGTCAGATGCGATTCACCGTGCAGCGGCGCAACGGCGTCACGCTGCCCGACATGGAAATCGTGCTCAACCTCGCGGGCGAGCACAACGTGCTCAACGCGCTGTCGGCCATTGCCGTGGCGGTGGAGCTCAACATCCCCGACGAGGCCGTGCAGCGTGCGCTGGCCGGCTTCAAGGGCGTGGGCCGGCGCTTCCAGCATTACGGTGATCTGCCCGCGAAGGACGGCGGCACGTTCACTGTCATTGATGACTACGGCCACCACCCGGTGGAGATGGCCGCCACGCTGGCGGCTGCGCGCGGCGCCTTCCCGGGCCGCCGCCTGGTGCTGGCCTTCCAGCCGCACCGCTACAGCCGCACGCGCGATTGCTTCGAGGATTTCGTGAAGGTCATTGGCAACGCCGACGCCGTGCTGCTGACCGAGGTGTATGCCGCCGGCGAAGCACCCGTGGTCGCCGCCGATGGCCGCTCGCTGGCCCGCGCACTGCGTGTGGCGGGCCGTGTGGAGCCGGTGTTCGTCGACAACGTGGCCGATCTGCCGCAAGCCATTGCCGACAACGCGCGCAACGGCGATGTGGTGATGTGCATGGGCGCAGGCTCCATTGGTGCAGTACCCGGCAAGGTGGTGGAGATGCTACAAAATAGTGAGCTAAAAGCGCTTGAAGGGAGCGCGCTATGACCATTTTTGATTCAAATATGGATGTGAAGTCACTCGGCAAAGTCGCCGTGTTGATGGGTGGCGACTCGGCCGAGCGTGAGGTCTCCCTCATGTCCGGCAGTGGCGTGCTGCAGGCCCTGCGTTCGCGGGGTGTGGACGCGCATGCGTTCGACCCTGCGCAGAACGCGCTGGGCGATCTCAAGCGCGATGGATATGCGCGCTGCTTCATTGCACTGCATGGCCGCCATGGTGAAGACGGCACAGTGCAAGGCGCGCTGGAGCTGCTGGGCATTCCCTACACCGGCCCGGGCGTCATGGCCTCGGCCATCGCCATGGACAAGGTCATGACCAAGCGGGTGTGGCTGGCCGAGGGCTTGCCCACGCCACGCTATGTGTGGCTGGCGCCCGACCGCCAGCAGCGCGAGGTGGTGCGCACCGTGCCCGATGAGCTGGGTTTGCCACTGATCGTGAAGCCGCCCCGCGAGGGCTCGTCCATTGGCGTGACCAAGGTGCGTGGCTATTCGGACATGCAGGAGGCCGTGGCGCTCTCGGCGAAGTACGACCCCGACGTGCTCTGCGAAGAGTTCATCGACGGCGAGGAAGTGACCTGCCCGGTGCTGGGCCAGGGGGCAGACGCCCGCGCGCTGCCGGTGATCCGCATCGTGGCGCCCGATGGGGCCTACGACTACCAGAACAAGTACTTCACCGACGACGTGAAGTACCAGTGCCCGAGCGGCCTGCCCGAGGCCGAGGAACGCGAGATCCAGCGCATCGTGCTGGAGGCCTATCGCACGCTGGGTTGCCGGGGTTGGGGCCGTGCAGATCTGATGATCCGCGCCAGCGACCGCAAACCCTTCCTGCTGGAGATGAACACGTCCCCTGGCATGACCGGTCATTCGCTGGTACCCATGTCGGCACGGGCCTCGGGCATCAGCTATGAGGAACTGTGCCTGCGCATCCTGGCGGATGCAGCGTTGGACACTGCCCCAAGGCCGAAGGACGCCTGATGACCAACAGCCTGCCAACACCCCTGGACGTCAAGCTCATGAACCTGACCGCATCGGTCTTGTTCGTGGGCTGCGCCATGGCTGTGCTGGCGGCGGGTGCGTGGTGGGTGTTGCGCTACCCCGGCTTTGCCATCGCACGCATCGTGGTGCAGGGCGAGCTGGTGCACAACAACGCGGTGACCTTGCGGGCCAATGTGGCGCCGCACCTTGCCGGAAACTTTTTTACGGTGGACCTGCGGG
Organism: Acidovorax sp. Root275; assembly: GCF_001428965.1. Taxonomy (NCBI): domain Bacteria; kingdom Pseudomonadati; phylum Pseudomonadota; class Betaproteobacteria; order Burkholderiales; family Comamonadaceae; genus Acidovorax; species Acidovorax sp. Root275. The sequence continues at coordinate 454,196 of NZ_LMJH01000010.1, read as the reverse complement.
CGGCCCGCAATGCCTTCGAGCAGGTGCCTTGGGTGCGCCGCGCCGACGTGCGGCGGGAGTACCCCGGCAGCCTGCGCGTGGAGCTGCAGGAGCATGACGCCGTGGCGTACTGGGGGCCCGAGAGCGGCTCGGCCCTGGTCAATCGCCAGGGCGAGGTGTTTGAGGCCAACGTGGGCGACGTGGAGCAGGACGGCTTGCCGCGCCTGCTGGGCCCTGTGGGCAGTTCGCCCGAGGTGCTGCTGATGCATGGGCTGCTGCAGCCGGTGTTCAAGCCGCTGGGCCTGGAAGTGGAGACGCTGGAGCTGACCGGGCGGGGCGGCTGGAGGGCCACGCTCGACAGCGACGCGGTGGTGGAACTGGGGGGCGGTACGCCGCAGGAGGTGGTGCAGCGCACGCAACGCTTCACGCGCACCCTGACGCAGGTGGCGGCGCAGTACGGGCGCCGCGTGGATGCCCTCGAGTCCGCCGATCTGCGGCATGCGGGGGGCTATGCGTTGCGCATGCGCGGTGTGAGCACCGTGGTTCCCGATGCCGCAGCGGCCGCTGGCGCCGTGCGCAGGAGGTGATGGCATGGATCAGCGGTGCATGGCGCAACAAGCAGGTCGGTTCGTGAATGAGGCCGTGGGGCGGCGGGACAGAACAGAGAAGGGCAGAGACTGATATGGCAAGAGAATACAAAGACGTTGTGGTGGGGCTGGACATCGGCACCGCCAAGGTCATGGCCGTGGTGGCTGAGGTTCTGCCCAATGGCGAGCTCAAGCTCGCAGGTCTGGGCGTGGCCCCGAGCAACGGCTTGAAGCGTGGTGTGGTGGTCAACATCGACGCCACGGTGCAGAGCATCCAGCAGGCCCTCAAGGAGGCCGAGCTGATGGCCGACTGCAAGATCCAGCGCGTGTACACCGGTATCACTGGCAGCCACATTCGCGGCCTCAACTCCAGCGGCATGGTGGCCGTGAAGGACAAGGAAGTCACCTCGGCCGACGTGGCGCGTGTGGTGGAGACGGCCAAGGCCATCAACATCTCCAGCGACCAGCGCCTGCTGCTGGTGGAGCCGCAGGAATTCGTGATCGACGGGCAGGATGTGAAGGAGCCCATCGGCATGAGCGGCATCCGCCTGGAGGCCAAGATCCACATCGTGACCGGCGCGCAGAGTGCGGCCGAAAACATCATCAAGTGTGTGCGCCGCTGTGGCCTGGAGGTCGAGCAGCTCATGCTCAACCCCCTGGCCAGCAGCCAGGCCGTGCTGACGGATGACGAGCGCGAGCTGGGCGTGGTGGTGGTGGACATCGGTGCGGGCACCACGGACGTGGCGATCTTCACGGGCGGTGCGATCCGCCACACAGCGGTGATTCCGATTGCGGGCGACCTCATCACCAGCGACATCGCCATGGCATTGCGCACTCCCACGAAGGACGCAGAAGACATCAAGGTCGAGAGTGGCTACGCCAAGCAACTGCTGGCCGACCCCGAGAGCCAGGTCGAAGTGCCCGGCCTGGGCGACCGCAGCCCGCGCATGCTGAGCAAGCAGGCACTGGCGGGTGTGATCGAGCCGCGGGTGGAGGAGATCTTCTCGCTCGTGCAGCAGGTCATCCGCGAGTCGGGCTACGAAGAAGTGCTGTCCTCGGGCATCGTGCTTACGGGCGGCAGTTCGGTGATGCCGGGAATGATCGAACTGGGTGAGGACATCTTCCTCAAGCCCGTGCGGCGCGGCATTCCCAAGTATTCCAGTGCCCTGTCCGACATGGTGGCCCAGCCCCGAGCAGCCACTGTCATGGGCCTGCTCGAAGAAGCTCGCCTGGCACGGCTGCGCGGCTTCAAGGTGGCGCAAAAGAGCGGCTCCATGAAGACCGCGTTCGGGCGTTTCAAAGATTTCATCGTGGGGAATTTCTGACCATGAAATACCTAGGAATGAGCGCCGCCGGGCCGCCCCAAGGCGCGCAAGCCCCCATGGGGGGCAGCGCAGCACACGCAGTGGCAAGCGTGGGGGCCTTGTGGCTGGCGCGAGGGAGTCCCCACCAAACGCCGCGCGAGCGATGGCGATGTACAGGACCGCCGCGCTCTTCCCTACCAGGTACCCCAATCCCCATTTGGCAATTGCATACGAATCTAGAAACAGGAGCTCCAACATGACCATCGAAATGATCGAAGCCGAAGAATTCAACCAGGGCACCCAGATCAAGGTGATCGGCGTGGGCGGCGGTGGCAGCAACGCCGTCGAGCACATGATCGCCCGCAGCGTGCAGGGCGTGGAGTTTGTCAGCGCCAACACCGACGCGCAGGCACTGACGCGCAGCTCGGCCCACCGTGTCATCCAGCTGGGTGGCAGCGGCCTGGGTGCGGGCGGCAAGCCAGAAAAGGCGCGCGATGCGGCCGAAGCTGCGGTGGACGACATCCGTGACGCCATCCAGGGCGCGCACATGCTGTTCATTACGGCCGGCATGGGCGGCGGCACCGGGACCGGGGCTGCTCCGGTGATCGCGCGCGTGGCCAAGGAAATGGGCATCCTGACGGTGGGGGTGGTCACCAAGCCTTTCGATTGGGAAGGCGGCCGTCGCATGAAGAACGCCGACGATGGCCTGGCCGAGCTGGAAGCCAACGTGGACTCGCTGATCGTGGTGCTCAACGAGAAGCTGCTAGACGTGCTGGGCGACGACATCACCCAGGACGAAGCCTTTGCGCATGCCAACGACGTGCTCAAGAACGCCGTGGGTGGCATTGCTGAAATCATCAACGAATACGGCCAGGTGAACGTCGACTTCGAAGACGTGCGCACCGTGATGGGTGAGCCTGGCAAGGCCATGATGGGCACGGCCACCGCCAGCGGCCCCGACCGCGCGCGCATCGCTGCGGAGCAGGCCATTGCCTGTCCACTGCTGGAAGGCATCGACCTGTCGGGCGCCAAGGGTGTGCTGGTGCTGGTCACGGCCAGCAAGGGCAGCCTCAAGCTGTCCGAGTCGCGCCAGGCCATGAACACCATCAACGCCTATGCCTCGACCGATGCACACGTCATCTTCGGCGCGGCCTACGACGAAACCCTGGGCGACGAGATCCGCGTGACCGTGGTGGCCACGGGGTTGTCGCGTGTCAACGCACGCCGCCAGCCTATCTCGGTGGTGCAGGGTGGCTTGCGCACGGGCACGGACAACATGGCCTATCAAATGCCCGTGGCTGGTGTCGGCACCCTGGGTGGTGCGGTGGGTGTGCAAGGAGGCCACGCTGGCAGCGCACAGGCCGACTACGGCAGCATGTCGGTGCCCAGCGTTTGGCGCACCAACCGCACGCAGGCGGCAGCCCGTGTGGACGCACTGTCGTCGGGTGGTATGGATGACCTGGAGATCCCGGCCTTCCTGCGCAAGCAAGCCGACTGATCGGAGGTCTCCGGTGGCCCACAGGGTGACTGTGGGACCCCAAGAATGAAAGAGGCCCTGCCAGCGTGAGCTGGCAGGGCCTCTTTTTTGTGGGCAGTGTGGGCTCTTGTGCTGGTTCAGGCCCTTGAGGCCCTCAGCACCCCTGGTTTAGAAGGACTCCCAATCGTCGTTGTTGTCTGCGGCGGGCTTGGGGCTGCTGGCCTTGGGGGGCAGCGCTGCTGCTGGTGCCTTGGCGGCTGGAGCGGGTGGGCGGGGGACCGCAGCCTTGGCCAGTGCGGGGCGTGGTGCCGCGGCGCGTACGGGGGCCGGTGCCGGACGGGGTGTCGCCGAAGGCACGGGCCGGCTTGCCGGCATGGGGGCAGGTGCCGAGGCATTGCTGCCATTCACCCGGAACAACGCGACCACCTGGGTGAGTTTCATGGCCTGCTCGCGCAGGCTGTCTGCGGCGGCGGTGGATTGTTCCACCAGGGCCGAGTTCTGCTGCGTCATCTGGTCGAGCTGGTTCATGGTGGTGTTGACCTGCGCAATCCCCTGGCTTTGCTCAGAGGTGGCGGAGCGGATCTCTCCAATGATGTCGGTCACGCGCTGAACGCTGTCCACGATCTCGGTCATGGTGGCGCCCGCATTGCCCACCAGTTGCGTGCCCGATGCCACTTTTTCGACCGATGCGCCAATCAGGGTCTTGATCTCCTTGGCGGCTTCTGCACTGCGTTGGGCCAGGCTGCGCACCTCGCTGGCCACCACGGCAAAGCCCCGGCCCTGCTCGCCCGCACGGGCGGCTTCCACTGCGGCATTCAAGGCCAGGATGTTGGTCTGAAAGGCAATGCCATCGATGACACCGATGATGTCGCTGATCTTGTTGCTGCTGGCGTTGATGTCCTGCATGGTGGCCACCACCCGCGACACCACCTCGCCCCCGCGTGCCGCGACGGCAGCGGCCGACGTTGCCATCTGGTTGGCGGTCTGTGCGGATTCCGAGGTCTGCTTGACGGTGCTGGTCAGCTCTTCCATGCTGCTCGCGGTGCTCTGCAGGTTGCTGGCCGTGTCTTCGGTGCGGTGGGCGAGGTCATTGTTGCCCTGGGCAATCTCGCTGGACGCGGTGGCGATGCTGTCGGTGGCGGAGCGTACGTCGGTGACCAGCTTGCGCAGCGAGGTGACCATGTGGGCCAGGCCGTCGAGCATCGAGCCCGGGTGGGCCGTGGGGATCGGGGTATCGAGGTTGCCCTGGGCCACTTCCGACATGATGGCGATGGCGTCGGTGGGCTCTCCCCCGATCTGGCGCAATACCGACCGCGACACCATCATGCCAATGGCGCCGACGACCAGAAACACGACCACCACCATGGCCAGGCTCGACAGCAGGGCCTGGCGCAGCAGCACATCCACGTCGTCGGTGTAAAGGCCTGAGCCAACCATCCAGTTCCAGCCGTCCACCCGGATGATGTACTGCAGCTTGGGCTGGGGTGTCGTTTGACCTGGGCGGGCAAACATTGTGGGGACAAAGGCCTTGCCGTCCTTGCTGTTGCGGATGCCGTTCACGAGCAGGCCAATGATGTCCACCCCCGAACCATCCTTGACCTTGCCCAGCATGTCCTGCCCGTCCCACTCGGTCTTGAAGGGGTGCATCACCCCGACGCCCTCGGTGGTCCAGATGTAGAAGTACTCGGTTTTTCCGTCGGCACCGCCATAGCGGGCAATGCGCAGGGCGTCCTTGGCGGCCTTTTGTGCTTCTTCCTGAGGCATGGCGCCGCTGGCGGCCTTGGCCTGGTAGGCGGCGACGATGCTGTGGGCGGACTGGACGGCCGTGGTCAACAACTCCTTGCGCGACTCGCTGATCAGCCGTCGTTCCTGCAGCAAGGACATGATGGCCATGATCAGCAGCGCAGCCAGTGCGGTGCCGATCATGAGCATGATTTTCATTTTGAAGCTGAGCTTGCTCATGGGAGTCTCCTGTGGGGCGTTTGCGGTGTGTTCATGTTGTGTCTTTTAAGGCCCGCCGACCCCAAATTGTGCGGCGAACCCTGGGGCATGTGCTGTAGGTGAAAACGCGGCGGTGGTTCCGGGGGCGGTGTTGGTGAGGCTGGCAAGACCTCAGCGTGTGCGGGGCGGGGCGCCAGAAACTAAAATGCCGAGATGCTCCAGCAACGCACCCTCAAGACACTGACCCGGGCCGTAGGCGTCGGGCTGCACAGCGGCCAGCGGGTCGAGTTGACCCTGCGGCCCGCGCAGCCGGACACGGGTATCGTGTTCCGGCGGGTTGACCTGCCCCAGCCGGTGGACATCCCGATCCGGGCTGAAGCGGTGACGGACACGCGGCTGGCGTCCACCATCGCGGTGGGCAATGCCAAGGTACACACGGTGGAGCACCTGATGTCGGCCTGTGCGGGCCTGGGCATCGACAATCTCTATGTGGACATCACTGCGGAAGAGGTGCCCATCCTTGACGGGTCTTCGGCTTCCTTCGTTTTCCTGCTGCAGAGCGCGGGGGTCGAATTGCAGAACGCGCCCAAGCGCTTCATCCGCGTCACCCGGCCTGTGGAAGTGCGCGAGGGCGAGGGCGCCAACGCCAAGTGGGCGCGCCTCACCCCCTACCACGGCTACAAGCTCAGCTTCGAGATTGACTTTGACCACCCTGCGGTGGATTCCACCGGCCAGCGTGTGGAGTTTGACCTGGGGGCGGGCAACTACAGCCGCGACATTGCCCGCGCACGCACCTTTGGCTTCACCCGCGATGTTGAAATGATGCGCTCCAACGGCCTGGCGCTGGGCGGGGGCTTGGACAACGCCATCGTGATGGACGACTACAAGGTGCTCAACAGCGACGGTCTGCGCTACGACGACGAGTTCGTGAAGCACAAGATCCTGGACGCCATGGGCGATTTGTACCTGATTGGGAAACCGCTGCTGGCTGCGTACAGCGCGTTCCGTTCGGGCCATGCCATGAACAACCTGCTGCTGCGTGAGCTGCTGGCCCAGCGCGATGCCTGGGAAGTGGTCACCTTCGAGGACGAGCGCCAGGCTCCAAGCGGCTTTGTGCAGCCCGCGCGCGCCTGGTAGCGATGAAGCACTCCCTGAGTCGCTTCGCGCCTTCCCCCTCTCTCGTTGCGGGAGGGGAACAACGCCGTCGCTGCGAGGCGCCTCTTGCTGGGCATTCCTGGCCCATGCCGCGTCAGTTTTCAAGGCGCGGGGGATTCGTGAAATGCTGATCTTCCGCTGGCTGGCCATGCTGCTGCTTCTGGCGGCTGCCGTGTCGTTTGCGTTTTATGCGGGCACCGGCCAGGCGCGCTACAAGCGCCTGGGGCTCGTCATCCTCAAATGGACGGTGATCGCAGCCGTCTTCTTCTTTGCGGTGATCCTCATCGGCCGTTTGGCCTGACTGTACGGCCGAAGTGCGGCTGGGGCCTCTTTTTCTTCTGGCCTATACTCGCGCCTGCTCCGGGGTGTGCGTAAGCGCTGAGATGCGAGGCGGCTGAAGAAATTCGGCAGGCCTCGCGAACCCGACGAACTTGATCCGGTTCATACCGGCGGAAGAAGAGCCGACCTCCTTGTCTCCGTGCCCGCAGTCCCTGCTGGCACGCCATGCCTCAGGTGCTGCCGCACCCGAGGGGCGCACAGGTCCATTCCGGAGCAGCACCTACCGCCACCGGAACCAGGAGACCTGCCCATGAACGCCCCCGACCCCCACGCCAAGCTGGCCACCCCCGAGAAGTTCGCCGAGTTGCTCGCAAGCACGCGCGAACCCTTTCCTGCATCGCGCAAGGCCTACCTGCCCGGCCACCTGCACACCGGTCTGCGCGTGCCCGTGCGCGACATCGCGCTGACCAATGGCGAACTGGTCAGCGTGTACGACACCTCCGGCCCGTATACCGACCCCGAGGCTGCGATCGATGTGCGCAAGGGCCTGTCCAGCGTGCGAGGTGGCTGGATCACCAGCCGTGGTGATGTGGAGCACTACGAAGGCCGCGCGCCTGTGGCGCTGGACGACGGCCAAAGGAGCGAAGACGCCACCCGCCTGGCCCAGCTTCGCGCCGAGGCCGCCGCGCTGCAGCGCAAGCCTCTGCGGGCCAAAAGTGGTGCCAATGTGACGCAGATGCACTACGCCCGCAAAGGCATCATCACCCCCGAGATGGAATACGTGGCCATTCGCGAAAACGGCAAGCGCGAGTGGATGGAGCAGTACATGGCCGACGCTGGCCGTGAGCAGCGCCTGATGGGCAACCCCATGGGCGCCAGCATCCCGCGCATCATCACGCCCGAATTCGTGCGCGACGAAGTGGCCCGGGGCCGCGCCATCATCCCCGCCAACATCAACCACCCCGAGGTGGAGCCGATGGCGATTGGCCGCAACTTCCTGGTCAAGATCAACGCCAACATCGGCAACTCGGCCGTCACGTCCAGCATCGAAGAAGAAGTGGAAAAGCTCGTCTGGGCGATCCGCTGGGGCGCCGACAATGTGATGGATCTCTCTACCGGCAAGAACATCCACACCACGCGCGACTGGATCGTGCGCAACAGCCCGGTGCCCATCGGCACCGTGCCGATCTACCAGGCGCTGGAGAAGGTGGGTGGCGTGGCCGAAGACCTGACCTGGGAAATCTTCCGCGACACGCTCATCGAGCAGGCCGAGCAGGGTGTGGACTACTTCACCATCCACGCGGGTGTGCGCCTGGCCTACATCCACCTCACGGCCAACCGCCGCACGGGCATCGTCTCGCGCGGGGGCTCCATCATGGCCAAGTGGTGCATGACGCACCACCGAGAGAGCTTCCTGTACGAGCACTTCGAGGACATCTGCGACATCATGAAGGCATACGACGTGTCGTTCAGCCTGGGTGATGGCCTGCGCCCCGGCTGCGCTTCAGACGCCAACGACGAAGCCCAGTTTGCCGAGCTGCACACGCTGGGCGAGCTCACGCAGGTCGCCTGGAAACACGACGTGCAGACCATGATCGAAGGCCCCGGTCATGTGCCCATGCACATGATCCAGGCCAACATGACCGAGCAGCTCAAGACCTGCCACGAAGCGCCGTTCTACACCCTGGGCCCGCTGACCATCGACATCGCACCGGGCTACGACCACATTGCGTCCGCCATCGGCGCGGCCATGATCGGCTGGATGGGCACGGCCATGCTGTGCTACGTGACGCCCAAGGAGCACCTGGGCCTGCCCGACCGCGACGACGTGAAGCAAGGGATCATTGCCTACAAGATCGCCGCCCACGCTGCCGATGTGGCCAAGGGACACCCGGGCGCCCGCTCGCGCGACGACGCGCTGAGCCAGGCGCGCTTCGACTTCCGCTGGCAAGACCAGTTCAACCTGGGCCTGGACCCGGAGACCGCCAAGGAATACCACGACGAAACCCTGCCCAAGGACTCGGCCAAGGTGGCGCATTTCTGCTCGATGTGTGGACCGAAGTTCTGCTCGATGAAGATCACGCAGGAAGTGCGCGACTTTGCTGCGCAAAAAGGCATGGCGGAGGCGGATGCCCTGGCCCAGGGCATGGAGACCAAGGCGGTGGAATTCCAGCGCCTGGGCGGGCAGCTCTACATTCCTGTAACACCGGCTGCATAAGCCCGCCTACTACCCCCGGGGATTCCCTGCACCAGGGCCCGGGGCCGTGCTTACCCTGTGCGGCAGACGACAGCGCTCGCTCTATAGTCCCGCCCACCCCCGGTTCAGAAGATCGGGAGAATGGTGTGTGGCACTAAATTTGCTATGCTGAGTTGTCTGTTAAAAAATGTAAGGAAGAGCCATGAATGCTCTCGGCCGCTTCTCCATCCGCACGCGCCTTTACTTCGGGACCGTTTTTTCCCTGATTCTTCTCGTTGTCATTGGCGCCATGGGTTATGTGGCGCTGGACCGCACGCGCGGCACGCTGCAGGTGCTGTTCTCGCAGCGAGTGCAGACCCTCACGGACATGTCGGATCTGCGCACCACGCTGGGGGACCTGCGCCGGACCGAAAAAGACATCATCATCAATTTCAACAACTCGGTGGAGGTCTCGGCCTTGCGCGAGTCCTGGGCCAAGACCCTGGCCGCCCTGCGCAAGAGCCTGGCCGATGTGCGCCAGGTCCAGTCGGGCGACACGGAGTTCGTCGCGTCCATCGATAAATCCCTGGACGAGATCAAGCAGTACGAAACTGGCATCTCGCCGATCTTCGAGCAGATCGAGCGTGCCCAGCTCGATGGTGCAGGCGGTGGTGCCTACGCAGACCGCCTGAAAGTGCACATGGAGGCCACCGACAAGCTGTTCTCCAGCCTGTCCGCCACGGCCCGTGCGCGGATGGATGAAGCCCGCGAAGGTGTGGAGTCGCGCACCTCCACGATGTCTGCCCTCATTGGCATCGGGCTGCTGCTTGGGCTGGCGGTACTGATTCCGCTCACGTTCTTCAGCGTGCGCTCCATCACCCGGTCCCTGGGCCAGGCGCAGGAGCTTGCCGACCGCATTGCCAGTGGCGATCTATCGCGGGACGTGGCTGCCATGAACCAGGATGAGGTCGGCCAGCTGGTTTCGGCCATGGGCCGCATGCAGGATGCCCTGCGTGGCCTGGTGCGCCAGGTGCAGGACTCGGCAGGCAACATCACCACCGCCAGCTCCGAGATCGCCAGCGGCAACCACGACCTGAGCCACCGCACCGAGCAGACAGCGGCCAACCTGGAGGAAACCGCCTCGTCCATGGAGCTGTTGACCAGCACCGTGCAGCAAAGCGCGCAGTCCTCCCGCCAGGCCAGCGACTTCGCCTCGTCGGCCGCCGAAGTGGCCGCGCGTGGCGGTGCCGTGGTGTCGCAGGTGGTCACCACCATGGACCAGATCACCACCAGCTCGCGCAAGATCGCCGACATCACGGGCGTGATCGACTCCATTGCATTCCAGACCAACATCCTCGCGCTCAACGCCGCCGTCGAGGCCGCGCGCGCCGGCGAACAGGGCCGGGGTTTTGCCGTGGTGGCGAGCGAGGTGCGCAACCTCGCGCAGCGCAGTGCCGAGGCGGCCAAGGAGATCAAGGGTCTGATCGGTTCGTCGGTGGAACGCGTCGAAGACGGCTCGCGCCTGGTCAGCCAGGCCGGGCAGACCATGACCGAGATCGTCAGCAGCGTGCGCCGGGTGTCCGACATCATTGCGGAGATCACCGCCTCGTCGGCCGAGCAAAGCGACAACATCGGCCAGATCAGCCAGGCCGTGGGCCAGCTCGACCAGATGACGCAGCAGAACGCCGCGCTGGTGGAAGAGTCCACCGCTGCTTCCGAGTCGCTGCGCGAACAGGCCCTGCACCTGAGCAGCGCGGTCAGTCAGTTCAAGCTGCAGGACGGCGGTGTTTCCACACCATCGGCCTTCAGCGCGGCAGCAGCAGCGCCCTCTGCACCAGCCGTGGCCCAGGCGCCGCGCCGGCCCGCGCTGCGGATACGGTAGTTTTAGGTATTTTTGGCAGCTGGCGCTTGTCCATCAAGCGCTGGTAGCTATCAAAATAATAGTAAATGGTGGCTTGCCATGGTTTTGCGCAACCCCACAGCGCTTGCAACTGGCGCGCCCCAGGCCAGTGCACCCGTGGAGCTGGTTTTGCCAGGCCACCGGCTACGTCGCCCTTCGGGGGAGGTCGCGCCGCGGCTCAGGGGGTATCTCAGTCCCTGGTTACCCGCAGCACTTCTTCACGGCTGGTAATGCCCGCGGCAATCAGCCGCTCGCCATCGTCGCGCATCAGGGCCATGCCACCCGCCAGCGCCGCAGTGCGAATGTCGGCTTCGGACGCCTGGTTGTGGATCTGCGCGCGGATCGCGTCCGTGGTCACCAGCAGCTCGAACACGCCGGTGCGGCCCGTGTAGCCCGTCTGGCCGCAGTGATCGCACCCGCTGCCCTGGCAATGGCTGCAGTACTTGCGCACCAGGCGCTGCGCTAGCACCCCCAGCAGCGAGGACGACAGCAGGAAGGGCTCCACCCCCATGTCGGTCAGGCGCGTCACGGCGCTGGCCGCGTCGTTGGTGTGCAGCGTGGCCAGCACCAAATGGCCCGTCAGTGAGGCCTGGATGGCGATCTGCGCGGTCTCGAAGTCGCGGATTTCACCGATCATGATGATGTCCGGGTCCTGCCGCAGGATGGCGCGCAGGGCCTTCGCAAAGGTCAGCTCGATCTTGCTGTTGACCTGCGTCTGCCCCACGCCCGGCAGCTCGTACTCGATCGGGTCTTCCACCGTCATGATGTTGTTGCGCGTGGCGTCCAGGCGCCCCAGGCCCGCGTACAGCGTGGTCGTCTTGCCCGAGCCCGTGGGCCCGGTCACCAGGATGATGCCGTGCGGCTGCGAGATGAGGCCTTCGAAGCGGCGCAAGGTGTCGCCCTGCATGCCCACGGCTTCCAGGCTGAGCTTGCTTTCGCTCTTGTCCAAAAGCCGCAGCACCGCACGTTCGCCGTGGGCGCTGGGCAGCGTGGACACGCGCACGTCGATGGCGCGGGTGCCCAGGCGCAGGCTGATGCGGCCGTCCTGCGGCAGCCGTTTTTCACTGATGTCGAGGTCGGCCATGATCTTCAGGCGCGAGATCAGGGCGGCGTGCAGGGCGCGGTTGGGCTGCACCACCTCGCGCAGCGTGCCGTCCACCCGAAAGCGCACGCTGGAATGGCGCTCGTACGGTTCGATGTGGATGTCGCTTGCTCCGTCGCGCGCGGCCTGCGTGAGCAGGGCATTGAGCATGCGGATGATGGGCGCGTCGCCAGCGGACTCCAGCAAGTCCTCCACGGCGGGCAGTTCCTGCATCATGCGCGAGAGATCGGCATCGCTCTCGACCTCGCTCACAACCGTGGCCGCACTCGATTCGCTGTGCGAATACACGGCACTGATGCGCTGGGCCAGTGCCGGGGCGTCGAGCGGCAGCAGCTGCTGCACGGCGTGCTTGCGCAACACCTCCGACAGCGCCCCCGCGTCAGGGTGGGGGCCATGCCACAGCACCAGGTGGTGGCCGTCGTCCTCCAGCAGCAGCTGGGCGGTACGGGCAAAGGCGTAGGGCAGGGGATGGCGCATGGGTGTGGGTCCCTCAGAGCGCCTGGGGCGAGACCGTGGCGTTGAGTGCCAGACTGCGCACGGTGGCGGCTGCCGCATTGGCAGCGTCTTCGGAGTTGTAGGGGCCGACCCGCACGCGGGTGAGCGTGCCACGGTTGGTGTCTACCGATTGAATGGACAGGGGCAGGGCGGAGCTGCGCAGCTTGGTCATGGCGGTGCGCGACTCCGCGTCCTTGCCGAACACGCCCACATTCACGTAGTACTGCGGTGCCGGGGCCTGTGCCTGGACCGCCGGGGCGGCGGGTGCGCTGCTTTGCGGTGCAGGTGGGGTCGGTGGTGCCACGGGGGCGAGCGGCTGCAGGGGCACCGGCACGGCGGGCTGCACGGACGCAGGACTGGGGGCCGAAGGCGCCCGCTCAGGCAGCGCGGGCAGGATGGGGGCGCCAGAGACCGTGCCCATCATCAGGCTGGGGCCAGGCTGTGTGGTGTGCTGCAAGGCACGGATGGCCTCATAACGGTCCACGACCAATGCGTCGCTGGTGGCGTTGTCACGCACTACGATGGGGCGCAGGAAGATCATCAGATTGGTTTTGCGGCGCGAGCGGTTCTCGCTCTTGAACAGGCTGCCCACCACGGGCAGGTCGCCCATCAGGGGCACCTTGTCCTCGCCCTGCGAGTAGGTGTCCTCCAGCAGGCCGCCGATGACGATGATGCTGCCGTCGTCCACCACCACGTTCGATTCGACCGCACGTTTGCTAGTGGTGGGGCCGGTGGCGTTGGACAGGGTGGATCGGTCGATCTTGGAGATCTCCTGGTAGATCGCCATCTTCACGGTGCCGTTCTCGCCAATTTGCGGGCGCACCTTGAGCATCAGGCCCACGTCCTTGCGCTCCACGGTGTTGAACGGGTTCACGGTGCCACTGTTGCCGGTGTTCGCATACGAGCCCGTGACGAAGGGCACGTTGTCGCCGATGAGGATGCGCGCCTCCTCGTTGTCCAGCGTCATCAGGTTGGGGGTGGAGAGCACATTGGCGTCGCCGCTGTTCTGCAGGAAGTTGGCCAGCGCGCCCAGGTAGTACTGGCCGTTGACGCGCGGCGCTAGCGCCAGATTCATGCCGCCGCCCAGCCCGGTGGCTGCTGTGGCGATACTGGTGGCGCTGCCTGACGCGAGCGCGGCCGTCAACCCCAGGATGTTGGCGCCGGCCGCACCGGAGTTGGTGCCGATCACGCCCACGGTGCCATCGCCCTGCTTGCCCAGGATGCCCTGCCACTGGATGCCGAACTGGGCCACCTTGTTGGCCGACACTTCCACGATCAGGCTTTCGACCAGCACCTGCGCACGCCGCCCGTCCAGTTTGTCGATGACCGCGCGCAGCTGGCGGTACAGCGGCTCGGGTGCCGTGATGATGAGCGAATTGGTGGTGGGGTCGGCCTGGATCTGGCCGCCCGTGGAGGGCTGGTTGTTGTTGGTGCTGCTGGTGCCCATCGTGTTGCCGCCAGTGCCCAGGCCCCCTGTATTGCTGCCCGACAGCCCGCTGCCCGTGTTCAGGATGCTGCCGCTGTTGCTGCCGCCGCCCAGGCCGCCGCTGGGCGCCGCCGGCGCGGCGCTCGCGCCCGCACTGCCACCACCCGTGTTGCCGCTGCCGCCCATGGCCGCCATGGCCGCGCGCAGCGTGGTGGCCAGCTTGGTGGCGTCGGCGTTCTTCAGGTACACCACATGGATGTTGCCGGTGGATGCGCTGCTGCCGGGTGCGGGGGCCTGGTCGAGCTGGGCTACCAGCGCGCGCACCTGGGCCACGCGGGCCGGGTTGGCGGCCCGCAGGATCAGCGAGTTGCTGCGCGGCTCGGCAATCAGCGTGGTCTTGAACGAGGTGTCGGCCTGCCCCTGTGCGGCGACCGGTGCGGCGCCGCTGCCGCCATCGATCAGGCGCGCCACCAACGGCGCGAGGTCGGTGGCGATGGCGTTGCGCAGCGGAATCACCTCCACGTCGCTGGCGTTGGAGACATCCATGGCCGCCACGATGCGCGCCAGACGCTGCAGGTTGTCGGCGTAGTCGGTGATCACCAGCGAGTTGTTGCCGGGGTTCACGTTGATGGTGTTGTTGGGGCTGATCAGCGGGCGCAGCACCGGCACGAGGTTGGCGGCGTTCTCGAAGTTGAGCTTGAAGATCTGCGTGACGATCTGCCCGCCACCGGGGGCGCTGCCAGAACTGCCCTGCACCACGCTCACGCTGCCGCCCTGCAGCTTGGCGTCGGCTTCGGGCACCACCTTGTACAGGCCTGCAGCCTCCACCACCGTGAAGCCCTGCAGCCGCAGCGCTGCCAGGAACTGCTGGAAGGCGGCGGCGGGTGTCACGGCGCGTTCGGTGACCAGGTTGAGCTGGCCCTTCACGCGCGGGTCCACCACCACATTGCGGCCCGTGATGGTGGCCATGGTGCGCGCCACGGCTTCGATCTCGGCGTTGGCGAAATTCAGGGTGACGGGCTCGCCGGCGCGCACGCTGCCCGTGCCGGTATCGATGGCGGTTTGGGCAACAATTTGGCCACTGGCGCATGCCAGTAATGCGCTAGCTGCTATTGCTTTAAGAGCAAAACCCAGACGTGGTGACAACAAGGAGTTCATAGGTTCAACCCACGGTGATGATGGAGCGCGCGCCGCTGCGCCGTCCAATGATGTTCAGAAGATTCGACAGGGCTGCTTCGCGCTCGGGGGCGGCACTGGCTTCGCCCGCAAAGCGCAGGCGGTTGCCCACCCACTGGCCGGAACCATTCAACTGCAGGTGCCCGTCCAGCGTGCTCAGGGTGAGCGTGGGCACCTCGCCGCCCTGCACCGCGAGCCGGTAGCTGCCCATGGGGCGCAGGGTGGACAGGCGGGATGACATGGCCCGGGCATCCAGCTGCACCTGGCCCGCCAGGGACATGCGCCCGGCACTCCACCGAAGGGTGAAGCCGCGGGTCTGCAGCGCCAGCTGGCCCTGGGGCTGCAGGGTGTTCCAGGGCGTGCCCAGCCCGGTCAGCACGGAGGCTGGCCACAGGCTCTCTCCGTCGATCACGGTCAGGCGCGTGCCGGACCAGCCTGCACTCGCTTGCAGCTGCAGTGGTGTGGGGGTGCAGCAACTGGCATGCAGCTGCGCGTGCAGGCCACTCCAGCTGGGGCGAATTCGCCAGTCCAGGCGGCCGGGCAGGGCGGCGCTGTCCTGGCTGGCAGCGCCCCCCGTCAGCACCAGCTGCGCAGAGCCCGTCCAGACCGTACCCCGCGCTTGCAACAGCTGCACCTGCCCGCCCGTGGCGCTGGCCACGCTTTGCGCCAGCCAGTGCGCTGGCGCAAACACCACCACGGCAGGCAATACGCCCGCCACGGCGCCGGTCAGCGCCCAGGCCCATGCGCTGCGGGGCGCGCGGGTGACGGGTTTTCGATGTCGTGAGGAGGTGGCCACGGGGAGAGGGTGTCGGGTGCCGGTGGGCAGATTCAGGGCTGGGCGGGCGGCAGGGCCAGCACCAGGGTGCCGTCCCAGCGTGGCATCGCAGCGGCCGCGCCGCCCAGGGGGACCGGGGCGTTGGGCGCGGGGCTGGCCCCGGCGGTGCTGCGGGTCAGGCGCGCTTCCACCGGGGCGGCGCGGGCGTTGCTGCGTGCCTGGGCCAGCCACTGGGCCAGCGCGTCGGCGGGGGCGCCCTTGAGCGTGACGGTGGCGCGGTCGCCCACCACGTTGAGCTGGGCCGCATTGCCCAGGCGTTGTGCGAGCGCCGTGCGCAGCGCACCGACGGAATCGCCGCGCGTATTGCGCGGGGCCGACTGCAGCTGCTGCGCCTCGGAGCGCAGGCCTTGCATGCGCTGCAACTGTGTGTCCAGCTCGGCGTGGCGCGCTGGCGCGGCGCGCAGCGTGGACAGGGCCGGTGCCACGGCCAGCCACCACAGCAGGGCGAAGGCGATGAGGCCGCCCGCGGCAAGGACCATGTTTTGCTCACGCGGGGCCAGGGCCTGCCAGCGGGCGCGCAGGGCGGGGGAGGTAATGGTGGTCATGGTGTGCCTTCCGCGCGCAGCAGCAGGCTGCCATCGTCCAGCCGGGCCCGGTAGCCCGCCGCCTGCAGGCGGGCCGAGAGCACGGATTCTTCATCGGGGGCCAGCGTGACACCGCGCAGGCGCAGCTCGCCGGGGGCGTATTCGATGCCCGTGGGCTGGCGGCCGCTGGGCAAGGTTGCTCCTGCGGCAGCGAGCAAGGGCTCCAGGTCACGGGCCGATACGGCACCGGCCGCCTGCCGCAGCTGGGCCAGTTCGCGTTCCATCTGCACCGGGGCGTCCACCACGACCTGCACCTTGGGGAAAGTCTGGGTCAGCGTGGACCGCACGGCTGCCTGTTTGGCGGCCAGCGCCTGGCGCTCCTGCCAGGCCCAGGCATTGAGCCCGATCAGATGGGCCACCACCAGCAGTCCCGCACCCCAGCGCGCCGCGCGCCACTGGGGGGCATTCAGCAGTGCGCTGGCCAGGCTGCCTGCCTTGCGCAGTGCACGGGTGCGGCCTGTGCTGGCCAGATCGAACTGGGCCAGGTCCCAGTCGCCGCGTGCGGCGTCCAGCGCCCGCTGGCTGGCGGTGTGCAGTGCCACGCGCTGGCCCAGGGTGCGCTCTGCCAGGGCCGCGACCGCAGGCTCGGCGCGCACCACCGGTGCATTGTCTTCGTCCGTGGCTGCATCCTGGGGCAGCCCGGCACGGGCCAGCATCACGGAGGCAATGGACAGGGGCAACACGGCCACGCCGTGGTCGGCACCCTGGCCAGTCAGCACCACGCAGGCGTCTTCGGGGGTGCCCAGGGCACACAGCTCGGGACGGCCACTGGGGGTGGGGCCAGGGGAGAATTCAGGCACGACACGCGACACACGGCGGCCGGCGGCTTCCAGGGCCTGCAGGTTTTCGCGCAACCAGTTGCGGTCGCACACCGCCACCCACACGGGTTCGCCCGCATTGGCATCGGGCTGGATGGCGAAATGCAGTTGTGCTGCATCGTCGAGCACGCGGTCTTCGAGCAGCCCCTCCAAGGCCGACCTCAGGCGCGGTGTCTGCTGGCCCGCGCCCAATGCCAAGCCAGGCGGCAGTTGCACCCGTTGCCAGGACAGTGCCCGCGCCGGCACCACGGCCACCACTTCGCCGCCAGGGCGTGTGGGTTCGGGCAGCAGCGCGGCCGGGGCGGTGGCGTGGCGAAGGGCGGTGTGGCCGTCCGCCGTCAGCGTGTAGCTGTACTCGGTGGCCGGCCCCGGACGGGCCAGCGGCAGGAAAAGAATGAGGGTGCTCATGGACAGGTTTTGCGGGCCATTTTAGGGGGCGGGCTTGACGGTGCGGGCCGAACCTGCGGATGTGTTGCAGATGTGTCAGATTTCAGCGCGGTGCCTCCGGCGTGCCGGGGGCAGTTTCGCGGTCAAAAGCACCCCGTTCGCGCCACAGCGTGGTGACCTCGATGCCCTGTTTGCGGACCAGCGATCGCTCGTCCACCATGGCGTCGCCCAGGCGCAGGCGGCCGCGCACCTCGAAGTACGAGGAGGCCACAGCATGTGCGCCTTCATTGATGTCGATGCTGGCGCCCAGCAGGTCGCGCACCTCGCTGAGCGTGCGGAAATGCCGGGCTTCGCGGGCTTGCAGCATCTTTTGGGCACTGGCCATGTCCAGGCCGTCGATGGCGGCCAGCAGCACATCGATGTCGGCGGTGTTGAGGTTGACCGGCGCACGCACGGGCAGCAGCGTCACGTGGGGCGCCAGGCGGGCCACGGTGGTGGGCGCCAGGCCTAGCCAGCCCAATTGGGACATGGTGGGGGGCAAAAGAGGGGCGGTGTTGACGTCGGCGCCGGTGGTGGCCTGCGCGCGCCGCAGAGCGTCGGTGAGCAGGCTCAGTTCCTGCTGCGGAAGTGCCAGGCGCTCGAACAGCCGCGTGAACTGCCGCAGCGTCAGGGTTTGCACATTGCCGCCATCGACTAGGTTGGTCAGGTTCAGCCGGCCCTGCATGTCCGAAATCTGCCCCGACAGAAAGGCCTGGGTGGTGTCGGTGGTGGCGTCGTCCACCTGGCTCACGTTCTTGTCGGCCGCGAGAAAGGTGGACAGCCGCGCCTCCTGCAGTGGCACGGCCCAGGGCTCGGCCAGGTGGTCGGCGCCGCCCGAGCGGCCGTCTTCGCGCAGGATCAGGCGCGACCAGTCGAGCGCGCCGACCAGAATCCAGGTGGACTGCACGCGGCCGCGCTCGGCCGTCTCGACCTCCACCGCGCGCCACTGCTGCCACATGGACGCCGCCGCGAAAGTGGCCACGAGGGTGACGGTGAGCATGGCCAGCAGCAGTGCAGCGCCGCGCTCCCTGCGAACCGGGCGCGGCCACGTGTGGAATCCCCCGGAGGCGCTGTGAAACTGGCGCGACCCAGACCAGTGCCACCGTGGAGCTGGCTTTGCCAGGCCACGGGTGGCGTCCCCCTGGGGGGAAGCGGCGCAGCTGCTCAGGGGGGGGCTTGTCATTGTCATGTCCGCCCCCCACCCAGCACGGGGTTCACCCAGTCGCGCGTGAGCCGGCCCACCAGCGCCTGGCCGGGCGGCAGGGTGATCTGCAGGCGCACGCCATCGGGGATGACAGAGGTGCCCGCCGGCGTGGCGCCGCTGCTGGACAGCGGGTTGGACCACGCACCGCCCCGGTAATAAAAGATCTGCCAGTCCTCCAGTGGCAGCAGCGTCATCTCACGGCGCCGCTCGGCCTCGCCCGGGCTGCGCGCCCATTGCCCGGCCAGCTGCCACGCTTCCTGCCATTCGGCGCGCGTGCGCACCGGTGGCGACTGCCAGCGCATCCACTGGCCGACACCCTGGGTACCCCGGCGCGTCCACGCCACCACCAGGGCGCCCTCGTCGGGCACCGCGCTGCTGCGCCGCGTCAAACGCAGCACCTGGCCATCCCAGTCGAGCGGCGTGGTGTTGGCAATGGGCATCAGTGCATCCAGGTCCGTGCCCCACTGGCCCAGGGCCGACTGCAGCACCAGCATCTCGTCGGCCCGCTGGCGCGTGATCTCTTGCGCCCGCACCATGCCATCAAGCCCCCGCCAGCTCAGGATGGCCAGCAGGCTCATCACCGCAATGGCCAGCAGCAGCTCGACCAGCGTGAAGCCACCGTGAGTGCGGCGTGACTGGTTCCTTCTTGCATGCAGCCGCGCATCGCCGGAGGCCGTGGAACCTGGCGCGCCCAAACGCCAGTGCCACCGTGGAACTGGCTTTGCCAGGCCACGGGTGGCGTCCCCCTGGGGGGAAGGCGCGAAGCGACTCAGGGGGGCCATCTAGTCAATACCTTCCGATGATGGTGGAGATGCGCAGGATGGAGTTGTCGCCATCCAGCACCTGCGCGTCCATGCGGCGGAAGCTCGGGTTGGGCGTGGGCCGCACGATCAGGGCCACGGTGAGCTGGCGCCCGGCCTGTTCGCAGGTGAGCTGGCTGTCGCCCACGCTGGGCATCTGGCGTGAAAGGCGCGCATAGACCAGTTCGTTCTCGGCGCACAGCTGGGCCAGCACGATGTCTGACTGGCGCAGCGCATTGCGCGTGAGCGCCGTGGTGGCCTGCAGCCCCGCCATGAGTGCGATGGCCACGATGCTGAGCGCCACCAGCACCTCCACCAGCGTGAAACCGCGCAGTCGCTTGCGGCGGCAGGGGGGCAGGGGGGTGTTCATTGGACGGTCTCTACGGTGAAGGGACGCACCCCGTCGGTAGCGACGCGCAGCGTGCGCTCGGGATAGGCCTGGTGGGTGATCAGCACCTGCTGGGGCCCAATGAGGGGCTCCGGCCCCAGCACCAGCAGCGTGGGCGCGCGCACCGTGGTGCCTGCATCCAGCCACTGGCCGGGCATTGCCGCCAGTGCGCTGGGCGGCAGGCCCTCGAACCGGAAACCACGCGCGTCGGCACGCCAGCGCACAGGCATGCCCCCGGCGCGCGACTGGGCCCGCGCGGATTCCAGCAGCGCCGCCAGCCGGGCCGCCTCGCGCTCGACCAGCGTCTGCCCGCTGTCGCGCATCGCCAGCCCTACCCCGGCCGTGGCCAGGGCGATGATGCTGATGACCACCAGCAATTCAAGGAGGGTGAAGCCGCGTGAGCGGTTCATGGGCCTATGCAACGTGAGGTTGCAACGGTCGCGGCGTTTCCAGAAGGCGAGCGGCCGCAGCGCTGGGCCGCCCCAGGCAAGGCCCGGCCCCCTCGGGGGGCAGGGAGCGACACGCAGTGCGCGACCGTGGGGGCCACACTACTGCCAGCTGCCAACATCCGCGTCCTTGCCTTCGCCGCCCGACTGCCCATCGGCGCCGAACGACATCACGTCGATCTCGCCCTTGATGCCGGGGTTCAGGTACTGGTACGGACGGCCCCAGGGGTCGTTGGGCAGTTTTTCGAGGTACAGCTTCCAGTTGTTGGGTACCGGCCCCGAGGTGGGTTTGATGATGAGCGACTGAAGGCCCTGTTCGGCCGTGGGGTAGCGCTGGTTGTCCAGGCGGTACAGCTTGAGCGCCTGCATGATGTTGGTGATGTCGGTGCGGGCGGCGGTCACGCGGGCATCGTCGGCACGTTCCAGCACATTGGGCACGATGAGGGCGGCCAGCACGCCGATGATGACGAGCACCACCATGAGCTCGATGAGGGTGAAGCCACGGGCCACATTCCTGGCCAGGCGGTGGTGTGCGGAGCGCAAGAGGCGGGGAAAAGAAGTGTTCACTGCTGGCGGTCTCTCGGATGGTCGAATCGCGTGAATCATAATCCCCGCATGGTGACCAATACGTACAGCAAATGGGGCGTCCGCCTGGGGACTCTGGCGCTATGGGCCGCCGCAGGCGCCAGCGTGGTCTTTTGGGGACTGCGCCTGTCGGCCCCTGCGGCCGGAACCGCAGCGCCCGTGGTGCTGCCCGCGCCCGTGGCGCCCGATGCGCAGGCCTTGGCCCGGCTGCTGGGGGCTGTGCCCGCAGCCCCGGGTGTGGTGGCGGCCGCCCCGGTGGCGACGCTGGCCAGCCGGTTCGCGCTGATCGGGGTGCTTTCGGGCCGCAACAGCGGGGGCGGTGCCGCGCTGATCGCGGTGGATGGCAAGCCCGCCAAGCCGTTCCGGGTGGGCACCGCAGTGGATGAGGGGCTGCTGCTGCAGGCGGTGGGCCCACGCCAGGCACAGCTGGGGCGCGAAGCCGGTGGCCCGGCCACGCTCACGCTGGACATGCCGCTCAAGCGTTGATTCGAGGGCAGCAGGTCTCTGGCATTTGCGCTAGCCCAGGTCGATCCTTTCCCACTGGCCCCAGCCCGGCGCGGCGACGGGCCATTCTTCCGGGCGCGGCAGCACGCCGCTGCCGTGCGCCTTCAGCCACGCCACACTGCGGATGACCCCGGCGTGGGTGATCCACACCACATCCTGCGTGGCCCCACGGGGGGCATGGCCGCCGGGGCCGTGGTCCTGCAGCGCAGCGGCCACGCGGGCCAGCACCGCCGCCAGGTTTTCCCCCTTGCCTGGGCGGTAGTGGGCAAATGCGGCCGTCCAGGCGTCGATGTCGCTGCGGGCAATGGAATCCCAGGCCTGCCCCTCCCAGCTGCCAAAGTCCATTTCGCGCAGGCGGGCGTCGGGTTTTGGGGTCAAATCAGGCCGCATCGCTTGCAGTTCTTGCGCAAGCTGCTCACATCTTTGTAGCGTAGAGTGAACCACCCGCGTCTGGGTCGGCAACGCGGTGGCCAGGCGTTCTGCGGCAGCGCGGGTGGCGGTGGGGTCGGCGGGGATGTCCAGCGCGCCATAGCAGGTACCGGGTGCCACCAGAGGTTGGGCGTGGCGCACCAGCCAGAGGCGGGCACCGCGCTGCGGTTGAGCCAGGGGCTTCACATCCAGCGCAAGGCCAGCGCCGCGCCCAGGTAAAAGCCGATTTCGCTGACCTGCTGCGTGGCCCCCAGGCAATCCCCCGTGAAGCCCTGCAGCCGGCGCGCAAACCAGCGCGCCATCCAGGCGGCGGCGAGGGCACTCAGCAGGATCGACGCTATTAAAAATATAGCTTTTTGCGCTTGCCAGACAAGCGCCAGCGGTACAAAACACCATAAAAATGCCGTCACCAGCGCCGCGCCCGAGATCTGGTCCGCCAGCGGCTTGCTTTTGGACCGGGCGGTGTCGCCCACATGCTGCAGGCTGCGCACGATGAGCAGCGGCCAGAAGCGCGACACCACATGCGCCCCCACCAGCCCGGCCACCGCAGCCAGCAGGCTGTGGGCACCCAGCAGTGCCAGCAGGCTGAGCTTGGCGAGCAGCGCCAGCACCAGCGCCATGGCCCCGAAGGCGCCGATGCGCGAGTCTTTCATGATGTCGAGCGCCCGCTCGCGGTCGGCACTGCCGCCCAGGCCGTCGGCCACATCGGCCAGGCCGTCTTCGTGAAAACCCCCGGTCATCAGCACCGTGGCGATGGTGCAGAACACGGCAGCCACGGCCGGGGCGAGCGGATTGGGCGCCAGGGCCCAGTGCAGCGCGGCATACACGGCGGTGGACAGCAGCGCCGCCAGCCAGCCAATGCCCGGAAAATGCGCCGCGCTGGCCCGCAGCATGGCGGGGCTGTAACCCACCCACTGCGCCAGCCGACCGGTGACTGGAATGCGGGTGAAGAACTGCACGGCCAGCAGGTAGTGGCGCAGGGCTTGCATGGGCTGGCGGTGGTTATGTCAGATTTGATAGCTGCCAGCGCTTGTTGGATAAGCGCTGGATGCCAATTTGACCCATATTCTGGTTATTTGGAACGCAAGAACAATCGGTAGGCCGGGTTCAGCGTCTCTTCCACATACGGATAGCCCAGCGTGGCCAGGAAGGCGTCGAACGTGGCAGCGTCCTCGGGTGGCACCTGCATGCCCACGAGGATGCGGCCATAGTCCGCTCCCTGGTTGCGGTAGTGGAACAGGCTGATGTTCCAGGTCGGCTGCATCAGGCTCAGGAACTTGAGCAGCGCGCCCGGCCGCTCGGGGAAGGTAAAGCGCATCAGCCGCTCATCCTGTGCCAGGGCCGAGTGCCCGCCCACCAGGTGGCGCAGGTGCTCCTTGGCCAGCTCGTCGTGGGTCAGGTCCAGCGCTTCGAAGCCGTGGAGGCTGAAGTTCTGGGCGATGATTTCGGATTCGCCCTTGCCCTGCGTGGTCAGGCCCACAAACACATGGGCCTGGGCGGCGTCGCTGATGCGGTAGTTGAACTCGGTCACGTTGCGCGTGCCACCTGGCAGTTCGCCCACCAGTTCACAAAAGCGCTTGAAGCTGCCGCGCTCTTCGGGAATCGTCACCGCAAACAGCGCCTCGCGCTCCTCGCCCACCTCGGCGCGCTCGGCCACGAAGCGCAAGCGGTCGAAGTTCATGTTGGCGCCGCACAGGATGGCGGCGTAGGTCTCGCCCTGGGTCTTGTGGGTGTCCACATACTGCTTGATGGCGGCCACGGCCAGCGCCCCTGCGGGCTCGACGATGCTGCGCGTGTCCACGAAGATGTCCTTGATGGCGGCGCAGACGGCATCGGTGTCCACCGTGATGAACTCGTCCACCAGGCCGCTGTGGGTGATGCGGAAGGTTTCCTCGCCCACCAGCTTCACGGCGGTGCCGTCGGAGAACAGGCCCACGTCTGCCAGCGTCACGCGCTCGTGCGCCTTGACGGACTGGATCATGGCGTCCGAGTCGTTCATCTGCACGCCGATCACCTTGATCTCGGGCCGCACGGCCTTGATGTAGTTGGCCACGCCCGAGATGAGCCCACCACCGCCGATGGCCACGAACACGGCGTCCAGCCGGTTGCTGCCCAGGCTTTGCAGCTGGCGCAGGATCTCCATGGCGATGGTGCCCTGGCCCGCGATCACATCCGGGTCGTCAAAGGGGTGCACAAAGGTCAGGCCCTGTTCCTTTTCGAGCTTCACCGAGTGGCCGTAGGCGTCGGAATAGCTCTCGCCAAACAACACGACCTCGCCGCCCAGCGTTTTCACCGCGTCGATCTTGAGCTGTGGCGTGGTGGTCGGCATGACGATCACGGCGCGCGTGCCGAGCTTGTGGGCGCTCATGGCCACGCCCTGGGCGTGGTTGCCGGCCGAGGCACAGATCACCCCGCGCTGGAGCTGCTCGGGCGTGAGGTGCGCCATCTTGTTGTAGGCGCCGCGCAGCTTGAAGCTGAACACCGCCTGCTGGTCCTCGCGCTTCAAGAGCACCTTGTTGTTCAGGCGGCGGCTGAGGTTCTTGGCGGGCTCCAGGGCCGACTCCACCGCCACGTCGTACACGCGGGCGGTCAGGATTTTCTTCAGGTAGTCGGCAGGGGTCAGGTGCTGGGTCATGGCAGGGCAGGTGGGGCCGCCACGGGGCAGCGGCGGGGGTCCACATCATAGGGGGTCGGTTTTTGCAGGCCGATTCGCCGGTGGGGGCCGCTGCGCGGCCGGTCCAGCCAAAAAAAAGCCCCGGGCCGTGAGGCCTGGGGCTAATCCATCCTTTGAGGAGATGGAGGAGACAATCGGTGCGGGGCAAGATCCGGATGCCGGGCTTCTTGCCATCTGCCTTTTCCATTCAGAAAAAGCAGCGCTTGGGGGAAGTTTAGCGCGAGTCTTGTTGCATTGCAGCAAAATCAACACCAAATTTTTGTTTCGCCGGGCCATTCCGTGCGAAAAAACCACGTATCACACAGGAGAAACACAATGGAATGCACAGTCAGCTGGACCGGCGGGTCGGGAACCCGTTCCGGCATGGGTTTTGTGGCCGAGACCGGCAGCGGCCACGTCTTGACCATGGACGGAGCGCCCGACGCCGCCAATCCGGCCAACGGCGGCCAGAACCTGGCGCCCCGGCCCATGGAGACCGTGCTGGCCGGCACGGGCGGCTGCACGGCCTACGACGTGGTGCTGATCCTCAAGCGGGGCCGCCACGATGTGCGAGGCTGCAGCGTCAAATTGACCACCGAACGTGCACAGACGGACCCCAAGGTGTTCACCAAGATCCACATGCACTTCACCGTGACGGGCAAGGGCATCCCGCCCGCTGCGGTGGAGCGCGCGATTGCCATGAGCCATGACAAATATTGCTCGGCCAGCATCATGCTGGGCAAGACGGCGGAGATCACCACCGGGTTTGAGGTGGTCGAAGCTTGAAATAACCCCCCTGAGTCGCCTTCGGCGCCTTCCCCCCAGGGGGACGACGCCAGTGGCCTGGCGAAGCCAGTTCCATGGCGTCTGCTGGCCTAGCCTGGGCTGCGCCAGTTTCAGAGGCTGTGGGCGCGCGGCACCTTTTGCGGTCCCTGTCTGTGCGTTCGCTGGGCGGTAGCGGTCAGAGGTAGTGTGCGGTGGTGGTCATCACCTTGGCCGCTGCCTTCATCGCCGCCCGGGCGGGGGGCGGCAGCTCCAGCGCGCCGGAGGCCCGGGCCTGGGCCGCGTGGCGTTCCTCGTCGTCCTTCATGCGGGCCACCACGGCCCGCGAGGCCAGATCCTGCGCGGGCAGCCGTGCAAGATGGCTCTGCAGGTGCGCCGCCACCTGGTTTTCAGTTTCTGCCACAAAACCCAGGCTCGCCCGGTCGCTGACCTTGGCCGCGACCAACCCCAGCGCGAAGGCGCCCGCAAACCACAGGGGGTTGAGCAGGCTGGGGCGCGCGCCCAGGGCGTCCAGGCGCTGCTGGGTCCATGCCAGGTGGTCTGTTTCTTCGCGGGCGGCCTCCAGCAGGTGAACCCGGAGTGCGGGGTCGCGCGTGACGGCTGCCTGGGCCGTGTAAAGGGCTTGCGCACAGACTTCACCCACGTGATTGACGCGCATCAGTGCCCCCGCCAGCTTCTTTTGTGCAGGGTCGAGCGTGCCTTCCTCCATGCCGCGCGCTGGCGTGGGTTCGGAGGCACGGGGGGTTGCAAAAAGGGTGCGCAGGGCAGTGTCGGCGGCAGTGAGCAAAGAGTCCATGGAGGCTTTCAGATTGGCAAGGGCTCGGAAACACAAATTTCACTTGGATACAAATATCGGAGGCTGCCGGGAAGCCGTCCCAAGGCGAGCAGATCGATTTTGCCGCTGTTCATTGAAATGTTGCAACACTGCAACGATTTTTCCCTTTCGGGGCGATTGTGGGTGAATTCCTTTGCGAAACCTGGCCGGGTCTGGTGCAATAAGAGCAACTTCCCCACCAGGAGGTTGGCCCGGGGAACCGGCGGGACTGTGCAGGTGCTTTCACCATAGACCCCCCGTACCGGCGCCCTATGTTTAACCTTGGAGTAACTCGCAATGAAAAAATCCCTGATTGCCCTGGCTGTGCTGGCTGCTTCCGGCGCTGCAATGGCTCAATCGTCCGTGACCCTGTTCGGCGTGGTTGATGCAACCTACGCTTACGGTTCCGGTAGCGTCGCTAACAAGTCCCAACTGACGAACTCCGGCTACAACAGCAGCCGTCTGGGCTTCCGCGGCGTTGAAGATCTGGGTGGCGGCATGTCCGCTTCGTTCTGGCTCGAAGCTGGTCTGAACAACGACAACGGTACCGGCGGCGTTACCAACACCAACAACCAAGCAGCTGTCAGCACTGGCGGCGGTCTGGTGTTCAACCGTCGTTCGACGGTCAGCCTGAACGGCGGCTTCGGTGAAGTGCGTCTGGGCCGTGACTACACCCCACAATTCTGGAACCTGACCGTGTTCGATCCGTTCGGCACGAACGGCGTTGGCACCAGCCAAACCCTGAACTCCAGCCTGGGTGGCCCAACCACCGTGCGCGCTTCGAACGCCATCGGCTACTTCCTGCCTGGCAACCTGGGCGGCTTCTACGGCCAAGCACAGTACTACATGGGTGAAAACCTGAGCAACACGGCCAACAAGAAGGACGGCAACGGCCTGGCCCTGCGCGCTGGTTACGCCAATGGCCCCATCAACGTGGCTCTGGCTTTCTCTGACACCAAGTTCCTGAACGCCAACATCAAGGCATTCAACCTGGGTGGTCAGTACGACCTGGGCGTGGCCAAGATCATGGCTCACTACAACAGCGACGACATCAAGAACGGCAACGAAGGCAAGGGCTTCCTGATCGGTGGTCTGGTGCCCGTGGGCGCTGGCGAAATCCGTCTGGCTTACTCCACCTACAAGATCGAAACCCCCGGTGCCGATCCACGTGCCAACAAGCTGGCTCTGGGCTATGTGCACAACCTGTCCAAGCGCACGGCTCTGTACGCTACGTACGCTCACGTGAGCAACAAGAACGGCTCCGCTCAGTCCCTGAACGGTTCCGTGACTGCTGCTGGCGACAACTCCAACGGCTACGACTTCGGTATCCGTCACAGCTTCTAATATCGAAACTGGCTTTTGGCCAGTTGACGATATCCAAGCTAAAAAGCCGCCTTCGGGCGGCTTTTTTTCGTTCTCATTTTGGTTTTTGATGAGGCTGCCGAGGGCCGCTAGATTCCGGGCGTACCAAGCGCCCTTCCACATTCAACCGTCGTTTGTCTTGGGAGCATGGGGTAATCGCCATCGCAGTGTTTCTTGGGGGAGAACTCGGAATGTTGATCTCCCAAGCCACCCGTTTTCATCCGTTCCGGCATGTAACTCCGGGAACATGCCGACCACCTCAGTGCCAAGCGATGCCACGTGATGGCATTTTTGGACTGTCTCCGAGGTTTCTTCCCCTTCTTTGCATTGGTGCAGATTATTGGCACCATCCTTGCGTACTTCACCTCTACAAAATCGGCCTTCAAGGCCCTTCGTGGTGCCGGGGATTCAGGGATTTCCCGTTGGCTATAGAGCAACCTTTACTGCATAGTAAAACTTTTATTCAAGAGGGTTCCATGAAACTCAAATACAGTCTTTTGTCCGTGGCTGCGGTGGCTGCACTGCTGGCAGCGCCAGCGCTGCACGCCAAGCCTTTCAAATGGGCGAGCCAGGGGGAGATCGCAACCTGGGACATTCATTCGCAGAACAATGCGCTCCAGAACGGCATCCATGCGAACGTGTACGAAAGCCTGGTCTACTACAACAGCAAGACCTTTGATGTGGAACCCGTGCTTGCAACTGCCTGGAAAGAGGTCAGCCCCACGCAGGTGCGTTTTACGCTGCGCCAGGGTGTGAAGTTCCATGATGGTTCGGCCTTTACGGCCGACGATGCGGTGTATTCGCTGCAGCGCGCGATGGCCAAGACATCGAATTTCACCCCTTACATCCAGGGCATCAGCAAAATCAACAAGGTGGACGCGCAGACCATTGACGTCATCCTGACCGCGCCGAACCCGGTGCTGCTGCGCCAGATGACCGAACTGCGCATGATGAGCAAGGCCTGGGCGGAAAAAAACAAGTCCGTGGAGCCCAAGGACATCAAGGGCACGGATGAAAACTTTGCCCACCGCAATGCCATGGGCACCGGCCCCTACACGCTGGACTCGTGGCAGCCGGACGTGAAGATGGTGTTCAAGCGCAACCCCAACTGGTGGGGCAAGATGGACGGCAATGTGACCGAAATCGTCTACACCCCGATCAAGTCTGCCGCCACGCGCATTGCAGCCCTGTTGTCGGGCGAAGTGGACATGGTGCTGGACCCCACTCCCCAGGATCTGGGCCGCCTGCGCGCCAGTCCCGATCTCAAGGTGATCGACGGCATTGAGAACCGCACCATCTTCCTGGGCATGGACCAGTTCCGTGAAGAACTGCCGGGCTCCAACATCAAGGGCAAGAATCCGCTCAAGGACGTGCGCGTGCGCAAGGCCTTGTACCAGGCGATCGATGCGGAAACCATTTCCCGCAACATCATGCGCGGCCTGGGCAAGCCCACGGGCACCATCGTTGCCCCGCAAGTGGCGGGTTATACCGAGGCGGTGGGCAAGCGTTTCCCCTACAGCGTAGAGGCCTCCAAGAAGCTCCTGGCCGAGGCCGGCTACCCTGACGGCTTTGAAGTGGACTTTGCCTGCCCCAACAACCGCTACATCAACGACGAAGCCATCTGTCAGGCCGTGACCGCCATGTGGTCGCGCGTGGGCGTGAAGGCCAAGCTGCGCACGTTGCCGCTGGTCAACTACTTCCCCATGATCCAGCGCTACGAAGCCAGCATCTACATGCTTGGCTGGGGCGTGCCTACCTTCGATGCGCTGTACAGCCTGCAATCGCTGGTCCGCAGCGTCGGCCAGGGTGGTGACGGCAACTACAACGTCGGCCGCTACAGCAACCAGCGCATGGATTACCTGGTGGACCGCATCAAAGCCGAAACCGATGCACCCGTGCGCGCCCGCATGCTGACAGAGGCGCTGCAACTGTCCAACGACACCGTGTCCCACATTCCTCTGCATGACCAGGTGATCCCATGGGCCGTGAAGAAGAACATTGAACTGGTCCACCGCGCAGACAACCGTGTGGACATGCGCACCGTCAAGGTGAATTGACCGGTTCCTGACACACTGAGAGCAAGGGCCCTGAGGCCCTTGCTTTCTTTGGTTCGGTTTTTGGTCTGGTTTGACGACCGCCTATTGCCTGCCAGCGCCCTGCCATCAAAAGTGGCTGCGGCGTTCCCATCGAACACTCAATCGACTCTCCGATGCTCGCCTTTATATTGCGCCGCCTGATACAGGCTGTGATTGTCATGGTCACGGTGGCCTTCATCTCCTTCATGCTGTTCCAGTACGTGGGAGACCCTGTGGTGTTCCTGCTGGGCCAGGACGCCACCCCGGAGCAGATCCGCGAACTGCGCGCCTCCCTGGGCCTGGACAAGCCCTTTTTCATACAGTTTTGGCACTTTCTGGTCAACGCAGCCCAAGGCGAATTTGGCCTGAGCCTGCGCCAGGGGGCCAAAGTCTCGCGCCTCATCGCGGAGCGCTTCCCTGCCACGCTGGAGCTGGCGCTAGTGGCGGCCGTACTGGCCCTGGCCATTGGTGTTCCCATGGGCGTGTATGCGGCCCTCAAGCGTGGCACCTTCACGAGCCAGTTGTTCATGACGCTGTCTCTGCTGGGCGTGTCGCTGCCGACCTTCCTCATCGGCATCCTGCTGATCCTGGTGTTCGCGGTCACGCTGGGCTGGTTCCCGAGCTTTGGACGGGGCGAGGTGGTGCAGATGGGGTGGTGGAGCACCGGCCTGCTCAAGGCCAAGGGCTGGCACCACATCACGCTGCCTGCCATCACGCTGGCGATCTTTCAGCTCACGCTGATCATGCGGCTGGTGCGCGCCGAAATGCTGGAAGTGCTGCGCACCGACTACATCAAGTTCGCACGCGCCCGGGGCCTCTCCAACCGGGCCATCCACTTCGGCCACGCGCTCAAGAACACGCTGGTGCCCGTGATGACCATCACCGGCCTGCAGCTGGGTGGCTTGATTGCGTTCGCCATCATCACCGAGACCGTGTTCCAGTGGCCGGGCATGGGCTTGCTCTTCATTCAGGCCGTCACCTTTGCCGACATCCCGGTGATGGCCGCCTACCTGTGCCTGATTGCCTTGATCTTTGTGGTGATCAACCTGGTGGTGGATCTGCTGTACTTTGCCGTGGACCCGCGCCTGCGCGTGGGCAAGGCAGGAGGGCACTAGAGATGATGCACCCCCTGAGTCGCTTCGCGCCTTCCCCCTCTCTCGTTTCGCTTCGCGAAGCGGGAGGGGGACGCCCCCAGCGCGGCGGGGCGGCCCTTGCGCGGGGGCACTGGCCTGGGCCGTGCCGGTTTCAAGCGTCGTGGGGCCTGTGCAGCTCCGTGGCCAATTGAAATGCAGTCGCTTCGATACAAAGCCGGTGGCCGGGCGTTTGCGCACATTGCGCAGTACCACCCCGAGTTGACCGCGCTGCGCCGGGATCTGCATGCCCACCCTGAACTGGGTTTCGAAGAAATCTACACCAGCACGCGCGTCAAAGAGGCCTTGAAGCTCTGCGGGGTGGACGAGATCCATGACGGCATCGGCCGCACAGGGGTCGTGGGCGTGATCCGGGGCCGCAGCACCTCCAGTGGCAGCATGGTGGGCCTGCGCGCCGACATGGATGCACTGCCCCTGTCCGAACACAACGATTTTTCGTGGAAGTCCTGCAAGCCCGGCCTGATGCACGGCTGCGGCCATGACGGCCACACAGCCATGCTGGTCGGGGCTGCGCGCTACCTGGCTGAGACCCGCAATTTCGACGGCACGGCCGTGCTGGTGTTCCAGCCTGGCGAAGAAGGCTTTGCCGGGGCCCGCGTGATGATGGAAGACGGTCTGTTTGACCGCTTCCCGGTGCAGTCCATCTATGCCATGCACAACTGGCCGGCGATGAAACCCGGCACGGTGGGCATCAACTCGGGCCCCATGATGGCTGCGGCCGATCGCTTTACCATCGAGATCACCGGCCGGGGCGGCCATGGCGCCCATGCCTACCAGACGGTGGACGTGGTGGTGGTGGCCGCACACATCATCACAGCCGCGCAAAGCATCGTCTCGCGCAATGTGCGACCCATTGAAAGCGCCGTGGTCAGCCTGTGCGCTGTGCAAGCGGGTGATCTGGGCGCCTTCAGCGTGCTTCCCGGCTCCGCCACCCTGGTGGGTACCGTGCGTACGTTCGACCCTGTGGTGCAGGAGATGGTGGAGAAGCGCCTCAAGGAGCTGTGCAACGCCATTGCCCTGGGGTTCGGGGCCACGGCCACCGTGCACTACGAGCGCATCTACCCGGCCACGATCAACAGCGAAAGCGAAGCCATCTTTGCCGGCGACGTGGCCGAATCCCTGTTGGGTGCCGACCATGTGGTGCGTGACCTGGAGCCCAGTATGGGCGCCGAGGACTTCGCCTTCATGCTCCAGACCCGCCCCGGTGCCTATCTGCGCATCGGCCAGGGCACAGGGGCCAGTGGCAGCGCCTTGCACAACAGCCGCTACGACTTCAACGACGACATCCTGCCCCTGGGCTCGGCGCTGCACGCAAGCCTTATCGAGCAGGCCATGCCTTTGGCGGCAGCTTGAAGCACCGTCCAGCCAGCCTGCCCATTTGCACTACCGCGCCACGGCCCAACCCTTTCACCCCGCTTTCCCCAACCTGGAGGTTTCCATGAAATTCCATAAAAAAATCGCTCTGACCGCTCTCTTTACCGCGTTGGCGGCGGCGAGCCTGGTGGCCCAAGCTCAGACCATCCGCATCGCCAACCAGGGCGATTCCCTGTCGATGGACCCCCACTCGCTCAACGAGTCGCTGCAGCTGAGCGTCACCGGCAACGTCTATGAGCCACTGGTGGGCCGCAACAAGGACCTGAGCCTGGCCCCCGCGCTGGCGACCAGCTGGAAGCAGACATCCCCCACCGTGTGGCGCTTCGAGCTGCGCAAGGGCGTGCAATTCCACGATGGCACTCCTTTCACGGCCGATGACGTGGTGTTCAGCTTCGGGCGCACCCAGGTGGAAGGCTCGGACATGAAGAGCTACACCAACGACTTCAAGGAAGTGCGCAAGGTGGATGACCACACGGTCGAAATCGAAACCAAGACCCCCTTCCCGATCCTGCCGGACGTGATCTCGCTCGTGTACATGATGAGCAAGAAGTGGTGCGAGACCAACCAGGCCGTGGGCCCGGTGGACCGCCGCAAGGGTATCGAGAACGCGGCCTCGTTCCGCGCGAATGGCACGGGTCCCTTCCGCCTGCGTGAGCGCCAGCCCAACGTGCGCTCGGTGTTTACGCGCAACGGCAGCTACTGGGGCAAGATCGAAGGCAACGTCAGCGAAGTGGTGTTCACCCCCATCGGCAACGATGCGACCCGTGTGGCCGCCCTGCTTTCGGGCGAGGTGGACGTGATGGAACCCGTACCCGTGCAGGACATCGAACGCGTGAACGGCAGCGCCAACACCCGTGCCATCACCGGCCCCGAACTGCGCACCATCTTCCTGGGCATGGACCAAAAGCGTGACGAGCTGCTGTACTCCAACGTCAAGGGCAAGAACCCCTTCAAGGACAAGCGTGTGCGCCAGGCCTTCTACCAGGCCATCGACATCGAAGGGATCAAGAAGACCGTGATGCGTGGTGCATCCAACCCCTCGGCCCTGCTCGTGGGTCCCGGCATCAATGGCTTCCAGCCTGACGCGAAGCGCCTTCCCTACGACGTCGAAGCTGCCAAGAAACTGATGGCCGAAGCCGGCTATCCCAACGGCTTCGAAGTGGCCATGAACTGCCCGAACGACCGCTACGTGAATGATGGCCGCATCTGCCAGACGGTGGCCGCCAACCTCTCGCGCATCAACGTCAAGATCAACCTGCAGGCCGAAACCAAGGGCACCTACTTCCCCAAGGTGCTGCGCCGCGACACCAGCTTCTACATGCTGGGCTGGACACCCGCTACCTACGACTCGCACAACGCGCTCAACGCCCTCATGCGCTGCGTGGATGACAAGGGATCGGGCCAGTTCAACCTGGGCGCCTACTGCAACCCCAAGGTGGATGAGCTGACGCTCAAGATCCAGGCCGAGACCGACAAGGTCAAGCGCAACGCGATGATCAAGGAAGTCTTCGATCTGCACGCGGCCGATGTGGGCCACATTCCCCTGCACCAGCAAGCGCTGGCTTGGGGCGTGGGCAAGAACGTCAAGCTCGTGCAGCTGGCCGACAACTTCATGCACTTCAAGTGGATGAGCATCAGCAAGTAAGACGAAGCGCAGAAGTCCCTCCGTTAGTAGATCGCCGAGAAAAGAGAGAACGACCGGTTCTTTGAAAGTCCACACCACGCAGGGCCCCTACCCGGGCCTTGCGTTGGTGCCTGTTTACTGGTTCCCACAATGAAAAAAACCCTTGCCCGCTGGTTTGACAGCGATATCGGCTACAGCTTCCGCACTTCGCCCATGGCGATGGTGGCTGCCGCCATCGCGCTGATCTGTGTGTTCTGTTCGGTGTTTGCCGGATGGGTCGCACCCCACAACCCTTTTGACCTTGCCACGCTCGAACTCAGCGATGCGCGGCTGCCCCCCGCCTGGAGCCCCGAAGGCTCCCTGAAGTACCCGCTGGGCACCGATGACCAGGGCCGCGACATCCTGTCCGCGCTCATCTACGGTGCGCGCATCTCCCTCGTGGTGGGCCTCGCTTCCGTGGTGCTTTCCGTGGTGGTGGGCGTGGCGTTTGGGCTGCTCGCCGGTTTTCGGGGCGGCTGGATCGATGCGGTGCTCATGCGCCTGTGCGACGTGATGCTGTCCTTCCCCGCCATCCTGGTGGCGCTGCTGATTGCCGGTGTCGGCCGGGCGCTGTTCCCCAACGCGCACGAGTCGCTGGCCTTTGGTGTGCTCATCATTTCCATCTCGCTCACCGGCTGGGTGCAGTACGCGCGCACGGTGCGCGGCTCCACCCTGGTCGAGCGCAACAAGGAATACGTGCAGGCCGCCCGCGTGACGGGCGTTTCGCCGCTGCGCATCATGCGCAAGCACGTGCTGCCCAACGTCATGGGCCCCGTGATGGTGCTCGCCACCATCCAGGTGGCCACGGCCATCATCACCGAGGCCACGCTGTCCTTCCTGGGCGTGGGCGCACCACCCACATCGCCTTCGCTGGGCACGCTGATCCGCATCGGCAACGACTACCTGTTCTCCGGCGAATGGTGGATCACCGTGTTCCCCGGTGCCATGCTGGTGCTGATTGCTCTTTCCGTGAATCTATTGGGCGACTGGTTGCGTGATGCCCTCAATCCGCGCCTGCGCTGAACAAGAACAAGAAAAGCGATATCCCCATGAGCCTTCTAGAAGTCAAAAACCTCGTTGTTGAATTTCCGGGCCGCCGCGGTACCCTGCGCGCCCTGGACGACATTTCCTTCTCCATTGCACCCGGCGAGATCCTGGGTGTGGTGGGTGAGTCTGGCGCGGGCAAGTCGCTCACCGGCGCCGCCATCATCGGCCTGCTGGAGCCACCAGGCCGCGTCGCATCCGGCCAGATCCTGCTCGAGGGCCAGCGCATCGACAACCTCAGCAATGAGGAAATGCGGCACATCCGTGGCCGCCGCATCGGCGCGATCTTTCAGGACCCGCTGACTTCGCTGAACCCGCTGTACACCGTGGGCCGCCAGTTGACCGAAACCATCCTGGCCCACCTGCCCGTGACGCCCGCCGAGGCCCGCCAGCGCGCCATTGCACTGCTGCAGGACACCGGCATTCCGGCTGCGGCAGAGCGCATCGACCACTACCCGCACCAGTTCTCCGGCGGCATGCGCCAGCGCGTGGTGATTGCCCTGGCCCTGGCGGCCGAGCCCAAGCTCATCGTCGCCGACGAGCCCACCACGGCGCTCGACGTGTCCATCCAGGCGCAGATCATCACGCTGCTGAAAAACATCTGCAAATCGCGCGGCGCCGCCGTGATGCTGATCACCCACGACATGGGTGTGATCGCCGAAACCTGCGACCGCGTGGCCGTGCTGTATGCCGGGCGCGTGGCCGAGATTGGCCCGGTGCACAACGTGATCAACAAGCCCTCGCACCCCTACACCAGCGGCTTGATGGCTTCCATCCCCGACATGGCGGTGGACCGTGAACGCCTGAACCAGATCGACGGAGCCATGCCCCGCCTGAACGCCATTCCCCAGGGCTGCGCTTACAACCCGCGCTGCCCCAAAGTCTTTGACCGCTGCATGACCGACCGCCCCAACCTGATGGACGCAGGCCCCACCCGCGCCGCCTGCTGGCTGCACGCTGGCGCCACGACCACCAAAGCCGAGGTGGCCGCATGAGCGCCGCCGCTACCACCACCACCCAGACCGGCGCCGTGAAAAGCAAGGCCCTGGTGCAGGCGCACGATCTGGCCAAGACCTTTGACGTCTCCGCACCGTGGCTCAACCGCGTGATCGAACGCAAGCCGCGCACGCTGCTGCATGCCGTGGACGGCGTGAGCTTCGAGATCGAAAAAGGCAAGACGCTGGCCCTGGTGGGCGAGTCTGGCTGTGGCAAGAGCACCGTGGCACGCCTGCTCGTGGGCTTGTACGAACCCACGCGTGGCGGCCTCACGTTTGACAGCCAGGATGCACACGCCGCCTTCAAGGGCAACGATGCCAAGGCCATGCGCCGCCGCATCCAGATGATCTTCCAGGACCCGTATGCCAGCCTGAATCCGCGCTGGCTGGTCGAAGACATCATTGGCGAGCCCCTGAAGGAACACGGCCTCATCACCGACAAGGCCGAGCTGAAACAGCGTGTGGGTGAGCTGCTCAAGTCCGTGGGCCTGTCGCCGCTGGACATGGTCAAGTACCCGCACCAGTTCTCCGGCGGCCAGCGCCAGCGCATCTCCATTGCGCGTGCCCTGGCCACCGAGCCCGAGTTCCTGGTGTGCGACGAGCCCACCAGCGCGCTCGATGTGTCGGTGCAGGCCCAAGTGCTCAACATCATGAAGGACCTGCAGCGCGAGCGGCAGCTGACCTACCTCTTCATCAGCCACAACCTGGCCGTGGTGCGCCACGTGAGCGACCAGGTCGGCGTGATGTACCTGGGCCGCCTGGTGGAGCTGGCCGACAAGCACACGCTGTTCGACACCCCGCGCCACCCCTACACGCGCATGCTGCTCGATGCCATCCCCAAGATGCACGACACCGGCAAGGCGCGCACCCCCGTGCAGGGCGAGGTGCCCAACCCTTTGAACCCGCCTCCCGGCTGCGCCTTCAACCCGCGCTGCCCCCATGTGAACGAGCGCTGCCGTGCCGAGCGGCCGCAGCTGCTCAGCATCGGTGGCATCCGCATTGCGTGCCATGCGGTGGAAGAAGGACGGATTTGAGCGAATGCTCCTGAAAATATAGCTGCTTGCGCTTGATGGATAAGCGCCAGGGGCCAATTGGGTTCATAAACCGGTCGGCTCGATGCCACGGGCCGGCGTGATGGCCCCCATTTGTCCGCAACACCACGGGCTCCTTCGGGAGCCTGTGGTGTTTTGATGGCCGGCGGGAGAAGCTGACGGCCGACGTGAACGCGGACGCAGCCGTCGGCCCATTGGCTTGCGCTGCCCGCGCCCAGTGCCCCGCCAGACATCCTGCGATCGCAACGAACGTTGTGGCACATGGAAGGTGCCACGTGCTGTACGCTCCTTGGCGTGAACAATGTCCCGCATTCAAGTCCCAACGCCATGAACCCAAACCGCGGCAAAACACTGGCCCTGACGGTCTCCGCCCTGTTCGCCGGGCTGGTCCTGGGCCTGCCCGTGGTCTACGGGCGTTGTGTGG
This sequence comes from Acidovorax sp. Root275, assembly GCF_001428965.1. NCBI lineage: Bacteria > Pseudomonadati > Pseudomonadota > Betaproteobacteria > Burkholderiales > Comamonadaceae > Acidovorax > Acidovorax sp. Root275. The sequence goes on along the minus strand of NZ_LMJH01000010.1, from coordinate 416,790 downwards.
AGAGTTTTTTCAGCCTCTGGATGTTGCCGTCCTGGACCGTGCTCGTCTTTGCCGTCTTCGCGGCGAAGTCCAGGTTCCCGTTGATGTCAGTCCTGGTGTGTCTGCTGTGGGCGCCGATGCACTATGCCTTGGTGACGGAGCCTTGCACGCCGCCCAGGTCGCAGGGGGCGGGTGGATTCATCTATCTGCTCGCCCTGGCAGCGCTGCCGTTGGTCCTGGCAGGTGGCGCGCTTCTGGGCCGACTGCTTCACTTCCTGGGTGCGTTCTGCAAAGGGTTGCCGCACTTTCGGCAGCGGTGACACGTGCCGGGTGCCGCGCGGTCCTTCAATGGAACAACCTGAAAGATGCAGTGATACGGGGTGTGAGATTTGCTATTGTTTTGGTAGCTATCAACGCTTTTCACACAAGCGCTAGAGCCCAAAAAATCCCAAGTTCACGTGTACCGCTTCGCCCGCAGGTTCTCTTTCATCTGCTGCAGGATCGGCTGCAGCGAGCTGCCGATGCGCAACGCCACACAGGTCGCCAGCACGTCAATGATCATCAGGTGCATCAGCCGCGACACCATGGGGCTGTACCGGTCGTAGCCCTCGGGGTGGTCCGCGGCCAGATGGATCTGGCAGGTGCTGGCCAGGGGTGAACCGCTGGCGGTGATGGCAATGGTGGTAGCGCCGTTCTTGCGCGCGATGTCGGCGGCGTCCATCAGGTCGCGGGTGCGGCCGGAGTTGGAGATGATCACGGCGCAGTCGCCCGGGCCGAGCAGCGTGGCGCTCATCACCTGCATGTGGCCATCGCTGGTGGCAATTGACGTGACGCCCAGGCGAAAGAACTTGTGCTGTGCGTCCTGGGCCACGATGCCTGAATTGCCCACGCCATAGAACTCGATGCGCTTGCCGGTCTTCCAGGTGGCGGCAATGCATTCGGCTGCGCGCTCCAGCGCCACGGTGCTGGCGGCGTTGCGGTATTGCAGGAACGCGGCCACGGCGTTGTCCACCACCTTCACGAGCACGTCGCCCGTCTTGTCGTCGGCATCGACGCTGCGGTGGATGAAGGGCACTCCCTCGCTCACGCTGCCCGCGAGCTTGAGCTTGAAATCCGCGAGCCCGTCATACCCCATGCTGCGGCAAAAGCGCACCACCGTGGGCTTGCTCACGTGCGCGCGCTCGGCCAGTTCGCGCACGGGCAGGCGTGCAAAGGTGCGCGGGTCGGTCAGTACCAGCCGGGCGACGCGCTGTTCGGCGGGGGCCAGTGAAGGCAGGGAGGCAGTGATGCGGTCGAGCATGTCTCAGTCAGGGTGTGCAGCGCGTGCTGCTCAGGTGAGGCCTTCGAACAGGTTGGGTCAGCCGTTCTTAATGTAACTTGGTTCCCAACGTGGCGGGGAGGGCGCTATCCCTGCCTTTCATCCCGCTTGCACCGGGCCTGGGAGTTTCCCCCCTGACCCTTGGCAGGCCTGCGGGCTAGCATCCTTGCATCACGTTATCCAGATACTGAGGAGCCTTCCATGCGCAAACCTTTGCTGACGAATCTACTGGCCGGTGCGGCCCTGCTGGCTGCCACCTCCGGCAGCTGGGCCCAGGGCCAAGTCAACATCATCTGTTCGGTGCAGGCCGAATGGTGCAACCTCATGTCCACCGTGTATGCCAAGACCACGGGCACCAAGGTGAACATGGCGGCCAAGGGCTCGGGCGAGGCGCTGGCGCAGCTCAACGCGGAGCGCGCCAACCCCAAGACCGACATCTGGTTTGGCGGCACGGGCGACCCGCACCTGCAGGCCGCCGAGCAAGGCCTGACGCTCGAATACAAGTCGCCCCAGCTTGCGCAGCTGCACCCCTGGGCGCAGAAGCAGGCGGTCGACTCCAAGTACCGCACCGTCGGGGTGTACCTGGGCCCGCTCGGTTTTGGCTACAACAAGGAGCTGCTGGCCAAGCGCAAGCTCAACCCGCCGCAGTCGTGGGCCGATCTGCTCAAGCCCGAGTTCAAGGGCGAAGTGCAGATGGCCAACCCCGCGTCGAGCGGCACGGCCTACACCATGATCGCCACGCTGGTGCAGATCATGGGCGAGGAGAAGGCGTTTGAATACCTCAAGGCCCTGCACCCCAACGTGAGCACCTACACGCGTTCGGGCACGGCGCCTGTCAAGGCGGCAGCCCGGGGCGAGACCACGGTGTCGGTGAGTTTCGTGCACGACGTGACCACCGAGGCGGTCAACGGCTTTCCGGTGGGCTCGATCACGCCTTCGGAAGGCACGGGCGCCGAGGTGGGTTCGATGAGCATCGTCAAGAACAGCCCCAACACCGAGGCCGCCAAGAAGTTCTACGAATGGGCGCTGACCCCCGGTGGCCAGCAGTTTGGCCTGGCGGCCAAGCAGTTCCAGCTGCCCAGCAACACGCTGGTGCCCAAGGACCCGCGCATGACCGATCCGGCCAAGATGAAGCTCATCAACTACGACTACGCCAAATACGGCGCGAGTGCCGAGCGCCGCCGCCTGATTGCGCGCTGGGAAAAAGAAGTCCAGAACGCAGCGCGCTGAGGAACGAACCATCATGTCGGTAGCAACGGCGGCGTACGCAACCCCACGAACCAACGCGACGGGCGTTGCGGTCAACCGGCCCCTGTGGGTCTGGCTGGTCGTGGGCGTGCTGGGGTATCTCGTGTTCCCCTGGTATGCGCAGCAGGATGCCAATGGCCTCCTTGCGGTGGGCCAGGTTTTCAGCAGCGAACAGGCGGGCAATGGGTTGATGCAGGCGGCACTGTTTGGCCGGTCCTGGCTGTGGCTGGGCCTGGTCGGGCTCGCGGTGGCCGGGCTGGGCGCCTGCCTGCCGGCGGGCCGCAAGCAGGGGGCGGTGCTGGCTGCCGGTGGCGCGCTGGGGTTGCTGGCGCTGTTGCTCAGCGGTTTTGCGATTGGCGCACGCGGCTGGGCCTTTGAGTGGATGAACACCAGTCTGGGTGAACTGGGTGCGCGCCAGCCCGGCATGGGTTGGGGTGGGTTTGTGGTGCTCTCTGCGCTGTTGGTGCTGCTGGCGTTTGGCGTCGCGCGGCGCGGCTTCTTCAAGGGCGACCTCTTCGTGGCGGCGGCCGTGCTGGGTTGTGGCAGCCTGCTGGCGCTGTTCATCGTGTTCCCGGTGCTCAAGGCGCTGTCGGCCGCGTTTTTCCTCGAAGACGGCCCGTTCTCGCTGGCCGTGGTGTGGGAGCGCATTGCACACGAGCGCAACTTCGGCCTATCGTGCCTGGCCGGGGGGCAGCGTTGCGGCGTAGCCTGGAACACGCTGTTCCTGGGGCTTATGACGGCCACCAGCACCACGCTGCTGGGCAGCTTCATGGCGCTGATGGCCGAGCGCGCCTCGCGCCGCTATGCACGCCCGCTCAATATCGTGGCGCTGCTGCCCATCATCACGCCGCCGTTCGTGGTGGGCCTGGGGCTCATCCTGCTGTTTGGCCGCGCCGGGGTGTTCAACCAGTTTCTGGAAGTCGCTTTTGGCATCACGCCCACGCGCTGGTTCTATGGCTGGTTTGGCGTCTGGGTGGCACAGACCTTTGCGTTCACCCCCATCGCTTTCATGATCATGCGCGGCGTGGTGCAGGGCGTGGCGCCCAGCCTGGAAGAGGCCGCGCAAACCCTGCGCGCCAGCCCGCACCGCACCTTCATGACCGTGACCTTGCCGCTGCTCAAGCCCGGCCTGGCCAACGCGTTCCTGGTGGGCTTCATCGAAAGCATGGCCGACTTCGGCAACCCCATCGTCGTGGGTGGGCAGTTCTCGGTGCTGTCCACCGAAATCTTCTTTGCCATCGTGGGCGCGCAGTACGACCAGGGGCGTGCGGCCTCGCTGGCCTGGATCCTCACGTTCTTTGCGCTCACCGTGTTTGCGATCCAGCGTGGCCTGCTGGGCAAGCAGAACTTCACCACCGTGTCGGGCAAGGGCGATGCAGGCATTGCCATGCCGCTGCCTGCGGGCGTGCGGCGTGTGGTGCATTCCATTGCGCTGCCCTGGATGGCGTTCACGCTCATCGTTTACCTGTTTGCGCTGGCCGGTGGTTTTGTGCAGACCTGGGGGCGCGACTACACCATCACGCTGGCGCACTTTCGCACCGCGTTCAACGTGGAATGGGGCCAGTTCGGCGTGGTGTGGGCAGGCACGGCGTGGAACTCGTTCTTCACCACGGTCAAGCTGGCGGCCATCTCGGCGCCGCTCACGGCCACGCTGGGCATCGGAATTGCGTGGCTGCTGGCGCGCACCGAGTTCCGGGGGCAGGGCGCGTTTGAATTTGCGGCGCTGCTCGCGTTTGCGATCCCGGGCACGGTGCTGGGCGTGAGCTACATCCTGGCCTTCAACGTGCCACCGTTCGAGCTGACGGGCACTGCGCTCATCATCGTGCTGTGCTTCATGTTCCGCAACCTGCCGGTGGGCGTGCGGGCGGGAACGGCGGCCTTCAAGCAGCTGGACCGCTCGCTCGATGAGGCGTCCGTCATGCTGCGTGCGGGCAGCGTGCAGACGCTGCGCCATGTGGTGTTGCCGCTGCTCAAGCCCGCCCTGGTGGCAGCGCTGGTCTACAGCTTTGTGCGTGCCATCACCACCGTGAGCGCGGTGATCTTCCTGGTCACTGCCGAGAACGAACTCGCAACGACCTACATCATCGGCCGCGTGGGCAATGGCGACTATGGCGTGGCGCTGGCGTACTGCACGGTGCTCATCGTGTTGATGTCCGCCTCCATCGGGCTGATCCAGCTGGTGGTGGGGGAGCGCAAGCTGGGCCGGCGTGGCGCTGCCGCGCGCGTGGCGCACTGATTTTTTTGATCTTTCTCTTGCACACAGGAATCGAGTTCGATATGAACGACAACGCGGCAGGCATCGTTTTTCGCGACATTACCAAGCGCTATGGCAGCGACCCCTCGGCGGGTCTGGCCGTCAAAGGCATCAACTTCGAAGTGCCGCGTGGCACGCTGGCCACCATCCTGGGGCCCTCGGGGTGTGGCAAGACCACCACCTTGCGCATGATCGCGGGGCTGGAGTCGCCCACCTCCGGCACGATCCTGATTGGCGGCAAGGATGTGACCACGCTGGGCCCCGCGCAGCGCAATGTGAGCATGATGTTCCAGAGCTACGCGCTGTTTCCGCACATGAACGTGGTCGAGAACGTGATGTACGGCCTGCGCATGTCGGGCCAGCCCAAGGACGTGGCCCGCGCCAAGGCGGTGGAGGCCCTGCGCGGCGTGGGCCTGGTGGGGTATGACGACCGCCTGCCCAGCGAGCTCTCGGGTGGCCAGCAGCAACGGGTGGCGCTGGCGCGTGCGCTGGTGCTGGAGCCCGAAGTGCTGCTGTTCGACGAGCCCTTGTCCAACCTGGACGCCCGCCTGCGCCGCGAGATGCGCGAGGAAATCCGCGCGCTGCAGCAGCGCCTGTCGCTGACGGTGGCCTACGTCACGCACGACCAGGCCGAGGCCATGGCCGTGAGCGACCAGATCATCGTGATGAACCAGGGGCTGATTGCGCAAAAGGGCACGCCCCGCGCACTGTATGAGACACCCCACAGCGAATTTGTGGCGGGCTTCATGGGCGAGGCGATGTTGTTCCCGGCGACCGCACAGGCCGATGGTTCGGTCTCGCTCGGGCCGCTGGTGCTGCGCCCCCGCATGGCGGTGCGCAGCGGGGCCGTGAAGGTGGCGGTGCGCCCGGAGGCCTGGCGCATTCACCGCCAGGGCGCAGGCCTGCTGCCGGCCCGGCTGGACAAACTGGCCTATCTGGGCGCGGTGCATGAATACACCTTCGAGACGGCGCTGGGCAGCATCTTTGTGGTGTCGTCCGACCTGGACGATGTGCTGTCTGTGGGTGACGACGTGCAGCTGAGCCTGGGTGCGCACGGCGTATCGGTGGTTGGTAGTACCGAAGGCGCTCAGCGCGATGCGGAATAATGGCGCCATGACGAACCAACTCGACGCCCTCAAACAGTTCACCACCGTGGTTGCCGACACCGGCGACTTCAAGCAACTGGCGCAGTTCCAGCCCCAGGATGCGACCACCAACCCCTCGCTGATCCTCAAGGCTGTCCAAAAGCCCGAGTACGCGCCGCTGCTGCAAGACACCGTGGCGCAGTTCCGGGGCCGTCCGATGGATGAAATCATCGACCGCCTGCTGGTCCGCTTCGGCCGCGAAATCCTGGCCACCATCCCGGGCCGGGTCTCCACCGAGGTCGATGCCCGCCTGAGCTTTGACACCAGCGCCACCGTGACCCGTGCCGAACGCATCATCGAGCTGTACCAGGCCGAAGGCATCCACATCGACCGCGTGTTGATCAAGGTCGCCGCCACCTGGGAAGGCATCAAGGCTGCCGAGCAATTGGAGCGCAAGGGCATTCACACCAACCTCACGCTGCTGTTCTCGTTCGCCCAGGCCGTGGCCTGCGGCCAGGCCAAGGTGCAGCTGATCTCGCCGTTTGTCGGTCGTATCTACGACTGGTACAAGAAGCAGGCCGGCGCCAGCTGGGATGAGGCCGCGCGCGCCGGGGCCAACGACCCGGGCGTGCAATCGGTCACGCAGATCTACAACCACTACAAGCACTTTGGCATTGCGACCGAGGTGATGGGCGCGAGCTTTCGCAACGTGGGGCAGATCACGGCGCTGGCGGGTTGCGACTTGCTGACCATCGCACCCGATCTGTTGGCCCAGCTGGCCGCGAGCGACGCGCCGTTGCAGCGGGCGCTCAATGCCGATGCGGCGAAGGGGATGGACTTGCCTGCGGTGAACTATGACGAGGCAGGGTTCCGGTTTGCGCTGAATGAAGATGCCATGGCGACGGAGAAATTGGCCGAGGGCATTCGGGCGTTTGCGGTGGATGCCGTGAAGCTGGAGAAGCTGATCCTGGCGGCTTGAGGTCGGAATTTTTAGTGCTTTAGGCGGCAGGCGCTTGTGTGGCAAGCGCCTGCCGCTATTGTTTTTATAGCTCTGTGGTTTCCACCGCCCGAATGGCAAGCGCGAGAACCAACCGCTATTAAAACAATAGCTGTTGGCGCTTGTTCAGAAAGCGCCAGGCCCCAAAAACACCAAAAACCTCACCCCGCGGGCAGCCGCATCCCCACCCGCAACCCCCTCGGCACGATCCCCTCGGCCACCGTCCGGCCGCCGTGCCGCAGCGCAATCTCCTCCACGATCGACAAGCCCAGCCCACACCCGCCCGCCTTGTCCGATCCGCGCCAGAAGCGTGCAAACAGATCGCCCAGGTGCTCGGCCGGCACGCCCGGCCCATCGTCCTCCACCACCAGCAGGGCCCAGCGCCCGGGCTCCTCGTGGCCCACGCGCACCGTGACGGTGGCGCCTTCGCCTGCATAGTGCAGTGCGTTGTCGATGAGGTTGTTGAGCGCCTCGCGCAGCAGCAGCGGATGGCCTTGTACCGCCAGCCGCTCGTCGCCCTCATAGCCCAGGTCCATGCCCTGCGCCAGCGCGCGGGCCGCCCATTCACGGGCCACTTCGCGGGCCAGGCTGCCGAGGTCGATGGTCTGCATTTCCACGTTCGATTCCGAGCGCGCCAGCTGCAGCAGCTGGTGCACCAGGTGGGCGCTGCGCTGTGCGGCCGACAACACCTTGTGCAGCCGCTCCTGCACAGCGGGCTCGTGGCTTTCGTGCAGGGCCAGCTCGGTCTGGCCAATGAGCCCGGCCAGCGGTGTGCGCAGCTGGTGCGCCGCGTCGTTCAGGAAGCGTTTTTCCTTTTGCTGGCCGCGTGCCACGGTCTCCAGCAGCCGGTTGATGGTGCTGGCCAGCGAATGCACCTCCTGCGGGGCCGAGGTCAGCTCGATGGGGGGCAGCGGCGTGGTGCCGGCCTGCGGCAGGGCGCCGGCCCGTTCGATCTGGGCCTCCAGGCGTTTGAGGGGCTGCAGGCCGCGCAGCACACCCGCGTAGACCACAGCGCTCAGGGCCAGCCCCATCAGCCCCATGGGGAACACCATTTGTTCCAGCAACTCGCGCGCAATGCGTTCGCGCACCGTCAGGCTTTGGGCCACCTGCACGCGCAGGCGCTGCCGGGTGGAGGCGGTACCGTAGTCCACGTCCAGCAAGGCTACGCGCACGGGTTTGTCGTCCACCCGTGCCTGGTACAAAAACGCCTCGCCCACAGCCACCTCCACCAGCGGGGGCGCGGGCAGCTGTGCGTTGCCCAGCAAAAAGCGGCCGGGCGGGGACGACACCATGTAGGTGATGCGGTCGGCCGGGTCCTGCTCCAGGATGTCTTGCGCAGCCTTGGGGAAGTCCACCAGCAGCCCGTCGCCAATGGGCTTGATCTGCCGCGCCAGCGCACGCACGGACTGGGTCAACGTCTGGTCGATGCCCTTCTCGCCGTTCTGCAGTGCAATGCGCCAGGCCAGAAACCCGCCCGACAGCCACAGCACCAGCTGCGGCAACAGCAACCACAGCAGCAGCTTGCGTTGAAGAGAAACACCCGGAACGTGGCGCATGAATGACCGTAAAAATTAAGCGGCACGCGGCTTGCAACTGGCGCGACCGAGGCCAGTGCCGCCGCGCAAGGGCCGCCAAGCCGCAGATACGGCGCTGCGCTTGTGTGCGCTGGCGGCGTCCCCCCCACGGGGGGAAGATGCGCAGCATCTCAGGGGGGGCTTCATGGCCTGTTCAGCATGTACCCCAGCCCGCGGATGTTGCGGATGGCCAGCGGCGAGGTGTCGAGCTTCTTGCGCAGGCGGTGCACATACACCTCCAGCGCATTGGAGTTCAGGGGCGCGGCGGTTTGCCCGGGTTCCGGAGGGCTGGCGCGCCAGGCGGCCAGCACATCGTCGCGCGTGACGACCTCGCCGCAGCGGTGCACCAGCAGCTCCAGCAGTTCCCACTCGCGCTGCGTGAGGTCGAGCAGGTCGCCATTGAGCGCCGCTGAATGGCTGGCGTGGTCCAGCACCAGGGGGCCGATGGTGGTGCTGGCGCCGCCTGCGGCGCTGCTGGCCTGGGTAAAGGCGGGCTGGCGCGCACGGCGCAGCATGGCCTGCAGGCGGGCTTGCAGCTCCTGCATGTTGAAGGGCTTGGTGATGTAGTCGTCGGCCCCGGCATTGAGGCCCAGCACGCGGTCCTCCACACCATCGCGCGCGGTCAGGATCAGCACGGGCAGGCCGGCAATGTGGGTGCGTGCCCAGGTCAGCAGCTCCATGCCGTCGGCGCCGGGCAGGCCCAGGTCCAGGATGATGCCGTCCACTGCCTGCGACTGCAGCAGCGTGGTGGCCTGGGCCACACTGGAGGCCGTGTGCACGCCGAATTCCAGCTGCTGGAGCTGGCCAGTCAGCGCGTCCAGCAGCAGGGCATCATCTTCAACAATCAGTATCGTGGCCATGGGATTGAGCATAACAAAGCACCCTGCCAAAGGCCCCGGCGGCGTGGCAATGCCTGCACGCGCAGCGGTTGGTAATTCAATAACGGGCTAATGGCGTTGGTATGTAACCCACACCCGGGAAAGCCCTGATATGTTCATTAATTATTGTAATTAAAGTACCGACTGCGCTGAACAGCACCGGATTCCGGCGCACCCAACGGATTCAAACATCGAGGAGACAAGGGTATGTGGAAGTTGACAAAAATCGCCGCAGTGGCGGTGGGCCTGGCGGCAGCGATGTCGGCCAGCGCGGGGGAGGTCGAGGTTTTGCATTACTGGACTTCGGGCGGCGAGGCCAAGTCGGTGGCCGAGCTCAAGAAGATCATGCAGGCCAAGGGTCACACCTGGCGCGATTTCGCCGTGGCAGGTGGCGGTGGCGACAGCGCCATGACCGTGCTCAAGAGCCGCGTGATCTCGGGCAACCCCCCTTCGGCTGCACAGACCAAGGGCCCCGCCATCCAGGAGTGGGCGTCCGAAGGCGTGCTGGCCAACATGGACACCCTGGCCAAGGCCGAGAAGTGGGATGAGCTGCTGCCCAAGGTCGTTGCCGATGTGATGAAGTACAAGGGCGCCTACGTGGCCGCCCCCGTCAACGTGCACCGCGTCAACTGGATGTGGGGCAGCTCCGAGGCCCTGAAGAAGGCCGGCGTGGCCGCCATGCCCAAGACCTGGGACGAGTTCTTTGCCGCCGCCGACAAGCTCAAGGCCGCCGGCCTGGTGCCCGTGGCCCACGGTGGCCAGAACTGGCAGGACTTCACCACCTTCGAATCCGTGGTGCTCGGTGTCGGTGGTCCCAAGTTCTACCAGGATGCACTGGTCAAGCTTGACGACAAGGCCATCAACAGCGACACGATGAAGAAGTCGCTCGAGACCTTCCGCCGCATCAAGTCATACACCGACCCTGGCGCCCCCGGCCGCGACTGGAACCTGGCCACGGCCATGCTGATCCAGGGCAAGGCAGGCTTTCAGCTGATGGGCGACTGGGCCAAGGGCGAGTTCCTGGCGGCCAACAAGGTGCCCGGCAAGGACTTCCTGTGCGCGGCAGCACCGGGCACGACCACGTCGTACACCTTCAACGTGGATTCGTTCATCCTCTTCAAGCTCAAGGATGCCGCCGCCCAAAAGGCGCAGAGCGACCTGGCCAGCTCCATCATGAGCACCGAGTTCCAGGAAGTGTTCAACCTGAACAAGGGCTCGATCCCGGTGCGCGCCGGCCAGAAGATGGACAAGTTCGACGACTGCGCCAAGGCCTCGGCCAAGGACTTCGTCGACACCGCCAAGAGCGGCAGCCTGCTGCCCAGCGTGGCCCACGGCATGGCGATTGCGCCCGCCACCGAAGGTGCCATCAAGGATGTTGTCAGCCAGTTCTGGAATGACGACAAGGTGAGCGTTGCCGACGCGATGAAGAAGATCGCGACCGCCGCCAAGACCAAGTAAGCCAAGTAAACCACCACTAGAGGGATCCCATCATGATGAAAAGAAACCGCCTCACGGCGGTGGCTTTGGCCGCCGCATGCGCGATGAGTAGTGCCATGGCAATGGATGTTGCCGGCTTTGAGTTCAACGGTTACTCACGGGGCGGCCCGGTGTTCAACCACTCCGACGGCGTCAAGGGCAACCTTTCGCTCGGCGGCGAGCTGCAGAAATACCGCCTGGGCAATGAGGGCGACAACGGCATCGAAGTCAACTTCGCACGCGGGTTTGAAGCCGGCGGTGTCAAGTGGAAGGTGAACTACATGCCCGCCAAGTGGGGCAGTGGCGACATCAGCACCGAGCAGGCCTTTGTGGAAATGAGCGGCTTCTCGTTCTCGCCCGAAGCCAAGTTCTGGGTCGGCCAGCGCCGCCTGCGGATTCAGGACGTGCACATCGTCGACTACTTCCTGCTCAACTACGGTGACAACATCGGTGCGGGTGTGACCGATGTGCCGATCGGTGGCATGAAGCTGGGTGTGGGCGTGTTCACCGGCGACAAGTTCGACGGTGGCTTGCCCAACAACGTGAAGGCGCACCGCATCAACGCCGACCTGTCGGAGATCAACACCAACCCTGGCGGCAAGCTGCGGGTGCTGCTGACGGCAGTGGGTGGCAAGGGCCAGGTCAACGGTGGTTCGGGTTCGGGCATCTCCTTCATGCACAACCAGAAGGAATTCCTGCTGCCCAGCATCAGCAATACCCTGTACCTGCAAACGTCGCGGGGCCATGCACGCATCGACGGAGAGTTCGAGGCCATCGAGGGCACGAGCGCGGGCAAGCGCGCCACCCGCATCGCCGACTCCATCAACTGGCAAAGCGGTCCGTTTGGTGGCCAGGCCCTCATTGGCTACCAGACCAACAAGGCCGACCTGACGGGCGTGGAGACCAAGGACTTCTCGCTGGGCGGCCGCGGTTCGTACGCGTTCACCAAGAACTTCAAGGGCCTGGTGGAACTGTCCACCACCACCCGCAAGGGCACCGGCCCTGACCAGCGCCTGTCCAAGGCAACGCTGGCGGGCGCCCTGGCCCTGTCGGAAGACTTCTGGTCACGTCCCGAGTTGCGTCTGTATGTGACGAAGGCCAACTGGAACCAGGCGGCTGCGGTGGCCAATGCGGCCACGTTCGGCGCCAACGGCAAGACCTCGCGCACGCTGGTGGGCGTGCAATATGAGGTCTGGTGGTAAGTGATTCCACTTCGGGCCGCAGGGAGCGCGGGGCGCTCGTCCCGCAAAACCTTGTGGCCCGGACATGGAATGGTTGAGTGAGTTAGCGAGTTAGTCAGAGGTTACTTTGTTCATTTGGGGGGCACTCCTGCGTGCCCCCCGCTTTTTCTAGTGCAGGACGATGACAAACACATACCGTGGCCATGAGCAAGAACACGTTTGAAACATGGCTGCCCAAGCTGGTCGTGACACCGGCTTTTGTTCTGGGCTTTGCCTTCATCTATGGCCTGATGGTCTGGAATGGAGTGTTGAGCCTCTCCGCATCGCGCATGCTCCCCAACTACGAGTGGGTGGGCCTCGCACAGTACGAAAAACTCTGGGAGATGGACCGCTGGTGGGTGGCCCTCAAGAACCTCGGCATCTTCGGGGTGGGCTACGTGGGCGGGTCCCTGGCCATCGGTGTGGTGCTGGCGGTGCTGCTGGACCAGAAGATTCGCGCCGAGGGCGCGCTGCGCACCATCTACCTGTACCCCATGGCGCTGTCGTTCGTGGTCACGGGCACGGCCTGGAAGTGGCTGCTGAACCCGGGCCTGGGCATCGAAAAAATGGTGCGCGACTGGGGCTTTCCCAATTTTGAATTTGGCTGGCTGGTGGACACCGAGATGGCCATCTATTGCGTGGTAATCGCGGGCATCTGGCAAAGCGCGGGCTTTGCGATGGCGCTGTTCCTCGCGGGCCTGCGCGGCATCGACGACAGCATCATCAAGGCCGCCCAGGTCGATGGCGCCTCGCTGCCCCGCATCTACTGGCGCATCGTGCTGCCGGCGCTGCGGCCCGTGTTCTTCTCCACCGTCATGGTGCTGTCGCACCTGGCGATCAAGAGCTTTGACCTGGTGATGGCACTCACGGCCGGTGGCCCCGGCTTTGCCACCGACGTGCCTGCAACGTTCATGTACACCATGTCGTTCTCGCGCGGCCAGATCGGCCTGGGCGCCGCCAGCGCCACCATGATGCTGGCCACCGTGGCGGCCCTGGTCATCCCCTACCTGTACAGCGAACTGCGCAGCAAACCCCATGACCGCTAAGCCTTCTGTATTTCCTTCCGTGGGCCGCCTGCTGGTCTATGCGGTGCTGGCCCTGGCCACCGCCTTCTTTTTGCTGCCGCTGTATGCGATGCTGGTCACGTCGTTCAAGGATGCCGAGGAAATCCGCAGCACTTCGCTGCTGGCCTTGCCCGCAGCGCTGAATTGGTCGGCCTGGGGTACCGCGTGGTCCAGCGCCTGCACGGGGGTCGACTGCAACGGACTGCGTCCGTTTTTCCTGAACTCGGTGGCCATGGCCGTGCCGGCCGTGATGATCTCCACCGTGTGGGGCGCGCTCAATGGCTATGTACTCAGCCTGTGGAAGTTCCGGGGCAGCGATGCGCTGTTTGGCATGCTGCTGTTCGGCGTGTTCATGCCCTTCCAGGTGGTGCTGCTGCCGATGAGCCAGGTGCTGGGCTGGCTGGGCTTGTCGAGCTCCATCACCGGGCTGGTGCTGGTGCACTGCCTGGCGGGGCTGGCAGGCACCACGCTGTTCTTCCGCAACTACTACGCGGCCATCCCGAAAGAGCTGGTGAATGCCGCACGCATGGACGGCGCGAGCTTCTTCCAGATCTTCTGGCGCATCGTGCTGCCGCTGTCCACGCCCATCATCATGGTCACGCTGATCTGGCAGTTCACCAACATCTGGAACGACTTCCTGTTTGGCGTGGTGTTCTCGGGCACCGACTCGAAGCCCGTGACCGTGGGCCTGAACAACCTGGCCAACACCAGCAGCAGTGTGAAGGCCTACAACGTGGACATGGCGGCCGCGATCATCGCAGGCTTGCCCACCATGGTGATCTACGTTCTCGCAGGCAAGTTTTTTGTGCGCGGCCTGACGGCTGGCGCGGTGAAAGGTTAAGGAAAATCATGGCGTCTTCATTGGACATCGCGGGCATCAACAAGCGCTTTGGCAAGGGTGAAAAGAGCGTGGAAGTGCTGCGCAAGATCGACATCCACGTGGCACCGGGTGAGTTCCTGATCCTGGTCGGCCCCTCGGGCTGCGGCAAGTCCACGCTGCTCAACATCATTGCGGGCCTGGACGAGCCCACCGAAGGCGAGATCCGCATCGCCGGCAAGAACGTGGTGGGCATGCCTCCGCGCGACCGCGACATCGCCATGGTGTTCCAGAGCTACGCGCTCTACCCCACACTGTCCGTGGCAGACAACATCGGCTTTGCGCTGGAAATGCGCAAGATGCCCAAGCCCGAGCGGCAAAAACGCATCGACGAAGTGGCTGCCATGCTGCAGATCAGCCACCTGCTGGACCGCCGGCCCAGCCAGCTCTCGGGCGGTCAGCGCCAGCGCGTGGCCATGGGCCGGGCCCTGGCGCGCCAGCCGCAGCTGTTTTTGTTCGACGAGCCGCTGTCCAATCTCGACGCCAAGCTGCGCGTGGAGATGCGCGCCGAGATCAAGCGCCTGCACCAGGCCAGCGGCATCACCAGCGTGTACGTGACGCACGACCAGGTCGAAGCCATGACGCTGGGGTCGCGCATTGCGGTGATGAAGGGCGGCGTGGTGCAGCAACTGGGCACGCCCGACGAGATCTACAACCGCCCGGCCAATACCTATGTGGCCACGTTCATCGGCTCGCCCACCATGAACCTGCTGCGCGGAGGTGCGCAGCCCGCCGGGCACTTTGGCATCGAAGGTGCGTCGCTGAGCCTGGCACCGCCCACGGGTGCCGCAGAGATGCTGCTGGGCGTGCGCCCCGAGCATCTGCAACTGCAGGACGACGCGCCCTGGCGCGGGCAGGTGAGCGTGGTGGAGCCCACGGGCCCCGACACCTATGTGATGGTGGACACCGCCGCAGGCAGCGTCACGCTGCGCACGGACGCACAAACCCGCGTGCAGCCGGGCGACCACGTGGGCCTGACCGTGGCACCGGCCAACGCCCACTGGTTCGACGCGAAGTCCGAAGAGCGGCTGACGGGCTGAGAGGGGCGAGCCCCGTCCGCTGGGTCGCCGCAAGAAGGGACTTTGGTCTTTGCCTGAAGGGGTAATTCAGGTAAAAAGAGGCTCCAGCGCTTATCCATCAAGCGCGAGTAGCTATATAAATAATAGCATTCGCGATCCACGGGCCGCCGTCTGCCGGAGGGCAGCGGGGGCGTGTGACCTTTGGCCTCCATCTTTTTCCTATGCAACCTCAGCGCCTCCTCGCCGACATCGGCGGCACCAACATCCGACTGGCCTGGCAGAACGAGCCGGGCGGCCCCTTGAACGACACGCGGGTGCTGCCCTGCGCGCAGTTCCCCACCGTGGACGCTGCGCTGGCGGCCTATCTGAAAGAAGTGGGTGTGCTCACCCCGCGCGAGGCGGCTTTCGGTATTGCCAACCCCGTCACGGGCGACGCGATCCGCATGACCAACCACAGCTGGAGCTTTTCGCAGCGCGCGGTGCGCGAGGCGTTTGGTTTCGAGCGGCTCGTGGTCATCAACGACTTCACCGCATTGGCACTGGCGCTGCCCCTGCTGACGCCCGACCTGCTGCGCCCCGTGGGCGGCGGCGAGGCCGTGCCGGGCGCTGCGATTGCGCTGTTGGGCCCGGGCACGGGCCTGGGTGTGTCGGGGCTGGTGTTCCCGCCCGGCTCCAGCAACGGCGTGCCCTTGTCGGGGGAGGGCGGGCATGTGTCGCTGGCGGCGCAGACGCAGCGCGAATTCGATGTGCTGGCCATCCTGCAGGAGCGCTACGGCCATGTGTCGGCCGAGCGCGCTGTGTGTGGTGCGGGGCTGGTGGACCTGTACCACGCGCTGCGCCGCCTCGCGCAGCGGGGTGGCAAGGAGGTCAGCTCGGCCTCCCAGGTGACTGAGCTGGCCCTGCAGTCCAACGACGTCCTGGCGCTGGAGGCGCTGGATCTTTTCTGCGGCTTTCTGGGCAGCGTGGCGGGCAACTTGGCCCTCACCCTGGGGGCGCGCGGAGGCGTTTTCATCGGTGGTGGCATGGTGCCGCGCCTGGGCACGTGGTTTGACAAATCCTCGTTCCGCGCGCGGTTCGAGTCCAAGGGCCGCTTTCAGCCTTACCTCGCGTCCATCCCGTGCTGGATCATCGACCCCAGCGCCACGCCAGCGCTGTATGGCGCATCGCGCGCGCTTGACATCGCCGGCTCTGAGGGATGAGCGACGGCCCCGCCGCGCTGCCCGTGCCACTGCCCGCGCTGCAGGTCAGCGGTGTGCACCATGTGGCCATCATCGCAAGCGACTATGCCCGCTCGCGCCGCTTCTACACCGAGGTGCTGGGTCTGCGGGTGGTGAACGAAGTCTTTCGGGCGGAGCGGCAGTCGTACAAGCTGGATCTGCAGCTGCCCGATGGCTCGCAGGTGGAGCTTTTTTCCTTCCCCAACTCCCCGGCGCGCCCGTCGTACCCCGAGGCCTGTGGCCTCCGCCATCTGGCTCTGCGCGTGGCCGACATGGAGGCCAGCCTGCTGGCCCTGGCCGCGCACGGTGTGGCGGCGGAGCCGGTGCGGGTCGATCCGTTTACCGGTGCGTTGTTCACCTTTTTTGCAGACCCCGATGGCCTGCCCATTGAACTGGTAGGCCCACGGCCGGCATAGCCAGCGCCTTTGCAGAGCGCCATGCCGCACAGGGCGACCTGGGCGGCATTTTTCTTTGCAACGCGGGCTGTCAGTTCTCGCAGTATTGTTTTCAAAACTGGAACAGTCAGTTTGCGACTGG
>NZ_LMJH01000010.1:0-399962 GCF_001428965.1 Acidovorax sp. Root275 | reverse complement strand
CGCAGTTGCGGGCCTTCCCATGGTGGCGGCACTTCGCGGGTGCTGCTGCCATGGGGAGTGTTTCCCCACACACGACGTGCAACGACGATTGCATGCATGAAAACGGGCTCCCAGATGGGAGCCCGTTTTGCTTTCTGATTGCGCCAACAATGTCTCAAACACGCGCTGCATAGGCCAGTGCTCCCGCTCAAGGGCCGCCCCGCCGCGCTGGGAGCGTTCGCCCCTATACGGGGAAGGCGCGCCGCGCCTCAAGAGGTCACATCTCTTCACTCCAGCAATACCCATCGCGCGCAATCATTGCGCTGGCCGAGCTCGGCCCCCAACTGCCCGCCATGTACGGGCGTGGCCCCACCGGGTCGTTCTTCCAGTGCTGCAGGATGGGCTCTACCCAGCGCCAGGCTTCCTCCTGTTCGTCGCTGCGCACGAACAGATTCAGACGGCCTGCAATCACGTCGAGCAGCAGGCGTTCGTAGGCACCCACGCGCTCGGTGCCAAAGCGTTGGTCGAAGTCCAGGTTCAGCTGCACCTGCGACAGGGCGGGCTCCGTCTGGTGCTGGGCGGCGCCCTGGGCCAGCAGGTGCAGCTCCAGCCCGTCCTTGGGTTGCAGGTTGATCACCAGGCGGTTGGCGGCACCTGCGGGTGTTTTGAAGATGGGGTGCGGCACGGGGCGGAAGTTGACCACGATGTGCGCGTCGCGCCCCGCGAGGCGTTTGCCCGTGCGGATGTAGAACGGCACACCGGCCCAGCGCCAGTTGCTGATCTCGGTGCGCAGCGCCACAAAGGTTTCGGTGGTGCTGCCGGGGGCCACGCCTTTTTCCTGCAGGTAGCCGGGCACGGCGTGGCCCTGCGCGTTGCCTGCGCTGTATTGCCCGCGAATCACATGCTGGCCGATGGTCTCCATGCTCCAGGGCTTGAGCGACTGCAGCACTTTGAGCTTTTCGTCGCGGATGGCGTTGGCGCTGGAGTTGATGGGTGGCTCCATGCCAATCGCGCACAAGAGCTGCAGCGCGTGGTTCTGCACCATGTCGCGCAGGGCGCCTGTCTGGTCGTAGAACGCGCCACGCGTTTCCACGCCCAGTTCTTCGGCAATGGTGATCTGGATGTTGGCAATGGTTTCGCGCCGCCACAGGGGCTCGAACAGCGCATTGCCAAACCGCATGGCAAACAGGTTCTGCACCGAGGGCTTGCCCAGGTAGTGGTCGATGCGAAAGACCTGTTCTTCCTTCAGTACGCGGCGCAGGGTGTCGTTGATGGCCTGGTTGGATTTGAGGTCGTGGCCCAGCGGCTTTTCCAGCACCACGCGGGTGGTGGGGCCGTTCAGGCCGACGGCGGCGATCTGCTCGCACACGTTGGTGAACAGGCTGGGCGCGGTGGCCACATACATCACCACCGAGTCGGCACTGCGCTCGTGCAGCATGGCGGCAAGGCGCGCATAGTCGTCGGTTTTGGACAGGTCCATGCGCAGGTAGTGCAGCAGCGCGCCAAAGCGTTCGAACTCGTCCGGGGTGGGGCGCTTGGCCAGTTCCACGCTGTCAAAACGCGACTGGATCAGGCTGCGGTATTGTTCATGGCTCAGCTCGTCGCGTGCCACCGCAATGATGCGGCCCCCCTCTGGCAGGGTTCCATGCCGGAACGCCTGAAACAATGCGGGCATGAGCTTGCGCCAGGCCAGATCACCTGTTCCACCAAACAGGACAAGGTCAAAACTCATGGGGTCTCCGTATCAGGGTGTTGTTGTGCGTCTGAGGCTGGAAATTGTAATCTCGTTACATTGAATTGTGTAGCTGTAGAGGATGTAAAACGTTTTTTGACAGTTCGTGTGCAGAAAAGTATCGGATAAATTGTGTAATCAAGTTACTATCTCGCCGGTTTTCACCTCCCCACATCCTGAATCCACCATGTCCCTCCGTTGCGACCAAACTCCGCAGTGGCCTCAGTTGCAGGCCGCGTTCTCTGCAGATGGCAGCCGCCTGGATCTGCGGGAGGCCTTTGCCAGCGATGCGCAGCGCTTCGGGCACTTCAGCCAGCATGCGCCCGAGGTGTTTGCGGATCTGTCCAAGAACCTGTGGGACGCTGCCACTGAAACACTGCTGCTGGACATGGCCCGTGCCTGTGGCTTCACGCAGCACCGCGACGCCATGTTCGGCGGCCAGCCCATCAACAGCACCGAAGGCCGTGCCGTGCTGCACACGCTGCTGCGCCGGCCCCGGGGCCTGGCGTTGCCCGGCGACGGGCCGGACATTGCGCAGAAGCTGGACCAGGTGCACACCACGCTGGATGCCATGCTGGCCTATGCCGACGCGGTGCGTGCGGATGGCGCCATCACCGACGTGGTGAACATCGGTATCGGCGGCTCGGACCTGGGCCCGCACATGGCCGTGCTGGCGCTGGAGCAGTTCCGTGCACGGGGCAAGCGGCTGCACTTTGTCTCCAACGTGGATGGGCACGAGCTGCACACCACACTGCGCACGCTCAAGCCCGAGAGCACGCTGTTCCTCATCGCCTCCAAAACCTTCACCACCGCAGAAACCATGACCAACGCGCGCTCGGCGCTGGCCTGGTTTGCCGCGCAAGGCGGGCAGGATGTGGGGCGCCACTTCGCAGCGCTGACCACCAATGTCGACGCCGCCCAGGCGCTGGGCATTACCACCACGTTCGGCTTCTGGGACTGGGTGGGCGGGCGCTACTCGCTGTGGTCGGCCATTGGCCTGCCCATCGCGATCGCGATTGGCTCCGAGGGCTTCCGCGATCTGCTCGCCGGTGCCCATGCCATGGACGAGCACTTCCGCACCGCACCCCTGGCGCAGAACCTGCCCGTGCGGCTGGGCCTGCTGGACATCTGGTACCGCAACTTCCATGGCTTCACCAGCCGCTGCATCGCGCCCTACCACGCGGCGCTGCGCCGCCTGCCGGCCTATCTGCAGCAGCTCGAGATGGAAAGCAATGGCAAGCGCGTGGGGCTGGATGGCCAGCCGCTGCCCCACGCCACGTCGCCCGTGCTGTGGGGCGAGCCGGGCACCAACGGCCAGCACGCTTTTTTTCAGATGCTGCACCAGGGCACCGACGTGCTGCCGCTGGAACTCATCGCCGTGCGCCAGCCCACCCACCCCCTGGAGGGCCACCACAACAAGCTGCTGGCCAACGCCCTGGCGCAGGCCCAGGCGCTGATGGTGGGCAAGGAAGGCGAAGACGGCCACCGCCACTTCCCGGGCAACCGGCCCAGCACCTTCTTGTTGCTGGATGCACTCACCCCCGCATCGCTGGGCGCGCTGATCGCGCTGCAGGAGCACCGCGTCTTCGTGAGCGGCAGCCTGTGGGGCATCAACAGCTTTGACCAGTGGGGCGTGGAGCTGGGCAAGGTGCTGGCCAAGGACATCGAGGCGCGTCTGGCCAGTGGCGACGCTGCGGGGCTGGATGGCTCCACGGCAGGGTTGCTGGAGCGTCTTCGCGCCCACGACTGAACCCCCAAAAAACCCAACACGTTCGCCCCATCCCCTTCCGTTCGGGCTGAGCTTGTCGAAGCCTGGGCGCAGCGCTTCGAAAAGCTCAGCGTGCTAGGTGGTGATGGCGGCAGCCGAGGACCCTTGCATGACCGCATCCCAGCCCGATTTCCGCTCGCCCGACTTCCTGCGCGCGCACATCCGCCAGACCATGGCGTTCTACGAGCCCGTGGCCACCGACGCGAGCGGCGGCATGTACCACTTCTTCCTGGACGACGGCACGGTGTACGACACGCGCACCCGCCACCTGGTCAGCGCCACACGTTTTGTGGTCACGCACGCCATGCTCTACCGCACCACGGGCGAGGCGCGCTACCAGGCCGGCATGTTGCACGCACTGCAGTTTCTGCGCACCGCGTTCCTCGACCCTGCCACCGGCGGCTACGCCTGGCTCATCGACTGGCAGGGCGGCCGCGCCACTGTGCTGGACGGCACGCGGCACTGCTACGGCATGGCGTTTGTGATACTGGCCTATGCGCGGGCTTTTGAAGCCGGTGTGCCCGAGGCGCGCGGCTGGCTGGCCGAGGCTTTCGACACCGCCGAGCAGCACTTCTGGCAGCCCGCGCAGGGCTTGTACGCCGACGAGGCATCGCCCGACTGGGTGCTGACCGACTACCGGGGCCAGAACGCCAACATGCACGCCTGCGAGGCCATGATCTCGGCCTTTCGCGCCACGGGCGAGCGCCGCTACATCGAGCGTGCAGAGCAGCTCGCGCAGGGCATCTGCCAGCGGCAGGCGTCGTTGTCGGACCGCGCATCGGCCCCCGCTGCCGAAGGCTGGGTGTGGGAGCACTACCAGGCCGACTGGTCCGTGGACTGGGAATACAACCGCCATGACCGCACCAACATCTTCCGCCCCTGGGGCTACCAGGTCGGCCACCAGACCGAATGGGCCAAGCTGCTGCTGCAGCTCGACGCCCTGGCGCCAGCAGATTGGCATCTGCCTTGCGCGCGGTTTCTGTTCGACGCAGCGATGGAGAAGGGTTGGGATGCCGTGCACGGCGGCATCGTCTACGGCATGGCACCGGACGGCAGCATCTGCGACGACGGCAAATACCACTGGGTGCAGGCCGAGAGCATGGCCGCTGCCGCCGTGCTGGCTGTGCGCACGGGTGACGATCGGTATTGGCAGTGGTACGACCGCATCTGGGCCTACTGCTGGGAGCACTTTGTGGACCACGAACACGGCGCCTGGTTTCGCATCCTGCACCGCGACAACCGCAACACCACCCGCGAGAAGAGCAATGCGGGGAAGGTGGACTATCACAACATGGGGGCGTGTTATGACGTGCTGGGGGTGGTTGGTCGCTAGCAAAGCACCGCGTGCTGGTGCACGGATGCTATGTCTGCCCTTGTCTCTGGCGCGACGGCTGCGCTGCTACGCACTAGCGAATGAACGCCGGGACGCCGGTGTTCGGTTCGAGTTCGGGCGTGGAAGGACGAAAGCCCTCCTCTGTCCTAGGGTGCTTGCACCCGGGGCTTGATGGGGAACCCACAGCTTCAATCTCAACCGATGCAGATAGGGTGGGGGAGGGTTGGACAAAAAAGAAGAGCACTTGGGCTGGGACGCCGTTTCGCTTCAATAGATTCGTGACATAGGCGGCTCTGGCTGCGGCCATGGTCTTGGTGTCGTGTTTTCCGGGTAGAAACTTCGCCTCACCGATCACAGCTACCAGCGGACACCAATCCGCTTCACGTAGAGATTTCGCAAATGTGGCCACTGCTTGCCGATCTGCAGCGGGAAGCGTGACACCACTTTCATGGAATCGAACTACGTGTGTCTTGAGCGCCTTAAGGCTCAGAGCGGACGCGTCAAAGGCCAGGCAGCTTCCCACGAAGAGGGCGGCACATGTTCGAAGGGTGTAGTTCATGGTGAAACGCCTCTGGAGTGCCCTCGCTTATTGTCCCTGGAGAAAATTCACCGGCATTCCCTGCGCCTCCACGCGCACGCTGAACAGAGACCCCGCCGGAATCGCTGCGTCCATTTCCTCCATCGGCCGCCCCGCCCGCGCCGACGTAATAAACAGCGTCCGCAAATCCTCCCCCCCAAAACACACCATGGTCGGGCACTGCACTGGGACTTCAATGCGCTGCAGCACCTTGCCTGCTGGTGACAGCTGCAGCACACACGCCCCCTCGTACATCGCCACCCAGTAGTTCCCCTCCACATCCACTGCCGCACCATCGGGTCTGCCGCCGTACGGCTGGCCGTCCACCTTGCGATCAAACCGCGCCCAGGGCTGGCGGTTGGCGATGGTGCCGGTGGCCACGTCGAAGTCAAACCGGTCAATGCGGTGCTCCGGCGTGTTGGACCAGTACATGAACTGGTTGTCGGGGCTGAATGCGAGGCCGTTGGCGGTGAAGTTGTCGCCCGCCATGTGCTGCACGGCGTAGCCGCCGCCCGATGCCGACAGCCGCCACAGCGCGGCATCGGGGGCCGTGCGGGGGGTGATGACCGAGCCCGCCCAGAACCGGCCCGCCGTGTCGCAGCGGCCATCGTTCAGGCGCAGCATGCGGGTGTCGTGCTGGGCCGGGGGCAGCGGCGCCAGCAGGGTAAGTGCGCTGCTGACGGTGTCCAGCAGGTAAAAGCCGTCCCGTAACCCGATTACTATTTTTTTGTCCGCGGCGGGTGCGCAGCAGCCGGGTTCGCTGGGGGTCTTCCATTGCCGGTGCTGGCCGTCCGCCGGGCGCCAGGCGTTCACCGTGAATCCTTGGATATCACACCAGTAGAGGCAGTTTTCCTCAGGGTGCCAGAACGGCGATTCGCCCAGCTCGGAGGGCGGAAGGGGCAGGCGCTGCAGGGTCATGGGTTGAAGTGAGATGGTTATCGAGTTACATTCTAGGGCACTCAAACAGTAGCCCCGTATCCAATCCGAGGGCTTACCCACCGATGGAGCATCCCATGCATTCAGTCGTAGCGCGCGTGACGGCCCGCATCATCCAGCGCAGCACGGACACCCGCTCTGCCTACCTCGCCGGCATCGACGACATGCTGGCCCGCAAACCCACCCAGGAGCGCATGGGCTGCGCCAACCTCGCGCACGCCTATGCCGCGCTACCCGGCGCCGACAAGTTCAAGATCACGGTCGAAAAGGCGCCCAATATTGGCGTGGTCACGGCCTACAACGACATGTTGTCGGCCCACCAGCCGTACCAAAGTTACCCCGCCATCCTGCGCGACGAAGCCGCCCTGCACCAGGCCACCGTGCAGGTGGCAGGCGGTGTGCCAGCCATGTGCGACGGCGTGACGCAGGGCACACCCGGCATGGAGCTGTCGCTGTTCTCCCGCGATGCCATTGCCATGGCCACTGCGGTAGCGCTGTCCCATGATGTGTTCGATGGTGCGCTGCTGCTGGGCGTGTGCGACAAGATCGTGCCCGGCCTGCTGATCGGTGCCTTGCACTACGGGCATCTGCCCTGCGTGTTTGTGCCCGCAGGGCCCATGGGCACGGGCCTGTCGAACAAGGACAAATCCAAGGTGCGCGAGCAGTACGCGCAGGGCCTGGTGGGGCGTGATGAGCTGCTCAAGGCCGAGTCCGCTGCGTACCACAGCCCCGGCACCTGCACCTTCTACGGCACGGCCAACAGCAACCAGATGCTGCTGGAAGCCATGGGCTTGCACGTGCCTGGTGCGGCGTTTGCGCCACCCGGCACCGAAGAGCGCGAAGCCTTCACGCGCCAGGCCGTCCGCACGGTGCTCGACATTGGCAAGCGCGGATCGCGCTTCACGCCCATCGGGCGCGTGGTGGACGAGCGCTGCATCGTCAACGCCATGGTGGCCTTGCTGGCCACGGGCGGTTCCACCAACCATTTGATCCACTGGGTGGCCATTGCGCGCAGCGCGGGCATCCTGATCGACTGGTCGGACTTTGACGAGCTGTCGTCCGCCGTGCCGCTGCTGGCCCGCGTGTACCCCAATGGCGATGCCGATGTGAACCAGTTCCAGGCCGCAGGCGGCCCTGCGTGGATCCTGCGGGAGCTGCTGTCTGGCGGCTTCATGCACCCCGATGTGATGAGCGTGAACGCGGGAGGCATCGCCGCAGGCGGGCAGGGCGCTCCGGCGGTGTCGGGCGACGAGACCGTGTTGCGCCCGGTGTCCAAACCCTTCTCGCCCACCGGTGGGCTGCGCTTGCTGCAAGGGCGCCTGGGTCGCGCGGTGATCAAGGTCTCGGCGGTGCCCGAAGACCGCCACATCATCGAAGCGCCTGCGCGCGTGTTCGATTCGCAAGAGGCACTGCTCGCCGCCTTCAGCGCGGGCGAGGTGCAGCAGGACATGGTGGCCGTGGTGCGCTTTCAGGGCCCGCAGGCCAATGGCATGCCCGAGCTGCACAAGCTCACGCCGCCGCTGGCCGTGCTGCAGAACCAGGGCTTCAAGGTGGCGCTGGTGACGGATGGGCGCATGAGCGGCGCATCGGGAAAGGTGCCCGCCGCCATCCACGTGACACCCGAGGCCATGTCGGGTGGCCCGCTGGCCAAGGTGCTGGACGGCGACATCGTGCGGGTGGACGCTGTGGCGGGCACGCTGGATGTGCTGGTCGATGAAGCCACCTGGGCAGCCCGCCCCGTGGCGCCGTACACCGCGCGCCCCGTCACCGGCTTTGGCCGTGAACTGTTTGCCAACTTTCGCCGCCACGCTGGCGGTGCCGAACAAGGAGCCTGCACATGGTTGTAGGCAAGATGCCCCCCTGAGCCGCTTCGCGTCATCCCCCCAGGGGGACGCCACCGGTGGCCTGGCGAAGCCAGTTCCACGGTGGCCCTCGCATTCCATCGCGCCAGTTTCATACGCCGCTTGCGGTACTCAAAATTAAGGAGCAAACCCATGAACCCTCTCGACATCGCCAGCCATGGCCCCGTCATCCCCGTCATCGTGATCGACCGCGTGGAAGACGCGCTGCCCCTGGCCGAGGCCCTGCTGGCCGGTGGCGTGAAGGTGCTGGAGGTGACGCTGCGCACCGCAGCGGGCCTGCCTTCCATTCAGGCCATTGCGCGCCACCTGCCGGAGGCGGTGGTGGGCGTGGGCACGGTGCTCAACGCCGACGACGCCCGCCGTGCCAGCGACGCGGGTGCACGTTTTGCGGTGAGCCCGGGTTACACCTCCGAAGTGGGCGGCGCCTGCAAGGGGTTGAACCTGCCGCTGCTGCCCGGCGTGGCCACGTCCGGCGAAATCATGGCGGCGCTGGCCGATGGTTTTTCGTTCCTCAAACTGTTCCCGGCCGAGGCTGCGGGTGGCATTCCGCTGCTCAAGGCCTGGGCCAGCCCGTTTGGACAGGTCAGCTTTTGCCCCACGGGGGGCATCAGCCTGGCCACTGCGCCCAACTACCTGGCGCTGCCCAATGTGCGCTGCGTGGGCGGCTCGTGGCTGACGCCCGCCGACGCCGTGCGTGCGGGCGACTGGGCGCGCATCACCCAGCTGGCGCGCGAGACACACGCGTTGCGCAAGGCTGCGTGAGTTCGCCAGGATTTTGGATGAAATAGGAAGCTGGCGCTTGTTCAGTATGCGTTGATAGCTATAAAAAGAGAAGCAATCGCTGCGTGGTGGTTCGGCTGCAAGGTACGGCGGCGGAGGGTGGCCGCAGGCGCTGGGATCACTGGCTTGTGGACTTGCTGCCCTGCGCACCCCTATCATGGCGCGGGGCTTGTCCCTGCCACAACGGCTTCACGTTTCAAAGAGAGGGAGTTCTGTATGGATTTTGTTTCGGCTATCAAAAGCTGTCTGACGCAGTACGCTGGTTTCTCGGGCCGCGCTGTGCGCTCCGAATTCTGGTGGTTCTTTCTGTTCCAGGTGGTGGTGATGGTGGCGGCCAGTTTCCTCGGAGACGTCATCTCCGGCATCGTTTCCATCGCACTGGTGCTGCCCGCATTTGCCGTGGGCGCACGCCGGCTGCACGACATTGGCCGCTCGGGCTGGTGGCAACTGCTGACGCTGACCGGCATCGGCGTGTTGGTACTGATCTACTGGTGGGTGCAGCCCAGCGAGGGCTGATCCTTACGGCGCAGCGGACCTCCTGGGTCCGCCCGCACCAAGCCCGCTGGCCCCACGGCCAGCGGGCTTTTTTGATGGGGGCGGTGAGGGGGTGCCGGTGTTGCGGGTCGATTCTTGGTAAAAAATGGCTCCAGCGCTTGAAGGTAAAGCGTTAATTGCTATAAAAACAGAAGCAAATGAATTGAACTGTTTTGAACGGAGATGTTGTCGTCGTACGACAACGCGCCCGGCAGGCAATGATTGGTTTTTAAAATGGGAATCATTCTTACTCTCATTATTAAAAACCATGGCCATCCTTCATCAAAAGACAGCGGTATGCCTGGGCATCGCGTTGGCATTCGGTCTTCTTCCCGCAAGGGCTTCGGCGCAAGGTGTGAGTGCCACCCTGTCGGAGGTGCGAGTGGACGCCAGCGCCGAGAAGGAGTCCGCCACCGCACCGGTGGTCGGCTACCGTGCCCGCAATGCTGCCACCGCCACCAAGACCGACACACCGCTGGCCGAAACCCCCCAGTCCGTGACGGTGGTCACGCGCGATCAGCTGGTGGACCAGGGCGCCACCACGTTCCAGGGGGCGCTGCTGTACGCGGCAGGGGTGCGCAGCGATGCTTACGGCCTGGACAGCCGGGCCGACAGCGTCCGGGTGCGCGGCAGCACCCCGGACACCTATCTCGACGGGCTGCGCCAGAACTACAACTACTACACCAGCACCACCCCTGCAGAGCCCTATGCGCTGGAGCGCATCGAAGTGCTTCGCGGCCCTTCGGGCATGTTGTTCGGCGCAGGTACGGTGGCAGGCGTGGTCAACATGGTGAGCAAGCGCCCACAGCAAGAAGCGCAGCGCGAAGTGGGCGTGCAGCTTGGCAGTTGGGGCCGCAAGCAGCTGCAGGCCGACCTGACCGGCCCCCTCACCGCGGATGGTGAATGGTCGTACCGCCTGGTGGCGGTGGCGCGCGATGCCAATACCCAGGTGGACCACGTGCCGGATGACCGCCGCCTGATCGCTCCGTCCCTGGCCTGGCGGCCCAGTGCGGCCACATCGCTGGTCCTGCAGGCCCATTGGCAGCAGGACCGCAGTGGCACCACCTCGCAGTTCCTGCCCTGGTCAGGCACGCTGCTGCCCAATCCCAACGGCATGTTGCCCATCAGCCGCTTCATCGGAGAGCCCGGCGACTATTACGACAGTGACCGGGAATCCATCGGCTACCTGTTCGAGCACCGTTTCAACGACGCGTGGGCCGTGCGCCAGAACCTGCGCCTGGCCCGCAACGAAAATCGCGGCGGCTACCACTACGCCGACTTCTTCACCATCCCCGGCGGCTGGGGTGCAGACCCCGTCAACCAGCGGCTGATCGGCCGCCTGTACGGCAAGAACATCACGCGCACGCGCATGGCCGCGGTGGACACCCATCTGCAGGGCAACCTCACCACCGGGGCCCTGAGCCACCAGCTGCTGCTGGGCGTGGACTGGAACCGGCAGACCGAAAACAAGAATGAGGCCGACGACGCATACAACGCGCCCATCGATGCCTACGCCCCGGTGTACGGCAACGTCCTGAATCCGACGCTTGTCGCGAAACCCGAGAACGTGCAGCGCCAGAACGGCCTGTATGTGCAGGACCAGATGAAATGGGGCCGCTGGATCTTCATCGCCGGCCTGCGCCACGACCGCGCCGTGAACAGCCTGGCGGGCCAGTCAGATGACCGCACGAGCGACACCACGAAGCGCCTGGGCGTGATGTACCAGCTGGCCGGAGGCTGGACACCCTACGTCAGCTACGCAGAATCCTTTAGCCCGGTGAGCGGCACCAATACCTACGGCCAGCGTTTCAAGCCGCTGGAAGGCGAGCAGATCGAAGTGGGCGTGAAGTACGCCCCCGCAGGCAGCGCCACCCAGTTCACGGCGGCGGTGTACGACCTCAAGGAAAAGAACCAGAAGGTGGTTGATCCGGTCAACCCGAACAACTCGCTGCAGGTGGGCCAGACCCGCAACAAGGGACTGGAGCTGGAGTACAAGGCCCGTGTGGCCACAGCGTTCGACCTGACCGCCCACTACAACTACACCGATGTCGATCCGCTGCTGGAAAACCTGCCGCGCCATCAGGCTGCCGTGTGGGGCGTGTACCGGTTCTCCATTGGCGGCGTGCGCGGCTTCTCGGCGGGTGCGGGTTATCGCTGGCTGTCGTCGTTCCGTGATGGCACGGGGCCGAAGGTGCCGGCGGCGGGTGTCGTGGATGCGCTGCTGGCCTACGACAGCCAGGACTGGCGCTACGCCCTGAACATCAGCAACCTGGCCGACAAGAAGTACATGAGCACCTGCCTGGCGCGTGGCGACTGCTGGTGGGCCGCGCGCCGCAATGTGGTGCTGAGCGCGACGTATAGGTTTTAATCCCCTTAGCCGCTTCGCGTCTTCCCCCCCGGGGGAAGACGCCCGTGCACCAAGTGCAGCGCCGCATACGCAGCTTGGCGGCCCTTGCACGGCGGCACTGGCACGGGACAGTGCCAATGCGAAGGCCGGGCCCTTTGCTCTGGGTTGGTGCGGTGCAGTGAACCGCGGTACAAATGTCGAAAGGGCAGCCCGTGCCACGACGTGCTTCACGTGTTCCAAGTAAAAAACCCCGCAGGTTTTGCAACCTGCGGGGTTTTTTTGTGCACTACCGGGCAGAACCTGGGTTCCACCCGGAGCGGCTGGCCATTACATGCCCATGCCGCCCATGCCACCCATGCCGCCCATGTCGGGCATGCCGCCGCCAGCACCGGCCTCGTCCTTGGGTGCTTCTGCAACCATGGCTTCGGTCGTCAGCAGCAGCGATGCCACGGAGGCAGCGTTCTGCAGGGCCGTGCGGGTGACCTTCGTGGGGTCCAGAATGCCCAGCTCGAGCATGTCGCCGTATGTGTCGTTCGATGCGTTGAAGCCGTAGTTGCCCTTGCCGGCCAACACAGCGTTCACCACCACCGAGGCTTCGCCGCCAGCGTTGTTCACGATTTCGCGCAGGGGCGCTTCGATGGCCTTGAGCACCAGCTTGATACCGGCTTCCTGGTCAGCGTTGTCACCCTTGATCGAGTCACCGACAGCTTGCTTGGCACGCAGCAGGGCCACGCCACCACCGGCCACAACGCCTTCTTCCACAGCTGCGCGCGTTGCGTGCAGTGCGTCTTCCACGCGGGCCTTCTTTTCCTTCATTTCGACTTCGGTGGCAGCGCCGACCTTGATCACGGCCACACCGCCAGCCAGCTTGGCCACGCGCTCTTGCAGCTTTTCGCGGTCGTAGTCGGACGTGGCTTCTTCGATCTGCACGCGCACTTGCTTGACGCGGGCTTCGATGTCACCCGCAGCGCCAGCGCCGTCGATGATGATGGTGTTTTCCTTGCCCACTTCGATGCGCTTGGCCTGGCCCAGGTCGGCCAGGGTCACCTTCTCGAGGGTCAGGCCCACTTCTTCAGCGATGACCTTGCCGCCCGTCAGGATGGCGATGTCTTCCAGCATGGCCTTGCGGCGGTCGCCGAAGCCAGGAGCCTTGACGGCCACGACCTTCAGGATGCCGCGGATGGTGTTGACCACCAGCGTCGCCAGGGCTTCGCCTTCGACTTCTTCGGCAATGATCAGCAGCGGACGGCCGGCCTTGGCGACTTGCTCCAGGGTGGGCAGCAGGTCACGGATGTTGCTGATCTTCTTGTCGAACAGCAGCACGAAGGGGTTGTCCAGAATCGCGGATTGCTTTTCGGGGTTGTTGATGAAGTAGGGCGACAGGTAGCCGCGGTCGAACTGCATGCCTTCCACGACGTCCAGTTCGGAGTCGAGGGACTTGCCGTCTTCCACGGTGATCACGCCTTCCTTGCCAACCTTGTCCATGGCGTCAGCGATCAGCTTGCCGATGGTTTCGTCGGAGTTGGCGGAGATCGAGCCGACCTGGGCGATTTCCTTGGAGGTGGTGGTGGGCTTGGAAGCCTTCTTCAGCTCGGCAACCAGGGCCGTCACGGCCTTGTCGATACCGCGCTTCAGATCCATCGGGTTGATACCGGCGGCCACGTACTTGAAGCCTTCGCGCACGATGGCCTGGGCCAGCACGGTCGCGGTGGTGGTGCCGTCACCAGCGTTGTCGCTGGTCTTGGAGGCCACTTCCTTCACGAGCTGGGCGCCCATGTTCTGCAGCTTGTCCTTGAGTTCGATTTCCTTGGCCACGGACACACCGTCCTTGGTCACGGTAGGGGCGCCGAACGAGCGCTCCAGCACCACATTGCGGCCCTTAGGACCCAGGGTCACCTTGACCGCGTTGGCCAGGATGTTCACGCCTTCAACCATGCGTGCACGGGCTTCGCCGCCGAAAACTACGTCTTTTGCTGCCATTTGGAGCTCCTAAATTTGGTTCAAATTGGCTGCTGGCGCTTATCTGGTAAGCGTGAGCAGCTATGAAAATGTGAGTTCTGGGATGCTGGGGGACTTCTGTCTTCGGCCGGGCCTGCGGCCCTTAGCTTGGCTGCGCCAAGTTAGCCTTCGACGAAAGTAATCGCTAAAGCGATTACTTTTCGACCACTGCAAACAGGTCGTCTTCCTTCATGACCAGCAGCTCGTCGCCGTTGACCTTGACGGTCTGGCCCGAGTACTTGCCGAACAGAACGCGGTCGCCGACCTTCACGTTCAGGGCGAGCACCTCACCCTTGTCGTTCTTCTTGCCGGGACCAACGGCCAGCACTTCACCTTGATCGGGCTTTTCAGCGGCGTTGTCAGGGATCACGATGCCGGAGGCGGTCGTGGTTTCGCTTTCGATACGCTTGACGATCACGCGATCGTGCAGAGGGCGAAGGTTCATTGCAATGCTCCTGTTTTCAGTAAAAAAAGCTGACTTACTCAGCGTCTGGAGACCCAGGCGCTACCAAACTTCCGACAGGCAAGGTGGTGTTAGCACTCGTCTGTGGTGAGTGCTAATGATACGGGCATTTGTGACGGTTTCAAGACGTCCAAGGCATTTCCCGATTTCTTC
The DNA here is from genome assembly GCF_001428965.1 of Acidovorax sp. Root275. NCBI lineage: Bacteria > Pseudomonadati > Pseudomonadota > Betaproteobacteria > Burkholderiales > Comamonadaceae > Acidovorax > Acidovorax sp. Root275. Next base: position 385,500 of record NZ_LMJH01000010.1, on the reverse strand, counting down.
GGATGCGTTGCGGGCGCAGTCAGAGGGGTGGGGGTTGTCATCGATCTATCGGAGTCGGGAGCTCCGCCTCTTTGCAGCCGCATGGCTCTGGTTGCCCGGCCGTTTCGTATCTAGTGCAGATGTGTAGGCCGGGAAGCACTGTGGATCCTCGCTGCAGAAGGGTCTACCACCGGGTCCCCCAGTTGGCGTCTATCTGTGACGCCCTAGAAGGCGGGTGCGATGGCATGTGATCGAGCCTGCTGACGTAGTCCAGACCGTGCGTTTTACGCGGACATCGTGAACTCTTACATCCTCCACGGCCGCTATCTGCCGTGGGTCGTCGGGCGATGCGGGGTTGTCCACAAGGTTTTTGACGTGGAGTGCCAACGTCCCAATGATTAGACTTGGCTTCCATGAGGTGGCCGGGCATGGTCGTTAACAAGATATCGTTTGGATTTTTTACGAGATCGACCATGGTTCTATTGGCATCTTGCTTTTAATCATCTCCTTGAAGAGATTCAATTATTATTCACTATGCAGAATGAAGAATGTAGACGCACAACCTGCAGTGACCAAATAGGCCCGCCATCCAGTGCCAAGGCTCCCTTCGCATTTGTGCATATACCGAAATGCTCGGGAACGGCATTTGAAAATTACATGATTTCCCAGGGAGGAGGCTTTGCATCTTCTAGGGCATTTACTGGTGTTGGTGTGAATGGTGAGTCAGAATCGCTTGAGGCGTATTTCAAGAAAGAAGCATTATCGTCATTTGTCTTCGGGCATTTTCATTATCAAAATTTACTACGCTTTTGCCCCAATGCATTTACGGCTACCTTTGTCCGTGATCCGGTGAACCGGACAATTTCGCAGTACAAATCATGGCACGACGAGAACAACTTTCATCCTGACGATCCACATTATAAAGTGGCGACATCCTCAGAGCGCGACGCACTGATTTTTGCGCAGCAGGCATCTTTGGAAGAATTTGTGTGTTCTGGTAATCCAATAATCTTTGATGGGGCGTTGGGCAATCAACAAACAATTTGTCTCTCCACGTACTTGGGAGGGGATATGGAGGAGCACCTGAAAAGTGCAAAAGAAAATCTAAATACATTTGATTTTTTTGGGATTACTGAGAATTTTATGGAATCATTGGAGCTCTTGCGATTGATGGTTCCGGATTTCTTGGATTATGGAATTGCCAGAGAGAAGGAAAACAGATCTCGCATTGTTGTTGATGAGGTGACTCAACACGTGAGAGGTATAATTGCGGAGCAGGTCAAATACGATCAGCAGCTTTATGAATATGCTTGCCAACTCTTCAAGGAGCGTCTCCAAGAGTGGCGTTCTGGCTCCATGCCCGTCTATGCGTACAAGTGGTTCGCTGGGGAAAATACTGGTGATCGTCCTCAGGGAAGCAGGTCTTCGAAGCAGCAGCCCTCCCAGGAGGAATATCAGGCCTTGCGGTTGAGCCTCTCAAGACTGGAAATCGAAAACAAGAGAATACAGAGCGAAAGCGAGCAATTGCGCGAGCAGCTACAGCAAATCGAAGTCATGCATTTGCAGGCGTCCGAGGCGAATCAAAAAGCTTTGGAGGTGCAGCAGGCACGCTCCATGGAGGCCGAGGCTGTCAATGGCATGGTTCGAGCGCAACTTGCACATCTGGAAGCAAGTCATATCCAGCTTCGCCAGGTTTACTCGCATATCGTCGAATCACGATCGTGGCGTTTGATGCAAGCGCTGCAGTCTGTCTTAGCGAGATTTCATATCAAGTAATTCCTGCCTTGGCTTGGTTTGAATAAGTGTTTTGATACGCATGGCAAGCATTGATGTGCGCCTATGTCGTTGTGTTTTTTCGCGCTAAGGGGGCTGGTGCAGGTACCACTCTGCGGTCTCGGTTTTGGCGGGGCTTGGCAGTTCATGGAAGAGAACTGAATGATGGGTTGCAACCACACACTACCGGCCAAACGGCGTGGTTTGGCGGGGGGGCGGATGGCAGAGCAGAGGAGACTCTTGTGAGCCACATCAGTGGCGCTGTACAACGCGACAGGATTTGTGGCCCGTCTGGCTCAAGCCTGCTCAGTAGAGCTTAGCTAGTGACGATGCTCTTGCTGCATTCGTGAATTTGCGTTAAATTTTTTAATTGAAGCCTATGGACTGGAAATCCCGCGTGCTGGAGAGGGTGTCTCGAGGGGCCGCTAATTGATTTAGTGATCCTCAATCACTATGAGAACTAAAAAGATGTTCAATAAAATGAGATGGCAGTCCACAAGATCGGTAACCCTTGCAGTGTTGACGCTCTTTCTGGCGGCAGCTCAAGCCCAGCAGATTCTGCAACTCACACCGGGAGAGCCGCCGACGGAGAAGCTTGCGCTCACCGCAATGGATACCAAGCCTGGCGAAGCGTTGCTCATTGAAAATCTAAAAATTAACGATGAAGTTCCTTCGGTCGTGAATCTCAGGCTTCGGCGTTCAGAAGTCATCAGCGGTGAAACACAATTTATTGTTGTCGATGAAAAGGGATCTCGTGCCTTTCCATTGGCTACCAGCGCACATTTTGTGGGCACGCTCGAAGGCAATCCCGATAGTTATGCTTTTGTAACGGTATCCCCCAAGGGAGAAATTCGCACCATCATTCACCGCGGGAAGGAAACGGTTGTCAATGAACTGCTTCCTGTTCGCGGCAACGGTGCGGGTGCTGCTGTTTCACGCTTGGTGAATCATCAGAAGGATTTTGTCAATCGAGAGTTTTCTTGCGGTGTAAGTCCAGATTTTCTTCAATCCGACCCGAGCCAGAAGAAGCTCGGGATTGAAAATTTGCTCAAAACTGGCAGGGAAAATTCTCAAAAAATTTTGGGTGAAGAGAAAGCAGGCAGCCCTCGGCGTGCGGATATCATCATTGATAGCGACTACGAGTTTTATCAAAATTTTGGCTCTGAATCTGCTGCATTCACATATGTGACCAATCTGCTTACCTATGTGGGTAGTCGGTACCAAGCAGAAATATCCACCCGTTTCAATCTCAAGCAAATAGTAATTCGCACAACATCTGCCGATCCTTGGACCCAGACAGCCACTGGCGCGATGCTCAACGAGTTGCAAGCCTTCTGGAATGGCGGGGCAAATGCCTCTGTTTCGCGGCACCATGTTCATTTACTTAGCGGGAAAAATTCTGGGGGTGGGATAGCTTATGTGGGTAGCCTCTCCAACCAAAGTACGGCTTATGGCGTTAGTGCAAATATCGAGGGAGATTTCAATCCGTCGAACCCGCAGGTCATCTGGGATTCGGTCGTAGTTGCCCACGAGATTGGACATGCATTTGGTAGTTCACATACGCATGACTACGACAATCCCTATATTGCTCCGTCACCTAATACCGGTGGTGCAATCGATTGCTGCTATTCGGGAAATGCTACTGGGCAGTGCGGAATTGCCCTTGGGGGCGCCGGACGGTTGGGCTTTTTGCCTGGCGCATCCTCAACCACTGGAGGGGGCGCAGGTCAGGGAAACGGGACCATCATGAGTTACTGCCATCTGCTCAATGGGGGGATGAGCAACATCACATGGACTTTTGGAACCAATCACGTCTATGGGGTAAATGCTGGCCGTGTTCCAACTGTGATGTCGGATCAAGCGCAATCAAAGCTGCCGCTGGATGCTTCAGGTACCTTCGATCTGAGCGTTAGCAAAACGGGAACAGGCACGGTAACCAGCTCTCCGGCAGGTATTAATTGTGGTGTGGACTGCAACGAAAGTTACGCTGCGGGCACTATTGTCACGTTATCTGCATCCGTTGGAACGGGGTACACATTTTCCGGATGGGGAGGTGCTTGCTCGGGTACCGGTGTGTGTACTGTCACGATGAGTGTGGCGCGGAATGTGACGGCCACATTCATTCCAACTCCCCAAGGCGTACTGTCTGTCGCGAAAATCGGGACTGGGACTGGCACCGTAAGTCGTGCAGGAGGATTGCTCAACTGCGGTAGTACTTGTACAGAGTCACTTGCTCCTGGCACCATTGCGACGCTGACGGCGAGCCCCGCTGCAGGAAGCTCATTTGTCGGCTGGAGTGGTGGGAGCTGCAGTGGAACAGGTGCTTGCTCATTCACCGTAAATGCAAACACCACTGTGACTGCAAACTTCAATTCCAGCAGCGGAGGCGGGCGTGCAACAACCCCATTGTTGGAGACGAATCTGACGGGCACTGCGGGCTCGGTTCAGTACCGCAGTGTTGTGGTTCCTTCCGGCGCAAAAAATCTTGTCATCCAGATCAGCGGGGGTATTGGAGATGTGGACCTCTATGTCAAATTTGGCCAAGTGCCAACTACCGCTTCATATGACTGCAGGCCTTTTGCGGTGGGAAACGAGGAGACCTGCACCTTCCCCACCCCGACCGCAGGAACCTACCATGTCATGCTGCGTGGTGATAGTCAATACAGTGGGGTTACCTTGGCCGCGACCTACCATAAGAGACTGATAAATATGGCGCCGATACTGCAACTTCTTTTGGACTGAGGGGTTTATATGAAAATTTTCAAGAAAATCGCTATTGCCACCGGCGTGGCAATGATTGCATGCAGTGCGCAGGCAGGATCTTCGTCTGGTAAGGTAACTACGCTGATTATAAATTCCAGCAATTTCCTGTTTTTCACGGCAGGCGTTAAAACTGGCTCACCATCATGTGGTAACAATAACCAATGGGCTATCAATCTCGCCACAGCCCAAGGGAAAACTATCTATGCCTTGTTGTTGTCTGCCCAGGCGCAAGACAGGACGGTATCCGTTTTTGGCAACAATGCCTGTAACAACTGGGGTGATCGTGAAGATGTTCTGTATGCCACTTCTGATTGAGTGCCTGTTCGGTTAAAAAAGGAAAAACCTGAGTTTTCAGTAGGCCGATCAACATCGGCCTGAAGTGTGCTAGCTCCGTCTTACCCAACTGGCGCGTAGATCCTGGAACCTGTCTTTGACAGCGACTTGTTTTTCGATGGTTGAGCGGGCATGCCCTGGCCTGACTTCTTGGTGGGCAGAGAGACCTTGGAGCTGCGGGGATTCCTTGGCACTGCGGGGTTTTAGGGGGGTGCATGGGCCAGCGTCGTGAGCCCAGCTTGGGCGGACGGGCAGGCTCATACATTGATGCATGCTGCGGGTTCCGAGGGAGCCACAGCGCTGCAACAGTGGGCTGTGCACTGACTCGATCTATGGCAACACCCATGAACGCATGGCTGAGCAGTTACAGACCATGGGGGTTTCAGCCAACTTCTTCGCCAGTGGGGCCTAGCGGACAATTTCCGTTAAATCATTATGTGCCCCACCCTGTTCAGCACCGGAGAAGGAAACCCGATGTAACCCTGGCTGGCGCGTATATGAGCAAAGATACAATGCGTTAAAGAAGTGCCGGAGAGCTACACCGGCGCCTTGGTCTCTCATACGCGCCTTTCGCAAGGTCCGCCTTCACGACGCACCTCTTTTTTGACTTGTTCAGTTTCCAAGCGGGCTGGGCCGCGGCGAACACTGACGCTTTCCTTCTTATCCCCTTTTCATGAAGCACACACTGGTTCCTGTCGTCTTGTGTGGAGGTTCTGGCACCCGGCTGTGGCCTTTGTCGCGTGAAGCCTACCCAAAGCAGTTTCTTGCGTTTGACGGTGAATTCACAATGCTTCAAGACACCGTTCTGCGCTTGCATGGCTTGGCGGAATGCGTGTCGTTGGCGCCGCCTGTGCTCGTCTGTAATGTCGAGCATCGTTTTCTTGCAGCCAGCCAACTGGTGGCTGCGCAAGTGGATGACGCACGCATCGTGCTGGAACCATTTGGCCGAAATACAGCACCAGCGCTCACTCTTGCTGCGTTACAGGCGGGCTCCGACGGGGCTGACCCCATACTTTTGGCCATGCCGGCGGACCACGTGTTCACTGATCGGGCCGCCTTGCATGTGGCAATCCTGCAAGCCATGGAGGTGGCTGTACAAGGTGCCATGGTCACTTTTGGCATTGTGGCGGACCGGCCTGAAACAGGGTATGGGTACATTCAGCGCGGCGCCGAATATCAGCAGGGTTCCTATCGGGTCGCCAACTTTGCAGAAAAGCCTGACGGGGATACCGCTCAGCGGTACGTCGACTCTGGGGAATACTTGTGGAACAGTGGGCTGTTCATGGTGCGCGCGAGTGTTTGGCTAAAAGCGTTGGACGCATGCAAACCTGAAATCCTGCAGGCCTGCACCCGTGCGATGGCCGACGCCCAGTGCGATCTGGATTTTGTACGGCCTGATGTGGCGGCGTTCTCAGCCTGTCCGTCAGACTCCATTGACTATGCGGTGATGGAGCACCTGCCCAAGCGTCCTGATCTAGGAATCCCTGCATGTGTCGTGCCGTTGCAGGCTGGATGGTCTGATCTGGGGGCCTGGGATGCGTTGTGGCAAGTCCTTGGGCACGATGCCAATGACAACGCCATTGTGGGGGACGCTGTGTTAACCGATTCGACGGGCTCGCTAGTGATGGCGCGCAGTCGACTGGTTGCAGGTGTCGGCCTGAGGAATATCGTGGTGATTGAGACACCCGATGCGGTTCTTGTTGCCGACAAATCGCAAACTCAGAGCGTCAAGCACATCGTGGCGCATCTCAAGGCGCAAAAGCGCGCCTTGGCGGATACACACCGGAAGGTGCACCGGCCTTGGGGCTGGTACGACAGCATTGACAGCGGGGAGCGCTTCCAGGTCAAGCGCATTGTGGTGAACCCCGGCGCGAGTCTTAGCTTGCAAATGCATCACCACCGTGCCGAACACTGGGTGGTTGTCAAAGGAACGGCCCAAGTCACCAACGGCGAGAAGGTTTTCCTGTTGGGTGAGAACGAATCGACTTATATCCCCGTGGGCCACATTCACCGACTTTCCAACCCCGGGAAGGTACCGTTGGAGATCATTGAGGTCCAGTCGGGAAGTTATCTGGGGGAGGACGATATCGTGAGATATGACGATAGCTATGGGCGAATGTCCTCTTAACTTAATAAATCAGTATCCAGGAGAGTGAATTGGGAAAAAAGATAGCACTTATAACAGGCATTACCGGGCAGGATGGAGCATATTTGGCCGAATTGCTGCTTAGTAAGGGGTATTCAGTTCACGGCATTCGCCGGCGGGCTTCGCTATTCAATACAGATCGCATTGACCATTTGTATCACGACCCACATAGCGAAGGGCTGGATTTGACACTCCATTATGGGGATTTGACAGATTCGTCCAGTCTTATTCGCATTGTTCAGCAGGTTCAACCGGACGAAATCTACAACCTTGCAGCCCAAAGCCATGTGGCAGTTTCGTTCGAAGAGCCTGAGTACACTGCCAATTCTGATGCATTGGGAACGTTGCGCCTGTTGGAAGCCGTACGTATTGCAGGCTTGGAGAAAAAGTCCCGTTTTTACCAAGCATCTACCTCTGAGCTCTATGGTTTAGTGCAGGAAGTGCCTCAAAAGGAAACCACCCCGTTTTACCCACGGTCTCCGTATGCAGTGGCAAAGATGTACGCCTACTGGATCACAGTGAACTACCGCGAAGCGTATGGCATGTATGCGTGCAATGGTATTTTGTTCAACCACGAATCTCCATTGCGAGGCGAGACTTTCGTGACCCGCAAGATCACCCGCGCACTTGCGAGAATCAAGCTGGGATTGCAGGAATGCCTGTACCTTGGAAACATGAATGCCCTGCGCGATTGGGGCCATGCACGTGACTATGTCGAAATGCAATGGCTTATGCTGCAGCAGGAAACAGCAGAAGACTTCGTGATCGCAACCGGAGAACAGCACTCAGTGCGTGAATTTGTGGATCTCGCAGCGAAAGAAATCGACATTCATATCCAATGGCAGGGCAAGGGTGTCGAGGAAAAAGGCTACGACTCGGCAACCGGTAAGTGTATTGTGGCGGTTGATCCCAGGTATTTCCGCCCCTCAGAGGTCGAAACCCTGCTTGGGGATCCTAGCAAGGCAAAGCAAAAGCTGGGGTGGGTGCCAATCACCACTTTTTCAGAGCTGGTGTCTGAAATGATGCGGGAAGACCTCAAGGAGGCGCAACGCGACGAGTTGGTCAAACAGAATGGTTTCAAATACTTCAACCATCACGAATGATCGGCCAGGCATGATTCCTGTATATCAACCCTACTTCAACGGTCGCGAAAAAGAATACGTCAATCAATGCCTGGATTCCACTTGGATTTCGTCCAAAGGAGAGTTCATCGGCAGATTTGAGTCGGCCTTTGCAAAATATGTGGGCGCGCCAGGGGGGGCAACCAGTGTTTGCAATGGCACTGTGGCCATTCATCTGGCCTTGGCCGCGTTGGGAATTGGTCCAGGTGACGAAGTGATTGTGCCAACCTTCACCTACATTGCTTCGGTCAACACCATCATCCAGACGGGCGCGACACCCGTGTTTGTGGATTCACTACAAGCCACCTGGCAGGTTGACCCCGAAGATATCCGGCGAAAAATTACACCGAACACTAAAGCAGTGATGGCGGTTCACTTGTATGGGCAATCCTGTGATATGGATCCCATCCTTCAAATTTGCGAAGAAAATAATCTATTCCTAGTTGAAGACTGTGCAGAAGCCTTCGGAAGCTATTACAAGGGACGTCATGTGGGTTCCTTTGGTGACGTCGCCACTTTCAGCTTCTTTGGCAATAAAACCATTACTACTGGCGAAGGAGGAATGGTAGTTACCAAGGATGCTGCTGTATTGGCGAAGGCATTTCACTTGAAGAATCAAGGTGTATCGTCAAGCCGGGAGTACTGGCACGACATCGTTGCCTATAACTACCGAATGACCAACATCTGTGCCGCCATTGGCTTGGCGCAACTGGAGCAAGCAGACGTCATTCTTGAAAAAAAGCGCCAAATCGCACTTTGGTACGCAGAAGCGCTGCAAGGACTGCCGCTGGACGTGCATCGAGAAGAGCCCGGCACTACACACTCTTTCTGGATGTGCTCCATTCTTGTGAACAATGCCAGCCATCGAGATGGGCTGCGCCAGCACCTGCGGGAGCACGGCGTTGAGACCCGGCCCGTGTTCTATCCTGCGCACACCATGCCCCATTGTCTGACAAAGGGGGTGTTTCCTGTCGCTGAATATTTAGGCGCACGTGGGGTCAATTTGCCAAGTTATCCCGCACTGACGCAAGGTGAAATCCAGCGGATTGCTCAGTACATTCAGTCCTTTTTTGGGGCTATTGTGCAATGAAGTACGCCTTGGTCGCAACTACAGGCTATTTATTGCTTGTGGATCTCCAGTCTAGAAAGGTGCTGCCTCTCGAGAGTCATCGTACCGAATATTATGGAATATCCTGGTTTGCGGGAGAGGATGAATTGGTCCTCTCCCACTCCGGGGTGAATAATTCTGAGCTTGTTGACATTTCATCTTATGCTCAATCTGAGCAAGGTTGGCTGTCAAAAGGCGCTAAAAATAGTGCGAGATTTTTATCTCAGCCTCACCAGATATTTTGCGCACCCGATGGGCGTGTCATATCTACGAACACGGGTAGAAATGTCATTTCAATAATCGATTTGAATCGACCCAAGGTTTTTCAGGAGGCAGGAGTCAGCAGTGCCAGATGGGATCGATTGGCACTGGATAGGATTACTGGAGATCATCTGAATTCCGTTTTTCTTCATTCTGGAAAATTGTTCGTTGTGGCCCATGGCCACAGTAAGGGTTCGAAGCTCGCCGTTTTTTCGTATCCTGACCTGGAAGTGTTGTCGATAACTCCTTTGGGTGAAAGAACGGGGCTTCACAATATTTGGATTACTTCTGAAGGCCAGCGATTAAGTTGCCACTCAGAAATAGGTGGCTTGATAGATATTGATTCAAAAGAACCTCTGTGGGAGTCTGGTTCGCCGGTTTATACACGCGGACTGGCTGCGACTAGAGATTACGTTGTTGTAGGCGAGAGTCAGAAAGTGGGGCGAGACTTACGCCGCGATTCTTTGAGTGCATTGTGGATATTGGATAGAAAAAAATGGCAGGCAATTGATTATTTTTGCCTAGGGTCTTTTGGGGCTGTGAATGAAGTGAGATTGTTGGATGTCCCTGACGAAGCACATCATGGGGTGCCGCTGAATAATCTTCAGAGATTTCTGGAGAAAAGCATGGCTGGAGACGGAGCTCAAGAGCGGCTCCCGAAGCCTGTAGAAAAAAGATGGCAACCTATCCACATGCAGGGGGATATAACCCAGAACAGGCTCCAGGCTGCACGCGCTGCAGTGGAAGGGAGGATTGCATGGTCCTCGTACCAGTTGGTCCTTGGTTCGCCAGAAACGTTAAATGATGGTAGCAAGCGAGCATCTGCCGGCCTCTGTTTGGCTCTGAAGCACGCTACAGGCAATCAATCGACGGAGAGCTTTACCTATGCGCTGGAAGCAGGACAGGAGTCGCATGTCTCTGCTGTGCTTGGGTATACGGGTAAAGGGGGGGATACCCATATGGCTGCATTACTCGTTCAGAGTTCGGGTAAGGAGGGGGTATTGTCGGTATGGCGCCATCATGGAGAAACGTGGAAACAGTTGTCAGAAGTTGCCGCTGTGTTCGGGCTTCCAATAAAAGGAGATTGCCAGCTGTCCGTTACCTCTTCAACGGCTATTTTGTTGATAGGAGGTGTGGAGGTAATGCACCTAGATGCGTCAGTACTAGGGCTGGACTGCTGCAATAAGGGGCTCGGTATCCGATGGATAGGTGCAACGGTCAAACCACTGGACTAGCTTGATGAATCGATATTGGAAGGGGATATGGCAATCCCGCTATTTTTGGATCCACCTCGCCCTTGCTGACCTGCGTTCGCGTTGGCGGCGTTCATTTTTTGGAGCCTTGTGGTCTATTATTCAACCACTGGGTATGACCGCATTGTTGGCGGTAGTGTTTAGTCAGATGTTTAAATCGGACATCACAACCTACGCCCCTTATATTCTCTCTGGCTTGATTGTGTGGGAGTTTGTGGTTGCCAACGTTACTGGCGGTGCCCTGTCTTTCGTCCAAGCAGATGCGTATATCAAACAGTGCAAACACCCACTGGCCATCTATACCCTCCGAACCGTCTTGGGGAGTCTGGCCGTGTTGATGCTGGCGAGCCTTGCATTGTTTGGATGGTCTCTTGTGGTGCTCCCACAGAACTTTGGCTGGAGCTGGCTGGCAGTATTCACCATTTTCCCGATTCTCGGAATAATCGCTTGGCCATTGGCAACAACCTTGGCGTATGTAGGAGTGCGTTTCCGTGACGTGCCACATGCCATGGGGCTGCTGATGCAGGCTTTGTGGTTTGTGTCACCGGTTTACTTTGAGGCAAAAATGTTCAAGCAAGGAGGTATGGACTTCTTGGTTGATTTCAATCCCATTTACCATGTTCTTCAACTGGTCAGGGCACCGCTCTTGAATGGGGCGTGGCCCACAGTCGAAAATTATGCCTATTCTCTAGCCCTAGCGCTGATTTTTGCATTTTTCGCGTGGTTGGTTGGCCGTAAGGCTGAGAGTAAGGTGATCTTCTATCTATGAGCCAACCCCACATTAGCCTCCAGACAGTAAATCTTCACTATGCATCGGTTGCATTCAAAGAGCGTTCCTTGAAGTCTCTTGTTGCAAGGCCCTTTGGCAAGCGCAATGCAGATGAAGTCAAAGATGTTCATGCACTTAAGAATATTAATCTTGAAATCACGGGAGGGGAGCGGGTGGGCCTCCTCGGACATAATGGTGCTGGGAAGAGTACTTTTCTCAAAACTGTGGCAGGCTTGTATCCTGTATCCAGTGGCAAGGTTGAAGTACGTGGCCAAGTCCGTTCGCTATTCGACTTGAGTTTAGGGTTTGAACCGGATGCAACTGGCCGAGAAAATATTCTCTATCGCGGTCTTCTTTTGGGGTTGACGCCAAAATTCATGCGTGAAAAGCAGGCGGAGATTGTCGAATTTGCCGATTTGCGTGAATTTATTGATTATCCTATTAAAACCTATTCTGCGGGAATGCAGGTTAGGCTAGCATTTGCCATATCAACAGCGGTGGGGGGGGATATTCTACTGCTTGATGAAGTGATTGGGGCGGGGGATGCCAATTTTATGGTTAAGGCCCGGCTGCGTATAGCCCAATTGATTGAGCGGGCGGAGATTCTTGTTTTGGCTTCTCATGACTTTTCTGCTTTGAAGAGTCTATGCCAGCGCGGGGTTGTTTTTCATCGTGGAGAAGTGGTGTTTGATGGCGCAGTGGATGATGCCATTAATGAATACAAGAAGATAAATAAAATACTATGAGTTCGCGATCCCCTTTGCGTGTGATGTGGTTGCTGAACCATACGTCGGCACGAAAATTTGAGATATCGATGCTCAAGCGCATTGGTGTGGAGCAGATATTCTTGCCTAAGTCTTACCCTGATGATCCAAGATTTAGAAGTGCAAGCGTTGATTATTCTGAAGATGATCTTTTGGAAATACCAAAAGATGATTTGGAAATTCTAAATAAAACGGATTGGTACGCGGGCGGAGACGAAAATTCTTGGCGTTTGGCGAACAAGTACTTCGACGTTGTTTTTATAATATTCTATTCGCTGGATATTTTTCAATCTGTATCTAAGCATTTTTACGGTGCTGTTGTTTGGAGGGTTTTTGGAACTCAGCAACCTATGACCTACGGTAAGATAATTGCTTACTATGGGGGAGAGCGTGTACTAAAGCGCTTGGGAAAGCGGTTCTATTTTGGTGAAGCTTATTCACACCTTGCTGATCAGGAACCGAGTCACCTTCGTGATCGGCGCTGCTACTTGCCGTTGGGTATGTTGGATATCGGCTTTGAGAATGCGTGGAAAGGCGAGTGTAAGAAAATACTATTTGTTTGCCCTGATATTGCATTCAATGATTATTACAAAAAAACATATGAATCTTTTTGCAAAGATTTTGGGGATTTTCCGTACATGGTCTCGGGAGCTCAGCCCGTCGCGATTGCTGATCCCCATGTCCTGGGCTTTGTGAGTGGGCCGGAGCATCATCGAAATATGGTGCAAGCGCGGGTGATGTTTTATCAAAGTCGTGAATCACATCATATTCATTATCATCCTTTCGAGGCTGTACGCATCGGAATGCCGCTTGTGTTTATGTCTGGTGGCATGTTGGATCGGCTCGGTGGGGATAAATTGCCCGGACGTTGCTCTACGATACGTGAGGCTCGTGCGAAAATTGAGCGCATTTTGGGCGATGATTGGAAGTTCATCGAAGAAATTTGTTCTACTCAGAGGGTGCTGCTGAGTGCCATGGATCCACAGAATATGGTGCAGTTATGGCGTGAAGGCTTTCAGCGCATTGCTGCCGATCTCGAGGCATCGCGCGAAAAAATGCAGTCGCGACCAATAGCAATCTCGCGAAAACGTGTGGCGGTGATACTGCCGGTGGGATACCGTGGTGGAAGCTTGCGTGGCGCTTTGCTTTTGGCGAAAGCTCTATATCTTGGCAGTCGGCAGGCCGGAGAACCTGTTGATGTGGTTTTTTTGCATTTGGATGAATCTGCAACTTATTCAGATGCTGATTTTGACGAGTTGCCAGAGGGCGTGTTACGTAGACCATATTCGTGGAAGACCTTGACAGCCAGCCAGGCTCTCCGCGCTATGCGGTATGCTGGTTTTTCAAAGTGGGAACCCGCCGCCAACCAATACATCGTGCCGAACGATGGTATTCAACAATTGCAAGATTGTGATTTATGGCTTGTGGTAAGTGACCGTCTTTCGTGTCCATTGCTGCCGCTAAAAAGCAGTGTGCTTATGGTGTTTGATTATCTTCAAAGGTATGAGCCGGTGATTTCCAAGGGGACAGACCACGCGTTTCTGATGGCCGCCCGGGCCGCAGACCGCGTGCTGGTCACCACAGATTTCACTTGGCGCGATGCGATTCAATACGCCGGTCTTGAGCCTGGAAAGGTACGCAAGGTCCCGATGCTGGCTCCAGAGTTTCCGGTGATGAAAGTCGAGCAGGTGGCAAGCCCACGGCCTAGTGAAGATTATTTTTTGTGGACCACCAACGCTGCGGCCCATAAGAATCACGTCAATGCAGCGCGTGCATTGGAAATTTATTATGGGGAATTGGGTGGGCACTTGAATTGCCGCGTAACGGGAGTCAATACGCAAGGTCTGCGATCTGGAGAGGGCTCCCATATTCAAGCGATGGCTGAAGTATTTGATCGTTCCGAGATCCTGGATAAACGCGTTCGGTGGTGTGGGGAATTGCCTGACTTGGCATATCGAGAACTTTTGCGGGGTGCATTGTTTCTGTGGCACGCAGGCCGCATAGATAATGGAACTTTCAGCGTAGTGGAAGCAGCTTGCCTTGGAGTTCCGTCGCTTTCCAGTGACTACCCGGCGATGCGTGAAATGGATGCCCAGTTTTCGCTTGGTTTGTCTTGGATGGATCCTGCCTCGCCAAGAGATATGGCCATGCAACTCAAACAGATGGAGCATGAGGCGATGGCCCGGCGAGCCCGTTTGCCTACAATCCAACAGCTGTCGGTGCAAAGCGTGGAAGCCCTGGCCCCCTTTTATTGGAAAGAGGTGCGTGCGTGCCTGTGATAAAGGAATACGGGATCTATGTGGCGTATCCGCCAACCGTAGACTTGCGTGCGGAGGGGTTGGGCCGCTATCTGGCAGCGTTCTTGAAGGGCTCGGAAGGCCGAAGTGATGTACGCTTTACCATTGTGTGTCCGAGTTGGTCGCATGATTCGCTGGAGGAGTTGTTTGACAGCGAAGGCGTTCCCAAAGATCGGTTCCGTGTGGTGGGGCCTAGAGGCAAGCCTTACGTGTTGTACGCCTACGAAGCATGGAAGGCATATCAACAGCGGGACCGCAGCTCCGGCAGGCTCAAGCATATAGGCCGTGCAATAGCAGCCGGGGTGACGCAGGCGCAGACCCGCCTAGGGCGTCGAGCGGTGCAGGTGAACAGTGTGTCCACGCTGCTTCTGTTTTGCATTGAGGCGTTGCCCATGGCAGGGTTGTTCTTGCTGCTTGCGCCAATTTGGGTGCCGATAGTCCTTGTCAATCGATGGACCGCGATATTTCGAGGCAGCGTTCGGCGAGTGACTCCCAAGGTCGCCGCGAAAAAGAACCTTTTGAAAGCACTGCTTGATCAGCCTCAGGCTATAGGATTTGTGCAGCGCCTGTTTGCCGATATGGAGCAAACCGAAACCCAGCGCATGCAAAGAGTGATTGAGCGCCTGCGTGGAGTGAGCGCTTGGTACTGCCCGGCTGCATTCTGGCCCGCCTTTAATCAGATCAAGGCACCTCGCCTTATGTGTGTTCCAGACGTGGTTCTGACGGACTTCCCGGTAGGATTTTCATCTGTGAACGGTGATTACACTTTACAGGTTTTTGAAAATGTCGAAAAAGCGATTGCTGATTCTGATAATCTAGTGGCCTATAGTGGTGCCATAAAATGGGGAACATTGGTTGATAGGTATGGGGTTGATGAAGATAAGGTATCTGTAATATACCACGCACCGAATAAACTGGACCGATCGGTAACTGTTACTGGTTTTCCTGATCCAGAGAAGGCATCAAAAAATTATTGCCGCAGTATTTTATCCCAGGCTTTTTTAAAGGGTGAGAACATTGACTACCTTGCAGGTATAAAAAATGGAGATGTTCAGTTTTTGTTCTATGCAAGTCAGTTTAGGCCCAATAAAAATATCTTAAGCCTCTTGAGGGCATATGAATATCTATTGCGAAGCCGCCACGTGTCACTCAAGTTGATATTGACGGGTAACCCACGCCACATGCCGGAGATACAGGATTTTATTGTCCAGCATCGATTGGAGGAGGAAGTTCTTTGTTTGCCCAAGCTAAGCGTTGATGAGCTTGCTGCATGCTACAAGCTTGCAACATTGGCGGTGAATCCCAGTTTGAGCGAGGGAGGGTGTCCTTTCACCTTCACCGAGGCCTTGTCGGTTGGCACACCGGTAGTGATGGCGAAAATTCCTGTAAGCCAAGAGGTGTTGACTGATCCAGTCTTGCAAGAACTTACGTTCTTTGATCCCTACGACTGGAAAGACATGGCAGAGCGAATTCAATGGGGTGTCGCGAATCGAGAGAAGTTGTTAGCGGTGCAATTGCCGACCTATGAACAGTTGGTGCAACGCACTTGGCAAGACGTGGTGAATGAGCACCTTGATATCCTGGACCGCATGGTGTCGCAGCGTGGCGCAGCCGAGGGTATATCGTGAGTCATTCGCCGGTGATACCGACTGGGCTGTGCGTGCTAGGTTTTGGAGGGCATGCTCGCTCGGTGATGGACGTAGCAGTTGCCGTTGGGATCCAGGACTTTCTTTTTGTGGACGCGAATGCAGCGCCGGGCGAGACTTTATTGGGTTTTCCCACGCAAACCATTTTTCCCGAAACCTTGCCATCCGGATGGACCGTGTTCCCAGCCGCAGGTTCTAACGCACGTCGGCGTGAACAGGTCGAATGGACGCTTCGGGCCGGGTGGCCCCTGGCGACCCTTGTTTCCCCATCAGCGTCGATAGGTGTCGGCTCTTCGTTGGAGCCGGGGTGTTTTGTCGGCCATCACGCTCATATAGGCCCCATGGCGCGCGTCGGAGCAGGGTGCATTGTCAATACAGGGGCGGTGGTTGAACATGAAGCGGTCGTTGGCGACTTCTCTCATGTATCGGTGAAGGCCGTGATTGCTGGGCGCAGTCGGATTGGCCGCTTGGTCATGGTGGGGGCTGGAGCCACTGTTCTAGATGGACTGACTATAGTGGACGATGTCACGATTGGAGGTGGCGGGGTCGTGCATCGCTCCATTGACCAGACTGGTGTGTATGTCGGCGTGCCCGTGCGTCAAGTGTCTGTGTTGCGGACGATCTGATAGATCACACTATAAATACGGCTAGTGCCTGTCGATGCCTAGTCTGCATACCAAGGGGGAGCGGAGTGAGCGTAAGCGCGAATCCTAACAACAAAGTACTGGTGTCGCTGGTGGTGCCCGTCTATTCGGGTGCTGACTATCTGGCGGAACTGGTTGCATCGATTGCACAGCTCCGTGAAGCCTGGATATCGGACCGAGCACCATTACATTTGGAAGAGGTGGTCTTCGTTAACGACGACTCCGTTGATGAATCCGCTGTTGTGCTGAGCACCCTGTCTGAGGGCCGTGCATGGATGCGGGTGCTTCATCTGTCGCGGAATTTTGGCCAACATCCAGCCACCATCGCGGGGATTTTGCATACTTGCGGTGATTGGGTGGTTACTCTGGATGAGGACCTGCAGCATCCACCTGAGTACATTCCTGCGATGCTGAAGGTTGCTGTCGCTGATCAGCTCGATATTGTCTATGCCCATGCCCTGGAAAGGGTGCATGAAAGTGCTATCCGTGATCTCGGCTCGCGTTTCATGAAGCGGGTCACAGGTGTTTTAGCAGGCGACATGAGCGTCTCAACTTTCAGCAGTTTTCGCGTAATGCGCGGTTCGATCGCCCGCTCCGCCAGTCGAGTGTGTGGCCATGAAACCTACTTTGACATTGCGCTTTCTTGGTACTCCCGCCGTGTGGGCACCTCAATCCTGCCCATCAAAGACCGGCGCTTTATCGAGGGCAAAAAAAGTGGCTACTCGCTGAGAAAGCTGATGTCTCACGCCCGGCGACTTATTATGTCCAGCCGCGTCAAGGCCCTTCGTATCGGAGGTTACCTGGGATTGGCAGCTATGTTTTTTGGGTTTACGTTTGCCGCGTATGTGGCAGTCAGGGAGTTTTTCCATCCTGGCGCTTTCATGGCGCGTGGGTGGAGCTCTTTGATCATCTCCAATATGGTGTTCAGTGGGATGATCCTTTTTCTGATCAGCGCTGCTCTGGAGTACCTTTCTATTCTGGTACTTCGGGCTCAAGGAAAGCCCACTTTTTTCGTCATCGACAGAAGCGATGATGTGGTAATCGCGTCTTATCTCAGAGAGCTTGCCGCTTGAGCCTCCTGAGGCAAACTTTCAGGCGCCTTTATATCGGGCCGAGCGCCCAATTGCTAGTCCTCTTTGAGGTCACGCAGGTTGGCGGCATCCGGAAGGCTCGTGGCCTCGTCACCACCGACACGCTGCGGCAGGTGAGGCAACATTTTTGCCGAAGCGCTGGCACTCCGACTCGGAGTTGGACGCGCCGAACCTCGCACAGGTCCCGGAAGATCGAAGCCGACGGAGGTGCTGAGGGGAATTTCCTTGTTGTAGGTACTGCAAGGCCCATGGTATGGACACAGGTTTGGTGACGCGCATCATGCGAAAGCAATTCTTTCAACATTTTTCTGAAATGGTTCAGCATGTCAGCACCCGAGTTTGACGCGCACGCTGACAGTTATCGGCAGACGCTTGATCGGGCACTTGCGATTGGCGGTGGCGACAGCGTTTACTATGCAGAGCGTAAGTTTGCCGCTCTGAGTGCATATCAGAACGAGCGTCCGCACACCGCACCTGCGTCCATTCTGGATTTCGGCTGCGGAACTGGTACCAACCTTCCTTTTTTACGTGACCTGTTCCCCGACGCTGCTTTGCAAGGGGTGGATGTCTCACAACGCAGTCTGGAGGTGTCCAGTGGACGCCAAGTCCCCAGGTGCCAGTTGGCCTTATACGATGGAACAACCTTGCCTTTCGAGGCTGCGAGTTTCGACATGGTGGTGGTGTCCAATGTCCTTCACCATATCGAACCGTTTGATCGCGCTTCGACGCTCAGGGAAATCGCTCGCTGCTTGAAGCCTGGCGGCCTATTGGCAGTATTCGAGCACAATCCTTTCAATCCGGTGACGCGTAGAGTGGTGCGGGATTGCCCGTTCGATGCCGGTGTGACGCTGGTTAGGCCTCGAGAAATAAAGTCGATCTTGAGGGAGCAGGGCTATCAGATCGCTAGCCTCTGGAACATCATCTTTTTCCCCGCTGCGTTGAAGAAGTTAAACGCCGTAGAGCCTCAGATGCGGTGGCTGCCATTGGGCGCGCAATACGCGCTATTTGCTGAGTGGCCAGGAAGTTGACCATGTGTTCAAGCGCAAACCGTTGGACCAGTCATGCGGATGGGCTGCGATTGGGAGGCTGGCCATGAGTCCGGCATTGCTGCGCAGGTTTTCGCGCTTCACCTTGGTCGGGATTGCAAATGCCCTGGTCTACGCTGCAGCGACGCGGCTGTATGTGGATGTGTGGGGAGTGAATGCCGCTGTCGCTGGTGGCTTGGGCTATGCCACTGCGGTGCCCATCGCCTTTTTGGGGCATCGAGGCCTGACATTTCAAGCTCAGGGTGCGTTGTGGCCGCAGTTCGTCCGCTTTGTTGCGACGCATTTTCTGGGGTTCGTGCTGGCTGCGGCCATCCCCTGGCTGGTGTGCGACCTATTGGGTTGGCCCCTATGGGTTGGAATCGGGATAACCATTCTCATGGTTCCGGTTGCGACTTACGTGGTGATGGACAGGTGGGTATTCACCAAGTCGTGAGCGAGTGCTGGAACGCCTGCACAACACTCATTCTGCGGAGCCTGTGAATATGGCTTTAGTTGTTTGCTGACAGAAGGTTGCTAGATGTCCAGGTTTTCCTATGTTGCCGCTTGTTTCCTGTTGGCGGGGCTGGTTGTCACGGCTATTTGGCTACCCTTCGGTTTCGAAATGGGAGGCTTGATCGAAGAGTGGGGATTGTTGGGCCTCTACGCCAAGCATGGCCACTTCTACCTATCTGGTCGGGAGGGCCTTCTGCCCAGCCTGGCGATGCGACCCCTTACCTTTCTGATTCCCGGTTTGGCGAATCAACTGAGCTCGCATTCTTTCGTTCCATGGCACATGTTGTTAATACTCGCTCTTTTGCTCAAGGGGGCGATGGGGGGCTGGCTGGTATGGCGCCTGTCGCAATCTAGGACGCTGGGGGCGGCGGCGGTACTGTTGTGCATCCTTTACCCGGCGGACACGATGCATGTGTCGTTGAGGAGCCTGCACATTGTCTGGGCCATCACTTTGGCAATGTTGGGAGCGTGTGCGCTTATTGAGGCCCTGGAACGAGAGGTAGGTAGGTTCGTCCAAGGTGCGCTGGCTGTGGTCGCCGCCATATTGACTGTTGGCGGCATTGCAATGTACGAAGCAGCCTTGGCTCTGCTTCTCTTGGTACCCGGCTACTTCTTCGTTCAGCGGGGCGCTGTTGGCGTTTTGACCATCGCCCGGCGCAAATCCTGGGTATGGCTCCTCTTTAGCATCGGTCTCGGTCTATATGGCGTGTATCTCGCTAGCGTCAGTAGCGGCAGCAGCTATCAGGGCAACTTGGTGGGAGGCGGCAGTGTTCTAGGACTGCTTGCCGTGACTTGGCCGAAGCTCTTCACTGTTGGCGCGCTGCATGCGGTTTGGGGAGGCTGGGTCGAGGCATTCCGGCTGGCGATGGACCAGCCAATGTCCAACCAGATCTATCTGGCTGTATGTACGCTGTTGCTCCTGGCTGCGGCAGTGGGCATGTGCTTGCCGGCCAGCCACCCCGTTGGAGGGCTTCGATCTGTGCAAGCCTTCAGACTGATGCTGATGGGTGGTGCCATGGCACTGGCAGGCTATTTTCCCTATTTGCTTTCATTGCCTCACCTGTCGATCAACCAGCGCACTTTTTTGGCTGCCAGCCCCGGTGCGGCACTCCTCTGGGTGGGCGTGCTGGCCTTCGTGGTCGCCCACAATCGGAAGGTGATGTTGTTGATGTCGTTTCCAGCAGTCTTTCTTGGACTGACCTTCCAGTTGCATCAGTTCAGTCATTACCAGGACCTATCAGATATCCAACGCAGGCTGCTGGGAGAGGTCGCCAGCCAATATGGCCGGCGCGAAGGCGCTCCCCCCGTCGTAGTCCGAGACCATAGCAACAGTCTGGGTCACACATGGATGTTCCTTCCCGAGAATTTGGGCTCTGCCTTGTCGTACGTCATTGGACATCCGACGGGACCTCTGGAGATCTGTCGTCAGCCCGCTGGCGAATGGATGCGGCGAGATGGATTAGGTCGCACTGGGCACTGTTATGTTGCCGATGGACAATGGGTTTTCGAGGCTGCGCCCCTGGCCAGTGGTCCTGGTCTTCCCGTATCCAGCGAGCCGCGCAGGGTGGTCCGGTGGCCAGTGTCTACCACCGTAACCCTAGATGTAGGCCAGGAAATGGTTCTGGATTCCAGCGGAATTTCAAACCTACCGTATGCGTCTGGCAGCAGGCAGGATCCTGCGAATCCCACCGGCCTGTACGAGGTACGGTGGCCGCTCACAGGGCTGTTATGGCAGTCGGCTCACCGTGTGCGTGACTGCTATCGCTGGGACTTTGGGGATGTATGGAGCCTAGATCTTCCGATACGTGGGAGTGGGTGGCGTGAAGCGGAGTGGGAAGTGTCCGGGTTGCGCAAGACGTCGGCCGCCTGGAAGACCGGTGAGCGGGGTAGCTTGTACTTCGAACTGTTGCCCAAGGATGATAGTTATCTGCTTCGTTTTCGACTGGCTGCGATAGCTAGAGAGTCGGTACTGAGGAGCCTCGTTCTGTCGGTCAACGGTGTTCAGTTGCCAATGACCCAGCAGGGTTTAGAAGGTAGGGCCATAGTTCCCGCAGGTGTGCTCAAGCAGGGTTCGAACGTGATGGTTTTTGAGTCCGACGTAGCAACAGATTACTACGGCGTGTCAATTAAGTTGGACCGTGTGGTGGTGGCGCCCCTCGCGGCAGAGACCTCTGTGGGCGCGGGCGGATGCGGAGTTCTATAACGATGGTGGGTGGTGCGTCAGCCTACCCACGTCGGGCACGGTCAATTGCAAAATACCGGACGATGCGCAAGTTGTGCTGCGCATTGAGTGGTCAAGGTACTCAAGCTCGCTCCGCAGGTGAGCCTGGTGCACATCGTGCGTCGCGTGCTGATGTCGTCATCCTATTGCGCTGAAACCTCGATAGTTACCCTCGCGATGCCCGGTTTGTGAGCAGCGTCAGCCATCGCCTTATATGGCGCATCTCATCACGACCCCGGTATATGGAATGCGCAGAGGGTCTTGGTCTACGTCGCACGTCACATGATTGAAGACACGCCGCGCCAATTCGCAGTATTCCATTTCGGTTCGAGTGTGGGTGCCGCGATCCTTCGAGATGATGTAGCGCGCGATTTTCGATTGCCCAAGTGCGTATAGGGGATCCAGCGTCAGCAGAAAACCGCTGGGCCTCAATCGTTGCTTGGCCGTGCGAAAAAGACTCTCGGCCGTTGAGTCATCCAGATGATGGAGCAGACCGAGTGCAAGAATGATTTCGAATTCCGATTCCTGTGAGTCATAGTCAACCGTCAGCTCATCGCACACAAATCGTGCGCTGCGCTCCCGAAATCGCTCCTGCGCGCTGGCAATATAGGCGGCGTTCCGGTCAAAGCCCACGTAGTCGACATTCGCCGGAAGGTAGGACAGAACATCCCCGGTGCCGCATCCAATGTCGAGCACGCGCACACGATGCTTGGCATCTTTTGTGACAGTCGCCAACGCACGGCCCACCGCCTCCCGCCGCCAGGCGTTCGCGCCGACAATATTCTGAAAAATGTTATAGAGCACGGGCGTGGCCAGCAGATGTCGCAGACCAGATCTCACTTCTGACATTCACAGACCTTCATATAGTTTTGCACTACGTTGTCATTGATCCTAGCCCGCATGCTGGATCAACAGCAGACCGTCGCATGGAACTATACCTGGGCATCATTCCCAATCGGTGCAAGACAGCCGCGTGGAATTCAAACACCTAAAGTCGGGCAACGCACACAAACGCTCGGGATGAGTGGTGCTACACGACCGATTTATTCAAATAGAAGCTTGTCTGCTATGTATTCGCTGTAGCACGGACGCGGACCGAGCCTGCGCATGTGCAACGTTAGAATCATCCTCATCTCAGGCCCGTCAGTGCTCCAGTTCCATGGCGCGAGGCGAGGGGATTGGCGCGAGGGCGCCTGTGTGTAACTGGTTTTCTGTAAATACCCCAACATGGCGCCACTTCAAATCACGACCACCTTGCTGGGCATCGGCCTTGCCGCCGTCATTTTGCTGCTAGTGCGGCGCGATCACCTTTATCTTTTGCACGGTCTATTCTGGATTCTTGTGGCGGGGGCTGCAGCAGTTCTGGGAGTTTGGCCAGGGTTGATTGACCGTCTCGCTGTGGTTGTAGGTATCAGTTATCCGCCAGCTCTGCTTTTGCTGGTGGCGGTGGTGATCGTTCTCGTGAAAACGCTGCACACAGACATTGTCAATACCCGAGTAGAAAGGGATGTGCGGCGCCTCAACCAGCGGCTAGCCATTTTGGAAGCCGATAAAACTGCTTTGCGAGAAAATCGTCTCGGCTAGCTTTCACGCGCATTTGTCGGTGCGTGGCTTGGGGAATACTTCTGAGACTCAGGGACTAGCGCGGCGTGCCCGACGCACTTGCCACTGTGCCAGGCACAGCAGCGTGGTGGCTGCCATGTACTTGGCCACACTGAACCATGAGTTGAAAATCCGCGACTTGCCGACTGCGCGCAGATTCATGGAAACGGGCACCTCGGCAATACGCAGCCCGGCGCGGCGCACCATCAGCAGCGCACCCAGGTCCTGGTAGTCCAACAAGGTGGCTTCACGCGATGCCAGGACCTGCATGGCATCGGCGTTGTAGAGCCTGAATCCCGAGGTAAGGTCGCGCAAGTCAAAACCGGCCAGGTGGCGAAACCAGTTCCAGGCCAGTTGCCGTGTACGGCTGGCGCGCTCTGGGTACGCTCCTATGACCAGATCGGCCTGCTCCCGCGCCCGCAGCAAAACAGGAATCTCGTTGACCTCATGCTGCCCATCGGCGTCCATGGTAATGACGGCCTGGTAGCCGTGCAGCAGCGCATAGCGAATGCCCGCCTGCATGCCCCCCCATGCACCCATGGGGAGCACAGGATTCAACACGCAGGCACCCGCCGCGCTGGCAATGGCGGACGTATCGTCCGTGCTCTGGTCATTGATGACGAGTACATCGTGCCAGCCTGCGGCATGCAAATGCTGCAGCACGCTGCCAATGGTGCTGGCTTCGTTGCGTGCGGGGATCACCACCAGAAGGTCTTTGCCCCGAGCCGGCCTTGCCGCCTCTGGGGCCGCCAGGGTGTACCGGGTCGCAAGCGCTTGGGCGCTGGCCGCGATGGAGAAGTACCTGTGCAGGGAGCGCTGTCCAGCGGCACCAAATTCGGCACGTTGTCCGGGCTGGTCTTGCATGTGCTTGAAGGCTGCCCGCCAGCCCGAGATATCGCTCTCCAGGGAAACACGCAAGCCAGCACCTGCCTGCGAAACGACCCAGGGCATGCCCGATCCAGGTAAGTCGCTCACGATGCAAGGCCGGGCGTGGTGCATGGCTTCCAGCAACACCATGCCGAAGGCCTCGGTCCGCTCGCGCGAAGCCAGGCAGAAGACGTCGCAACTTCTGAGCAGCGCATGTTTCTCGTCGTCACCCACGTTCCCCAGGAGGCGCACATTGGGCTGTTCGCCGGATCGGGTGTGGGTGGCAATGAGGGCCTCCAGTTCCTGACGGGAGTCGCCTTCCCCCACGATCAACAACTCCAGCCCCGGCTGGCCCGCCACAGCGCGGACCAGGGTTTCAAAACCTTTGTAGTAGGTGAGGCGCCCGATCGACAACAGGCGCAGCGCGCCGCCACCTTCGGCTGCCCAGGCCTTTAACGGTTTTATCTCGCCGGAGGGTGCAGGGGTGGTGCAGTCCAGGCCCAGGGGAACTACATCGCATTTGTCCCGCCATTTTCGAAGTGGTTCGCTGGCTTCCAGGTACGGCGCAGATGTGGCAATGACCCGCGCCGCCTGGCTGAGTACCGCTTGTTCGAAGGGCCTGTAAAGGCGGTAGGCGATGGCAACTGCCGTGCGGATGCGTGACACCACCACGTCGGAATGCCAGTGCACCACCCACGGAATGTCGCGCGCCTGCGGCAGGGTGAGCGCCCAGAAAACGGAGTTGTTGGGCATGTGCAGGTGCAGGACATCAGGCTGGATGCGCTGAATGGCCCGACCCAATGCTTTCCGAAATCCGAGTGCGATGGGCGCGTAGACCACGCTGAACTGCACTGGCACCCGCTGCAACCATGGGGGGTCATCAGGCAGGGGATCGCCGTGCACCAATGCATGGGCATCCAGGCCCTGGCGCCGCTGTTCATGAATCAGATCGGCCAGAAAAACTTCCATGCCTCCGTGGTACGGAGGAAAGAATTTGCCGACGTGCAAGACCCTGAGCGCCATGTGCCTGCGAAGTGCTAGCGTTTAGCTGCAGGCATGCCCGCGATTTTTTCGCGCACTTGCCGGTATTGGGGATTGCGTGGGTCCAGCTGGATGGCCTGGTCCAAATCCTTTTGTGCCTCTGGAATGCGCCCCGTGCTGTGGTAGACCATCGCGCGGGCGTAGTACGCCGCAGCGCTCGGTTTTTGCGCTACCAGCGCCTCCAGCAGCGCGGTGGCCTGCTTGCCATCCCCGTTGCCCAGCAAGGCCATGGCCAGGCCTTGGACGAAACGCGGGTTGTGGGCATCGGTCTTGAGCAGCGTTCGGAATTCGGTGGTGGCTTCGTCAAACTGCTGAACCGCAAGGGCCGCTTCGGCCCGCCGCAGGCGAATGGTGGGTTCGGTGCTCTGGTTGTTCTTGTCTTGGGCGACTTTTTGCAGCGCGATCGTGAAGCTCTCAAAGGCGGGCGCGAACTGGTTGAGCGCAAACTGGGACTCGCCGCGGTGGTAGTACAAGGGCAAGTCTGAGTAACCCAGGGCCTCGGCGGCGGCAAAGGCCTTCAAGGCTTCGGCATGCTTCTTTTGCTGCTGCAGGACGACTCCGACATTGAGGCGTGTGCTGCGGCCCAGTTCGCCCCGGTCGCCGAAAGCGGCAGCGGTTGCAAACGCGCGTTCAGCCTGGTCGGGGAACCCCCTGCGCAAGTGGTAGGCGCCCAGGTTCATGAAGGGTCGGCTGCGGCCCACGGCGTTGGCAGGGGCCTTGAGATCGATTTTCTCGGCCGCGTCGGTCCAGGCCGTGCTTTCATCCCGCAGCGACAGGTTGCGCTCCAAGGCCAGCGCACCGAACACCAGCCCCAGGATCACGCCAGCCACGTAGATCGTGCGGGGCTTGAAGCCTGTGAGTGCAATTGCCAGCAGGCCTGGCAGCGCGACGGCCCAGAGGTAGCTGCGGTACAGAACAAAGGGGTCTTGGATCCAGACGGTGGCGAACTCCGTGGCAAACCACAGCATCGGAAGCAGCAGACACAGCGCGGCCAGGCCCAGCGCGCCGGTGCGTCGCAAAACCAGCCAAATACAACCTGACAACAGTGCGACGTATCCCAAGGCGCCTACAAGTTGCCAGGGGGATGCCAAGCCCAAAGGGAAAGCTGGGCGCAGGTCGATCGACATCCACCCGACATAGGGCAGCACCCACAGCAATCCGTAGGCGAAGAAGAGCGCAGCCTGGTTCAGAATGCTCAGCGGATAGATCTGACCGGTGATGCCGGGACGCATGGCTTCAAGTTGCTCTGCGAACGCGATGGATTGGGCGTCAAAAAGCCGCCCCACCAGGTCGCCGCGGAAGTGAAGCAGGGATCCCACCGCCAGCGCAAGCAGCAGCAAGGCACCAATTACCACGGTGGCGGTGCGCTTGCCGCCCGGACGGCACACGTAGACATACAGGGGAACTGCTGCTGCGGCGGTCATCACCGCATGCTCCTTGGACAGCACGGCCAGCAGGTAGCTCAGCAGCGCGCCTGCGTACCAGGCCACTCGCTTGGTTTGCAGCCCACGCACAAAGGCCCAGCATGCCAGCACGGCGAACAGGGTCGCCATGAGGATGGACCGTTGCACCAGATAGCCGACGGCGTACACCGCCATGGGGTGGAGCGCAAACAGCGCCACCCCAACCTGCAATGCCGCCCTTTGCGACGACGCGAAGTGCGCCTGTTCCTCGATGTCCTGTGGGAAACGCGTGCTGGCCATCAGCGCTTTGAAGAACGCATACATCGCAGCCACCACGCCCAGGTGCAAGGCGATATTGACGATGCGCTGCTTCCACCAACCGGCGCCTGCGATCTGGTCTACCCAGACGAAGCTGCCATAGGAGACCATGCGTTGCTTGAACTCCAGCAGGCTGCCGTAGTTGCCAAAGATCGTGCCTTCCGTGAGCCGTATATCGTCAAACAGCAGCTCATTGCTCAATCCAGGCACATACACGCCCAACACGGCCAACAACAAAATCAGGGCGAAAAAGTAGGGTGCTTTGCCGGATTGAGCCATGGAAGGGCGTCGGGGGGAATGTGGGGGAGAGCCGTCCCCGGTTGGGGAGGCTCTAGCGCGAAGGCAGTGTAGCAGACCAAAAAACGTCACAGTCTGTGAAAAAGTCCGCAAAAACAATGACTTGGTGGGGGTGCCCGCGCTGCAGGAAACTCCTGCGCGGGCCGCTTTGGGTGTACTCGTCTTGCTGTGCCCCCTGTGTGGCAGGAGGCTACAACCGGGCGGTTTGATGACCGCGGCCAATCATCAGATCCAGGTTCTGAACAGCCGCGCCCGAGGCCCCCTTGCCCAGGTTGTCGAACACGGCAGTCAGCAGCACCTGGCCATGGCGGGCGTTGCTGAAAACGCCCAGCTGCATCTGGTTGGTGCCGTTGAGGGCCTGCGGGTCCAGATGCTGGGTGTCTTGTACTTGCGCGAGGCCCAGGACCTCGACATGGGCTGCACCGAGAAAGTGCTGGACCAGGCAAGCGTGCAAGCGCTCTCCGGTGGTGCCTGCGGGTAGCTGGCGCAGCAGGAGCGGAATGGTGAGCGCAATCCCCTGGCGGAACGAACCATAGGCCGGAAGAAAGAACGGGCGCTGCGACAGCCCGGCATGCAAGGCGATTTCCGGGGTGTGTTTGTGTTCCAGTCCCAGGCCGTAGAGCTGGAAGGCTGGGGTGTTGGCCGAGTTCGGGCCTTCATGTTCGTCCACGCGGGCCCGTCCGCCACCCGAATATCCCGATACCGCATGGATGGTGATGGGATGGTCGGCGGGCACCAGGCCCGCCTGCACCAGGGGTCGGAGCAGGGCGATGGCGCCCGTGGGGTAGCAGCCTGGGTTGCTGACCCGCCTAGCGCCCGCAATGCGTGCGGCCTGTTCTGTGCCCATCTCCGGAAAGCCATACACCCACTGCGGGTCCGTACGGTGCGCCGAGCTGGCGTCGATCACGCGCACGGCGGGGTTGACGATGGCGGCCGCGGCCTCGCGGGCGGGGGCATCGGGCAGGCACAGGATGGCGATATCGCAGCTGTTGATGGCCTCGGCGCGGTGGGTGGCGTTCTTGCGTTCGGCCTCGGGCAGGGTCAGCAGCTGCAGATCCGTGCGGCCACGCAGGCGTTCGTGGATCTGCAAACCGGTGGTGCCTTGGTCGCCATCGATGAAGACAAGGGGTGGGGTGGTCATGGGGCGGGTTCCTGCAATGGAGGGGATGTGGAATCTTCGGTCCCGGTCTAAACTTTGAAAAGTTGAATTTCACAAACATCAGAATCAGGTTTACTGAACGTCATGCGCGAACTCAATCTTGACCGGCTGCGCACCCTTGTCACCATTGCCGACCTGGGCTCCTTCGCAGAAGCCGCGCGCATGCTGCACCTGGCGCCGCCCACGGTGAGCCTGCACATCGCGGACCTGGAGGCCCACATCGGTGCGCCATTGCTGGTGCGCAAGCGGGGCGAGGTCCGGCCATCCGGCGTGGGCGAGTTGCTGGTTGAACGCGCCCGGCGCCTACTGGCAGATGCCGACGAAGCGATGGACCTCGTGCAGCGCCAGGTGCAGGGGTTGGCGGGGCGTGTGCGTCTGGGCGCCTCCACGGGCGCCATTGCCCATCTGTTGCCCCTGGCCCTGGAGGCATTGGGTAAGCACCACCCCGGCATTGACGTGCAGGTGGCGGTGCTCACCTCGCAGGAAACCATGTCGCGGCTGGCCAATGGGGCACTGGATGTGGGCCTGGTGGCCCTGCCGCAAGCGGCAACGCCTGGCGTGGCGGTGCTGCCGTGGCGGCGCGACCCGGTCATGGCGTTTGTGCCGTCCTCATGGCCTTTGCCCGCAAGGGCCACGCCCCGCTGGCTGGCGGGCCAGCCGCTGATCCTAAACGACGACGGCACCAGCCTGTCAAGGCTGACCAGCGAGTGGTTTGCGCTGGCTGGCGAGCACCCCAAGGCGCGCATCCAGCTGAACTACAACGACGCGATCAAGAGCCTGGTGGCGGCAGGCTATGGTGCAACGCTGCTGCCCCAAGAGGCTTCCACCGCTGCGCCACTGGACCC
Source organism: Acidovorax sp. Root275 (assembly GCF_001428965.1). Classification (NCBI taxonomy): domain Bacteria; kingdom Pseudomonadati; phylum Pseudomonadota; class Betaproteobacteria; order Burkholderiales; family Comamonadaceae; genus Acidovorax; species Acidovorax sp. Root275. The sequence continues at coordinate 356,261 of NZ_LMJH01000010.1, read as the reverse complement.
GCGCATCCGCATGCTGCCGCTGCAGCCCCGGCTGTGGCGGCCTCTGGGTATCGCGCACCGCGCAGGCCCTGTGGAGCGGGCCACCCAGCATGTGCTGGACGTGCTGTGGCAGCAAAAGCAGGGGTAGGGCGGGGTTGCAGCCTGTGTCCGCTGTCTTGCACGCAACGCTGCACAAGACAGGAGATCAGCAAAAATAACAATAAAAATGTACTTTGGCGCTTGCCCGTAAAGCGCTGATAGCTATCAATATAGTAGTAAATCAGGGCGGTGCAGGCCGTTCATCGGTCCAAGCCGCCAATGGCTGCTCTGCATCGCAGCGCTCCCGCGATTCAGATGGCGTTGTCCGGCGCCAGCGCGCTCAGCACCATGCGCACGATCAACTCCTCGGCCTTGTCGTAGTCGCGTTCGGTCAGCGCCGGTTTGCCCAGCAGCAGGGCGAACTGGGCTTCCTGCTCGGCGTAGGCCTGCGTGACCGACCAGATGATGAACATCAGGTGCATGAAATTCACCTTGGCGATGCGGCCTTCGCGCGCCCAGCGCTCGAAGGTGCGCACCTCGGTCTTGAGCAGCGGGCCTACGCGCTCGATGATGGCTTTGCCATAGCGTGGTGCACCGGCAATCACCTCTTTGGTGAATACCTTGGCGCCCTGGGGGCGCGTGCGCGAATACTGCAGCTTGGCGCGGATATAGCGCCGCAGCGCCTGCTGGGGGTCGTCGCTGTGCGAGAGGTCTTCCATGCCCGCCAGCCACTGGGTCAGCACATCGTCGAGCACACGCTGGTACAGCGCCTCTTTGCTGGTGAAGTAATACAACAGGTTGTGGCGGCTGATGCCAATGGCTGCGGCAATGTTCTCCAGCGAAGCACCTTCGAAGCCGAATTGCGCAAAGTGGTTCTCGGCTTCGGTGAGGATGCTCTGTTCCTTGAGCAGGCGCGAGGCGGTGGGGGCGCGGGGGGCAGTGTCTGCGGGGGACGGGCGGGCGTCGGTCATCGCACCATTGTGGAACAAGCCAGGGGCCAAAAACTGGCAATTCGCTGGCGTGGGGCGGGGATTTGTGGCGATTTGACTGGCACGGGGTTTGCTCTAGGGATTTTACCAATTGGTAAATTTTTACGGGTTGGTAAATTGACCCACCACACAGGGCACCGCTGCACCAAAGCAGTGGGCACCTGAATCCTACAGCGAGGCCCACGATGAAACCTCCGAAGTTTGCGGGCGCCAGCATCTGCGCTGGCGCCGCATTGGCTGGCCCCGGCCCCATGAGCTGCGGGCACTGCAAGGCGCCAGCGCGCGCCCAGATCCCCACCCCGACCCTTCCGGAGGAAAACTGATGGAAACACCCGCAAGCCGTGCCTGCGGCATTCATGCTGCACGCCTGAACCTGGCCGACTACGCTGCCAACTTCAGTGATGCGCACCCGCCGCTCACCAAACCCCAGGCCTTGATCGAGGCCGAGCGCTGCTACTACTGCCACGATGCGCCCTGCGCCACCGCCTGCCCCACGGGCATCGACATCCCTTCGTTCATCCACCGCATCGCACAGGAGAACAACCGGGGTGCTGCCCGCGCCATCCTGGAGGCGAACCCGCTGGGCGGCATGTGCGCGCGGGTGTGCCCCACCGAGGTGCTCTGCGAGCAGGCCTGCGTGCGCAACACCAACGAAGACAAGCCGGTGGAGATCGGCTCACTGCAGCGCTACGCCACCGACGCCTTCTTTGCCCAGCCTAGCGCGCCCCTGTTCCAGCGCGCGGCCGCCACCGGCAAGCGCGTGGCCGTGGTGGGCGCCGGGCCTGCAGGCCTGGCCTGCGCGCATGGCCTGGCCGTGCGCGGCCATGACGTGGTGCTGTTCGAGGCGCGCCCCAAGCTGGGCGGCCTGAATGAATACGGCCTGGCCAGCTACAAGACCACCAACAACTTCGCGCAGAAGGAAGTGGAGTGGCTGCTGTCCATCGGCGGCATCGAGGTGCGCACCGGCCAGCAGCTGGGCCGTGACATCACGCTCGACAGCCTGCTGGGCGCGTACGACGCGGTGTTCCTGGGCCTGGGCCTGCAAGGCGTGAATGCGCTGGGCGTGGCCGAACCCACGGCCACCGGCCTGCGCAATGCGGTGGACTTCATCGCCGAGCTGCGCCAGAGCGCCGACCTCTCGACCCTGCCCGTGGGCCGCCGCGTGGTGGTGATTGGTGGCGGCATGACGGCGGTGGATGCCGCCGTGCAGTCGCGCAAGCTGGGCGCCGAAGAGGTGACCATCGTCTACCGTCGCGGCGCAGAGGCCATGTCGGCGTCCGCTGTGGAGCAGCAGTGGGCGCAGACGAATGGTGTGACCATCCGCCACTGGGCTGCACCGAAAGAGGTGCTGAGCGAAGGCGGTGTTGTCAAGGGCGTGCGTTTTGCCGCCACGGCGCTGAGTGGCGGCAAGCTGGTGGAAACCGGCGAGACCTTCTCGCTGGAGGCCGACATGGTGCTCAAGGCCATCGGCCAGACCTTTGTGGCCGAGCCGGTGGGTGCCTCCATCGCGCTGGAAGCCGGGCGCATTGTGACGGACCTGGAGGGCCGCACCAGCCTGGCGCGTGTCTGGGCCGGAGGCGACTGCCGCGTGGGTGGCCGCGACCTCACGGTGGAGGCGGTGGAGCACGGCAAGGTCGCCGCTGTCTCCATTCATCAAGCGCTGAGCGTGCCCGTGGCACTCGTGGCCTGACGTCGTCAACTGCAACTCACGGGAGCACCCCATGGCAGACATTCGCAGCAATTTTCTGGGCATTCAAAGCCCCAACCCCTTCTGGCTGGCCTCCGCACCGCCCACCGACAAAGAGATCAACGTCACCCGCGCCTTCGAAGCCGGCTGGGGTGGCGTGGTGTGGAAGACGCTGGGCGAAGACCCGGCGGTGGTCAACGTCAACGGGCCGCGCTACTCCACGCTGATGTCGCAAGACCGCCGGGTGATTGGCCTGAACAACATTGAGCTGATCACTGACCGGCCGCTGCACACCAACCTCGAAGAGATCAAGCGCGTCAAACGCAACTGGCCCGACCGCGCCATGATCGTTTCGCTCATGGTGCCTTGCGAGGAGCAGAGCTGGAAGAACATCCTGCCGCTCGTGGAAGACACCGGCGCTGACGGCATCGAACTCAACTTCGGTTGCCCGCATGGCATGAGCGAGCGTGGCATGGGCGCGGCCGTCGGCCAGGTGCCCGAGTACATCCAGATGGTCACGGCCTGGTGCAAGCACTACAGCAAGCTGCCCGTGATCGTGAAGCTCACGCCCAACATCACCGACGTGCGCCAGCCCGCACGCGCCGCCAAGGCGGGCGGGGCCGATGCCGTGTCGCTCATCAACACCATCAACTCCATCATGGGTGTGGACCTGGACCGCATGGTGATGAGTCCGAGCACCGACGGCTGGGGTTCGCACGGTGGCTACTGCGGACCGGCCGTCAAGCCCATTGCGCTCAACATGGTGGCTGAGATCGCGCGCGATGTGCAGACCGCCGGCCTACCCATCAGCGGCATTGGCGGCATCACCACCTGGCGCGATGCGGCCGAGTACATTGCGCTGGGCTGCGGCACGGTGCAGGTGTGCACGGCGGCGATGGTGTATGGCTTCAAGATCGTGCAAGACATGTGCGATGGCCTGTCCAACTTCATGGACGAGCATGGCTACGCCACGATTGACGACTTCAAGGGCCAGGCCGTGCCCACGGTGAAGGACTGGAAGAACCTCAACCTCAACCACATCGAGAAAGCCGTCATCAACCAGGATGCCTGCATCCAGTGTGGCCGCTGCCATGTGGTGTGTGAAGACACCTCGCACCAGGCCATCACCTTCACCAAAGAGGGTGGCGTGCGCAAGTTCGAGATCAACGAGGCCGAGTGTGTGGGCTGCAACCTCTGTGTGTCGATCTGTCCCGTGCCCGAGTGCATCACCATGCGCGCCCTGGAACCGGGCGAAGTCGATGTGCGCACGGGCAAGCAGGTCACCGGTGAATACGCCAACTGGACCACGCACCCCAACAATCCGCAGCGCGTGTCTGCAACGGCCTGATCCTGCACCCGATGCGTGCTTCCATTGCAGGCCATGCAAGACGTTCTGGATGCCCCCGTCGTGGTGCTGATTTGCAACGCATGCTGCACTGCATCTGGTGCAGTTCTTGCGTCCTCTCTAGCATCGCTCGCTTCCCTTTGCCCGCCATCTGCCAGCGTGAGGGCGCCGGACCAGACGGTGGGTTGTGTGCAACCCCAACGAAGTCTTTGACAGGAGTACAGGCATGACCAACAGTACCGGCAGCGCTGCCCACGTGGCGGGGCTAATGCCCGGCGGAGCCTCCAACACGCTCGCCAATGAAGATTTGCTCCCCACCACCGCCGCGCAGCGGCACTGGACCTGGAAAGACTTCGCCGCACTCTGGGTGGGCATGGTGGTGTGTGTGCCCACCTACACCATGGCCAGTTCCATGCTGGACCAGGGCTTCACCTGGCAGATGGCGGTGTGGCTCGTGTTCCTGGCCAATTGCATCGTGCTGGTTCCGATGGTGCTCATCGGCCGCGTGGGGCCCAAATATGGCGTGCCGTTTCCGGTGCTGGCGCGTGCTTCGTTTGGTGTGAAGGGCGCCAACCTGCCGGCCGTGCTGCGCGGCCTGGTGGCGTGTGGCTGGTTCTCCATCAACTGCTACTTCGGCGCACTCGCGCTGCATGGCTTCTTGAACATCGTGGGCATGAACCTCGCAGGGCCAGCCGCTGGGGAGACCATCAGCACCTCGCAGTTCATGTGTTTCCTCGCGTTCTGGGCGGTGCACATCTACTTCATCTGGAAGGGGCCGGAGTCCATCCGCCTGCTGGAAGTGATTGCCGCGCCGCTGATGATTGGCGCCTCGGTGCTGTTCGTTGTGGTGCTGATGATGAAGGTGCCATCGGGCCAGCTCTTCAATCTGCCCGCCAAGGTGGTGGAAGGCGGGCCCAAGACCTGGGCGGCACTCACGGGGCTGGTGGGCTTCTGGGCCACGCTGGCACTCAACATCCCGGATTTCACGCGCTTCGCCAAGTCGCAAAAGGACCAGGTCATGGGCCAGGCCATCGGCCTGCCGCTGCCCATGGCGCTGTTCTCCATGGTCGGGGTCATCGGTTTCTCGGCGTCGGCCATCCTGTACGGCAAGGCGCAGTTGTTCCCTGATGGCCTGCTGACCCAGATGGGCAGCGTGGCCGCGGGCCTGGGCCTGCTGGTGATCCTTCTGGCCAACCTGACGACCAACGTGGCCGCCAACCTGGTGTCGCCTTCGTACGATTTCAGCCAGATCGCGCCCTCCAAGATCAGCTTCCGCATGGGCGGCGTCATTGCTGCGCTGATCGGGCTCGTGTTCATGCCCTGGAAGATCCTGGCCACATCGGGCGGCTACCTCTTCACCTGGCTGGGCGGCTACGGCACGCTGCTGGGCGCCATCGCGGGCATTTTGCTGGTGGACTATTACCTGGTGCGCAAGAGCGAGCTGAAGGTGGAAGACCTGTACCGCCGGGGTGGCGAGTACGAGTACAGCAATGGCTGGAACCTGCACGCGCTCATCGCCTTTGCACTGGGCGTGCTGCCTTGCCTGCCAGGCTATCTGGCGGTGTCGGGCGTGGTGGACAAGGCGGGCATGCCCGCTATCTGGCTCACGCTGTTCGATTCGGGCTGGTTCTTCAGCCTGGCCGTGGCCGGTACCTATTACTACCTGACCGCCAAGAAAAAATGACCTCTGGCCCTGCCTGGGCCTGGTGCCAGTGCAGGGCCCTTTTTTTGATCTGTATCCCTGAAGGAGACCCCCATGACCCAAGCCCTTGTGATCCGCGGTGGAACCGTGGTCAACGCCGATCGTGAGCAGCGCGCCGATGTGCTGTGTGTCGATGGCCGCATCGTGGCCGTGGGGGAGGGGGCTGCGGTCCAGGCGCCTGCGGGGGCGCAGGTGCTTGACGCCAGCGGGCAATATGTGCTGCCCGGCGGCATCGACCCGCACACGCACATGCAGCTGCCGTTCATGGGCACGGTCACCATGGACGACTTCTTCACGGGCACGGCCGCAGGCTTGGCCGGTGGTACCACCAGCATCATCGACTTTGTGATCCCCGACCCGCAGGAGCCCATCCTCGATGCCTACCGCAAGTGGCGCGGCTGGGCCGAGAAGTCGGCGGCCGACTACAGCTTCCATGTCGCCATCACCTGGTGGAGCGAGCAGGTTCGCGCCGACATGGGCACGCTGGTGCAACAGGAGGGCGTGAACAGCTTCAAGCACTTCATGGCCTACAAGAACGCCATCATGTGCGACGACGAAACCCTGGTGAACAGCTTCAAGCGCGCGCTGGAGCTGGGCGCCATGCCCACGGTGCATGCCGAAAACGGCGAGCTGGTGTACCTGCTGCAGCAAGAGGTCGCCAAGATGGGCATCACCGGCCCCGAAGGGCACCCGCTGTCGCGCCCGCCCATGGTCGAGGCAGAGGCTGCCAACCGCGCCATCGCGATTGCCGACGTGCTGGGCGTGCCCATCTACGTGGTGCATGTGAGCTGCATGGAGTCGGCCGACGCCATTGCCCGCGCCCGGGCGCGTGGCCAGCGTGTGTACGGCGAGGTGCTGGCGGGCCACCTGCTGGTGGACGACAGCGTGTACCGTGACCCTGACTTTGCCAAGGCCGCCGCCCATGTGATGAGCCCGCCCTTCCGCCCCAAGGGCCACCAGGAGGCGCTGTGGCGCGGCCTGCAATCGGGCCAGCTGCACACCACGGCGACAGACCACTGCACCTTCTGCGCCGCGCAAAAGGCCATGGGCAAGGAGAACTTCGCAAAAATTCCCAACGGCACGGGCGGCGTGGAAGAGCGCATGGCTGCGCTCTGGGACGGCGGCGTGAACACCGGGCGCCTCACGCCCAGCGAGTTCGTGGCCATCACCTCGGCCAACTGCGCCAAGCTGTTCAACATCTACCCGCGCAAGGGCTTCATCGGTGAGGGCGCCGACGCCGACCTGGTGCTGTGGGACCCTGAAGGCACCAAGACCTTCTCGGCCAAAACGCAGTTCAGCAAGGGCGACTTCAACATTTTTGAAGGCCGCACGGTGCGCGGCATTCCCAGCCACACCGTGAGCCAGGGCCGCGTGGTGTTTGCCAATGGCGACCTGCGCGCAGAGCAGGGCAAGGGCCGGTACATCAAGCGCCCCGCGTTTGGCAGCAACTTCCAGGCCGTGCAAAAGCGCGCCCACGATCTGGCCCCCACTGCGGTCGCTCGCTGAAGAACGAACGCCATCACGGAGAACATCATGGACACCAAAGTCAAACCCAACATCGAAAACCTGCGCATCAACGGCGACCGCCTGTGGGCATCGCTGATGGAGTTGGCGCAGATCGGCGCCACGCCCAAGGGCGGCGTGTGCCGCCTCACACTCACCGACCTGGACAAGCAGGGCCGCGACCTCGTCACCCGCTGGGCGCGCGAGGCCGGCATGAGCGTCACCATCGACAAGATTGGCAACGGCTTCATGCGCCGCCCCGGGCGCAACAACAGCCTGCCACCCATCATGACCGGCAGCCACATCGACACCCAGCCCACCGGCGGCAAGTTCGACGGCAACTACGGTGTGCTGGCGGGCATCGAGGTGGTGCGCACGCTCAATGACCACGGCATCGAAACCGAGGCGCCGATCGAAGTGGCCTTCTGGACGAACGAAGAGGGCTCGCGCTTCGTGCCGGTGATGATGGGCTCGGGCGTGTTCGCCAAGGCCTTCACGCTGGAGCACGCCTACGCCGCCACCGACACCGAGGGCAAGACGGTGAAGGGCGAGCTCGAGCGCATCGGCTACATCGGCGATCAGGAGCCGGGCGATCATCCCATCGGCGCTTACTTCGAGACCCACATCGAGCAGGGCCCCGTGCTGGAAGACAACGACAAGACCATCGGCGTGGTCAGCGGCGTGCTGGGCATCCGCTGGTTTGACTGCACCGTCACCGGCATGGAAGCCCACGCAGGCCCCACGCCCATGGCCCTGCGCAAGGACGCCCTGCTGGCCGCCACCCACATCATGCAGGACGTGGTGGCTGCCGCCCACCGCCATCCGCCGCATGGGCGCGGCACCGTGGGCATGGTGCAGGTCTTCCCCAACAGCCGCAACGTCATCCCCGGCCGGGTCAAGTTCAGCATCGACCTGCGCAACAGCACGGACGAACTCGTGGACCAGATGGCCGCAGAAGTGAAGGCGCGGGCCCACCAGGTGGCGCAGGAGCACGGCGTGCAGGTGCATATCGAGATGGTGTCCAGCTACCCGGCGCAGGTGTTCCACAGCGAATGCGTGGAGGCCGTGGCCCGCGCCACGGCCAAGCTGGGCTACAGCCACATGCCCGCCGTCTCGGGCGCGGGGCACGACGCCGTCTACATGGCCAAGCTCGCGCCCAGCGGCATGATCTTCATCCCCTGCAAGGACGGCATCAGCCACAACGAGATCGAAGACGCCAAGCCCGAGCACATCACGGCGGGTTGCAACGTGCTGCTGCACGCGATGCTGGAGCGCGCAGGCACCTGATCGAGCGCGGCCCACGGGGCTGCGCGCCCTTCGATTTAGACCATCCTGCCCACAGGACATGGTCCTCGTTGTATCTTCTGGTTACTTTTAATTCCGTATTCCGAGAAGAGGACAGGCCATGAAACTCAAAACCCGCATCCTGTGGCTGTGTGCCGCCACCCTCTTGGGCTTGGTGGTGCTGTCGGCCGTGGCGCTGACTACGCTCTATCAATCGATGATGAAAGAGCGCACGGCGCAGCTCTCCAACCTGGTGGTGCTGGCCCATGCCGCCGCGCAAAAAGCGCACGAGCAGGAAAAGAGCGGCGCTCTGTCGCGCGAAGATGCCATCAAGGAAGCGACCCGCACCATCGGCAGTTTTGTGGACAAGGACAAATATTTCTTTGTCCGTGGGTTCACCAACGACGTGAACTACGTGCACCCCAACCCCAAGCGCATCGGCATCGTCGATGAAAAGGGCGGCAAGGAAGCGGGCGTGCGTTACCGCGCAGCACTGCAGGGCGTGACGGTGGGCACGGTCACCGCGCCCGGCACGCGCCCCGGTGCCAAGGAGCCGGTGGACAAGCTCTACGCCATCATCAAGTTCGAGCCCTGGGACTGGATCATCGGTTTTGGCGACTATGTGGACGACATCGAAAACGCCTTCTGGCGCAACACCGCGATCCTGCTGTCCATCGGCGCGGCGCTGATGCTGGTGATCGCGTTGATGGCCTGGCAGATGCTGCGCATGCTGGTGCACCAGCTCGGCGGCGAGCCCCAATACGCGGCCGATGTGGTGACGCAGATCGCTGAAGGCAACCTGGCAGTGGACGTGCAGACATTGCCCGGCGATACCACCAGCATCCTGCACGCCATCCGCGCCATGCGTGACAACCTTTCGCACCTCGTGACCCAGGTGCGCGACAGCACCGACTCCATCACCACGGCCTCGTCCGAAATTGCAGCGGGCAACGGCGACCTGTCGGCCCGCACCGAATCGCAGGCCAGCGCACTGCAGGAGACGGCGGCCTCGATGGAGCAGCTCACCTCCACCGTGCAGCAGAACGCCGCCAACGCCAAGCGGGCCGACGAACTGGCGCGCGCCGCCTCGGACATGGCAGTGCGCGGCGGCGATGTGGTGCAGCAGGTGGTCGGCACCATGGGCTCCATCGACCAGTCATCGCGCAAGATCGTGGACATCATCAGCGTCATCGACGGCATTGCGTTTCAGACCAACATCCTGGCGCTCAATGCCGCGGTGGAAGCGGCCCGCGCGGGCGAACAGGGCCGGGGTTTTGCCGTGGTGGCCAGCGAAGTGCGCAGCCTGGCGCAGCGCAGCGCAGCCGCTGCCAAGGAGATCAAGGGCCTGATCGACGACTCCGTGGCCAAGGTGGGTGTGGGCACACAACTCGTGGAGCAGGCCGGCGCCACCATGAGCGAGGTGGTGGCGGGGGTGAAAAGCGTGACCACCATGGTGGCCGAGATCAGCGCTGCCAGCGGCGAGCAAAGCGCGGGCATTGCCCAGGTGAACCAGGCCATCTCGCAGATGGACCAGAGCACGCAACAGAACGCGGCGCTGGTCGAAGAAGCCCTGGCCGCCGCGCAGTCGCTCAGTCAGCAGGCGGTGACGCTGTCGCAGACGGTGGGGCAGTTCCGGGTGGCGTGAGTAAGTAAGCACCCCCTGAGTCGCTTCGCGCCTTCCCCCTCTCTGGCATTGCTGCGCAATGCGGAGGGGGACGCCCCCGGTGCGGCGGGGCGGCCCTTGCACGGGGGCACTGGTCTGGGCAGCGCCAGTTTTAGCCGCTAAGCCCGTTGCCGACCTTCACCTTGCTGCGCTGTTCGCTGGGCTTCAATGCGCCCGTCAGCCCCAGGAAGTGGTCCAGCATGTGGAAGTGGTCTTCAAAGAATTCCTCTTCCATCGCCGCCAGCTGGTCGATGGGGGTCCACTGCACTTGCAGCGCGTCGTCGTCGGCCTGCACGGTGGGGAATGGTGCGTCGCCCAGATCAAAGTAATGCGCGTGGGTCAGCGTGCGTCCACGCTGGCTGCGGTCGGGGTGGTCGAACACCGCCACGCACTGCAGCGCGGCGCGCATGGTGGCCTCGGGCAGGTGGCAATGGGTTTCTTCCACCAGCTCGCGCAGGCATGACTGCCACGCGGTTTCGCGCTGTTCGATGAAGCCGCCGGGCACGGCCAGCTGGCCCTTGCCGGGGGCGTGGGCGCGGCGGATCAGCAGCACGTGGTCGCGGCAGCGCAGCACGGCGTCCACCGTCACGAATACCGGTGGATAGGGTGCGGCGGCCCAGGCCTGGCGGTAGCCGCGCAGCATCTGCCACTCCTGCTGCAGCGCCGGGTAGTGCGGGGTCTGCGCAAACTGAATCAGCGTGGCCAGGGTGCTGGCGGGCATCTGGTCGGCCAGGGAGGCGAGGGCGGATGGCACGGTGTCGGGGTTGGCGCCAAACCACGCGTCGCGGATGGCCGTGGCGTCAATCGGCCCCTGGCGCTCCACATGGATCAGTTCCCAGCCGGGGAAGGCGCTCAGGTAGCCGCTGGTGGCGTCCTTGAAGTGGCCCACCAGCCCGATGCGCGCACCCGGTGTGGTCAAACGCGCCACGCCTGCGTGCACAGCCTGCACCCACACGGCCTCGTTGTAGTAGTCGCGCATGGGCAGCACGACCACGCGGCTGCGGTCGGCCTCGGGCAGCGCCCCCAGCAGCATGGCTTCGCGCTCTTGCCAGGTGAAGGGGTTCTTGGGCGAGCGCGCCTGCCAGGCCGAGCCCACCACCACGATGACCTTCTGCGCGCTGTCGAGTGCACGCTGCAGCAGCGCAATGTGGCCGTTGTGCACGGGTTCAAAACGCCCGATGTAGATAGCGGTATCGACCATGTGTCTCCAGTCGTTGTCAGGTTCTAAGAGCGGCTCACAAAACTCCCCTGGCGTCGTTGTTCCGTCTTGTCGTACCGCTTGTACTGCCTGCGACGGAACGCCTGGCCAGGGCCGCTGCGCTGAGTTTTGTTAGCCGCTCTAAGCATTTTTGGCTGCTAGCGCTTATCCATAAAGCGCTAGCAGCTATCTTTTTGGTAGTAATTTTACCGTGGAGCCGTTTCACACATACCGCGCTGCAATCGGCATCTGCCGCCCGCTGCCAAAGGCCCGGGCCCGCACGCGCACGATGGGCGGGGCCTGGCGGCGTTTGTATTCGTTGCGCGCCACCATCATGCGCACGCGTTGCACCAGGGCGCGGCCCGCGTCGTCGGTTTGCAGCTGGGCCACGAAATTCTGGGCCGCCGCGTGCTCCGCAGCAGAAAGGCGGTCGCCTTCGATGAGCAGCTTGAGCACTTCGTCGAGCACGGGGTAGGGCGGCAGGCTGTCCAGATCGCGCTGGCCGGGGGCCAGTTCGGCAGAGGGTTCCTTGTCGATGATGGCCTGTGGAATCAGCACGCGCCCGGCGTATTCGTTGACGTGGCGCGAGAGGGCAAACACCTCCGTCTTGTAGAGGTCGCCAATCAGGCCCAGCCCGCCGTTGGTGTCGCCATACAGCGTGCAGTAGCCCACCGAGATTTCCGACTTGTTGCCGGTGGTGAGCAGCAGGTGGCCGAAGGCGTTGGAATATTCCATCAGCACCGTGCCGCGAATGCGCGCCTGAAGATTTTCGAGCGGAAGGCCTTGCAGCGGTTTGCCCAAGCTGGTTTCAAACTGCTGCGCGTAGCCCGTTACCAATTCGGCAATCGGGTGCGTGAACAGCTGCACCCCCAGGTTGTGGCACAGCGCCACCGAGTCATCGACCGAGCCGCTGCTGGAGTAGCGCGAGGGCATGGTGATGCCCACCACGTTGTCCGCACCCAGCGCCTCTACAGCAAGCGCCAGCGTGAGCGCGCTGTCGATGCCGCCCGAGCTACCCACCACCACTTGCGCAAAGCCGCAGCGCCGCGCGTAGTCGCGCAGGCCCAGCACGATCTGTTGGCGGTAGAAGTCCATGGTGGGCAGGCCCTGTGCGGGCACGGGGGCGGGGCGTGCGCCTTCCGCGCTCAGAAAATGCCCGTTGTCGAACTGGAGGGTGCGCACGTCTTCCACAAACCGCTGCGCTTCAAAGACGACACCCGCCTCGGGCTCGGCGGCAAACGATGCCCCGTCGTACACAACCTGGTCGTGCCCGCCAATCTGGTTCACATACAGGATGGGCAGGCCGTGGCGGCGTGCGGCGTCGCCAAAAATCTGGTGGCGCTGCTCGCGTTTGCCCGTGTGGCTGGGGCTGGCGTTGATGCTCACCACCAGGTCGGGCGCGGCATCGCGCATGCGCTCGAAGGGGTTGGTGGCGTAGTCGGCGCCGTGGTCGTTCCAGCCGTCTTCGCAGATCAGCAGGCCCACCTGCGCGTTGCCCACACGCAGCACCTTGGCCACGTCCGGGCCGGGCTCGAAGTGGCGGCGCTCGTCAAAGATGTTGTACGTGGGCAGCAGCTGCTTGGCGTACTGCAGGCGCACAGCCCCGCCTTGCAGCACCAGCAGGCTGTTGTGCAAGCGCTTGCCGGGGCCGCGCGCGGGTGTGGGTGCGCCCACCACCCAGTGCAGTTGCGGAAGCTCGGCGGAGGCTTGCTGCAGCATGGCCAGGCCAGCCTCGATGCGTTGCTGAAAGCCGGTTTCCTCCAGCAGGTCGCCGGGGTAGTAGCCGCACAGCGACAGCTCGCTGAACACGACGAGGTCGGCCTGTTCGCGCGCCGCCTGCTGCCCGGCGGCTACCATGCGGGCCACGTTGCCTTCGATGTCACCGACGGTGAAGTTGAGTTGGGCCAGGGTGATGCGGAGCATGGTGTCAGTCCTTCACGTTGAACACCTGACGCAGATAGGCCAGGTAGGTTTCATCGTCGCACAGCGTCTTGCCGGGCGTGTCCGACAGCTTGGCCACGGGCTGCCCGTTGGCGCGCACCAGTTTCATCACGATGTTCAGCGGCTTGTGGTCCGCGCCCATGTCGTTGGTGAGGTTCGTGCCGATGCCAAACCCGAGCTGCGTGCGGTCGCCAAAGTGGCGGTACAGCATCAGGGCGCGTTCCAGGTCGAGGCCATCGGAGAACACCAGCCGCTTGGTGTGCGCGTCGATGCGCAGGCGGGTGTAGTGCGCGAGGGCCTTTTCGCCCCAGGCCACCGGGTCGCCTGAGTCGTGCCGCAGGCCGTCGAACAGCTTGGCGAAGTACAGGTCGAAGTCGGCCAGAAAGGCGTCCATGCCCACGGTGTCGGTCAGCGCAATGCCCAGGTCGCCCCGGTACTCCTGCACCCAGTCTTCGAGCGCGGCCTTTTGAAAGTCGCGCAGCCGCACGCCCAGCGCCTGGTAGGTCTGCAGGTATTCGTGCGCCATGGTGCCGATGGGCACCAGGCCCAGGTCGCGCGCCAGCAGCACGTTGCTGGTGCCCTTGAACCACTGCGGTGTTTGTGTGGCAAAGGTCTGCACCACCTCGCGCTGCCAGGCGCCGCTGTAGCGGCGGCGCAGGCCAAAGTCGAACAGCTCGAACGGGTGGCGCAGCGTGGCCTGTTGCGCCAGTGCCTGCAGCTGCAACACCTTGGCGGCCAGCCGTGCGCGGCCGCTGGCGAGGGCCTGGGCCGCGTCAAAACGGCGGAAGTACAGCTCGTTGACGATGGCCAGCACAAAGATCTCGAAGCCCATCACATGCACCTGCGGGCCACGCGCCACGATGTGCAGTTGCTCGCCGTCGGCCCAGGCGCTGATGAAGCTGCGCTGGAACTGGAAGATGCGCAGAAAGTCCACGAAGTCGCTCTTGATGTAGCGCAGTCCGCCCACGTAGGCCAGCTCGCCCTGCGTAAAGCGCAGGGTGCACAGGTGGTCCAGCGCGGCGTTCACCTCGGGCAGCAGCTCGGCCAGCGGGTAGGCAGGGGTGTTGCGGCATACAAAGCGATATTCGCTTTGGGTTTGCGGGTGGCGGTGCAGCAGCGCCTGCCACATCGTGAACTTGTAGAGGTCGGTGTCGAGCAGGCTGGTGATGACGGGGTTCATGGTGTTGCTCCAAAATTGGTAGCTAATAGCGCTTTATGGATAAGCGCTAGAGCCTGATTTCATTCATATTAGCGAGCTGTGCACTGGCTGTGCGCATGGCGTCCAGAAACGCCCGGTGTTGCGCCTCGAAGCCGCCCACGGGGCTCATGCCATCGGTCAGCAGCACGATGCGGCTGGCTTGCCAGCCGGGCAACAGGCGGGGCAGGTGCCGCACGATGTGTTCGGTGGTCGAGCGCACGCAGTGGCTGCTGGCCTCGCCCGCAATCAGCAGCACATCGGCCTGGCCCAGCGACTGCAGCAGGGCGGTGTTCAGCGCGGTGCTTTCGTCGTCCGCGTCGGGCACCTCGGCCTCGATGGCGCTGTAGTGTTCCGTCCAGGGGTTGGTGCCCTTGAACACATTGCGCACCGCGCGCTGGCGCCGGAGCTGCCAGACCCCAAAGGCGGCCAGCACATCGGCGTGTATGCCATGGCCCCAGCTGCCCACCTCGCAGTGCACGGGCCACACCATCAGCGTGTAGCGGCCCTGGGCTTCGAGTGCGTCCAGGTACTGCAGGGTGCGGGGCAGGGCAGCGGGGTTGCGCGGCGTGAAGTCGCCTGCGCGCACCTGGACAGCGGTGATGGGGGTGAAGGGTGCGACTTCGGCGCCCGTGTCGGTTTGCCAGAAGCCGGGATGGGCAATGTCAAAACGCTGGTGCGAATCGAGCGTGACGGTGATGGTGTCCAACTGGTCGCCCTGGCTGCCGATGAACTGCGCCAGGCGCTGCATATCGGCATGGGCACCGGCCACGGGCAGGGCGGGCGTGGTGCGCTGGCCGGTCAGCACATCGGTGGGTTGCCAGGCTACAGGCAGGTCGCAGAAATCGTTTTGGGGGTCGATCACCAGAAGCTGGACGTTGCGGGCCATGGTCTTCTCCTTTGTTGGTGACGCCAGTGTAATCTTGTTAGTAAAAAAAATGAACTAACTAAGTTGCAAAAGCATGTTTCTGCTTTAGAAGAGATTGTTGGTTGATATCCTGTTCGGTCATCCTTGTGACAAACTCAGCCCCATGATCGAAACCAGCACCCCAGCCGTGATCTGTACCGTGGACGTGGTCTTGCTCACCCTGCAGCAGGACGTGCTGCAGGTCGCGCTGCAGCGGCGCGAGCGGCCTCCGTTTGCGGGAGCGCTGGCGTTGCCGGGGGGCTATATCCACGCCCAGGAAGATGCCGATGCCCAGGCCAGCGCCGCCCGTGTGCTGCGCGAGAAAGCCGGTTTGCAAAGCCCCTATCTGGAGCAGTTGGCCACGTTCTCGGGCCCGGTGCGCGACCCACGTGGGTGGTCGATGGCCGTGGCCTACTGCGCCCTTGTACCGCCCGAGTTGCTGGCATCGGCGCCCCTCACACTGGTGCCGGTGGCCGAGCTGCCCGCGCTGCCGTTCGACCACCGCGCCATGGTCGACGCCGCCGTGGCTCGCGTGCGCAGCAAAAGCCAGTACTCGTCCATGCCCGTGCACCTGTGTGCCGAGCCGTTCACCCTGCCACAGCTGCAGTCCGTGTATGAAGCCGTGCTGGGCGAGCCCATCAACAAGGTGAGCTTTCGCCGCAAGGTGGACGAACTGGCCATGCTGGAGGCCGTGCCTGGCGCGCTGCAGACCGGCGGCGCCCACCGGCCCGCGCAGCTGTACCGGGTGCGCCCGGCCTACCGGCGCAACCTTTCGCTGAGCGCGCGGGGCCTGTAGCTGTTGGCACAGCACACAAACTATTGGACCGCTGCCTGGAAATCTGGCACAAACGCAAACTTTGTGTCCCACGAATGATGGGTGCGCGCCAGGCGGGCCGGGGTGGCCGCAGCTGCACCGCCAACAACAAGCCAGCCCGACGCTGGCGCCTGAGGGAAGTCCATGTCTTTGCGGCTCAAATTCAACCTGGTGCTGGCGGCGGTGCTGCTGGTGGCAGCGGCGGGTGCGGGGATCTACGTGCACCGCTTTTTGCAGCAGTCCGCCATCGAGGAGGTGCAGCACAACTCGCAGATCATGATGCACGCGGCCATGGCGATCCGGGACTACACCACCGAACTCGTCAAGCCGCACCTGGACGTGACGCTGGCCGAAAAATTCCTGCCGCAGACCGTGCCCGCCTACGCTGCGACCGAGACGCTGCGCCGCCTGCAGAGCCGGTTTCCGGGCTACGAGTACAAGGAAGCGGTGCTCAACCCCACCAACCTGCGCGACCGCGCCAGCGAGTGGGAGGAGCGCATCATCAGCGACTTCCGCGAAGGCCGGGCCGATCTCAAGAAGGAGGCGACCGGCGAAGTGGGCGAGGGCATGCACCGCGCCATGTATGTGGCCCGCCCCATCACCATCAAGCAGGCCCAGTGCATGGCCTGCCACAGCACACCGGCCGTGGCGCCGCCCACCATGCTCAAGGTCTATGGCGACAAGAACGGCTTTGGTTGGGGCATGAACGAGACGGTGGGCATCCAGGTGGTGAAGGTGCCGATGTACTTCCCGCTGGAGAAGGCGCGTCAGACCTTCAACACGGTGATGGCGGCGCTGGTGGGCAGTTTTGTGCTGCTGTTCGTCGGGCTCAACCTGTCGCTGTCGTCGCTGGTGATCGAGCCCATGGCGCGGCTCAACCGCAAGCTGGAAGACCTGGCCACCAAGGACTTCCTGACGGATCTGGTCAACCGCCGCCGCTTCTTTGAGAGGCTGGAGACCGAGATGGCCGACACCCGCATCAAGAAGGGCAGTCTGTCGGTGGTGATGTTTGACATCGACTTTTTCAAACGCATCAACGATACCTTTGGGCATGACTCGGGGGATGTGGTGCTCAAGAGCACGGCGCTGCGCGTGCGCGAACTGCTGCGGTCGTCCGACTGCGCTGCGCGTTTCGGGGGCGAGGAGTTCATCATCTTGCTCAAGGAAACCCCAGTGGACGCCGCCATGGCGATGGCCGAGGCGGTGCGCGCACGCATTGCAGGCGTGCCTTTCGACGCGGTGGGCCATGTCAGCGCCAGTTTTGGCGTGGCCACCTGGGACCACAAGGAAGACAGCCACGCCCTGATCAAGCGCGCGGACACGGCCTTGTATGTGGCCAAGTCCAGCGGCCGCAACTGCGTGGTGCAGGCCAAGGAAGCAGTGTGAAGGGACGCAATCCCCTGCGGCGCTGCGCGCGCGCGGGTGAGGGTCAAGCCGGGGTGGCCTTGGCGTCCTCGTAGTCTGCCCGGTAGCTCGCCGCCAGCGCGGTTTTCTGCTTCTCCGTCAGCAGCTTTCCAGCCATCTGGAAGAAGCGGTGTTCCTCTTCCTTCAGGTGGTGCTCCACCTTTTCGGCCAGCTTCTTGGCCAGTGGCAACCAGGCAGGGCTCGATGGTTCGGTCTCTTCGAGTGATTCCACCAGTTCGTCGATCTGGTGGTGCTCTGAAATGGCGTGGCGCGACAGGTCAATGCCCGCGTCGTGTGCCATCAGTGGCACATAAAAATGGCGGTCCTCGGCCATGGCATGGGCCGCCAGCTCGGTCTTGAGTTCGTCAAACAGCTCGCGCCGCTCGGGGGTGGCTCCGCTGGTGTCGGTGAGCGCGGTGTACAGCGCGCGTTGGCGCTCGTGGCTTTCGCGCAAGGCTTCAAAGATGTTGGTGGTGTCGGTCATGGTGGGGTGTGTGGCGAATTTTTAGGCGGTTGCAAAGGTGCGGTGAACTACTTGAGCACCTTGCGCGCGGCACCCACGCCTATGGCTGCCAGCGCGACAAACACCACGGCAATCACCAGGAACAGCACAAAAAGCACCTTGGCGATGCCCGCCGCGCCGGCGGCGACACCACTGAAACCCAGGGCCCCGGCCACGAGGGAGATCAGGGCAAAAATGATGGCGTACTTCAACATGGTGGTCGCTCCTTGCGGTGGATGTTCAGGCAGCGCGGGGCTGCGAAAGGGTGTGCAGGAACGATACCGACGGGACGTCGCCGCCGCCGTCAGTGTGGGCGGGCTGCGGGTGTAGGAGGGGGCCGCCCGCAGGGGCCGGCGTGGCGCGCCAAAAAGAAAAGCCGCAACGCGGAGCGTTGCGGCTTGGGCCTTGTGACTGCACAGCTAATCTTTTGGTCTCCGCTCACATTGCTGCGCAATATGAGCTTCGCCCACGTACGGAAAGCCGCGCGAACCGCGCGGAGGGCTTACAGCCCTGCTGCTGCACGCAGTGCAGCAGCCTTGTCCGTACCTTGGTCTCCGTTCACATCGCTTCCGCGATATGAACTGCGCCCGAAGACCGAAAACCGCGCTATCGCGCGGCGGGCTTTACAGCCCGGCGGCAGCACGCAGTGCCGCCGCTTTATCGGTCTTCTCCCAGCTGAACTCGGGCTCTTCGCGGCCGAAGTGGCCATAGGCTGCCGTCTTTTCGTAGATCGGGCGCAGCAGATCGAGCATCTGGATGATGCCCTTGGGGCGCAGGTCGAACTGTTCCTTCACCAGCGCGGCAATGCGCTCATCGGAGATCACCCCCGTGCCTTCGGTGTACACCGTGATGTTCATCGGTTCGGCCACGCCGATGGCGTAGGCCACCTGGATCTGGCACTGGCGCGCCAGGCCGGCAGCCACGATGTTCTTGGCCACGTAGCGGGCGGCGTAGGCGGCCGAGCGGTCCACCTTCGTTGGGTCTTTGCCGCTGAACGCACCGCCGCCGTGGGGGCAGGCGCCGCCGTAGGTGTCCACGATGATCTTGCGGCCGGTGAGGCCACAGTCGCCCTGGGGGCCGCCGATGACAAAACGGCCGGTGGGGTTGATCAGGTAGCGCGTGTTCTGCAGCCATTCCTTGGGCAGCACGGGCTTGATGATCTCTTCGATGATGGCTTCGGTGAACGAAGCCTTCATCTTGGTTTGCGTTTCGCTCTGGTCGGGGTGGTGCTGGGTGGACAGCACCACGGTGTCGATGCTGTGGGGCTTGCCATCCACATAGCGCATCGTCACTTGCGACTTGGCGTCGGGGCGCAGGAAGGGCAGGCGGCCGTCCTTGCGCAGCTGGGCCTGGCGCTCGACCAGGCGGTGGGCGTAGTAGATGGGCGCGGGCATCAGCTCCGGCGTCTCGTCGCAGGCATAGCCGAACATCAGGCCCTGGTCGCCGGCGCCGGTGTTCAGGTGGTCGTCGGACGCGTGGTCCACGCCCTGAGCGATGTCGTTGGACTGCTTGTCGTACGCCACGAGCACGGCACAGCCCTTGTAGTCGATGCCGTAGTCGGTGTTGTCGTAGCCGATGCGCTTGATGGTGTCGCGCGCCACCTGGATGTAGTCTACATGCGCGTTGGTGGTGATCTCGCCGGCCAACACCACGAGGCCAGTGTTGGTCAGCGTTTCGGCGGCGACGCGGCTGCGGGGGTCCTGCTTGAAGATGGCATCGAGAATCGCGTCCGAGATCTGGTCGGCCACCTTGTCGGGGTGGCCTTCGGAGACGGATTCCGAGGTAAAGAGAAAGTCGTTCGCCATTTGAATAAACTCCTGTGTTCCGGCATTTGGGGCGTTGCCCTCACCCCGAAGGAGCTTTGGCGAACGCTTTAGCAGATTTTTTTAACGTCGCCCTGCAAGTTGCTCATTTAACTCAGCGACCCCGCTATTTTAATGCCAGTCGTCTTTCGATTCTTTTCCGTATTTCCGCTGTGGTTGCTGCACATCATGGGTGCGGCGATGGGCTGGGTGGCTTTTTGTGCGTCGCCCACGTACCGGCGCCGGTTCCTGGCCAACTCGACGTTGGCCGGTTATTCGTTCAGCGCCGTCCGTGCAGCCGTGGCCCATGCCGGCCGCATGGTGGCCGAGCTGCCGCGCCTGTGGCTGGGCGCACCGATGCCCTGTCGCATCGAAGGCGAGGCCTGTGTGGAGCAGGCCTACGCAGCCGGGCGCGGCATTCTGTACCTCACGCCGCACCAGGGTTGTTTCGAGTTGTCGGCACAGGCCGCCGCCCGGCGCTGGAGCGCCGAGCGCGGCCCCATCACCGTGCTGTACCGCCCCGCGCGCCAAGCCTGGCTGGCCAAGGTGATGGAGACCGCGCGCAACCGCCCCGGCATGCTGGCCGTGCCCACCACGCTGGCGGGTGTGCGGCAGATGATCAAGGCCCTGCGCCGGGGCGAGGCCGTCGGCCTGCTGCCGGACCAGGTCCCGCCGGATGGGCAGGGCCAATGGGCGCCGTTTTTTGGCCGCGATGCCTACACCATGACCCTGGCCGTGCGGCTGGCGCAGCAGACGGGTGCCGCCGTGGTGCTGGTGCGCTGCGAGCGCCTGCCCTGGGGACGGGGTTTTGTCACCCATTTCGAGCCGCTGGCGCAACCGCTGTCGGACCAGTTGGACGTTGCCGTTGTGCAGATCAACCAGGCCATGGAACACCTCATTCGCCAATGCCCCGAGCAATACCTTTGGGGCTACGCCCGCTACAAGCAGCCCCGTGCCGAGGCCGCGAACCCTGCAGGGGTGGCCGCATGATGGGGCGGCTGGGGGTGTGGTTCATGCGGGTGCTGGCGCGCCTGCCGCTGCCGGTGCTGCGCGGCATGGGCTGGCTGATCGGGCGCGTCCTGTTCGTGCTGGCCGGGCCGCGCCGCCGCGTGGCGCTGCGCAATCTGGCCTTGTGTTACCCCGAAGCCACCGAGCCCCAGCGCCGCGCCTGGGCGCAAGAGACTTTTGTCGTGTTCTGCCAATCCTGGCTGGACCGCAGCTGGCTGTGGTTTGCGCCACGGGATGTGGTGCTGGACCGGGTCAAGCTCACCGGCGCGTTGCAGGAGCTGGAGGGCGACACCCCCACCATCATCTTCGCGCCCCATTTCTACGGCATGGATGCAGGGGGCTCGGCGCTCACGCTGCACACGCCGCGCGCGTTCACCTCGATCTTCTCCACCCACCCCGACCCGGCCGTGGACGCGTGGTTCCGCGAGGGGCGCCAGCGCTTTGGCGATGTGCGCATGCTCAACCGCAACGACGGGGTCAAACCCATCATTGCCAACCTGCGCAAGGGAGGCCTGCTGTACCTGTTGCCGGACATGGACTTTGGCCGCAACGACTCGCTTTTCGTGCCGTTCTACGGCGTGCAGGCCGCCACTGTGCCGTCGCTCTCGCGGTTTGCACGCCTGGGGCGGGCCAAGGTGATCGCCATGGTCACCCGCCTCACGCCCACGGGGTACTGCGCCGAGATCTCGCCCGTCTGGGCCGATTACCCCACGGACGACGCCGAGGCCGATACCGCCTTGATGAACACGCGGCTGCAAAGCTACATCGACGTGTCGCCCGGCCAGTACTACTGGGTGCACAAGCGCTTCAAGACACGGCCCGAGGGCGAGCCGTCTTTTTACGCCTAAAAATTTAAATCAAATGGGCTCCTGGCGCTTGCCCATCAAGCGCTGGTAGCTATTGTTTTGATTGCAAAAAGCGCTGCAGCTCCATGGCCACGCGCTCGGGGTGCTCGTGCACGATCCAGTGCGAGGCCTTCTCCACCTGGCGCAATTGCAGCTGCGGCACCCAGCCCGGCAGGCCGTCGAGCAGGCCGGGCAGCAGGGCCGGGTCGTCCATGCCCCAGAGCACCAGCGTGGGCACCGTCACCGTCAGCATCGATTCGGGCAGGGTGATGGCCTGGGCGCCCGGGTCATTCCCATCTTCTGCCTGTCGCGGCGGGCGCAGGGGGGTGGCGCGGTAGTAATTGCAGGCGCCGGTCAGGCCCTGCTGCCAGACGGCGCGGTACTGGGCGCGCACGCTGTCGGTCAGCCACGCGGGGGCGCTGCCGTCCGGGGCGTTGAAAAAAGCAAACAGGCGGCGGAAGTCGTCTTCGGCCAGCAGTGCCTCGGCATCCGGCCTGCACAAAAAATGCATGTACTGGCTGCCCGCCTGCTGGGCGGGGTTGTGCTGCAGTTCGCGCAAGAAGGCGCCGGGATGCGGGGAGTTGATGATGGCCAGCCGTTTCATCAATTGCGGCTGCTGGTTGGCCAGGTTCCAGGCCACGGCGCCGCCCCAGTCGTGCGCCACCAGGCATTCCAGTGCGCCGCCAGGGCATTCGTGGGCAATCAGCGCCACCAGGTCCTGCACCAGGTGTTTGGCGCGGTAGGCGTCCACCTCGGCCGGGCTGCTGGAGGGACCAAAACCGCGCAGATAGGGTGCCACGCAACGGTAGCCGCCGTTTTCCGGCCGGGAAAAATGCAGCAGCAGCTCGTCCCAGATGAAGGCACCCTCGGGGAAACCGTGCAAAAAAAGCAGCACCGGGCGGCCTGCCACGCCGCTCACGCGGCAGTGGAGGGTGGTTCCGTGGGGCAGGGGGGTCGACAGGGTCTGGAGCATGGCGCTATGCATTTAATAGCTAATAGCGCTTGATGGGTAAGCGCTAGGGCCTAATTTGACTGAATATCCTCAGAATCATCGAGCGGTGGGGGCTCATCCGTGGGGGCCGGGTCTGCATCGATCGGCCCTTGCGCCGGGTGCGCCCACTGCCACAGCAGCTGTGCCACCTCGTCCACGCCTTGTTTCTTGAGGGCCGAGAACATCATCACCTCTCCGCCGGCCGCGTTCAGTCGCGTAATCGACAGGATCTTGGCTTGCTCCGAGCGTGTGAGCTTGTCCGCCTTGGTCAGCACGATGAGGAATTTCAGGCCTTCCTCGACCCGTGGGCGCAGCACTTCAAGCAGGGCCTCGTCCAGCTCGGTCAACCCGAGCCGGGGGTCACACAGCAAGACGATGCCGGTGAGCCCGGGGCGGCTGACCAGGTAGTTGACCATCACCTGCTGCCAGCGCACCTTGTCGGAGCGCGACACCTTCGCGTAGCCGTAGCCCGGCAGATCAGCCAGGACTGCATCGGTCACGCCGTGCTTGCCCAGAGAGAAAAGGTTGATGTGCTGCGTGCGCCCAGGCCTTTTGGAGGCAAAGGCGAGCTGCTTTTGCTGCGTGAGCGTGTTGATGCAGGTGGATTTTCCCGCGTTGGAACGGCCCACAAAAGCAATCTCGGGCACGTGGATGGGTGGCAGGTGGTGCAGCTGCGCGGCCGTGGTCAGGAACCTGGCTGTGTGCATCCAGCCCATGGCGATCTTGGCGTCGGGAGCGGGCGGAAGGGAGCCAGCAACTGGCGCGGTAGAGGTGGTCGTCATGGGGAATTGGGCTACAAGGAAGCCTCATTGTAGAATCGCGAGGTTTTGCGCACATAAACACAGACCCTCGATATGAAGTTGCTCGCCTCTTTGCTGACGGCTGCCGCACTGGCAGCACCTGTTTTTTCGGCCTATGCGGCGGGCGATGCCCCCAAAGCGGCCAAGCCGGATCTCGTCAAGGGCGAGGCCAGCTACACCGCAGTGTGTGCCGCCTGCCACGGCGCCGATGGCAACTCGGCCATTGCGGCCAATCCCAAGCTGTCGCAGCAACACCCCGAATACCTGGTCAAGCAGCTGCAGGAATTCAAGTCCGGCAAGCGCAACAACGCCGTCATGAAGGGCTTTGCCACCGCGCTGTCGGATGACGACATGAAGAACATTGCGTACTGGGTGGCTTCCAAGTCTGCCAAACCCGGTTTCGCCAAGGACAAGGACCTTGTCTCCCTGGGCGAGCGGATTTACCGCGGCGGCATTGCCGACCGCCAGATCGCTGCCTGCGCTGGCTGCCACAGTCCCAACGGTGCGGGCATTCCCGCCCAGTACCCCCGCCTGTCGGGCCAGCACGCCGACTACACGGTGGCCCAGCTCAACACCTTCCGCGATGGCTCGCGTGCCAACAGCATCCAGATGACGCAAGTGGCCGCCAAGCTGAATGACAAGGAAATCAAGGCCGTGGCGGACTACATTGCCGGTCTGCGCTGATTGATTTGATTTTCGTCAATCTTGTGGTCCCTCTGGTCGGGCCGCACGGAACCTACCGCCAATAACAATCCCAAAAAGGGCGGGCCCATCGCACAGATGGTCCCGCCCTTTTCCTTTCCCTCTTTCGCGCGTCTTCGCCTCTCCTTCTTCCATCCATGTCCGACCTCACCCAAGGCCTTCGCATCCAGTCTGGCTCCCGGGCCTGGCGCGCCGGGATCGAGCTGCTGTCCTCCATGCGGTTCGCTATCTCGCTGCTGACGGTGATCTGCATTGCCTCGGTGATCGGCACGGTGCTCAAGCAGCACGAGCCCGCGGTCAACTACGTCAACCAGTTCGGCCCCTTCTGGGCCGAGTTGTTTGGCGCCATCCAGCTCAATGCGGTGTACAGCGCCTGGTGGTTCTTGATGATCCTGGCGTTTCTGGTGATCAGCACTTCGCTGTGCATCGCCCGCAACACGCCCAAGATCCTCATCGACCTCAAGGTCTACAAGGAGAACATCCGCGAACAAAGCCTCAAGGCGTTTCACCACAAGGCAGAGGCTGAACTCAGCGGTTCCGCAGAGGCCGAGGCGCGCCGCATCGGTACGCTGATGGCCGGCGGTGGCTGGAAGGTGCGCCTGCAGCAGCGCGATACGGCCGCAGGTCCCGGCACGGGCTGGATGGTGGCGGCCAAGGCGGGTGCTGCCAACAAGCTCGGCTATATCGCCGCGCACAGCGCCATCGTGCTGGTGTGTGTGGGCGGCCTGCTGGACGGCGACCTCATCGTGCGCGCACAGATGCTGCTGGGTGGCAAAACCCCCTACCAAGGCGGCGGGCTGATTGCCGATGTGAAGCCCGAGCACCGGCTGTCCGAACGCAACCCTACCTTCCGGGGCAACCTGCTGGTGGCTGAAGGCACGCAGTCGAGCACAGCCATCCTGAACCAGTCCGATGGCGTCCTGCTGCAGGACCTGCCGTTTGCCATCGAACTCAAGAAGTTCATCGTGGAGCATTACTCCACGGGCATGCCCAAGCTATTCGCCAGCGAGATCGTCATCCATGACAAGGCCACGGGCGAGAAGATTCCGGCGCGCGTGGAGGTGAACCACCCGGCCAGTTACAAAGGCATCGAGATCTACCAGTCGAGCTTTGACGACGGTGGCTCGCACCTCAAGCTGCGTGGCGTGCCCATGGTGGCCGAAGCCAAGCCCATTGAGGTGGAAGGGGTGGTGGGCAACTCCACCCAGCTGACCAATAACGGGGGCGCTCCGGGCAGCGGCACGCTGACGCTGGAATTCACGGCGTTGCGCACCATCAATGTCGAGAACTTCGGGGGCGCAGGCCCCGGAGGCAGCGGTGTGGATGTGCGCAAGGTGGACCTGCGCGAGTCGGTGGAGTCCCGCCTGGGCGCTGCCAACAAGACCGTCACCAAAAAAGAGCTGCGCAACGTGGGCCCCAGCGTGAGCTACAAGCTGCGGGACGCTGCGGGCCAGGCGCGCGAGTTTCACAACTACATGCTGCCCGTGGACACGGGCGACGGCGTGCCGGTGTTTCTGCTGGGTGTGCGCGAAACCCCTGCGGAGCCGTTCCGGTACCTGCGGGTGCCGGCCGATGACAAGGGCAGCATGGACGGTTTCATGCGCATGAAGGCGGTGTTGGCCGATCCCGAAGCGCGCGAACAGGCGGTGCGCCGCTATGTGGCACAGGCCATCGATGCCTCGCGCACCGACCTGGCCGAGCAGCTGCAGCAATCGGCGTCGCGGGCCTTGGCGCTGTTCGCGGGCCGGGGCATGGTGGATGGCAAACCGACCGGGGGTCTGCAGGCGGTGTCGGACTTTATGGAAGCCAATGTGCCCGAAGCCGAGCGCGCACGGGCGGGCGAGGTACTGGTGCGCATTCTGAACGGCACGCTGTTCGAGGTGGCACAGCTTTCGCGCCAGCGTGCCGGCCTGCCGCCGCTGCCACAAGACGACCAGACCCAGGGTTTCATGACCCAGGCGGTCCTTTCTCTGTCCGACGCGCAGATCTACCCCGCGCCGCTGGCGTTTGAACTCAAGGACTTCACCCAGGTGCAGGCCAGCGTCTTCCAGGTGGCCCGAGCCCCTGGCAAGAATGTTGTCTATCTGGGTTGTGCCTTGCTGATCCTGGGCGTTTTTGCCATGCTCTACGTGCGCGAACGGCGGGTCTGGGTCTGGGTGGCGCCACAGGGTGGTCACACCCACGCCACCATGGCCTTGTCCACCAATCGCAAGACCATGGACGGCGACCAGGAGTTTGTCCAGCTTGCACAGAAACTGATCGGGGCATCGCCCCGCGAAGGCACCGCATGAACACCGCGACTTCTTCCTCCACGGCCACCACAATCACCCTGAACGAGGGCTTCTTTGCCCGCCGCAACTGGTTCGACTGGCTGTTTGCCGCCATCGTCGTGGCAGGGGGGCTGTATGCGCTGCAGCGTTACGGCAGCTTCATGGATGTGTACGAGAAGGGCATCCTGCTGGGCGCCATCCCGTGCACCATCTGGCTGGGCTGGTTCTGGCGCCCGCTGCGCGCGTTGATGCTGATCGTGGCGGCCGTGGCCCTGTTGGCCATCGGCCTCTACCAGCAAGATGGTGCGGGCAGCCTGGCGCGGGCCGACACGGTGTTCGGCCTCAAGTATTTCCTGTCCAGCCAGTCCGCCATCCTTTGGATGAGCATGCTGTTCTTCATGAGCACCATCTTCTACTGGGTCGGCATGTTCTCGCGCGGAGAGGGCAAGACCATGAGCATGCTGGGCTCCCGCATTGCGTGGGTGGCTGTGGCCATGGCGCTCATCGGCACGCTGGTGCGCTGGTACGAGAGTTATCTCATCGGCCCGGACATCGGCCACATCCCGGTGAGCAACCTGTATGAAGTGTTCGTGCTGTTCTGCTGGATGACGGCGGCGTTCTACCTGTACTACGAACAGCAGTACGACACGCGGGCACTGGGCGGCTTTGTGATGCTGGTGGTCAGTGCGGCCGTGGGCTTTCTGCTCTGGTACACCGTGGTGCGCGAAGCGCACGAGATCCAGCCCCTGGTGCCGGCCTTGAAGAGCTGGTGGATGAAGCTGCATGTGCCGGCCAACTTCATCGGCTACGGTACGTTCGCGCTGGCTGCGATGGTGGCCTTTGCCTACCTGATCAAGCAACAGGCCACCGAGACCCGCTGGTACAAGCTGGCGCCGCTGTGGCTGCTGGGCGTGGTGCTGTGTTTCGAGCCCATCGTCTTCCGCCAGGGGGCCACCGAGAATGGCGGCAGCTACTGGATGGTGTACTTCGGCATCTCCGCACTGATCGTCGCGGGCATCTTGCTGGGCCGCAAACGCATCGCGGCGCGCCTGCCGTCGTTCGAGATCCTCGACGACGTGATGTACAAGTCCATCGCCGTGGGCTTTGCGTTCTTCACCATCGCCACCGTGCTGGGCGCCCTGTGGGCGGCCGAGGCGTGGGGCGGCTACTGGAGCTGGGACCCGAAGGAGACTTGGGCGCTGATTGTCTGGCTGAACTATGCCGCCTGGCTGCACATGCGCCTCATGAAGGGCCTGCGTGGCACCGTGTCCGCCTGGTGGGCGCTGGTGGGCCTGGCGGTGACCACGTTCGCGTTTCTGGGTGTGAACATGTTCCTGAGCGGCTTGCACAGCTACGGTACGCTGTGATGCTGTGATGCAGTGATGCAGTGATGCAGTGACGGGGATGCCGGGCATAGGGGGCAGGGCAACAACTATTGCGTCTTCGGTGTAACCTGAGCGGTCCAGGGAACGAACTAACAGTTGTCCTGCTCTACCGCAGCAGCTGTTTCAACCAGACCATGACCGGAGCCTCCCATGCTGATTCCATCGCGCGATTCGGGTTTTAACCACCCCCACTCCTCCGAAATCACGCCCCGCACGGTCTACGAAGACCGGCGCCAGATGCTCCGGCTGATGGCAGGCGGTGCGGCGGGTGCCGCGCTCGCCACGTGGGCGGGCCGCGAGGCGCTGGCCCAGCAGGCGCAGGTGGTGCGGCCCAACAAGCTCGCCGCGCTGGCGGGCGCCAAGTCCACCGTGGCCGGGGCGGTATCGATGGAGAAGCTCACCGACTACAAGGACGCGAGCACCTACAACAACTTCTATGAGTTTGGCACTGACAAGGCCGACCCTGCACGCAACGCCCATACCCTCAAGACCACCCCCTGGACGGTGGAGGTTGAGGGCCTTGTCAAGAAACCGGGCAAGTACGGCATCGAAGACCTGATCAAGCTCAGCGCACAGGAAGAGCGCATCTACCGCCTGCGCTGCGTGGAGGGCTGGTCTATGGTCATCCCCTGGGTGGGCTACTCGCTGGCAGAACTCATCAAACGTGTGGAGCCACAAGGCAGCGCCAAGTATGTGGAATTTGTGACGCTGGCGGACAAGGCGACGATGCCTTTTGTGGGCTCTCGTGTGCTCGACTGGCCCTATGTGGAGGGTCTGCGCATGGACGAGGCGATGAATCCCCTCACGCTGCTCGCCTTTGGCATGTATGGCGAGGTGCTGCCCAACCAGAACGGCGCGCCCGTGCGCCTGGTGGTGCCGTGGAAGTACGGTTTCAAGAGCGCCAAGAGCATTGTCAAGATCCGCTTTGTCGAGAAGGAGCCTGGCACGGCCTGGAACAAGGCGGCCAAGCAGGAATACGGTTTCTACTCGAACGTGAACCCCGAGGTGGACCACCCCCGCTGGAGCCAGGCCACCGAGCGGCGCATCGGCGAAGACGGCCTGTTCGCGAAAAAGCGCAAGACGCTGATGTTCAACGGCTACGAAGCCCAGGTGGGCCAGCTCTACGCGGGCATGGACCTCAAAAAGTTCTACTGATCGCCGTACGCCCTTTTTGCCCTTTTTTCTTCCGCTCGGGCTGTCGTTCTGGTGGCAGAAGAGGGCACGGATCGCCATGCGCAAACTTCTGCTCCATCCCGCCGCCAAGCCTGTGGTCTTTGTGCTGTGCCTGTTCCCGCTGGTGTGGCTGGTCTACGCCACGGCGGCCAACGAACTGGGCGCCAACCCGGCCGAAGCGCTGATCCGCGCCACCGGCGATTGGACACTGCGTGCCCTGTGCCTGGTACTGGCCATCACGCCACTGCGCGTGATCACCTCCACACCCCAGCTGGCGCGCTTTCGGCGCATGCTGGGTTTGTTCGTGTTCTTCTACGGCCTGCTGCACCTGCTGAGCTACGCATGGTTCGACATGGGCTTTGACGTGCCGGACATCGTGCGCGACATCGTCAAGCGGCCGTTCATCCTGGTGGGGTCTTTGGCGCTGCTGCTGCTCACGCTGCTTGCCGCTACATCGTTCAACCGCGCCATCAAAGCACTGGGCGGGAAGCGCTGGCAGGCATTGCATCGCAG
Source organism: Acidovorax sp. Root275 (assembly GCF_001428965.1). NCBI lineage: Bacteria > Pseudomonadati > Pseudomonadota > Betaproteobacteria > Burkholderiales > Comamonadaceae > Acidovorax > Acidovorax sp. Root275. The sequence continues at coordinate 326,620 of NZ_LMJH01000010.1, read as the reverse complement.
CGTGTACGCAGTGGCGGGGCTGGCCATCCTGCACTTCTTTTGGATGCGTGCTGGCAAGAATAACTTTGGCGAGGTGGCGGTGTATGCGCTGGTTCTTGCAGCCCTGCTGGGCTGGCGGTTATGGCACCGCATGCGCAAGCGGCAGGCGGTGCCGGGCGCAGCGGGTGCAAAGGTGTCGGGCGCGCGCGCACGGTAGTCTCTGTGTGGGGTATGCTCCAAAAATAATAGCTAATAGCGCTTGATGGACAAGCGCTAGAGGTGAGTTTCATTCGAATTTATGGTGCCTGCGGTTATCGCTCAGGTCCCGGGCGCGTCTGCCGGGTTACGGGGTCGATGTAGCCGGTGGGAATCTGGTAGGCCCGATCGTCGAACAGGTCGATGCCACACATGAGGTTCTCGATCCAGGTGAAGAAATCACTGATCGCCTGCTTGCCCATGATGGGTGCGCCATGCTGCGGCACCAGCATGGAAATATCCAGTTGCCGCACCATGCGGACCCACAGCCGCAGGATCTTGTTGGAGACCATATAGCGGCGGTGAAACCCCTCCATGCGCGGGATGTGGGCCTTGAGCTCGGTCACCGGCACGCGCGCCTCGGCGCCCGACATCATGGACACGCCCAGGTCACCGGTGAAGAGGATGCGGCTCACCGGGTCATAGAAGTGGAAGTTGCCCTCGGAATGCATGAAATGCGCGGGCAACAGCACCAGTTCATGGCGGCCCAGCGGCAAGTGACCGCCACTGTCGGGCACGCCGATGACGCGGTTCTCCGTCTTGCCCACCTTCGTGAAATGGGGGGCAAAACGTTCCCAGACGCGCGAGATCACCAGGTCGGCCTTGGTGCTCGTCATCCAGCGGTCCAGCGAGGCAATGATGTCTGGATCGGCGTGTGAGGCGATGAGGTACGAAAGCTTGTGTGGTGGGAAATGTTTGGTCATTCCCATGAACAGCTCGTTGAAAGCCAGGTTGCCACCGGGGTCGATGATGGCGCCGGTATCGTCGTCCACGATCAAGAACTGATTGGCCTGAACGGCCTGGCCGTCCTCCTCGATGAGGTCGGTGAACATCAGGCAAGCGTGGTTCTTGTCGCGGTAGAGTTCGAGGGCCATGGCCATCCTGCGGTGCAATAAAGCACGAACTGTACGATTGACCCTGCGAGGCCTCCTTGATAGAAATCAAGTGCCCTGGGTATTGGCTGCCGGAGCGGGTGCCCCGGTCCGTCTGCAGCGTTTTAGCGCGGCGCAGAGGCTGCGTTTGCGGGGGCCTCGGCAGGGGCGGAGGTTCCGACGTTGGGGGTCAGCGTCTGGGGCAGCGTGGCACGCTGCGCGGCCGCCGGGCCACTGGGTAAATGCAGAGGGCCCCGTTGACCGCAACCTGCAAGGGCTGCCGCACTGGCAGCAAGGACAAGCGTCCTGACTAGAATTTGGGAAGCTTTCAACATGCGCAAATTGTAATGACCGACCTCGAATTCATGGACCACGCCGAAAAACTGCTCCTCGCCGTCGAGCGCAGCTGTGATCGCATCAACGATGCGACGGATGCCGATGTGGACGCCCAGCGTTCCGGGGGCATGGTGACACTGACCTTTCCCAACCGTTCCCAGATCGTTATCAATCTGCAAAAGCCGCTGCACGAGGTCTGGATGGCAGCCCGGTCCGGTGGATACCACTACCGTTTTGACGGCCAGGCCTGGCAGGACACCAAAGGTGCCGGCGAGTTCTTTGACTGCCTGAGCCGCGACGCAGCCCGGCAAGCGGGATTGCCGCTGGAGTTTTCGGCCTGAACCTCTGCCCGGGTGGCACAAGTAGCTTAGAGCCTGTTTACGATCTCGCCCGATTTCGCTCCAACCCTTCGGGCAGAGGTCTGGGTGGGCGGTCTGCGGCGTTGCGGCGCTTGTTGATAGCCGGGCTATCCACAAGCGCCGCGCCTAGCATCCCATCCCGCCAGGACCGCTGCGCGACCCGACCCCCGCGAGATCGTAAATAGGCTCTTGGGCGGTTTGCAGAACGCGCGGTCCTGTCAGTTGCGGAAGAGATCCAGGATGCGGTTTCGCTCTTCCGTCGGGGGTGGTGCGTGCGGCGCAACTGCAGGTGATGCCGAGCGGTCATCCAGGCCCACACTTGGAATACCGCTGTTGCGTGCGTATTCCTCGTAAAACCATTCCCCGCCCACATTCACCACGCCAGCAGGCACCGTGGGCTCCATGACGGGCACGCCCTTGAGCGCGCGCTCCATGAAGCTGATCCACACCGGCAGACTGAGACCGCCACCTGTTTCGCGGCTTCCCAGGTTGCGTGGGGTGTCATAGCCAATCCAGGTCACCGCAGCGATCGTGGGCTGATAGCCAGCAAACCATGCGTCCACAGAGTCGTTGGTGGTCCCCGTCTTTCCGTAGAGATCTGGCCGTTTCAGCGTGGCTTGAGCCCGCGCGGCGGTGCCCGACCGGGTCACCTCCTGCAAAAGGCTGTTCATGACGAAGGCATTGCGGGCATCAATTGCACGCGGTTGCTCGGAGGTGACTGGCGGAGTGGTCTCGGAGATGACGCGGCCCTTGTGGTCGGTGACCTTGGCGATCAACCAGGGGTTCACGCGATATCCGCCGTTGGCAAACACGGAGTAAGCCGTGGCCATCTGGAGGGGGGTGACGGAGCCAGCACCCAGGGCCATCGTGAGGTAGGCAGGGTGCTTCTCCGCATCGAAGCCAAAGCGGGATACCCACTCCTGTGCGGTCTTGGGCCCCACGGCCTGCAAGATGCGAATCGAGATCATGTTCTTGGACTTGGCGAGACCTGTGCGCATGCTCATCGGGCCGTCGTACTTTCCATCGTAGTTCTTGGGTTCCCATGGCTGGCCACCCGTCACGCCGGCATCAAAGAACAGAGGGGCATCGTTGATGACCGTGGCGGGCGTGAACCCCTTCTCCAGTGCTGCGGAGTAGATGAAAGGCTTGAAGCTCGACCCGGGCTGGCGCCATGCCTGGGCGGCGTGGTTGAACTTGTTCTTGTCGAAGTCAAAGCCGCCCACCAGGGCCCGGATGGCTCCGCTGCGCGGGTCCAATGCCACCAGGGCGCCTTCCACTTCGGGGAGCTGCGTAATTTCCCAGGCGTTCTTGGGTGTCTTCACCACCCGGATCACGGCGCCACGGCGGATCTTGATATTGGGTGGCGCCTTGTCACTCAGGCCAGATTGCGCGGGTTTCAGGCCGTCGCCGGTGATTTCGAGCGTATCGCCACTGGCGCGGGCTGCCACGATCTTGCGGGGCGAGGCCTCAAGGACGACGGCGGAGAGGACATCGCCGTTGTCCGGGTGATTGGCCAGCGCGTCATCAATGGCGTCTTCGACTTCCTGGGCGGCAGTCGGCAAAACCACAAACTTCTCTGGGCCGCGGTATTGCTGGCGGCGCTCGTAGTCCATGATGCCCCGGCGCAGCGCCCCATACGCAGCCTCTTGCTCTGCCGCATTGAGGGTGGTGTAGACGTTGAGTCCGCGTGTGTAGGCTTCGTTGCCATACTGCGTGAAGATCAACTGGCGCGCCATCTCGGCAACATACTCTGCGTGAATTCGGGTGTTGTCCGGGCCGGAGCGGATTTTGAGTTCTTCCTTCTTGGCGCCTGTGGCCTGCTCGGTGGTGATGAAGCCGTTTTCTTCCATGCGCTCAATGATGTAGAGCTGCCGGGACCGCGCCCGTTTCGGGTTGCTGATAGGGTTGTATGCGGAGGGTGCTTTGGGAAGGCCCGCCAGCATGGCCGCTTCAGCCACCGACACAGATTTCAGGGGTTTGCCAAAATACGCTTCTGACGCAGCCGCAAAGCCATATGCACGGTTGCCCAAGTAAATCTGATTCATGTAAATCTCAAGAATCTGATCTTTGGTCAGTAAATGCTCCAGCTTGAATGTCAGTAAGATTTCGTAAATTTTGCGTGTAAATGTTTTCTCTGAGGAGAGGTAAACATTGCGCGCTACCTGCATTGTGATAGTGGAGGCGCCCTGGCTCTTTACACGGCCGAGGTTGGCCAAACCCGCGCGAATAACCCCTTTGTAGTCAACCCCACCGTGCTGAAAGAAGCGGGCATCCTCAATGGCCAATACCGCGTCTTTCATGACTTGGGGAATTTCTCCGATGGGGGTGAGATTGCGACGCTCCTCGCCGAATTCGCCCAGCAGAGCGCCTTCGGCAGAGTAGACGCGCAACGGCAGCTTGGGCCGGTAGTCCGCGAGATCAGAGACATCTGGCAGGTTCGGATAAGCCACGGCCAATGCCACAGCGATGGTCAATGCCACCCCTAACGCGGCTGCGGTTGCCAGTCCTGCCATCCAGAGGGCGGCGCGTACAAGCCAGCGGAGCCACGTGGCGCGCGCAGGAGCGGAGGAGGAGTCCGGCTTGTCAGAGGACTTTGATGAAGAGGGCGGCATATCGCTCCGAAGGGGTAAGAGCGCCCATTATAAAAATGTCCGCTCCCCGGCTCTAAAAATCGCAATGCGCCGTCCGTGCCTGGGCGCCAAAAGGCGCCCCACCGTCGCCGAACGGTGTTGCAAGCCATCCAAAAATCGTCTGCTTTTGGCAACGCTCCGCAAGTGTTACGCGGGGAAAAATCTTTGCTGGAGAACTATCTTACTGATAGCATTCATGTGAAGTGTTAAGTTTTGTTGCCTCATTTTGGCAAGTTACAGGGGACCAATCTTGAGCTCAATGGGGTCTTTGTTCAGTCGCCAGTCTCCGCCACTGCTGGGAATCGACATCAGCTCCTCCAGTGTCAAACTGGTGGAACTCGGGCGCGATAAAGCGGGCGGCTTGGTTCTCGAGCGCTGCGCGATCGAACCGCTGGAGCGTGGCTGGATTACAGATGGCAACATCGAAAAATTCGACGAAGTGGCGGATGCATTGCGCCGCCTGGTAAAGAAAAGTGGCACGCGGACCAAGAACGTTGCCTTGGCGTTGCCGCCCTCGGCGGTCATCACCAAGAAGATCACGTTGCCGGGCGGCATGACCGAGCAAGAACTCGAAGTTCAGGTCGAATCGGAGGCCAATCAGTACATTCCTTTTTCGCTTGACGAAGTGAGTCTGGATTTCTGCGTGATCGGGCCCAGCAAAAATGCGCCAGGCGACGTAGACGTTCTCATTGCGGCGTCACGGCGTGAAAAAGTCCAGGACCGCCAAGGGCTGGCGGAAGCAGCTGGTCTCAAGCCTGTGGTGGTTGACATTGAATCCCACGCTTCTCGATTGGCCGCAGGGCGCTTGATAGAGGCGTTGCCCAAGAAAGGCGTAGACGCAATGGTCGCGCTTTTTGAGGTGGGTGCGCTCACCACCAGCATGCAGGTCATTCGCAACGAAGAAGTGATGTACGACCGTGACCAGGCCTTCGGTGGAGCCCAGCTGACCCAGTTGATCGTTCGCCAATACGGTTTCTCGGTGGAAGAAGCTGAAAGTAAAAAGCGAAATGGCGATCTCCCAGAAGACTATCAATCTGCCGTGCTTCGGCCGTTTGTCGACAGCATGGCCCAGGAGATTGGTCGTGCTCTGCAGTTCTTCTTCACTAGTACGCCCCATAACCGTGTGGATCACATCATGCTCGCTGGCGGTTCGGCGCCACTGCCTGGTTTGACGGAAGCTGTTACCCAGCAAACGGGCTTTGCTTGCAGTGCAGTCAATCCGTTTGATGGGATGGAAATTGGAAGTTCCGTTCGTTTGAAAAAAATGGTGCGTGAAGCGCCATCCTATTTGACCTCGTGCGGTCTGGCCATGCGGAGGTTCCTGCAGTGATTTTGATCAATTTACTTCCTCACCGGGAAGCCGCGCGCAAGCGTCGAAAGGAAGCCTTTCAGGCGACGATGTTCGCTTCCTTTCTGATTGGCCTCGCCATCGCTGGCGCGGTCTATTGGTGGTTCCAGATGATGATCACCGCTCAGCAACAGCGCAATACATTCCTGCAGAGCGAAATTAAAGTCCTTGAAGAACAAATCAAGGAAATTGCAACCATTGAAGACGAGATTGCTGCTTTGCGGGCTAGGCAGAAAGCTGTAGAAGATCTTCAGTCTGATCGCAACCTCCCTGTTCATTTACTTAATGAACTTGTGCGCCAGATACCGGAGGGAGCGTACGTGACTAGTATTAAGCAAACTGAGCAGGTTATTGCCATGCAAGGTGTTGCTCAGTCTAACGAGCGTGTGTCTGAAATGCTTCGAAATTTGACTGATAACACTCCGTGGTTGTCCAAGCCGGAATTGGTGGAAATTGTGGCGAGTAACATTGCACTGACGTCTAGGGATCAGCGCCGAGTGTCTACATTCAATTTGCGCTTCCGACTAATGCGAACCGGCGAGGCACAAAAAGCCAAAGATACTGCCAGTGCGGCGATTGGGAAATAGATATGGCAAAAAAATCAAAGAAAGATGTTGATTTCGTTGCCCTGCAGGAAAATATCTCTAGGCAATTCCGAAATTTGGATCCTAAGGATCCTTCTTTGTGGCCAGTGGCGCCAAAGATTTTATTGTGCATTTTTATTGCAGTCATTGTGGCTGCAGCTCTATGGTTCGCAAAAATCAATGAATATGAAGTTGAACTCGCTGCGGAGGTTGCAAAAGAGCAAACTCTTCGTCAAGATTATCAAGTTAAGTTAACGAAGGCTGTGAGTTTGGATGCATTAAAGCGTCAAAGAGAACAGGTTCAACAATATGTGATTCAACTCGAAAAGCAATTGCCTAGCAAGGCTGAAATGGCTGCGCTTCTTTCCGATATAAATCAGGCTGGTCTCGGGCGGAGTTTGCAGTTTGATTTATTTCGACCTGGACAGGTGGTGGTGAAAGAGTACTACGCTGAATTACCTATTGAAGTTCGTGTGACTGGTAAATATCACGATATGGGGTCATTTGCGTCGGATATTGCACATCTCTCGAGAATTGTTACGCTGAATAATATATCAATAGCTCCATTCGGCAAGGACAAAGACGGTGGAACTTTGACCATGGATGCAACGGCTCGCACATTTAGATATCTCGATCCTGAGGAAATTCAAGCGCAGAAACAAGCCGCAGGAGCAGTGAAAAAATGATATCAAATAAACTGATTTCATTGGTTCTCATTTCTGCTGCATTGTGTGGGTGCGGTTCGTCGGGTGATGAGGAGTTGCAGCAGTGGATGACTGATTTGCGTGCAACTACAAAACCTCATGTGACGCCATTGACTGAACCAAAACAGTTTTTGCCGCAGATGTATGCGATGGATTCTGGTGTCGAGCCTTTTAATCCAATAAAGCTGACACAGGCACTCAGAAAAGAATCTACTCAATCAGCTTCAAATGCAGCATTAATTGCGCCGGAGATGGCGCGGAGAAAAGAGCCGCTCGAGGCCTATCCATTGGATGTGATGGCTATGGTAGGGAGTTTGGATAAAAAAGGAATGCCGACGGCCCTGTTGAGGGTGGATAAATTAATTTATCAAGTACGAGTGGGTAGCTATATTGGGCAAAATTACGGGAAAATAATCAAAATTACCGAAAATTCAATCCAATTGCGTGAAATTGTGCAAGATGCTACTGGTGATTGGATTGAGCGGACGGCTTTGCTGGATCTGCAAGAGGGCAAAAAATGAAATACTCAAAAATTCATGCAACTAAAATTTTCCAAATGGTGGCGGGGATTTTCTTTGCGATATTGATTCCCCTTGATGCGTCGGCTCAAGTAGTAATTCAGTCTGTGACAGGAAGCGTACAGAATGGCATGGATGTAGTGCGCATTGACTTTGCTGAGCCTCTGCAGGTGGTACCTACCGGTTTCTCCATTCAATCCCCGCCTCGCATTGCTTTGGATTTTCCTGGTGCATCTAATGCGACGGGAAGAAGTGCTTTTGATGTAAATCAAGGAAATATTAAATCGGTGAATGTAGTTCAGGCTGGTGATCGTTCCCGCGTTGTTCTTAACCTCAAGCAGGCAACTTCTTATCAGGCGGACATTCAAGGAAAGTCGTTGTTAATTTCTTTGGGTGCGGCTTCTTCAACTAGTTCTGTGGTCCCTACGCAGGCACCGGTGTTTGCTGATCCCATAAGTTCTGATGTGCAGACGCTGAAAGATGTGGACTTCAGGCGAGGTGCAGATGGTTCTGGGCGAGTCGTTGTAATACTTCCATCTAGTCAGGTTGGTGTTGATATTCGCCAACAGGGTAAAGGCTTGGTGGTGGATTTTCTGAAGTCGGCATTGCCTGAAGGATTGCGTCGTCGTTTGGATGTGGGTGATTTTGGTACGCCGGTTCAATCTATCACTACAGTGCAGCAGGGTGAACGGGTTCGGATGACCATCGATCCTGTTGGTGAATGGGAGCACAGCGCATACCAAAGCGACAGTCAGTTTGTGATTGAGATTCGTCAGAAGAAAGTTGATCTCAACAAACTCACCCAAGGCCCTGGATATAGTGGGGAAAAGTTATCCCTCAATTTTCAGAATATTGAAGTTCGTTCGCTCTTACAAGTGATCGCTGATTTTACTAACTTCAATATTGTTACTTCTGACACTGTTACTGGGTCACTTACATTGCGCCTTAAGGATGTACCTTGGGATCAAGCTCTGCAAATTATTATGGAGGCTAAAGGCCTTGGCATGCGCAAGTCAGGTACAGTTTTATGGATTGCTCCGAAAGATGAGATAGACGATCGTACGAAAAAAGACTATGAGGCTGCCTTGGCTATTCAAAAATTGGAGCCGCTGCGAACTCAGGCATTCCAAATGAATTATGCTAAAGCCGTCGATATGGTCGCGCAGTTGTCGGCTTCGAGTAGTGGAGGCGGGGGGGGGACGTCGAACAGATTTCTTTCTGAAAGAGGAAGCGCGATTGCAGAACCTAGAACAAATCAATTGTTTGTCACTGATACAGCAGGTAAGTTGGAAGAAGTACGTCAATTACTTTTAACTTTGGATGTTGCGGTTCGGCAAGTAATGATTGAGGCTCGAATTGTAGAGGCTTCTGATACTTTTGGGCGCTCGTTGGGGGTCCGTCTAGGCGGAACCGATTTGCGTGCGAATCGTGGTGGTACGGGCGGGTACAATATTGGCGGGGGTAACAGCGTCGCCTTTGGAACCAGCTATACCAACGCGGTAGCCTCATCTGGGGCGGGTGGAGGTGTTAATACATCAGGTAATTTTGTCAATCTGCCTGCACAAGCTCAAGGTGGATTTGATCCTGCAAGTTTTGCTATTTCAATTTTTAACTCAGCTGCTAACAGATTCTTGAATCTGGAAATATCTGCCATGGAGGCTGATGGCAAAGGTAAGATTGTGTCTAGTCCTAGGGTTGTGACTGCAGATCAGACCAAGGCATCTATTGAGCAGGGAACTGAGTTTCCATACCCCGTGACAGCGCCGAATGGTGGAACAGTTATTGCGTTCAAGAAGGCGGTCTTGAAGTTGGAGGTTTTGCCTCAAATAACTCCAGAGGGTAATATTATTTTAGATCTTGATGTCAATAAAGATAGCCCCGGTGAAATTCTGCAAAATGTGCGTGCTATTAACACCAAACACATCAAGACACAGGTATTAGTCGAGAATGGAGGTACAGTTGTTATTGGCGGAATTTTCGAGCTTTTCGAAGATGATGCAGAGGCAAAAGTCCCATTCTTGGGTGATATTCCAGGGGTTGGAAACTTGTTTAAAACGAAGACCAAGCAGGCGAACAAGCAGGAAATGCTAATATTTATTACGCCCAAAGTTTTAACTGAACGTGCTGCGATTCGGTAATTAAAAATTTGAATAGGAAAATCAATGTTGAAAAAAGTCAAATTCCTGATGCTTGCGGTAGCTGCTGCACTCTCAGCGTGTGGCGGCGGAGGCGGAAACCCAGGGCAAACGGATGAAAATTACGCTATAACTTTGCGTACTGAAAAAGTTACTTTGCCTGTTAATGTGGGTAATTATCCCGCGGGCATTGGGGTCTATGCGCCGTTTACTACGACTTTGTATGTGAATGCCACAAAGGGTGGCGCGCCAATCCCTGGCGGTCCAAATATATTTGGCTGCAATACAGAATATGGTCTGGGTTCTGGGCCATTGTATTATCTGGATGGGGATCCAGCACATGAAGATGATGATGGCAATCCTCTTGCATTTCGCAGTATTACCCTGGGGGCAAATTCTGGAGGAAACTCTTTTCATTTTCATGCAGGTAATCAAGCGGGAACAGCTACGATCACTTGCTCGGTAACTGATCCCAGGTCTGGTCGCGTCGAAAGAGCAAGCGTAAATATTACGGTGGGTGCGGGTGCGGCGACTGGCAAGCCTGCAAGTGTGCGAGTCATCGCTCAGACGCCTGAGTTCGAACGGCTGGGGTATTTGGGGACAAAATCCAACCCTAATCGCATTATTAATCAGGTCGGCATGCAAGCTTTAGTGCTGGACGATGGTAATCAGCCTACTCCCGATGGCTCGGGCGCTAAAGTTCAGATTCGTATTCTGGCCGGTACGGAGGCGGCAGTGGGTGCACGTTTGGTGTCTGGAAATCAATCGGGTAGTATTCTTCAGTTGTCTTCGATTGGAGGTGTTGCACTGTTTAGTCTTTTGAGTGGTGAAGAAACCGGTCCGATTTTCATGGAATTTACGACGGATCGCTTCGATAACAATGTTGCAAATGGTATTCAAGATCCTATTTCTATTATTGAGCAAATTTCTGTTATTGAAGGGGTAACTACGCCGATCAATTTTACTGATGTGGATCTGGGCACTGTGACTAAAGGAGTTCCTTTTACTTCCCTATTAACAGTAAGTGGCGGTTTGCCGCCCTTTGTGTGGTCTGTTACGGGATTGCCTGCGGGATTGTCCGTTGATGCCAGTACCGGTATGCTCAGTGGAACGGTTAGTAGTACTGCGGAAGAGCGTGACTATCGTGCGACGGTCACAGTGGTTGACAAGAATAAACTTTCTACAACCGGTACTATCAAGCTCAAAGTGGTGGGTGGATTGCCAGAGGATTTTGCTATTGGTGATTGCAATTCTAATGCGGTATGTTCACTTGGTTCTGCTCCCGTAGGTACTAGCTTTACTTACTCATTTGTCGCATCGGTAAGTGATGTGACTTGGAGGTTTACGAGCTTGCCTGCATGGCTGACCAGTGGGACAACGGGCTCTGCGGGTGTTCTCAATGGCACACCCAAGGTGAATAACTGCGGCAGTCAGCGATTTTTGGTGACAGCAACGAAGGGTTCTGCTTCGATTACTCGGACGTTTAGTATTACCGTTGTGACAGGTGCTACGCCCCCGGGTGGGGACCCTATCGAGTACACGTGTCCTTAGTTGATTTAGTATAGGAAGCGCATCTGAAAGCGCTTTCTAAATTAAAGTCTCTGATTCGAATCCCCGGCCTCCCCGGGGATTTTTTTTCCTCGGTATTGGAATTGCATAAATAGTAATATCGACTCGTTTCGATGAAAAATTTAGGAGGTCGGAGGCTCAGTGCTCTTGTTTGAGTCGGCTGCTACCGCGGGTGCTTGGGCCGTCCCACGCGACAAGAGCGATTGGTTTTGCGAAACGTTGAGATGAATTCCTTGGTGACGTAGGGGGGCCTGATTCGTTTGTCCTATTAGGCAGTCACCCATTGCGATGGCTAAGCGCTATGCCACATCAGTCGGTTTTTCGGTCAGGCTCAGGCAAAATAGACAGGGAGTGGCAATTCACCGCCACCTTTAATTCAAAGCTTAAGTACATATCGTGTCCCATGACTATCCAAGAAGTCCTTATTAATCTGCCTGAGCGAAGCTATCGCATTGCCATTGGTGACGGTCCGTTGGCTGATGCCACGTCCTACGATGGTTTGCCCCGCGCCAGCACTGCGCTCATTGTTAGTAACACCACGGTTGCTCCCTTGTATGCATCCGCTTTACGAGCAGCGCTGGCGGGCCGGTATGCGCAGATTCATGAGCTGCAGCTACCAGATGGCGAGGAGTTCAAGAACTGGGAGACTCTGCAGCTCATTTTTGATGCGCTGCTGAGCAATGGCTGCGATCGTAAGACGGTCATCTTTGCGCTCGGCGGTGGTGTTGTGGGCGACATGACAGGTTTTGCCGCCGCCAGCTACATGCGGGGTGTGCCCTTTGTGCAGGTGCCCACCACGCTGCTTGCACAAGTGGATTCTTCGGTGGGCGGCAAGACGGCCATCAACCATCCGTTGGGCAAGAACATGATCGGTGCGTTTTACCAACCGCAGTTGGTGGTGTGCGATCTTGCGGTGCTCGATACGTTGCCCAAGCGTGAGTTCAGTGCTGGTCTTGCCGAGGTCATCAAGTACGGACCCATCTCGGACATGGCCTTCTTAGATTGGCTGGAGCGCAATATGGACGCCCTGATCGCGCACGACCGCGATGCCCTGGCGCACGCCGTGCGGCGCAGTTGCGAGATCAAGGCTTGGGTTGTTGGCCAGGACGAAAAGGAAACAGGCCTTCGTGCCATCCTCAATTTTGGTCATACCTTCGGGCATGCTATCGAGGCTGGCATGGGCTATGGTGTATGGCTGCATGGTGAAGGTGTAAGTGCCGGCATGGTGATGGCGGCCGAGCTGTCTCGCCGGCTCGGATTGGTGGACGACGGGTTTGTGGCGCGTCTGAATCTGCTGATTCAGCGCGCGGGGCTGCCCACGAAGGGGGCGGTTTTGGACGCTGCAGACAACGCGGGCCGTTACTTGGAGCTGATGCGTGTCGACAAAAAGTCCGAAGCCGGTGAGATTCGGTTTGTGCTGATCGATGGCCCGGGCAAGGCGGTGGTGCGCTCAGCACCGGACGACCTGGTGCGCGAAGTGATCGATGCCTGTTGTATCTAGAATTTCTCCATCGTTTGCTATAAATAGTATAGCTAATTGTGCTTTATGCATAGGCGCTGGCGGCAAATTTGAATCCGATCTCTGATCTGGCGGCGTACGCCTGCCACCCTGCAGCGACCAAGGGGCGGCGCTACCCAGAAACACCTGCACCAACGCGAACCGAATACCAGCGTGATCGGGACCGGATCGTGCACTCCACGGCCTTTCGGCGGCTGGTCTACAAGACGCAAGTTTTTCTCAACCACGAGGGCGACCTGTTCCGTACGCGACTGACCCACTCGTTGGAGGTCGCCCAGTTGGGGCGATCCATTGCACGCTCACTGCGCATCAACGAGGACTTGGTAGAGGCCATATCGTTGGCCCACGACCTGGGGCATACGCCTTTTGGGCATGCTGGCCAGGATGCGTTGCACGGTTGCATGGCGGAGCACGGAGGTTTTGAGCACAACCTGCAGAGCTTGCGTGTAGTGGACAAGCTGGAGGAGCGGTATCCGCAGTACGACGGACTGAACTTGACCTTTGAGACGCGCGAAGGCGTGCTCAAGCACTGCTCCAGGTTGCACGCACAACAGTTGGAGAACGAAGAACCCGGTGGCGTCGGTGCGAGGTTCTTGCGCCGGGAGCAACCCAGCCTGGAGGCGCAGCTGTGCAACCTGGCCGATGAAATCGCCTACAACGCGCACGACATCGATGATGGCGTGCGCTCTGGGCTGATCACGCTAGCGCAGTTGCAGGACGTGCCCTTGTTCGACCAGTACCGCGCTGCGGCCCAGGCCGAGTATCCGGATCTTGCACAGCCGCTGCGGCAGCGGCGGCTGCTGTTCGAAGCCATACGGCGCATGCTCAGCGCGCAGGTCTATGACGTGATTGATGCCACGCAGGCTGCGCTGGCCAGGCACGCGCCGCCTGATGTGCAAGCCGTGCGCCAGTCACCAGCGCTCGTGATGTTTGGCGATGCCATGCGTGCGCGCTCTCTGGAACTCAAGCAGTTCCTCTTCAAGAACCTGTACCGTCACCCCCAGGTAATGGAGACCACGGGCCGTGCACAGGAGGTCGTGCGTGACCTGTTTGCAGCGTACACGGCCTCCCCCCAAGAAATGAAGGCGGCGTTTGCCGAGCAGGCCTCTGTGGATTGCGGCCCGCTGCGGGCAAGGGCTGTGGCGGATTTCATTGCAGGCATGACAGACCGGTTTGCAGCGCGGGAGCATGAGCGCCTGACGGGGCGGCGGCTTTTCGACTGAGCTGCATTGGGGCGGGCAGGGCGCCCGGTAAAATTCACCCGCACTTCTTAGCGCCCCGCGCGCCTGTTTCATGACTTCCACCCCCCCCTTTGCTGTCTCGGCGGCCTCTTCGGAGCGTGCCGATTTGTTCGTTCGCAACACCGTCCATTGGCTGGAGCGCGCAGTGATCGGGCTCAACCTGTGCCCTTTTGCCAAGGGCGTTCATGTCAAGGGGCAGATCCACTATGTGGTCGCGCCGACCGAAGACTTGACGGAGGTGCTGGATCTCCTGCGCTGTGAGCTGTCAGCCCTGGTGGCGGCCTCTGCCGAAACGCGGGATACCACCTTGGTGATACTCCCTTACTGCCTCCAGGATTTTCTTGATTTCAACGATTTTCTGGGAGAGGCGGAGGCACTGCTGGAGGCAATGGACCTCGATGGGACGCTGCAGATCGCGAGTTTTCACCCCCAGTTTCAGTTTGCGGGCACCGACTCGGATGATGTGACCAACTGCACCAATCGCTCGCCTTACCCCACGTTGCACCTGCTGCGGGAGGAGAGCATTGACCGGGCCGTGGAGGTGTTCCCAGAGGCGGAGATGATCTTCGAGCGGAACATCGAGGTGCTGCAAGCGCTCGGCATGCAGGGGTGGGCCGCACTCGATGTCGGTCCTCATTCGGGCGAGCCAATGTCACTGGCTGCGAACAAGGAAGTGCGATGATGAAAAATGCCAAAGACACCCCCGTAGCCCGCACGCAGCAGCCCCATGCATCGCGCCCCAAGGCAGCAGCCTCGAAAGTCGAGCCTGCGGAGCTGCTCGAGTTGCGGCCGGGTCAGTCGATAGAGCTGCTCAAAGAGTTGCACATCCTCACGCGCGATGGGCGTCTCAATCAGGATTCGCGGCGCAAGCTCAAGCAGGTGTACCACCTGTTCAATTTCATCGAACCACTGCTCACCGAGTTGTCCACCACAGAGAAGGGGCCAACGCTCGCAGACCATGGGGCGGGCAAGTCGTATCTGGGGTTCATCCTGTATGACTTGTATTTCAAGGCCCTGGGGCGTGGCCACATTTACGGGGTGGAAACGCGCGCCGAGCTGGTGGAGAAATCCCGGGTGCTGGCACAGAAGCTGGACTTTGGGCGCATGTCGTTCCTGAATGTGTCGGTGGCGGAATCCACCGGTGCGGATGAATTGCCGGCCCGGATCGATATCGTCACTGCCCTGCATGCCTGTGATACGGCGACGGACGATGCCATCGCCTTTGGTCTGCAGAAGAATGCCCGGGCCATGGTATTGGTGCCATGCTGTCAGGCCGAGATGGCCGCCTGCTTGCGCCAGGGCAAAGCCCTGCAGCTGGCGCGCACGCCCCTGGCCGAGCTGTGGCGCCATCCGCTGCACACGCGCGAACTGGGCAGCCAGGTCACCAATGTGCTGCGCTGCCTGTACCTGGAGGCGAATGGCTACCAGGTCACGGTGACGGAGCTGGTGGGGTGGGAGCACAGCATGAAGAACGAGCTGATCATCGCCCGCTACACGGGGCAGAAAAAGCGCAGCGCCTCGGAGCGTCTTCGCGCCATTCTGGAAGAGTTCGGCCTCGACAAGGTGCTGGGGGCGCGCTTCGGGCTGAGCTCGGAGGCTAGCGATACTCAGGTTGCAGTGGACGTATTGCCGCACTGACCGTCGACCACAGGCGGCTGCCTGGGCAGGGACAAATCGGGGACGGATTTATGATCGCGTTCACCCCTTGCTTCTATCGATGCCTATGGCCCGCCTGCCGCGCCTGACCCTGCCGGGTCATCTGCACCACGTTATCCAGCGCGGAAACAACCGCCAAAGTATCTTCGTAGATCGCCAAGACTTCGAGACCATGCTCTCGCTGCTGGCGGACAACGCGCAGAAATACGGGGTGGCTGTCCATGCCTATGTGCTGATGGACAACCACTTTCATCTGCTGGCCACACCCATTACTGCCGATAGCCTCCCGCAGATGATGCAGGCGGTGGGGCGGCTCTATGTGCAGTATTTCAACCGGCGCCATGCGCGCACGGGCACCTTGTGGGAGGGGCGCTATCGCTCCACGGTGCTGCAGCCAGAACGGTATCTGCTGCCCTGCATGGTCTACCTTGATTTGAACCCGGTGCGCGCGGGGCAGGTGGTGCAGGCTTCCGACTATGCGTGGTCGAGCCACGCCCATTGGCTGGGCCTGCGCCATGACCGCTTACTCACGCCCCATTCCCTGTACTGGGCGCTCGGCAATACGCCGTTCGCGCGCGAGGCGGCGTACGCCGCTTTGGTGCAGGCGGGCATCGGATCGCAAGAACAAGCTGCGTTGACCTCGTCCGCCCTGAGCGGCTGGGCGTTGGGCGATCCTGTATTTTTGCAAGAGTTGCAAAAGCACACGCCACGCCGTGTGACCAGGGGGCAGGCCGGTCGCCCTGCTATCCACAGAAAATCTTTATAAAAAAAGCTCTATCGCTTGTATTGATCGAATATTTTGCTATCAAATTTGATGTGTCCCTTATAAATTCCAGAAAAAACCCTGTTGTGATTAATTAAGAATCTGACCCTAATTAATCTGCTTGCCAAAAGATGTTGCAATGCACTAATCTTCCACTCCCTGCGAAAAATATGAGGAGTGCGCCATGACCACGGCTGCCGAGATCCAGCATCTGCAACAACACGGTTTGTATTCATCGGGTAACGAACACGACGCCTGCGGCCTCGGGTTTGTGGCCCACATCAAGGGCATCAAGCGCCACGACATCGTGACGCAGGCCTTGAAGATCCTGGAAAACATCGACCACCGTGGTGCGGTGGGTGCTGATCCGCTGATGGGTGACGGCGCCGGCATCCTGATCCAGATCCCTGACGCGCTGTACCGTGAAGAAATGGCCAAGCAAGGCGTGACCTTGCCTGCGGCCGGCGAATACGGCGTGGGCATGATCTTCCTGCCCAAGGAGCATGCCTCGCGCCTGGCCTGCGAGCAGGAGATGGAGCGAGCCATCAAGGCCGAAGGCCAGGTGCTGCTGGGCTGGCGCGATGTGCCGGTGAATGTGGACATGCCCATGTCGCCCACCGTGCGCAAGAAGGAGCCGATCCTGCGCCAGGTGTTCATCGGCCGTGGCAACGACGTGATCGTGCAGGACGCGCTGGAGCGCAAGCTGTACGTGATCCGCAAGACGGCCAGCGCCAACATCCAGGCGCTCAAGCTCAAGCACAGCAAGGAATACTACGTTCCGTCCATGTCCAGCCGCACCGTGGTCTACAAGGGCCTGCTGCTGGCCGACCAGGTGGGCGTGTACTACAAGGACCTGTCTGACGAGCGCTGCGTCTCGGCCATCGGCCTGGTGCACCAGCGCTTCTCCACCAACACCTTCCCCGAGTGGCCGCTGGCCCACCCCTATCGCTACGTGGCGCACAACGGCGAAATCAACACCGTCAAGGGCAACTACAACTGGATGAAGGCGCGCGAAGGCGTGATGGCCTCGCCCGTGCTCGCGGCCGACCTGCAAAAGCTGTACCCCATCAGCTTTGCCGACCAGTCCGATACCGCCACCTTCGACAACTGTCTCGAACTGCTGACCATGGCCGGCTACCCCATCAGCCAGGCCGTGATGATGATGATCCCCGAGCCCTGGGAGCAGCACACCACCATGGACGAGCGCCGCCGCGCCTTCTATGAATACCACGCCGCCATGCTGGAGCCGTGGGACGGCCCGGCCTCTATCGTGTTCACCGACGGCCGCCAGATCGGCGCTACGCTCGACCGCAACGGCCTGCGCCCCTCGCGCTACTGCATCACCGATGACGATCTGGTCATCATGGGCTCGGAGTCGGGCGTGCTGCCCATTCCTGAAAACAAGATCGTGCGCAAGTGGCGCCTGCAGCCCGGCAAGATGTTCCTGATCGATCTGGAGCAAGGCCGCATGATCGACGACGATGAGCTGAAAGCCAACGTCGTCAACACCAAGCCCTACAAGCAGTGGATCGAGAACCTGCGCATCAAGCTCGACAGCATTGATGCGGGCGCGCAAGTGGCTGTGACCCAGCCTGCCGATCTGCCGCTGCTCGACCGCCAGCAAGCCTTCGGATACACCCAGGAAGACATCAAGTTCCTGATGGCGCCCATGGCCAAGAACGGCGAAGAAGGCATTGGCTCCATGGGCAACGACAGCCCGCTGGCCGTGCTCTCTGGCAAGAACAAGCCGCTGTACAACTACTTCAAGCAGCTGTTCGCCCAGGTGACGAACCCGCCGATCGACCCGATCCGCGAGGCCATCGTGATGTCGCTCAACAGCTTCATCGGCCCGAAGCCCAACCTGCTGGACATCAACCAAGTCAACCCACCGATGCGGCTCGAGGTGAGCCAGCCCGTGCTCGACTTTGCCGACATGGCCAAGCTGCGCGACATCGAAAAATACACGCAAGGCAAGTTCAAGAGCGCGACCATCGACATCACCTACCCCCTGGACTGGGGCCGTGAAGGCGTGGAAGCCAAGCTCGCCTCGCTGTGCGCACAGGCCGTGGACGCCATCAAGGGTGGTGCCAACATCCTGATCGTCAGCGACCGCGCCGTAAGTGCCACGCAAGTGGCGATCCCCGCACTGCTGGCGCTGTCTGCCATCCACCAGCATCTGGTGGGTGCAGGCCTGCGCACCACGGCCGGCCTGGTGGTCGAAACCGGTACCGCCCGTGAAGTGCACCACTTCGCTGTGCTGGCGGGTTACGGCGCCGAGGCCGTGCATCCCTACCTCGCCATGGAAACCCTGGCCGAGATGCACAAGGACCTGGGCGGCGACCTGTCGGCCGACAAGGCGATCTACAACTACGTCAAGGCCATTGGCAAGGGCCTGTCGAAGATCATGTCCAAGATGGGCGTGAGCACCTATATGAGCTACTGCGGCGCCCAGCTGTTCGAGGCCATCGGCCTGAACACGGAAACCGTGGGTAAGTACTTCACCGGTACCGCCAGCCGCGTGGAAGGCATCGGCGTGTTCGAAATCGCCGAAGAAGCCATCCGCATGCACAAGGCGGCCTTTGGTGATGACCCTGTGCTCGAGACCATGCTGGACGCTGGTGGCGAATACGCCTGGCGCGCCCGGGGGGAAGACCACATGTGGACGCCCGATGCGATTGCCAAGTTGCAGCACAGCACGCGCGCCAACAACTGGAACACGTACAAGGAATACGCCCAGATCATCAACGACCAGAGCAAGCGCCACATGACGCTGCGCGGCCTGTTCGAGTTCAAGATAGACCCTGCCAAGGCGATCCCGGTGGACGAGGTGGAGCCCGCCAAGGAAATCGTCAAGCGTTTTGCCACCGGCGCCATGTCGCTCGGCTCTATCTCCACCGAAGCACATGCCACACTGGCTGTGGCCATGAACCGCATTGGCGGCAAGAGCAACACCGGCGAAGGCGGCGAGGACGCGGCGCGTTATCGCAACGAACTCAAGGGCATCCCGATCAAGAAGGGCGACACCTTGAAGAGCGTGATCGGTGCCGAGAACGTCGAGGTGGACCTGCCCCTGCAGGACGGAGATTCGCTGCGCAGCCGCATCAAGCAGGTGGCCTCGGGCCGCTTCGGCGTCACGGCCGAATACCTGTCGTCGGCCGACCAGATCCAGATCAAGATGGCCCAGGGCGCCAAGCCCGGCGAAGGCGGCCAATTGCCCGGTGGCAAGGTGTCCAACTACATCGGCAAGCTGCGCCACAGCGTGCCGGGTGTGGGCCTGATTTCGCCACCACCGCACCATGACATCTATTCGATCGAAGATCTGGCCCAGCTGATCCACGACCTGAAGAACGTTGCGCCGCACGCTGGCATCAGCGTCAAGCTGGTGTCTGAGGTGGGCGTGGGCACCATCGCGGCAGGCGTGGCCAAGTGCAAGAGCGACCACGTGGTGATCGCCGGGCACGACGGCGGCACGGGCGCATCGCCCTGGTCGTCCATCAAGCACGCAGGCGGCCCCTGGGAAATTGGCCTGGCCGAAACCCAGCAGACCCTGGTGCTCAACCGTCTGCGCGGCCGCATCCGCGTGCAGGCAGACGGCCAGATGAAGACGGGTCGCGACGTCGCCATCGGCGCGCTGCTGGGTGCTGACGAATTCGGCTTTGCCACGGCCCCGCTGGTGGTCGAGGGCTGCATCATGATGCGCAAGTGCCACCTCAACACCTGCCCCGTGGGCGTGGCTACGCAAGACCCTGAGCTGCGCAAGAAGTTCTCCGGCAAGCCCGAGCACGTGGTGAACTACTTCTTCTTCATTGCCGAAGAAGTGCGCCAGATCATGGCCCAGTTGGGTATCAAGAAGTTCGACGACCTCATCGGCCGCACCGACCTGCTCGACACCCGCCAGGGCCTGGAGCACTGGAAGGCACGTGGCCTGGATTTTGGCCGCCTGTTCGCGCAGCCCAATGTGCCTGCCGATGTGCCCCGTTTCCATGTGGATGTGCAGGACCACAACATCGAGCACACGCTGGACCGCAAGCTCATCGAGCGCAGCAAGCCTGCCATCGAAAAGGGCGAGCGCGTGCAGTTCATCGAGGTGGCCCGCAAC
Organism: Acidovorax sp. Root275; assembly: GCF_001428965.1. NCBI lineage: Bacteria > Pseudomonadati > Pseudomonadota > Betaproteobacteria > Burkholderiales > Comamonadaceae > Acidovorax > Acidovorax sp. Root275. The sequence goes on along the minus strand of NZ_LMJH01000010.1, from coordinate 306,053 downwards.
GTGAACCGCTCTGTGGGCGCGATGCTCTCCGGCGCGGTGACCCGTGTGCACCCTGAAGGCCTGCCGGATGACACCATCCGCATCCAGCTGGAAGGGACGGGCGGACAGTCGTTCGGTGCGTTCCTCACGCGTGGCATCACGCTGTACCTGATTGGCGATGCCAACGACTACACGGGCAAGGGCCTGTCGGGTGGCCGCGTGGTCGTGCGCCCCAGCATCGACTTCAGGGGCGATGCGGTGCGCAACACCATCGTGGGCAATACCGTGATGTACGGTGCCACCACGGGTGAGGCCTTCTTCAGCGGCGTGGCCGGTGAGCGCTTTGCGGTGCGCCTGTCGGGTGCCACTGCGGTGGTGGAAGGCACGGGCGACCATGGTTGCGAGTACATGACGGGCGGTACCGTGGTGGTGCTGGGCAAGACGGGCCGCAACTTTGCTGCAGGCATGAGTGGTGGCGTGGCTTACGTGTATGACGAAGATGGCCAGTTCGACACCCGCTGCAACATGTCCATGGTGACGCTGGAGCGCATCCTGCCCGCCACGGAGCAGGAGGCCACGGTGCCACGCTCGATCTGGCACAGCGGCCAGACCGACGAAGCCCAGCTCAGGAAGCTGCTGGAAGATCACAACCGCTGGACGGGCAGCAAGCGTGCACGCGAACTGCTGGACAACTGGGCGGCATCACGCAGCAAATTCGTCAAGGTCTTCCCGACAGAGTACAAGCGTGCGTTGTCCGAAATTTATGAACGAAAAGTGCTGGAAGAGTCCGCTACGCCAGCGGTAGCTGCTACCAAAAAAGAAGCGGTGCCTGCCAAATAAGGCCGCGCCGCAGACCTCCGCACAGCATTCATAGACAAGGACATCGTCATGGGAAAAACTACCGGCTTCATGGAATACGAGCGCATCGAAGAGGGCTACAAGCCCGTGCCCGAGCGCCTCAAACACTACAAGGAATTTGTCATCGGCCTCGATGAGACCCAGGCCAAGGTGCAAGGCGCGCGCTGCATGGACTGCGGCACGCCGTTCTGCAACAACGGCTGCCCGGTGAACAACGTCATTCCAGATTTCAACGATCTGGTGTACCACGCCGACTGGAAAAGTGCGATCGAGGTGCTGCACAGCACCAACAACTTCCCGGAGTTCACGGGCCGCATCTGCCCCGCACCCTGCGAGGCAGCCTGTGTGCTCAACGTGAACGACGACGCCGTGGGCATCAAGTCGATCGAGCACGCGATCATCGACCGCGCCTGGGACGAGGGGTGGGTGCAACCCCGCGTGGCCAAGCACAAAACCGGCAAGAAGGTCGCCGTGGTGGGCTCTGGCCCTGCAGGCATGGCGGCGGCCCAGCAGCTGGCACGGGCGGGTCACAGCGTCACGCTGTTTGAGAAGAACGACCGCGTGGGTGGGCTGCTGCGCTACGGCATTCCTGACTTCAAGATGGAAAAGTCGCACATCGACCGCCGCGTCAAGCAGATGGAGGCCGAAGGCGTGGTCTTCCGCACGGGTGTGTTTGTGGGCGCCGCCAAAGACGGTCTGGGCAAGGATTCCAAGGTCACCAACTGGGCCAAGGAAACCGTCACGCCCGAGCAACTGCACAAGGAATTCGATGCCGTGCTGCTGACCGGCGGTGCCGAGCAGTCGCGCGACTTGCCGGTGCCGGGCCGCGACCTGGATGGCATTCACTTCGCCATGGAGTTCCTGCCCCAGCAGAACAAGGTCAACGCCGGCGACAAGCTCAAGGGCCAACTTCGCGCCGAAGGCAAGCATGTCATCGTGATCGGTGGCGGCGATACCGGCAGCGACTGCGTGGGCACCAGCAATCGCCACGGCGCTACGAGCGTTACGCAGTTCGAACTGATGCCTCAGCCGCCCGAAGAGGAAAACCGCCCGTTGACCTGGCCCTACTGGCCCATCAAGCTGCGCACCAGCTCCAGCCACGAAGAGGGTTGTGAACGCGAATTCGCCATCTCCACCAAGGAATTCATCGGTGAAAAAGGCAAGGTCACCGGCCTCAAGACTGTGCGCGTGGAGTTCAAGGATGGCAAGATGGTCGAGGTGGCCGGGTCCGAGAAGCTCCTGAAGGCGGACCTCGTATTGTTGGCCATGGGCTTCGTGAGCCCGGTGGCTGCCGTGCTGGAAGCTTTTGGCGTGGACAAGGACGCCCGTGGCAATGCGCGCGCCACCACGGATTTTGATGGTGGCTATGCCACCAATGTGCCCAAGGTGTTCGCTGCAGGTGACATCCGGCGGGGTCAGTCGCTGGTCGTCTGGGCGATCCGCGAGGGTCGCCAGGCTGCACGTTCGGTCGATGAGTTCCTCATGGGCTATTCGGACTTGCCGCGCTGATCGCGGGGTCTGATCTTTTGGGCAAAACGGCGCTGCGGCGCCGTTTTTTCATGAGGTTGTGATCAAGACGCGCGCAGTCGCAGGGTCTGCCCCCCGTGGCAGGGGGAGGCCAAAGAGGGCGCCGAACGGTATTGCCGGCTGGTGATGTGGCAGGCCCGCCAGTCCAGGTCGATGGCCTCGCTTTCACGCCCGCATGTCTTTATTGGCACAATCGAGGGTTCTGTCAATCCGGGGTTGCCTGGCGCCTTAAAGGCCATCCAGCCTGCGATACAGATGCTTCAAAATGCAAACATACATGTATGTATGTTTGCTTCTTCAGCTACCATCGCGGCTTCTTTTGGCCGGAAGAACCATTGCACGGCGACTGCCGGACCCGGAACCCTGAACCTTTCCCGCATGCCTGAAACCTCCATCCTTGCCGAGCTGCGCAATGCCACGTTCTCCTATGGAGACCGCGACATCCTGCGCGATGTCTCGCTGACCGTGCCACGTGGCAAGGTCACGGCGCTGATGGGCGCCTCGGGCGGCGGCAAGACCACGGTGCTGCGCCTGATTGGCGGCCAGCAACGGGCCCAGGGCGGTGAAGTCCTGTTTGATGGGCAGGATGTGGGGCGTCTGGATGCCGCTGGCTTGTACGCCGTTCGCCGCCGCATGGGGATGCTGTTCCAGTTTGGCGCGCTGTTCACCGACCTGAGTGTTTTTGAAAACGTGGCTTTCCCGCTGAGGGAGCACACAGACTTGTCCGAAGCGCTGGTCCGCGACGTGGTCCTCATGAAGCTGCATGCCGTGGGCCTGCGGGGTGCGCGTGATCTCATGCCCAGCGAGATTTCGGGCGGAATGGCGCGGCGCGTGGCCCTGGCCCGGGCCATTGCGCTCGACCCGGAGCTGGTCATGTATGACGAGCCTTTTGCAGGGCTGGACCCCATCTCCCTGGGAACGGCTGCGCAATTGATCCGCCAGCTCAATGACGCCATGGGCCTCACGAGCATCGTGGTGTCGCACGACCTGGAAGAAACCTTCCGACTGGCGGACCACGTGATCATTCTGGGGGCGGGTGTTGTGGCCGCTCAGGGCACGCCGGATGAGGTGCGTGCCAGCACCGACCCTCTGGTGCACCAGTTTGTGAATGCCTTGCCTACGGGGCCGGTGCCCTTCCACTATCCCGGCCCGGACGAGGCGCAGGACTTCGGGCCTGCGGGAGGGCGTGCACGGTGAGCTGGTACAACCCCTCCGATGTCGGTTTTGCGGTGCGCCAAAAGTTGGCCGACATCGGCATGGGTGCGCGGCTTTTTGTGCGACTGGTGCGGCTGGTGGGGGCCACCTTCCGGCGGCCTTCGCTGGTGAGTGACCAGGTGCATTTTCTGGGCAACTACTCGCTGGCCATCATTGCGGTGTCCGGTCTGTTTGTAGGGCTGGTGCTGGGTCTGCAGGGGTACTACACCCTGCAGCGCTATGGCTCCTCGGAAGCCCTGGGATTGCTGGTCACGTTGTCGCTGGTGCGAGAGCTCGGCCCCGTGGTCACGGCCCTGCTGTTTGCGGGGCGGGCGGGCACGTCGCTGACGGCAGAAATTGGTTTGATGCGCGCTGGCGAGCAGCTCAGCGCGATGGAAATGATGGCGGTGGACCCGGTCCAGCGCATTTTGGCGCCCCGCTTCTGGGCCGGGGTGATCGCCATGCCCTTGTTGGCTGCGGTCTTCAGCGCGGTGGGGGTGATTGGGGGCTGGAGCGTGGGCGTGCTCATGATCGGCATCGACCCCGGCGCTTTCTGGAGCCAGACGCAGGGTGGCGTTGATGTGTGGAAAGACGTGGGCAATGGTGTGCTCAAGAGCGTGGTGTTCGGTGTTGCGGTCACGTTCGTGGCGCTGCTGCAGGGCTTCACCGCCAAGCCCACCCCCGAGGGGGTGTCGCGCGCAACCACCCGCACCGTGGTGATGGCCTGCCTGGCGGTGCTGGGGCTGGACTTCGTCCTGACGGCCCTGATGTTCAGTATCTGAGGCTGGCGATGCTGGCAGTGAAGAGGAATCAAACAATGCAACGCTCCAAAAACGATCTCTGGGTAGGGCTGTTCGTCATGCTGGGGGCCGTGGCGCTGGTGTTTCTGGCACTTCAGTCGGCCAACCTGCTGAGCCTGAATTTCCAGTCCGGCTATCGCATCACGGCGCGCTTTGACAACATCGGTGGGCTCAAGCCCCAGGCTGCGGTGCGCGGTGCCGGCGTGGTGGTGGGGCGCGTGGAGTCCATCACGTTCGACGACAAGACCTACCAGGCACGGGTGACGCTGGCGATGGAAAACCGCTACGCTTTCCCCAAGGACAGTTCCCTCAAGATCCTCACGAGCGGCCTGCTGGGTGAGCAGTACATCGGTATCGAGGCCGGGGCAGACGAGAAGAACCTTGCTGCGGGCGACATGGTCACCTCGACCCAGTCGGCTGTGGTGCTTGAAAACCTCATTGGACAGTTTCTCTACAGCAAAGCCGAAGACGGCGGTAAGCCCGCAGGGGCAGGTGACAAGAAATGAAGAACTTTAAAAAAACAACCTTGGCCGGGGAGGGCTCCGGGCCGCAGCAGGTTTTGCCACGTGCGCTGGGTGGCCTCGCGCTGCTGCTGGCTGGGGCGCTGCTTTCGGGCTGCGCCACCGTGGCCAACCCCGATCCGCGTGATCCGCTGGAGTCCTACAACCGTGGCATGACCAACTTCAACGAGCAGGTCGATGCCATGGTGCTCAAGCCCGTGGCGATTGCCTACCAGGACATCGCGCCCGCACCCGTGCGCACGGGTGTGAGCAACTTTTTTGCCAACATCGGCGATGTCTGGTCGTTTGTGAACAACGTGCTGCAGCTGCGCGCGGAAGCGGCTGCCTCCACGTTCATGCGCGTCAATGTCAACACCTTCATGGGCATCGGAGGGGTGCTGGACATCGCCAGCGAGCTGGGCATAGACCGCTACAAGCAGGACTTCGGCCTCACGCTGGGCCGATGGGGCGTGGGCACAGGGCCCTATCTGGTGCTGCCGGTCCTCGGGCCGTCCACGGTGCGCGACACCTTTGCACTGCCTGTCGATATGAAGGGCAATGTGGTGAGCTATGTGGACCCGGTCTCGGCCCGCAATACGCTGTACGCACTGCGTGTGGTGGACACGCGCGCCAACCTCCTGCGGGCAGGTTCCGTGCTGGACAGCGCCGCGCTGGACAAGTACAGCTTCACGCGGGACGTTTTCCTGCAGGTGCGCAGCCAAGCGGGTGAGCCGCAGAACGGCAATGGCGCGGACGACAAGAACACCAACGATGGCGTGTTGCCGCAAGAGCCTCCCCGTTGAGAGGTTTGCGGGTGGCATCTGCCCGCCGATGACGGGCAGGGCGCGGGCGCTCATGTTGCACTTGCTTGCAATCCGCAATCCCAGCGACGCATACACCGCTGCCGCGACCGCCACAATGAAACACGGGCATGCCGGATGGCGGCCCCATGACTGAACGAGAAAGTAGAGGATAGAGGACATGATGAACCGACGTTCCCTGGGCCACCTGGCTCTGTGCACTGCCGCTGTGGTGTCTCTGGGCATGCCGCTGTCCGCGCTGGCGGCGGACGAGGCGCCGGACGCGATGATCAAGCGCCTGTCCACCGACGTGCTCAACACTGTGAAGTCCGACAAGGCCATTCAGGGCGGCGATCTGACCAAGGTGATCGCGCTGGTGGACAAGACCGTGATGCCCAACGTCAACTTCCGCCGCATGACCGCCGCTGCCGTGGGGCCGGGCTGGCGCCAGGCCACGCCCGAGCAGCAAAAGCGCCTGCAGGACGAGTTCAAGATCTTGCTGGTGCGCACCTACGCGGGTGCGCTCGCCCAGGTCAACGATCAAAGCATCCAGGTCAAGCCCCTGCGCGCTGCGCCGGAAGACAAGGACGTGCTCGTGCGCACCGAGATCGTGGGCCGCGGCGACCCCATCCAGCTGGACTACCGCCTCGAAAAGACGCCTGGCGACGGTGCAGGCTGGAAGATCTACAACCTGAACGTGCTGGGCGTCTGGCTGGTGGAGACCTACCGGGGCCAGTTTGCCCAGGAGATCAATGCCAAGGGCATCGATGGGCTGATCGAGACCCTGGCTGCGCGCAACAAGGCCAATACCGCCAAGGGCTGAGCCTTCTCCATGCTGGTACTTCCCTCTGAACTGACCCACCGCCAGGCCACGGCCTGTCTGCAGATGCTTCTGCAGGGGCTGCGGGTGCACCGCGAAAGTGGTGTGGTGGTGGATGCCAGCGCAATGGCGGTGTTCGACAGCTCGGCGCTGGCAGTGCTGCTGGAATGCCGGCGCGAGGCGTTGTCAGTGGGCAAGACCTTTGCCGTGCAGGGCCTGCCCACGGCGCTGCGTGGCATGGCGGGCTTGTATGGCGTGGGCACCTTGCTCACGCCCGTTTCCTGACGCTGCGGGCGCTTTTTGTGCCTTGGCGGGCCGGCCCTTTGGCCCCGCACCGGTAGACCGGTGCTCCCTGCTCACCCCCACCCCAACGCAGTTCGGGGCAAGGCCGTAAAATCAGGGGCTTCATGCCCGCAGTCTCCTTCCAAGCCATCTCCAAGACCTTTGCCACGCCCAAAGGCCCTTTTCAGGCACTGAACCAGGTCAACCTGGACATTGAGGAGGGGGAGTTCTTCGGGCTCCTCGGCCCCAACGGTGCCGGCAAAACCACCCTCATCAGCATCCTTGCAGGCCTGGCGCGCGCCAGCAGCGGCCGTGTGCTGGTGCAGGGCAGTGACGTGCAGGCCGATTTTGCCGAGGCGCGCCGCAAGCTTGGCGTGGTGCCCCAGGAGCTGGTGTTCGACCCCTTCTTCAACGTGCGCGAATCGCTGCGCATCCAGTCGGGCTACTTCGGCGTCAAAAACAACGACGCCTGGATCGACGAGCTGCTGGAGAACCTGGGTCTCACCGACAAGGCCAACGCCAACATGCGCCAGCTCTCGGGCGGCATGAAGCGCCGCGTGCTGGTGGCGCAGGCGCTGGTGCACAAGCCGCCCATCATCGTGCTCGACGAACCCACGGCCGGTGTGGACGTGGAGCTGCGCCAGACGCTCTGGCACTTTGTGGCGCGCCTGAACAAGGAAGGCCACACCGTGCTGCTGACCACGCACTACCTGGAAGAAGCCGAGGCCTTGTGTGGCCGCATCGCCATGCTCAAGTCGGGCCGCATCGTGGCACTCAACCGCACGAGCGAGCTGCTGCAGGCGGCCTCAGGCAGCATCCTGCAGTTCAAGACAGATGCTGCCTTGCCGCCCGCACTGGCCGGCGTGGCGCGGGTCACGGGCCGCATCGTGCAGCTGCCCGCGCACGACGCCGCCGAGATCGAAAGCCACCTGGCCGCGCTGCGTGTAGCGGGCGTGGACGTGCATGACATGGAGATTCGCCGGCCTGACCTGGAGGACGTGTTCCTGCAGGTGATGTCTGGCACCTCGGTGTCCAACATTCCCATGTCGGAGGTGACGTCCGCCGCCGCGCCGGGCCGCCCCAAGAAAGGCGCGGCCCCCTTGGGGGGCAGCGAGGACACGGCAGTGTCGAGCGGGGGGGCACAACGATGACCGGCTGGCAGACTCTTTTTTACAAGGAAGTGCTCCGTTTCTGGAAGGTCAGCTTCCAGACCGTGGCCGCGCCCGTGCTCACCGCCGTGCTGTATCTGCTGATCTTCGGCCATGTGCTCGAAGACCATGTGAAGGTGTATGACCGCATCAGCTACACCGCCTTCCTGGTGCCAGGCCTCGTGATGATGAGCGTGCTGCAGAACGCCTTTGCCAACAGCTCGTCGAGCCTGATCCAGAGCAAGATCATGGGCAGCCTGGTGTTCGTGCTGCTCACGCCGCTATCGCACTGGGCGTGGTTTGTGGCCTATGTGGGCTCGTCCATGGTGCGTGGGCTGGTGGTGGGTCTGGGGGTGTTTGTGGTCACGCTGGCCTTTGCGCGGCCAGAGTTTGCGGCGCCACTGTGGATCGTGGCGTTTGCGGTGCTGGGGGCGGGCCTGCTGGCCACGCTGGGGCTGATTGCGGGGCTGTGGGCCGACAAGTTTGACCAGCTCGCCGCGTTCCAGAACTTCGTGGTGGTGCCCATGACGTTCCTCTCGGGCGTGTTCTATTCCATCCAGTCGCTGCCACCGTTCTGGCAGACCGTGAGCCACCTCAACCCGTTTTTCTACATGATTGACGGGTTTCGCTATGGCTTCTTTGGCCAGAGCGATACCTCGCCCTGGCTCAGCCTCGGTATCGTGGGCATCGCCTGGTTGGCCGTGAGCTTTCTCGCCGTGCACCTGCTGCGCACCGGCTACAAAATTCGGAATTGACATGACTGCTGACCAACTCAAAGACATCATCGCCGCCGGCCTGGCCTGCGAACACATCACGCTGGAGGGCGATGGGCGCCATTGGTACGCCACCATCGTCTCGGCCGAGTTCGAAGGCAAGCGCGCCATCCAGCGCCACCAGCGCGTGTACGCCACGCTGGGCGCGAAAATGCACACGGATGAGGTTCACGCGCTGTCGATGAAGACCTTCACCCCCGCCGAATGGGCGGCGCAGGCGCAGTGATGCAGATTGCCTGATTACTCATTTATTGATAGCTATTGGCGCTTAATGGATAAGCGCTAGAGGCCATTTTCATTCATATTTCTGGTGGTTAGAGATGGACAAACTCCTCATTCGCGGCGGACGCACCTTGCAAGGCGAGGTGCTGGTGTCTGGCGCCAAGAACGCCGCCTTGCCGGAGTTGTGTGCGGCGCTGCTCACGGCCGAACCCGTGACCCTGCTCAACGTGCCCCAGCTGCAGGATGTGAGCACCATGCTCAAGCTCATTCGCAACATGGGCGTGGCGGCCGAGCGCGCCGATGACGGTACGGTGTGCATTGACGCCAGCGGCTTGAACACGCCCGAGGCGCCGTACGAGCTGGTCAAGACCATGCGCGCCTCGGTGCTGGCGCTGGGCCCGCTGCTGGCGCGCTTTGGCGAGGCCACGGTGTCGCTGCCCGGCGGTTGCGCCATCGGCTCGCGGCCGGTGGACCAGCACATCAAGGGCCTGACGGCCATGGGCGCCGAGATCGTGGTCGAACACGGCTACATGATCGCCAAGCTGCCCGCAGGGTGGACGCGCCTGAAAGGCACCCGCATCACCACCGACATGGTCACGGTGACGGGCACCGAGAACTTCCTCATGGCCGCCGCACTGGCCGAGGGCGAGACGGTGCTCGAAAACGCTGCGCAAGAGCCCGAAATTTCGGACCTGGCCGAGATGCTGATCGCCATGGGCGCGAAGATCGAAGGCCATGGCACCAGCCGTATCCGCATCCAGGGTGTCGAAAAGCTGCACGGCTGCACCCACCGCGTGGTGGCCGACCGCATCGAGGCGGGTACCTTTTTGTGCGCCGTGGCGGCCACGGGCGGCGATGTGGTGTTGCGCCATGGGCGTGCAGACCACCTGGACGCCGTCATCGAAAAGCTGCGCGAGGCCGGTGCCCATGTGCAAACGGTGGACGGCGGCATCCGTGTGCAAAGCGCCGGTGGCGCCACGCTCAAGGCGCAGGGCTTTCGCACCACCGAGTACCCCGGTTTCCCCACCGACATGCAGGCCCAGTTCATGGCGCTCAACTGCATCGCCCAGGGCACGGCCACGGTGACCGAGACGATTTTTGAAAACCGCTTCATGCACGTCAACGAGCTGGTGCGCCTGGGTGCCAAGATCCAGACCGATGGCAAGGTGGCCGTGATCGAGGGTGCCCCCCGCCTGTCGGGCGCCACCGTGATGGCCACCGACCTGCGCGCCTCGGCCAGCCTGGTCATTGCCGGCCTGGTGGCCGACGGCGAAACCGTGGTGGACCGCATCTACCACCTGGACCGTGGCTACGACTGCATGGAAGCCAAACTGCGCGGCATCGGCGCCGACATTGAACGAGTAAAAGCATGAGCAGCAACATGATCACCTTGGCGCTTTCCAAGGGCCGCATCTTCGACGAAACCCTGCCCCTGCTGGCCGCCGCCGGCATCGAGGTGCTGGAAGACCCCGAGAAGTCGCGCAAGCTCATCCTGCCCACCAACCAGCCAAACGTGCGCGTGGTGCTGGTGCGCGCCACTGACGTGCCGACCTACGTGGAGTACGGCGGCGCCGACATCGGCGTGACCGGCAAGGACACCCTCATCGAACACGGCGGCCAGGGCCTGTACCAGCCGCTGGACCTGCGCATCGCCAAGTGCCGCGTGAGCGTGGCCGTGCGCAACGACTTCGACTACGAACGGGCCGTCAAGCAGGGCTCGCGCCTGAAGGTGGCCACCAAGTACACCTCGATCGCGCGCGACTTCTTTGCCACCAAGGGCGTGCACGTGGACATGGTCAAGCTCTACGGCAGCATGGAGCTGGCGCCGCTCATCGGCCTGTCCGACGCCATCGTCGACCTGGTGTCCACCGGGAACACGCTCAAGGCCAACCACCTGGTGGAGGTCGAGCGCATCATGGACATCAGCTCGTATCTCGTGGTCAACCAGGCCGCGCTCAAGCTCAAGCAGGCGCCGCTGCGGCGCATCATCGATGCGTTTGCCTCGGCGATTCCTGCGGAAAAGAACTGACCCTTACCCGATCCATCGACCGACTGACACTATGACTTTGGTAGCTGCTCCCGCCCGTCTGTCCACCGCTGCAGCCACTTTTGAGGCTGATTTCGCAGCCCGCCTGCACTGGTCTGCCGACACCGACGCCGCCATCGAGCAGCGCGTGGCCGACATCCTGGCCGACGTGCAAAAGCGTGGCGATGCCGCCGTGCTGGAGTACACCGCCCGGTTCGACGGCCTCTCGGCCCCCGACATGGCGGCGCTGGAGCTGACCCAGGCCGACTTCAAGGCCGCGTTCGACGCCATTCCGCAGGCCCAGCGCGACGCCCTGCAGGCCGCTGCCAAGCGCGTGCGCAGCTACCACGAGGCGCAGAAAAAAGCCTCTGGCGAAAGCTGGAGCTACCGCGACGAAGACGGCACCCTGCTGGGCCAGAAGGTCACGCCGCTGGACCGTGTGGGCATTTACGTGCCCGGGGGCAAGGCGGCGTACCCGTCCAGCCTGTTGATGAACGCCATCCCGGCCCACGTGGCCGGCGTGCAGGAGATCATCATGGTCGTGCCCACGCCCGTGCGCGGCAGCGTGGCCACGGGGGGCTCGGGCGCGCAGCTTGCATCCGACAAGGGCGAACGCAATGACCTGGTGCTGGCGGCTGCCTACGTGGCGGGCGTCACGCGCGCCTTCACCATCGGCGGCGCGCAGGCCGTTGCCGCGCTGGCCTACGGCACGGCCACGATTCCGAAGGTGGACAAGATCACCGGCCCGGGCAACGCCTACGTGGCCAGCGCCAAGAAGCGCGTGTTCGGCACGGTGGGCATCGACATGATCGCGGGCCCCAGCGAAATCCTGGTGCTGGCCGACGGCAGCACGCCGCCCGACTGGGTGGCGATGGACCTCTTCAGCCAGGCCGAGCACGACGAGCTGGCCCAGAGCATCCTGCTGTGCCCCGACGCCGTCTACCTCGACGCCGTGCAGCGCGAGATCGACCGCCTGCTGCCCACCATGCCGCGCGCCGAGATCATCGCCAAGAGCCTCAATGGCCGGGGCGCGCTGATCCTCACCAAGGACATGGAAGAAGCCTGCGCGATCAGCAACCGCATCGCACCCGAGCATCTGGAAGTGAGCAGCACCGACCCACACCGCTGGGAGCCGTTGCTGCGCCACGCCGGCGCGATTTTTCTGGGGGCCTACACCTCCGAAAGCCTGGGCGACTACTGCGCAGGACCCAACCACGTGCTGCCCACCAGCGGCACGGCGCGCTTCTCGTCCCCGCTGGGCGTGTACGACTTCCAAAAGCGCAGCAGCCTCATCGAGGTGAGCGAGGCCGGTGCCCAGGTGCTGGGCACCATCGCCGCCGAGCTGGCCTACGGCGAGGGCCTGCAGGCCCACGCGCAGGCGGCTGAGATGCGCCTGAAGACCCCGCTCAAGCCGCGCTGACGGCGTTCAGGGGCAGCGCGGCGCCCGATGGGGCGGTGCGCGGCACCACCGCCATCGGCTGTGGTGCCGCCACGGGTGCGGGCGGGTGCGCGGCGCCTTCGGGTGCCCGGTGCTGCGCCCAGTTCAGCCGCGCAGGGCGGTGCCCCTCGGCGCTCACCCGCAGCCGCACGGGCCCAGCGAACGACAGGCGCTGGCCGGCCTCCAGAAAATAGTCTTCCAGCAGGCCGTCGCAGGTCACCCAGACACGGCCTTGTTCGACTTCGAGCAAGGCGATCTCGCCCGCGCGGAAGTCCAGCACCTGGACGGCCTGCAGCGGCGGAAGCGGCTGGCGCTTCCATTGCAGGGTGAGGGGCACCGCAAGCTGGCTCGGCAGCGTGGGCGACGGCGGGGTGGGGGTGTGCAGCGTGTTCATGCCTTCACTGTGCGGCCAGGCGGCGCGCGGCGCCACGGACAGGCTCGCACGACCTGAGCCAGTACAGATGAGCTGTACTGGCCATCTGTACTGTACGGGGTGCACCTGCTCTGTACTGGCTTTTTTTGCGGCTGCCAGTACAGAATGCAGCCATGGCCTCCACCGACGACGCACCCCCGCTCTACCTCCAGATCGCCGAACAGCTCGCGCAGCTGATCCGCAATGGCACGCTCGCGCGCGGCGAAAAGCTGCCGTCGGTGCGCGAGCTGGCCCGCCAGCACGGCGTGGCGCAGACCACGGTGGTGCAGGCCTACCACTGGCTCGAAGATGCGCGCCTGATCACCGCGCGCCCGCGCTCCGGCTTCTTCGTGGCGGCGCGGCCGGTGAGCCTGCCCGAGCCCAGCACGCCGCGCCCCATGCGCCGCCCGCGCGAGGTGGCGGTGGACTGGCTGGGCCAGCGCATCCTGGGGCGCAACCAGCCTGAGGACATGATCTCCTTCAGCAGCGGCACGCCAGGCTTTGAGCTGTTCAACCCCGACCGCGTGCGCCGCGCCGTGGTGCGCGCCGCGCAGCGCCATCGCAATCTGCTGTGCACCTACCCCACGTCGGCGGGGCACGAGGATGCCCGCCGCGCCCTGGCCCGCTATGCCGTCGGCATGGGGTGCAGCCTCGACCCCGAGAACATCGTGATCACCGGCGGCTGCATGGACTCCATTGCGCTGTGCCTGCGGGCCGTGACCCAGCCGGGGGACGTGGTGGCGCTGGAGTCGCCCACGCATTTTTCGTTTCTGGAGGTGCTGCAGGGCCTGCACCTGCGCGCGCTGGAGATCCCCACGCACCCGCGCCACGGTTTGTCGCTGGACGCGCTGCAGCTGGCGCTGGACACCCAGCCGGTCAAGGCCGTGATGATCGTCCCCACGCTCAGCAACCCGCTGGGCAGCTGCATGCCGCAGGCCGAGCGCAAGCGGCTGGCGCAGATGGCGGCGCGGCACGACATGGCAGTGATCGAGGACGCGATCTACAACGACCTGGTCGAGGTCGACGAGATGCGCCGCACCGTGAAGTCGTACGACACCACGGGCCACGTGATGCTGTGCGATTCGTTCTCCAAGACGCTGGCGCCGGGGCTGCGCCTGGGCTGGCTGGAGGCCGGGCGCTGGACCGAGAAGGTGCGCGGCATCAAGGACCTGCAGGCGGGCGGCCAGTCGGCCGTGCTGGAACTGGCGCTGGCCGACCTCATCACCCAGGCGGGCCACGCCGCCGCCATGCGCCAGCTGCGCGCGGGCGTGGCGGCGCGCATGGACGAGGCGCGCCGCGTGATCGCATCGCACTTTCCGCAGGGCACCCGGGTGAGCGACCCGCCCGGCGGCTTGCTGATGTGGCTGGAGTTGCCGCGCGCGCTCGATTCGGTGCAGCTGCACGAGGCTTGCCTGGCCCGGCAGATCCTGATCGCGCCGGGCACGGTGTTCAGCACCAGCGGGCGCTTTCGCAACTGCCTGCGCATCGGGGTGGGGGGCGACTGGTCGCCCGCCCACCTGGAGGCGCTGCGCACGGTGGGCGACATGGCCACGCAGATGCTGCAAAGCCAGCGGCAGGCCGCCTGAAATCGCCGCCAGAATAACAAAATAAATTACACGAACTTCGTGGCACACGAAGTTCGTGTAAACTCAATCCCATGAAAAATGTCACCGTGACCATGGACGACACCGTAGCCGAATGGGTGCGCGTGGAGGCCGCCAAGCGCGGTAGCAGCGTGTCGCGCCTGCTCGGTGAATGGCTGGCCGAAAAGATGCGCCAGGAAGACGCCTATGCCCAGGCGATGCGCGAGGCGCTGGGTTTTGAATCCTGGGGCGCGTCCACCGGGCCGTACGTGCCCCGCGAAACCTTGTTTCTGCGCTGAACGGTAGAGAGCCCATGAGCACCGTTCCCATCTTTGTCGACACCGAGATCCTGCTCGCCAGCGTGGATGACCGCGATGCCGAGCGCCAGGCGCGCGCCCGTGAGTGGATGAGCTTTTGCTGGCAGACGCGCAGCGGCCGCATCAGCTCGCAGGTGCTCAACGAGCTGTACAACCAGGCGATCCAGCGCTTTGACGGTCCCCACGTGCTGCAGCAGGTGCGTGCCCAGGTGCGCCGCCTGCGCGTGTGGCTGCCGCCGCACCTCGATTCCTACACCGTGGACGGCGCCTGGGACCTGCAGGACCGCTACCGCCTGGGCTACTGGGATGCGCTCATCCTTTCGTCCGCCCACCAGCAAGGCTGCCGCTACCTGCTGACCGAGGCGCTACCGCATGGTGAGCCGATGGACGCGGTGCGGCCCATCAACCCTTTTCTTGTCACCCCCAACGAACTGGACACTACCGAATGACTACTCCTGCGTCGTCTCCTCTCCAAGCCCTGGCCCGTATCCGCCCCGACGTGCGCGCCATGCACGCGTACGGCGTGCAGCCCTCCACCGGCATGCTCAAGATGGACGCCATGGAGAACCCGTTCCGCCTGCCCGCGCATCTGCAGGCCGCGCTGGGCCAGCGCCTGGGCGCGGTGGCGCTCAACCGCTATCCCGGCGACCGCCTGCTGGACCTGAAGGCGGCGCTGGCCCAATACGCCGGCCTGCCCGAGGGCTACGGCATCGTGCTGGGCAACGGCTCGGACGAACTCATCACCTTGCTGGCCCTGGCCTGCGCGCAACCCGGCACGGGCCAGCGCGCCACCATGCTCGCGCCCATGCCGGGCTTTGTGATGTACCCGCTGTCGGCGCAGCTGCAGGGCCTGGACTTTGTCGGCGTGCCGCTCACCGCTGATTTCGAGCTGGACGAGCCCGCCATGCTGGCTGCCATCGCGCAGCACAACCCCGCCATCACCTACATCGCCTACCCCAACAACCCCACGGCCACGCTGTGGGACGAGGGCGCGGTGCAGCGCATCATCGACGCCGCGGGCGCGCAGGGCGGCATCGTGGTCATGGACGAGGCCTACCAGCCGTTTGCCAGCCGCACCTTCATCGACCGCATGCGGGCCGAGCCTGCGCGCAATGCCCACGTGCTGCTCATGCGCACGCTCAGCAAGTTCGGCCTGGCGGGCGTGCGCCTGGGCTACCTCATCGGCCCCGCGGCCTTTGTGAGCGAGATCGACAAGGTGCGCCCGCCCTACAACGTGAGCGTGCTCAACTGCGAGGCCGCGCTGTTCGCCCTGGAGCATGCCGAGGTGTTCGCGGCCCAGGCGGCCGAGATCCGCGCCGAGCGCACGAAGGTGCTGGCGGCCCTGCGCCAGATGCCCGGTGTCGAAAAATGCTGGGACAGCCAGGCCAACATGATCCTGATCCGTGTGGCGGATTCCGCCAAGGCCTATGACGGGATGAAAAACCGCAAGGTCCTGGTCAAGAACGTTTCTACAATGCACCCCATGCTGGCCAACTGCCTGCGTCTCACGGTGGGCAATGCCGATGACAATGCGCAGATGCTGGCCGCCCTGCAAGCCTCCCTATGACTTCCTCCGCACTCGTTACCTCCAATCCGTCCGGCGCCACGCCCGATCCGATGGCCGACCGCATCGCCGAAGTCAGCCGCAACACCGCCGAGACGCGCATCCGCGTGCGCATCAACCTCGACGGCACGGGGCTGGCCAAACTGCACACCGGCATCGGTTTCTTCGACCACATGCTCGACCAGATCGCCCGCCACGGGCTCATCGACCTCGACATCGACTGCGAAGGCGACCTGCACATCGACGGCCACCACACGGTCGAAGACGTGGGCATCACGCTGGGCCAGGCCTTTGCGCGCGCCGTGGGCGACAAGAAGGGCATCCGCCGCTACGGCCACGCCTACGTGCCGCTCGACGAAGCGCTGTCGCGCGTGGTGGTCGATTTTTCGGGCCGCCCGGGGCTGCACATCGACGTGAAGTTCACGGCCGGCAGCATCGGCCAGCTCGATACGCAGCTGGTGTACGAGTTTTTCCAGGGCTTCGTGAACCATGCGGGCGTCACGCTGCACATCGACAACCTCAAGGGCATCAACGCCCACCACCAGTGCGAAACCATCTTCAAGGCGTTCGGGCGCACGCTGCGCGCGGCGCTGGAGCGCGACCCGCGCTCGGTAGGCGTCATCCCGTCCACCAAGGGTTCCTTGTGAGTTTTTTGAATCAAATCAGGCGCTAGCGCTTGATGGATAAGCGCTAGCAGCTATGAATATGGAAGTGAAAACCGTCGCCGTCGTGGACTACGGCATGGGCAACCTGCGCTCGGTGTCGCAGGCTGTGCAGGCCGCCGCCGAGGGCTCCGGCTGGACCGTGGTCGTTACCCAGCGCCCAGAAGACGTGCGCGCGGCGCAGCGCATCGTGCTGCCAGGGCAGGGCGCCATGCCCGACTGCATGCGCGAGCTGCGCGAATCGGGCCTGCATGAGTCGGTGCTGGAAGCCGCTGCCAGCAAGCCGATGTTCGGCGTGTGTGTGGGCATGCAGATGCTGCTGGACCACAGCGCCGAGGGGGACACCCCGGGCCTGGGCCTGATCCCCGGCGATGTGCGCAAGTTCGACCTGGCAGGCCGCACCCAGCCCGACGGCAGCCGCTTCAAGGTGCCCCAGATGGGCTGGAACCAGGTGCGGCAGATGCCCCATGCAGGTGCCGTGCACCCGGTGTGGGCCGGGGTGCCCGACAACAGTTACTTCTACTTTGTGCACAGTTTCTATGCTGTGCCGCAGAATTCCGTCCATTGCGCGGGTCAAACGGACTACGGCGGTTTGTTCGCCGCCGCCATTGCACGCGATAATATTTTTGCCACCCAGTTTCACCCGGAGAAAAGTGCGGAGCACGGCCTGGCCCTGTACCGCAACTTTCTGCACTGGAACCCCTGATCTCTTAACATCCACCCGTTCGGGCCGAGCCCTGCCTCGCCCTTTTCCTCCCGAACTTCACCACCATGCTGCTCATCCCCGCCATCGACCTCAAGGACGGCCACTGCGTTCGCCTCAAACAAGGCGATATGGACCAATCCACCACCTTTGGCGAAGACCCGGCCGCCATGGCGCGCAAGTGGGTGGATGCCGGCGCGCGCCGCCTGCACCTGGTGGACCTGAACGGCGCGTTCGCGGGCGTGCCCAAGAACTACAGCGCCATCAAGTCCATCCTCCAAGAGGTGGGCGACGATATCCCCGTGCAGCTCGGCGGCGGCATCCGCGACCTGGACACCATCGAGAAATACATCGACGGCGGCCTGCGCTACGTGATCATCGGCACGGCCGCGGTCAAGAACCCCGGGTTCCTGAAGGACGCGTGCAGTGCCTTTGGCGGCCACATCATCGTGGGCCTGGATGCCAAGGACGGCAAGGTCGCCACCGACGGCTGGAGCAAGCTCACCGGCCACGAAGTGGTGGACCTCGCCAAGAAGTTCGAGGACTGGGGCGTCGAATCCATCATCTACACCGACATCGGCCGCGACGGCATGCTTTCGGGCATCAACATCGATGCCACGGTGAAGCTGGCGCAGGCGCTGAGCATCCCCGTGATCGCCTCGGGCGGCCTGTCCAACATGGCCGACATCGAGCAGCTGTGCGCGGTGGAAGGCGAGGGCGTTGAAGGCGTGATCTGCGGCCGCGCCATCTACAGTGGCGACCTGGACTTTGCAGCTGCGCAAGCGCGGGCTGACGAACTGAACGGGTGACCCCCTGAGCGGCTGCGCCGCTTCCTCCCAGGGGGACCGACGCCAGTGGCCTGGCGGAGCCAGTTCCACGGCGTTTGCTGGCCTCGGCAGCGCCCCATCAACGAATCGCTGACTGACTGACCGACATGCTCGCCAAACGCATCATCCCCTGCCTCGACGTCACCGGAGGCCGCGTGGTCAAGGGCGTCAATTTTGTCGAACTGCGCGACGCGGGCGACCCCGTCGAGATCGCTGCGCGCTACAACGCCCAGGGGGCCGACGAACTCACGTTTCTGGACATCACCGCCACTAGCGATGGCCGCGACCTGATCCTGCACATCATCGAGGCCGTGGCCAGCCAGGTGTTCATTCCCCTCACCGTGGGCGGCGGCGTGCGCACCGTGGAAGACGTGCGCAGGCTGCTCAATGCGGGTGCGGACAAGACCAGCTTCAACTCGGCCGCCATCGCCAACCCCGAGGTGATCAACGCCGTGTCGGCCAAGTACGGCGCGCAGTGCATCGTGGTGGCCATTGACGCCAAACGCCGCTCGGCCGAGGATGCCCAGCGCATCGGCGCCCACGGCCAGCCCGTGGGCGCGGGCTGGGATGTCTACAGCCACGGCGGGCGCAAGAACACGGGCCTGGACGCCATTGCCTGGGCCACCGAGATGGCGCAGCGCGGCGCGGGCGAAATCCTGCTGACCAGCATGGACCGCGACGGCACCAAGGCAGGTTTTGACCTGGAGCTGACCCGCGCCGTAAGTGACGCCGTGAGCGTGCCCGTGATCGCCTCGGGCGGCGTGGGCAATCTCGACCACCTGGCAGACGGCATCCAGACCGGTGGCGCCGACGCGGTGCTGGCCGCCAGCATCTTCCATTACGGCGAATACACCGTGGGCCAGGCCAAGGCCCGCATGGCCGAGCGCGGCATTCCGGTGCGCCTGTGATGGCGCGGCTCACAGGCGCGCGCTGGGCGTTGGCGGTGGCCCTCGTCGCCACGGCGCTGCCCGCTGCGGCGCAGGTGCCGCCACCGTCGTATGCGAGTTTTTCCGAGCGACTGCCCTGTGTGCACCGCATTGGCCGGTGTTTTGATGCGACCATCGGCGGCAAGCCGGTGGAGGTGATTGCCGACAAGGCCGAATTCGAAAAGCTCAAGGCCCTGCTGCAGGCGCTGAACAGCAATGTGCGCGACGTGCACTGGATCGTGCGCGAACCCGTGTTGGGCACGCTGGCGCTGGACGTGGAAACCCGCGCCAACGCGCTGGGTCTGCCGCTGGTGGGCGATGAGAAGGAAGAGCCCGATGTCACCGTCTATGCCCTCGACGGCCAGGACCTGGAGAGCGAGTCGGAGCTGGTGGCGCAGCAAAGCGTGCGCGTGAATGGCCAGCCCGTGGTGACGCAGCAGGAAACCCTCACGCAGGATTTTCTGCCCCCGGGGCGTTATGCCTTTGCCATCAAGTACCTGGGCCGCAAGAACTGGGATCGCAAGTGGGTGTTTTTGACCGTGGCGAAGTAAATCTTTGATAAAAATTGGTTCTGGCGCTTGATGGCAAAGCGTCAATAGCTATTATTTTTGTAGCGAAAATTGCAAACTGCGCAGTGCCTCACCTGGACGCAAGCTGCCCGATGGAGCGTCTGGTTTTTCATGGAACTCTCATTTTGATAGCTGCTAGCGCTTGATGGATAAGCGCTAGAGGCAAAAATGACCTTCAATCCGCTCGCCCGGCAGGCGGGCCGGTCCTTCAAATCACCGACAATCCCGCCCATGAACTGGCTCAACGAAGTGAAATGGGACGCGCAGGGCCTGGTGCCCGTGATTGCGCAGGAGCAGGGTACGGGCGACGTGCTGATGTTTGCCTGGATGAACCGTGAGGCCCTTGCCAAGACGGCAGAACTCGGCCGCGCCGTGTACTTCAGCCGCTCGCGCAAGAAGCTGTGGTTCAAGGGCGAAGAATCCGGCCACGTGCAGACCGTGCACGAGATCCGCCTGGACTGCGACAACGATGTGGTGCTGCTCAAGGTCACCCAGCTTGGCCACGAGCCCGGCATCGCCTGCCACACGGGCCGCCACAGCTGCTTCTTCAGTGTGCTCAAGGATGGTGCCTGGAGTGCCATCGACCCGGTCTTGAAAGACCCTGAATCCATCTACAAGTAAGAGCCATGAGTTCCAACGATTCTCTGGCGCGCCTGGCGGCCATCATTGAAAGCCGCAAGCCTGCCAACGGCGGTGACCCGGACAAGAGCTACGTCTCGCGCCTGCTGCACAAGGGCCCTGATGCGTTTTTGAAGAAGATCGGCGAGGAAGCCACCGAAGTCGTCATGGCGGCCAAGGACGTGGACCACGGCGCCGACAAGTCCAAGCTGGTCTACGAAGTGGCCGACCTGTGGTTCCACTCCATGGTGGCGTTGGCCCATTACGGGTTGACGCCTGCTGATGTGCTGACCGAGCTGGAGCGCCGCGAGGGCACCAGCGGCATCGAGGAAAAAGCCTTGCGCAAGGCCGTTGCGCGCACTGCCGAAGAAGGGGCTCCATGAACGACATCATCGACGTGCAAAGCAATGAGCAGAAGGCCCAGGGCCTCAAGAACGTCGGCTGGGTCAGCTATGTGCTGCACCTCATCGTGGCCGTGGGGGCTGTGCTGCCGGGTGCGCAAGCCAGCGCCCTGCTGCTGGTCATTGCGCTGGTGATCGATCTGGTCAAACGCAGCGATGCCGAGGGCACCTGGCAGGCCAATCATTTTTCGTGGCGCATCCGCTCGACGATCTGGGCCGGTGTGCTGTATGTGGTGACCTCGCCCCTGTGGCTGTTGTTGATTGCGCCGGGCTGGATCGCCTGGGGCATCATTTCCTTGTGGTTCCTGTACCGCATCGTGCGCGGCATGCTGGCCATGAGCAAGAACCAGGCGGTGGATGCCTGAACCCACAGCGCCCCGGCCGCACTTGCCCTCCTTGCCACGGCTGAACCTGGCCCTGCAGGGCGGAGGCTCCCACGGTGCGCTCACCTGGGGTGTGCTGGATGCGCTGCTGGAGGATGGCCAGTGGCAGTTTGATGGCGTGAGCGGCACCAGCGCTGGCGCGATGAATGCCGTGGCCATGGCGCATGGCTTTGCCAAAGCCGCACAGGAGCACAAGGATCCGCACGAAGCGCACCTGGCCGGTTGTGCCCAGGCGCGTGAAACGCTCACCCGGCTGTGGGAGGGGGTGGGCACGCTGGGCAGCCTCATGTGGGGCTCCCCCCTGTCGGCTGCCAACCCGATGATGGGCCTGATGCGCCAGTGGCTGTCGCCCTACCAGACCAATCCGCTCGACATCAACCCGCTGCGCCGCCTTCTGGAGCATGAGGTGGACTTTGACCTGCTGTGCACCGTACGCCGCGCCAGCGCTGCGGCGGGCGGGCCCAAGGTGTTTGTGTGCGCCACCAACGTGCGCACCGGGCGCGGTGAAATTTTCTCGGGCTCCCGGCTGAGCGCGGATGCCGTCATGGCATCGGCCTGCCTGCCGTTGCTGTTCAAGGCGGTGGAGATCGATGGCGAGCATTACTGGGACGGCGGCTACTCGGGCAACCCGGCGCTGCATCCGCTCATTTATCAGACCGAAACCTCCGACATCCTGCTCGTGCAGATCAACCCCATCGAACACCTGGAACTGCCCGATTCAGGCCAGGAAATCATGGAACGCATGAACGAAGTCACCTTCAACGCCAGCCTGCTGGCCGAGCTGCGCGCCATCGAGTTCGTGCGCCGCCTGCTGGCCGAGGGCAAGCTGGATGCGCGCCGCTACAAAAACGTGCGCATGCACCGCATTGACGGTGGCGCGGTGCTGGCGCCCTTTGGCGCCGACAGCAAGTCCCGTGCGGACCTGGCCTTTGTGCGCAAACTGTTCGCCCTGGGCCGCACGGCCGGGCAGGAGTGGCTGCACGCGCACCGCAAGGATGTGGGCGTGCGGCCCACCATCAAGATCGCTGACAATGCGTGAGCCCCCTGTGTCGCCTGCGGCGCCTTCCCCCCAAGGGGGACGCCACCCGTGGCCTGGCGGAGCCAGTTCCACGGTGGCGCTGGCCCTGAGGCTCGCCGGTTTCGACGGCTTGGGGTGGTGAGCAGCGACCGGTGAACTGTTAACTTCGTACCGACATTTTTCTCATGCACGATCCGAACTGCCTTTTCTGCAAGATCATCGCGGGCCAGATTCCTTCGAAGAAGGTTTATGAAGACGAAGAAATTTTCGCCTTCCACGACATCCACCCCTGGGCGCCGGTGCACTTTCTGATGGTTCCCAAGCTGCATATCCCTTCGATGGCGCAGGTCACCGCAGAGCATGCGGGGGTTCTGGGGCGCATGATGGCGCTGGCGCCCCAGCTGGCTTTGGAGCAAGGCTGCAACCCGTACCCGGAAGGTGGCTTTCGCGTCGTGGTAAACACGGGGCTTGAAGGTGGGCAGGAAATCCACCACCTGCATGTCCACGTGATGGGTGGCCCCCGCCCGTGGCTCAAAGGCTGAACCAGGCTGACAGGCGCCGCAGATAGTTGTACGAAGGCATGCCGCCGCCGTGAACTCCTGCCTTGCCCCCCGTCTAAAATGATTGCAATTCGTTAGGAGATTTTTCATGGGCTCTTTTTCCATCTGGCACTGGCTGATCGTGCTGCTGATCGTCGTCATGGTGTTCGGCACCAAGAAGCTCAAGAACATGGGTTCTGATCTCGGAGGCGCCGTCAAGGGCTTCAAGGACGGCATGAAGGACGGTTCGGCCGATGCGGCAGCCACCACCACACCACCCGCAGGCCAGGTTGCCAACAACCCGGCGGCTGACAAGACCACCATCGATGTCGAAGCCAAGCAAAAGAGCTGAGCGGGCCGTTCCGGCTGGCACCCGCACGCTTTGCGCTTGACCCATGATTGATATTGGCCTGTCCAAGATGGCGCTGATCGGCGCGGTGGCACTCATTGTCATCGGGCCCGAGAAGCTCCCCCGCGTGGCCCGCACGGTGGGCACGCTGCTGGGCAAGGCCCAGCGCTACGTGTCCGACGTGAAAGCCGAGGTCAACCGGTCCATGGAGCTCGATGAGCTCAAGAAGATGAAGGACACGGTGGAGAGCGCCGCACGCGATGTGCAGAACTCCATCCAGACCAGCGCCAGCGAGTTCGAGAAAGACTGGGCTGCCGCCACGGACACCAGCAACAGCGACCTGCATGGGTCGCAGGCTGCCGTGGTGCCCGCCTACAAGCACCCCGGCAAGAACTGGCGCCTCAAGCGGGGCGCGGTGCCCCAGTGGTACAAGGCCCGAAGCGGTGTGCGCACTAAGGCCCAGTCCGGTGCGGCCCGTGTGGCACGTTTCCGTCCCCGTAAATTCCACTGATGCAGCAGCCACCAGCGCCCCGCGCGCTGCATGGGCGGCCCTGACGCCCACGAAAACCCAACATGTCCGAAACCCCTTCCCAAGAAGACGAGCTGGCCGGTACCGAGCAGCCGTTTGTGCAGCACCTGATGGAACTGCGCGACCGGCTGGTCAAGGCCATCATTGCCATCGCCATCGCGGCGGCGATCCTGTTTTTCTTCCCCGGCCCAGGCGCGCTGTATGACTTTTTGGCGGCGCCGCTGGTGGCGCACCTGCCCAAGGGCGCCACGCTGATCGCCACATCGGTGATCTCGCCGTTCATGGTGCCGCTCAAGATTTTGCTGATGTCGGCCTTTTTGCTGGCGCTGCCCTTCGTGCTGTGGCAGGTGTGGGCCTTCGTGGCACCAGGCCTGTATTCGCACGAGAAGAAGCTGGTGCTGCCGCTGGTGGTCTCCAGCACGCTGCTGTTCTTCATCGGGGTGGCGTTTTGCTACTACCTGGTGTTCGGCCAGGTGTTTGCCTTTATCCAGAGCTTTGCCCCCAAGAGCATCACGGCCGCGCCAGACATCGAGGCTTACCTGAGTTTCGTGCTGTCGATGTTCCTTGCGTTTGGCCTGTCTTTTGAGGTGCCGATTGCCGTGGTGGTGCTGGCGCGCATGGGCATCGTGAGCGTGCAGAAGCTGCGTGAATTCCGTGGCTATTTCATCGTGATCGCGTTTGTGATCGCCGCCGTCGTCACGCCGCCCGATGTGGTTTCGCAGCTGTCGCTGGCCGTGCCCATGTGTCTGCTGTACGAGGTGGGCATCTG
Organism: Acidovorax sp. Root275; assembly: GCF_001428965.1. NCBI lineage: Bacteria > Pseudomonadati > Pseudomonadota > Betaproteobacteria > Burkholderiales > Comamonadaceae > Acidovorax > Acidovorax sp. Root275. Next base: position 281,517 of record NZ_LMJH01000010.1, on the reverse strand, counting down.
GGCAGCGCAGATCTTCATCAAGCACACCAAGGCGCCGGAAGATGCCGATGAAGTGGCTTCCAACCCCTGAATGTGAAAATTTTGGATCTTAATGGACTCTGGCGCTTTCTGGATAAGCGCTAGCAGCTATATTTTTAATAGCTGACGGGTTGCATCAGCAACCGTGCCGCCATGTTCTGCGCGCAGCCCCTGGAAACTGGCGCGTGCCCAATACCAGTGCCACCACGGAACCGGCTTCGCCGGGCCGCTGGAGGCGTCCTCCTTTGGGGGAGGACACGCAGCGGCTCAGGGGGCTTACCGTTTCACATTGCGCTGGGGCCGGGGGCGCACCCCGGGGTTGATGCTCAGCTCCACGATCTTTTCGCCACGCTGCACGTTGAACGGCGCCGCAGTGCCGGGTTTCAGCGCGGCCACGGCGGTCAGCAGCTCGGACACATTGCCCACGTTCCTGCCTTCCACGCGCACGATCACATCGCCGGGCCGCATGCCGGCCTGGGCTGCAGGGCCGTCCTGCAGCACGCCGGTGATGATCACGCCCTCTGTGGCTTTTACGCCGAAGGTCTCGGCCAGTTCGGGCGAGAGTTCGTTGGGCTCCACGCCGATCCAGCCGCGCGTGACCTGTCCATCCTTCACGATGCCGTCCAGCACCATGCGGGCCGTGGACACGGGGATTGCAAAGCCGATGCCCATGCTGCCGCCCGAGCGCGAGTAGATGGCGGTGTTGATGCCCATGAGGTTGCCGTTCACATCCACCAGCGCGCCGCCCGAGTTGCCAGGGTTGATGGCCGCATCGGTCTGGATGAAGTTCTCGAAGGTGTTGATCCCCAACTGCGTGCGGCCCAGTGCGCTCACGATGCCGCTGGTCACCGTCTGGCCCACACCGAACGGGTTGCCGATGGCCAGTACCTGGTCGCCCACGGCGAGCACATCCGAGTTGCCCAGCACGATGACGGGAAGCTTGTCGAGCTCGATCTTGAGGATGGCCAGATCGGTGTCTGGGTCGGTGCCGATCACGCGGGCGCGGGCGCGGCGGCTGTCGGTCAGCGTCACTTCGATTTCGTCGGCGCCTTCCACCACATGGTTATTGGTCAGGATGTAGCCATCGGGGCTCACGATCACCCCGCTGCCCAGCCCGGCCTGTGCCTGGGCACCCTGGTCGCCAAAGAAGAACTGGAACCAGGGGTCGTTGCTGCGCGGATGGCGCACGGCCTTGCTGGTATTGATGCTCACCACCGCAGGCGCTGCCTGGCGCGCCGCACCGCTGAAGCTGCCCGCCGCCGGTTGCGGGCTGGTGGTGGTGGCCGGGGCTTCCCGCAGCGCAATGCCTGCGCCGGAACGTGTGGTGGCTCCCCGGCCCAGCCAGCTGGGCTGAAGGGTGGCGACAACGAAGTAGGCCGCAACGAACACCGTCACGGCCTGGGAGAACAACAGCCAGATGCGTTTCATGAAATTCTGTACAGGTGGTGGGCTGAAGAAGGGGGGCGCGTCGGTGCCCGCGCCATGGTTGCCTTCCGGAGAAAAGCATTGTCTCCCAATGTGTGGGTGCGGGCCACGCGCGACAATAGCTGCATGAGCATTTCCCGCCCCGAACTTCTGCAGGCGTTTGACAGCCTGCTGCAACCCGAGCGCTTCAAGGACTATGGCCCCAATGGCCTGCAAGTGGAGGGCAAGGCCGAGATCACGCGCATCGTCAGTGGTGTGACGGCCAGCCGCGCCCTGATCGAGGCGGCCATCGCTGCCCGCGCCGACGCGATCTTCGTGCACCACGGCCTGTTCTGGCGCGGGCAGGACGGCCGCGTGACGGGCTGGATGAAGCAGCGGCTGCAACTGCTGCTGGCGCATGACATCAACCTGTTTGCCTACCACCTGCCCCTGGACGCGCACCCTGAACTGGGCAACAACGCCCAGCTGGGCCGTGTGCTGGGCCTGGTGGCCGACGCGCGGTTTGGCGAGAACGATCTGGGCTTTGCCGGGCCTGCCGCGTTTGCCCATGGGCAGGCACTGGCAGACCATGCCTCGCAGGTCCTGGGCCGTGCCGTCACCTGGGTGCCGCCAGAAGGCGCCGCCGCACAGCGGGCTGTCCGCCGCGTGGCCTGGTGCACGGGTGGTGCGCAGGGCTACTTCGAGGCGGCGATTGCGGCCGGGGCGGACGTGTTCATCACGGGCGAGATTTCAGAGCCCCAGGCGCATCTGGCCCGGGAGATGGGGGTGGGCTTCATTGCCGCGGGGCACCACGCGACCGAGCGCTATGGCGCGCCTGCGGTGGCGGCGCAGGTTGCAGGGCAGTTCGGGCTGAGCCACCAGTTCATCGAGATCGACAATCCTGCCTGATGGTGGGTGGTGTTTTCTTATTTGCTATTAAAACAATAGCTTGCAATGCATGTTGGTAAAGCGCTGAAGCCTTTTTCTCTGAAATAAAACTGCCATGAAGTCCTTCGCCATCACCCAGGGTGACCCTGCAGGCATCGGCCCCGAAATTGTGGCCAAGGCATTTCGCGATGCACCGGCCGATTTGGCGGGCTGCTTCGTGGTCGGCGATGTCGCCACTCTGCGGCGCGCGGCGCAGGCCATCGTGCGCCCCGGGGTGCCGATGGTGCCCGTGGCGCAGATCACCGCGCCCACCGATGTGCTGGAGGTGCCGCCCCGCTGTGTTCCGGTGCTGCAGCTGCCGGGCATTCCTGGCCCGCAACCCTGGGGTCTGGTCAGTGCCGCTGCGGGCCGCGCCGCCGCTGACAGTGTGGTCTGGGCCGCGCGGGCAGCGCTGCGGGGCGAGGTGGCGGGGCTGGTCACAGCGCCGTTGCACAAGGAGGCCTTGTCGGCCGCGGGCGTGGCGTTTCCGGGCCACACCGAGCTGCTGCAGGCTGAGGCCGCCGCACACCAGGGGGTCGCGTTGGCGCAAATGCCTGTGCGCATGATGCTCGCCAGCGACGAGCTGCGCACCGTGTTGGTCAGTATCCACATGTCGCTGCGTGAGGCCATTGCCGCGGTCACCACGGACAACGTCCTGCAGACGCTGCTGATCACGCACGCCGCCCTGGTGCGCAGTTTGGGCCGGGCGCCGCGCATCGCGGTGGCGGGGCTCAATCCCCACGCGGGCGAGGGCGGGCTGTTTGGCGGCGAGGAGGCCGAGGTGATTGCGCCGGCGATGGTCGCCGCGCGCGCGCAGGGGCTGGATGTGCACGGCCCTTTTGCGCCCGACACGGTGTTCATGCGCGCGCGCAGCACGCCGCAGCGTGTGGGCGAATTCGATGTGGTGATTGCCATGTACCACGACCAGGGGCTGATCCCGGTGAAGTACCTGGGCGTGGACAAGGGGGTGAATGTGACGCTGGGCCTGCCCTTGGTGCGCACCAGCCCTGACCACGGCACGGCCTTTGACATTGCGGGGCAGGGTGTGGCCGATGCGGCCAGCCTCATCGAGGCGGTGCGCATGGCGCGCCAGCTGTCCGCGTAGCGGGTCGGTGTTTCTGCTGCACGTCACCCCGGTTACGGGATGCGCGCAGCCTGTGCCATTGGCGCGCCCTGGGCCAGCGCCCCCGCGCAAGGGCCGCCCCGCCGCGCTGGGGGCGTCCCCCTCCCGCATGGCGCCGCCATGCGAGAGAGGGGGAAGGCGCGAAGCGACTCAGGGGGTGTTTACTTCCTTAAGCTGTCCCTGATCTCGCGCAACAGCACGATGTCCTCGGCGGGTGCGGCCGGGGCTTCAGGGGCGGGCGCGGGGGCTTCGCGCTTGAGGCGGTTGATCTGCTTGATCATCATGAAGATGATGAACGCCAGAATGATGAAGTTCACGGCTACGGTCAGGAAGTTGCCGTAGGCAAACACCGGCACGCCTGCTTTTTTGAGCGCATCCAGTGTCATGGCCGTGCCTGGCGGCGCCGTGCCCAGCACCACAAAAAGGTTGGAGAAGTCGAGCTTGCCGAACACCAGTCCCACCACCGGCATGATCAGGTCGGACACCACCGAATCCACGATCTTGCCAAATGCCCCCCCAATGATCACGCCCACGGCGAGATCAATCACATTGCCCTTGACCGCGAATTCCCTGAACTCTTGCATCATCCCCATGGTGTGCTCCTTGTTTGAATGGTGATGCCGGAGTATTGCCCGGCGCGGTGCCCTGTCAAGACAGTCCCTCACTTTGAAATAACCATTTTCACTCCGCTACAATTCGCGGTTGACCCCAATCTAGCGATGTTCATCGAGGATCCCCATGAGTGACACTCCAATCGACTCCAGCAAACGGACGTGGCTGATCGCGTCCGGCTGTGCTGGTGCGGTGGGCGGCGTGGCAACCGCCGTACCTTTCGTGAGTACTTTTCAGCCCTCCGAGCGCGCCAAAGCCGCCGGGGCTGCCGTCGAGGTCGATATTTCCGCCCTCAAGCCGGGCGAGAAGCTCACCGTGGAGTGGCGCGGCAAGCCCGTCTGGATCATCAAGCGCACCCCCGAGCAGCTTGCCGAACTGCCCAAGCTCGACGGCCAGTTGGCGGACCCCAAGTCGGAGCGCAAGCCCTCCGAGTTGACCCCCGAGTACGCGCGCAACGAAGCGCGTTCGATCAAGCCAGAGATTTTTGTGGGTGTGGGCATCTGTTCGCACTTGGGTTGCTCGCCCTCCGACAAGTTCCAGACCGGTGCTCAGCCTTCGCTGCCCGACGACTGGAAGGGCGGTTTCCTGTGCCCTTGCCACGGCTCCACGTTCGACATGGCTGGCCGCGTGTTCAAGAACAAGCCCGCGCCTGACAACCTTGAAGTCCCTCCGCACATGTACCTGTCCGACACGCGCCTCGTGATCGGTGAAGACAAGAAGGCTTGACGGAGAACGACATGGCCCACGAATTCAAAGAAATCTCTCCCAACGCCCCGATCAGCGCCCAGGTCACGAACTGGTTCGAAAACCGGTTCCCCACGGCCTTTGACGCCTACAAGGTGCACATGTCGGAGTATTACGCTCCGAAGAATTTCAACTTCTGGTACATCTTCGGCTCGCTGGCCCTCGTGGTGCTGGTGATCCAGATCGTGACCGGCATCTTCCTGGTCATGCACTACAAGCCCGACGCCAGTCTGGCGTTCGCTTCGGTCGAGTACATCATGCGCGATGTGCCCTGGGGCTGGCTGATCCGGTACATGCACTCCACGGGCGCTTCCGCGTTCTTCGTGGTGGTGTACCTGCACATGTTCCGGGGCCTCATCTACGGCAGCTACCGCAAGCCGCGCGAGCTGGTCTGGATCTTTGGTTGCGCGATCTTCCTGTGCCTGATGGCCGAGGCCTTCATGGGCTACCTGCTGCCCTGGGGCCAGATGTCCTACTGGGGCGCCCAGGTGATCGTGAACCTGTTCGCTGCCATCCCGTTCATCGGCCCTGACCTGGCGCTGCTGATCCGTGGCGACTACGTGGTGGGCGATGCCACGCTGAACCGCTTCTTCAGCTTCCACGTGATCGCCGTGCCGCTAGTGCTGCTGGGCCTGGTGGTGGCCCACTTGCTGGCGCTGCACGATGTCGGTTCCAACAACCCCGACGGCGTGGAAATCAAGGGCCCGCAAGCCCCCAAGGATGCCAATGGCAAGCCCCTGGATGGCGTGCCGTTCCACCCCTACTACACGGTGCATGACATCTTTGCGCTGAGCATGTTCCTGATGGCGTTCACGGCGGTGGTGTTCTTCGCCCCTGAGTTCGGTGGCTACTTCCTCGAATACAACAACTTCATCCCTGCCGATCCGCTCAAGACGCCTGCGCACATCGCACCGGTCTGGTACTTCACGCCGTTCTATTCGATGCTGCGTGCCATCACCACCGAGATGATGTACGTGCTGGTGCTGTGCGTGGTGGCCGGCGCAGGCTTTGGCATCCTCAAGGCCAAGTTGCCCAGCTTCGTCAAGGCGGGCATTGCCGTTGCGGCCATCGCGGTGATCGCGATGATGCTGTCCATCGACGCCAAATTCTGGGGCGTGGTGGTGATGGGTGGTGCCGTGATTATTCTGTTCTTCCTGCCCTGGCTGGACTACAGCCCCGTCAAGTCGATTCGCTATCGCCCTGACTGGCACAAGTACTTGTACGGCATCTTCGTGATCATCTTCCTCATCCTGGGCTACCTGGGCGTGCAGCCTCCGTCAGCTATCGGCGAGCGTGTATCGCAGGTGGGTACGCTGTTCTACTTCGGCTTCTTCCTGCTGATGCCTTGGTGGAGCCGCATCGGCAAGACCAAGCCCGTGCCCGACCGCGTGACCTTTGTGGCGCACTGAGCCTGGAGACAACAACAATGAAGAAACTCATCCTCACGCTGATCGCCGCAGTGGGTCTCGTGGCAGGTGCTGCACACGCCTCGGGTGGTGACACCATCGCCTGGGATAAGGCACCCAACAAGACCAACGACCTGGCTTCCCTGCAAAACGGTGCCAAGGTGTTCGTCAACTATTGCCTGAGTTGCCATTCGGCTGCGTTCATGCGCTTCAACCGCCTGCGCGATATCGGTCTGACCGAGCAGCAGATCAAGGACAACCTGCTGTTCACGACCGACAAGGTCGGCGAGACCATGAAGGCCTCCATCGATCCCAAGCAGGCCAAAGAATGGTTCGGCGCCAACCCGCCCGACCTGACCGTGATCGCACGCTCGCGCGCCGGCCACGGTGGCACGGGTGCCGACTACCTCTACACCTTCCTGCGCACGTTCTACCGTGACGAGACCAAGGCCACGGGCTGGAACAACCTTGCCTTCCCAAGCGTGGGCATGCCCCATGTGCTGTGGGAAATGCAGGGCGACCGCCGCCCTGTGTTCGAAGAGCACGAAAGCCACGGCCACAAGACCCAGGTCTTCAAGGGCTGGGAGCAGGTCAAGCCAGGCTCGATGACCCCGCTGCAGTTTGACCAGACCGTGGGCGATCTTGTGAACTACCTGCAATGGATGGGTGAACCTGCCCAGAACACCCGCGTCCGAGTTGGCGTGTGGGTGCTGATCTTCCTCGGTGTTTTCACCGTCATCGCCTGGAGGCTGAACGCAGCCTTCTGGAAGGATGTGAAGTAAGCAGCACAAGCCGTCGATCCATGAGAAGGCGCCCTTCGGGGTGCCGCCGGATTGTTTGTAGAGTGGGCGCTTTGGGCTCCCACTCTTTTGATTTTTAGGAGCCTCCCACCATGATGGTGCTTTACTCGGGTACGACCTGTCCCTTCTCCCACCGCTGCCGTTTTGTCCTGTTCGAAAAGGGCATGGACTTTGAAATCCGCGATGTGGACCTGTACAACAAGCCCGAAGACATCAGTGTGATGAACCCGTACGGTCAGGTGCCTATCCTGGTCGAACGCGACCTGATCCTGTACGAGTCGAACATCATCAACGAGTACATCGACGAGCGCTTCCCCCACCCGCAACTCATGCCTGGCGACCCGGTGGACCGCGCGCGCGTGCGTCTGTTCCTGCTCAACTTCGAGAAGGAACTGTTCGTGCATGTGAATATCCTCGAATCGCGGGCCACCAAGGGCAACGAAAAGGCGTTGGAGAAGGCACGAGCGCACATCCGTGACCGCCTGACGCAACTGGCTCCCGTGTTCCTCAAGAACAAGTACATGCTGGGCGACAACTTCTCCATGCTCGACGTGGCGATTGCCCCGTTGCTGTGGCGCCTCGACTACTACGGCATCGATCTGTCGAAGAACGCTGCCCCGCTGCTCAAGTACGCCGAGCGCATCTTCTCGCGCCCTGCCTACATTGAGGCGTTGACCCCGTCCGAGAAGGTCATGCGCAAGTAACTTGCGGCCTGCCCCATTCCCCTATTCACAGCCGTTGCCTTTCACCTCCATGACCGCACAGGAATCAACGTCCACGCGCCCGTACCTCATTCGTGCCTTGTACGAGTGGTGCACCGACAATGGGCTCACGCCCTATGTGGCGGTGCGTGTCGATGATTCCGTTCAGGTGCCGCGTGAGTATGTGAAGGATGGTGAGATTGTCCTGAACATCAGTTTTGATGCGACGAGCGCCTTGCAGTTGGGCAACGATTTCATCGAATTCAAGGCGCGGTTTGGTGGCAAGCCGCGAGAGATTCTCGTGCCGGTGGGGCGTGTGATTGCTATCTATGCCCGTGAGAACGGCCAGGGCATGGCGTTCCCGCCACCGGTGGATGTGTTGGCCGGTAGTGGGGGGGCTGGGGGCATGGCACCTGTGCTGGCCGATACCTTGGCTTCTTCCGAATCCGTGGCGGCGAGTATGGCGCCGTCGGTCCCGGAGGACCGCGTGGTTCAGTTGGTACCCACCGATGATGGCAAGAAGGATGGCGAGGAGGGCGGCGATGCGCCTCGGCCGCCCCCTGCTGCAGGCGGAGTGCGGCCGTCCCTCAAGCGGGTCAAATAACGGCTCTGGTATTTTTTGAGGCTGCTTTTTCCGCGATAAAATGCAGCCTTCGCCGGTTTAGCTCAGTTGGTAGAGCACCCGCCTTGTAAGCGGTAGGTCGTCAGTTCGATTCCGACAACCGGCACCAGTTTTCCTGGTCTCTCTCGCATTCCCTGCCCCTGGCGTAGGCCGTCAGGTTTGAACTTTCAGGCGAATCGCGTTAACCTCCCACCCCCGGCTGCGCAAATGCGCCTGCAAAGCAGGCAGCAACTGGCGTATTTTTGCCGCTGCGGCATTGCTTTTGACCAGCAGGCACCAGGAGTCCCCATCGATGGGACCTGCCTGGATCGCTGGTCGCAGCGCTGCGGGAATCAGCATTTCAATGGCCTTGAGCCGATCACTGGAGTCGCGTGTCAGCGCTGTGAGCTTCGCCAGCGTGGGAGAGTCCTCGCTGGCCTGCTGCAGGCTGACGGCGTAGTGGCGGCGGTTCATGGTGTGCGTCTTCGGGCGTGGAGAATTCGTAGTGCATCTGATTATCACGGACGCCCGTCTGGCCCGCAGCCGGGCCATTCACTTGTCGGGTACGCGCCTGGTTCTGGCGGGGCTGGGACTGTCACTGTGCCTCATGCTGGTCGCTGCGACGCTTTACCACTGGGTCTTTCTCAAAGGCGCGCGCGAGGGCTGGCCCATTGTCGGCTCGCTGGTGCGGCTGGTCGTCAAGGACGAGTTTGCCGAGCGAGACCGCTTCATGCGGGCCAACCTGGATGCGATGGCCCGCCGCGTGGGTGAAATGCAGGCGCGCATGGTGCAGCTGGAGTCGCTCGGTGACCGCGTGCTGGGCCTTGCAGGCATGGCCCCCGCCGATATCCAGAAGTCCGATGCCCGGGGAGGTGTGCTGGTGAGCGCACGGAACCTGTCCATGGAGGAGTTGCAGTCCACGCTCGATGAGCTGGAGCGCCTGACCAACCAGCGCGTAGATCTGATGACCGTGCTCGAATCGCGCCTCTTCGATCAGCATATCCGCAAGAAGATGATCCCCACCCACGCACCTGTCACGGGGCGGGCGCCTGGTTCGGCCTTTGGCTGGCGTGTAGACCCTATCACCGGCCAATCGGCCTTGCACACGGGCCTGGACTTTCAGGCAGATACGGGCACACCCATCCTGGCTGCTGCCGGTGGGGTGGTGATGACGCAGGAGTATCACCCCGCCTATGGAAACATGATCGAGGTGGACCATGGCAATCAATTGGTCACACGCTATGCCCACGCGTCCCGGACGCTGGTCAAGCAGGGCGACATCGTGCGGCGAGGACAGAAGATTGCCGAGGTGGGCACCACGGGGCGCTCCACTGGGGCCCACCTTCATTTTGAGGTGCTGGTACAAGGTGTTTTCCAAGACCCGCAGAAGTTTCTGAGTGCTGGTGGCACGGCTGCGGGGGCGCAGGTCGCCTCGGTCCAGCCGCGCGCATCGCCCAGCCAGTCGTCCACGCCCGCAGCGGGCAGGTAAAATCGCGGGTCCGGTGTTCACAGCCCGGGATTGCAGTGCTTGCAATCCTTGGCGATGCACCCACCTGAACTCAATTCATCTTAGGGATTTCGGTCGCTTGGCGCGCTGATTTGCAGCGGCCCGGCGGTCCTGTTCGCATGGCCACCAACTTCCTCACCAAACTATTCGGCAGCCGCAATGACCGGCTCCTCAAGCAGTACCGCAAGACGGTGACCCGCATCAATGCGATGGAGCCCGACTACGAGAAGCTGTCGGACGAGCAGCTCAAGGCCAAAACGCAGGAGTTCAAGGAGCGTGTGGCCAAGGGCGAATCGCTGGATGACATCCTGCCCGAAGCCTTTGCCGTGGTGCGAGAGGGCTCCAAGCGCATCATGAAGATGCGGCACTTTGATGTGCAGCTGCTGGGGGGCATGGCATTGCACTTTGGCAAGATCTCCGAAATGCGGACGGGCGAGGGCAAGACCCTCACCGCCACCTTGCCCGTGTACCTGAATGCCCTGTCGGGCAAGGGCGTGCATGTGGTGACCGTCAACGACTACCTCGCCAACCGCGATGCGCAGTGGATGGGCCGGCTGTACAACTTCCTGGGCCTGACGGTGGGTATCAACCTGCCCAACATGCCGCGCGAGCAAAAGCAGGAAGCCTACCGTGCCGACATCACCTACGGCACCAACAACGAATACGGCTTCGACTACCTGCGCGACAACATGGTCTACGAAGCGCGGGACCGCGTGCAGCAGGGCCTGAACTTCGCCATCGTCGATGAGGTGGACTCGATCCTGATCGACGAGGCCCGCACGCCGCTGATCATCAGTGGTCAGGCCGAAGACCACACGGCGATGTACATCGCCATGAACAAGGTCGTGCCGCTGCTGGTGCGCCAGGAAGGCGAAGCCGACCCCCGCACGGGTGAGGGTGTGACCAAGCCGGGTGACTTCACGCTGGATGAGAAGACGCACCAGGTGTTCCTGACCGAACAGGGCCATGAGAGTGCCGAGCGCATCCTGGCCAGCCAGGGACTGATCGCCGAGGGCGCCTCGGTGTACGACCCGGCCAACATCACGCTGATGCACCACCTGTATGCCGCGCTGCGTGCCAACCACCTCTACCACCGCGACCAGCACTACGTGGTGCAAAACGGTGAGATCGTGATCGTGGACGAGTTCACCGGCCGCCTGATGTCGGGTCGCCGCTGGAGCGAAGGCCTGCACCAGGCCGTGGAAGCCAAGGAAGGCGTGAACATTCAGGCCGAGAACCAGACGCTGGCATCGATCACGTTCCAGAACTACTTCCGCCTGTACAACAAACTCGCCGGCATGACCGGTACGGCCGATACGGAAGCCTACGAGTTCCAGGAAATCTACGGCCTGGAAACCACGGTGATACCGCCCAATCGCCCCAGCCGCCGGGACGACCAGCTTGACCGCGTCTACAAGACCACGCGCGAGAAGTACGAAGCGGCCATCAAGGACATCCGTGAATGCCATGAGCGCGGCCAGCCCGTGCTGGTGGGCACGACGTCGATCGAGAATTCTGAAATCATCGACCAGCTCCTGAACAAGGAAGGCCTGCCGCACCAGGTGCTCAACGCCAAGCAGCATGCCCGCGAGGCGGACATCGTGGCCCAGGCCGGCCGTGCCGGCATGATCACCATTGCCACCAACATGGCCGGTCGTGGGACCGACATTGTGCTCGGCGGCAACATTGAAAAAGATGTGGCGGCCATCGAAGCCGATGAAGCTCTGTCAGAAGCCGAACGCGCCGACAAGGTGGCTGCGTTGCGCGAGCAGTGGAAGATCGACCACGAGAAGGTCAAGGAGCTCGGTGGCCTGCGCATCATTGCGACCGAACGTCATGAGTCGCGCCGCATCGACAACCAGCTGCGCGGCCGCTCGGGCCGCCAGGGCGACCCCGGTTCCTCACGTTTTTACCTGAGCCTGGACGATTCGCTGATGCGCATCTTCGCGGGCGACCGCGTCAAGGCGATCATGGACCGCCTGAAGATGCCCGATGGCGAGGCCATCGAAGCCGGCATCGTGACGCGCAGCATCGAGTCGGCACAGCGCAAGGTGGAGGCCCGCAACTTCGACATCCGCAAGCAGTTGCTGGAGTACGACGATGTGTCCAACGACCAGCGCAAGGTGATCTACCAGCAGCGCAACGACATTCTGGATGCAGCCGACCTGTCGGACGTGATCGCCGCCATGCGCGAAGATTGCATGACCGATCTGGTGCGCCAGTATGTGCCCTCCGAGTCGGTGGAAGAGCAGTGGGATCTCCCCGCTCTGGAGAAGGTGCTGGCCGAGGAGTGGCAGGTATCGATTGCCTTGCAGCAGGTGGTGCAGGGCGCCAGTGCCATCACCGACGACGAGATCCTGGAGAAGGTGCTGGCCGCGGCCCATGCCTCCTTTGACTCCAAAGTGGAGCAGGTCGGGCGGGAGAACTTCACGCAGTTTGAACGCATGGTGCTGTTGCAGAGCTTCGACTCCAACTGGCGTGACCACCTCTCTGCGCTGGATTACCTGCGCCAGGGAATCCACCTGCGCGGCTATGCGCAAAAGCAGCCCAAGCAGGAATACAAGCGCGAGGCCTTCGAGCTGTTCCGCCAGTTGATCGACCAGGTCAAGAACGAAGTGACCAAGATCCTCATGACTGTGCAGGTGCAGTCGCAGGAGCAGCTGGACCAGGCAGCGCAAGAGATGGAAAACCGCGGCGAAAGCATTGCCAACGTGACCTACACAGCGCCCACGGAAACCGGGGAGGTCGAAACCACGGTGGACGCTCAGACACAGGGTCTGGCGCTGCCAGAGGGCGTGCGCGTGGGCCGCAACGATCCCTGCCCTTGTGGCAGCGGCATGAAGTACAAGCAGTGCCACGGCAAACTCGCCTGATTTCCTGATCCACACAACACGGGCTTCGGCCCGTGTTTTCATTGGCGTGCCACGGTTTTCCGGATAATCGGCCGCAGTTTTTTGAGAAGGACCTCCATGCCCGTCAATCTAGTCGCCCCCGTTGCCGCCGATCTGCACCCGATAGCTGGCGTCCGCATCGGTGTTGCCGAAGCCGGTGTCCGCAAAGCCAACCGCAAGGACCTTACCGTGTTCCTGCTGGACGAGGGCGCCAGCGTGGCGGGTGTGTTCACGCAGAACCGCTTTTGCGCCGCGCCGGTGCAGATCAGCCGCGACCACCTTGCCAGTGGGCAGCCCATTCGCGCCATGCTGATCAACACTGGCAACGCGAACGCGGGTACGGGTGCGGATGGCCTGGTGCGTGCGCGCGCCACCTGCGTTGCCCTCGCGCGCCAGCTCAGCGTGGCACCCGAGCAGATCCTGCCTTTTTCCACCGGCGTGATCATGGAGCCGTTGCCCAACGACCGCATTGAGGCTGGCCTGCCCGCTGCCATCGCTGACGCGCAGACGGGCCACTGGGCACGCGCCGCCGAGGGCATCATGACCACCGACACCCTGCCCAAGGCTTTCTCGGCACAGGCGCAGATTGGTGGTGCCACCGTGTCCATCACCGGCATCAGCAAAGGCGCGGGCATGATCCGGCCCAACATGGCCACCATGCTGGGCTTTATGGCGACGGATGCCTGCGTGGCCCCTGGAGTGATGCAGCAGCTGGCCCGCGAGCTGGCCGATGGTTCGTTCAACCGCGTCACCATCGATGGCGACACCTCCACCAACGACTCGTTTGTGGTGGTGGCCACCAACAAAGCCACGCATGCCCCCATCACCTCGCTGAACAGCGCCGAGGGCCAGGCCCTCAAGGCCGCCATGCTGGCGGTATCGCAAAAGCTCGCCCAGGCCATCGTGCGCGACGGTGAGGGCGCGACCAAGTTCATCACCGTTCAGGTAGAAGGTGGCAAGACCGGTGAAGAGTGCCGCAAGGTGGCCTACGCCATTGCCCACTCGCCGCTGGTCAAGACCGCGTTCTATGCCAGCGACCCGAACCTGGGCCGTATCCTGGCGGCGGTGGGTTACGCAGGCATCGACGACCTCGACCAGACGGGCATCGACCTGTACCTGGACGACGTGCATGTGGCCATCCAGGGCGGCCGCAACCCTGCCTACCGTGAGGAGGACGGTCAGCGCGTGATGAAGCAAAGCGAGATCACGGTGCGCGTGCTGCTAGGCCGGGGCGATGCGTCCGACACGGTGTGGACCTGCGATTTCAGCCACGAATACGTCACCATCAACGCGGACTACCGTTCGTGAGCGGCGCTCTTATTTTGATAGCTATTGGCGCATGATGAATAAGCGCCAGGCCCCAAAATGAATCAAAAATTCGAACATCTGATCGAACGGGCCGAGCAATTGATCGCCCGCATCGAGTCTGTGCTGCCCCAGCCCCTCGGAGCGCCGGATTGGTCCTCGTCCATTGCCTGGCGCTACCGCAAGCGCAGCAGCGGCCATGGCTCCCTGGAGCCCGTGCGCCATGTGGCTGCGATGCAGCTGGCCGATCTCAAGGAGATCGACGGGCAAAAGGAAAAGATCCAGCGCAACACCGAGCAGTTTGTGCAGGGCAAGCCCGCGAACAACGTGCTGCTGACGGGGGCGCGCGGCACCGGCAAGTCGTCGCTCATCAAGGCCTGCCTCAATGCGTACGCGGGGCAGGGCCTGCGCCTGATCGAGGTGGACAAGGCGGACCTTGTGGATCTGCCAGACATCGTGGATGTGGTGGCCGACCGGCCTGAGAAATTCATCGTCTTCTGCGATGACTTGAGCTTTGAAGATGGCGAGCCCGGCTACAAGGCGCTCAAGTCGATCCTGGATGGGTCGGTGGCCGCCGCCACGCCGAATGTGCTGATCTACGCCACCAGCAACCGGCGCCACCTGTTGCCGGAATACATGGCCGAAAACCTCACCTACACCCATACCGAAGATGGCGAAGTGCACCCCGGCGAAGTGGTGGAAGAAAAAATTTCACTGTCGGAGCGGTTTGGCCTGTGGGTGAGCTTCTACCCCTTCAGCCAGGAGGAGTACCTGACCATCGTCGCCCAGTGGCTGGCCTCCTTTGGGGTGTCCCAAGCTGCGATTGCAGCGGCCCGGGCCGAGGCGCTGGTCTGGGCACTGGAGCGTGGCTCGCGCAGTGGCCGTGTGGCCTACCAGTTTGCACGTGACTATGCGGGGCGCCACGATGGTTGATTCCGCGACCATCTCCGCGACGCCAGCTTCAATCGCTGCAGCTACGGAGCGCAAGCACACCGAAGTGGCCGTGGGTATCCTGCTGCGGGCCGATGGCGCCATGCTGCTTTCCACACGCCCACCCGGCAAGCCCTATGCCGGGTACTGGGAGTTTCCGGGCGGCAAGCTCGAAGCGGGCGAGACCGTGGAGCAGGCGCTGCGCCGCGAGCTGGTTGAAGAGCTGGGGGTGACTATCGGTGCTGCGAGCGTCTGGAAAATCACGGAGCACGACTACCCGCATGCCCTGGTGCGCCTGCACTGGTGCAAGGTCTGGGAGTGGTCGGGTGAGTTTGAAATGCGCGAAGGGCAGGCCATGGAGTGGCAGCAGATGCCGCTGACAGTGGCGCCGGTGTTGCCTGGTGCCTACCCGGTGCTGCAGTGGCTCGCTGAGGAGCGTGGCCTGGAGTCTTCGCCAGAGTGAATGTGGTTTGCTATTGACTTAATAGCTATGCGCGCTTGACCGATAAGCGCTAGGGCCCAGTTTTTCTTGAAATCCCGTTGCGCCGCCCACCAGGATCAGTGCTGCAGGCGAGGATCGCCATACGGTTCGTCGGCGGGCGGGGCCTCGGCAGGCATGCGGAAATCCTCGCTGGCCCAGGCGCCGAGGTCAATCTGCTTGCAACGCTCGCTGCAGAACGGGCGGTACACGTTGGTGGGGCTGTAGACGCTGTCACCGCCACAACTGGGGCAGGTGACGGTGCGTGCTGGTGGTTTGGTGTGCGTGGAGTGGGCCATGCTCGTCGTCATCCTCAATGTTTTTGCCTGCCGTCTACCTACCCGCCGCAGCTTATGCGCACAGGGTCAGCTCGAAGGCCGCGTCTTCATTGCAGGCATGCAGTCGGCCGTCATCCTCCAGCCGCATGAGCCGCACCGAGACGATCAGGCGGTTGCCGCTGATCTCGGGAATCAGGTTGAGGGCCGGGTCAATGCGCAGGCGCAGCAACTGAAACGTGCGGCCCTGCGGCAGGTTCTGCTGGAACTGGCCGCGCTCGGCGGCCACCTTTTGCGGCACACCCGAGTCGCGCAGCAGCTTGAGCAGCACATAGATGGATTCAGCCATCGGTGCGAGAGTCGATGCCCACTCTTCGAGGGCCTGCTGGCGGACATCCGGTGCGTGGTGTTGCCACGCATAGTAAGCCGGTAGATCAAACCCGCAGGTGCCGCCTGGAATGCCCACCCGGCTGCGAATGCTCATCAGCCAGTCGTTTTCCGTGAGCGAGTGGCCCGACTTGCCCGACTGGGTGTTGAGCGCCGTGAAGCAGCGGTCCAGCTGGGCGATGACGGCGTCCAGTGCCGCCTCAGAAATCGAGGGGTTGCCACGATAGCTGTCGAGTTGATGTTTGTGTTTCTCGATGTCCTTGAGCACATCTGACTTGAGGTCGGCCCGTGCGGCCACATCCATGATCTCGAAGATCGTGACCAGCGCAAAGTGGTGGTCGAGCGCGTGGGAGCGGGGGATCAATTCTCCCAACCGGCGAAACAACTGCTCAAGCCGCAGATAGGTTCTGAGACGCTCGTTAAAGGGATATTCGTAAAGGATCACGCTGGCGGGTTCCTGGGGGCTCAGGGAGTATTCTGACGCCGGTGGCGCACGGCATGGAGTGAAAGCACAAACGGTTTCGCTCGCATCATAGCCCGAACAGCGCAGCCACCTGCCGCGTCTGCGCGTGCAGGTCCTCCATCGAGCAATCCTTGTCATTGGCAATCACGGCGTCCGCCACCGCCCGCCGTGCCGCGCGGCTGGCCTGTGAGGCGATGATGCCCTGCACCACCTCCCGCGTGAGGCCGTTGCGCTGCATGACACGCTCAATCTGGGTTTCCGCAGAACAATCCACCACCACGACCGCATCCAGCCTGCGGGCCCATCGGCTTGATTCCGCCAGCAGCGGGATGTCAAACACGATCAAGGCATGGCCTTGGTCCATGGCCTGCTGGGCCAGGGTATTGCTGTGGAGGGTGACCAGGGGGTGCACGATGCCTTCGAGCTGGGCCCGGGCCTCGGGGCGGCTGAAGGCCAGAACGCGCATGCGTGCGCGGTCGAGTGCCCCGGTGGCATCCACGAAGTCAGCCCCGAAAGTCTCCCGGATTGCATCCATGGCCGCGCCGTGTGGACCGGTGACGTCCCGGGCCAGTTGGTCTGCATCAATCAGGCTGGCACCCAGTGAGGTCAGCATGCTGCCCACCGTGCTCTTGCCGCTGCCAATGCCTCCGGTCAAGCCAAGGCGCAAGGGGCGCTTGCGCGGGTTCATCGTTCACAGTCCCAAAAGATTCAGCACGGCGTCAAGGATGGCATTGGGCCCAAACACCATGGCCGTAAATCCCGCGCCGACGAGGAAGGGTCCAAAAGGAATGTAGCCGCCTTCACGCAGGCTGCTGAAGACTTTCATCGCAATGCCGATGATTGCACCGATGACCGACGACATCAGGATGATAGGCACCAGTGCTTGCCAGCCAAACCAGGCCCCCAGCGCCGCAAACAGCTTGAAGTCCCCATAACCCATGCCTTCCTTCCCCGTGGCCAGCTTGAATCCCCAGTAAACCAGCCAGAGTGAAAGGTACCCCGAGGCTGCTCCGAGCACCGAGGCGTACAAGGGCACCTCAATCCATTGCAGGGCAGAAGCGAGCAGTCCGGCCCAAAGCAGGGGAAGGGTGATGTCGTCAGGGAGCAGGGTGGTATCCCAGTCAATGAATGCCAAGGCAATCAGCGCTGCCGAGAAGCCGCACCAGACAAAACCCGTAGGCGTCATGCCCCAACGCTGAATACAAAGGAAGAACAGGGCCCCGGTCGCCATCTCGACCAACGGGTAGCGTACCGATATCCGTGTCTTGCACGCCGAACAGCGGCCGCGCAGAAAAAGGTAGCTCAGGATGGGGATGTTCTCGTACCACTGCACTATGTGCCCGCACGACGGGCAGCGGGAGCGGGGAACCATGAGGTTGAACCGCTCATGGTCAGAGGGGGCAGATAGATGCACATCTTCTTGCCCGCTCTGCACCTGCGCTGCCCGCACTTCCTCAGCCCACTGGCGTTCCATTATTTTGGGAAGCCGGTAAATGACCACATTGAGAAAACTACCGATCAGAAGTCCCAATACCCCACCCAGACTTGCGTCCCACCAAGCCGCCATCTCCATTACACAACTTGACCAAGTTTGAAGATAGGAAGGTACATGGAGACGACGATGCCGCCGATCAGCGTACCCAGGAACACAATGATGATGGGCTCCATCAGGCTCGATAAGCCCGCCACCATTTCATCCACTTCAGCCTCATAAAAATCGGCGGCCTTGCCCAGCATGTGGTCAATGGAGCCGGATTCTTCCCCAATGGCGCACATCTGAAGGACCATGGATGGGAAAATATTTGCATTGCCCATGGCTGCGGTGAGACTGGTGCCAGTGGAAACTTCCTGTTGGATCTTTTCTGTCGCCATCGAGTACACAGAGTTTCCGGAGGCTCCCCCCACCGAGTCAAGGGCTTCAACCAAAGGAACGCCTGCGGCAAACATGGTTGCAAGGGTGCGTGTCCATCGTGCAATGCATGATTTTTCAATCAACGCGCCGAAAATAGGGATACGTAGCAGCACGCGATCCATAAACATCTGCATTTTTTCATTGCGTCGCCATGCTTGCATAAAAAAATAGAATCCACCTCCAATTACTCCAAATATTAGCCACCACCATTTAACAAAAACATCACTGATTCCCATCACGAACAATGTGGGAGCCGGAAGGTCGGCGCCGAATGACTTGAAAACCTCTTTAAATGCGGGAATTACAAAAATCATGATTACTGTGACGACTACGAAGGCCACAATCACCACCGATATCGGATACATCAAAGCTGATTTGATTTTCGACTTGATGGCCTCCGTTTTTTCCATGTAGGTGGCCAACCGGTCGAGCAGAGCTTCCAAAATACCGGCCGCCTCGCCGGCTTCTACAAGGTTGCAGTAGAGGCTGTCAAAGTACATGGGATGCTTGCGGAATGCAGCATTCAGCGAAGTACCTGTTTCAACGTCGGAGCGGATGTCATTCAGAAGTTTGGTAACGCTGGCGTTGGTGTTACCGCGTCCCACAATATCAAACGACTGCAAGAGAGGAACCCCCGCTTTCATCATTGTGGCGAGTTGTCGGGTAAACAACGCAATGTCTTTGGGTTTTATTTTCTTGCCAGAACGCATCCGGCGCTTCTTGATCTTTGTGGGGAAAACGCCCTGGCGGCGCAGGGTGGCTTGCACTTGGTTTTCGCCAGATGCACGCACTTCTCCGCGCACCACCTTGCCATGGCGATCCTTGCCTTCCCATTCAAAAACAAATTCCTTGATATCCCTTGATGCAGCGGTTGCCATGCTGGTCCCTCTAGCTTGTTATTCGTTGGTGACGGCGAGCACTTCTTCCAGCGAAGTGAAGCCCAGCCTTGCCTTGTGTAGTCCCGATTCGCGAAGCGAGCGAACGCCTTCCGCCCTGGCTTGCTCGGCGATTTCCAGTGCACTGCCGTCGCGCAATATGATCCGTTGGATGTCCTCGGAGATCGGCATGACTTGGTATATGCCAACCCGTCCCTTGTATCCGTTGTTGCATGCAGAGCAACCCACAGGACGGTAAGTTACCCAACTTCCGTCAATTTCTTCTTCCTTGTATCCTGCTTCAAGAAGTGATTCGTGCGGTATGTCGGCTGGTGTTTTGCAGACTGGGCACAATCGGCGCGCCAAGCGCTGCGCTGTAATAAGGATGACGCTGGAGGCAATATTAAAAGGGGCAATACCCATATTGCGCATACGTGTCAACGTTGTGGGAGCATCATTGGTGTGAAGTGTCGATAACACCAAGTGGCCCGTCTGTGCCGCCTTGATAGAAATATCAGCAGTTTCCAGGTCGCGAATTTCGCCGACCATGATAATATCGGGATCTTGCCGCAGGAAGGATTTGAGAGCCACGGCAAAGGTCATGCCAGCCTTCTCGTTGACATTGACCTGGTTGACTCCCGGGAGATTAATTTCTGAGGGGTCCTCAGCCGTGGCGATGTTGACTCCCGGCTTATTCAGAAGATTCAAGCAGGTATATAAGGAGACGGTTTTGCCAGAGCCCGTGGGCCCGGTGACCAAGATCATGCCGTAGGGGCGCCCAATGGCTTCGAGCAACCGCTCCTTTTCCTGGGGTTCATAGCCCAACGCGTCGATCCCCAGCTTCGCACTGCTGGGGTCCAGAATACGGATAACGATCTTTTCGCCAAACAGCGTGGGGAGGGTGCTGACCCGAAAATCAATCACTCTGTCCGGGCCCACTTTCAATTTCATGCGCCCATCTTGTGGAACGCGTTTTTCAGAAATATCCAGCCGGGAGATCACCTTGATACGCGAGGCGAGTTTGTCTTTAATGGCTATCGGAGGAGACGCGATTTCGCGAAGTTCTCCATCAATCCGGAATCTCACGCGGTATTGGTGCTCGTAAGGTTCAAAGTGCAGATCCGATGCACGCATATTGAATGCGTCCAACAGCATCTTGTGCAAGAACTTGACGATGGGAGCATCTTCTACGTCAGCGGCACCGGTGTCATTATTGTCTGGTGCCTCTTCGATGGGTGCATCGTCAAATTCAAAATCACCACCACCACTCGTCAGGGTCTCCATAGACTCGCTGGTGGATTTGGTGGTTACCTCTACCAATCGGCTAAGCTTGTCGTACTCAGCAATAATCCAATCCACCCCCATTTGGGTGGTGAATTTTATTTTCTCGGCAGCTTCCTGATCGGTAGGATCTGCTGTAGCGACAATCAGGCGATTATTGCGCTTGCTCAGAACAACAACCCGATATGCTTGGCATATCTTGCCGTCCAGGAGTTCTTTGGGGAGTCGCAGCGGATCAATCGCTTCCAAATCCAGCAGGGGTGCGCCAAAAACGGCCGATACGGTGTGGGCCAAGTCGGCCGCAGATACCGCTCCAGAGCCAGTCAACTCGGCAATAAAGCTGGTCCGACTAAGTTGTGATTTTTTGTAAATGTCCTCTGCTGCCTTTTGGGTCAGCTTGCCAGCCGACATCAGGGCTCTGCCCAGTCCGGGAAGGGCTACTGCGGAGGCTTCTTTGGGGACAGTATCGACAGCGGCCATGTAACCGGTAATGTGTTAGGTGTGGAAAAGAAACCATCCTATCATCACCGATCATCTGCAGGCTGTACAGTGACCGATATTGGCAACAGCACCACAGAAGCAGTGCTATTGTTAGAAATCCGCTTGTATTTATGGTCGGGGTGAGAGGATTCGAACCTCCGGCCTCTACGTCCCGAACGTAGCGCTCTACCAGGCTAAGCTACACCCCGCGTGCCCACTAGATTGCACTCAAGAGTCGATGCAATGAGTGTTTCAGTTGCGTCGTATGAGCAACTGTGCTGCCAATTCTAGCAAACCTGCTGAATATTCATTCGCCGGTAATTGCTCTGCAGCAGCCATGGCCCGGCGGGCTTCCGCGGACGCGGCTGCCCGGGTGACTTCCAGGGCGCCGGTCTCGCGAACGATCTGGACGATGTCCGTCAATTGATCGGTGGAGCCTTGTTCAATGGCTTCGCGCACCACGCGCGCCTGGCTCGCCGTGCCGCGTTCCATAGCCGCGATCAGGGGGAGGGTGGACTTGCCTTCGCGCAGATCGTCGCCCAGGTTTTTCCCCATCTCTGTCGCGTCTCCGTCGTAGTCAAGGACGTCGTCAATGATCTGGAAAGCTGTGCCTAGTGCTTGCCCGTAGATTGCAGATGCTTCTTCAACCTCGGGTGGGCTTTCGGCGAGTACTGCACCAAGGCGCGCACTCGCTTCAAAAAGTTTGGCAGTCTTGGAGCGAATGACGCGCAGGTAGCCCGCTTCGTCGAGCGAGGCGTCGTGCATGTTCATCAGCTGCAGAACCTCCCCCTCGGCGATCACGTTGGTGGCCTCCGAAAGTATTTCCATGATTCGCATGCTGCCTGTCTCGACCATCATCTGGAAGGAACGGGTGTGCAAAAAATCGCCGACAAGCACGCTGGCAGGGTTGCCAAAAGTTTCGTTGGCGGTAGGGCGGCCCCGGCGCAGGGTGGATGCGTCAACGACATCGTCGTGCAGCAGCGTGGCGGTGTGGATCAACTCTACGACGGCCGCAAGGCTGTGCCGATGTGCCCCTCGATAGCCCAAGGCGCCACACACCATCAGCAGCAGGGCGGGTCGCAGGCGTTTGCCGCCCGCAGCAATGATGTACTGCGATATCTGGGCCACCAGGGGAACGCTGGATGTCAGGCGCTGACCAATGACCTTGTCGACCTCGTGCATGTCTTGTGCAACGAGCAGGATGGGAGATGCTGCGGGGGCGGTGTGGTCAGTCAAGATGGTGGTCACAGAAAGAGCCCGGATTATAGGAACCCCCGAAGGTGCCCTGCGACGACGTGCAAGGGTGTCGCGCTGCGGGCGCGAAGGGATTGGCGCTTTGGCGAGCTATGCGTTATACTCTTGGGCTCTGCAGAAATTCGTCTGCAGAACTCATATCAAGAGGTCAACATGTACGCGGTCATAAAAACCGGCGGCAAGCAGTATCGCGTTGCTTCCGGCGAAAAAATTAAAGTAGAACAGATTGCTGCGGACGTAGGCCAGGAAATTGTGATCGATCAGGTTTTGGCAGTCGGCAACGGCGCTGAACTCAAGATCGGTACGCCCCTGGTGTCCGGCGCAACCGTGAAAGCCACTGTTGTGGCCCACGGCAAGCACGACAAAGTGCACATCTTCAAGATGCGCCGTCGCAAGCACTATCAAAAACGCCAAGGCCATCGCCAGCAGTTCACTGAGCTGCAAATCGGTGCGATTGCTGCTTAATCGAAGGAGCTGAGTCATGGCACAGAAAAAAGGCGGCGGCTCTACGCGAAACGGGCGCGATTCCAAGCCAAAGATGCTTGGTGTCAAGGCGTTCGGTGGTGAACTGATCAGCGCTGGCTCGATCATCGTGCGTCAACGTGGCACGCGTTTCCACCCCGGCAACAATGTCGGTGTGGGCAAGGATCACACCTTGTTCGCCCTGGTGGACGGTCATGTGTCGTTCGGTACCAAGGGTGCGTTGTCCAAGTCCACGGTCAATGTGACTCCTGCCTGAGGTTCACCCCTCTGGTAGCCATCGAAGCCCCGCTTTGCCGGGGCTTTGTTGTTTGGTCTGTACGATGTGGCGCGGCCACGTGCGTGCAGACAGCGCCTTTAAGGCGTTCAGCAGTCCCAACTGAATTTGGCAGTCTGACGTGGGTGCTGCGCCCTTTTGTAAACTGGATATTCCATGAAGTTCGTCGATGAAGCCTTTATTGACATTGCCGCAGGCGATGGTGGCAATGGCTGCGTGTCTTTCCGGCATGAAAAGTACAAGGAGTTCGGCGGTCCCAACGGGGGAGACGGTGGGCGCGGCGGGCATGTGTTTGCGGTGGCTGATCCTAATCTGAACACTCTGGTGGATTTTCGCTATTCGCGACGGCATGAAGCCAAGCGTGGCGAGCATGGCATGGGATCGGACATGTTCGGTGCTGCCGGCACCGACATCACCCTCAAGATGCCCGTGGGCACCATCATCACCGACGCTGAAACCGGCGAAGTGCTGTACGAATTGCTCAACCCGGGCGAAGTCATCACCATCGCCAAGGGTGGGGATGGCGGTTTTGGCAACATGCGCTTCAAGAGCGCCATCAACCGTGCCCCGCGCCAGAAGACGCCGGGCTGGCCTGGCGAGAAGAAGAACCTGAAGCTGGAGTTGAAGGTGCTGGCCGACGTGGGCCTGCTGGGTATGCCCAATGCGGGAAAATCGACCTTCATCACGGCGGTGTCCAACGCTCGCCCCAAGATTGCGGACTACCCGTTCACCACGTTGCATCCCAACCTGGGTGTCGTGCGCGTGGGTCCCGAGCAGAGTTTTGTGGTGGCTGATATTCCGGGGCTGATCGAAGGTGCTTCGGAGGGCGCGGGTCTCGGACACCAGTTCTTGCGCCACCTGCAGCGCACCCGCCTGCTGCTGCACATTATCGATCTGGCGCCCTTCGATGACGCGGTGGACCCCGTGGCCCAGGCCAAGGCCATCGTGAACGAGCTCAAAAAATATGACCAGCAGCTGTACAACAAGCCGCGTTGGCTGGTCCTGAACAAGCTGGACATGGTGCCCACCGATGAGCGGGAAGCGCGGGTGAAGGACTTCGTTAAGCGCTTCAAGTGGAAAGGGCCCGTCTTCGAGATTTCTGCCCTCACGCGCGAAGGCTGCGAGCCGCTGATCCATGCCATCTTCCGCCACGTGCAGTCTGAGCAGCGGGTGGAGAACGAGCCGGTAGAAATTGATCCTCGTTTTGCCGGAGATGCTCCTGCCTGATTCGGCACAGGGCTAATCGGATTTGATTGCTATATTTTTAATAGCTGTTGACGCTTGATAAACAAGCGCTAGTGGCCAAAAGCACTAAAAAAATGGTTTCCAGCGTATTGCGAGATGCCCGCCGCATCGTGGTCAAGGTGGGTTCCAGTCTTGTGACCAATGAGGGGCGTGGCCTGGACGAAACCGCCATTGGTGAATGGAGCCGCCAGCTGGCGGCTCTGGTGCGTGGCGACGGCGGCGCGCCGCGCGAGGTTGTGATGGTGTCCAGCGGTGCCATTGCCGAAGGCATGAAGCGCCTGGGCTGGACCACGCGGCCGCACGAAGTCCACGAGCTGCAGGCCGCCGCGGCCGTCGGGCAGATGGGGCTGGCGCAGATGTACGAAACCAAGCTGCGCGAGCAGGGCATGGGCAGCGCGCAGGTGTTGCTCACCCATGCGGACCTGGCTGACCGCGAGCGCTACCTGAACGCCCGTTCGACACTGCTCACGCTGCTGCGCCTGGGCGTGGTGCCGGTGATCAATGAGAACGACACCGTCGTCAACGACGAAATCAAGTTCGGCGACAACGATACGCTGGGTGCCCTGGTGGCCAATCTGGTGGAGGCCGATGCGCTGATCATCCTGACCGACCAGAAGGGGCTGTACACGGCCGATCCGCGCCGTGATGCATCGGCGCAGTTTGTCCACGAAGCCAAGGCGGGCGACCCGGTACTGGAGGCCATGGCCGGCGGCGCGGGTTCCAGCATCGGCAAGGGCGGCATGATCACCAAGATCCTGGCAGCCAAGCGGGCTGCTGGCTCGGGTGCGTCCACCGTGATTGCCTGGGGGCGTGAACCCGAAGTACTGGTCCGCCTTGTGCGTGGCGAGGCGCTGGGCACTTTGCTCGTGGCCCAGACGCAGAAGAAGCAGGCCCGCAAACAGTGGATGGCCGACCACCTACAGCTGCGGGGTTCGGTGGTGGTGGACGCCGGGGCTGCCGCCAAGGTGCGTGATGAAGGCAAGAGCCTGCTCCCCATCGGAATGACAGCGGTCGAGGGCGACTTTTCCCGCGGGGAAGTGATTGCAGTGCGAGATGCATCAGGTACCGAAATTGCCCGTGGCCTGGCCAACTATGCAGCGGCGGAGGCCCGGATGTTGTGTCGCAAGCCTTCGACTGAATTTGAGAAGTTGCTCGGTTACGTGGCAGAGCCCGAGATGGTGCATCGCGACAACATGGTGCTGACCACAAGCTGAGCGCGAAGCACGAACAGCCTCTGCACAGCAAAACGCCTGCTATTTGCAGGCGTTTTTCATGGAGCTTCGAAGTTAACTGAAGAACTTCACTGGCTAACTGGCTTAACGCGGCGTAGTGACCGTGGGCAGGCCATCCAGTTCCCCGGGCACACTGTTCTGCGGGTCGGGATCGAAACTGGCCCCTGGGGGAAGCTCCATGCCCGGATTGATCAGCATGGACCCCGTCCGGAACATGGTGCCCGCGTGTTCACCCTCGCGCGTGCGCATGCCACTGCGCAGATAGCGGTTGCGCTGTTCGTGCCGAGGCAGAAAGCGGGCCAGTTCCGTCAGCGCCATTTCATACACGCCACGTTTGAACTCGACCACCACGTCCAGCGGAACCCAGTAGTCGTTCCAGCGCCACGCGTCAAATTCTGGATGGTTGGTGGCACGAAGGTTCAGGTCCCAGTCGTGGCCCACCAGTTGAAGCAGATACCAGATTTGTTTCTGGCCCTTGTAGTGTCCGCGTGCATCGCGGCGGATGTACCGGTCAGGCACCTCATAGCGCAACCAGTCCCGGGTGCGGGCCACCACGCGTACGTGGTTGGGCAATAAGCCCACTTCCTCATGCAATTCCCGGAACATGGCCTGCTCGGGGGTCTCGCCCCGGTCAATGCCACCCTGCGGAAACTGCCAGCTGTGGGTGCGTATGCGTTTGCCCCAGAACACCTGGTTTTTCTGGTTGAGCAGGATGATGCCGACGTTCGGCCGAAAGCCGTCCCGGTCAAGCATAATCAAACCCCAAATTTTTAAACTGTGTCCATTATGCACGGCGCCTAGCACGCAGCAAGTGGACGGCCCCGTTCTGCCTGCAATCGATTCCGATGAAAGCCTCCCAATTCTTTATTTCCACCCTCAAGGAAGCTCCGGCGGATGCCGAAGTGGTCAGTCACAAACTCATGACGCGGGCGGGGCTGATCAAGAAGCTGGGCGCTGGCATCTATAACTACATGCCCATGGGGCTGCGGGTGATCCGCAAGGTGGAAGCCATCGTGCGTGAGGAAATGAACCGTGCAGGTGCCGTGGAGCTCACCATGCCCGTGGTGCAACCCGCTGAGCTGTGGCAGGAAACGGGCCGTTTCGACAAGATGGGCCCCGAGTTGCTGCGCATCCAGGACCGCCACGGACGCGACTTCGTGGTGCAGCCCACCAGCGAAGAAGTGATCACTGACATCGCGCGCCAGGAGCTCAAGAGCTATAAGCAGCTGCCCAAGAATTTCTACCAGATCCAGACCAAGTTCCGCGACGAGCGCCGTCCGCGTTTTGGCCTGATGCGTGGCCGCGAGTTCATCATGAAGGACGCCTACAGCTTTGACCGCGACCAGGCGGCGGCCAAGGCCAGCTACCAGGTCATGGCGCAAGCCTATCGCCGCATTTTTGACCGCTTTGGCCTGACCTACCGCGCCGTGGCGGCCGACAGCGGTGCCATCGGTGGTGACCTCTCCGAAGAGTTCCAGGTGATCGCCGCCACGGGCGAGGACGCCATCGTCTATTGCCCAGAGAGCGATTACGCCGCCAACATGGAAAAGGCCGAAGCCCTGGCCCCCGCCGGTCCACGCGGCGCTGCCACGCAGGCGCTGACCAAGACAGCCACGCCGGGCAAGAGCACCTGTGCCGACGTTGCAGCGCTGCTCAGCGTGCCGCTCGCGACCACCGTGAAGTCGCTGGTGCTCGCCACGGACGAAACCAACGAGGCGGGCGAGATCGTCAAGACCCAGGTGTGGCTGCTGCTGCTGCGTGGCGACCACGATATGAACGAGATCAAGGTGGCCAAGGTACCGGGCCTGGCGGGTTTCCGTTTTGCCACGCTGGGCGAAATCGAGGAGCACTTTGGCTGCAAGCCGGGTTATCTGGGGCCGATCGGTTTGAAGAAGCCTTTGAAGATCGTGGTGGACCGCGAGGTGGCCTTGATGGCCGACTGGATCTGTGGGGCCAATGAGGTCGATTTCCACATCACGGGCGTCAACTGGGGTCGCGACCTGCCCGAGCCCGATGCGGTGGCAGACCTGCGCAACGTGGTGGCGGGCGACCGCTCGCCCGACGGCAAGGGCGAACTGGCGATCGAGCGTGGCATCGAAGTGGGCCACGTGTTCTACCTGGGCACCAAGTACAGCAAGGACATGAACGCGACCTTCCTCGGCGACGATGGCCGGCCCGCATTTTTCGAAATGGGCTGCTACGGCATTGGCGTCACGCGCCTGCCCGCTGCGGCCATCGAGCAAAACCACGACGAGCGCGGCATCATCTGGCCCGACGCCATTGCCCCATTCACCGTGGTGGTCTGCCCCGTGGGCATGGACCGCAGCGAGGCCGTCAAGGCCACGGCCGAGCAGCTCTACGTTGACCTGCTGGCAGCGGGCGTGGACGTGATCCTGGACGACCGGGGCGAGCGCCCCGGTGCCATGTTTGCCGATTGGGAGCTGATCGGTGTGCCGCACCGCGTGACCATTGGCGACAAGAGCCTCAAAGACGGCGTGGTCGAGTACCAGCACCGCCGTGATTCAGCGGCCACCAAGGTGGCCACGGCAGACATCCTGGCCCACGTGAAGGGCCGCATGGCGGTATGAACGGGGCGCGGCTGGTTTCTGCGGCAGGTACGCCCCTCGAGGACGGGGGCGGCGTGTCCCGGCGCGCATGCCTGGCTGCCCTGTCGGCGCCAGCGGCGTGGCTGGCGGCGCCTTCGCTGGCGCATGCGGGCGGGCAACTGGAGGAACCCTTGATGGATTCCGTGCGCACGGCACTGAGTTCGGCCATCGCCAACCAGGCCCCGCCGGAGCCGCATTTTTTTACCACCGAGGCCCGCATTCACTATGTGCGCTGGCTGGCCGCGATGAGCGACCGCCTGCGCCGCCGCAAGCCCGAGTGGGAGGTCCGCCGCGATTTCCTGCAAACCGCGTGGTACGAGTCCAAGCGCGCCGGGCTCGATGTGTCCCTGGTGCTGGGCCTGATCCAGGTGGAGAGTGCATTCCGAAAATACGCGGTCTCCAGCGTGGGTGCGCGCGGCTACATGCAGGTCATGCCGTTCTGGACACGGGTGATCGGAGACGGAGATGCCGGCAAGCTGTTCCAGATGCAGACCAATCTGCGCTTTGGCTGCGTGATCCTGCGGCACTACATCGACCGGGAGCGGGGCGACCTGTTCATGGCGCTGGGTCGCTACAACGGCAGCCGAGGCCGTTCGCCCTATCCGGACGCCGTGTTTGGCGCACAGCGCAACTGGCTGTTTGGCGAAAAACCACAACTGCCTGCCGCTTGAATTGCTACTATTTATATAGCTGTCAGCGCTTATCTATCAAGCGCCAGGGGCCAATTTGGCTTGTATTCAGCGGGTAACAGAGGCAATCAGCTTCCGCCGGGCCTGCGGGGCCAATTCGCAGGCACGCCTATTTCGAAGCGGGCGTGGTGCTGTCTACCTGGATGACCGGGGTAGAGCCCTCTGATTGGGGGGCGCCCAGGCGGGACACCATCACCTGGTCGATGCGGTAGCTGTCCACGTCCAGCACCTCGAACTTGTAGCCGCCCCAGCTCACGCTGTCGGTGCGCCGTGGCACGCGGCGCAGCATCACCATCAGGAAGCCCGCGAGGGTTTCGTATTCCTCGGCGTGGGGCAGTTCGTCCAGCGACAGTGCGTGCAGCACGTCCTCCACCGGCGTCACGCCGTCAATGAGCCACGAGTTTTCATCGCGCCGCACGATCTGCTCTTCGTCTGCCGGGCCCACCAGGTCGCCCATCACGGTGCTCATCACGTCGTTCAGCGTCACCACCCCCACCACCAGGCTGTACTCGTTCACGATCACGGCAAAGTCTTCGTGCACCTGGCGGAACTGCTCCAGCACCTCTGAGAGGGTCAGCCGGTCCGGCACGATGAGCACCTTGCGCACCAGGCTGTCGTCGGCCAGCGAGATCGGCTGGTTGTTCAGCACCCGCTGGAACAGGTCTTTTGCGTCCACGTAGCCCACCACGTGGTCGATGTCGCGCTCGCACACGGGGTAGGTTGAAAACGGCTCGGCGGCGATGCGCAGGCGGATGACGGAGTCCGGCTCGTCGCGCAGAAAGAAGGCAATGCGGTCGCGTGGCGACATGGCGCTGGACACCATGCGCGTGTCCAGCTCAAACACGTTGGTGATGACCTGCTGCTCGCGGGCGGCCAGCACTCCGGCACGCGCACCTGCTTCCATCATCGCCAGGATGTCGTCCGAGGTGATGCGGTCGTCTCGCAGCGACGACATGCCCAACACCCGGAACAGCGCATCTGCCCCCCGGCTGTAGAACCACACCACGGGGCGCAGCAAGGCCATGCACCAGGCCATGGGCTGTGCCAGCCGCACCACCAGCCGCTCGGGCTCGGCCATGCCCAGGCGCTTGGGGAACAGGTCCGCAAACAGGATGAACAGGGAGGTGATGACCAGGAACGAGGCGAGAAAGCCCACCTTCTGCGCACTCGACTCGGACAGCCACAGGCCGAACAGTGCGCTGAAGTGCGGGCTCAGGGCGCCTTCGCCCACGATACCGCCCAGGATGGCGACGGCATTCTGCCCCACCTGCACCACCGTGAAGTAGTCGCCTGGCTGCTCCTGCATGCGCAGCACCTGGTCCGCCCGGGCATCCCCTTCGTCGGCCATCTGCCGCAGGCGCAGGCGGCGCGCTGCGGCGAGTGATATCTCGGCCATGGAAAAGAAGGCGCTGGCTGCAATCAGCAGCCCGATGACGAAGAGGCTTTGGGACAGGGTCATGGGAAGGTGACGACAGAGCACAGGCCGTGGCTCACCGGCCTCTTGAGTGTATCTGGGCGCCCCGCGCCCGGATACCGGGGCCGCGCATGCGCAGCGGGCCCCCACGCACCTTGTGGCGGCTACTGCACGAAGCCGATGCGGCCGCGCCCTGACGCCGCCTTGGGCAGGTCGGTGATCTCCACGGTGGACCGGCGGTCCAGCCGCGCATTGCCAAAGCCCGTCATCAGTGCACGCCGCATTTCGCGCGGGGGCATCTGTGCGAGGTGGTCCAGCACATCATCGAGTGGCTCGGGGTCCAGCAGGCGGCCCCAGTCGTGCCCCGCGCGGATGCCCTGGTACAAGATACGGGCGATGGTGCGCGCCTGCTCCAGCGTGGGGGCCTCTACCTCGAAGACGTTCATGCGGTTCAGGATGGGGTCGGGGATGCCGCGTGTGTCATTGGCCGTGGTGATCCAGATCACCTGGCTGGCATCGATGGCTACCTCGGCAAATTCGTCGGTGAAGCTTTGCGCCGTGTCGTGTTCGAGCAGGCTGTACAGCGCGCCCAGCGGGTCGTACTGGGCGTCGGTGCTGGCCTTGTCAATTTCGTCCACCACGATGACAGGATTGGCGTATTCGCCCTCCACCAGCGCTTCGAACACCTTGCCGGGGCGGGCGCCCTTCCACTGCGCGGACGAGCCCGACAGCAGCCAGCCCGCGGTCATGGAGCTCATGGGCAAGAGGTTCATGCCCGTGCCCAGCAGCTCGGCCAGGTGGCGCGCAAAGTGGGTCTTGCCGATGCCGGGCGGGCCCAGCAGCAGCATGGGCGTGACCTCCAGGCCGTCGCTGCTGTCTTGTGCCAGTGCCACATGGCGCTTCACGTCGTCCAACACCTCGGTGAAGTTGGGCAACTGCTCGTACAGGCTGGCCATGTCGGGGATGCCCGAGGGCTTGACCTGAAAGCGCTCCGGGCCACGCTCCAGCATGCGTTCGTAGACGGTGCGCAGGGTTTCGTATTCGCGCTGGTTGCCGGACTCCTGCAGCCGTGCGAGCTTGCGCTCGACATCGCCGGGGTGGAACACATTGCGCATCTGGGCCACCGGCAGGCGCAGGGCCGGGGGCTGGGGAACAAGGCTATGGCTGGTCATTGCATGCTCCTTTGTGATGTGAGGTCACGCAATCATTCAAGCACACAACATGCCTGCGGCAATATCGGATAAGCCCCCGATTGGTGCCCCTGTTGCAGGAACACCCAAAAATCAAATGCCCAAAAGCAAAAAGGCCGCCCGATGGCGGCCTTTTTTTGAGGGGATGTCTCCGGGAGAGATCAGGCCTCGGTGCCCAGCACCTGCTTGAGTTCGCCCGACTCGTACATCTCCATCATGATGTCCGAGCCGCCAATGAACTCGCCCTTCACGTAGAGCTGGGGAATCGTGGGCCAGTTGCTGTATTCCTTGATGCCCTGGCGGATTTCTTCGTCTTCCAGCACGTTCACGGTGACCACGCTCTTAGGGTCCACGCCGCAGGCCTTCAGGATCTGGATGGCGCGGCCCGAAAAGCCGCACATGGGGAAACTGGCGTTGCCCTTCATGAACAGCAGGATCTCGCTGGATTTCACGAGGGCGTCGATGCGTTGTTGGGTATCGCTCATGGGGACTTCCGTAGGGGTTTTGTGCGCAGATGGGGCTGCATTATCCCTGTTTCAAGTGGGCTGGCGTGTGCATATCAGCCTGTCAACTTTCGCAGTGCGGTTTCCATCTTGGCGACCGAAGCCGCTTCGGTCTCCAGCTTCTTGAGCAGGACACTGACCTTGTCCAGGCTGGCCTGCGTGGTCGCCTGCACGCTGGAACCCACGATCTGCACCTCCTTGGGGTTTTGCTCCACGTAGGTCGCGAGGTCCATGGCGGCTGCGAGCATGCCTTGCATGGGCGGTAGCAACTGCAGCATCATCCCGCCGAGCTGGGTCACCAGTTTGTCGAAGGCGGCGTCGTAGACCGTCTTCAGGTCAGCGGGTTGGCTCAAAGCGTTCTTGGCGGCCGTGGCACGGTCGATGCGCGCTTTCACGTCCTGCTGGGCCTGGGGCACGTGGGCCAGCAGTTCGCCCACCTCGGTGCGCTTGGCCAGCAGCTGAGGCAGCGAGCGCATGTTCTGCATGGCGGCCATCATGCGGGTCAGGGGCGCATCGGTCATTTCCTGGTTGAAGCCCGTAATGATGTCGTAGTGCGCTGCATACGCGCCGAACGCCTTGCGCTGCTGCTCGTTCAGCTTGGGCACGGCGGCACGCGGGGTGTTGAGCACACGGGTCTGCAGGAACTCGATGAACGCCTTGCGCTCGCCGGGCTCCGAGCCGCAGCCACTCAGGGTCAGGGCGGCGCCCAGAGAAAGCGCGCTCAGGCGGGTCAACGCCGTGCGGCGCGAAGCAATGTGAAGCATGGTGTCTCGCAAAAAAATGGCGGCAGTCCAAAGCCGCAGGCCACGGGGAAGAAATGTGCGGGCGGCTGGAGCGTCTGATGGTGCCTGGTGCGGATGGCACGGCACCGATCGATCACACGGGCGCCGTCCGAAGCGGTGGCGGCAAGGTGTTGCCCCGCAGCGGGTGCCGGTGATTATTGAATTCCCCACACCGCTGCGTCGGGCTTTGTTTGTAACAGTTGGTGGGAAGAGAGTCATTCCGCTGCGGCCGATTTGCAGCCGACGACTCCCAAGTCCGGCAGCCTGCTAGGCCCAGCAACCACCTGTGCAGCGCTCGATGCCTGCCAGATCGCGCCTGCTGGCCACTGTGCTGAAGCCTGCACGCTGCAGCAGATCGCGCACCGCCTGTGCCTGGTCATGGCCGTGTTCCAGCAGCAACCAGCCGCCCGGCGCAAGGCAGCTGGGCGCCTGCGCGACGATGGTGCGGATGTCGTCGAGCCCATCGGCGCCACTGGCAAGGGCCTGCAACGGTTCGTGCGTGAGAGCGGCCAGGTGCGGGTCGGCACTGGCGATGTAGGGCGGGTTGGAGACGATGGCGTCGAAGCGCCCAGGCACCTCGGTGAGCCAGTTGCCCTGTGCAAACCGAACGGGCAGGCCCAGCCGGTCGGCATTGGCCCGGGCCACGGCCAGGGCATCGGCGCTGGCGTCCACGGCCATCACCTGCGCGGTGGGGCGCTGGCTCTGCAGGGCCAGCGCAATCGCGCCGCTGCCGGTGCCCAGGTCCACCACCTGCGGTGCGGGCAGGGGGGCGATCACCTCCAGCGCCCAGTCCACCAGCGTCTCGGTGTCCGGGCGCGGGTCCAGCACGCGTGCATCCACCTGCAACGGCAGGCCATAGAACTCCTTGCGCCCGGTGAGGTAGGCCACGGGTTCGCCCGCCACGCGGCGCTGGCACAACGCAATGAACTGGCTGTGCACGACCGCATCCATCGTGTCGGTGTCGTGCGCCAGCAGCCAGGCGCGGCCTGCATCCGGGCGGGCCAGGGCGTGCAGCAGCAGCAGTTGCGCATCGATGCGGTCCAGGCCCAGGGTGCGGGCCTGGTTCAGTGCCTGGGCCAGGGTGGGGGAGGTGTTGTTCACTACTATTTTGATAGCTTCTGGCGCTTTCTCATCAAGCGCCAGAGGCCAATTTTGTTCAAATTTTGGGTAGAAATCAGCCCGTGGTGCCCATCTCCAGCTCTTCCAGTTGCTCGGCTTCGCGCGCGTGGGCCAAAGCCTGCAGCACATCGGCCAGGTCGCCTTCCATCACATACAGCAGCTTGTACAAGGTGAGGTTGATGCGGTGGTCCGTCAAGCGGCCCTGCGGGAAGTTGTACGTGCGGATGCGGTCGCTGCGGTCGCCGCTGCCGATCAGGCCCTTGCGCAGCGCGGCCTCTTTGGCGGCGCGCTCGCTGCGGTCCTTTTCCTGGATGCGCGCCTGCAGCACCTGTAGCGCCTTGGCCTTGTTGGCGTGCTGGCTGCGGCCGTCCTGGCATTCGGCCACGATGCCGGTGGGCAAGTGCACCACGCGCACGGCGGAGTCGGTCTTGTTGATGTGCTGGCCGCCCGCGCCCGATGCGCGGAAGGTGTCGATGCGCAGGTCGGCCGGGTTGAGCTTGATGGCCTCGTGCTCGTCGGGCTCGGGCATCACGGCCACGGTGCAGGCGCTGGTGTGGATGCGGCCTTGTGTTTCGGTGGCGGGCACGCGCTGCACGCGGTGGCCGCCGGATTCGAACTTGAGGGTGCCGTAGACACCGCTACCGGAGGGGCCCGTTCCGGGCTGGCCTTCGACGCGCAGCACGATTTCCTTGTAGCCGCCCAGTTCGGCCGCGTTCTCGCTCACGATCTCCACCTTCCAGCCCACGCGGTCGGCGTAGCGGGTGTACATGCGCGTGAGATCGCCCGCGAACAGGGCCGATTCGTCGCCGCCCGTGCCGGCGCGGATTTCGACGAACGCGTTGCGCGCATCGTCGGGGTCCTTCGGCAACAGCAGGCGCTGCAGTTCGTCTGCGAGCTGCAGCAGTTCGGCTTCGGCACTGGTGATTTCTTCCTGCGCCATCTCGGCCATGTCGGGGTCGCCCAGCATTTCGCGGGCGCCGGCCAGGTCGGCTTCGCGCTGCTGGTAGCGGGCGTAGCGCCCTGCCACCTGTGTGACCTCGGCATGTTCGACGGAGATGCGCCGGTACTGCGCCATGTCGCTCATGATGTCTTCGCGCGAGAGCAGAAAGTCGAGTTCGCCCAGGCGCTGCGCATAGCGCTCCAGCTGGCTTCGGAGAAATGGTTTCATGGAATTCTGGAAAAGGAGGGGCTACTGATTTTGTAGCTTGTGGCGCTTGTGGATAAAGCGCTAGGGGCCGATTTGGATTGAAATCGGGGCGGGCTGTGGAGCGGGCGAGCGCCGCTACAGGCCGTTGTGGGGGGTCTTGCTTTGCGAGCGCAGGAACAGGCGCGAGACGGTCTGGGCCGTCTGGGCGCGCACTTCGGCATCGCCAGCGCGCAGCTCGGCCAGGGTGCCGTGCAGCATCTTTTGCGTGAGGCCGCGCGACAGCGCCTCCAGCACGGCGTCCACATCCTCGCCCTTGGCCAGCAGCTTCTTGGCGCGTGCGATCTCCAGCGCGCGCCACTCGTCGGTCTGCGCGTTGAGCTGCTGGATCAGCGGCACGACACCACCGGTCTCGCCCACGGGGCTGCGCAGCTCCATCCAGTGCATGAAGCTCTGTACGCCGGCGTCGATGATGGCCTCGGCCTGGGCCACGGCGGCCTGGCGGTTGGCCTGGGCGGTCTGCACCACGCTGGCCAGGTCGTCCACGGTGTACAGGTAGACATCGCCCAGGGCCTTGACCTCGGGCTCGATGTCGCGCGGCACGGCCAGGTCGACCATGAACATGGGACGGTGGCGGCGCTTCTTGAGGGCGCGCTCCACGGCGCCCAGGCCGATGATGGGCAGGCTGCTGGCGGTGCAGCTGATCACCGCGTCGAACTCGTGCAGGCGCTCGGGCAGGTCGGCCAGGCGCATCACCTCGCCGCCAAAGCGGGTGGCCAGCTTCTCGCCGCGCTCGAGCGTGCGGTTGGCAATGGCGATCTGCTTGGGGTTCTTGGCCGCGAAGTGCGTGGCGCACAGCTCGATCATTTCGCCCGCGCCGACGAACAGCACGCGGATCTTGCCGAGGTCTTCGAACAGCTGGCTGGCCAGGCGCACGGCGGCGGCGGCCATGCTGATGCTGTGCGCGCCGATCTCGGTGCTGGTGCGCACCTCCTTGGCCACGGCAAAGCTGCGCTGGAACAACTGGTTGAGCGTGGTGCCCAGGGCGCCAGCGGTTTCGGCGGCGCGCACGGCATCCTTCATCTGGCCCAGGATCTGGGCTTCGCCCAGCACCATCGAGTCGAGCCCGCTGGCCACGCGGAAGGCATGGCGCGCGACCAGACTGTCTTCGAGCGTGTAGGAGTGCGAGCGCAGCAGTGCGGGGCTCACACCGCCGCTCTGGGCCAGCCAGCCCAGCGTATGGTCCATGGCGGCCTGCTCGCCCGCGCAGTAGATTTCGGTGCGGTTGCAGGTGGAGATGATGGCGGTTTCCACTCCCGGGTGGCGGCTGGTGGTGCCCAGCGACTGGCGCAAACCGTGTAATGTGGGGGCGATCTGGTCGAGCGCGAACGCGAACCGGCCACGCAGATCGAGCGGCGCGGTGGTGTGGTTGATGCCGAGGGCCCAGACTGCCATAGTCACCGATTATAAAATTGTTGGCCCGAACAGGCGGCCTTGCTTGTTCAAGCCTTGATTTGGGTCAATTCCATGGGTCCTCTGGACGTTTTCAACCACCTGCTCAATTTTGCGGCACCTGCTGCCGCCATGGCGCTGCTGCTGGTGCTTTCAAGGCGTTTCATCCACTCCAAGGCGCCCGCAACGCTCTCGGGGTGGCTGCATGCCGCTGTTGTTTTTGGGGTCGGGCTGGCCACGCTGCTGGCAGGGCTTGTGGTGTGGGGGCGTGACGGCAAGATGCTGACCTACGCTGCCCTGGTCGTGGTCTGTGCAACCTGCCAGTGGGTTCTGGTGCGGGGCTGGAAGGCCTGAGCGCCTGCCCTCCTGAGGGTTTGCGAGGGCCGGTGGACGGGCTCTGGCGCCCTGGTGTCTGCTAGCCTTGGTGCCTCTTCAGCGGCGTCGCCCCAGGGTCCGCCGCTGAAGGACGCACACCCATAACACTGACTGCTGGAGACACCCCCCATGAAGCTGATGCGTACCTGGATCGCCCTTGCCGCAGGTCTTGCCCTGTCTGCCGCCGCGCAGGCCCAGGCCTTCCCTTCCAAACCCATTCGCATCGTGGTGGGGTTTCCGGCGGGCGGCCCGCTGGACCAGCATGCCCGTTTGCTTACCGACAAGCTGCAGGCCGTGCTGGGCCAGCCCGTGGTGGTGGATTACAAGGCTGGCGCGGGTGGCACCGTGGGCGCGCAGGACGTGATGAAGGCGCCGCCCGACGGCCACACCCTCATGCTGGCCAACACCGGCGTGATGGTCATCAACCCGGGGCTCTACAGCCGGTTGCCGTATTCGACCCTCAAGGATTTTGTGCCGATTGCGCGCACCGCCATGCAGCCACTGGCCCTTTTGGTGAACCCCAGCGTGCCCGCCAAGAACCTGCAGGAGTTCATGGCCTATGCCAAGTCGCGGCCGGGCCAGGTCAACTTTGGCTCGGCGGGCAACGGCGGCATCAGCCACCTGGTGCCCGAGATGTTCAAGACCGCCACGGGCCTGTTCATGGTGCACATTCCCTACCGGGGCAGCGCCCCGGCATTCACCGACCTCATGGGCGGGCAGGTGCAATTCATGGCCGAGAGCATCCCGCAGGCGGCCAGCTACCACAAGCAGGGCAAGGTGCGCGCCCTGGCCGTGACCAGCAAGGAGCGCAACCCCGCGCTGCCCGATGTGCCCACGGTGATCGAGAGCGGCATCAAGGGCTTTGAGGTGGTGGGCTTCTACGGCTTTCTGGCCCCGGCCGGGACACCCAAAGACGTGGTCAATAAGCTCAGCGATGCCTTTGGACAGGTGCTGCAGATGCCCGATGTGCGCAATCGCATGGTGAGCCAGGGGGCCGACCCGGCGTTTCTGGGATCGGACGATTTTGCGAAATTCCTTGCGGCCGAGCTGCCGCGCTGGGCCGACGCGGTGAAGAAGTCGGGCGCTAAATTGGACTGACCCCCTGAGGCGCTGTGCGCCTTCCCCCTGGAAGGGGGACGCCACCGGTGGCCCGGCAAAGCCGGTTCCACGGTGGCGCTGGCCTTGGTGCGGGGTTGGGGTGACGGCATGCCCTAGGGCGTGGCGGGCAAAAAAAGTCCGCGCGGAGAGGGACGCCAATGGAGGCCCGGCAAAGCCGGTTCCGCGGTGGCGCTGGCCTTGGAGCGGGCTTCGGGTGACGGCACGCCCTAGGGCGTGGCGGGCGAAAAAAAGTCCACGCGGTCGGTGATGATGCCGTCGGTTTCCAGGTGAATGAGCCGCTGCGCGGCCCAGTCGTCGTTCACTGTGTAGCTCAGCGCACGCAGGCCTGCGCCGTGGACCTGTGCGACCAGTGCCGCATCCCACAGTGCGTGGTTGCACACGATGGCCACACAGCCCAGCTGGCGTGCCAGGTCCAGCCAGCCGTTGCGCAACGTGTCCAGCAGCAGGGCGCGTGGAATGTGGGGGGCCGTGGCCCGGGCGCCTGCCAGCGCTTCGGGCTGGAAGGACGAGAACAGGGGCAGCACGGCCTGGCCTTGCCACAGCCGCGCCGCATGTTCCCCCACCACCCGGCCCGTTTTTTCCTCGGCCCCGGGTGTCGGTTTGATTTCGATGTTCAGGAAGAACCCGTTGGCGATGCAGTAGCGTGCCATGTTCTCCAGAGTGGGCAACGGCTCGCCCGCATGGGTGCGCGAATGCCAGCTGCCGGCGTCCAGCTGGGCCAGCGCGCTCCAGGGGTGGTCGCCCCCGGTGTTGCTGGCGGTGGTGCCTAGCACCTGCGCCGCGTTGGTGGTGCGGTCCAGCGTGGCGTCGTGCATCAGAAACGGCACGCCGTCGGCACTCAGCTTGGCGTCGCACTCGAACATGCGGTACCCATGCTGGGCGCCCAGCCGGAAGGCGGCCAGGGTGTTTTCAGGGGCCAGCTTGCCGGCGCCGCGGTGCGCGATCCAGCGGGGGTAGGGCCAGGGGGCCAAGGTGGATACAGGGGCGGGCGAGGGAGCGCTCATGCGGGTTCACCAAACTTCAGCAGGTTGCCGTGGGGGTCGATGACGTACATCTCCTTCATGCCCCAGGGCTGGACGATGGGGGGTGCCACTTGCAGGCCCCGTGCCGTGAAATCCGCGTGCAGCGATTCTGTGTCTGCACGCACATAGCACGAGGTGTTCTCTGCAATGTGGGGTTCGTTGCAGGGCCAGAAATGCAGTTCACAACCATCACGCTGCAGGATCAGGTAGTTGTCCATCTCCAGCAGCGGAGCAAAGCCCAGGTGCTCGGTGTAGAACCGCAGGGTTTCTGCAAGGTTCAGAGACGCCAGCACAGGAACGGTGGCCTGAACCCCGTTCCCGCTGCTGGCGGCCGGCTTGGGCAACATCAGCTCAGGCAGCGATGCGTTTGCCGGTGGTGGCGTCGAATGCGTGCAGGCGGTCTGGGCGCGGCACCACGTGGATCACCGAGTCAGGCGCTGGTGCATGGGTGCCTTCTTCCACGCGCACAATGATCTGCTCGCCATTGATGCGGCCGTAGATCAGGCGTTCGGCGCCCAGCAGTTCGACCGTTTCGACCTTGATTTCCCAGCCTTCGCTGCGCACGTCCAGGTGCTCGGGGCGGATGCCCAGGATGGTGCCGGGCGCGGCGCTGGGGGCGTTCTTGAGCAGGTTCATGGGCGGCGAGCCGATGAAACTGGCCACGAAGGTGGTGGCGGGCGTGTGGTAGACCTCTTCGGGCGTGCCGAACTGCTCCATGTTGCCCGCGTTCATCACGATCATGCGCTGCGCCAGCGTCATGGCTTCCACCTGATCGTGGGTCACGAACAGGCTGGTGATACCGAGTTCACGGTGCAGCTTCTGGATTTCGAGGCGGGTTTGCGCGCGCAGCTTGGCGTCCAGGTTGGACAGCGGCTCGTCAAACAAAAACACCTGGGGCTGGCGCACGATGGCGCGGCCCATGGCCACGCGCTGGCGCTGGCCGCCGGACAGCTCGCGCGGCTTGCGCTCAAGCAGGTGCCCCAATTCAAGGATCTTGGCGGCCTTGTCGACGCGCGCCTTGATTTCTTCCTTGGGGACCTTGGCGATCTTCAGGCCATAGGCCATGTTGTCGAAGTTCGTCATGTGCGGATACAGCGCGTAGTTCTGGAACACCATCGCGATGTCGCGCTGGGCGGGTTCCAGGTCATTGACCACACGGTCGCCGATGCGAAGCTCGCCGCCAGAGATTTCCTCCAGGCCCGCCACCATGCGCAGCAGGGTGGATTTGCCACAGCCCGAGGGGCCCACGATGACGATGAACTCGCCGTCCTTGACCTCGGCGTTGACGCCGTGGATCACCTGGTTGGCCTTGGGGCCGTGGCCGTAGCGCTTGATGATGTTGCGAAGAGATATGGATGCCATGATGCAATAAATTTGATAGCTACAAGTGCTTGATAGATAAGCGCTAGCAGGGGTTTTGTCTTATTTTTCGGTGTCCACCAGGCCCTTGACGAACCAGCGCTGCATGACCACCACCACAAAGGCGGGTGGCAGCATGGCCAGCAGGGCCGTGGCCATCACGATGTTCCACTCGTTGCCCGCATCGCCGCCGGCCAGCATGCGCTTGATGCCGATCACCACGGGGTACATGTCTTCGGACGTGGTCACCAGCAGCGGCCACAGGTACTGGTTCCAGCCATAGATGAACTGGATCACGAACAGCGCGGCAATCGACGTGCGCGACAGCGGCACCAGGATGTCCTTGAAGAAGCGCATCGGGCCGGCGCCGTCCACGCGGGCGGCTTCCACCAGTTCATCCGGCACCGTGAGGAAGAACTGCCGGAACAGGAACGTGGCCGTGGCCGAGGCAATCAGCGGCACCGTGAGGCCCGCGTAGCTGTTGAGCATGCCGAGGTCCGACACCACCTGGTAGGTGGGGCCGATGCGCACTTCCACCGGCAGCATCAGCGTGATGAAGATCAGCCAGAAGCAGATGCCCTTGAACGGGAAGCGGAAGTACACGATGGCGAATGCCGACAGCAGCGAGATCGCGATCTTGCCCAGCGTGATGACGATGGCGGTGACAAAACTCACCCACATCATGCGCGCCACGGGTGCGGTGGAGCCCGCGCCGGAGCCGCCGCCGAACAGGGCGTCGTGGTAGGTTTGCCAGAAGTTGCCGCCGGGCACCATGGGCATGGGCACCTGGACAATGTCCTGCGCCGTGTGGGTGGAGGCCACAAAGGCCAGGTACAGCGGAAAACCGACGATGACCACGCCCAGCACCATGACGAGGTGCGAGAACGCGGTGAAATAAGGACTGCGCTCTACCATGCGAGGGCTCCAGGAGAGAGGGGCGATGAAGAAGACATGCGTGAATCAAAGGGCGCCATTGCGCGTGCCACCGCGGAACCGGCTTTGCCGGGCCGCTGGAGGCGCCCCCTCGAGGGGGAGGCGCCAAAGGCGCTTCGGGGGGGAGTCATCTAGTACTGCACTTTCTTTTCAACGTAGCGGAACTGGATCACGGTGAGCACCACCACGATCACCATCAGCACCACCGACTGCGCGGCCGATCCGCCCATGTCCATGGCCTTGAACCCATCGTGGTAGACCTTGTAGACCAGGATGGCGGTGTCTCGGCCCGGGCCGCCTTGTGTGGTGGCATCGACGATGGCGAAGGTGTCGAAAAACGCGTACACCACGTTGATCACCAGCAGGAAGAACGTGGTGGGCGACAGCAGCGGGAACTGGATGCTCCAGAACCGGCGCCAGGGGCCTGCACCGTCTATGGCGGCGGCCTCGATGAGCGACTTCGGTATGGACTGCAGGCCTGCCAGGAAGAACAGGAAGTTGTAGGAGATCTGCTTCCACACCGCCGCGATCACGATCAGCGCCATGGCGTGGTCGGCGTTGAGCATGTGGTTCCAGTCGAAACCGGACTGGCGCAGCATGTAGGCCACCACCCCCAGCGAGGGCGAAAACATGAACATCCACAGCACGCCCGCCACGGCGGGGGCCACGGCGTAGGGCAGCAGCAGCGCGGTCTTGTAGACCATCGCGCCCTTGATGATGCGGTCGGCAAAGATCGCGAGGATCAGCGACAGCGTGATGCCGCTGACTGCAACCAGGATCGAGAAGAAGGCCGTGGTCTTGAACGACGCCAGGTAGCCCGGGTCCTGGAACAGGTCCCGGAAGTTGTCAAAACCCACCCATTCCTTCGAGAAGCCGAAGGAATCCTGCATCTGGAACGATTGCACCAGGGCCTGACCGGCAGGCCAGAAGAAGAAGACGCTGATGATGGCCAGCTGGGGTGCCAGAAGCACCCACGGCAGCCATGCAGAGCGAAAGAGAACGCGTTTTTCCATGTCCAGACTCTCAAAAAATGTCCCCGCGCTGGCTGCTGCGCGGGAGCGCGGGCCCGCCATCGGGCCGCTTTTGCCGTGGGACTGCCCGGCGGCAAAAAAAGACAACCCGCCGCCCAGTAAACCGCAGGGTTTACGGGGGCGGCGGGCTTTCGATGCCACCGGGCCTCAACGGC
This sequence comes from Acidovorax sp. Root275, assembly GCF_001428965.1. Taxonomy (NCBI): domain Bacteria; kingdom Pseudomonadati; phylum Pseudomonadota; class Betaproteobacteria; order Burkholderiales; family Comamonadaceae; genus Acidovorax; species Acidovorax sp. Root275. Next base: position 239,016 of record NZ_LMJH01000010.1, on the reverse strand, counting down.
CCGGTGGCATCAATAGACGCTCGTCAGAACTTACTTGTTGGCGCGCGCGAAACGGGCCAGTTGCTCGTTGCCACGGGTCACGGCCGTGTCCAGGGCTTCCTTGGGCGACTTCTTGCCCGACCAGATCTGTTCGGTTTCCTCGTCGATGATGGAGCGGATCTGCACGAAGTTGCCCAGGCGGATGCCCCGCGACTTTTCAGTGGCCTTCTTGATCATCTGCGTCACGGCCACGTCGGTGCCGGGGTTCTTGGTGTAGAAGCCCGAAGCCTCGGTCAGCTGGTAGGCGCCCATGGTCACGGGCAGGTAGCCCGTGCGCTGGTGGCTGGCGGCCTGCACCTTGGTGTCATTCAGGAAGTTCAGGAAGTCGGCCACGCCCTTGTATTCCTCAGCCTTCTTGCCAGCCATCACCCACAGGCTGGCGCCGCCGATCGCGGTGTTCTGGGGCGCGCCCTTCACATCGTCGTAATAGGGCAGGGCAGAGATGCCGTAGGCAAACTTGGCTTCCTTGGCCACGCGGGCGTACAGACCGGAAGAGCCGGTGATCATGGCGCATTCGCCCGAAGGGAAGGATGCGTCCGGCAGATTGCCGCGGCCCTTGTAGACGAAGCTACCGTCCTTGGAGGCCTTGGCCAGGTTCTCGAAGTGGCGCACGTGCAGGGGGGTGTTGACCTGCAGCTGGGCGTCGTTGCCGTCAAAGCCGTTGTTCTTGGAGGCGAACAGGGTGTTGTGCCACAGCGAGAAGCTCTCCAGCTGCGTCCAGCTGATCCAGCTGGTGGTGAACGGGCAGCTGTGGCCGCTGGCCTTGAGCTTGGAGGCGGCTGCGAACACTTCGGGCCAGGTCTTTGGCGGCTTGTCGGCGTCCAGGCCGGCCTTCTTGAAGGCGTCCTTGTTGTAATAGAAGATGGTGGTGGAGCTGTTGAGTGGGTAGCTCAGCATCTGGCCATTGGGCGCGGTGTAGTAGCCGGCGACAGCGGACACGTATTGGGTGGGGTCGAACTTGAAGCCTGCATCGTTGAGCACCTTGGCCGCGGGGACGATGGCGCCCTTGCTGGACATCATGGTGGCGGTGCCCACTTCAAACACCTGCAGGATGTGGGGTGCGTTGCCAGCACGGAAGGCGGCGATGGCGCCCGTCATCGATTCGTCATACGTGCCCTTGTAGGTGGGCACGACCTTGTATTTGGTCTGGCTGGCGTTGTATTGTTTGGCCAGATCGTTGACCCAGTCGCCGAGCGCTGCGCTCATCGAATGCCACCACTGAATCTCCACCTGTTGTGCCTGCGCTGGTGCGCAGACCGACAAGGCAATGGCAGCGCAGACCGCCAGATGCTTCGTTTGCATGAATATTTCCTCCGAGGATGACGAAAAGCACAAGGGCTGGATGCTATGCAGCCGATGTGACATTGATATGTCGTTGTCGCATGAGCCTTGCGCTTGCAACAACCGGGGAAACCCCTTGGGGTCCCCATGAGGGAAGCGATTGTGACTCTTTTGTGACAAGGTGTGGCGCATTTGCCGAGGCTTGCAAGGTTTTGTGCAATGCACCATGCTGCGGGTCGCGTGCCAGTCGCCTCCGCGTCGGTTCGTTCGCGCTGCAAACGCGCCGAGTCTCTTTTCTCCACACCCTTTCTTCTTATCGCCATGGCTACCAATTCGCTGGACAAGAACAAGATCAAATTCCTGCTGCTCGAGGGCATCCACGCTTCCGCCGTGGATGTGATCCGTGCTGCTGGCTACACCCAGATCGAGACGGTGTCCGGTGCGCTGCCGGACGAGGAACTCAAGCGCAAGATTGCGGATGTGCACTTCGTGGGCATCCGCTCGCGCACCCAGCTCACCGAAGAGGTGTTTGCCCAGGCGCACAAGCTGGTGGCCGTGGGCTGCTTTTGTATTGGCACCAACCAGGTGGACCTGAACGCCGCGCGCGAACGCGGCATTGCCGTTTTCAACGCGCCGTATTCCAACACCCGCTCTGTGGCCGAGCTGGTGCTGGCCGAGGCCATCCTGCTGCTGCGCGGCATCCCCGAGAAGAACGCGGTGGCGCACCGGGGGGGCTGGCTCAAGTCGGCCGACAACGCCTATGAAATCCGGGGCAAGACCCTGGGCATCGTGGGCTACGGCTCCATCGGCACACAGCTGTCGGTGCTGGCCGAGGCCCTGGGCATGCAGGTGGCGTTTTTTGATGTGGTCAACAAGCTGCCGTTGGGCAATGCACGCCAGGTGCAGCATCTGCACGACCTGCTGGGGCAGTGCGACATCGTGAGCCTGCACGTGCCCGAACTGCCGTCCACCGAAGGCATGATCGGCGCCGCCGAGATCGCCGCGATGAAACCCGGCGGCATCCTCATCAACGCCGCGCGTGGCACGGTGGTGGATATTGAGGCGCTGGCAGAAGCGCTCAAAGCCAAGCAGCTGCTGGGCGCCGCCATCGACGTGTTCCCGGTGGAGCCGCGCACCAACAAGGACGAGTTCCAGTCGCCCCTGCGCGGCCTGGACAACGTGATCCTGACCCCCCACATCGGTGGCTCCACCATGGAAGCGCAAGCCAACATTGGCCTCGAAGTGGCAGAAAAGCTCGTGAAGTACAGCGACAACGGCACTAGCACCTCGTCGGTCAACTTCCCCGAGGTGGCGCTGCCCGCACACCCTGGCAAGCACCGCCTGCTGCACATCCACCGCAACGTGCCGGGCGTGTTGTCGGAGATCAACCGCATCTTCTCGGACAACCAGATCAACATCTCGGCCCAGTACCTGCAGACCAACGAGAAGATCGGCTATGTGGTGATCGACATCGACGCGGCTTCGTCCGACCTGGCGCTGGACAAGCTGGCCAAGGTCGGCGGCACACTGCGCAGCCGCGTGCTTTTCTGACGCTGTCCATCGGTCCCTGGCGCCGATCCGTGTAGCCCCGGCCCGGCGAGAGGAGGGCCGGTGGCTTAAAATCGCGCCCCCAAGGCTCATGGGCGCGCAGCGCCCGCCCCAGGTTGACCCCATGAATGTTCCGATTGCGTTGGCTGCCTTGCAGACGCAGGCTGCCGAGCCTGTGCGTCTGCGCGAAATTCCTTACAACTACACCTCGTTCTCCGACCGGGAGATCGTGATCCGCCTGCTGGGGTCTCCGGCCTGGGATGTGCTGGACCAGCTGCGCAAAGAGCGCCGCACCGGGCGATCTGCCCGCATGTTGTATGAAGTGCTGGGCGATATCTGGGTGGTGCAGCGCAACCCCTACCTGCAGGACGACCTGCTGGACAACCCCAACCGCCGCAAGCTCCTGGTCGATGCCCTGCAGCACCGGCTGGGCGAGATCGAAAAACGCCGCACACCCGACGACGACGCCGGGCGCGACCGTCTGGTGGGTGAACTGGTGGTGGCTGCGCGCCGCGCCGTGGCCGAATTCAACGCCACCTTCGAGCAGGCCGCGCAGCTGCGCCGCCAGATCCAGAAGACCCTGGGCCGCCTGACTGCCAAGGACAACATCAAGTTTGACGGCCTCTCGCGCGTGAGCCATGTGACCGACGCGACCGATTGGCGCGTTGAATACCCGTTTGTGGTGCTCACGCCGGATACGGAAACCGAGATGGCAGGCCTGGTCAAGGGCTGCATCGAGCTGGGCCTGACCATCATTCCACGCGGAGGCGGCACCGGCTACACCGGCGGCGCGATTCCGCTGACGTGGAAGAGCGTGGTCATCAACACCGAAAAGCTCGAAGCCATGACCGAGGTGGAGATGCGCCGCCTGCCGGGCATGGACCGCGAAGTGGGCACGGTGTGGACCGAGGCCGGCGTGGTCACCCAGCGCGTGGCCGATGCGGCCGAGCGTGCGGGTTTTGTGTTTGCCGTGGACCCGACCAGCGCCGAGGCCAGCTGCATCGGCGGCAACATCGCCATGAACGCGGGCGGCAAGAAGGCCGTGCTCTGGGGCACGGCGCTGGACAACCTGGCCAGCTGGCGCATGGTGACGCCCGACGCCCAGTGGCTCGAAGTGACGCGGCTGGACCACAACATGGGCAAGATCCATGACGCGGAGACGGCCACCTTCGATCTGCAGTATTTCGAGGCCGACGGCAAGACGCCCGTGCGCACCGAGCGCCTGGCCATCCCCGGTCGCACCTTCCGCAAGGAAGGCCTGGGCAAGGACGTGACGGACAAGTTTCTGTCGGGCCTGCCCGGTATCCAGAAAGAAGGTTGCGATGGCCTCATCACCAGCGCGCGCTGGGTGGTGCACCGCATGCCCGAGCACACGCGCACCGTGTGCATGGAGTTCTTCGGCAACGCCAAGGACGCCGTGCCTTCCATCGTCGAGATCAAGGACTTCATGTTCGCCGAGCAAAAGCGCAGTGGCGTGCTGCTGGCGGGGCTGGAGCACCTGGACGACCGCTACCTGAAGGCCGTGGGCTACGCCACCAAGAGCAAGAAGGGCAACGGTGGCCTGCCCAAGATGGTGCTGATAGGAGACATCGCGGGCGACAACGCCGACGACGTGGCCCGCGTGACCAGCGAGGTCGTGCGCCTGGCCAACACCCGCAGTGGCGAAGGTTTTGTGGCCATCACGGCCGAAGCGCGCAAGAAGTTCTGGGCCGACCGCAAGAAGACGGCCGCCATCAGCCGCCACACCAACGCCTTCAAGATCAACGAAGACGTGGTGATCCCGCTGCCGCGCATGGCCGAGTACACCGACGGCATCGAGCGCATCAACATCGAGCTCTCCCTGCGCAACAAGATCAAGCTGTGCGACGCGCTGACCGAGTTCTTCGAGCGGGGCAACCTGCCCTTGGGCAAACACGACGCCGATGACGAGGTGCCCTCGCCGGAGCTGCTGCAGGAGCGCGTGGCCCAGGCCATCGGTTTGGTGGAGGAGGTCCGCGCGCTGTGGCAAGGCTGGCTGCACGGTGTGGAAACCCTGTTTCCCCAACTGCAGGACCACACGCTGCGCGCGAGCTGGAAGATCCAGCTGCGGGCGCCGCTGCAAGGCATCTTCACCGGCGCGGCGTTCAAGCCCATCCTGGACGAGGCTGTGGCCATCCACAAGCGCGTGCTCAAGGGCCGGGTGTGGGTGGCGCTGCACATGCATGCGGGCGACGGCAATGTGCACACCAACCTGCCCGTCAACAGCGACGACTATGAGATGCTGCAGACCGCGCACGAGGCCGTGGCGCGCATCATGGTGCTGGCGCGCAGCCTGGACGGCGTGATCTCGGGCGAACACGGCATTGGCATCACCAAGCTGGAGTTCTTGACCGACGAAGAGCTGCTGCCGTTTGCGCAGTACAAGCAGCGGGTGGACCCCGAGGGCCGCTTCAACAAGGGTAAGTTGCTCCGAAATCAGGAGCTGCCAGCGCTTGATAGACAAGCGCTAGAGGCCAAAAGCGCTTCAAACGCTGCGTTGATGCACGCCGATTTGACGAATGCCTACACGCCCAGCTTCGGGCTGATGGGCCACGAGTCGCTGATCATGCAGCAGAGCGACATCGGCGCGATTGCCGACAGCGTCAAGGACTGCCTGCGCTGCGGCAAGTGCAAGCCCGTGTGCTCCACGCACGTGCCACGCGCCAATTTGCTCTACAGCCCGCGCAACAAGATCCTGGCCACCTCGCTGCTGGTCGAGGCGTTTTTGTACGAAGAGCAGACCCGCCGGGGTGTGAGCATCAAGCACTGGCAGGAGTTTGAGGACGTGGCCGACCATTGCACGGTGTGCCACAAGTGCGAAAGCCCCTGCCCGGTGAAGATCGACTTCGGCGACGTCACCATGAACATGCGCAACCTGCTGCGCAAGATGGGCAAGAAGACGTTCCGGCCTGGCAACGCGCTGGCGATGACCATGCTCAACGCCACCAACCCGGACACCATCAAGTTCATGCGTTCGGCCATGGTGGATGTGGGCTTCAAGGCTCAGCGCCTGGCCGTGGACCTGCTGCGCAAGGTGGGCCGCAAGCAAACGGCCAAGCCGCCTGCGACGGTGGGCACCGCTCCGATCAAGGAGCAGGTGATCCATTTCATCAACAAGAAGCTGCCGGGGGGATTGCCCAAGAAGACGGCGCGCGCACTGCTCGATATCGAGGACAAGGACTACGTGCCCATCATCCGCAACCCGGCCACCACCACGGCCGAGACGGAAGCGGTGTTCTATTTCCCGGGGTGTGGCTCGGAGCGCCTGTTCAGCCAGGTCGGCCTGGCCACGCAGGCCATGCTGTGGCACACCGGGGTGCAAACCGTGCTGCCCCCGGGCTACCTGTGCTGCGGCTACCCCCAGCGCGGCTCGGGCCAGTTCGACAAGGCCGAGAAGATGATCACCGACAACCGGGTGCTCTTCCACCGCGTGGCCAACACGCTCAACTACCTTGACATCAAGACCGTGGTGGTGAGCTGTGGCACCTGCTACGACCAGCTGCAGGGCTACGAATTCGACAAGATCTTCCCGGGCAGCCGGATCATCGACATCCACGAGTACCTGCTGGAGAAGGGTGTCAGCCTGCAGGGCAAGGGGGCGTACCTGTACCACGAGCCTTGCCACAACCCGATGAAGCTTCAGGACTCGATGAAGACCGTGAAGGCGCTGGTGGGCGAGCAGGTCCTGAAGAGCGAACGCTGCTGCGGAGAGTCCGGCACGCTGGGCGTGACGCGCCCGGATGTGTCCACGCAAGTGCGCTTTCGCAAGGAAGAAGAAATCAAGAAGGGCGAGGCCCAGCTGCGTGCCAGCGGCGCAGTGGGCGCGCAGGACAACGTGAAGATCCTCACCAGCTGCCCGAGCTGCCTGCAGGGCCTGAACCGCTACGAAGGCGACCTGAACAACGGTCTGCTCGAAGCCGACTACATCGTGGTCGAGATGGCGCGCGAAATCCTGGGCGAGAACTGGATGCCCGACTATGTCCAGCGCGCCAACCAGGGCGGCATTGAGCGGGTGCTGGTCTGATGGTCTGCCCTTTGTGCGCCGAAGACGGTGGCGCATTGGTCTGGCGCGGTGAGCGCCTGCGTGTCATCCGTGCGCAGGAGGCGGGGTTTCCTGCCTTCTACCGCGTGGTCTGGAATGCGCATGTGGCCGAGTTCTCGGACCTGGCTGCTACCGAACGCGCCCACTGCATGGAGGCCGTGACGGTGGTGGAGCAGGCCCTGCGCCAGCACCTGTCGCCCACCAAGGTCAACATTGCGGCACTGGGCAACATGGTGCCGCACCTGCACTGGCATGTGATTGCGCGGTTTGACTGGGACAGCCACTTCCCCTCGCCTGTGTGGGCGGCTGCGCAGCGGCCCAGCCCTGCGGCGCAAGAGGCTGCAGTGCAGGCGCTGCTGCCAGCGCTGGAAAGCGCCTTGCGTCTACAGCTGGCGCCCCTGGTTGCTGCGTGACTGGCGCTCTGCCAGGTGATGGAGCGTCTCCCGGCCCTCTGGGTGGTGGGGTCTGCGGCGGGTGGGACAATCACCGCCGTCGTTTCTGACAACAGTTTTCTCACAGGTGAATCCATGGCAGGTTTGAAAGCGGGCGCGCCCACGCCGCAGGCAATCACGGTGCACGAGGCATCGCGGGTGCTCGAAGTGGGGTTCTCCGATGGCGCCACGTTCCGCATTCCGTTTGAGTTGATGCGCGTGTATTCACCGTCGGCCGAAGTGCAGGGCCATGGCCCGGGCCAGGAAGTGCTGCAGACGGGCAAGCGGGAGGTCACGCTGGTCCACCTGGAGCCCGTGGGCAACTACGCGGTCAAGCCCACGTTTTCCGACGGGCACGAGAGTGGCATCTTTAGCTGGGATTACCTCTACGAATTGGGCCAGCAGCAAGACGCGCTGTGGACCCAATACACCGAGCGGCTGGCCGCCGCAGGGGCCGACCGCGATGCGCCCATGGCGCCCAAAGGTGGTGCCGGGGGGCATGCCTGTGGCAGCCATTGAGGCGCAAAGCCGGGTGGTTTTCTGGCGGAGCACAGAACGCGGCGGAAGCCCTTGTCCGTCAAGGTGCTATTGAAGTAATAGCTGTTGGCGCAATATAGATAAGCGCTGGCGGCTGATTTTTCTTCAATGGTGTTGTCCAAATTGCGACAGATGCCCCATTTCAGTGCGGGGTTGTCGCTGTACCTCTGGCGTTCACGCGCCTAGCATGATTCTTATGAGTACCACGCATTTTGGTTTTCAGTCGGTGGACGAGCAGGAAAAGGCACGCCGCGTGCGGGGTGTGTTCGACTCCGTGGCCTCCAAGTACGACGTGATGAACGACCTCATGTCGGCGGGCCTGCACCGCGCCTGGAAGGCCTACACAGTGATGGTGGCCAACCTGCGCGAAGGCAGCCAGGTGCTGGACATTGCAGGCGGCACGGGCGACCTGGCGCTGGCGTTCTCCAAGAAGGTGGGTGCCACCGGCCGCGTGGTGCATACCGACATCAACGAAGCCATGCTGCGCGTGGGGCGTGACCGCCTGATCGATGCGGGTGTGGTGTTGCCGACGACGGTTTGCGATGCCGAAAAGCTGCCGTTCCCGGACGGGCATTTCGATGTGGTGAGCGTGGCCTTCGGCCTGCGCAACATGACGCACAAGGACCAGGCGATTGCCGAGATGTGCCGTGTGCTCAAGCCCGGCGGCAAGCTGCTGGTGCTCGAGTTTTCCAAGGTGGCCAAGCCGCTGGAGAAAGCGTACGACTGGTATTCGTTCAAGGTGCTGCCCCAGCTGGGCAAGCTGGTGGCCGGTGACGACGCGAGTTACCGGTATCTGGCTGAATCGATCCGCATGCATCCGGGCCAGGAAGAACTCAAAAGCCTCATGCAAAAAAATGGCTTTGGGCATGTGGACTATCACAACATGACAGGGGGCATTGTGGCCTTGCATGTTGGAATCAAGTGCTGAGCGTTTCGCTTGGTCATTAACGGAGACGGAGAAGTCATGATGAAACTGTGGTCTGTGGTGTTGGTCGCGATGCTGGCGTTTGCGCACGCCGATGCCGACGCCCGGCGACTGGGTGGTGGAAAATCGACGGGTCAGCAGTCGAACAACGTAACGCAACGCGAGTCGGCAACGCCGCCCGCGACGCCAGGTGCTCCGGCCCAGAGCGCTACCAATGCGGCTGCCAAGCCCGCCGCTGCGGGTGCGGCAGCCCCTGCGGCCGCAGCCGCCAAGAAGCCTTGGGGTGCGATGCTGGGTGGCCTGGCCGCCGGTCTGGGCCTGGCGTGGCTGGCCCACTCCCTGGGGCTGGGCGCAGGGTTCGGCAATATTCTGATGATCGCGCTGCTGGCGCTGGCCGCGTTTGCCATCTTCAAGATGGTGATGCGTGCACGCAGTGGTGGTGGCGGCAATGGCGGTGCTGCTGCCGGCGGTGCTCCGTTCGCTTTCCAGGGGGCGGGTGCTGCAACGCCTGCCGCCGCGCAGGTGCCTCCACAGTACAGCCCGAACAACGTGGGCAACGACGCCTCGGCGCGCCCCTGGGAGCGCAGCAGCATGGCGTTCGACGCCTCGCGAGCTGCGCAGGGCGGGGTGGGCACGGGTGTGGTCATTGGCTCGGGCCTGTCGGGTTCCCAGAACTGGGGCATTCCGGAAGGCTTTGATACCGAGGGCTTCCTGTCTGCTGCCAAGCGCAATTTCGTCACTCTGCAAGCCGCCTGGGACCGTTCGGACATCAACACGCTGCGGTCCATGATGACCGACAGCATGTTGGGCGAGATCCGCACCCAGCTGACAGAGCGCGAAGACCACCGTGGCGTGCAGCCCAACCACACCGATGTGGTCATGATCGAAGCCCAGTTGCTGGGCATTGAAGACCTGGGTGATGGCTACATGGCCAGCGTCGAGTTCTCCGGCATGATCCGCGAAGAGCCTTCGGCGGGCCCGAGCCCCTTCCGTGAGGTCTGGAACATGACCAAACCCAAGGCCGGCAGCAGCGGCTGGCTGGTGGCGGGTGTGCAGGCCCTGCAGTAATAAAGGAAATGCCCCGCAGTGGGGCTATCCCAGTTCAGGGAATAATCGGGGACTATGGCAACACCACAGTCCCCTTTTTCGTTTCTGGACGGCCTCTTTGAGCGCGTGGCCGCCGGCCCCCAGCCCCCCCAATGGCTCGTGCACGAGATGCAGCAGCGGATCGTGCTGTTCCTCAACCACGTGCTGATGCAGGAAAAAGAGGCGATGGACCGTCTGGTGCGCCAGAAGGGCAGCATCGCCCGCGTACAGTGGCGCGCCTATTCGATGGCCCTGGCCATCACACCGGCCGGGCTGTTCAATCTCGCGCCGGAGGCCGCCGTGGCCGATCTGCGGCTGGAAGTGACCGAGACCTCTCCCTTCGCGCTGGCCCAGACCGCGCTGCGGGGTGACAAGCCCTCCATCCGCATCGAAGGCGATGTGCAGTTGGCCGCCGAGATCAACTGGCTGGTCGACCATGTGCGTTGGGATGTCGAGGAAGACCTCGCACGCGTGATGGGCGACGCCCCTGCCCATACCGTGGCGCAGGTTGCGCGCCGCGCCGCGCAGGCGCTGCGCCAGTTTGTGGGCGCACGCGTGGCACCATCGTCGTCGGCCTTGGTGCCCGTGCCCCCCGAGCCTGCCACGCCAGCTGCGCCGAACGGCGGATCCGAGCGGGCGGGGGCATGAAGCAGTTCCTCCGGGGGGGCGCCATCCTTTGGGTGGTGTTCCGGTACGGCCTGGATGCCATGGTGCTGGACAGCTTCCAGAAACCCTGGCTGCGCTCGGCATCACGGGTCCTGTCGTTCGGGCGCAACCTGGATGCACCACGCGGCCAGCGGCTGCGCCTGGCGCTGGAGCGCCTGGGGCCCATCTTCGTCAAGTTCGGCCAGGTGCTTTCGACGCGCCGCGACCTCCTTCCACCAGATGTGGCCGACGAGCTGGCCCGGCTGCAGGACCGCGTGCCCCCGTTCGACCCGGAAATTGCGATGGCCACCATCGAGCGGGCATTCCGCCGTCCGGTGGATGAAGTCTTCACTTCCTTTGAACGCGTGCCGGTGGCCAGCGCGTCGATTGCACAGGTGCATTTCGCCACGCTGCGCGACCGCAACGGCATCGAGCGCGAGGTGGCGGTCAAGGTGCTGCGCCCGGGCATGCTGCCCGTGATCGAGAAAGACCTGGGCCTCATGCGCATGATGGCCGGGTGGGTGGAGAACCTGTCAGCCGATGGCAAGCGCCTCAAGCCCCGCGAAGTGGTCGCCGAGTTTGACAACTACCTGCACGACGAGCTGGACCTGGTGCGCGAGGCTGCCAACGCCGCCCAACTGCGCCGCAACATGCAGGGGCTGGACCTGGTGCTGATCCCGGAGATCCTGTGGGACTTCTGTCACCCGGAGGTCATGGTCATGCAGCGCATGAACGGTGTGCCCATCAGCCAGATGGACCGCTTGCGCGACGCGGGCGTGGACATCCCCAAGCTGGCGCGCGACGGTGTCACCATCTTCTTCACCCAGGTGTTCCGCGACGGCTTCTTTCATGCCGACATGCACCCCGGCAACATCCAGGTGAGCCTGGACCCCGCCACCTTCGGGCGCTATATCTCGCTGGACTTCGGCATCGTGGGCACGCTCACCGAGTCTGACAAAGAGTATCTGGCACAGAACTTCGTGGCGTTCTTCCGGCGCGACTACAAGCGCGTGGCCGAGCTGCACATCGAAAGCGGCTGGGTGCCGCCCGAAACGCGGGTGAACGACCTCGAATCGGCCATCCGCGCCGTGTGCGAACCGTACTTCGACCGGCCGTTGAAGGAAATTTCGCTCGGCATGGTGCTGATGCGCCTGTTCCAGACCTCGCGGCGCTTCCATGTGGAGATCCAGCCGCAGCTGGTACTGCTGCAAAAGACGCTGCTCAACATCGAAGGCCTGGGCCGCGAGCTGGACCCGGAACTCGACCTGTGGAGCACGGCCAAGCCGTTTCTGGAGAAGTGGATGCTGGAGCAGATGGGGCCGCAGCGCCTGTGGCGTGAGCTGCGAGCGGAGGCACCCCACTATGCCAAGCTGATCCCGGAGCTGCCACGCCTGCTGTATGACGCGCTGCGGCAGCGCCCGGCCGACCACCAGCACGCTCTGCGCGAACTGCTGGATGCGCAAAAACGCACCAATCGCCTGTTGCAAGGCATCATTTTTGCTGGGGTCGGGTTTGTGCTGGGATTGCTGGTCATGCAACTGCTGGTCAGAATCCGGCTGTTTTAGAAGTCTGCCGCCCCTGCGTTCTTGAGCAGGAACGCCAAACTGACAGATTTCATTTCTTCACACCAGATAAATTGAGACAAAGAGAGAGGAGCGTGCCGTGCTGTTGACCCTGGTTATTGTTTACCTGCTGATCACTATCGGCATTGGGCTCTTGGCAGCCCGGCGCGTGAAGAACGCGGCGGACTTTGCCATCGCCGGGCGGCATCTGCCGCTGTACATGATCATCACCACCACGTTTGCCACGTGGTTCGGTTCGGAAACGGTGCTGGGCATTCCGGCCAAGTTCATCGAGGGCGGCCTTGGCAATGTCGTGGAAGATCCGTTCGGCGCCGGCTTCTGCCTGATCCTGGTGGGCCTGTTCTTTGCGGGCAAGCTTTACCGCATGACGCTGCTGACCATCAGCGATTACTACCGGGAGCGCTACGGCCGCACGGTGGAGGTCGTCTGCTCGCTCATCATCATGCTCAGCTATCTGGGCTGGGTCTCGGCCCAGGTCACTGCGCTGGGCCTGGTGTTCAACCTGCTTTCGGGCGGCTCCATCAGTATTCCCATGGGCATGACCATCGGTGTGGTGTCCATCCTGGCGTACACGTTGTTTGGCGGCATGTGGTCGGTGGCGGTGACGGACTTCATCCAGATGATCATTCTGGTGGTGGGGCTGGCTGTGATTGCCGTGTTCGCGGGCAACATGGCCGGCGGCGCTGGCAAGGTCATCGAATTCGCATCCAGCCGCGAGTTGTTCCGCTTCCTGCCCGAGCCCAAGTTCCATGACGTGGTTTTCTTCATTGCAGCGGGCGTGACCATGATGTTTGGCTCCATCCCGCAGCAGGACGTGTTCCAGCGTGTCATGTCGGCCAACAACATCCAGGCGGCCACGCGCGGCCCGGTGATTGGCGGCATCTGCTACATCCTGTTCGCCTTCGTGCCCATGTTCCTGGTGGCCAGTGCGCTCATCATCATGCCCACCGAGACAGCCGCGCTGCTCAAGGACGATCCGCAAAAGGTGCTGCCCACGTTGGTGCTGGAGAAGATGCCGTTTGTGATGCAGGTGCTGTTTTTTGGTGCACTGCTGTCGGCGCTCAAGTCCACGGCCTCGGCCACGCTGCTGGCGCCCAGCGTGACCTTTACGGAGAACATCTGGCGGCAGTTCCGTCCGCACAGCTCTGACAAGCAGCATCTGCGGACCATGCGCATCACCACCCTGGTGTTCAGCGCCTGCGTGTTGGCGTATGCCATCTACATGCAGGGCACGTCGATTTACGAACTGGTGTCGGGCGCCTACCAGGTGCCGCTGGTGGGTGCCTTTGTGCCCCTGGTTTTTGGTCTCTACTGGAAACGTGCCACCACCCAAGGGGCCATATTTGCCATTGTGCTGGGGCTGGTGACCTGGTTGCTGTTCCTGGCAACGCCCGCCGGTGTTGTCTTCCCCGCGCAGCTGGCAGGCCTGCTCGCGGCGCTGGCGGGCATGCTGGTCGGCTCGTTGGGCCCGCAGGCCATCCGCAACAGCCACGCATCCCATCACAAGCTGGTCGGGACGGAGTAACGCTGTGGAGATGGACGTGCCGCCTATAATTGAGGGTTTTGCACTTTCCCTCAACACTCTGACATGCCTATCTACGCCTACAAATGCGGCTCCTGCGGCTATGCCAAGGATGTGCTGCAAAAAATCTCCGACGCGCCCCTGACGGTGTGCCCCGCCTGTGGTGCGGAGGCATTTTCCAAGCAAGTCACTGCGGCGGGCTTCCAGCTCAAGGGTTCGGGTTGGTACGTGACCGATTTTCGCGGTGGCAGCAGCGGCAATTCTGCCCCCGCGACCGACAGCAAGGCAGAGCCGAAAGCCGACGCTGCGGCACCTGCCAGTTCTGGTGATGCTCCTAAAAAAGAAGCGCCTAGTGCTGATGCATCAAGCGCTGGCGGCAGTTCTGCCTCTTCAACCCCCTCCGCGAGCTGAGTCACCCTCATGGCTGCCCTGCGCAAATGGCTGTTGACAGGCCTTCTGGTGATCGTGCCGGGAGTGATCACGGCGTGGGTGCTCAACTGGATTGTGAGCACCCTGGACCAGACCCTGCAAATCCTGCCGGGCGCATGGCATCCCGACAAGCTGCTGGGCGTCCACGTGCCCGGCTTTGGTGTGGTGCTCACTCTGCTGATCCTGCTGGTGGTGGGCGCCATTGCCAGCAACTTCGCCGGCCGCAAGCTGGTGCAGTGGGGCGATGCGGTGGTGCACCGCATCCCCGTGGTGCGCTCCATCTACTCCAGCGTCAAGCAGGTCTCCGATACGCTGTTTTCCGAAAGCGGCAACGCCTTTCGCAAGGCGGTGCTGGTGCAGTGGCCGCGCGAGGGTGTCTGGACCGTGGCCTTCGTCACCGGGGCGCCCAACGGCGAGGTGGCCGCCTATCTGCGTGACGAGTTCGTGAGTGTGTATGTGCCCACCACGCCCAACCCCACGGGCGGCTATTTCGTGATGCTGCGCAAGAGCGACTGCGTCGAGCTCGACATGAGCGTGGACTCAGCCCTCAAATACATCGTTTCGATGGGTGTGGTCGCTCCGGCGGACCCCACGCTCATTTCTCCGGGTAAGTGAATCCCTTTTAATGCGCCCCCCGGGCGCCGGAAGTTTCTGCCATGGCCATGCGTTCCCACTATTGCGGTCTTGTGACCGAAGCCCTGATGGGCCAAACCGTCACCCTGTCGGGCTGGGTGAACCGCCGCCGCGATCATGGCGGCGTGATCTTCATCGACCTGCGCGACCGCGAAGGCTATGTGCAGGTGGTGTGCGACCCGGACCGTGCCGAGATGTTCAAGACCGCCGAAGACGTGCGCAACGAGTTCTGCGTGCAGGTGGTGGGCCTGGTGCGCCCCCGTCCCGACGGCACCACCAACGACAAGCTCAAGAGCGGCCAGATCGAAGTGCTGTGCCACGAGCTGAACGTGCTCAACCCATCGGTCACGCCTCCGTTCCAGATGGACGACGAAAACCTGTCGGAAACCACGCGCCTCACGCACCGCGTGATGGACCTGCGCCGCCCGCACATGCAGCGCAACATGATGCTGCGCTACAAGACCTCCATCCAGGTGCGCAACTTCCTGGACAAGGAAGGCTTCATCGACATCGAGACGCCCATGCTGGGCAAGAGCACGCCCGAAGGCGCGCGCGACTACCTGGTGCCCAGCCGCGTGCACGACGGCCAGTTCTTTGCGCTGCCCCAGTCGCCCCAGCTGTACAAGCAGATGCTGATGGTGGCCGGCTACGACCGCTACTACCAGATCACCAAGTGCTTCCGCGACGAAGACCTGCGCGCCGACCGCCAGCCCGAGTTCACGCAGATCGACTGCGAGACCTCGTTCCTGGGTGAGGAAGAAATCCGCGCGATCTTCCAGCGCATGATCGCTGAGGTGTTCCAGCAGCAGTTGGGTGTCGACCTGGGCGAATTCCCCATCATGACGTACCAGGAAGCGGCTTTCCGCTTCGGCTCCGACAAGCCTGACCTGCGTGTGAAGCTCGAATTCACCGAGCTGACCGAAGTGATGAAGGACGTGGACTTCAAGGTCTTCTCCGCCCCCGCCACCACCAAGGGTGGCCGTGTGGTGGCCCTGCGCGTGCCCGGTGGCTCGCAGATCTCGCGCGGCGAGATCGATGCGTACACCGAGTTCGTGAAGATCTACGGCGCCAAGGGCCTGGCCTGGATCAAGGTCAACGAAGTGGCCAATGGCCGCGAGGGCCTGCAGTCGCCCATCGTGAAGAACCTGCACGACGCGGCCATCGCCGAGATCCTGAAGCGCACCGGTGCGCAAGACGGTGACTTGCTGTTCTTCGGTGCTGACAAGGAAAAGGTCGTCAACGATTCCATCGGCGCGCTGCGCCTGAAGGTCGGCCACAGCGAATTCGGCAAGAAAAACGGCCTGTTCGAAAGCCGCTGGGCGCCGCTGTGGGTGGTGGACTTCCCGATGTTCGAGCATGACGAAGAAAACGACCGCTGGGCCGCCGTGCACCACCCCTTCACGTCGCCAAAGGATGGCCACGAGGACCTGATGGACACAGACCCTGGCAAATGCATCGCCAAGGCCTACGACATGGTGCTCAACGGCTGGGAGCTGGGTGGCGGTTCGGTGCGTATCCACCGCGCCGATGTGCAAAAGAAGGTGTTCGATGCACTCAAGATCACGCCCGAAGACGCACAGGCCAAGTTCGGCTACCTGCTCGATGCCCTGCAGTACGGTGCGCCTCCACACGGTGGCCTGGCTTTCGGCCTGGACCGCCTGATCACGCTGATGACCGGTGCAGAGTCGATCCGCGATGTGATCGCGTTCCCCAAGACCCAGCGCGCCCAGGATCTGCTCACGCAGGCGCCTTCGCCCGTGGACGAAAAGCAGCTGCGCGAACTGCACATCCGCCTGCGCAACATCGACGCTGTCAAGGCAGCTTGATCCGGGGCTTTCCCCGAACCCAGCAGATGCACTCCTGTGGCATCGCACTACAAAAAGCGGCAAGGGTCTGGCGGCCCGCGCCGCTTTTTTCTTGGCGAGCTCTGGACTCCAGGGTGCAAGCGCTGAAAGGAAACTCTCCATGCTTTCAATGAAAACCCCTGTCTTGCTGATGGGTGTGGTGCTGCTGGCCCTCGCGGGTTGCGGCGAGAAAAAAACCGAACTGGGCCAGGGCGGCTCCGTGGTGACGGGCTCGGCGGGACCGGCAGGCGCACACAACGCAGCGCGCGAACTGCTGCGCTGCGAGGCCCCGGTGGCCACGCTGGCGCTGGCCGAGAATCCCAATGGCTACACCATGGGCTCGGGCTACCAGTTGCCGGCGTCGCCGGTGCCCCTGGTCAAGCTGCTGGCCCAGCAAAGTGGGTGTTTTCGGGTGGTGGACCGTTCGGCCGGGCTGCGCGGAACCATTCAGGAACAAGACCTGAAGGAATCTGGCGTGCTGCGCAAGAACTCCACCGTGTCCAAGGGCAAGGGCTATGAGGCGCAGTACACGCTGACACCCAGCCTCACTTTCAGTGAGCAAGATGCCGGGCGCGGCCTGGCCGGGGTGATCGCCATGATCCCGGTACTGCGAGACGTTGCCGGTCTGGCGGGGCTGGTGGAGCAGGTCAAGTTCAAGGAAGCGCAGACGGCCTTGCTGCTGTCCGACAACGAAACGACTGAGCAGGTTGCGGCAGCCACTGGGGCGGCGCGCACCACCGACCTGGGCGTGGGTGGGCTTGTGTTCGGCAAGCTGGGGGGCGCCGCGGGGGCCGGGTGGAGCAATACCAACGAAGGCAAGGTCATCGCCGCAGCGTTTCTGGATGCGCACAACCAGCTGGTGGCGCAGGTCAGGGCACTGCAGGCCAAGGAGTTGCCACCGCCGGTTCCTGCCACCACCACGGCTGCCCCGCGTTCCAAGGGGGCGGGTAGCGCGGCGCCATGACGGCAGCCCAGCAGCGGCCCTACAAGCTTCCGGAGTCGGTGCTGGTGGTCATCCACACTCCGGCCCTGGAGGTGCTGCTGATCCGCCGCACAGGCGGGGACGGGCATTGGCAGTCCGTCACCGGCAGCAAGGATCGACTGGATGAAGCTTTTGAGGAAACCGCGCGCCGCGAAGTGGCTGAGGAAACCGGCATTGACGCGCAGGCTACCGGCTGCGTGCTGACCGACTGGGCGCTGGAGAATGTCTACGACATCTGGCCGCAATGGCTGCACCGTTATGCACCGGGGGTTGTGCGCAACCGCGAGCGGGTGTTTGGCTTGTGTGTGCCTGCAGGCACGCCCGTGGTGCTGAGTCCGCGCGAACACGATGATTTCGAATGGCTGCCTTGGCAGCGTGCGGCCGAGCGCTGTTTCTCGGCCTCCAATGCCGAGGCCTGCCTGCTTCTTCCACGGTTCACTACGCAACAGGCGAAGTAGCGCGAACCGAGCGCCACCTGGAGCCTTCGCTCATTTGCTTTTGGCGAGGGTCTGGATCAGGTGGTCTGAAAAGCCCTCTGCCGCTGGCGAGGTGGCGCGCCGCGCGGGGCTGTAAAGGCACACGTAGCGCATCACCTCCGGTGACAAGATGCGGCGGCGCACCAGTCCCAGTGGCTTGGCCAGTGCGCCCACATAGTCGGGCGCCAGCGTCGCAGCCACATCGGCGGCAGCCAGGCCCATGGCGGTGGAGATGTTGTCCACGATCTCCACCGGCGTCACCCGCTGCCCGCTGGGCAGGCCGGTGTGCATCTGCGCCACGCTGCGTTCGTGGTCCCGGCCGGCGGCCACCAGCGGGTAGGCGTGCAGCTGGTCCCAGGTCACGCTGCGCTTGTGGGCCAGGGGATGGGTGGGTGCGCACCACAGCACCCAGGGGCTCTCGAACAGCTGGATGCGCGTGACATCGTCACCACAAGCGCGATCCGGGCCCAGGGCCAAATCGGCGTCGCCGCTGGCGACCGCATCGACGAGTTTTTCCACGGGTACGTCGCGGATATGGATGCGCACCTTGGGTCGTTTTTGCACATAGGCCTTGATGGCCTTGGGCAGGATCACGCTGGCCACGACCAGCGGTGCGGCAATCCGCACGATGCCCGCTGCGCGGTTGCGCACATCGCTGGCGGCCATCTGCGCCATGCGCAGGTGCTTGAGCACGGACTCAGCCGAAGCGAGAAACTCCCGTCCGGCGCTGGTGATGTCCACCCGGCGTGTGCTGCGCTCGAACAGCTTGAAGCCGAGCGCGTCTTCCAGCTCACTCACGAGCTGGCTTACCGCCGAGGGGGTGAGTGCCACACGGTCTGCGGTGGCCGCGAAGCTGCGCAGTTCGGCCACGGTGACAAAGGCTTCGAGTTGGCGTGGCGTGAAGTGGGGCAGAGACATGGCTGGCGCGGTGGGGTCGCTGGGGTGGTTCCATTCATTAGACCATCTTCACAATCCGGAAGAAAGCATTGATTGTGGTCAAGGAAAGCGCTGCAGATACTTCGCGACGGAACGGGCAAGGCTGCCTCGCCCTGTTGTCTGATTGGAGAACCCCCTTGAGCACCGACACCCTGAACGTCGCCGGCATTGCCGTATCGCCCCACCACTACATCGACGGCCAGCGCGTGGCCTCGGACCTGCGCTTCGACCTGCACTCGCCCATCGACCAGGCGCTGCTGGGCCGCATCAGCGAGGGCTCGCCGGCCCATGTGGACGCAGCCGTCACTGCGGCGACGCGTGCCTTCCCGGCGTGGAGCGCGCTCACGGCGGCCGAGCGCAAGCCCTACCTCGACCGCTTTGCCGCCGAGATCGGCCAGCGTGCCGAGGCCTTCTGCACGCTCGAATCCAACGATGCGGGCGTGCTGCTCTCGCGCATGAAGCACGGCGTGGTGCCGCGCGCCATGCTCAACATCACCTGGTTCGCCGAGCATGCGCTGACCCTTCAGGACCTGCCCATCGAGACCGAGCAGGCGACCCACCTCGTGCGCCACGACCCGGCCGGCGTGGTGGCCATCATCACGCCCTGGAACGCGCCGCTGATGCTGGCCACCTGGAAGCTTGGCCCGGCGCTGGCCGCAGGCAACTGTGTCATCGTCAAGCCGCCGGAATGGGCGCCGCTGACCAGCAGCCTGCTGGCCGATTGCGCGCACGCGGCCGGCCTGCCACCCGGGGTGTTCAACATCGTGCAGGGGGCGGGTGCCAGCACCGGTGCGCGCTTGGTCAGCGACCCGCGCCTGGCGCGTGTCTCGTTCACCGGCTCGGTGCCCACGGCCAAGTGGATCGCGCAGTCGGCCGGCGCCAACCTCGTGCCCTGCAGCCTAGAGCTGGGCGGCAAGTCGGCCTTCATCGTGCTGGAAGACGCCGACATCGACAACGCTGCCGCCACCGGCGCGCTGATGTACCGCAACGCCGGCCAGGTGTGCCTGGCGGGCACGCGTTTCCTGGTGCACCGCAAGGTGCACGATGCCTTCGTGGCTGCCCTGCGCGGCTATGTCGAAAAGCTCACCGTGGGCGACCCGCGCGAGGCGGCCACCGAGGTCGGGCCCATCATCCACCCGCGCCAGGTTGAGCGCGTGCACGGTTTTGTGCAGCGCGCCGTGGCCGATGGCGCCACGCTGCTCTGGGGCGGGGCGCACCACCTTTTCGGTGCGCAGTACTACCAGCCCACGCTGCTCACCGATGTGCGCCAGGACAGCGAGATCGTGCAAAACGAGGTCTTCGGCCCGGTGCTCACGCTGCAAACCTTCGACAGCGACGAGGAGGCCATTGCCCTGGCCAACGGCACCGACTACGGCCTGGGTGGCGTCTGCTACGGCCAAGCGGAACACGCCAGCGCCGTGGCGCAGCAGGTGCGCACGGGCTTCATCTGGGTCAACAGCTTTGGCATCCGCGACCTGGCCGCGCCGTTTGGCGGCATCAAGCGCAGCGGCGTGGGCCGCGAGGGCGGGGACTGGAGCTTCGAGTTCTTCTGCGACGTCAAGGATGTCGTCGTCCCCAAAAAGCCGTTCCGCGCGAGTTTCAGCCACCGCTAAGACACATCCAGAGGAGACACACACCATGGGAAGCATCGTTGGCGCCGCCATCGTCTCGCACCACCCCGGCCTGATGCAGTGCGAGGAGTTCCGCGTGTTGCAGGGCGCGGGGGCCGACTCGGACCTGATCCCCGGCTACGCGCGCCTGCGCGAGCGCATCGCCGAGGCTCGGCCCGACGTGGTCATCATTTTCGACTCGCACTGGTTCACCACCGGCTACCACCTGGTGGACGGTGCCGCGCGCTACCAGGGCACCTACATCTCGGACGAGATGCCCTGGTACCTGCACGGCGTGCCCTACGACTACCGGGGCCACCCCGACCTGGCGCTCGAAATCGAGGCCGTGTCGCGCGAGCACAAGGGCTACAACCGTGTCATCAACCACCCCGATCTGGGCAAGCAGTACGCCACCATCAACCTGGTCAAGCACCTGCGCCTGGAGCGCAGCGACACGCCGGTGGTCACCGTGAGCTCGTGCCAGAACTGCGACTGGCGCCACTTCCTGAAATCGGGTGAAGCGATTGCCGAGGCCGTGCGCCGCAGCGGCCTGCGCGTGCTGCTGCTGGCATCGGGCGCGCTGAGCCACAAGTTCAACCCCATCGACTGGAAGCCGACCCACCCGCGTATCTTCCACGAGAGCAATGTCTCGCGCCCCGAGAACATCATGAGCGACAAGGGCGCCATCGCGCTGATGGAGCAGGGCCGGCACGACGTGGTGCTCGACCGCTGGCAGGACGAGTACCGCAAGATGCCCTGGGAGGCCTTCGGCGCGCACTACCTGCAGATGCTGGGCGCCATGGGCGGGGCCGACTGCCGCGCCCGCGGCGTGGCCTTGTCGGCCTACGAGAACGCCCGCGGCACGGGCAATGTGCACATGTGGTTCGATGGCGAAGAAGCGGCCCGGAGGCTGGAGGTGGCGGCATGAACTTCGAATTCCCGATCACCGAACTGCCCGCCGTGATGCGGGGCCCGCGCGTGGAGCGCCGCCGCGTGCTGGTGGGCGGCAGCGCCTGCTGGGGTACCCTCGTGGAAGAGGGCGCGCAGCAGGGGCAACTTCGCCTGGACGATGGCCGCGTGGTGGACCCGGCCACGGTGCAGCACCTGCCGCCGGTCTCGCCCAGCAAGGTCATCGCGGTGCACATCTCGTACAGCTCGCGCAGCTTCGAGACGCGCAACCAGCCCAAACCGACCGAGACACCGACCTATTTCACCAAGCCACCGACCTCGGTCAACGGCCATGGCTGCGAGATCCACAAGCCCGCCGACAGCCTGTACCTGAACTACGAGGGCGAATACGCCGTGGTCATCGGCAAGACCTGCCGCAACGTGCTGCCCGACGAGGCGTGGGACTACATCGAAGGCTTTTGCCCGGCGCTCGACATGGGCCTGCAAAACTACCGCGACACCGACCAGGGCAGCATGCTGCGCGTGAAGGGCGCGGATACGCTGCTGCCCATCGGCCCGGGCATCGTGCGCGGCGTGAACCTGTTCGAACAGACGCTGCGCACCTACCGCAACGGCCTGGTGGTGCAGGAGGCGCACATCGGCGACGAGACCATCTGGGGCCCGCACTACGTGGTGGCCGACATCGCACGCCACATCACCCTGGTGCCGGGCGACGTGATCCTGATGGGCACCCCCTGCCATTCGCGCTCGGTGGACCGGGGTGACCTGGTGGAGTGCGAGATCACCGGCCTGGGACGCCTGGCCGGCACCGTGGTCGCCATCGACGCACCGCGGGCCTCGGCCCTGGGCGTGGGCCACCAGCCCACCGACAGCCCCGAGGTGCGGCGCGTGGCCTGCGGCTTCGACGAGCGCGTGCCCGAGCACCTCAAGGCCAATTACCGGCAGGCGGCCAAGAAATAACCCACAACGAGACCCGGAGACAACGCATGACGAAATCCTCGCCCACCCCTTCCCGCCGCGACATCCTGCAACTGGCCCTGGCCGGCGCCGCAGGCACGCTGCCCTTCATGGCCCAGGCCCAGGCCATCGACACCGTGAAGATCCTGGCCGGCTTTGCCGCCGGCGGCACCGTGGACACCCTGGCGCGCCGCGTGGCCACCCAGATCACGGGCGGCTATGCCAAGTCGGCCGTGGTGGAGAACAAGACCGGCGCGGGCGGGCAGATCGCCATCACCACGCTCAAGGCCGCCCCGGCGGACGGCGCCACGCTGCTGGCCACGCCCATGTCCATGCTGGGCATCTACCCCCACACCTACAAGAAGCTGCCCTACGACCCGGTGGCCGACGTGACGCCCGTCTCGCTGGGCGTGGTGTTCGACATGGGCTTTGCCGTGGGCCCGCAGGTGCCGGCCTCGGTGAAGACCGTGCCCGAGTTCCTGGAGTGGTGCAAGGCCAACCCCACGGGCGCGAACTTCGGCTCGCCCGCACCGGGCTCGGTGCCGCACTTCGTGGGCGAACTCATCAGCCGCGCGGGCAAGGTGGACATGCGCCACGTGGGCTTTCGCGGCTCGCAGCCGGCCATCCTGGACCTGCTGGGCGGGCAGATCGCGGCCGTCTCGGCGCCGGTAGGTGAATTTTTGCCGCACCTTCAGGGCGGCAAGATCCGCGTGCTGGCCACCTCGGGCGCCACGCGCAACAAGTTCATGCCGGGTGTCAGCACGCTGATCGAGCAGGGCTACAAGGACATGGCCTACAACGAATGGTTCGGCTTTTTCCTGCCGGGCAAGGCATCGGCCGATGTGGTGCAAAAGGCCAATGCCGCCATCCGCACCGCGCTGGCGGACAAGGACGTGATCGCCGGGCTGGCCGCGATGGGGCTGGAGGCGCGCTCGTCCACGCCGGCCGAGCTGGCGGCGCTGCTCAAGGCCGATGGCGACAAATGGGGGCCCATCGTGAAGGCCATCGGTTTCACGGCGGAATCCTGAGGACGCACAGATGCTTGACGACGCACTGATCCAGCAGTTGGCCCGGGAGTTGCACCAGGCCGAGAAGACCCGCGTGCAGGTGGAGCATTTCTCCAAGCGCCACCCCGGCATGACGGTGCAGGACGGCTATGCCATCTCGCGCGCCTGGGTGGCGATGAAGATCGCCGAGGGGCGCACGGTGCGCGGCCACAAGATCGGCCTGACCTCGCGCGCCATGCAGGTTGCCAGCCAGATCACCGAGCCGGACTTTGGCACCCTGCTGGACGACATGTTCTTTGCCGAGGGCGGCGACATCCCCGTGCAGCGCTTCATCCTGCCGCGCGTGGAGGTGGAGCTGGCCTTCGTGCTCAACAAGCCGCTGCGCGGCGAGCCGGGGCGCCCCCCGGTGAACATCTTCGACGTGCTGGCCGCCACCGAGTACGTGGTGCCCGCCATCGAGATCATCGACGCGCGCATCGAGCAGCACGACCGCCACACCGGCGTGATGCGCAAGGTGTTCGACACCATCTCGGACAACGCGGCCAACGCCGGCATCGTCACCGGCGGGCGCCCCGTGCGGCCCGATGCGGTGGACCTGCGCTGGTGCGGCGCGCTGCTCTACAAGAACGGGGTGATCGAGGAGTCGGGCCTGGCCGCGGCCGTGCTCAACCACCCGGCCACGGGGGTGGCCTGGCTGGCCAACAAGCTCGCGCCCTATGGCGAGGGGCTGAAGGCGGGCGAGGTGGTGCTGGGCGGCTCGTTCACGCGGCCCGTGGCGGCCGCCGCGGGCGACACCTTCCATGCGGATTACGGGCCGCTGGGCAACATCGCGTTCCGCTTCGTCTGAGGGGGAGCTGTGCAGACACCGGTGAACACCTTCAAGCAGGCGCTGGCAGCGCGCACGCCACAGATCGGCCTGTGGTTTGGCCTGGCCAGCGGCTATGCGGCCGAACTCGTGGCGGGCGCCGGCTTCGACTGGCTGCTGATCGACGGCGAGCATGCGCCCAACGACGTGCCGCGCGTGCTGGAGCAGTTGCAGGGCGTGGCCAGCGCGCGCGCCATGTTGGGTGCGGGCCCGCACCCAGTGGCCCGGGTGCCCGTGGGCGACACGGCACTGATCAAGCAGTACCTGGACATCGGCGCGCAGACCCTGTTGGTGCCCATGGTGGATACGCCCGAGCAGGCCGCGCAGCTGGTGCGTGCCATGCGCTACCCGCAGGACGACGGGCAAGGCGGCATCCGCGGCCTGGGCGCGGGGCTGGCGCGCGCTTCGCAGTGGATGCGCTACCCCGGCTACCTGAAGGAGGCCAATGCCCAGGTGTGCCTGCTGGCGCAGGCCGAAAGCGGCCTCGCCATCGAGAACCTGGATGCGATCGCCCGCACGCCGGGCGTGGACGGCGTCTTCTTCGGCCCGGCCGACCTGTCGGCCAGCATGGGCCATGTGGGCAACCCCGGGCACCCGGAGGTACAGGCGGCCATTGAGAGCGGGATACGCCGCGTGCTGGCCGCAGGCAAGGCGCCCGGCATCCTGATGGCCGATGAAAAGCTCGCACGTCGTTACCTGGAGCTGGGCGCCGTCTTCGTGGCCGTAGGGGTGGACACGAGCGTGCTGGTGGCCGCCACGCGCGACCTGGCGGCGCGCTATGGCAGGCCGGTGTGCCTGGGTCCTTCCGTTGCCGCACCATCGCCGCCAGCCGTGTACTGAAAGCGGCAGTGGGCAGGCGATGAAGGCGGAGTGCCTATCCCAATGGCCGCAGCCTGAGCCTGTCCAGCGGATCGTCAGGCTCCGAGCTGTCAGTCTCACTGGGGTCGTCATCGCTCAACGCCCTGGTGGCGGGGCCCGTCTCGGCCGCGTTGCGTGAACGGATGACCACGCCGCCGGGCCTCCGTTCGCTGTCTTGCCCCAGGATGGCGCGCACCGGGGTGCTGCCCACGCGGGCGCGCAAGGCGTCGATGGCTTCCTGCAGCGGTTCCGGCGACGCCATGCGTGCCCGGTGGCGCAGCAGCACCTGCTGGGACATGTCCACCAATTTGGAATTGAGTGTTTTCTCGGCCTGGGCCAGCAGATGATGGACTGCGCCTGCCGGGTCTCCATGCAGGCTTTGCGCCATCGCGGCCTCGGCGGTTTTGTTGATGTGGAGCAGGCACTCGCGCACCAGATCGCCGTAGGGCGTGTGCAGGTTGCAGGCATTGGCCAGCAGTTCGGTCAGGCCGCGCGTGTTGGCATAGCGCATGCCGAGCGCACGCACCCAACCCTCGCTGTCCGACAGATCGATCGACGTGACGGCCAGCACCGCCAGCAGGCTGCCCAGGTTGCACGCGGCCTCGAAATCAAAGCTGCTGGACGTGATCTCGCGTGCCATGCTGCGCACCGACTCCACCGCCTGCGAGAACTGCCGCTGCTGGATGAGCTGCAGCGTGCGCGCCACCTCGGCAAAGCGCTGCACGCGGGCGCTACCCTGGTGCCGCTCCAGAATGCGGCCAAAGTCGGCCATGCAGCGCTCGATGCCCTTGCGATCGTTCTCGGCAAAGTACGAGAACGTGAGCAGCACCAGCGACTGGAAGTCAAACAGCTTGGAGTCGATGCCCAGGATGGCGGCCCGTGCCAGCACCTTGGTGGCGGTTTCGCGGTCGCCCATGTAGTACGACATCATTCCCAGCTTCTGCAGGCGCACCACCGAATCCGGCGTCAGGCCGCTGGCCGTGCGGTAGGTTTCGATGGCCTGCGAGAAATTGCCCAGCTCCACCTGTGCCCGGCCCAGCACGTCGTAGGCATCGGCAAACGAGGCATCTTCGCCAATCAGCTCCTGCAAGGTGGTCACGGCGCGTGCCGCCTGGCCCGATTCGATCTGCGCGCGCGCCACGCCCAGTTTGGCCCAGGGCAGGGCGCGGGCAGCGATCACGGCCTCGAACAGCGTGCGGGCCTCGTCGTGGCGGCCCAGGCGCAGCAGCAACTCGGAGCCAATGCGCGCGGCGTACAGCCAATAGGGTTGGCGCGACTCGAAGCGGGCCACGCACAGGCGGGCAGCCCGCTCGAAATCTTCGGCCTCGATGGCGTCAAAAATTGGGCGCAGATGGATCTTGCGCAGGCGTGCCAGGCTCAGGCGCTCGAACAGCGCGCTGGGCGTGAACGGCTTGAGCAGGTAGCCATCGAGTGCGGATTCGGCGGCTTCGGCCACGGCGGCATACGAAGCCTCGGACGTGACCATGAAAAACACGGTGGAAAACGGCAGGAGCTGTGCGCGCCGCAGGTCGTCCAGCAAGGTCTGGCCTGAGTAGCCGCCTTCGCCAAAGTATTGTTCGCACAACACATAGTCGAACACGGTGTGCTCCAGCCGGTTGCGTGCGTCCTGCACACGGCTGCATTGCACGATGCGGGTCACGCCGTACTCGCGCAGCTGGCCCACGAGGATGCTGCGTGAGGTGGCGTTGCTGTCGACAATGAGCGCCAGCACCGCAGGGGCGGCAGATGGAACGGTCTCGGTAGCCATTCAGGGTGTGTACCGGTCCCGCTGGAGCGGGGGAGTGGATGTAACCCAGTGTAAGGCGCTGGTGCCCCTGGCAGCGTCGTACAAACCCGCAGCCAGTGCGGCTTGCGACACAATCAGACTATGCAACACGACGACATTCTGCGGGTGGCCACCTACAACATCCACAAAGGCGTACAAGGCATCGGCCCGGCGCGCAGGCTGGAGATCCACAACCTGGGGCTGGCGGTAGAGCAACTCGACGCCGACATCGTCTGCCTGCAGGAAGTGCGCAAGCTTCACCGGCGGGAACAGGCGTATTTTCAGCGCTGGCCCGAGCTGCCCCAGGCCGAGTTCCTGGCCCCCGAGGGCTATGAGGCCGTGTACCGCACCAATGCCATCACCAAACATGGCGAGCACGGCAATGCCCTGCTGTCGCGCTGGCCCGTGATCGGCCACCAGCACGAGGACATCTCGGACCACCGCTTCGAGCAGCGCGGGCTGCTGCATGTGGAGGTGGACGCCCATGGCCGCCGCATCCATGTGATCGTGGTGCACCTGGGGCTGATCCCGGGCAGCCGCATCCGCCAGATCGAGCGCCTGCAGCGCTTCATCGAACGCGAGGTGCCGCCCGGCGCGCCCCTGGTGGTGGCCGGCGATTTCAACGACTGGGGTTTGCAGATCAAGCGCATGCTGGCCGGTTTTGCGCTGCATGAGTTTGATGCGCCCCGCGCCTTCACGTATCCCGCGCGGCTGCCGCTTGCCCAGTTGGACCATGTGTATGTGCGTGGCCTCACGCCCTTGTCGCTGCACGTGCCGCGCGGCCGCATCTGGTGGCGCATGTCGGACCATTTGCCGCTGATTGCGGAGTTCAGGCTTTGAACGCCCCCCTGAGTCGCTTCGCGCCTTCCCCCGTGGGGGGACGCCACCCGTGGCCTGGCAAAGCCAGTTCCACGGTGGCACTGGCCTTGGGCGCGCCCGTTTCCACATTCGCTGGCGGTGCGCTGCATGGTGGATGGGCGCGATGAGCAAGAAGTCGTTGTTCCGGGCTCACAGGGCTGAGTTTTCGGACGACCACCGGGTGCGCTTGCTGCAAGGGGCCGAGGAGCTGTTTCCCGCCCTGATCGAGGCCATGGATGCGGCGCTGTCGGACATCCAGTTTGAAACCTACATTTTTGATTTCACCGGTGCCGGCGCGGCGGTGGCCGAGGCGCTGATGCGGGCCGCCGAGCGCGGCGTGCGCACCCAGTTGGTGGTGGATGGGGTGGGCACGGGCACATTGCCGCACAGCTGGGCAGAACGCTTGCAGGCCTCGGGGGTGGAGTACCGCGTGTATTCCCCCTTGGGGCCGTTGGGCCTGCTGTTGCCCCACCGGTGGCGCCGGCTGCACCGCAAGCTGTGCGTGGTGGATGGATGCATGCTGTTTTGCGGCGGCATCAATGTACTGGACGACTTTCACGACCCCAACTACGGCACGCTGGATGCGCCGCGCTTTGACTTTGCCGTGCAGGCCACCGGCAGCCTGGTCGCGCCGGCCAGCGAAACCATGGACCAGCTGTGGTGGCGCATGCAGGCAGTGCGCGACGTGCGCCAACGCCGCCTGCCCGAAGCCCTGCAGGCCCTGCGCGCCGCCAGCGCGGCCCGGCATGCCGTGCAGACTGCGGAGGCAGGCCCGCCCATGCGGGCCGCGCTGGTGCTGCGCGACAACGTGCGCAACCGCAGCCGCATCGAGAAAGCCTACCGCCGGGCCATCGGCGCGGCACGGCACGAAGTCATCATCGCCAACGCCTACTTCATGCCCGGCGGCAAGCTGCGCCGCGCGTTGGTGATGGCCGCGCGCCGGGGCGTGCGCGTGCGCTTGCTGCTGCAGGGGCGCTACGAGTACTTCATGCAGTACCACGCGGCGCGGCCGGTGTATGGCGCGCTGCTGGAGGCCGGAGTGGAGATCCACGAATACGCGCCCAGCTTCCTGCACGCCAAGGTGGCGGTCATCGACGCGCTGGGCGAAAACCCCTGGGCCACCGTGGGCTCGTCCAACCTGGATCCCCTGAGCCTGCTGCTGGCGCGCGAGGCCAACGTGGTGGTGGAAGACGCCGCCTTTGCCACCGACCTGCGCCAGCGCCTGGTGCACGCCATGCAACACGCTGGCCGGCGCATGGACCCGGCGCGTTACGCGAACCGCCCCCTGCGCCAGCGCGTCCTGGATCGCATCGCCTTCGGCCTCATGCGGCTGGCGCTGTGGGTCACTGGAAACCGGTATTGAAGACCCCTCTGACCCGCAGCCCGCAGGGGACGCCACCGGGCGAAGCCGGTTCCACGGCGGCACTTGCTGAGGGTGCGCCGCTTGCCTGCGCCCCGGGGGCTGATTCGCGCCAGGGACGACGGAATCCTGCAGGATTGTTTGCTATTATTTTGGTAGCTATTTGCGCTTGTCCAACAAGCGCTAGGGGCCTAAAACCCTTGGAATCCATGCCCTGGCATTCGCTGTTACGATTCTGGCCATGTCCAGCCAACCCGCCGCCGATATGACGCCCACCCCGCCGGATGATGAAGGCACGCCCGTCTCCGTGAAGATTCGCGAGCGCCTTGCCGCTGCCCGCAAGCGCTTTCATGCCAACGACAACATTGCAGAGTTCATCGAGCCCGGTGAGCTGGAGAAGCTGCTCGATGAGGTCGAGGTCAAGATGCAGGGTGTGCTCGACAGCATGGTGATCAACACCGAGGGCGACCACAACACCAACAACACCGCACGCCGCGTGGCCAAGATGTACCTCAACGAGGTGTTCAAGGGCCGCTACGTGGCGCAGCCGGCCATCACGGAATTCCCCAACGCCGAGCACCTCAACGAGCTGATGATCGTCGGCCCCATCACCGTGCGCAGTGCCTGCAGCCACCATTTCTGCCCGGTCATCGGCAAGATCTGGATCGGCGTGATGCCCAACGAACACACCAACGTGATCGGCCTGTCCAAGTACGCGCGCCTGGTCGACTGGGTGATGGGCCGCCCGCAGATCCAGGAAGAAGCCGTGGTGCAGCTGGCCGATCTGATCATGGAAAAGACCCAGCCCGACGGCCTGGCGATCGTGATGGAAGCCAGCCACTTCTGCATGTCCTGGCGCGGTGTCCGCGAGATGGACAGCAAGATGATCAACTCCGTGATGCGCGGCGTGTTCCTCAAGGACAGTGCCCTGCGTCGCGAATTTTTGTCACTCATCCCGGGAAGGAACTAACCCATGTTGGTACGCCTGCTTTACGCCAGCCGCGCTGTCGATACCTCGCCCGCCGCCATTGAGGCCATCCTGACCCAGTCGCGCCAGCACAACCCGGGCTGCGGCATCACGGGCGTGCTTTGTTACGGCGGCGGGGTCTTCCTGCAAGCCATCGAGGGTGGCCGCTCCGCCGTGAGCGACCTGTATGGCCACATCCAGAAGGATCCGCGCCACAAGAACGTGGAACTGCTGCACTACGAGGAAATCGCCGAGCGCCGCTTTGGCGGCTGGACGATGGGGCAGGTCAACCTGTCCAAGATCAACCATTCGATCCTGCTCAAGTATTCCGAAAAGCCCGAGCTGGACCCGTATGCGGTCTCGGGCAAGGTGTCGTTTGCGTTGCTGGAAGAGTTGATGGCCACGGCCTCCATCATCGGCCGGGCCTGAAAAGCGGGGCGCTTTGCTACTGCGCCAGCCGATTCCGGGCCTGCTGTGCTCGCCGTACGAGAGTACGGCTGCGCGCATCGACCCAGACTAGGCTGGCTCGCTACGCAAATCGCCCCACTTTTCTTCGCAGCCGTCCATCACGTTTTGCAGCCGCAGCCGCCCAGAAGGCGCTGCGGCTTTTCTGTTCAGGCCGTTCTTTTCCCCGCCCGTGACCTTTACCGCCTTCGCCCTCATCATCCTCGCCGGCCTCATCCACGCGTGCTGGAACATCGTGGCCAAGAAGGCCGGGGGGGACTCGCGGTTTGCGTTCTTCACCTCGGTGATCATGATGGTTGTCTGGGCGCCGCTGGGCTGGTGGCTGGGGCGTGACGCGGTGCCGCAGTGGGGCGCGGTGGAGTGGGGTTTTGTCGCCGCCAGCGGGCTGCTGCATGTGGCGTACTTCGTCATCCTGCTGCGCGGCTACCGTGTGGCGGACCTCACCGTGGTCTACCCGCTGGCGCGCGGCTCGGGGCCGCTGTTGTCGTCGCTGGTGGCCATCACGCTGCTGGGTGAGCAGATCTCGGCGCTGGGTGCATTGGGCATCGTGGGCGTGGTGGGGGGCGTGTTCCTGATTGCGGGCGGCCCGGGCCTGCTGCGCGCCGCGCACGACCCTGCCGCACGGGCGCGGGTGCACAAAGGCATGTTGTACGGCCTGCTCACGGGGGCCTTCATTGCCAGCTACACGGTGGTCGACGGCTATGCGGTCAAGTTTCTGCTGATGTCGCCCATTCTGGTGGACTACATGGGCAACTTTGTGCGTGTGGGCCTGCTGGCGCCGGTGGTGCTGCGCGACCTGCCCACGGCCCGCACGCTGTGGCTGGCGCAGTGGCGTTTTGCGCTGGCCGTGGCGGTGGTCAGCCCCGTGGCCTATGTGCTGGTGCTGTATGCCATGCAGCAGGCACCCCTGTCGCACGTGGCCCCGGCGCGCGAGGTGTCCATGCTGTTTGCCGCCCTCATCGGCGGGCACCTGCTGGGCGAGGGTGACCGCATGGCGCGCATTTTTGGTGCGCTGTGCATTGCGGCAGGCGTCACGGCGTTGGCCTTGGGATGACGGCCGCCGCACCACAAACCCTGCTGCTGGGCTGCGACTTCTCCAGCAGCCCCACGCGGCGCAAGCCCATCGTGCTGGCGCTGGGCCAACGCCGGGGCGCACGCGTGCAGCTCGCTGCGCTGGAGCGGTTCGATACCCTGGCCGCGTTCGGCCGATGGCTGTCTCAGCCCGGCGACTGGGTGGGCGGCTTTGACCTGCCTTTTGGCCTGCCGCGCGAGCTGGTGCAGGCGTTGGGTTGGCCCACAGACTGGCTGGCGTGCATGCAACACTACTGCAGCCTCAGCCGCGCGCAGATCCGCGACCAGTTCGCAGCGTTCTGCGATGCCCGCCCGGTGGGTGGCAAATTTTCCCACCGCGGCACCGACGGCCCCGCAGGCTCCAGCCCCTCGATGAAATGGGTGAACCCGCCCGTGGCGTACATGCTGCACGCGGGTGTGCCATTGCTGCTGGACGCCGGTGTGCATGTGCCGGGCCTGCACGATGGCGACCCCCGCCGCGTGGGGCTGGAGGCCTACCCCGGTCTGTTGGCGCGTGAGGTGCTGCAGCAGCGCAGCTACAAGAGCGATGACCGTGCCAAGCAGACCCCCGAGCGACTTATCGCCCGCAAGGACCTTCTCACTGCGCTGGAGGTCGGCCAGACCCGGCTGGGCCTGCGCCTGGCGCTCAGCCACGCCCAGCGCGATGCCCTCGTGGACGACGCCAGCGGCGACAGCCTGGATGCCGTGTTGTGCCTGGTGCAAGCTGCCTGGGCCGAGCGGCGCCATGCCGAGGGCGGCGACGCGCTGTATGGCCTGCCACCGGGGCTGGACCCGCTGGAGGGCTGGATCGTGACGGCCAATGCCCCCGCTTTTCAAGGCATCGGCCCGGCACACGGTGCGTAGCATGGCCGGGACACGCTGGATGTTTCCCCCACCGCCATGCCCGTTGTTCCCCGTTTCCTGTTCGCCCTGGCCCTGCTGACCCCGCTGACCCCGCTGGTGCAGGCCGCCCCCGCGCCCTGGTACTACTGGCGCAGCACGGTGGACGGTGCGCGGGTCTGTGCACAAACCTCCCCCGGCCAGGGCTGGCAGCGCGACAGCGCCGCGCACGAAGGTCCCGGCTGCCGGCCGCGCCGCAAAGTGCTCATCGTGCCCATGCGGTAGCAGAGAGCGCCCGGCACCACGTGCCTGTCTGCCTGCGTTCGGTTGTTATAAAAATCATAGCTATAAGCGCTTTGTACATAAGCGCTAGCAAGCAAAAAGTCTTGCAATAGTGTGTATACATTCGATAATGGAGTGCATGACCGAACTGATCCTGATCCGCCACGGAGAGACCGACTGGAACCGCGAACTGCGCTTTCAAGGCCATGTGGACGTGCCCCTCAACGCCACAGGGCACGAACAGGCCCGCCGCTTGGCCGAACGCCTGGCCGCCGACCAGCTGGTGGTGGACCACCTGGTCTGCAGCGACCTCATCCGCACGCAGCAGACCGCCAGCCCCAGCCTGCAGGTGCTGTTCCCGCAACTGCATATCGACACCCTCACCGACAGCAGCCTGCGCGAGCAAAACTTCGGCATCGTGGACGGCAAGCGGGTGGACGACGTCAAGGCGGACCACGCCGATGCGTGGGAGCGATGGTTGCGCTTTGAAGCCGACTACGGCATGCCTGGGGGCGAGACCACCCGCCAGTTCCACACCCGCGTGATGGACGCCGTGCGCCGCATCGCGCAGCAGTACCAGGGCCAGAAGGTCATGGTCGTGACCCATGGTGGCGTGCTCGACATGATCTGGCGCACAGCCCGTGGCACGGGCCTGGATGGCCCCCGCCAGAGCGACATCCCCAACGCCGGCCTCAACCGCGTGCGGGTGGATGGCGATGCCGTGGAGGTGCTGGACTGGGCCGATGTGCGGCACCTGGCCGATCTGCCGGCGCAGCCGGTGTACGACCAGACGAAGCTGCTGGTGCGGTGAAACCGGGGCGTGGCCGGGGCAGCGTGGCTTGACGGCGCTTTTGCTTGGCAGGTTCCGTCGCTGCCGTGCCCCGCGCATCAAAAAAATGGGAACCGCCTCGCTCCGTATATAGATTTCGTAAAGATTGCAGAGGCTGGCTTGACGCTCGGTTTTGTGCGGTGCAATATTCGCCCCGTCGTCACTTCGGAGCCGCGCGCGTGGACAGTGCCAGTTGTAGATCAGGTGTGAAGAGCGCCCTTGCGGGTGCGGCACATTCGGCTGCGTAGCGCCCTGCGTCCGCGCTGTGCGCCGCATGGCCGCAGCGATGTGGTTGCCCCTTTGTGGCAAGCCATTTCTTAACGTTTCACCACAAACCGGGCCGCATTGCCGCGTGCTCGTCACACCCCATCTTTCCAATGCAGAAGCTTGCGGGCCGCAATAGCGGCGCGTTGCTGCGCCACGCCCGGCTGTTTTCAAAGCCCCCCGAAAGCCACAAGGCCAAGGAAGCCAGAAAGAGTCCCATGAGCCGAAAAAAACCCACACGCCGTGTGCCCGCAGCAGGCTGCACGCGCGGCCCGTTCCTCCCCACAATGCGCGCAGTGCGATCCATGCGGCCCGGCCTGCCAACGCGCCGGCACCTGGGCGCTGCAGCTGCCGTGCTGGGTTTTGCCCTGCAGGAAGCCCATGCAGCGGGCGGCCACCACGCGGTGGACGACGCCGCCATCCTGGAGCCCGGCCAGTGCCAGGTTGAAACCTGGGCAGACCGGGAGCGCGGGGGCGGCCGCGCGTTGGTGCACTTGGGCTCAGCCTGCCGGATCGGCCCGCTGGAGCTGGGCCTGAATCTGGACCGCACGCGCTGGTCTGGCAGTGATGCAGCAGTGAGCGGAGGCCCGCAGGTCAAATGGGCCGCGCCGCTGACCGAATCGCTCAGTGTGGGTGTCGTGGTCTCGGCCGCCTGGCAGGACACCCGGCCACGGTTTGCTGGCAGCGCGGTGGTGTTCCCCGTGACCTGGCAACCGGCCGAGGGCCTGGCAGTCCATATGAACCTGGGCCGTGATTTCCGCCGCCAAGGGCCCGATCTCCCGCGCAGCGGCGCAGCCCTGGAGTGGACCACCACGCCGCATTGGTCGCTGGTGGCAGAACGCTTCCGTGAGAGCGACGCCGGCTTCTGGCGCCTGGGCGCGCGCTACGCGGTGACCGACGCGCTCAGCGTGGACCTGAGCCAGGCGCGGGCTGTTGCAGGCGGTGCACCCGCCTGGTGGACGGTGGGGCTCAACTGGGCCTTCCAGCGGTGATGTTGGCCATGCACCGCAACCTGAAAAACACCGCGCCCCAACTCGCCGTCAACGAAAGCCCCCGTGGTTTTGGCTGGGTGGACGGCCTGGTTCTGCTGGCCTTGATGGGCCTGCTGTGGAGCGCCTTGCACTTTGGCAAGGGCATGCTGGTGCACTTCGATGCGGCGAGCATGCCCCCGCTTGATGTGTCGCCCAGCCAGATCCCCTACTACGCCGGGCGCACGCTGCTGCGCATGTGGGTCGCCTTCGGCTTTTCGCTGTTCTTTGCGATTGCGGTGGGCTACCTCGCGGCCAAGAGCCGCGCGGCCCGCGCCGTCATCCTGCCGGCGCTGGACGTGCTGCAGTCGGTGCCCGTGCTGGGCTTTTTGTCGGCCACCGTGGCGGGGTTCATGGCGCTGTTTCCCGGCAGTCTGCTGGGGGTGGAGTGCGCGGCCATCTTCGCGATCTTCACGGGGCAGGTGTGGAACATGGCCTTTGGTTTCTACCACTCGATGGTCACGATCCCGGGCGACATGCAGGAGGCCGCGTCGAACTACGGCCTGAGCCGCTGGCAGCGATTTCGCACCCTGGAACTGCCGGCCTCCACGCCCAGCCTGATCTGGAACTCGATGATGTCCTTCGGTGGCGGGTGGTTCTTTGTGGCGCAGAGCGAAGCCATCAGCGTGATGAACAAGGACATCCAGCTGCCAGGCCTGGGCTCGTACATGGCGCAGGCCATCGAGCTGGGCGACCGCCAGGCCGCGCTCTGGGCGGTGCTGGCCATGCTGTTGTTGATCCTGGTCAGCGACCAGCTGGTGTGGCGCCCCCTGCTGGCCTGGGCCGACAAGTTCAAAGTGGAGTTGACGGAATCTGCTGCGCCAGCCACCTCGTGGGTGTACGGCCTGCTGCGCCGGGCCTATGTGTTCAGCTGGCTCGGCCGGGCGGTGTGGCGGCCACTCACAGACGTGTTGCAGGGCCTGTTCCTGCGCCAGCGGCCTGGCAGGGGCAGCTCTTTCCGAAAAGGCAACCCATGGCCCCTGCGCGCCCTGGGCCTGGCTGCCGCAGCGTGGCTGGGCTTCGAGGTATTGCGGGGCCTGATCGCTGCCATCTCTGCGCTGCACGGTGCGGTCACGCTGGGCATGGTCGCCCACATCGTGGGGCTGGGCTTTTTGACGCTGCTGCGCGTGGTGGCCATGACCGTGCTCGCCACGCTCGTCTGGACGCCGGTGGGCGTGTGGATCGGGTTTCACCCACGGGTGGCGAAGTGGATGCAGCCCCTCGCGCAGATTGGCGCGTCGTTCCCCGTGAACATGACGTTTCCCATCGTGGTGGGCTTCTTTGTCGCCACGCAGACCCCGATGAACTGGGGCAGCATTCTGCTGATCGCCATGGGCACGCAGTGGTACATCCTGTTCAACGTGATCGCGGGCTCCATGGCCATCCCCAACGACCTGAAGGAGGCCGCGCGCGTGTATGGCCTGCGCAACTGGGCGCTGTGGCGCACCCTGATCCTGCCTGCGATCTTTCCTTTCTGGGTCACCGGGGCGTGCACGGCCGCAGGCGGTGCGTGGAACGCCAGCATCGTCGCCGAACTCGCCACCTGGGGCGACACGACCTTGCAGGCCGATGGCCTGGGTGCCTTCATTGCGCAGGCCACGAAGTTGGGCAACACGCCGCTCATCATCGCCAGCATCGCGGTGATGTCGGTCTTCGTTTTGCTGATGAACAAACTGATCTGGCGGCGCCTGTATGCGTTTGCAGAACGCCGCTTTCGCCTGGACTGAACATGATGATGACGAACTCCGTGCCCACCCACAACGCCGCAGCACCCATCGCCCAGCTGTGTGCGGTCAACAAGTCCTTCACCATCGCGGGGGGCCACGAGCTCAAGGTGCTCGACAACATCGACCTCGACATCCACGAGGGCGAAATGCTGGCCCTGCTGGGGCAGTCGGGTTCGGGTAAGTCCACCATTCTGCGCTGCCTCACAGGGCTGATCGAGCCCAGCTCTGGCCGCGTGCTGGCCGATGGCCGGCCTCTGCACGGCGTCAACTCCGATGCCTCGGTGGTGTTCCAGACCTTTGCGCTCTACCCCTGGCTCACGGTGGCGCAGAACGTGGCGGTGGGCCTGATGGCGCACCGCACAAGCCGGGCCGAGCGCGATGCGGCGGTGGGGCGGGCCATCGAGTTGATTGGCCTGGGCAACCACCACGCGGCCTATCCGCGTGAACTTTCGGGCGGCATGCGCCAGCGTGTGGGCATTGCCCGTGCGCTGGTGTCTCAGCCCCGGCTGCTGTGCCTGGACGAGGCGTTCAGCGCCCTGGACGTGCTCACCGCAGAGAACCTGCGCCAGGAGCTGATAACACTGTGGCGGGGCCGGGGAACGGGCCCGAGTTCGGTCTTCATGGTCACCCACAACATCGAGGAAGCGGTGGAGATGGCCACGCGCATCGTGGTGCTGTTCCCACACCCTGGCAGGCTGGGCCTGGTGCTGGAGAACCCGCTGCCTTACCCGCGCGACAGCCGGGACCTGGAGTTCCAGCGCCTGGTGAAGGTCATCCACGAAACCATCACCACCATGACGCTGCCCGACCTGCCAGCCGAAACCCCCGTGGCGGGCCACCCCATCTCACGCGCACGCGGCCGCATGGAGTCCATCCCCCTGGTGCCGGTGGCGCAGATCCTGGGCCTCTTGAGCATTCTTCACGACACGCCGGAGCTGTCGAACATCTACGACATCTCGGACGAGATCGGCAAGGAGTTCGGCGAGACCATCGCACTGGTCAAGGCCGCGGAAATCCTGGAGCTGATCGACACGCCCAAGGACGAGGTCCGCTTCACCGAGCTGGGCCGGCGTTTTGTGGCCGCCGACCGCCAGGGACGGCGCGCCATCTTCGCCGAGCAGGTGTTCAAGCTGCGCATCTTCCACATCATCATTGCCCTGCTCAAGGAGTATGAGGAAGTGGACGCCTCCCGGGTGATCAAGGACATCGGCAGCGCGCTGCCCTATGACAACCCGGAGAAAACCTTCCAGACCATGATCGCCTGGGGGCGCTACGCAGGGCTGATGGACTGCAATCCGAACACGCGAAAGGTGTTTGTGCCCAAGGACGACGAACGCGCGGTCGGCGCAGACGCAGGTGGCGCAGACCGGTAGCGCGGCGGCGGCGCGTGAAAGCGCAGGGATCGGGCGACTATGGCATGCCCGGCGGTGAGACCACCCGCCAGTTCCACGCACGCGTGATGGACGCCGTGCGCCGCATTGCGCCGCCTTGCGCGGCAGTATCAGGGCCAGAAGGGCATGGTCGTCACCCACGGCGGCATGCTCGACATTGTCTGGCGCACCGCGCGCGGCACGGGGCTGGATGGCCCGCGCCAGAGCGACATCTCCAACGCGGGGCTCAATCGCGTTCGGGTGAGTGGTGAGGCGGTGGAAGTGTTGGACTGGGCCGGCGTGCGGC
Organism: Acidovorax sp. Root275; assembly: GCF_001428965.1. Taxonomy (NCBI): domain Bacteria; kingdom Pseudomonadati; phylum Pseudomonadota; class Betaproteobacteria; order Burkholderiales; family Comamonadaceae; genus Acidovorax; species Acidovorax sp. Root275. Next base: position 200,699 of record NZ_LMJH01000010.1, on the reverse strand, counting down.
ACCTGGCGGATTTGCCGGAGCAGCCGGTGTATGACCAGACGAAGTTGGTGGTGCGGTGAGGTCAGCGAGTGGGAAGTCGGCTCGGATGGTCACGCGTCAAAAGTCAAGACTCGCGTAACTCATCTGCGACGGTTTGAAGTGCGTAAAGCATGCCGAAGAGCTCTTCGGGGTGATACCGAAAAGTTGCCTGTTCTAGCGAGGCGCCCTCAGCAATCCACTTTTCTCCAAGCGTTGCGTACTGGTCTTCTGATAGCCCTTCATAGCGCTCCCATGGATACCGTAAGGCGACAAAGTTCTGCCCCCATTCCCTGAAAAGGCTTTGGGGATTGTTCGTTAAGCCCGACGGCCCAATTCGCTCTCCTGCCAGGCGGAGAAGGCGATCTTGCAGATCTTTAGGCAAGCGCTTGAACAGCTTGTCATATTTATGCCCGTGTGCCTTTTCGTGGAGCTTTTGCTCAAAAACCACTTTGAGCAAAAGCTCCATGCCTAGCAAGCGCAGTAAGTACTGAGAATCAAATTGATCCCCATCGTCTGATGCGTTATCGAGCAAGTCCGCGTCACTCAATCTTTGCAGCGCCTGCTGGTGCATCAGTCTCAGACGCAACTGGTTGATCTGTGAGGCGGGCTTTTTGTACTTTTCAGGTAGCCCCAATTGCTTGTTCACTAACCGCACCTGCTTCGCCAATCGCACCGACTCCGGCTGCCCATTCACCAACGGTTGCAACAAATTCTGTACCGCCCCCCACTGCCCGTTACGTTGCAGCGCATCCAGCCAGATCTGATGAAACAGATCGCGCTGCGCATGGCTGCCGCCAATCTCCACCAGCCGGGGCAGGGCCACGCCCAGCTTCTCCGCCGCAGTCGCCCAGTCGCCCTGTGCATGCGCCAGCAGGCCCTGGGCGGCGGGCACGCACACCTGCTGCCACACGGTGCGCTCATGCGCCTCGGTGCGGGTGGCGGCGTGGGCTGTGATGTTGTTTTGCAGCGTGCGCGCGGCCTCCATGCGCCCGGCGCGGGCCAGGCCGTAGAGGTATTGCAGGTCCAGAAACGGCAGCACATGGTCGGCCAGGCGCAGGGCGAGGTGGTCGGCCACATCGGCCCAACGATCACCCACGTCCACGCCCGCCAGCTCCAGCCGCGCCAGCAGTGAGACGGCGCCGATCTGGTCCTGCGTGTATTCCTTGACCACGCCCCAGACCTGCTGGTCGTACAGCGCCAGCACTTCCGCATGCCGGTCCTGCTCCAGCAGAAACAGCGCTTGGTGCCACCAGTTGTGGGTGACCATGAAGGAGTTGAGGCCCGTCCAGGTGTCGCTCACGCTGGCCATGAAGTCGGTGCCTTCGCGGATGCGGCCCTGGGTCAGCATCACGTGGGCCAGCGCGTGGTGGGCCCAGGGCTCTTTGCGGCACAGGGCGATGGCGTGGCGTGCGGCTGCCTCGGCATGGTCGAGCAAGTGGCATTGCTCCCAGCCAAAGGCGAGCATGCCGTGCAGGTAAGGCACGTCGGCAGCGGCAGGGACAGCTTGAAAGGCCAGGCGCAGCATGCCAGGCGAGTCGCCCCGGTTGAACAAATGGTATTGGCCGAGCTTGAGCGAGGCCAGGTCGCGGGGGAACAGGCGGGCCTGTTCCTCATGCAGCGCAATGGCGCGCGGCAGGTCGCCATCCACCCAGGCCGCCACGGCAGCGACAAAACGCTGCTCCCGGTCACTGGCCTGTGGGGCGTTGGCCAGCGCCCGATTGATGAAGGGGCGCGCGTTGCGCGAGGCATCGGCCGACTCGGCAAACATGTGCAGCGCTGCGCAGCTGGCCTGCACGATGGGGCTGGTGTCTGCTGCCGCGTTCAGCACATTCACCGCGCGGGCTTCGCACGCAATGAAGCCTTCAACAAAGTCGTTGAGGGCGGCCGCGCTGGCCGGGTCGTGCAACGTGACGGAGTTACCCAGGCTATCGGTCATGCGGGTGTGCGTGGAGGATGGCATGGGGCATTGTTGGAGGCGGTGGGTCAACCGCCTTTGATGAGGGTCAGATACGCGTTGCGAGTCTCGGCGGACACCGAAGCCACGAGCTGTTCGTGCGGCGTCTGGTGGCGCGCCAGCATGCGGGCCGTGGCAATGGTCTTGGACTTGCAGAACCAATGGCAGGTGTGCTGCATGAGGAACAGTTCGGCAGTCATCATGAAGGCCCGGTCCTTGGGTGAGAGGTGGCTGGTGTTTTGCACCACATGGGCAATGCCCCGCGCGTGGATCGCCAACGCCTTGCGCATGTCGAAGGTCATGGCGGGCAGCAGCTTTTCAGCAAACGGGATGGCCATGGAAAGGCGGCTGACCCGCGCGTCCGCCTCGTTCACCTTGGCGAAGTCGGCGGCAAAGCGGTTGAACTGCTCGGTCAGCTGTGATTCGGTGGTGCTCAGCAGGCTCCAGATCTGGTTGCGGCGCTCGTCCGTGCTCTCGCCCAGGGCACGCAGGTAGCCGTCGGTGAGTGCCTCCATGAGCTTCTCGATCTGGTAGTTGGCCAGGTGGCTGCCCAGGAGCGCGATGCGCTTGCGCTGCTCCTTGGCGTTGAGCATGTAGGTGCCGGTGGCGATGAGAATCGCCAGGATAAGGATGTCCATGCGGTGGTTGCGTAAGGTGTTGTAGGGGTGGGGTCCAGGGCATTTGCCCGCTATCGAATGGCGGGGCAGCACACCCAGAGCATGCCCTCAAGGTTACCAACAACAGCGCATCGGCCTGCCAAGGGTTAAGCCGCAGGCGGCTGGGGCCAGGCCCGCTGTGGCTCGCGGATCAGCTCGAATGCGTGCGCCACCTGCAGCACCCCAAGGTCGTCAAAACGGGCGCCTGCAATCTGCAGGCCGATGGGCAGACCACTGCGGGTGTAGCCGCAGTTGACCGAAGCCGCAGGCTGCTCAGACATGTTGAAGGGCACGGTAAACCCGATGTGCTCCAGCGGGCGCAGCGGGTCGTTGGTGGGCGAGGGCAGCTCGGCCTGGAAGGCGGGCATGGGTGCCACGGGCGAGATCACATAGTCAAAGGCGCTGCAGGCTTTGACGGTGTTCACGCGGGTCAGGTGGAACTGGTGGCTGGCGTTGAAGACTTCGGTGCCGCTCATGCCTGCGGCGCTGTCGGCCCAGGTGCGGATGTAGGGCAGCACCTTGTCGCGCTGCTGCGCTGGAAGGGCCTTCAGGTCGGTGTGCGAACGCATGCGCCAGAAATGGTCCATGCCGTCGAGCATGGCCTGGGTCATGAAGGGCACCATGGGCACGATGGTGGCGCCCGCTGCCTCCATGAGTTTGGCCGCGCGTTCCACGGCGGCCTTCACCTCGGGCTCCACCGGTAGTCCACAGCCGGCGTCCAGCAGCAAGCCGATGCGCAGGCCGCGCAGGCGCTCGGCACCCTTGTTGAACTGGCTCCAGGCGATGTCCTGCGCGGGCAGGCTCATGCTGTCGCGCGCGTCGGGCTGACTCAGCACCTGCATCATCAGCGCGGCGTCTGCCACGGTGCGCGTCATGGGGCCTGCGGCACGGCCGGTGTAGGGCGGGTCGATGGGGATGCGGCCCAGGCTGGGCTTGAGGCTGAAGATGCCGCACCAGCTGGCTGGCAGGCGCAGCGAGCCGCCGATGTCCGTGCCGATGTGCAGCGGGCCGTAGCCTGCGGCGGCTGCCGCACCACCGCCGGCGCTGGAGCCGCCGGGCCCTTTGCGGGTGTCCCACGGGTTGCGCGAGAGCGGGTGGAAGGTGGACAGGCCTGAGGACAACATGCCGTAGTCGGGCATGGTGGTCTTGGCCACGATGACGGCACCGGCCTCGCGCATGCGGGCGGCGGGCGGCGCATCGGCAGCGGCAGGCACCAGCTCCACGGCTGCAGTGCCCAGAGGTGTCGGGTCGCCCTGCGTGGCGATGTTTTCCTTGATGGTGCTGGGCACGCCGTCCAGCAGGCCCTGGGGCTCGCCCTTGTGCCAGCGGGCTTCCGACGCACGGGCCTGTTCAAGCGCAGCCTCGGGCCGCAGCAGGTAGGTGGCCTGGATGTGGGGCTCCCAGCGCTCGATGTGTGCCAGCACGGCCTGCGTGACCTCCACGGGAGAGAGAGTGCGCTGGCGGTAGGCAGCCAGGAGTTCGTGGGCGGGCAGGTCGTGCAAGGCAGTCATGTCTGGAGTTTTACCAATAAAAAAGGCCGCTACCGCTTTTTGGTAAAGCGCTGGTAGCTATTATTTTTGTAGCAATAGGGCTTCCGCGTGTTTCCGTTTTCCAGGGCTCTGTGCGGAACGCGTAGCCTATGAAACTGACGCAGCCCAGGCGCGGGCAGCCGAGCAAGGGCCGCCCCGCAGCGAGGGCTGCGTCCCCCTGCCCGCATCGCGCAGCGATGCGAGAGCGGGGGGAAGGCCCGCAGGGCCTCAGGGGGGTGTCCGAATTCAAGACCAGGACAGCGACGAGATATCGTTCACGAACACGGGCATGTCTTTCCACAGGCCCTTGAGGTTTTTGTTGGCCACCGTGATCCACTGGTTGGAGTACAGGAACGCGTGCACTGCATCGTTGGCCAGCAGGCGTTGTGCGTCACCCAGCAGGCGGGCACGGTCGGCGGGGCGGGCAGCGTTCTTGATCTGGTTGAACAGCTCGTTGAACTTGGGCGAGTTGTAGGCCCAGTAGTAGTCGGGCTTTGCGAAGTTGCCCAGATCGAACGGCTCCACGTGGCTGATGATGGTCAGGTCGTAGTTCTTGCTGCCATAGGTGCCGCTGAGCCACTGCGCCCATTCCACGTTCTGCAGCTTGGCGACGATGCCGATCTTGGCCAGCTGGGCGGCGATCACTTCGCCGCCCTGGCGGGCGTAGGGGGTGGGCGGCAGCGTCACGGTCAGCTCCAGCGGGGTCTTGATGCCCGCTTCGGCCAGCAGTTTCTTGGCCTTTTCCAGGTCGTACGGGTTCACGCCCGTGGTGTCCACGTAGCCAAACGCGCCGGGCACATAGTGGCTGCCGATGGGAGCGCCGTAGCCGTCGGCAGCGCCTTCGATCACGGCCTTGCGGTCGATGGCGGCAGCGATGGCGCGGCGCACGCGCACGTCATCGAGCGGCTTCTTGCCGTTGTTGATGGCCAGGATGGTCTTGGCACGCGAGCCGCTGACCACCACCTGAAAGCGGGGGTTGGACTTGAACTGCGGCACGCTGCGGGGCGTGACGCGCGGGAACGCATCCACGTCGCCCGCCAGCAGGGCGGCCACCTGGGCGGCCGGGTCGGAGATAAAGCGGAACGTGGCGCGCTTGATCTTGAGCGCCTTGGCGTCGCGGAAACCTTCCCACGCCGTCAGCACGATGGACGAGCCCTTGTTCCAGGCATTGAGCTGGTAGGGGCCGGTGCCCACGGGCTTGTTGGCGTTGGTCTCGGCGCTCTTGGGCTCCACGATGATGGAGGTGGCCTGGCCCAGCACGAAGAGCAGGTCGGGGTCGATGTCCTTGTTCAGCACCACGACGGTGAAGTCGTCCACCACCTGCGTGGTGAGGTTGGCGAAGGTGCGCTTGTCCTTGTTGGTGCTCTTCTCGCCGCCGGCGCGGTCGTACGAGAACTTCACGGCGGCGGCGGTGAAGGGCTCGCCGTTCTGGAACTTCACGCCGCGGCGCAGCTTGAAGGTGTATGTCTTGAGGTCGGGCGAGACTTCCCAGCTCTCGGCCAGCAGGGGTGAGACGCTGCCGTCGGCATTGATCTTGGTGAGCGTCTCGAAGATGTTGTACTGGACGATCTCTGCAATGGCAGACGCCGCGCCGGCGGTCGGGTCCAGGCCTGGTGGCTCGAGCGTCATGGCCAGCGTCACCGCATCTTTGCGGCTCTGCGCCAGCGCGCCGAGCGGGGTGGACAGGGGCACTGCGGCGATGGCGCCAGTGGCAAGGACGGTACGGCGGTTCAGCATGTTCGGATACTCCAGACAAAAGACCTGACAAAAAAACCAGAGGACGGGCCCGGTGCAAATTGTTACCGGGGCCCACAAAAGCTTTTTACACCATCACGCGCGCATGTGGTTATGCGGTTTTCGAGGTGGCTTGTGCGGCCGCCGCCGCGCGGCGCGCGCGGGCGCGGCCGGGCTGCACTTGCGGCACGGCGCCCACCAGCGACTGCGTGTAGGGGTGTTGCGCGTTGCGGAACAGCTCGGCCGGCGAGCCGCGCTCGACGATGCGGCCCTGGTACAGCACCACCACTTCGTCGCACAGGTGGTTGACCACCGCGAGGTCGTGGCTGATCAGCATGTACGTGATGCCGAACTCGTGCTGCAGGTCCTGCATCAGGTTCAGCACCTGGGCCTGCACCGACACGTCGAGCGCGCTCACGGGCTCGTCCGCCACGATGAGGCGCGGGCGGGTGATGAGGGCGCGGGCGATGGCGATGCGCTGGCGCTGGCCGCCTGAAAACTCGTGCGGGTACTTGCCCAGGTCATTGGTGCGCAGGCCCACTTGCGATAGCACCTGGGCGGCCTGCTCGCGCTGCTCGGCGCGCGTGGTCTGGCCCTGCGCCTGCAGCGGCTCGGTCACGATGCGCTCGACCGTCTGGCGCGGGTCGAGCGATCCATACGGGTCCTGGAACACCATCTGGAAGTCGCGCCGCGCCTCGCGCAATTCGGCCGCGGGCAGCTGGTGCAGGTTGCGGCCCTGCAGGTGGACGGTGCCCGAGGTGGGTGCATCCAGCGCCATCACGACGCGTGCGAGTGTGGACTTGCCCGAGCCTGACTCGCCCACGATGCCCAGGCTGCGCCCGGACGCTATCGAAAAGCTCACGCCGTTCAGTGCATGCACCTTGCCCGGGGGACGGAACAAATGTTCGCGCGGCAGCGTGTATTCGCGCACGAGGTCCTGGACCTGCAGCAGTGCGCCATCGGGCTGTGCTGCGGAGGTGCCTTGCGTGGAGGGAGCGATGACGTTGTTCATGCGGCCACCTCCACGACCTTGACGGCCTCTGCGCTCAGGGCCGCGGCAATGGCCTCGCGGCGGATGCAGCGCACGACGTGGTCGCCGTCGGCATCGGTGGACACCAGCGTGGGGGCTGGCTGCTCGTGGTGGCAGGCGTCGATGGTGTAGCTGCAGCGGCCGGCAAAGGGGCAGCCGGCGGGCAGGTCCACAAGCTCGGGCACCGTGCCGGGAATGGTGGACAGCCGCGGGCGCTGGCCCGGCGCATGCACCGCTCCCAGGTGGGGCCGTGCAGCGAACAGGCCGCGGGTGTAGGGATGGGTCATCGCGGAGAAGACGGACGCCGTGGAGCCGCTCTCGACTACGCTGCCGCCGTACATCACCATCATGCGGTCCACGTTCTGCGAGATCACGCCCAGGTCGTGCGAGATGAGGATCAGTGCCATGTTGCGCTCGGCCACCAGGTCGCTGATGAGGTCCAGGATCTGCTGCTGAATGGTCACATCGAGCGCGGTGGTGGGCTCATCGGCAATCAGCAAATCGGGCCCGCAGGCCAGGGCCATCGCAATGGTGATGCGCTGGCGCTGCCCGCCCGAGAACTGGTGCGGGTAGGCATCAAAGCGCTGCGCCGCGTTGGGAATGCCCACGCGGTCCAGCAACGCAATCGCCTCGGTGCGTGCGGCCGCCGCGTTCATACCGCGGTGCAGCCGCAGCGGCTCGGCCACCTGGCGCCCGATGGTGTGCACCGGGTTGAGCGCCGTCATGGGCTCCTGGAAGACCATGCCGATGCGGTTGCCGCGCAACTTGCACATCTGCGCATCGGTGCGGCCCACGAGCTCCTCGCCGTCAAAGCGGATGCTGCCGGTGACCTGCGCACTGTCGGGCAGCAGACCCAGGAGCGACATCGCCGTGATGGACTTGCCGCAGCCCGATTCGCCGATCAGGCCCAGCGTTTCGCCGCGCGCCAGCGAAAAGCTCACGCCGCGCACAGCATCGGCCGGACCCCGGTGGGTCTGCAGGCGGATACGGAGGTTGGAGACTTCTAACAGGGGCATCGTGGGCTCTTGGCTTGTCTTTTGATATGGCCGGTCAGCGCTTGCGAGAAAGGCGGGGATCAAGGAGGTCGCGCAGCCCGTCGCCCAGCAGGTTCAGGCCCAGAACCGCCATGGCAATCGCCACACCGGGCCACACAGCAAGCAGGGGCGCCTGGAACATCAGCGTCTGCGCCTCGCTGAGCATGCGGCCCCACGAGGGCTGGGGCGGCTGTGTGCCCAGGCCCAGGTACGACAGGGCGGCCTCGGCCAGGATGGCGATGGCGAACTGGATGGTGGCCTGCACGATGAGCACCGACAAAATGTTGGGCAGTACGTGCTCGAGGGTGATGCGCCATGCGCCCTTGCCACAGGCGCGCGAAGCCATGATGTACTCGCGCGACCACACCGCATTGGCCGAGGCGCGGGTGACGCGCGCGAAGGTCGGGATGTTGAAGATGCCGATGGCGATGATGGAGTTGACGATGCCCGCGCCGAACACCGCCGTCATCATGATGGCCGACAGGATCGCAGGGAAGGCGAAGGTGAAGTCCGCCAGCCGCATGATGAGTTCCTCGACCCAGCCGCGCTTGGCCGCGGCCAGCAGGCCCAGGGCCGTGCCGATGGTCAGGCCTATGCCCACGGCGATCACGCCCACCAGGATGGAGTTGCGCGCACCCACGAGCAGCAGCGAGGCCACGTCGCGCCCGAATGCGTCTGTGCCCAGCCAGTGGGTGCCGGTAGGTGGCTGCAGCTTGGCGGCCAGGTCCATCTCGTACGGAGACCAGGGCGTCCAGACCAGCGACAGGGCCGCCGCCAGGATGAGCAGCAGCGACAGCACTGCGCCGATGACAAAGCTGCGGTGGCGCAGCGCACGGTGCAGCCAACCGGGTGCCGAGGTGGCAGGAGAGGAAGGGGTGATGGCGGCGCTCATGGTCGGGTCAGATATCGGAGGCCTTCACGCGCGGGTCGATCACGGCGTAAAGGATGTCCACGACGAAGTTGACGATGACCACCATGGCGGCGAGCAGCATCACGCAGTTGCGCACCACGATCAGGTCGCGGTTGGAGATGGACTGGAAGATCAGGCGGCCGAGGCCCGGCAGGTAGAACACGTTCTCCACCACGATGGTGCCGGCCAGCAGGTTGGCAAACTGCAGCCCCATCACGGTGATCACGGGGATCATGGCGTTGCGCAGCACGTGGCCCCAGAGCGCGGCGCGCTGCGTCAGCCCCTTGGCGCGTGCGGTGCGCACGAAGTCCTCGCGGAGCACTTCGAGCACGGCCGAGCGCGTGATGCGCGCCAGGATGGCGGCTTGCACCACGGCCAGTGCGATGGCAGGCAGGAGCAGGGCCTTGAGGGCTTCGAACGGGCTGCCACCGGCGTCTTCCGTCCAGCCCGGAAAACCACCGGCCGAGAACCACTGCAGCTTCACCGAAAACAGCAGGATCAGCAGGATCGCGAACCAGAAATTGGGAATGGCAATACCGATCTGTGCCAGCCCCATCACACCGACATCACCCAGCTTGTTGTGGCGGGACGCCGCATACACGCCTGCCGCCAGCGCCAGCACGGTGGTGATGACCATGGCCATGAGGGCCAGTGGCACCGTGAGGGCCAGGCGCTCCAGCACCAGGTCGAGCACGGGTGAGCTGTAGGCATAGCTGTCGCCCATGTTGCCCACCACCAGCCCACTGACCCATTGCCAGTAGCGCAGGCCCGCCGGTTGGTCCAGCCCCAGTTTGCTGGCCAATGCGGCAACGGCCTCTGGCGAGGCATCGGGGCCCATCAGGATCTGGGCGGCATTGCCCGGCAGGATCTCGAGCACCAGGAACACGACGATGGACGCGCCAATCAGCGTGGCCAGGAGGGTGATAAACCGCTTGAGAAAAAACAGGCCCATGGGTGAGGTGGGTGAGGAGAGGGGTAGGGCGCGCGGGCGTCAAAATTAATGTGTATACACAGCATAACGGTAAAAACATCCCCGTCAGCGGTGGTGGGTTGCAGTGTGGCATGCAAGGCACATGCCACCAGCGCGGGATAATACGGAGCATGAACTGCGCTGCGTACCCCCTTGCCATTGTTTTTGGCCCCGTGCCCAAGGAGGCCGTATGGCGCTGATGATCACCGACGAATGCATCAACTGCGATGTGTGCGAGCCCGAGTGCCCCAACCAGGCGATCTACCTGGGGCAGGAGATCTACGAGATCGACCCCAGCAAGTGCACGGAATGTGTGGGGCATTTTGACGAACCCCAGTGCGTGCAGGTCTGCCCCGTCGCCTGCATTCCCGTGAACCCGCAGCATGTGGAAAGCCGGGAGACGCTGTGGCAGAAGTTCCAGCGGCTGCAGGTGCCTACGGCCAGCTGATTTTTAGGGGTTTTCGGGCCCTGGCGCTTATCCATAAAGCGCTAGCTGCTATCAAAATAGTAGTTTTGCCACACTCAATCTTCCACCGGGCGGGGTGGCTTGGGGCGGGGCGGTTTGGTGGTGTGGATGAGCAAGGTGGCCTTGTCCATCTCGCCCGCCAGCATGGCCGGGTAGGCCTTCAACGAATGGGCGATGCTGTCTTCGATCAGCGTGCGCTGGTCGGGGGAGGGCTTCTTGAGTACCCAGTTGGCGACTTCGCTCTTCACCCCAGGATGGCCGATGCCCACGCGCAGGCGCCAATAGTCGGGGGAGCCCAGCTGGCCATGGATGTCGCGCAGGCCGTTGTGGCCAGCGTGGCTGCCACCGCGCTTGAGCTTGACCTGTCCCGGTGGAATGTCCAGTTCATCATGCACCACCAGGATTTCTTCAGGCTGGATCTTGAAGAAGCGCGCCAGCGAAGCGACGGACTTGCCCGAGAGGTTCATGAAGGTCTGGGGCTCCAGCAGCCACACGCTCTGTCCGTGCACCGTGGTGCGTGCGACGAGCCCGTGGTAGCTGCGCTCGGGCACCAATGTGGCCTTGAGTTCACGCGCCAGCGCATCAATCCACCAAAAACCAGCGTTGTGGCGGGTGGACTCGTAGTCTGGCCCCGGGTTTCCAAGGCCTACAAACAGCTTGATCATCTGCGCGATTATCCGTGGGGGTTGTGGATGGACGTGGGGCCTGTCCATGCCGGGCGCCGTTGCCAATGAAAACGGCCCACACAGGTGGGCCGTTTTCATTGGCCAGCACCGCCAAGGCGGGCTGACCGGCACGCAGGAAAAAACCTGCGGCTTGAAGATTACTTCTTGCCCTTGCCCTTCTTGGCATCGGCGGCAGGAGCGGCTTCGACGGGGGTTTCGACCACGACCACAGGAGGAACCACAGACACCAGCACGGGGTTGTTGTTCTGGCCACCACGGATCTTGGCGGTCACGCCCTTTGGCAGCTTGATGCTCTTGAGGTGCAGCGACGAGCCCTTTTCGAGGGTGGACAGGTCCACAGCGATGAACTCTGGCAGGTCCGAAGGCATGCAGGTCACATCGAGTTCGTTCACGATCGGGTTGACCATGCACTTGTCGACCTTGACGGCAGGCGATTCTTCAGCGCCGGAGAAGTGCAGTGGCACCTTCATGTGCAGCTTGGTCTTTTCGTCCACGCGCTGGAAGTCGATGTGCAGCACGAGTTGCTTGTAAGGGTGGTATTGCACGTCGCGCAGCAGAACCTTGGCGGTCGTGCCGGCAACTTCCATGTCCAGCACGCTGGAGTGGAACGCTTCCTTCTTGAGGGCGTGCCACAGTGCGTTGTGGTCCACCTCGATGAGTTGGGGTTCGGTGGTGCCACCGTAGACGATGCCAGGCGTCTTGCCCGAATTGCGCAGACGGCGGCTCGCACCCGTACCTTGCTTGGCGCGCTCAAAAGCGACGAAGTTCATAGTTAGCTCCTGAAAGGACAGACCGCGACCAGTCTTGCCCTGTTGTAAAAAGGCCTGTTGTGCCATTGTTTGGCAGCAGGCCCACGCAATGTCCTCGAACAGACAAGCCTCCCGAAGGAGGCCTGCGTGCAATCCAGTCTGCAACGCTCCCGAAGGGAAGCGCGTCAGAACAGGTTGTCTTGGTCCGAGAACAGACTCATCACCGACTCACCCTTGGCAATGCGCTGGATCGTCTCTGCGATCAGCGGGGCCACGGAGAGTTGGCGAATCTTGGTACATCCCCGGGCGTTGTCGCTCAATGGGATGGTATTGGTCACCACCACTTCGTCGAGGGCCGAGCCCTGGGCGATGCGTTCGATGGCAGGACCCGAAAAAATGGGATGCGTGCAATAGGCGTACACCTTCTTGGCGCCGCGCTCCTTGAGCACTTCTGCCGCCTTCACCAGCGTGCCGGCAGTGTCGATCATGTCGTCCATGATCACGCAGTTGCGACCTTCGATCTCGCCGATCACATGCATCACTTCCGACACATTGGCCTTGGGGCGGCGCTTGTCGATGATGGCCAGATCACAATTGAGCTGCTTGGCCAAAGCGCGGGCGCGCACCACGCCGCCCACGTCAGGAGAGACCACGATCAGGTCTTCGTAATTCTTCTGGCGCAGGTCGCCGAGCAGCACGGGCGATGCGTAGATGTTATCCACCGGAATGTCGAAGAAACCCTGGATCTGGTCGGCATGCAGGTCCATGGTCAACACGCGGGCCACGCCCACGGCCTGCAGCATGTTGGCCACTACCTTGGCGGTGATGGGCACGCGCGAAGAGCGGGGACGGCGGTCCTGGCGGGCATAGCCGAAGTAGGGGATCACGGCGCTGATGCGCTCTGCCGATGCACGCTTGAGCGCATCGACCATGATCAGCAGTTCCATGAGGTTTTCGTTCGTCGGAGCGCAGGTGGATTGCACCACGAACACATCCCGCGCACGAACGTTTTGCTTGATCTCGACGGTGACCTCACCGTCCGAGAAGCGACCGACATCGGCAGCTCCGAGGGTGGTTCCGAGGTGTTGGGCAATTTCAGCTGCCATGCCAGGATTGGCATTGCCGGTGAAAACCATGAAGTCGGGTTGATTGCCTTGCATGAGCGTCCCAGCGGTCTGAAAAAAAAGCCCGTACTGCGCGTGAGCGAGAAGAAATTTGGCAGGGGAAGAAGGATTCGAACCTTCGCATGCCGGAATCAAAATCCGGTGCCTTAACCAGCTTGGCGACTCCCCTACACAGGTCAACTGCCGAGGGCAGCTAACCTTAATTCTTGTCTGATGCCCAGCCTGCCAGAGGATGAACCATCAGATTTTCACATTCCTTGACTTGCCAGCCCTGTGGAGCTCCACTCAAATCAACCGCATGTGACATCTGCGCAAACACTGCACTGCCTGAGCCTGTCATCCGGCCTTGCAATCCTCGGACCCTGAGCCAATCAATGGCTTCGGTGACCTCGGGGCAAAGTGCCTGGGCAACTGGCTGCAGGTCGTTTCGACCGAAGTCAAAGTGTGTTGCAGCAAAGCCTAAGATTGTAGCACTATCTGAATCACGTTTCAAACTTGGCGACGAAAAAATTGCTTTTGTCTCCAAACCTGCTGCGGGCTTCACGATGGCGAAGCGCGCTTGCGGTAGTTGCTGGGCTTTCTCAAGCGGCGTGATTGTCTCACCAATTCCTTCGACCCAGGCGTTGTGGCCACGTAAAAAAAATGGAATGTCGGCTCCGAGCTTCAGCCCAATGGTTTCCAGTGCTGATCGCGACAGGTTCAGGCCCCACAGCCGGTTGAGGGCGAGCAAGGTCGTGGCCGCATCTGAAGAGCCGCCTCCCATGCCGGCTTGCGAGGGGATGCTTTTCAGGACGCCAATGTGCGCGCCAAGCGCGCAACCGGTGGCTTGCTGCAATGCAAGCGCCGCTTTGATGGAGAGGTCTACCTCCGGCAGCGGAGTGCCCAGGTCTTCGCGGGTGATCCCGCTTCCTGCGCGGCGCTCGAAATGAAGGGTGTCGCACCAGTCGATCAGCATAAACACCGACTGAAGCCGGTGGTACCCGTCGGCGCGTTGCCCCGTGATGTGGAGGAAAAGGTTGAGCTTTGCCGGAGCCGGCACGTCATACAGGGATTGCATGGCAACGAACAGTGCGCGATGAAGGTGTCAGGAAGGTCAGCGGGTCAGGGCGAGGCGCAACGTGGCCTGTGGCGCGGGGTCGTCGCGATGCGCCACCAGCCGTCCCTGTTCGAGGGCTGAAAGGTCGGCCCTCCAGCCTGGCGCGGTAGTTTGTAGGCCCTTGAGCCAGTCGAACAACGCGGCGACGGGTATGCTCGTACCGGTCACTTCTTGCAGCAGTGCATCGAGTGAATCAGAAGAGCGCGTCTCTTGAGCACTGATCAGTTGTGCGTGGCCATCTTTCCATTCCAGCTGCGCAAGACGGTTGCCCAGCGGGCTGATCAGTGCGAGTCCGCCTCTCTGGGCATTGCCTCGGAGTTCAAACATCGCCGAGAACGACTGGGATGCCTGTCCTTCCACTTGCAGGGCGATTCGTCCGCTCCATGCGTCTTCTTCGCCTGCCGGGCTCGGTGGCGGCTGCGCGCAGCCAGCCAGCCACAGCGCGCATACGGCCCACAAGAACAGCCCCATGAGGCGTTGAGCGAGCAACTGGCGGGCCAGTCGGTGGAAGGGCATTCTTTGCCCGCCCTCCATCAAAAGTTCACCCCGAGGCGCGTCAGCGTTTCTTTCAGGGTTTCGTTGTCAGGACTCGCGCGCCGACCTTCTTTCCAGACTTTGACCGCAGCGTCCTTGTCCCCGAGGCTCCAGAGTACCTCGCCGAGATGTGCTGCGATTTCTACGTCCGGGCGGGCTTTATAGGCGGTTTCAAGGTGTCGCCGAGCTTCTGCCTTGTTGCCCATGCGAAATTCCACCCACCCCAGGCTGTCCGTAATGAACGGATCTGCGGGTACGAATTCCAGCGCCTTGAGAATCAGCTGTTTGGCTTCTTCCAATCGCACGCCTCGGTCTGCCAGCGAATAGCCGAGGGCGTTGTAGGCATGGTGGTACTGGGGCTTCTGGGCAATCACCTGCCTCAGAAGTTGCTCCATTTTTTCGGGCTGGCCGGCCTTTTCGGCCAGCATGGCTTGGTCGTAGACCAATTCCGCGTCATCCGGCGCGAACGCAACAAGTTCGCTCTGGACTTTGTAGGCATCCTGGTAGAGCCGCAGGTCGCGCAGCAGCTGCACTTCGGCCAGCAGCTTCATGCGGATTTCGTCGGGCGAAGTCCCCGGCAGATTGCGCAAGAGCGCCCTTGCCTGGGCGACTTTGCCCTGCCGTGCCAACAGGGATGCGCGGCGGCTTTGCGCGCCGAATACTTCGTCCACGTTGTCGATGCGACCGAGCCAGGCCTCTGCGGCTGCAAAATCCTGCTTCTTCTCCGCGATCTGTGCGTACAGTAAATAGGCCTGCGTCAGACCTTTTTGGCGCACTTCTGCATCGGTAGAGGTGG
This sequence comes from Acidovorax sp. Root275, assembly GCF_001428965.1. Classification (NCBI taxonomy): domain Bacteria; kingdom Pseudomonadati; phylum Pseudomonadota; class Betaproteobacteria; order Burkholderiales; family Comamonadaceae; genus Acidovorax; species Acidovorax sp. Root275. The sequence continues at coordinate 185,413 of NZ_LMJH01000010.1, read as the reverse complement.
AAACTAGTTCCATGAAGCGCCGCAACGCGTTTTCCGCAGCTGGCAGCTGGTTGTCCTGCAATTGCAGAGTGGCCAGCACCAGCCAGGCCTCCACCAGTTCCGGTTTCTCCTTGGTGACATATTCCAATTGGCGGCTGGCGTCTGGATAGCGCTGCAAGCCCAGAAGAACCCGCGCATAGGCCATGCGCAATTCCGGCACCGGCTGTTTGGCCAGTGCTTGCGCCACCAGGGCTTCAGCCTCAGGCGTGTTCTCCTCCATCAGTTCAAGCGCCAGCCTGGCTGCGTCTTCATTGGCGCCGTCCAGTACCTGTGCTCGCTGCGCTGCATTCAATGCGCCCGATTTATCACCTGCCGCCAGACGAAGGCGCCCCAGGGAGACCCAGGCCACAGGTCCTGTTGCGGGGTGTGCGAGCTCGTCCACTAGGGCTGCCTCCACCACTTTGGCCGCCAGGGCCTTGTCGCTCGCACGTCCGTACATTTGAGGAAGTGCGGAAAGTGTCGAGGCCTTCGCACGCGGAGGGGATTGGGCGAGTTCCTGGCGCAATAGATCGGGCGTTTCACCGATCCTGTTCAGTGCAACCAGAATTTGCAGCACATAGCGGTTTGCTTCGCGCGATTGGGGTAGCGCTTCCTTCCATGCCTTGGCTGCTGCCAATGCATATTCGCCCGACCGCGACTGCAAAGCGATATCAGCGGCCCTTTGGTAGAGCTGACCGTCAACGCTGCGGCGTGCCGCCTCCAGCATGAAGGCATAGCCAGCCCCCGGGTCACCTGTCCGGGCGCTGATTTCGCCCAGAAAAATCTCATAGAACAATTCCGCATCCAGCGCCGGATTGGATGTCACTGCAGAGTCGTTTGTGGCGGGGGGGCTGTCACCGCCCGTTGGTTGTGCCCATGCTGAGTGGGCGGATACTGCAAAAACGGTAGTCAATGCGGCAATCCGAAAGCTGTGAAATAGCACCATCGGGTCATAATAATCCATGCCTGTTAACCCATTGCCGGGGTCTTTGTATGCCTGAGTTGCCCGAAGTGGAAGTGACACGCCGCAGTTTGGTCTCGGCCATCACGGGCGCGCGCATTGAGGCGGTCAACCTCGGAAAACCTTTGCGCTGGCCTTTGGGTTGTGTTCCGCAGGCTTTGGTGGGGCAGCACGTGGTTGGTTTGCGTCGGCGCGGTAAATACCTGCTGGCTGACATCAGCAACGGGGTCCTGCTTTTGCACCTGGGAATGTCTGGAAGCCTGCGCTTCAGCCAGGGTTTGCCTGCGGCGGGAGTTCACGACCACTTTGACATGCTGACCAGCGAGGGGACCCTGAGACTGCATGATCCGCGTCGATTTGGTGCTGTGGTTTACGTTCAAGGAGAACACGACCCTGTTGCGGTCAAGCTGCTGGGTGGGTTGGGAATGGAGCCACTGTCAGATGCGTTTTCACTCGCGGCTTTTCGGATCGGACTGAAAAAGAGCCAGATGCCCATCAAGCAATTGCTTCTGGCTGGCCGGCTGGTGGTGGGGGTCGGCAATATCTATGCATCGGAAGTGCTTTTTTTGGCTGGAATCCGCCCGACGACCCGCGCTGCACGCATCGGGGTGGAGCGGGTGCACAAGCTGCACTCCGCCATTCGCACTGTGCTGACACGGGCCGTGGAGATGGGGGGCAGCACGTTGCGCGATTTTTCGAATGCAGACGGAATGGCCGGCCACTTCCAGACCCAAACCAATGTTTACGGGCGCGATGGAGCACCATGCCATGTCTGTGGCACTCCGATACGGGTGCTTCGCCAGGGGCAGCGGAGTACCTATTTTTGCCCTGTGTGCCAGCGACCCTGAACCAGACTGACCGCAAATTCCTGGTTCTATTACGGCCCACGCGCGGTCGATGCTATATTTTGTGTATGCCTGCCTTGTAGGCCATTCTTAGATCTCTGGGAGCAAAGTGGGACCTTCATTCAACGAACAGTTCGACCAGCATGGTGCGTGGCGGCGTGAGTTCGCCCAGCAACTCAAGCGGCTGGCCGAGTGGATGTCCTCGCACGAGCTCATGGACGCTGCTGTCCATGAGCGGTTGCACCGTCTGGAGGAACAGGTTCGCAGTGACAAGGTCATGGTGGCTTTTGTTGCCGAATTCTCGCGCGGTAAGTCCGAGCTGATCAACGCAATCTTTTTTGCGGACTATGGTCGCCGCATCATGCCTGCGAGTGCAGGGCGCACTACCATGTGCCCTACCGAACTTGGTTACGACGCGAGTTTGGCCCCCAGCCTTCGATTGCTGCCAATTGAAACCCGACTGCAGATGCAGAGCTTGGCCGAGTGGCGGGTCAAAACCGAACGATGGCAGGAGATTCCCCTGGATGTTGGAAACGCGGACCAGATTGCCAAGGCGCTCGAAAAGGTGGCCGAAGTGCGAAAGGTCAGCCTGGAAAACGCGCGCGCGTTGGGCTTCTGGCACGATGACCTGACAGATGAAAACCCGGTGCCTGATGCTCAGGGCCTGGTGGAGGTGCCCATGTGGCGCCACGCCCTTATCAATATTCCCCATCCGTTGCTCAAACAGGGGCTGGTGATTCTGGATACGCCAGGGTTGAATGCGGTTGGGGCGGAACCGGAGCTCACGGTTAATCTCATTCCGCAAGCGCATGCGGTTGTTTTCATTCTGAGTGCCGACACCGGGGTTACCCGTTCCGATCTGTCCATCTGGCGAGAGCACTTGGCCATTTCCGCGGACAGCATGGATGCCCGATTGGTGGTGCTCAACAAAATCGACACGCTGTGGGACACGCTCAACTCCGCTGAACAGGTGCAGGCGCAGATGGAGCGCCAATGCCGTACGTCTGCAGAGATGCTCGGGGTTCCGTTGGACAGGGTTGTGCCCGTGTCTGCGCAGAAAGGCCTGGTCGCCAAGATCACGGCCGATGACCTTTTGCTGGAGACCAGCGGACTCCCTGTTCTGGAAGAGGCATTGGCCAAAGGCATCATGGGCCGGCGGCAGTCTATTTTGCGGGCAGCCGTGGCCAATGGAGTCGCCAGTTTGCGCACCGAGACATCACGGGTCATCAATATCCGGCGCAGGGATCTCGATGACCAGATGGCCGAGTTGCGAAGCTTGCGGGGCAAGAACGCGTCGGTGATCGAATCTATGCGCCATCGCATCGAACAGGAGCAGCGGGAGTTCGATCTGAGCACTTCCAAAATCCAGGCAGTGCGCGCGGTTCATCTGAAACTTCTTCGAGATGTGTTTCAGCAGTTGGGTGCCAAGGCGCTCAAAGCCGAGCTTGCAGAGTTGGCTCAGACGCTGCAACAAAAGGGACTCAAGCTGGGGGTGAAGAAAATCTATCTCCAGACTTTCGACAAACTGCGCGGCACGCTGGACAAGGCACAAGCGTCGGGAACCGAGATCCAGGCCATGCTGGGCGGGACATTCAGGCAACTCAATGCCGAGTTTGGATTTTCTTTGCAAGTGCCGTCGCCGCCGCAACTGGAGCACTTCACGCACGATCTGAATCAGATCGAACAAAGCCATCTCCAGTACCTTGGCGTGGGGAACGCATTAAAGCTCGCTCAGCCCGAGTTTGCGGAGCGTCTGGTCCGGGCTTTGGCCATGCGCTTGCGGACAGTGTATGAGTCGGCTGCAAACGATCTGGAACTGTGGAGCAAATCTGCCACGGCCCAACTGGATGCGCAGCTGAGGGAGCGTCGCCGCAGTTTCGCACGTCGCATCGAAGCCGTAGATCGTATTCAGCAGGCTGCCAGTGGCTTGGTGGAGCGTATTGCGGAAATCGAAGCGAGTGAGGATGAGTTGGTGCAACTGGAGCACAGGTTGCAGGAACTGACATCCCAGCTCGTCGCTTTGCCCAGCCTTGACGCCATGAACCCGGATAGCCATCTGGTATCTGCATGAGTGCCCTGGATCGGGACGGCGTAGCTGAGCTTGTAGTTGCCTGGCAGGGGTCACACGGTCGCAACCATCTGCCCTGGCAGCAGACGCGTGATCCATACAGGGTTTGGCTGTCCGAGATCATGCTGCAGCAAACGCAGGTGACCACGGTGCTCGACTACTACGCGCGTTTTCTTGTTCGCTTTCCTGACGTGGCTGCCTTGGCACGAGCAGACCAGGACGAGGTGATGGGCCTCTGGAGCGGGCTGGGCTACTACACCCGAGCCCGCAATCTGCACCGCTGCGCCCAGCAGGTCGTTGCGGAACACGGAGGCTCTTTTCCCCGTACTGCCGAGATGCTGGCTACGTTGCCGGGCATTGGCCGTTCTACAGCTGGGGCGATTGCCGCTTTCTGTTTTTCTGAGCGTGTTCCTATTCTGGATGCCAACGTGCGCAGGGTGTTGACGCGCTTTCTCGGTTTTGAGAAAGACCTTGCATCGTCGGGAAATGAACGTCTGCTCTGGAATGAAGCGGAGTCCTTGCTCCCTCAGAGAAATTTGCTCACGGCCATGCCCCGGTACACCCAGGGGCTCATGGATCTTGGCGCGTCGATTTGCACGCCACGAGCGCCACGTTGCGGACAGTGTCCGTTGACAAACCGTTGCGTGGCAGCCAAAGGCGGAGACCCCGAGCGCTACCCCGTCAAGATCCGCCGGTTGGCACGCCGATCAGAATCTTGGCAACTCCTCGTTCTCCTGAGTTCCGGAGGGCGGGTGTGGTTGCAGCGTCGCCCTTCGGTGGGCATATGGGCTGGCATGCACTGCGTCCCGGTCTTTGCCGATAGCACCTCATTGCGCGGATATGTTGCATCTTTGGGAGATGCATCCCGCATTTCCTGCAACGAACTTCAGCCTTTCCTCCACGTGCTGACGCACAGAGACTTGCATCTTCACCCCGTCGTGGTATCTGGCAGCATTCCCAACCAACCCACGGAAGAGGGTGCGTGGTTTGGTGTTGACGAATGGGCCTCTATTGGCCTGCCTGCGCCCATCCGCAAGCTGCTTGATTCGATGCAGGCGCAGTTGTGGTGAACGGAGCTGGGGTCGTGTGCACTAACGCCCATCCAACTCGCGGTGCCTTTTCAGAGTGGTCCAGCGATTGCTCAAAACCTCGGCGAGTTGCTCTACCAAATAGACGGAGCGATGCTGGCCGCCGGTGCAACCAACGGCTACCGTCACGTAGCTGCGGTGGTTCCGATCAAGCATTTCCAGCCAGTGCGCCAGGAATTGCTCAATGTGCGCTTGCATAAGTGATACGTCCGGTTGCTGGCTGAGGAAGTGTGCAACAGGTTCGTCCAGCCCGGTCAAATCGCGCAGCGCAGGCTCATAGTGTGGATTGGGTAGCATCCGTACGTCAAAGACGTAGTCCGCATCCATCGGTATGCCACGCTTGAATGCAAAAGACTGGAATACCAAGGTCATCTGTCCCCGCGTGGTGACAAGCAAACTCTTCACATAGCTTTGGAGTTGCGACGCCCGTATTGTGCTTGTGTCGATGACATGCGACTGCTCACGCAGTTCGGCCAAGAGTTCCCGCTCCAGCTCAATAATCTGGACTAGCGCCCTACGCCCCTGCTGAAGGTCATCGTGCGACAGGGGGTGGCGTCTGCGCGTTTCTGAAAAGCGTCGAACCAGCGTATCAATGGTTGCATCCAGGAAAACCGATTGCACCGACACCCCCTGGTTTCTTAGTCGGCTCAATTCCTGCGGAACCTGATGCAGCGAGGTAGCGCTGCGAACGTCCATCGCGATGGCCACGCGGTTCGCATGGTGGCGGTGCTCCAGCGCCACAAAAGCTGGCAGCAGTTCCGGGGGGAGGTTGTCCACGCAGTAGTACCCGGCATCTTCCAGGGCGTGCAGCGCAACGGACTTCCCTGAGCCTGACATACCCGTGATCAGGACAATTTCAAGCGCCATCAGCTACGTCCTTCCGGTGCCGCGACGGCGAGATCCAGCATCTCCCGTGCGTGCGCAAGCGTAGTGCCGGTGGAGCGCTCACCGCCTAGCATGCGCGCAATTTCCGTGACGCGGTGCTCGCCTTGCACCATCGATACCGTGCTGGTGGTACCTTTAGGGCTCTTGTGTTTGGAGACCTTCAGATGGTGGTGTGCGCAGGCTGCCACCTGTGGCAGGTGGGTCACCGCGAGCACTTGGCGATCTCTACCGAGTTGCTGCATCAGGCGCCCCACCGTTTCTGCCACCGCGCCCCCTACGCCAGAGTCCACTTCGTCAAATATGAGGGTGGGGGCCATGCCCAATTCACTGGTTGTCACCGAGATGGCCAGCGAAATGCGAGATAACTCACCGCCCGAGGCGACTTTGCCAATGGGTTTGGGCGTCATGCCAGGGTGACCTGCCACGAGAAATACCACGTCATCGATACCATGGGACGAAGGCTCCTGTGCCTTCGCAATAGATACCTCGAACTTGCCACCTTCCATGCCCATGCCCTGCATGGCTTGCGTAATGGCATTGGACAGTTTCGGCGCTGCTTTTGCACGTCTCAGGGAGAGTGCCCGTGCCGATACGTGGTAAGCCGTGGCACTGGAGGCCTCCGCAGCCTCCAGTTGTTCCAGGTCTGTAGCAGCGTCCAGCCGACGCATCTCTTCTTTCCAATTCTGGTGCAGTGCGGGCAGCTCTGCGGGCGTGCGTTTGTACCTGCGCGCCAGCGTCATCCAGAGCGAGATGCGGGTGTCGAGTTCAGCCAGGCGTTGTGGATCGATTTCGGCATGCCTCAGGTACAGCTGCAGCGAGTGGAGGACATCGCCGGCTTGTGCGAGGCTAGAGGCAAGGATGTCTGCGAGATTGGCGAACTCAGGCTCAATGTGCTCATGGCTTTGCAGGAGATCGTGTGCGCGTGTGAGCCCTGTAAGTGACCCTGTCTCTTCATCTTGAAGGGCTTGGATGGCCCCCTCGGCTCCATCCAGCAGCGCTTGCGCATGCGAGAGGCGTCTGTGCTGTGCATCGAGGTCTTCCCATTCGCCCTCCGCAGGCGCCAGCTTGCCCACCTCATTGATTTGCCACTGCAGGCGCTCACGCTCCTGTTGCAAAGTAGCTTGAGCCAGGCGCGCTTGCTCCAACGCCTTTTGGTCCGAGCGCCATTGGGTCCAGCGCACTGCAGTTTCTGCGGTGCGCACACCTGCAAATGCGTCCAGCAGACCTCGCACCGATTCTGGTTTTGTGAGGCTTTGCCATGCATGTTGGCCATGGATGTCCAGCAGGCTGTCCCCGACGGTTCGAAGCTGAGTTGCAGTGGCTGGCGTGCCGTTGATCCACGCCCGGCTTTTGCCCTGGGAGTCCACCGTACGGCGTAGAAGCAACAGCTCGTCAATGTCGAAACCCGCCTCGTCAAGCCATGGGTGCAGATGGGCAGGGCAGTCGAATTCTGCACAAAGGTCTGCTTTATCAGCACCCTCGCGAACAACGCCCGCATCCGAGCGTGCCCCCAGCACAAGCTGAAGTGCATCAATCAGGATGGATTTTCCAGCGCCAGTTTCTCCGGTCAGCACGGTGAAACCAGAAGTTAGTTCAAGCTCCAGTGCCTGAACAATCACAAAATCACGCAGGGTAATCCGCCTGAGCGCCATGGTCAGGAGCCTCCTTCATTCCAGCGCAATTTTTTGCGCAGAGTGGCAAAGTAGTTCCACCCTTGCGGGTGAAGAAACCGCACGCAGTGCTCCGACCTTTTGACCAGAATGCGGTCGCCATGCAGCAGAGAGGCCAGCGACTGCATATCAAAATTAGCACTAACATCCCGACCGCTCACAACCTCGACAGCCACTTCGGCGGCATCCGACAGCACAATGGGGCGGTTGGAGAGCGTGTGGGGGGCGATGGGCACCAGCACCCATCCAGGAATGGAGGGGTGAAGCATAGGCCCCCCTGCAGACAAGGAGTACGCCGTTGACCCCGTTGGTGATGCAATGATGAGCCCGTCTGCGCGCTGGTTGGCCACAAAGCGTCCATCAACCTCGACTCGCAATTCCACCATGCCCGAAGTCGCGCCACGGTTCACAACAACGTCGTTCATCGCAAGTGCTTCAAAGACGATGCGCTCGTCGCGCACAACTGTCGCGTGCATGAGCGGCCTCAGGTCTTCTTCGTATTCGCCTTGAAGCATGGGTGGCAGTGTGGCTTGGTACGTGTCAAAAGGAATGTCGGTGATGAAGCCTAAACGCCCCTGATTGATCCCAATCAGGGGCGTGCCAAACCGCGCCAGCCGTCGGCCTATGCCCAGCATGGTGCCGTCACCACCTACCACAAGGCCCAGGTCGCACCGGCGGCCTATCTCGTCTACATTCAGGACTGGGTATTGTGTGATTCCGGTGTTGCTTGCGGTTTCTGCTTCCAGCACCACTTCGCAACATTCGCGTTCAAGAAAATGGGCGATGTCTTCCAGGGCGTGGCGGGAACTGTCACTGAGGGCGCCTGCCGACGAAGCTTGGTATTTGCCTATGAGTGCGACACGGCGGAAATTGGACGTCATCGCGAAATTACATCATTAAAATCATTCCATGCTCGATGACCGTGCCAAGTTGTTGCTTAAAGCGCTGGTCGAGCGCTACATCGCCGATGGACAGCCCATTGGGTCGCGGACTCTGTCGCGCGCGTCGGGGCTGGATCTATCCCCCGCCACCATTCGCAACGTCATGGCAGATCTGGAGGAGTTGGGGCTGATCGCGAGTCCCCATACTTCTGCAGGGCGCATCCCTACTGCTCGGGGCTATCGGCTATTTGTAGACACCATGCTGACAGTGCAGCGGGACCCATTGACCCCTCCGCAGCTTGCGCCCGAACAGCCGCAGAAGGTGATCGCGAACGCAGCACAGTTGTTGTCCAATCTATCGCAGTTCGTTGGTGTTGTGATGGCGCCCAGGAGGACCTCTGTGTTTCGCCACATCGAGTTCCTGAGATTGTCCGAGCGACGATTTCTGGTGATCATCGTCTCGCCGGAGGGCGACGTTCAAAACAGGGTGATCTTCACGGATGTGGACTACACCCAGTCACAACTCATTGAAGCTTCCAACTTTCTGAACGCGCACTATGCAGGGCTCGAGATGGAGCAGGTGCGTGAGCGCCTGAAATCGGAGGTGGATGTGCTGCGGGGCGAGATCGCTTCGCTCATGCAGGCTGCGGTGAACGTGGGTTCTGAGGCTCTGTCACAAGCGCAGGACGAGGTAGTGATTTCTGGTGAGCGCAACCTTCTGGCTGTGAGCGATTTTTCCAGTGACATGGGAAACCTCCGGCGCGCCTTCGATCTGTTCGAGCAGAAAACGCAGATTCTGCGGCTGCTCGATATCTCTAGCCAGGCAGAGGGAGTGCGCATCTACATTGGCGGGGAAAGCCACGTGGTGCCGTTTGAGGAGCTTTCTATCGTGAGTGCGCCGTATGAGGTCGATGGCAAGGTAGTCGGTACTTTGGGTGTGATCGGTCCTACGCGCATGCCTTATGACCGGATGATTCAGATCGTGGACATCACATCAAAACTGGTGTCCAACGCACTCAGCTATCGCAAGTAAAGCCCCCTACAATAAGGCGCTTGCCCCGTTGTATAGCGCTGGAGCATGGCTTGGGGCGTTAGCTCAGTTGGTTAGAGCAGAGGACTCATAATCCTTTGGTCGTTGGTTCAAGTCCAACACGCCCTACCACCCATCATTCGAGTGGGCGATCATCACGGTCACAGCCAGTTTTCTTGTCGCAATGTGCGCCATTCCTCTTTTGGAGTCTCTGGAGTGCATTACAATCTTGGCTTGTATTGAGTTGAGTTTTTACTGAACAGGCCCATGCGGCATGGAGCTGGTAAAAAAGTTGATTTCAAGGGTCGCCAAGAAATCATGCTATAATTCAAAGCTTAGCGGCTGTAGCTCAGCTGGATAGAGTACTTGGCTACGAACCAAGGGGTCGTGGGTTCGATTCCTGCCAGCCGCACCAATGTTTAAAGCCTGCAATCGCAAGATTGCAGGCTTTTTCATTTGTCCAAGCGCTTTGCGCTTGTCGGGGAGATCTGGCGATGAGCAAGGCTTTTACCAAAGAGGCAGATGGCGGTGACGACGACGAGTTGGCACTACCCCCATTGCCTGCGGGCGGCAAAAACTACATCACCCCTGTGGGCTATGCGCGCCTGCGGGATGAGCTGTTTGATTTGATTGACAACGAGCGGCCCAAGATGGTGGATGTTGTGCATTGGGCTGCCAGCAACGGTGATCGGTCTGAAAATGGCGATTACTTGTATGGCAAGAAGCGCCTGCGTGAGATCGACCGCCGCATACGGTTCTTGACCAAACGGCTGGAGATTGCCGAAGTCGTAGACCCCAGTCTGCATGCGGGAAGTGATCAGGTGTTTTTTGGGGCTACCGTGACTTATCGGGATGATGAGGATGTGGAGCGCACGATCACCATCATGGGAATTGATGAGGCAGACAGCCGAGAATCGCAGGTGAGTTGGATTTCACCGGTCGCCCGGGCACTGTTGAAAGCTCGTGTGGGTGATGAGGTGCAACTGCCAACCCCGGGCGGCGCTCGCAATCTGGAAGTGATGGAAGTGCGGTACCCGCAGCCGCGCACAGCGTAGCAGCCACCCTCGGGTGGGGGCGATGCGCGATGAAACAGGCGCTGCTTTCCTTGCGGTAAGCGCCTGTCAGGCCTGTGGCGTGATTCTGGCGACGCGGATGACTGCCTGAGTGCGGCGCAGATTTTTTAGTGCCAGTTCAAGGTGAGCCTGATCACGCACGGCCACGATAAAGCGCAGATCGGTGGTGTCCAGTGCGGCTTCGTCATCCATGTCAACGTGGGTGATGTCAGCCTCTGAATTGGCCAGCTCCGCAGCCACTCGGGCCAACACCCCCTTGCCATTGGTCACGGTGACAACAACACCGGTCTCGAACATGCGCGTGGGCTCGTCAGACCAGTCCACGGCGATGAAACGCTCGCTGTCCTTGTGCTGGAGGCGCTTTGCCACTGTGCAGTGCACGTTGTGCACCACCAGCCCCTCTCCCCGTCCGAGGTAGCCCACAATACTGTCGCCGGGCACCGGGCGGCAGCATGATGCGTACTGTACCGATGCGTTCTCGCTGCCGTCCAGGGTGACTGCGCCTTGGGACAGCGTTTCATGGGACGTATAGCGCTCCCGCGTCATGAGCAGTGCATCGGGGCGATGGCCATGTTCGGACATCAGCACCATGAGCCGCTTGGCCACGATGCTGGCGATCCGCTTGCCCAGGCCCAGGTCCGTCATCAGCTCGCTGCGGGTGCGGTTCCCTGTAAAACGCAGCAGCTTGTCCCACATGGGTTGGGTCTCTGCATCCAGGGGGGGCAACTGCTCCAGGCCTTCCGCTCGGATGGCTTGGGTCAGCAGTTTTTCGCCCAGTCCTTCAGATTCAGTCTGCGCCAAGGTCTTCAGGTAGTGCCGGATCTTGGAGCGCGCGCGGCCTGTGCGCACAAAACCCAGCCAGGCCGGGTTGGGGGTGGACACGGGCGCCGTGATGATTTCCACGACGTCGCCATTCTTGAGTTCAGTGCGCAGGGGCACCTGCTCGTTGTTGATCTTGGCCGCCGTGGTGCGGTCGCCGACGTTGCTGTGAATGGCGTAAGCAAAGTCCACCACAGTAGCCCCGCGAGGGAGCGCCATGATCTGGCTCTTGGGGGTGAAGACATAGACCGCATCCGGGAAAAGGTCCACCTTCACATGGTCCCAAAACTCTGCGGCATCGCGGGTCTCGTTCTGGATGTCGAGCAGGGACTGCAGCCACTTGGTCCCCAGCCGTTCGGCCGAAGTGCCATCGCCGTCCTGTGCTTTGTACAACCAGTGCGCTGCCACACCGGCCTCGGCAATGACGTGCATCTCGTCCGTGCGCATCTGGAATTCAATGTTCACACCGGAGGGCCCCACCAAGGTGGTGTGCAAGGATTGGTAGCCATTGAGCTTGGCGATGGCGATGTGGTCCTTGAACTTGCCAGGAACCGGTTTGTACATCTGGTGGAGCACGCCCATCGCGGTGTAGCAGTCCGTCACAGTGGGCACGATCACCCTAAAACCGTAGATGTCCGTGACCTGGGCAAAACTCAGATGCTTGAGATCCATCTTTTGGTAGATGGCGTACAAAGTCTTTTCGCGGCCTGCGAGGCGCACCTTCATGCCAATCTTTGAGAAGGCGGCATCCACTTCGGTTTGCACCTTCTGCACCAGGTCGCGCCTGCGGTTGCGAGACTTGTTGACAGCCTTGGAGAGGGTGGCATAGCGCCAGGGGTGCAGGTGACGGAAGGCCAGGTCCTGCAATTCCCGGTAAGTCTGGTTGAGGCCCAGGCGGTGGGCGATGGGCGCGTAGATTTCCAGCGTCTCCGAGGAGATGCGGCCCCACTTGCTACGTGGCATGTCCGACAGCGTGCGCATGTTGTGCGTGCGGTCCGCCAGCTTGATGAGAATCACGCGCACATCGCGTGCCATGGCCAGCAGCATCTTGCGGAAAGACTCGGCCTGGTTCTCTTCGCGGGTGTTGAACTGCAGCTTGTCCAGCTTGGTCAGCCCGTCCACCAGTTCGGCCACGGGGGCACCAAAGCGGTCGATCAGGTCGGCCTTGGTGACGCCACAGTCTTCCATGGCATCGTGCAGCAGTGCTGCCATGAGCGCCTGGGCGTCGAGCTTCCAGGTGGCGCATTGCGCTGCTACGGCAATGGGGTGCGTGATGTAGGGCTCGCCGCTGTTGCGCAACTGGCCCAGATGGGCCTCATCAGCGAAACGGTAGGCTTGACGCACCTGTTCTATGCTGATCGCGTCCAGGTAGTCGAGACTATCTGTCAGCGCAGCAAAGCTGGCCGCCGCCGCATTGGCGGCCGCTGCGGCTGCTGACAAGGTTCCCGCCGTTGGCACTTCACCGGGTCGGGCTTGCGTTGCAGAAGGTGAATTGAGCACCGCGTTCATGCCTTAAATGTAGCGCGGGAGCGCATCAGACGACTTCGGGGCAAAAAAAAGCACCGCTGTCGCGGTGCTCTTTGCGGGCAGCGCCCAGGAAAAAATTCAACCAGGAACCTTCTTGAGCATTTCCAGGCCGACCTTGCCTTCGGCGATCTCGCGCAGGGCGGTCACGGCGGGCTTGTTGCGGCTTTCGATGCGAGGGGCATGACCCTGGCTCAGCATGCGGGCACGGTACGTGGCGGCCAACACGAGCTGGAAGCGGTTGGGGATCTTTTCCAGACAGTCTTCTACAGTGATGCGTGCCATCGTTTTACTCCGGGATTCAGGTGATATTGAGCGACTGGAAGGTGTCAGCACGGGCGCGGCGCTGGGCGGCGTACTTGAGTCGCTGGGCGTGAACTACGGCTTTCAGGTCGAAAAGCGCGCGCTCAAACAACTCATTGATTATAACGAAGTCGAATTTGCTCACCTGCGCCATCTCTGTAGCCGCGTTCTTGAGGCGGACTTCGATCACTTCCGGGGAGTCTTCGCCCCGGCGTTCCAGGCGCGAGCGTAGCTCTTCCCAACTCGGCGGGAGGATGAAGACCAGAAGGGCATTCGCAAAGGCCTCCTTGATCTGCAGTGCGCCCTGGAAATCGATTTCCAGGATCACATCCGAGCCCTGGGCGATGCGCTCCTCAATGGCTTTTTTGGAGGTTCCGTAGCGGTTCCCGTGGACGTGTGCCCACTCCACGAAGGCATTGCCCTCCACCATGGCGTCAAATTCGGACTGCGATGCAAAGTAGTAGTCGCGGCCATGCTTTTCCTGACCACGTGGCGCGCGGGTGGTGTGGGAGATCGACAGGTGGACATGGGAGTCCAACTCCAGCAAGGCTTTGACCAGGCTGGATTTTCCGGCACCACTGGGGGCCGCAACTACGATGAGATTTCCGGGATAGTCCATAGTTGATGTGCGCTAGGCGCTATCAAAAAATGAGTATTACTCGATATTTTGCACTTGCTCGCGCATCTGTTCGATCAGCACTTTCATGTCCACGCTGATGCGGGTCAGGTCGAGTGCGGCAGATTTGGAGCCCAGCGTATTGGCTTCGCGGTGCAGTTCCTGGATCAGGAAATCCAGGCGCTTGCCCACTTCGCCGCCCTTCTTGAGCAGGCGTTCGATCTCATCCAGGTGGGAGTCCAGCCGGGTGATCTCCTCGGCCACGTCGATGCGGATGGCAAAGGCCGTGGCTTCTGTCAGGGCACGGTCGCGCGCTGCTTCGGGCAGGGTCGCGCCGTCGGTCAGGGCCATGGCTTCCTTCCAGCGCTCCATGAAGCGCAGCCGCTGCTGCTCGACCAGCAGGGGAACCATGGGGACAGCCTGCTCTGCCAGGGCGCGCAATTGCTTGACCCTGTCCAGCAGCATGGTAGCCAGGCGCTTCCCCTCTCTTTCACGGGAGGCCATCAGGGCTGTCAGGGCTTCTTCCGCCAAAGCAGGCACGGCTTCGCTCCAGTCTTCAGAGCCCGATGGCGCATTGGCACAAAGGCGCAGGGCGTCGGCCACCGTGAGGGGCGCCGCTGTCGGCAGCCAGGCCTTGACGGAATCCTGCAAAGAGTTGAGCCGCTGCAGCAGCCGCGCTGGCGGGTCTTGCAAGGTGTTGCTGTCCTCGTTCTCCAGGGCAGCGCGGACTTCGACTTTGCCGCGCTTGAGGCGGGCCGTCAGCAGGCTGCGCAGTGCGGGCTCCATGGCACGCAGTTCATCGGGGAGGCGGAACGAAAGGTCCAGGAAGCGGCTGTTGACCGAGCGGATTTCCAGCCCCAGCCGGCGCGACTGGGGCGCGCGGGCGTCGGTTTCAGCGCCAGTGGCAGATGCGCCATGCTGTGCGCTGGCGTATCCGGTCATGCTGTAAACTGGCATTGGACTTTTTGATGGTTGCTTGCGATCCGGCGATTATCCGGGTTCCGCTCCACCCCCGAGTCATCTTCGCAAAATATGTCAAAAATCAAGCCGGCTCCTCTGCCGCCCGATACCGCAATAGGCGGCTACCGCGTGGTGCGCCGGTTGTCTTCTGGCGGCTTTGGTGTGGTCTATCTGGCCCTCGATACCGAGGGGCAGCAGGTCGCCATCAAGGAATACCTTCCCTCTTCGCTGGCAACGCGTGCGCCCGGCGAGTTGTTGCCCAAGGTGCAGTCTGAAAAGCTGTCGCTTTATCGGCTGGGCCTCAAGAGCTTCTTTGAAGAAGGTCGCGCGCTGGCGCAGATTTCGCACGCCTCCGTGGTGAGCGTGCTCAACTTCTTCCGTGAGAACGAAACCGTCTACATGGTGATGAACTATCTGGAGGGCGCCACCCTGCAGGACTTCATCATCACCGCACGCGATCTCAAGACGCAGAAGGTGTTCCGCGAATCCACCATTCGCTCGCTTTTTGACGAAGTGCTGCGCGGCCTGCGCATCGTGCACCAGCACAAGATGCTGCACCTCGACATCAAGCCGGCCAACATCTTCATCACCGACGACAACAAAGCCGTGATGATCGACTTTGGCGCGGCGCGCGAGGTTCTTTCCAAGGAAGGCAACTTCATCCGCCCCATGTACACCCCCGGCTTTGCCGCGCCCGAGATGTACCGCCGCGATTCGTCCATGGGCCCCTGGACCGACATCTACGCCATTGGTGCCTGCATCTATGCCTGCATGCAGGGCTTTCCGCCCAACGAGGCGCCCCAGCGCATCGAGAAAGACCGCTTGTCGCTGGCGCTGACCAAGCTGCGCGGCGTTTACTCCGACAACCTCATCGAGGTGGTGGAGTGGTGCATGGCACTTGATCCGCTGTCGCGCCCCCAATCGGTGTTCGCCCTGCAAAAGGAGCTGAGCCGCGAGGGCGAGCGCCGTTACACCAAGCTCACGGTGGCCGAGAAGATGCGCCTGCAGCTTGACACCTTGGTGTCCGACACCAAGAAAAATGTGCAAAAGGTGGGTGAAGCCACCGGTATCGGGGCCAAGCCCAAATGAACACGGCTCACGCAAAGCGGGTTCGGGCAAGGCACATGTTCATTGACGATGCCTTGGTGCATCCTTGCCTGCGTGGGTCCCTATGAAGTTCTCGGTATTCCAGATCAGCCGCCGCGGTGGCCGCGAGAAGAACGAAGACCGCATGGGCTATTGCTACACGCGCGAATCGTGCCTGTTTGTGCTGGCCGACGGCATGGGGGGGCACCCCGAAGGCGAGGTGGCTGCGCAGATTGCGCTGCAGACCATCTCGGCGCTGTTCCAGCGCCAGGCCAAGCCCCAGCTCAAGGATGTGCAGGAATTTCTGTCGGGCGCGCTGCTGGCGGCGCACCACCAGATCCTGCGCTATGCCACTGACAAGGGCATGCTCGACACCCCCCGTACCACGCTGGTGGCAGCGGTGCTGCAGGCTGGCACCGCCACCTGGATCCATTGCGGCGATTCGCGCCTGTACATGGTGCGCGATGGTGATTTGCTGACCCGCACACGCGACCACTCCTATATGGAGCTGCGCAACTCCCCGCCGCCGGGCCTGGAGCGCATCAACCGCAATGTGCTGTTCACCTGCCTGGGCTCGCCCACCAAACCCATTTACGACATCACCGGCCCCGTGTACCTGGAGCAGGGTGACCGGATCCTGCTGTGTTCGGATGGCCTGTGGGGCACACTCAGCGACGAAGACATCGCCAAGCAACTGGCCCGCAACACGGTGTCGCACGCGGTGCCTGAACTGGTGGAAGATGCCCTGCGCAAGGCGGGTGACAGCAGCGACAACGTCACGGTGATTGCCATGGAGTGGGAGACGCCCGATGCGTTCGAGTCCACCCAAGGCGTATCGACCGACAGCATCAGCGACGACGTGTTTGCGTCCACCATCCAGGCCGGGCCACTCGATGGCCTCGTGGACGACCTGGACGACGCCGCCATCGAGCGGTCCATCGCCGAGATCAACGAAGCGATTCGACGCTCAGCGGCCCGAAAGGCATGACAACCCCCTGAGCTGCTTCGCGCCTTCCGCCTTCGTCCGAATTGCGGTGCAATTCGGGATGGGGACACCGCTAGCGCTCGTACGGTTGAAAAGGGCGGCCCTTGCATGGCGGTCCTGGCTTGGGCTGCGCGCATTGTTCAGGCCGTGGGCAGGGGGCCTGCGGGATGGGCAGTCAGTGCCGCGACCCATTGCAGATGTATCGAACTGACGGACTGGCTTGTTGGCATGCGCCCTGGGCCGTGCGGGAGGCCCGCGTATTTTTGACACCGGAAACCACATGACCACTTTTACCCGTACCGGCGCTCGTGCCGCCCACCAGCTGCGCCCCGTGCGCATCACCCGCCACTACACCATGCATGCCGAGGGTTCGGTGCTGATCGAGTTCGGCAACACCAAGGTGCTTTGCACGGCATCGGTGGAAGAACGTGTGCCACCCCACAAGCGCGGCAGTGGCGAAGGCTGGGTCACGGCCGAATACGGCATGTTGCCGCGCGCCACCCACAGCCGCAGCGACCGCGAGGCCGCGCGTGGCAAACAAACCGGCCGCACGCAGGAGATTCAGCGCCTCATTGGCCGATCACTGCGTGCCGTGTTTGACCTCAAACTCCTGGGCGAACGCACCATCCAGCTCGACTGCGACGTGATCCAGGCCGATGGTGGCACCCGCACCGCTGCCATCACCGGCGCCTGGGTGGCTGCGCAGGATGCGGTCAACCAGTTGCTGGCCAGCGGCAAGATCACGCAGTCGCCGTTGGTGCAGCCAGTGGCTGCCATTTCCGTGGGCATGGTTCAGGGTACGCCGCTGCTGGACCTGGAATACGTGGAAGACGTGGGTTGCGATACCGACATGAACGTCGTGATGACCGGAGCGGGCCATTTTGTGGAAGTGCAGGGCACGGCCGAAGGCGTGGCGTTTACCCGGGCAGAGATGGACCAATTGCTGGCGCTGGCTGAAAAAGGCATCGCAGAGTTGGTGCAGCTGCAGCAGCGGGCCCTTCTTGATACTGAATAAATGTGAGAATGCTCATAAATTGATAGCTATTTGCGCATGATGGATAAGCGCTAGATGCCATTTAGACCCATGAAAATTGTTCTTGCATCCAACAACCGCGGCAAGCTGGCCGAGCTACAGGCCATGTTCGCGCCGTTGGGCGTCGAACTCGTGCGCCAGGCGGACCTTGGCGTAGGCGAGGCCGAGGAGCCTTTTCGCACCTTTGTGGAGAACGCCCTCGCCAAGGCCCGGTTCGCCTCGGCACACACCGGGCTTCCCGCACTGGCCGACGACGCCGGAATGTGTGTGGACGCCTTTGGTGGCCTGCCCGGTGTCGATACCGCCTACTACTGCACCCAGTTCGGCTACGAGAAAAGCGACGACAACAACGTGCGTGCCCTGCTGGAGCAATTGCAGGGCGTGGCCAACCGCCGCGCCGCCATGGTCAGCACCCTGGTCGCGGTGCGCAGCCCGCAAGACCCCGAGCCGCTGATTGCCGTGGGCCGCGTGGTGGGCGAGATCACCACGGCGCCCCGGGGTAGCAACGGCTTTGGCTTTGACCCCGTGATGTTCATCCCGGAATTTGGCAAGACCTTTGCCGAGCTGCCTGTGGAAGTGAAGAACGCCCACAGCCATCGGGGGCGCTCTGCCGCACAGATGCTGGCGCTGATACGCGAGCGCTGGCTGTAAAGGGACACAGAAGGTGGCCCACATTCCGATCACGCAGCAGAGCGACATCGAGCCCGCGCCTGCACGCGACATCCAGCACTACATGCGCCCCGGCCTGCTGCAGCTGCCCAGCCTGCCGCCGCTGTCGCTGTATGTGCACCTGCCCTGGTGCCTCAAAAAATGCCCGTACTGCGACTTCAACTCGCATGAGTACCGCCAGGGCGTTGGCGATGCAGGCGGCAACGGCGTTCCCGAACAGCGCTACATCGATGCACTGATGGCCGACCTGGAGGCCGCGCTGCCGCTCATTTGGGGCCGCACAGTGCACAGCATCTTTATCGGTGGGGGCACGCCCAGCCTGTTCTCACCGGCGGCGATTGACCGGCTGCTTGGCGACATCCGCGCCCGCCTGCGTCTGGAGCCTGATTGCGAGATCACCTTGGAGGCCAACCCCGGCACGTTCGAAAAAGATCGCTTTCGCGCCTTCCGCTCTGCGGGCGTTACGCGCCTGTCGGTGGGGGTGCAAAGCTTCAACGACCAGCACCTCAAGGCCCTGGGCCGCGTGCATGACCGCAGCCAGGCCTTGGCGGCCGTGGAGGAGGCCGCCGCGTCGTTTGACACCTATAACCTCGACATCATGTACGCCCTGCCGGGCCAGACGCCCCAGCAGTTGGAGCAGGACATGTTGACGGCATTGGCCTTCAAACCACCACACATCTCCATCTACCACCTCACCATCGAGCCCAACACCTACTTCGCCAAGTTTCCCCCCGCCATCCCCGAGGACGACCAGGCCTATGCCATGCTCGACCGCATCACCGCCCTGACGGGGCAGGCCGGGATGGCGCGCTACGAGATCTCGGCCTATGCGCAGCCGGGCCACCAGTGTTTTCACAACACCAACTATTGGCAATTTGGCGACTACCTGGGCATTGGCGCGGGTGCGCACAGCAAGCTGAGTTTTGCGCACCGGGTGGTGCGCCAAGTGCGCTTTCGTGACCCTGGCCGCTACATGGACAACGCCCTGGTCGGCCGCGCCGTGGCGCAGGACGACGACGTGCGCCGGGTCGACCTGCCGTTTGAGTTCATGCTCAATGCCCTGCGCCTGCGTGACGGTTTTGCGCTGCAGGACTTCATGGCCCGCACGGGCCTGCCCCTCACCGCCATCGCCAAGGGCCTGGAGGCCGCCGAACGCAAGGGCCTGATCGAGCGCGACATGGCGCGCGTGCGACCCACGGAGCGGGGTTTTGACTTTCTTAATGACCTGCAGGAGCTGTTCCTGGCGGATTGAGCGTGGCGGCGCAGGAGCTGGCAGCGTCCTAGCCGCTCCCACTGGCACTGCGCACACCGCACAGCGCCTGGAAGGATCAGCCGCAGCGCACTGCCAGGATTCGGCCGTTGCCATCCACTTCCAGGTTGAGCCGCTGCGCGTCGAACTCCTTGGTGATGATCTGGCCGGGGCGCAGGATGCGGGCCATCTGCGCGCCCGATCGCACACGGGCGGATTCCACCACCGACGCCGTGCTGTTTTGCCCCACTGCAGACTGGGCTGGCTGGGCGTTGCAGATCCCACCGGGCGCGGGGGGCGCAGCCGTGCCAGTGGAGGCGGGGGGCTGCCCCTGGTTTGCGCAACCAGTCAGCAACGCCGCAACCACCAGGCCGCCGGCGGCGGCAAAAGGGATATTCGTCATGGTCAAGGCTCCTGAAAACGAGACCCTCACCATACCGGAAGGCCCGAGAGCACGGGTGTCCACCCGTAACGTGGTTGGTGGTTGGTGGCCCTTCCTTTGGCTGTCCCTGGCTTGATTGCGGTCAAGGCAATGTTGGCCGTCCGCAACAGCTAGCCACACGCCTTGCGTGGCAGACGCATGGCGATGGTTTGCCGTAAGGCCTGCTCTGCACAATGGGGCAGCGATGGTCTGCCCGCACGGGAGCGGCCAGAACACAGGAGGCCGGTGTGGCACACGGGCTTTTTGGCAACCGTTTTTGTGCAGCCCCGATACGCCATGTCCGACGATCCTATTCTCAGCCTCATCCGCTCTCTCGGTGACACCCTGGATGGGCTGGACGTCGCCCTGTGTGCGTTTGACGAAGGCGACCACGCCCTCGCCTGGAACCGTACATTCTTCAAATTCTTCCCGGAGCACGAGGGGCATGTTTACGCAGGCGAGCCCTACCATGCCAATCTGCGGCGGTTCTACACCGAACGGCTGGACGCGCAAGAGTTGCCCAATATCGACCGCTACATTGCGGCTGGCGTAGAGCGGCACCGCGCGCAGACGCGCCCCTACAACTTTGAACACCGGGGCTTGCGGGTCCACGTATCGTCTTTGCCCATCGCGGGGGTAGGGCGGGTGCGAGTCTGGCGCGCAGAGGCGTTGCCACAGCCGGAAGAGCCCGGCGACGCCAATATCCATGAACCTGGCTATCTGCGCAGCCCCTTTATCGAAAGTACCGAGCTTTTTGACCGCATCCCCGACGGTTTGATGATTTGTGGCGAGGACCACCGCATTCAGTGGGTCAACGAGCCATTCATGCAGATGTACGGTCTCACCGACCGCGCTGCTGCGACCGGGCTCAGCTTTGATGACATCTACCGTGGAGCCTGGGCTGCCGATGGGCCGGGCGACATGGCGCCTTTCTACGGGGGGCTATCCATCCTGCAGGAACACATGCGGTTTGCCGGAGCGCCGTTTGAGGTGCCCTTGCCCCACAACCGCTGGAGCCGGGTGATTGCCAAGCAGGGCTCGGACGGTACCGTGTTTTATGCGCACGTGGACATCACCGAGTTCAAGCGCCAGCAACACCGGCTTGCGCAGGCCGAACGCAGCGCCCGCGACAACGAGGCGCAATTGCGAGAGAAGTCCATCCTGCTGGAGGCCACGCTGGAGAGCATGGACCAGGGCGTTGCCAGAATCAGCGCCACGGGCATTGTGGAGCTGTGCAATCGCCGGGCGCTGGAACTGCTGGAGCTGCCCGAGGAGTTGATGGCCTCCAA
The DNA here is from genome assembly GCF_001428965.1 of Acidovorax sp. Root275. Lineage (NCBI taxonomy): Bacteria > Pseudomonadati > Pseudomonadota > Betaproteobacteria > Burkholderiales > Comamonadaceae > Acidovorax > Acidovorax sp. Root275. The sequence goes on along the minus strand of NZ_LMJH01000010.1, from coordinate 163,940 downwards.
ACCCTCCCTGGCGCATGTGCTGGCATTTCTGCGTGCACGCGGCGAATTTGACCTCGCTTCGCAGGAGGTTCAATCGATGCTGCTCCACAACGGCGGGCTCGATCAACTGAATGTGTACGACCGACCCCGGCCCGACGGTCGCATTGTGGAAGTCCAGACCGTGCCCATCAAAGGTGGGGGCGCACTGCGCACTTTCACCGACGTGACACAACGCAAGGAGGCCGAGCAAAGAATCCGGCATGTCGCTGAACATGACGGGCTCACCGCGCTGTTGAATCGCTCTGCGTTCCTGCAAGCACTCCAGGCAGCCGTGGCCGACGTGCGGCGCCAGGGCCGCGGTTTTGCTGTGTTGTATGTGGACCTCGACGGTTTCAAACCCATCAATGACCGCTTCGGGCATGCCGTGGGCGACCAATTGCTGGCCTGGGTTGCCAGCCAGCTTGCGCAGGCTGCGCGCGAAGACGATGTGGTGGCGCGGCTGGGTGGCGATGAGTTTGCCTTGCTGCAGCGCGGCGTCTCTGACCGCGACAGCGCGTACCGCCTGGGCGAACGCCTGGTGCAGGCCATCGGCCAGCCGACGGAGATTGAATCGCATTTCATCCAGATCGGGGCCTCGGTGGGCGTCGTGATGTCGTCCCCCGACGCGCTGGACGCCGAAGAGCTTCTGCGCAAGGCCGACTCCGCGATGTACCTTGCAAAAGCCTCCGGGCGCGGCTGTGTGCGAATTTACGGCACGTGACGATCCCATGCACTTCCGCTGTGGCCATTCTCCCCATCGGGCACGCGCAGCGTGTGAGCGTGCCTTCTGGCGAATATCCCGGCCTTGAGGGTGTCCCGCAGAAAATCGGCGATGTCCTACACACCGGGGCAAAAGAGCGACCTAATATCTGGCTGTCGATACCCCTTCGACATCCCTCCCGCTTGCACAAGCAAGTGTTCAGCCCGCACTCTGCGGGCTTTTTTTTTGGGCGATGCCTACCCTGTTAGGCAAAAACATGTGGAATGCACATTGGCCCACAGTGGTGAGGTGTGTCGGCCGCAGAAACTGGCCTTGTCGTACCCACGGCTACCCACCGGAAACCGCCGCAGCCCAGGTGAATAAGGTGCGCGAGATGGTATCGATTCGACCCATCCCATGCACGCGTCGCAGACAGAGGCATTGTGTTGTGCCGATGTCCCTTTATTATTCGGCGTTACAAAAGAGGGGGGATTGATGCCGTCGAATGTGAGAAATTGGCTTGCAGCTATCGCGGTTTTGTTCACCGCAAGCTGGGCCCATGCGCAGGCCACCGTCTATACGGTCACCCCACCGAGTGCCTACGCAGGCGTGAATAACTTCACCGCACCGTGTGGTGCGGGCACCTGTCAGAACTTCACCCTGGCAATGGCGGCATCGGGTTCTTTCACGACGTCCAGCCCGCTGGCGGGCAGCCTGGTCGCCGCGAATATTTTCCCTTTGGTCACGGCCTTCAGTTTCAGTGACGGTCTCAATACCTACTCCAGCGCAGATGCCGCCGTGCGCGTGGTCAGGTTCAACGTGTCAACCGACGCGGGGGGGGCCATCACCTCGGTGCTGATCGCGGTGGAGCGTTGGCAGACCGGGACTTCGCCGCATACCGCGGGTGACCGGCTTTCCGTTCTGCAGTTTGGAGGCGGCGCAACCTTTGCTGCCCACAACACAGGCTGTTCGAGTGTCGGTATTTCCCTGACGGGTATGGCCGATACGTGCCTTGCGACTCCCTCCGATGCCTCCCGGGCGGAAGCCAACGGCCCCGCCGCAGCATGGTTTGCAGCCGCTGCGCCAGGCCCAACTTCCATCCCGACCTTGTCGGAGTGGAGCCTCATCGTCCTCGCTGGATGTATGGGCTTGACCGTTATCCGTCGCCGACGGGTCCAAGACAACCAACCACTTATTGCTCTATGACAATCCACTTCAGACACTGGATGGCTGCCTTGGCGCTGCTGCTCGCCGCAGGATGGGCCCACGCTCAGGCCACCATCTATTCCGCGACATCGACGAGCCCCTACACATCCAAATCGGATTTCTCGCTGTGCGGCGCGGGCCCCTGCCAAAACTTCACATTGACGATGGGACCGTCAGGGTCATTCACCACATCCAGCCCGTTGCCTGGGGGATTGATCAGCGCAAACATTTTTCCGTTGATCACCGCCTTCAGCCTCAGCGACGGTATCAACACCTATTCCAGCGCCGACTCTGCAGTCCGTGTAGTGCAGGTGCTGGTCACCACAGATCCGAGTGGCGCTGTCGTGAACACCAATATCTTCATTGCGCGCTGGCTGACCGGGACTTCCCCGCATGTAGTCAATGACCGCGTATCCCGGATACAGATTGCAGGGGGGATCGGTTCAGCCCTGCACAATATTCGCTGCGGGGCGGTGGCAGTGGCGCCCAGTGGCGTGCCCGATGCCTGTACCGCCAGTTTTCCAGACACGTCCGCATCAGGGGCTGGGTTGGCTGCTGTGGCCTGGGCTGCAGCCCCTGCACCAAGCCCCGCATCCATTCCGACCTTGTCAGAGTGGGGACTGATCCTCATGGCGGGCTTGCTGGTCTTGGCGAGTCTCGCGGCGCTTCGCCGTCTGGGCTTCTAAAAAACTCCCACAGGAAAGCCGCAGCTTAAAGACTGTGGTTTTGTGTGTGGCTTGGTCCAGCGAGGTGCGCGGTGAAGCCCTTGGCCGCCGAGGAGACGCCTGTGCCACGCAACGCGGAACTTGCACGCTGCGTGGGGTCTGGGCAGGGGCAGCGCAATTGCTCCTTGTCACACCCGTCGGCGCAGTTGCCCTGCAGCCCACATCGCAAGCAAGGCCGCTATGGCCATCAACGCCCATTCGGAAAGTGTTGGAACGGATGAGGCTGCCAACGCAGAAGACCAAAGCAACGAGATCGGGTTGGCTGAGGAGCTGTTGGTGTCAGAGCCTGAAAAAAGCATGGATCTGCTGCGCCCTTTGGCACGGTGGTGTGCCACACAGCGTGAAGTGTTGTGAACACTGTGTAGTTGCTCGCGTGCGCGGGCAGCGAGCCATATCGCGCATTCATGCAGCGTGTCGTAGAAATTCAGGTAGTACGAGAAGGGCGCTCGCCGGCCGTTCTCTGCAGTCGCTTGGGTTGTGCAAGAGGATTGCCAGGACGTGCTCCCAGCGGTCCTTTACGGAGCGAAATTTTCCCGGTGCGCAGACCCTATGGCGGGTAAAAAAGCACACTCTGTATTGAGGTGCCGTTTTGGCGGAGACGGTGAGATTCGAACTCACGGACGGTTGCCCGTCGGCAGTTTTCAAGACTGCTGGTTTAAACCGCTCACCCACGTCTCCGGGCACGGAAGCTGCGGATTCTAGCCCACGGCGGGTGCAGATTTTTGCAGCATGCCCCGCGTCTCGATGAACTTGACCACGTCGGCCACGCCTGCCAGGGTCTTGAGGTTGGTCATGACGAACGGCTTGAGGCCTTGGGCGTTGGTGCGCATGCGGGTGGTGTCGGCGTGCATCACATCCAGGTTGGCGCCCACGTGGGGGGCCAGGTCGGTCTTGTTGATGATGAACAGGTCGCTTTTGGTGATGCCGGGGCCGCCCTTGCGGGGGATCTTCTCGCCGGCGGCGACGTCGATGACGTAGATGGTGAGGTCGCTGAGTTCGGGGCTGAAGGTGGCGGCCAGGTTGTCGCCGCCGCTTTCCACGAAGACGATGTCGGCATTGGGGTGCTCGCCCAGCATGCGGTCGATGGCTTCGAGGTTGATGGAGCAGTCTTCGCGGATGGCGGTGTGGGGGCAGCCGCCGGTTTCCACGCCCAGGATGCGTTCAGGGGGCAGGGCGCCGCTCACTGTGAGCAGGCGCTGGTCTTCCTTGGTGTAGATGTCGTTGGTGATGGCGATCAGGTCGTAGTCGTCGCGCATGGCCTTGCAGAGCATCTCCAGCAGGGTGGTCTTGCCCGAGCCCACCGGGCCGCCGATGCCCACGCGCAGGGGCGGCAACTGCTTGGTGCGGTTCGCGATGTGATGCAGGGCGGTGGCGGAAGTGCTGGAGGTGCTGGTGCTGTTGGTCATGATCGGAAGAGGCGTGAGTACTGGGTTTCGTGCTGGGCCGACAGGATGGCGAGCATGGGTGAAAAGGCCTGGCGTTCGCTGTCCATCAGGCCGATGGCGTGGTCTGCGGCGGCAGGGATGGCGTCGGCCAGGCGGGCCAGGATGCGCTGGCCGGCGCTTTGGCCCAGCTGCATGGATTTGAGGGCGGCCTGCACCATGTTCTCGGCCCAGCCGAAGGCATAGGCCAGCAGCACGTCGCGCACGGGGGCTTGTGTGATGGACGCAGCCAGCGCGAAGGCCACGGGGTAGGTGGGGGGCAGGGCGGCCAGGTACTGCACGGCGGGCATGAGCTGGTCATCGCCCTGGTGCTGGTTGCGCAGCCAGTCGGCCATGGAGCGGCCCATCTGCTCGGTCTGCAGGCGCAGCTCTCTGGTCTCGCGGGTGTGCAGCACCCAGTCGTTGAGCTCGCGCACATGCGCCAGGTCGCCGCCGTCGCCACGCCGCCAGGCGCCCACGGCCTTGGCGATCAGGGCCATGTCGCCGCGGGACTGGGTGATGTGCAGCTGGTCGAGCAGCCATGCGGCTACGGCGGCTTCGTTGTCGACGCCGGCGTTTTCGATGGCGCTTTCGAGGCCTTCGGAATACGAGAAGCCGCCCACGGGCAGGGCCGGCGACGCTAGCCAGATGAGCTGCAGCAGGCTGGCGGCGGGCAGGGGGGCGGGGCGGTCGGGGCGCACGGGCAGGGGGCTCAAGAGTCCGTTCGGGGAGGTATGGGCGCAGGGCGCGCGGCGTGCAGTGCCCAGGCTTCGACAGGCTCAGCCCGAACGGTGGGGGAGGCGCAGATGCAGATGCAGATGCAGATGCAAACGGTGCCCATGCTCAGTGGTCGTGGCCGTGGTTGCACTGCGGGCCGTGCACATGGCCCTGGGCCTGGGCCACCACCGGGATGGCGACGGTGCGACCGCGGGCGGGTGCTGCGGGCTGCGATGGATCGGCCTGATGGTTGTGGTCCGGACTGTGGCCGTGGGTGTGCCCATGATCGTGCGCCGGCGAAGGAGACGCCGTCTGCGCGTGGCTGTGTCCATGGTCGTGCCCATGTGCATGGTCATGGTCATGGTCATGGTCATGGTCATGGCCTTCATGCCCATGCCCGCCATGGTGATGGTGTCCACCGCCATGCCCCGCAGCGTAGGCGCCGCCCTCGGGCTCGAAGGGCAGGTCCTGCGCCTTCACGATGAGGTGCATGGCGCGCAGCATGTCGGCCAGCACGTGGTCGGGTTCGATCTTGAGGTGGTCGGGTTGCAGCTCGATGGGTACGTGCCGGTTGCCCAGGTGGTAGGCGGCGCGGGTCAGGTCGAAGGGGGTGCCGTGCTGCGTGCAGTGCGTGATGACCAGCACGGGCTGCGGTGCGGCGATGACGCGCACCATGGAGCCGTCTTCGGCCACCAGCACGTCGCCGCCGCGCACCAGCGTGCCGCGCGGCAAAAAGATGCCCAGTTCGCGCCCGGCGGAGTCGGTGGCGGCAAAGCGGCTTTTCTGGCGCACGTCCCAGTCCAGCTCGATGGTGGTGGCGCGCTTGACGAGGACGGGGGCCAGGCCTTTGCCCTGGGGGATGAGTTTGGAGGCTTGGATCATGGAAGGGGTGTCGTTGGGGCGTGCTGCAAAACGCGCATTGTGGCCCGGCGGGACGGGGGAGCGGCGCGGTGCGTAGCCAATAGCTCGGCTATTGGCAAGCGCCGCAACGCCGCAGACCGCCCGGCAAGCCACTTGCCCGAAGGGTTGGAGCGAAATCGGGCCGATGAACTCGGAGCTTTGGCGCCCCGGCTGCTTGCATGGGCATGAGCCCATGCGGCGCATCCGAAGCATCCACGTCCATCACGATGTCACTCCAATGCGATCTCCAAAAAGACATTGAACAGGCTCTTACAGCGGGCGGGTCATGAAGAAGCTGTACGGGTCGAGGTCGTAGTCGGAAAACGGGCCGCATTCGACAAAACCGTGCTGAAAGTACAGCTTGCGCGCGGGCTCGAAGAACGGCTGCGGCCCGGTCTCCAGGCTCACCTGGGTGTGGCCGCGCGTGCGGGCCTCCTGCAGCAGGTGGTTCAGCACCTGGCGGGCGATGCCGCGGCCCCGATGGTGGGCGCTGGTGCGCATGGACTTGAGCTCGGCATGCGCGTCGTCGAGCCGCTTGAGCGCGCCGGTGCCCACCAGCACATCGCCGCCCGCATGCGGCAGCCAGGCCGACCAGAACGCGATCTCGGGCTGGCGCAGCTGGTCCATGTCCAGCGCGTGCACGCTTTCCGGCGGCGACACCGTGTACATGTCCTGCAAGTGCTCTTGCATGAAGGCTTCGATGCGCGGGTCGCTCAGGTCGTCCAGGCGGATGTTCAGGTCTTGCAGCACAGCATTCACGGGGTGTGGCCTCAGAACAGGAAGTAGCGCTGCGCCATGGGCAGCACGGTGGCAGGCTCGCAGGTGAGCAGCTGGCCGTCGGCGCGCACGGTGTAGGTCTGGGCGTCCACTTCCATCTTCGGGGTGTAGCTGTTGTGCACCATGTCGCGCTTGCGGATGCCGCGGATGTTGTGCACGGCGGACAGCGTCTTGCGCAGGCCGAAGCGCTCGCCGATGCCGGCATGCAAGCCTGCCTGCGATACGAAGGTGAGCGACGTCTTGGCAATGGCCCCGCCAAACGCGCCGAACATGGGACGGTAGTGCACCGGCTGCGGCGTGGGGATGGACGCGTTCGGGTCGCCCATCGCTGCCATGGCGATCATGCCGCCCTTGAGGATGAGTGCGGGCTTCACACCGAAGAAGGCAGGCTTCCAGATCACGATGTCGGCCCATTTGCCGACTTCGAGCGAGCCCACCTCGTGGCTGATGCCGTGGGCGATGGCGGGGTTGATGGTGTACTTGGCCACATAGCGCTTGATGCGCGTGTTGTCGTTGCGGCCGGTGTCGCCCTGCAGGCTGCCGCGCTGCACCTTCATCTTGTGCGCGGTCTGCCAGGTGCGCAGGATGACTTCGCCCACGCGGCCCATGGCCTGGCTGTCGCTGGACATCATGCTGATGGCGCCCAGGTCGTGCAGGATGTCTTCGGCGGCGATGGTTTCCTTGCGGATGCGGCTTTCGGCAAAGGCCAGGTCCTCGGCAATGCTGGCATCGAGGTGGTGGCACACCATGAGCATGTCCACATGCTCGTCCAGCGTGTTGTGGGTGTACGGCATGGTGGGGTTGGTGGACGATGGCAAGAAGTTCTCTTCGCCCACCACGCGCAGGATGTCGGGGGCATGGCCGCCGCCCGCGCCTTCGGTGTGAAAGGCGCAGATGCCGCGCCCGCCCACGGCCGCGATGGTGTTCTCCACAAAGCCTGATTCGTTGAGCGTGTCGCTGTGGATGGCGACCTGCGTGTCGGTGGCCTCGGCCACATCCAGGCAGTTGCTGATGGCCGCAGGGGTGGTGCCCCAGTCTTCGTGCAGCTTGAGACCGATGGCGCCCGCGCTGATCTGCTCGTGCAGCGCGTCGGGCAGGCTGGCGTTGCCCTTGCCAAGGAAGCCCAGGTTCATGGGGAAGGCGTCGGCCGCCTGCAGCATGCGCTCCAGGTTGAAGGGGCCGGAGGTGCAGGTGGTGGCCAGCGTGCCGGTGGCAGGGCCGGTGCCGCCGCCCAGCATGGTGGTCACGCCGCTGGCCAGGGCCTCTTCGATCTGCTGCGGGCAGATGAAGTGGATGTGGCTGTCGATGCCGCCCGCGGTGACGATGTTGCCCTCGCAGCTGATGACCTCGGTGCCAGGGCCGATGATGATGTCCACGCCGGGCTGCACATCGGGGTTGCCGGCCTTGCCGATGGAGGCGATGCGGCCTGCGCGCAGGCCAATGTCGGCCTTGAAGATGCCGGTGTGGTCAATGACGAGGGCGTTGGTCAGCACCGTATCCACCGCCCCTTGTGCGTTGGTGCGCTGGCTTTGCGCCATGCCGTCGCGGATGGTCTTGCCGCCGCCAAACTTCACTTCTTCGCCATAGCTGCCTGCGCGCAGGGTGTGGTCGGCCTCGACTTCGATAAGGAGTTCGGTGTCGGCCAGGCGCACGCGGTCGCCCACCGTGGGGCCGAACATTTCGGCGTAGGCGCGTCGTCCAATGGTTGCCATGGGGTGTGCTCCGCGAGAACTGTTAACTATACTTTTGATAGCTGCTAGCGCTTATATGTAAAGCGCTAGAGGTCGTTTTTCTTGAAATCCCTATAGCGCGCCGTGCGTCAGGCCCTGAAAGCCGTACACCCGGCGATCGCCCGCGTAGTCCACCAGCTCTACCGTGCGCTCCTGGCCAGGCTCAAAGCGCACGGCGGTACCTGACGCGATGTTCAACCGCATGCCACGCGCGGCGGCGCGGTCAAAGCCCAGGGCGTTGTTGGTCTCGGCAAAGTGGTAGTGCGAGCCGACCTGGATGGGGCGGTCGCCCGTGTTGCGCACGACGATGGTGAGCGTGCGGCGGCCGGTGTTGAGCGCGTGCTCGCCGGGTTCGGTGATGAGTTCGCCGGGGATCATGAAGGCTCCTTGGAGGGAAGGCTTAGGCCATTTGCGCCAGCAGCACGCCACCGAACGCGGCCACGCCAGCGCCCGCTGCGCGCGCCAGCCACACCTGGCGGTGGCGCAGCACCAAGCCCGCCGCAAGCCCAGCGCCATGCAGCAGCACGGTGGCGGCCAGCATGCCCGCCAGGGTCTGCCAGACGCTGTTGCTGCCCGCCAGCTCAACGCCATGGGCCACGCCATGGAACACGGCGAACACTCCCACGCCCAGCGCCGCCACGATGCCCGGCACCCGCAGGCGCGACACCACGAGAAGGCCGGTGGCCAGCAGCGACGCGGCGATCATGGACTCCACCGCAGGCAGTGCCACGCCTTGCAGACCCAGCACGGCACCGGCCAGCAGCATGGCCGCAAAGCCCACGGGGCCCCACAGCAGATCGCGTCCTGCACTGCGCGCGGCAAGGGCGCTCCACAGGCCCACGGCCACCATGGCGGCCAGATGGTCCATGCCGAACAAGGGATGGGCAAAGCCGCTCAGAAAGCTGCTGTGCATATGCGGTTCAGCACCGGTATGAGCGCTGGCGCCTGTGCTGATTGCGCTGAAAGCTATGAAAAAAAGAGCGGCTGTGTGGCGGTGTGAGAGTGCGATGCGCATGAGGGCTCCACAGAGAGAAGAGGCAAAGAGGCAAAGAGAGAAGAGGGTCAGACGATCGGCTGATGGACGGTGACGAGCTTGGTGCCGTCGGGGAACGTGGCTTCGACCTGGATGTCCGGGATCATCTCGGCGATGCCGTCCATCACGTCCGCGCGTGTCAGCACGGTGCGGCCTTCGCTCATGAGCTGCGCCACGGTCTTGCCGTCGCGGGCACCTTCCATCACGGCGGCGCTGATCAGGGCCATGGCCTCGGGGTAGTTGAGCTTCAGCCCCCGGGCCTTGCGGCGCTCGGCCAGCAGGGCGGCGGTGAAGATCAGCAGCTTGTCTTTTTCGCGAGGAGTCAGTTCCATGTCGTTGTACTCAATGCTGGTGTTGTTGGCTCGCGCGTCAGCCGATGCGGGGTGACCACGAGGAGCGTGCTATGGCGCACGGGGGTGATCTGGCGAGAGCCGTTCCATCATAGGCAGCAAGCCCCGTGCCCGCCATACGTCATCTGGCGCACGTCCCCAAGTGCAATGGCATGGAAACTGCACCTGAAGGGGTGACCGCCGCCATTGCCCATGCCTTCCCACACTGCCTCCATCGCCCCTGCTGACGCCACCCCGCTGCAGCCGACAGAGCCCGGCATGGCTGCACACGAGCCCCAGCAAGCCCCGCAGCAGGTCGTCAAAGTCCGGCGCGACTACAACAGCTGGGTGGCCACCGAGACCATGGAGGACTACGCGCTGCGCTACACCCCCCAGCGCTTTCGCAAATGGTCCGAATGGCGGGTGGCCAACACCGCATTCGGGGCGGCGTCGTTCCTGATCCTGGAGGCCGTGGGCGCCACGCTGCTGGTGCAGTACGGCTTCATCAACGCCTTCTGGGCCATCGTGGCCACGGGGCTGATCATCTTTCTGGCGGGGCTGCCCATCAGCGTGTACGCCGCCCGCTATGGGGTGGACATGGACCTGCTCACGCGCGGCGCGGGTTTTGGCTACATCGGCTCCACGCTCACCTCGCTGATCTACGCGAGCTTCACCTTCATCTTCTTCGCGCTGGAGGCGGCCGTGATGGCCTACGCGCTGGAGCTGGCGCTGGACATCCCGCCCACCTGGGGCTACCTGATCTGCGCCATTGTGGTGATTCCGCTGGTCACGCATGGCGTGTCGGCCATCAGCCGCCTGCAGGTGTGGACGCAGCCGCTGTGGCTGGTGATGCTGGTGGTGCCGTTTGCCTATGTGTTGGTGCGCGATCCTGGTGCGTTTTCCGGGGTTGTGCACTACGGTGGTGAATTGATGCGCGGCGCCACGTTCCAATTGCCCTTGTTTGGTGCGGCACTCACGGTGGGCATTGCACTCATCACCCAGATGGGGGAGCAGGCCGACTACCTGCGCTTCATGCCCGCCAGCACGCCTGCCACACGCGGACGCTGGTGGCTGGGGGTGCTGGTGGGCGGGCCGGGCTGGGTGGTGCTGGGGGTGCTCAAGATGCTGGGCGGCGCGCTGCTCGCCTATCTGGCGCTCACCCACATGGTGCCGGCCGAGCGCGCGGTGGACCCGAACCAGATGTACCTGGCCGCGTATGAATATGTGTTCCCCAACTATGGCTGGGCGGTGGCGGCCACGGCGCTGTTTGTGGTGATCTCGCAGCTCAAGATCAACGTGACGAATGCCTATGCGGGCTCGCTGGCCTGGTCCAACTTCTTCTCGCGCCTCACGCACAGCCACCCGGGGCGAGTGGTGTGGGTGGTGTTCAACACACTGATCGCTTTCATGCTGATGGAGATGAACGTGTTCCGCGCCATGGGCGAGGTGCTGGGGCTGTATTCCAACATCGCCATCGCCTGGATCATGTCGGTGGTGGCCGACCTCGTCATCAACAAGCCGCTGGGCCTGTCGCCCAAGGGCATCGAGTTCAAGCGCGCTCATCTGTACGACATCAACCCGGTGGGCGTGGGCTCGATGGCGCTGGCGTCCATCCTGTCCATCAGCGCGCACCTGGGGTTGTTCGGCCCGCTGCCGCAGGCGTTCTCGGCCGTGATCGCGATGGCGGTGGCCTTTGTCACCGCACCGCTCATTGCCTGGGCCACCGGGGGGCGCTATTACATTGCGCGCCAGTCGGAGCCCGCTGCGCTGGCCGACGTGGTGGCGGTGCCCCTGCATGGCCCGCTGCGCCGCAATGCCGAAGGGGGGCTGGGCACAGAGGTGGGCAGCTACCGGCGCACCACCGTGCAGCGCTGCGTGATCTGCGAGCGCGAGTACGAAGCGCCCGACATGGCGCAGTGCCCCGCGTACCGGGGTGCCATCTGCTCGCTGTGCTGCACGCTGGACGCGCGCTGCGGCGACCTGTGCAAGCCGCACGCCAGCATGGCGGTGCAGTGGTCTGCCGCCCTGCGTTGGGTGTTGCCGCGCGCCATGTGGCGCTACCTGGACACGGGCCTGGGCCACTTCCTGCTACTGATGCTGGTGATTGCGCCGCTGCTGGCCTCGGTGATGGGGCTGCTGTACCACCAGGAACTCAACACCATTGCGCAGGCTGCCACGGACACCGAGGTGATGGCGGCACCCGAAGTGGCGCTGCGCTCGGGTCTGCTCAAGGCATATCTCGCGCTGCTGGTCATCTCGGGCATCGTGGCCTGGTGGCTGGTGCTGGCGCACAAGAGCCGCCAGGTGGCGCAGGAGGAATCCAATCGCCAGACCGGCCTGCTGGTGCGCGAGATCGAGCTGCACCGCCAGACCGACGAGGCGCTGCAGACCGCGCGCAGCGTGGCCGAGCAGGCGCGTCAGGTGGCCGAAGCGGCACAGCGCGCGGCTGACCAGGCCAACCAGGCCAAGAGCCGCTACATCAGCGCCATCAGCCACGAGATCCGCACGCCGCTCAACTCCATCCTGGGCTATGCCCAGCTCATGGGCGAAGACGCGGGTGTGCCCCCGCACCGCAAGCAGGCGGTGCATGTGATCCGGCGCGGCGGCGAGCATTTGTTGTCGCTCATTGAGGGCACGCTCGACATCGCGCGCATCGAGTCGGGCAAGCTCACGCTCGATGTGGCGCCCATGCGCTTTGCGGACGGGCTGCACGAGATGGCCAGCCTGTTCGAACTGCAAGCTGCCGCCAAGGGCCTGGCGTTCACGTTTGATGTGCAAGGCGTGATTCCGGAAGTGGTGCGCGCCGACGACAAGCGGCTACGCCAGATCCTCATCAACCTGCTGGGCAACGCCGTCAAGTTCACCGCGCACGGCACTGTCACGCTGCGCGTGCGCCATGCACGCGAGATGGCACGCATCGAGGTGCAGGACACGGGGCCGGGCCTCACGGCCGAGGAAATCGAGCGCATCTTCGAACCCTTTGCGCGCGGCGGCTCGGGCGGTGGCAGCACCGCTGCCGCACCGGGCGCGGGCCTGGGCCTGACCATTGCCAAGATGCTCACAGCGCTGATGGGCGGTGAACTGACGGTGAGCAGCACGCCGGGCGTGGGCTCGGTGTTCCATGTCAAGCTGTTCCTGCCCGAGGTGCATGGGGATGCGCTGGGCAAGACCGTGGTGCCCGTGGCTGTGCAAGCCCAGCGCGCCCGCAGAGGGTATGCGGGTGAGCGCCGCCGCATCCTGGTCGTGGACAACGAAGAGCCCGACCGCGAGTTGCTGGTGCAACTGCTCGAACCTCTAGGCTTTGAGCTGCGCCAGGCCGCCAGCGGCCACGATGCGCTGGACCTGCTGGCCACCGGGTACCGGCCCCATGCCATCTTCATGGACCTGGCCATGCCCGGGATTGACGGCTGGGAGACGTTGCGGCGAGTACGTCAGATGCACTTGGTGGGGGTGCGGTGCGCGATCGTCTCCGCCAACGCGTTCGACAAGGCGCTGGACAACGACGTGGACATCCACCCCGAGGACTTCATCGTCAAGCCCGTGCGCCACAGCGAACTGCTGGACTGGCTGGAGCGCCGCCTGGGCCTGCAGTGGCAACACGACGAGGCCAAAGAGGCACCCGCCGGAACTGAACCAACGGCTTCGTCCACCGCGCCTGCGCCCCTCACCTACCCTGATGCCATCGCGCTGTCGGCCTTGGCGCAAGTGGTGGCTTTGGGCTACTACCGGGGCATTCTCAACACCCTGGACGACATTGAACGCAGCCAGCCCGCCCACAGCGCTTTTATCGGCACCATGCGGCAACTGGCCAGGCAGTTCCAGTTCGATGCCATGGGCCAGATCCTGGAGCAGGCGCCCTCGTGATGACCACCGCAAACCTATCCCCTTCCCCGTCCTCTGCAGCGCTGGACCGCGCCGACAGCGATGTGGTGCTGATCGTGGACGACGTGCCCGACAACCTGGCCGTGCTGCACGATGCGCTCGACGAGTCGGGCTACACCGTGCTGGTGGCCATGCACGGCGAAGCGGCACTGCAGCGCGCCGCCCAGGCCCTGCCCGACATCGTGCTGCTGGACGCGATGATGCCCGGCATGGACGGCTTCGAGGTGGCGCGGCGCCTCAAGGCTTCGCCCGCCACCGCGCACATCCCCATCATCTTCATGACCGGCCTGACCGAGACCGAACACTTGGTCGCCGCGCTGGAGGCGGGTGGCGTGGACTACGTCACCAAGCCCATCAAGCCGCGCGAGGTGATGGCCCGCATGGGCGTGCACCTGGGCGCGGCGCGCAAGGCCCGGCAGGACGCGCGCCAGGCCCGCGAGGCGCGCAACGCGCTTGATGCCTTCGGCTACGCCAGCATCACCGTGCGCGCGGTGGATGGCCGCATCGTGTGGCAGACCCCGCTGGCGCGCGAGCTGCTGCAAAGCTACTTCGGCGAGGTGGGCCCGGACGGCACGCCCACCGCCTTCGGTCAATGGGCGCCCGAGCCGGTGCAGGCCTGGCTGCGCCGCCACGTGCTGGCCGACAACGCCGCAGAACTGCTGGCCGCATCGCTGGCCGAGCCCCCGCGCCTGGCCGTGGAGCAGGGCGCCCGCAGGCTCACCTTCCGCCTGCACCAGCAGGCCGGCGACAGCGCGGGCGGCGGCGACTGGCTCATCGTGATGCGCGAGGTGTCGGATGCGAAGATCATCGAATCCATGAGCCTGTCGTTCAAGCTCACTGCGCGCGAGGCCGAGGTGCTGTACTGGGTGGTCAAGGGCAAGATCAACCGCGACATCGGCGACATCCTGGGCGCCAGCCCCGCCACGGTCAAGAAGCACCTGGAGCGCGTGTTCGCCAAACTCGGCGTGGAGACGCGCACCGCAGCGGCCGGCATGGCGATGAACCGCATCCGGCAATTGCATCCGCAGTTTGAGGGGTAAATCTCCAAGTGTTTTTGGCCGCTAGCGCTGGAGGATAAAGCGCTGAAAGCTATCAATTTAGGAATGCTCTGCAGCAGGTTCTTTTCGCCGCCTTCTGCGCCCCCCGTCACGCAGCTATTGGCATCCATGCACGCCTTCAGCGCCCGACGGCTTCCTCCAACTGCTGCTTGTTCATGCGGGACCGCCCCTTGATCCCCTGGCGCTTTGCGTCCTCGTAGAGCTGATCCCGGGTGCGGCCCTGCGGGCCCCGGTGCGAGTTCCTTCCCCCACGAACGGGCGCGGGCGTGGCGCGCAAGGTCCGGGGGTTGGCGGTTTTACTTTCGCCGTGCTGTGCCCGTTCCTTGTTGACCGTGCGGGCCGCGATTTCCTCGGCCGTGCCTTCGTCTTTGCCGCGTTCGAGCAGACTGTCCTTGATGTGTTGGTACTGGCGTTCGCGTTTGGCGCTCCATAGGGCTTGGGGCATGGCGGGCTCCTTGGTGGGGGCTGGAGAGGAGGGTGGGAGCGCCTGCACAGGGCGCTGGTAGTCAATCTACCCAGTGCGCTCCCTGTGCGTAGGCAGCATTGGTGCGCGCCTGTAGGACGCCAGGCAGGGGAACAACGGTGCGGTGCCTGCCGTATCAGGGGTTGTGGCGTTGCCGCTGCGCAGCGCGGCGGCTACGGAGCCACTGCAATGCCACCCAGCCCAGGGCGCCGCCCGCCATGCCTGCCATACACAGCAGGTGCAGTGCAGACAGCGAGATGGTCGCGTACAGGCCGTTGGTGTCCGACCACGGCGCCCAAGGCCGGATGTCGAGGTGCATCACGCTGTCAAGCAACACGTGCGAGAAGGTTCCGGCCAGCGCGCTGGCGAGGACAACCTGTGGGCTCCAGCGTTCGCTCTCCTGCAGCCAGGGCATCCGATAGTGCCGCACTTCCTGGTTCCAGCGCCGCAGCAGCGGGCGGCACAGCCAGGGGGCCAGCGCTGCGGTCACGCATGCTATGGGCACGGCGCCGAGGTAGGTGTGGGTGGGGCCATGCAGCACGGGGGCGTCGCGCAGCATGCCGACCAGGGGTTCGATGTCCATGGCCAACTGGGCGATGCCGAAAGTCAGCACGCTGAAATGGCGCCCGGCCAGTGCCTTGGCTGCCAGGCCTGCGCCCATGTGAAACGGGGTGAAGGGCATGAGGCGTCGATGGCGATGGGGCAGCGCGTTGAGTTTGTGTCCAGGGGGCAAAAGGCCTTTAGTCAAAAACAGCTTTGGCGCTTGATAGTCAAGCGCAGTCAGCTATCTTTTTTGACAAATCGCGCAGCTGCCCCTGCCGCTCACATCCCCAGCGACTTCAGCAGCGCATCCGTGTCATCCTGCCCCGCAGGTGGCGGCGCGGGCACGGGGGGCGCTTCTTGCGACTGGGCCATCAGCGCGTCGGCGTCCGGCACTTCCTGTGCCTCGAAGTCGTAGAGCTTGATGAACTCGGTGCGGTCGATCGCCAGTTCCAGGTAGAAGATGTTGTTGTTGCTGGTGTAGAAGGTCACGCGCCGGGCTTCGGGCTTGTCCAGGTTGGCGTCCACGCTCAGCATCACCTGCTTGTTCAGCACCAGCATCTTGGGCTGGTTCTGCGTGATGTGGGTCTGCAGCTCGCGGCGCACCTTGCCGGTGAAGTCGCCCACCACCTGGTTCATGAGCTCGCCCATCACGTTGCTCACTTCGTCCGACGTGTAGGAGCTGACCAAGTCGTCCTTGGACATGCCCATGTTCAGCAGGTAGTTGGCATACAGCTCCATCGCGGCCTGGGCCGAGAAGTTGATGATGACCAAGCCCGAGAAGCCGCCATCGAACAGCACAAAACAGCCGATGTCGGGCTTCAGGCAGGTCTTGCTGATGCGCTGCACCATGCCGGAGTAATGGATCTGGCTGTGGGTGGCCACGTTCAGCACCCGGGTGACGGAGTTGCACAGGCTGATCAGCAGGTCTTCGGTGCCGTAGACGGTGGATTTATCGGGGAGGCTCATGGTGTGTGTAGGCATCTGCCAGGAAAAACAACAACAAAACTGCAACGTAGGCAGAGCATAGGCGATGGCGCACCGCGAGGCCAGAGTGCTTTCCGCCCTGGGGCACCCCAGCAACGGGTGTTGGAAGGGTGGTTTGTGGGCGCAGAACTTGCGAGCCGATTGTCCAAGTGCGTACCACGTTTGCGCCTTGGCACCGCATGGGATGCAGCGGATTGACAACCCACCGGGCAGGCGTATCGTGCCTTCCATACCAAAAGAGAGGGGCGTCAGATGGGTGTTGTCTATAACTATGGGCTGGCCGATTTCCAATCGATTGCGGCGGGTGCTGCCGTGCTGGCCAGCGGAGGGGGCGGCAGTTACCGCGACGCCTGTTCGATTCTTCAGGAGCTGGCCGGCCAGGGCTGGAGCGGCACCGTCACGGTGCAGGACTATGACGGCGCCACCAATGCCTGTGTGCTGGCCATCATGGGCTCGCCCGATGCGGCCGACAGCCTCACGCTGTCGGCGGTGCAAAACTCGGTCAGCAACACCGTGGCCGTGATGGAGGCCAGCACGGGGGCCCTGCTGGGCGCCTTGATCCCCGTGGAGATCGGGCCCATCAACTCCCTGGTGCCGCTCATTGGCGCGGCCATGTCGCAGGGCGCGGTCTGGGTGGTGAACGGCGATGGCGCTGGCCGTGCCGTGCCCGAATTGCCCCAGACCACCTACACCGGCGGTGCACAACTGGCGCCGTGCCCCGCCGCACTGGCCAGTGATGCCTCCACCCTGGTGGATCTGGAATCCGCCGTGCTGGGCGCCTCCACCGCAGCGCGCGTGGAAACCCTGGCGGGTGGGGTGGTGGCCGGGTTTGGCGGGTATTCGGGCATTGCCATGTGGCCCTCCAACGCGGGCAACGGTTTTGCGTTGTCGGGCAGCTACATTCCGGGCACGCTGGAGCAGGCGCGGGGGCTGGGGCAGTTTCTGCTGCAGGCCGCCACGCCGCCCGCCACCGCTGCCGTGGCAGATGCCATTGCCCTCATCACTGGCCGCACTGCCCGCGCGGTGGTGACCAATTTTTTCATCACCTCGGTCACGCAGTCCACGTCCAGCGCGTCGCTCGATTCGGGCATCATTCGCCTGGACAACGCGCAGGACCCGAGCCTGAGCACAGAGAGCCACTATCTGTACAACCTGAACGAAAATCTCATCATGTACTCGTCTGCGAGCATGACCCCCGACATCATTGCCCCCGACTCCATCTGCTACTACTCGGAAAGCACGGGGCGCGGCTTCTCCAACGCCAGCGACGACCTGGCCCTGTACTTTGATGCCGCCACCGGCAAAAGCACGGGCCAGATGGTGAGCGTGATCGCCGTGCAAACGGCGCCCCAGCTTTACAACACCCCGGGTGTCGTGGCGTCGTTTGCCGCGTTGCTGCGCAATATGGGCTATGCCGGGGCCATGCCGTCGGCCTGAAGAATCAAGGGTTTCGCCGCCATGGGTGATGAAGCAGACCTGAACAAGGAGCGGCTGGAGCTGGTGCTGGAAGCCGCCGGTCTGGACCTGTGGGAGAACGACCTCGTGAGCGGCCAGGTCACCCACAAGGCCACAAAGACGTTCTTGGAGCTGGGCTTCACCCAGGATGAAATTGTGTCGGGCGTGCAGGATATCTTTGGCCTGTTTCACCCCGGTGATTTCGACAGGGTCAAGCAGGCGGTGGCCGACCATGTGGCAGGTATCACGCCGCAGTACCGCGCCGAGTTCCGGCTGCGCTCCAAGGCTGGCGAATGGATCTGGTTTGCCAACTACGGCCGCATCATGGATCGCAACAGCGCTACCCCTGGCAAGCGGCTGATTGGCGTCACCTTCAACATCCATGACCGCAAGCAAAAAGAAGACGAGATCGCCCAGATCAACCAGCAGTTGCTGGAGCAGAACAAGCTGCTGCAAGAACTGAATACCGCCCTGGAGCTGCTGGCCGCCAATGACTCCCTGACCGGCCTGGCCAACCGGCGCACGCTCATGGAGCTGGGCGCCAACGAATGCAAACGCACCGAGCGCTTTGACCACCCGCTGTCGCTGATGGTGGTGGACATTGACCTGTTCAAGGCGGTCAACGACGCCTGGGGGCACCTTGCGGGCGACCGTGTGATCTGCGCCGTGGCCGAGGCATGCGCCGCGCGCAAGCGCAGCGGCGTGGACATCGTGGCGCGCTTTGGGGGTGAGGAGTTTGTCATCGTCCTGCCCGAAACCGATGGCGTCAGCGCGTTGCGCGTGGCCGAATCACTGCGCCGCGAAGTGGCCGCGTTGAGCGTGCCCGTCAATGACGAGGGGGCGTGCGTTTCGGTCACGGTGAGCATCGGCGTGGCCACGCTGCACAAGGGCTCGGGGCTCGGCTTTGACGAGCTGGTGAACCGGGCTGACAAGGCGCTTTACCGCGCCAAGGACACAGGGCGCAATGCCGTGTACTGCGCCGATGTGCAGCAGGGTGGCGCTGCGGCCGTGCATGTGCTGATCGACCCTGATGAAACCGCTGGCGGCGTGCTGGTGACGTGATTCCGCTTTCCTCGCGATTCGTCCATTCGTCCAGCGTCGCGAAACAGCTCCTCTAGCGCATCAGTGGCTTGCGCGTCCCTGGGCGGCTGCAGCGTGTCATATGGGTGTTGCGGAGGGCTCCTGTACCAGCTGCAGCACGGAAGCTCTTTGGCATGGAGCTGTATGTGGACAGTGGGATGGTGCGTGAGGCGCTGAAGGCCGACTAACCTGGGGTGGAACTTCGGCCCGAGACCCGATCTCCGACATGGAACCGGCGCGTGGTTGGAGAGACCGGTCGGGCCGGTTGGCGAATAACCCGCCCCCGACTTTCATGCCGCCACTTTTTGAATCCCATCTTTGTAAAGGCTCTACCGATGTTCACCTCCAGCGTATTGGCCGGTGCCGCACTGGCCCTCAGCTGCTTCATGCCCGCATTCGCCCAGACACCCGTCAGCGCCAACCCGGACCACGCGCCCATGCTGGCCAGCAGTGACCCGCAGTTGGCCGCCAACAAGCGCCTGGTGTATGACTTCTGGCGCGAGGTGTTTGAGTCCGGCAATGTGGCCTTGGCAGAAAAGTATGTGGCCGAGTCGTATATCCAGCACAACCCCAATGTGCCCAATGGCCGGGGTGCCCTGGTGGGGTTTGTCTCCCGCAGGATTCCTGCCCCGCTCCCTGCGCAGGACCGCGTCAAGGCACCCTTGGTCTCCATCACGGCAGAGCGTGATCTGGTGATGTTGAGCTTTGTGCGCGAATACACCGACCCGAAGGACGCCTCGCTCAAATACACCACCACCTGGTTCGACATGTTCCGCATCGAAAACGGCAAGATCGTGGAGCACTGGGATTCGGCGCTGAAGCAGTGACAGGACCGAGCCGGCAGGATCGCCGCTGACAAGCTGCGGCCCTGCGCGTCAGGCGTTTTCAACCCAGCGTTCGGCGTATCCCGCTCTTCCTGGAGCGTGCCCTTGGCGCGGCAGCACCCCGCCGCCCCGAGGCAGGGACTCCGCCGTTCACTCCTCGCTGGTCCACTCCACCTGCACGCCCAGGCTGCGCAGGTTTTCCACGAAGTGCGGGTGGGCACGGCGGATCGGCGTGGCGTTGCGGATCTCAGAGCGCCCAGGCGTGCTCGCCGCCACCATGAAGAGCGCAATCGCGACGCGGATGATGTAGGGGCTCTCGACCACGGCTGGGCTCAGGGGGTTGCCGCCAAAGGTGACCAGGCGGTGCGGGTCGGACTGGAAAACGTGTGCGCCAAACTTCGACAGCTCGCCCGCCCAGCCCAGCGCCCCGTCGTACACCTTGTTCCAGAACAGCGCGTTGCCCTCGGCGCGCACGCCCAGGGCGATGAAGATGGGCAGCAGGTCCACCGGAAAGTACGGCCAGGGCGCAGCCTCTACTTTGGTCAGCACATTGCTGGTGAATGGCGTTTGCACCTTGAGCGGGCCGTCGCAATGCGCGCGCGACCATCCGTCCTTGTGGGTGATCGTGACGCCGAACTTGGCAAACGTGCGGTCGATGAGCGGAAAGTTCTCGGGCGCGCTGTTCTTCACCACCACATCGCCGCCCGTGATCGCGCCCAAGGCGAGGAAGGTCGTGATCTCGTGGAAGTCTTCGTCGAAACGGAACTCCCCGCCGCGCAGGGGCGTGCCGCCATGCACTGTGATGCGCGAGGTGCCCACGCCCTCGATGTGCACGCCGATCATGGCCATGAAGCGGCAGAACTCCTGCACATGGGGCTCCGACGCCGCGTTTGTCAGCACCGATGTACCCTCGGCCGTGGCCGCGCACAGTACGAAGTTTTCGGTGGTGGTCACCGATGCATAGTCCAGCCAATGGTGGTTCGCCTGCAGCCGGCCCGCGCTGCGGATCAGCAGCGAGCCCTCGGCCCGTTCCACCGTGCCGCCAAAGCGGCGGAACACCTCCACATGCGGATCAATCTCCCGCACGCCCAGCGTGCAGCCTTTGACGTTGTCCTCCAGCCGCGCCACGCCAAAGCGCGCCAGCAGCGGCGGCACCAGCATGATGGACGAGCGCATCTCTTCGGGCAGTCGGTGATGGGCGGCGTCGAAGGTGGTGGCGTGGTGGTGCAGGTCGAGTGTGCCGGTGGCGTGGTCCATCAGCACCTCGCTGCCCAGGGTGCGGAAGATGTCGAGGATCTTGCGCACATCGGTGATGTCGGGCACGCCGAGCAGTCTGAGCGGTTCGTTGGTGAGCAGCGTGGCGCACAGCACGGGCAGCACCGCGTTCTTGTTGGCAGAAGGGGTGATGCGGCCCCGAAGCGGGGTGCCGCCGTGGACGACGAGGTTGGACATGGGTGTATGGGGAAATGAGGGGCCGGCGGGCAAGGCCGCTACTCTAACGGGCCTGCATGGAGGGCCGGGTGTAGACCGGGCTGCAGGCCGGGGCAGAGGCCGCCCTGCGGCTGTCAAGCGCCCGGAAATTCAGGTGAAAACGGGTTGCAGCGCTTTATTTATATGTGCTGATTGCTATAAAAAACAGAGCATACGGGGATCAGCTCGCTGGGCTTTTTCCCGTGCCCGTCCCGGCCGCCTGATGGATCGCCGCCCGGATTCGCGGGTAGGTGCCACACCGGCACGCGTTGCCGCCCATCGCGGCATCGATGTCGGCATCGCTGGGCTTGGGTGTTTTCTTCAGCAGCGCGCAGGCCGACATGAGTTGCCCGCTCTGGCAGTAGCCGCACTGCGCCACATCCAGCACCGTCCACGCGGTGCGCAGGGCCGTGGCTTCGGGGCCTTGCAGGCCCTCGATGGTGGTGATGTCGGCATCGCCCACGGCCGACAGGGGCGTGATGCAGGCTCGTACGGGCTCGCCGTTCAGGTGCACGGTGCAGGCGCCGCACAGGGCCATGCCGCAGCCAAACTTGGTGCCGTTCAGATGCAACTCGCCGCGCAGCACCCACAGCAGCGGGGTGTCGGGTTCGGCGTTGATGGAGATGGCTTTGCCGTTGATGCGCAGGGTGGTGGGCATGGGGTTCCTTAGGCCAGTTTCAGGGGCAGGGCGCGCAGGCGCTGCCCGGTCAGGGCAAACAGCGCATTCGCCACCGCAGGCGCAATCGGCGGCACGCCGGGCTCGCCCACGCCCTCGGGCGGCTCGGCGCTGTCGATGATGTGGGTCTCCACACGCGGGCAGTCAGCCATGCGCAGCAGCGGCAGGTCGTGAAAATTGCTTTGCTGCACCTGTCCATCCTTCAGGGTGATCTCGCCATACAGCGCCGCCGTCAGGCCAAACACCACGGCGCTTTCCATCTGCTGCGTGATCAGGTTGGGGTTGATGGCGGCGCCGCAGTCGATCACGCACACCACGCGGTGCACGCGGATGGCCTTGTCGGCACCTACCGACACCTCGGCCACCTGCGCCACGATGGAGCCGAACGACTGGTGCAGCGCCACACCGCGCGCACGCTTCTCGCCTGCCTCGCCCGGTGCCAGTGGTTTGCCCCAGCCCGCCAGTTCGGCCGCCTTTTTCAGCACTGTCAGGTGGCGTGGGTGTTTTTGCAGTAGCGCGGCGCGGAAGGCCACGGGGTCTTGTTTGGCCGCATGGGCGGCCTCATCCACAAAACCTTCCTTGAAAAACGCCTGGTGCGAATGCCCTACCGAGCGCCAGAAGCCCACGGGCAGCGGTAAATCGATGATCTCGTGCGCAATGCGCGCATGGGGCCATTCGTAGGGCTGGTCGAAAGCACCTTCGGACGTGGTCTTGTCGGGGCCAGCGCCCGCCAGGCCAAAGGTGCGCACCAGCACCTGCGGCACGATGGCCTGGCCCACGGAGATGTTGTGCCACGCCACCAGTTGTCCCTGTGCATCAAACCCGGCCTTGAAGCGGGCCATGCAGGCCGGGCGGTAAAAGTCGTGCTGCGTGTCCTGCTCGCGGGTCCACAGGGTCTGCACGGGCGCACCACCGGCTACCTTGGCAATGGCGGCGGCCTGGCCCACGTAGTCCACCTCCAGCCGCCGCCCAAAGCCGCCTCCCAGCAGCAGCTGGTGCACGGTCACTTTCTCTTCGTCGATGCCCAGTGCCTTGGCGGCTGCCATGCGGGCCAGGCCCGGCACCTGGGTGGATGTCCACACGGTGGCGGCCCCGTCCTTGAATTGCACCGTGCAGTTGATGGGTTCCAGCGCAGCGTGTGCCAGGTAGGGTGCGCGGTAGTCGGCGGTGAGGGTGGTGGCCGCGCCCTGCATGGCCACGTCCACATCGCCCGCGCTGTGGTAGCCAAAGCCCTTGGCTTCGTCCAGCGCCTGGGCCAGGCGCGCCACCACGGTCTCGCTCGACAGCGTGGCGGCGGGGCCGTGGTCCCATTCCACGGTGACAGCGGCAGCGGCCTTTTTGGCATGCCAGGGTGTGTCGGCAATGACCGCCACGCCACCGGTGCCCCCGTGGTGAGGCGCCACGGCCAGCACGTGTTTCACGCCCGGCAGCTTCTGGGCGGCGGCTGCGTCAAAGCGGGTCACCTTGCCGCCACGGGTGGGGCACATCACCACGCTGGCGTGCAGCAGGCCGGGTGGGTGGGCGTCGATGCCGAACACGGCCGTGCCATCCAGTTTGGACGGCGCCTCGATGCGCGTCAGCGGCTTGCCGATCAGCTTGAACTGCGCGGGTTCTTTCAGCGTGACCTTGCCTGGCATGGGCTGCTGCGCGGCCAGAGCGGCCAGTTCGCCAAACGTGGCGCGCTGGCCGGCCACATGCTCCACCACGCCCGCGTTGGCCGTGCACTCTGCCGCCTGCACGTTCCACTGCGCGGCGGCGGCACGGATCAGCAGGGCGCGCGCGTGGGCACCGGCCTCACGCATGGGCAGCCACAGGTCTTTGATGCTGCTCGATCCGCCTGTCATCATCACGCCCACTTCGCGCATGGTCTTGGCTGTCAGCCAGCCCGCCACGGCTTTGATCGATCCGTCGTTGTCGGGGTGGAACGGCAGGCCGTCCACCACGGTGGCCAGGTTGTTGTAGATGTCGTCGATGGGTGCCATCTCCAGCCGCACCTGCGCCCAGTCGGCATCCAGCTCTTCCGCCAGGATGGCGGCCAGACCCGTGTGTGCGCCCTGGCCCATTTCCGACTTGGCCATCATTACCGTCACTGTGTTGTCGGCGCCCACCTTGAGCCAGCCGTTCAGCGCTGCCTGCCCGCTGGCGCTGGGCACGGGGGCGGCCGGGTGCAGGCGCTGGCGCGGCGGCATCACGCCCCAGCCAATGACCAGCGCGCCCGCTGCTGCGGCGCCACCGAGGAGCACTGTGCGTCGTTTCACCATGGGGTCATTTCCTTCGTGGCGTAGGTTGGCTGGTTGGAGGGCATGCGGGCCCGGTGCAGAGGGCGGTGGTTCAAACATCGTAAACCCACGACCGGGATTCCACCGGCACTCCAGGGACTTGATATTTTGGGTATTTTTGGCCGCTAGCGCTTATCCATAGTGCGCTAAAAGCTATTAAATGCATAGCGTTTCGCCTACCCGACACAGCTTCGGTGTGCAGACCCCGGCTGTCTGCAGCCGGGCAGCGGTGTACGCCACCCGGCGTATTTCCCAAGCCGGCCCCGCTCTCCAGAATCCATTCCATCGCCCGATCCGCCACGGCTCCACCACGGAGCCCGCCGGGCGAAGCGGTTTGATTGATTCACTGATTGAAACCACCACCGGAGAAGCACACATGCAACGTCGTTATTCCCTCAAGGCCCTCGCGGCCGTCGCTACGCTCGCTGGCCTGTCTGCGCTGCCAGCCCACGCCCAGGACACGATCAAGGTCGGCATCCTGCACAGCCTCTCGGGCACCATGGCCATCTCCGAAACCGTGTTGAAAGACACCGTGCTCATGGCCATCGACGAGATCAACGCCAAGGGCGGCGTGCTGGGCAAGAAGCTCGAACCCGTGGTGGTGGACCCGGCCTCCAACTGGCCCCTGTTCGCCGAAAAGACCAAGCAGCTGCTGGGCCAGGACAAGGTCTCGGTCATCTTCGGCTGCTGGACCAGCGTGAGCCGCAAGTCGGTGCTGCCCGTGGTCGAGGAAATGAACGGCCTGCTGTTCTACCCCGTGCAGTACGAGGGTGAAGAGCTGTCCAAGAACGTGTTCTACACCGGCGCCGCGCCCAACCAGCAGGCCATCCCTGCGGTGGACTACCTGATGAGCAAGGACGGCGGCAGCGCCAAGCGCTGGGTGCTGCTGGGCACCGACTACGTGTACCCCCGCACCACCAACAAGATCCTGCGCGCCTACCTGAAGTCCAAGGGCGTGAAGGATTCCGACATCGACGAGAAGTACACGCCGTTCGGCCACTCTGACTACCAGACCATCGTTGCCGACATCAAGAAGTTCAGCCAGGGCGGCAAGACAGCCGTGGTCTCCACCATCAATGGCGACTCCAACGTGCCCTTCTACAAGGAACTGGGCAACGCGGGCCTGAAGGCCAAGGACGTGCCGGTCGTCGCCTTCTCCGTGGGCGAGGAAGAACTGCGTGGCGTGGACACCAAGCCACTGGTGGGCCACCTGGCCGCCTGGAACTACTTCCAGTCCATCAAGAGCCCCGAAAACACGGCCTTCATGAAGAAGTGGGCGGACTACACCAAGGCCAAGAACATCGCCGGCCACAAGGACAAGCCACTGACCAACGACCCGATGGAAGCCACCTACATCGGCATCAACATGTGGAAGCAGGCGGTCGAGAAGGCCAAGAGCACCGACGTAGACAAGGTGATCGCCGCCATGGCCGGCCAGACCTTCAAGGCACCGAGCGGCATCGTCAGCAAGATGGATGAGAAGAACCACCACCTGCACAAGAGCGTGTTCATCGGCGAGATCAAGGCCGATGGCCAGTTCAACGTGGTGTGGAAGACGCCCGGCCCGGTCAAGGCCAAGCCATGGTCTCCTTACATCGAAGGCAACGACAAGAAGAAGGACGAGCCGGACGGCAAGTCGAAGCTGTGATTCGGTACACCCCCCTGAGGCGCTTGCGCGCCTTCACCCCCTCTCTCACGCTTGCGCGTGGGAGGGGGGACGCCGCCAGCGCGGCGGGGCGGCCCTTGCGCGGCGGCCCTCGCTTCTAGATCGCGCGTGCTTTGCGGCCCACTGCTTTTCACACAGCTCTCGTCATGCTTGCTTCCATCTTTTCTCGCTTGATCGCCTGCCTGCTGTTGTGCACAGCGGTGCAGGCGCACGCGCTCACGGCCGAGGCTGCGCGGGCCATGGCGGCGGGTGATACCGACGACCGGATCGCCGCGCTGCAGAAAGCCATTGCCACGCCCGACGAGGCCACGTTGGCGTTTATCCGCGCGATGGGTGACGACGCGGTGAAGATCGCAGGCGACAAGGCCATCGTGATCAAGGGCGACAAGGGGCTGGACCCCGTGACCGGCGCCGAGGTGCCGGTGCCTGACGACGCCGAAGACATCGTCAACAACAACCGCATGCGCGGCGAGTTCGACACCGCATTGGCTTCGCTCCAGCTGATGTCCACCGACATTGCACAACGCCGCAGCGCCATCGAAGCGCTGCGCGAAGAGACGGACGAGGCCCGCCTGCCGCTCGTCGAAAAGGCGCTGGCCGCCGAGCAGGATGTGGCCCTGAAGGGACGCCTCACCAGCATCCGCGCGCGCATCCTCCTGAGCAGCAGCGATGCCGCCAAGCGCCTGGAAGCTGCACAGCACCTCGCGACCAGCGGGAACCCCGCCACGCGCACCGTGCTGCTGGAGCAGCTGCGCAGCGAAGAAGACCCCAAGGTCAAGGCCGCCCTGCAGGCGGCACTCAAGACGGTGGAAGACAGCCTGCAATGGGGCGAGCGACTGGCGGCGATGTTCACGGGCATCAGCCTGGGCTCCATCTTGCTGCTGGTGGCGCTGGGCCTGGCCATCACCTACGGCCTGATGGGCGTGATCAACATGGCCCATGGCGAGCTGATGATGATCGGGGCCTATGCCACGTATGTGATGCAGGGCATCTTCCAGAAGTATTTCCCTGGTGCCTTCGACTGGTACCTGGTCGCCGCCGTGCCCGCTGCCTTCATGGCGTCAGCGCTGATGGGCGCGGTGCTGGAGCGCAGCGTGATCCGCTTTCTGTACGGCCGGCCGCTGGAGACCTTGCTGGCCACCTGGGGCATCAGCCTGATGCTGCAGCAACTGGTGCGCACCGTGTTCGGCGCGCAGAACGTGGGTGTGGAAAACCCCTCGTGGATGAGCGGCGGCGTGCAGCTGATGGAGAACCTGCAACTGCCCTGGAACCGCGTGATCATCGTCGCCTTCGCGCTGGCGGTGCTGGGCGGCGTGGCCTTTCTCATCAGCAAGACGCGCCTGGGCTTGTTCGTGCGCGGCGTCACGCAAAACCGGCCCATCGCCTCGTGCATGGGCGTGAACACGGCGCGTGTCGATACCTACGCCTTCGCGCTGGGCTCCGGCATCGCGGGCCTGGCGGGCTGCGCGCTCAGCCAGGTGGGCAACGTGGGGCCGGACCTGGGCCAGGGCTACATCGTCGACTCGTTCATGGTGGTGGTGCTCGGCGGCGTGGGCCAGCTGGCCGGCACCGTGTATGCCGCGCTGGGCCTGGGCGTACTCAACAAGTTCCTGGAAGGCTGGACGGGCGCCGTGCTGGCCAAGATCGCCGTGCTGGTGTTCATCATCATCTTCATCCAGAAGCGGCCGCAGGGCATCTTCGCGGTGAAGGGCCGTACGGCGGATTGAGACCGTTATGACTACCCCTGCTATCCAACTCCCCGCACCCGCTCCGCTGCTCACCCGCAGCGGCTGGTCGGCCTTCATCGTGGCGCTCATCGTGGTGTGCGCCGTGGCCCCCGTGCTCAACCTCTGGGTGCCGGCCGGCAGCCCGCTGCACCTGTCCGACTACGCCGTGGCGCTGCTCGGCAAGATCATGTGCTACGCCATCTGCGCGCTCGCCATGGACCTGATCTGGGGCTACACCGGCATCCTGAGCCTGGGCCACGGCCTGTTCTTCGCATTGGGCGGCTACGTGATGGGCATGTACCTCATGCGCCAGATCGGCCGCGACGGCAATTACAAAAGCGACCTGCCCGACTTCATGGTGTTCCTCGACTGGAAGGAGCTGCCCTGGCACTGGATGCTGTCCGACAGCTTCGTCGCCACGTTGTTTCTCATTGTGGCGGTACCGGGCGTGATCGCGTTTGTGTTCGGCTACTTCGCGTTCCGCTCGCGCATCAAGGGTGTGTACTTTTCCATCATCACGCAGGCCATGACCTACGCGGCCATGCTGCTGTTCTTCCGCAACGAGACGGGCTTTGGCGGCAACAACGGGTTTACCGATTTCAAGCGCATCCTGGGCCAGCCGATTGCCACGCAGAACATGCGCATGCTGCTGTTCGTGATGACGGGCGTCACGCTGCTGGTGTTCTTCCTGCTGGCGCGCTGGCTGGTGCGCAGCAAGTTCGGCCGCGTGCTGCAGGCGGTGCGTGATGCCGAAACGCGGGTCATGTTCTCGGGCTACTCGCCGCTGCCTTACAAGCTCACCATCTGGACCATCAGCGCCATGATGTGCGGCGTGGCGGGCGCGCTGTACGTGCCCCAGGTCGGCATCATCAACCCCGGCGAGATGAGCGCCGCCAACTCCATCGAGATCGCGGTCTGGGCCGCAGTGGGCGGCCGCGCCACGCTGATCGGCCCCATCGTCGGCGCCTTCATCGTCAACGGTGCCAAGAGCTGGCTCACCGTGACTGCGCCGGAGTTCTGGCTGTATTTTCTGGGCGCGCTGTTCATCGCCGTGACGCTGTTCCTGCCCGATGGCGTGGTGGGCCTGGTGAAGAAGCTGAAGAAAAACAAGAAGACTGAAGGAGCCGCGCCATGACGCCCGATCTGATGGACGAAGGCGCAAGGCGCATTCAGGCCAAGCTGGCACCCGCTGCGCTGGGCCAGACCGAATCCGGTGGCCGTGCCGCAGGTTTCTCGCGCATCGCCACGCCCGGTGAGGTGGACATCACCCACGGTCGCATCCTGTACCTGGAAGATGTGAACGTGAGCTTTGACGGCTTCAAGGCCATCAACAACCTAAGCCTGGACATCGCACCCGGCGAGCTGCGCTGCATCATCGGCCCCAACGGCGCGGGCAAGACGACGATGATGGACATCATCACTGGCAAGACGCGGCCGGACAGCGGCACGGTGTACTTCGGCTCGACCATTGACCTGTTGCGCCACAACGAGCCGGAGATCGCGAGCTTGGGCATAGGCCGCAAATTCCAGAAGCCCACGGTGTTCGAGCAGCTCAGCGTGTTCGAGAATCTGGAGTTGGCCTTGAAGACGCACAAGGGCGTGAAGTCGAGCATGTTCTTCCGGCTGGATTCCGCGCAGTCGGACCGGCTGGCGGAGATCCTGCACACCATTCACCTGGCCGACAGCGTGGCGCGCATGGCAGGTAACCTGAGCCATGGGCAAAAGCAGTGGCTCGAGATTGGGATGCTGTTGATGCAGGACCCCAAGTTGCTCTTGCTGGACGAGCCCGTGGCGGGGATGACGGATGAGGAAACGGCGCGCACGGCAGAGCTGTTTCTGACGCTCAAGGGCAAGCACTCGCTGATGGTGGTGGAGCACGACATGTCGTTCATCCGCACCATTTCGGAGATCGTGACGGTGTTGTGCGATGGGGCCGTGCTGGCGCAGGGCACGCTGGATCAGGTGCAGGCGGATGAGCGGGTGATTGAGGTGTATCTGGGGCGGTGATGGATGCTGCCTGCTCTCTTTTCTTGGCGGGCGGTGCGCTGTTGCGAAGGGCGGGGCCGGGACGACTCTCGGAATCCGAACTCAGTACAGGCGCACCAAATGCTTCTAAATTAATAGCTGCTAGCGCTTGATGGATAAGCGCCAGAGGCAAAAAAAGCTCCAAATACCATGCTCACCGTCCAAAACATCAACCAGTATTACGGCGGCTCCCACATCCTGCGTGATGTGAGCCTCTCTGCGCAGGCCGGCAAGGTCACCGTCCTGCTCGGGCGCAACGGCGTCGGCAAGACCACGCTGCTCAAAAGTCTCATGGGCCTGGTTCCTATCAAGAGCGGGGGCATCACGTTCGACGGCAAGCCCATCGACAAGACCACGCCGTACGACCGTGCCCGCGCAGGCATCGGTTTTGTCCCCCAGGGCCGCGAGATTTTTGGCCGCCTCACGGTGGAAGAAAACCTGCGCATGGGCCTGGCCTACAAAAGCGGTTCCACCCCCGTGCCGCCGCACCTCTACGAGCTGTTCCCTGTGCTCAAGCAGATGCTCAAACGCCGTGGCGGTGATCTTTCTGGTGGGCAGCAACAGCAGCTGGCGATTGCCCGGGCGTTGGCGCCAGGGCCGCGCCTGTTGATCCTGGACGAGCCCACCGAAGGCATCCAGCCCAGCATCATCAAGGACATCGGCCGCGTGATCCGCATGCTGGCCGACAAGGGCGAGATGGCCATCCTGCTGTGCGAGCAGTACTACGACTTTGCGCAGGAGCTGGCCGATGAGTACCTGGTGATGGAGCGTGGCGAAGTCATCGCGCGCGGCCCTGGCAGCGAGATGGAGGCCAAGGGCATTCGCAACCTTGTCGCGATTTAAAACCACACCCCCTGAGTCGCCTGCGGCGCTTTACCCCTCTCTCGCTGCGCGGGAGGGGGACGCACCCGGCGGCCTGGCGAAGCCAGTTCCACGGGTGCCCTGGCGAGGGGCGTGCCAGTTTCAGAGAGCTGAAGGCAATGCCACGGCGGGGGAAGGTGCTTCCATCGCCTCCACCAGCAGCCGGGTGAAGGTGTCCTGCAGCGGCGAGGTCGTCGCGTTGGCCACCGTTGCGATGCCCAGCTGGTAAGCGATGCGGGGCCTGAACGGGCGCGACGTGATCGCCTCGTTCGGGCAGTGCTGCGCCAGCAAGGCATTCACGATCGACACCCCCAGCCCCTGGGCCACATGGGCGCAGGCCTCGCTGATGGAGTGCACCTCCAGCGCCACGCGCGGCTGCACGCGCCGTTGGCGAAAGGCCATGTCGATGTCGTGGCGGATCTGCCGCTGGCGCCCCAGCAGAATCAAGCTGACGTCGATCAGGTCGGTGGGGCTGACCTCTGCCAGGCCTTCGAGTGCATGGCCCCGGGGCATGATGCACACGGCTTCGGAGTCCAGGCTGGCGCGGGTGCTCAGTCCCTGCATCTCCATGGGAAGGCGCACGAGGCCGATGTCCGCATCGCGGCTCAGCAGCGCGCGCTCGGTGTCGTTGTACGAGCCTGACAGCACCTCCAGCACCACGTCCGGATGGGCCTGCATGAAGCGCTTGGCCAGCACCGGCATGAGCGTGGTGGCCAGCGTGCTGGGCACCGCCACCTTCAGCAGGCGCCGCTTGAAGCCACCCAGGCGCAACTGCTCGGCATGGCGGCGAAAGCACTGCGCCGAATCCATGAGCACCTGGGCGTCGTGCAGCAGCGCCTGGGCTTCGGCCGTGGGACTCAGGCGACCCTTTTCGCGCACGAACAGACGCAGGGCCAGGTCTTCCTCCAGTTGCGCCAGCAGGCGGCTGATGGCGGGCTGCGACAGCCCCATGCGCTCGGCCGCGCCGGTGGTGGAGCCGCTGAGCATGATGGCCTGGAAGGCCTCGAGTTGCTTGAAGTTCATGGGATGGAAAAGGGGCAGACGTTCGGGTATGCAGGCAGCCGGCCTGCATCTTTGCACTGCTGCCACGCCAGCGCAAACCTGCGGTCTATTGCATAGGGTCATCAGCGTTCGTCATAGCGTTGTGGCCGAGCACCTCGCTCCACAGAATCGGCGGCGTCATCAGCCAACCTGGCACCACCCCTTCAAGGAGCAAGATTTCATGAGGCGCTCATTTCCCTTCGCGCTGGCCGCCTGCGGCCTTTCCGTTTCGGCTGCGGGGCCCGCTGCCGCACAGGACCTGCAGGTCTATGGCCAGGTGCGGCTCACCATCAACAACGTCAAGACCGGCAACACCGGCTCCGTGACGGAAGAGCGCGACAACGCATCCCGCCTGGGCTTTCGGGGCAAGGAAGACCTGGGCGATGGCCTGGCCGCGCTGTTCGGCCTGGAGATGGGGCTCGAAGCCGACTCCGGCGCCGCCACCACGCCAGCCTTTCGCAACAGCTATGCCGCCTTGCGCGGCAGCCTGGGCACGGTGGCGCTGGGGCGGCTCGACTCCGCCAACCCGACCGGCTCGCCGCTGTACTCGCAAGTCACGCGCATCACCTCGTTCGCCGCCAACGACGCCGGGGCCACGGCCATCGGCACCTCCATCCTGAACGCGCGCAACCGCACGCCCAACGCCATCGGCTACCAAAGCCCCACCTGGGGCGGCGTCAACCTGCGGGCGCGCTACTACCTGCGCGGCGATGCCAAGACGCCCGAGCAGGAAAACGGCGCCAAGTCCCTGGACCTGGGCCTCAACTACGCCGAGGGGCCCTGGTCGGCAGGCATCGGCTACGGCAAGGACACGCGCCCGGGTGGCCTGTTGGCCAACGAGTTCGCGAGCAAATGGCAGGCCGGCGTGCGCTACGACTTCGGCGCGATCGAGCCCTATGTGCTGCTGGGCCGCGATTCCTACGCCAGGACGTCGGCGACCACCCGCGCCGATGTGGACTACTGGCTGGTGGGCACGCGCTTTTCGGCCGGCCAGCACGCCATCGTGGTCAACGTGATGCAGCGCGATGTGCAGGCGTCGCTGCGCGGCCTGCGCAAGCGCCAGCAGGTAGCTTATACCTATGCCCTGTCCAAACGCACCGAGCTGCAGGCCTTCATCGACCGCGACGGCATCGATTCGAGCCGCAGCAATGTGTCCGTGCGCGCCATCGGCGCAGGAGTTCGCCATGATTTCTAGAACGACCACCAACCCCGCCGCCCCGCGCCGCCGCTTCGTGCTGTGCACGCACCACCGGCTGGTGGCCGGCCTGGCGTGGTTGGCACTGATGCTGGCGGCGCCGCAAGCCGCCCATGCCGCCGAGTTCCCCGAGAAGCCCGTGCGCATCGTGATTCCGTTTCCGGCAGGGGCAGCTGCGGATACGGCCATGCGTGTGGTGGCACGCAAGATGTCGGACCTGTGGCGGCAACCTGTCGTCATTGACAACCGGCCCGGTGCGCACGGCTTTCAGGCGGTCACTTCGGCGCCCGCAGACGGGTACACGCTGCTGATGGGGGCTGGTTCGGGCATGGTGACGGCGCCGCTGCTTTCCAGCAAGCTCTCGTACAACCCATCGCGTGATTTTGTGCCCGTGGGACGGGTGGTGATCAACGTGCCCATCCTGACCACACACCCGAGTCTGCAGGTCCGCACGGTCCAGGAACTCATTGACCTGGCCCGCAAGAGCCCGGGCACGTTGAACTACAGCACCAGTGGCAATGGCAGCCCCGGGCACCTGTCGATGGAGATGTTCCAGGCTGCTACGGGCACGCGCATGGTGCAGATCCCCTACAAGGGAGGCGGCCCCGCCGTGAACGAACTGGCGGGGGGCCACGTGCAGCTGGGCATCAACGCCGTGCCCAGTGTGGCGGCGCACATCCGGTCTGCCAAGCTCGTGCCCCTGGCGGTGGCAAGCGCCAAGCGCTCGCGGGCATTCCCCCAGGTGCCAACGATGGCCGAGGCGGGCCTGAAGGATTTCGAGTACGACATCTGGTACGCCCTGTTCGCCCCCACGGGCACTCCCTCGGATCTGGTCCACAAGATCAGCAAGGTGCTCAAAAGCGCGTTGGTCGATGCCGAGGTGGCCAGCCTGCTCGTGGCCCAAGGAGCGGAGCCTGCGCCCACCACACCGCAGGAGCTTGCACGCTTCATGCAGGACGACACTGCGCGCTGGGCCAAGCTGGTCAAGGAACGCAACCTCAAGCTCGATTGAGTGGGCCAGTCCATGAACACAATGACGATTTCAATGGCTGCCCAGTCAATGGCTACACAGAGCGGCGTGACCCGGCACACCCATTGGGTGGCCATGCGCGACAGGGTTCGCCTTGCCACCGACGTGTACCTGCCCACGGCCACTGCACACACACTGCCCGTGCTGCTGGAACGAACGCCCTATGGCAAGGATGCCGAGACCCGGCGCGAGCGCACGGCGGCCAACCCTGCTCCCATGCGGCGCGGCGAAGTGGCCGCCCGTTTTGCCCAGGAAGGCTACGCCGTGGTGGTGCAGGACTGCCGTGGGCGCTTTGACTCGGAGGGCCAGTTCACCAAGTACCTGGGCGAGGCCCACGACGGTGCCGACACGATGGAATGGATCATGGCGCAGCCCTGGTGCAACGGCCAGGTTGGCACCTATGGCCTTTCGTATGCCGCCCATACACAGACCGCACTGGCCAGCCAGCGGCCCGCTGGGTTGAAAGCCATGTTTCTTGAATGCGGCGGCTTTTCCAATGCCTACCGAGGAGGCATCCGCCATGGCGGGGCTTTCGAGCTCAAGCAGGCGGTTTGGGCGCTGCGCAATGCGCGCAGTGGTAGCAACCACATCAGCGAGTCCGCTCGAAGGGCGCTGGATGAGGCTGACATTGGAGCCTGGTTTCAGCGGCTGCCCTGGTCCCGGGGAGATTCGCCGCTGCAATGGGCACCCGAGTACGAGGACTATCTCTTCGGGCAATGGGAGCGTGGCACCTTCAGCGACTACTGGCGCCAGCCCGAGCTGTATGCGGCCGGTCGCTACGAAGCGTTTGACGGCCTGGCCGTCATGCTGATGTGTGGCTGGTGGGACCCCTATGCGCAGACCACGACCGACAACTATCTGGGCCTTTCACAGCGCCCGGATTGCAAGGCGCGCGTGGTGCTGGGCCCCTGGACGCATGGCGAGCGCAGCGTCCCTTACGCCGGCGACGTGGATTTTGGGCACGCAGCGGTGCTCGATGGCACGCTGGCCGATGACTACGTGGGAATGCGGCTGGCGTGGTTCAACCATTGGCTCCGGGGACAGCCGTTGCCCAAGGGGCAGGAAGATGCCGTGCGTTACTTTCGCATGGGCGGGGGCTCTGGGCTGCGCACGCCCGAGGGCCGGTTGGACCATGGTGGAGCCTGGCGCAGTGCCACCGGTTGGCCGGTGCCAGGTACCAGCTTCACCCCCTGGTACCTGTGGCCGCAGGGAGTGTTGTCCGAGGTGATGCCCGAGCAGGAAAGCAAGGCCACCTTCGAGTTCGACCCGGAGCGCCCGGTGCCCACCATCGGCGGTTCCATCACGTCGGGAGAACCCTTGATGGTGGCTGGCGCGTACGACCAGCGCACCGGCGAGGGCATTTTTGGCACGCAGGAACCCTTTGGGCCGCTGGCTGACCGGGACGACGTGCTGGTGTTTCAAACGCCGCCACTCGATCAGGATGTGGAGGTGACAGGTCCCATCACGATCGAACTGTGGGTGTCGTCCACTGCGCCAGACACCGATTTCACAGCCAAGCTGATCGACCAGTACCCGCCCAGCCACGACTACCCGCTGGGGTACGCGATGAACCTGACCGACGGAATCCTGCGCTGCCGCTACCGGCATTCTTGGGAGCAGCCCCGGATGATGGAGCCAGGGACGGTGGTGGAAATCACGATCGAGCCCATGCCCACCTCCAACCTGTTTCGCAAAGGCCACCGTATCCGGCTTGACGTCTCCAGCAGCAACTTCCCTCGGTTTGATGTCAACCCCAATACCGGGGCTCCCGAGGGCAGTGCCGGGCCTCGAAAGCTTGCGCGCAACAGTGTTCACATGGGGCCAGGGTGTCCGTCCCGCGTGATGTTGCCGGTGCTGGTGGTGCCCGAGTGTCCAGCCTCGTAGCGAGGGTCTTGGGGCAGGGATGGCCTGAGCGGGGCATTGCTTGCGTTGGCCGCCGAGGGGCGAGCCCCGCAGGCGGCGCAGGTAGCTCGGTGATCCCGCAACACGCCCTGCGGAGTCGTGAGTGGGCCGGGCTGCTCACCTGCTGGCAAGCGAGGGCGCCGCACCACGCCAGCGCGACACACTCTCCATGATCAGCACCGTGCACAGCACCCATGTACCGGCGAGCAACCAGCCTGCCAGCACATCGCTGGCGTAGTGCACCTGCAGCACCACACGGCTCCATCCCGTGGTGAAGATTAGGGCGCCAGCGGCCATCGCTGCGGGCAGGTGCCAGGCGCGCGGTAACAGCCGCGTGGCCAGATAGGCCAGCATGGTGTAGGCCGTCATGGACGCGCTGCTGTGCCCGCTGGGAAAGCTGAATCCGTCCTCCTGCGCGATGCCGTGAACATGTTCGGGTCGCACGCGTTCAAACAGCGCTTTGAGAATCTTGGTCAGTGCACCGTTCCCTGCCAGGGCCACCAGCCAGCCGGTGGCCAGCAGCCGGTGCTGGCGTACCCATAGCGCCACCGCCACCACCACCGCAGCCCCTGTGAGCACCCATGAGTCACCCATGTGGGTCAGGGTTGCAAACCAATTCAGCATGGCCGTGTCCGCCTGGGCGCGCAGGCCAGCGGCAATGGCATCGTCCAGCGCACCCCAGTGGCCCCCCGTGCGCCCGCTTTCGGCCAGCTCGGCCATCGTGGCGCCCGCCAGTACCAGCGCGCCAGCGCTGGCGCCCACGGCGGCCACCACCACACCGTGTGCCCGCGCTGGCAAAAAACGGCGCAGCGGCGGGCTGTGGCGCCGCACCGTGCGCAAGCCGCTCAGTGCCAGCGCACCCCACAGGGCCGCAGCCACCATGCCTGCAAGCCACCATTCCCGGGGGTGGCTCGCCAGCAGCGCTCCCAGCTCGGGAAGTTCCATTGTTGTCATTGGCATCGGTTGTCAACGGCTTTCATCGTCCAGATTGTCTGGACCCTTAAGGGAATCGGGCGTTGTACCGGAGTTCCCTACATCCCGCCAAAGCACAGGTGTATGGCGCCCCTGTGCGACGGGGCGCCACAGGGACGTCTGTCGGCAACCTCTGACAGGGCAAGGGCGCAGCTGCTGGCTGCGGTACGAGGTCAGTTGGGCGACCATTCAGTCCATTGCATTACAAAAATCAGGACGGCAAGAGGGTCTGCCGGGTGCAACCCGTTCCCGGCAATTTCCCGCCGCTTCCTGACACCGCTACCGAACCATGACCCCTTCCGAGCATCCCCATCCCGTCCGTCCCCACGGTCCCATCCATCTGGTGGTGCCCAAACGCCCGGGTGCCGATCTGGATCTGCTGCGCGCGAAATTGGAGGGTGTGCCCGCCCTGCAAGAGCACAACGTGGTCTGGCATGTACCCGACCAGCGGGGCGACATCGTGCAGCTGGCGCGCGACGCTGCGCAGGCGGCCCTGGCCGATGGTGGCCTGGTGGTGGCGGCCGGGGGCGACGGAACGATCAATGCGGTGGCCTCGGCGGCACTGTGGGCGGGCGTGCCGCTGGGCGTGGTGCCGATGGGCACGTTCAACTACTTCAGCCGCGAACATGGCCTGGCCCTGGACCCTGAAACCGCTGTGCAAGACATGCTGCAGGCGCTGCGCGATGGAGACCTGCGCCCGGTGCAGGTAGGCTTTGTCAACCGGCGCATGTTTGTCGTCAATGCCAGTGTGGGCCTGTACCCCAAGCTGCTGGCCGACCGCGAAATGGCGTCGCGCCGTTTTGGCCGTTCGCGCTGGGTGGCCGTCGCGGCTGCGGTGTGGAGCATGTTCCGCCCCTCGGCAGGCCGCCGCTGGCGGGTGGTGATGAAGACACACCGTGGTGCCCAGGCCCAGCAGGAAGAGCATCTTGTCACGACACTGTTTGTGGGCAACAACCCGTTGCAGCTCGACCGCATGGGTTTGCCACAGGCACAAATGGTGGCCGACGGTGGAAAGCTCGCTGTGGTGATGCTCAAGCCGCAAGGCCGATGGGCCATTGCGCGCACGGTGTGGAATGCGGCCACGGGGCAGCTGCACAAAGACAATGCCGTGGTCAGCATGGCCTGTACCGAGCTGACCGTGACCCCAGCCAGCTGGCGCCCACCCCAGGTCAAGCTGGCGTTTGACGGGGAGCGTGAATGGATGGCCCCACCCCTGCATTTCCGCCTGAGCGAGCGGCCGCTGTGGCTGGTGGCACCCACGTTGCTGATGCGTGATGATGCGCCCCAGGCGCAGTCCGATGAGGCACGAGCCCATGCGTTTGTGCCCGCTCCGGCAGAAGGCCTGCTGCCCGCTTGACGCAGTATTTTCAACCCTCGCAGAGAGCACCGATGACCGTTTTGATGCACCTGTCGGATCTGCACTTCGGTGCACACGATCCAGCGGTGTGTGC
This sequence comes from Acidovorax sp. Root275, assembly GCF_001428965.1. NCBI lineage: Bacteria > Pseudomonadati > Pseudomonadota > Betaproteobacteria > Burkholderiales > Comamonadaceae > Acidovorax > Acidovorax sp. Root275. The sequence goes on along the minus strand of NZ_LMJH01000010.1, from coordinate 125,800 downwards.
GGCCGCACAGCGGCTTGCGCAGCGGCTGGGGGTGGCGATGGTGGTGGTGTCGGGGGACCTTACTCAGCGCGCCACGGCCCTGCAATTTGAGCAGGCCGCGCGGTTTGTGCAGGGCCTGCATGCCCGCTCCAATCTGGTGCTGGCGGGCAATCACGACCTGCCTTTGTTTGCCTGGTGGATGCGCTGGGGCAGGGCCTATGAGCGGTATGCGCAGCAGTTCGGCATCGACCAGGAGCCCGTGCGGCAAATGGGCGCCTTTTACGTGGTGGGCGTCAACACCACCCGCGCCTGGCGGCACGAGCGGGGTAGCCTTTCGTCGGCACAGATCGATCATGTGGCCATGCTGCTGGCGCGTGCGCCGCCGGACGCCTGGCGCATTGTGGCCAGCCACCACCCCCTGGTGTCCCGTGACCCCACCGACCGCGCACACCGGCCCCACCGGGCGGATGAAGCCGTGCAGCGCTGGCGCACGGCGGGCGCCCAGATGCTGCTGTCGGGCCACGTGCATGAGCCGGGCGTGCTGCAGCCGTTACCGGGCCTGTGGGCCTGCCGCGCCGGCACGGCGGTATCGCACCGACTGCGCCACGGCAGCCCCAACAGCCTGGTGGTGTTGACCGTGGAGGCATCGGGCACTGCGGTGGGAGGCTGGGCCCGCTATGCCGCGCGCTGGGACTACGACCAAGCGGCGGGAGAGTTTATGTGTGTGTTGCGGCAGGCGGTGGGAGCACTGTGACTCAAAAAAGGGGCGCCCGAAGGCGCCCCAACCTTGGGACTCTCAGCAGATATTTCCGAAAAACAGCTCAGAAGCGGTGGCGCACCCCCACGGCAAAGCTGGTGCCCTGCGCGCTCACCACCGAGGGCGGCGCGGGCAGCGTGCGGGTTTGGGTGCTGTCGCGCATCACCATGGCATACAGGTCGGTGCGTTTGGACAGGAAATAGTCGTACCCCACGGTGAACACCCTGCGCTCCACATTGCCACCTGCCAGCGTGGCGGGTACGGGCCCCACGGTGTCTCCCGTGCGGCGGGCGGCGTAGCCCGCCAGCACGCGGCCAGCGCCCACGGGCATAGAGGCGCTGACGTCCCACACGCGGTACGACACGTTGAGCGGCGTGGTGGCCGTGCCCCGGTTCTCGATGCGGCCCACGTGGGCGAACAGCTTGACCACCTCGAAGTCGTACGACGCCGCCAGTTGCCACGCGCGCGTGTTGTTGGCCGAGGTGCCGTCCGCAAAAGTGGTGGGATTTTTCTGAACGCTCTGCCATGCCATTGACGCTGCCATGGGCCCTTGGGCGTAGGCCAGACGCGCAGCGCTGTTGCCGCCGCCCTGGCCTTCCGAGATGGAATGCGCCACCGACCCGTTGAAGCCCGCGAAGTGGGGGCTGTCGTACACCACGGAGTTGGCCCAGGCGGTGCCACCGGTCAAAGGGCCACCGATGAACGTGGTGAGGTTGAGCGGCCCGAACACGGTGGAGTCGCCAAACGCGTTGGACGTGATGGCGTTGAGGAACAGCAGCGACGTGACGTTGCCTGCGCGCACGCGTCCCCAGCGGGGGTGGGCCAGACCCACCCAGGCGGCGCGGGAGAACACCGGGTCTGCGGCCACGCTCACGGGCGCTGGCAGGGCATCACTGCGCCCGGTGGCTCCAGAGTCATTGCGCACAAAGGAGGAGAGTTCGAACTGGGCCGACAGTCCGTCCCCCAGGTCTTCATTGCCACGCACGCCCCAGTGGCTGGTGGACATGCCGCCGCCGTCCAGCTTGGTCACGGCGCGGTCCTGTGCATTCACGCCGCCAGCGGGGCTGGCGAAGCGGCCCACCGCAGCGTCCACCAGGCCATAGAGCTGCAGGCCGGGCCCCTGGGCGGGCGGGGCGGGCTGGGCGTGTGCGGCCAGGGCTGCGGTGGAAAGTGTGGCAGTGCCCAGGGTGCGCGCCCACAGGCGGTGGCAGGCCACAGGTCGGGAAAGAGGGGAGAAATGGTGGGGTGTCATGGTGTCTTTCGGTTCGTAGGTCGGGAAAGCGGGCGCGAACGGGCCCACGGCGCAGCCGCAGGCGGCTGTTCCGAAACGGGCGGGTTCGGTAGGGCGGGGCTATTCAGCGTCTTGTGAACGCTGCAAGGGGGCGGCTAGGGTGCGCCGGTCTGGCGTGCCGATTCCGCTGGGGTGGCGGTGGTGCACTGGCCTTTGCGCACCCGGGGGCGGGTGGCTGGGGCGTGGATATGGGCGATGTGGATCATGCGGGGCCGGCGCATGGGGCGAATGCGGTAGGGGCGGGCGGCCGTGGAGCCGAGTCAGTGCACCGCACCGCCACAGGCACCACGCATGCCCTGCGCCACAAAGCGCACCAGCAGCGGGCCGGCTGCGGCCTCGTCGCGGGGCTGGTTCTGGCCGTAGGACAGGCGTTCGATGCGTTGGTCGTTCACGTGGTGCAGCAAGGCCCCCAGTGCGAACTGGTAGCACCAGGCGGCCTGGCTGCGGGTGGCCTGGGGCAGGGCGGCGGCAATGGCGTCGATGAACGCATGGGCCAGTGGGTCGAACAGCTCGCGGATGATGGGCTCGTCTTCTTCCAGGTGGTCGTTCATGCCACGCGACAGCAGGCGCAGAAAGTGGTGGCCCGCAGGCTGGCGTGCCACCTCCAGCACGGGCAGCACGAAGGCCTTGACGATTTCCTCCAGCAGCTGACCGGGTGGGGCCGCCTGCTGGGCTTGGGCCAGTGACTGCAGCCGCACGTCGATGTAGCCGGCGTGGGCGCGGAAGATGGCGTGGTACAGCGAGAGCTTGGGCCCGTAGTAGTAGCCCACCAGGGCCAGCGGCACACCGGCTTCGTCGGCAATGTCGCGGATGGACACCCCGTGGAAGCCGCGCGTGGCAAACAGCCGCTCGGCGGCCTGCAGGATGTTGGCCTGGCGATTGGGCGCCAGCGTCTCGTCACTGGCGGCGCTGCGGCTGGCGGCACGCTTGCGGGCTGGGGCTGCGTCGGCGGGGGACGGCGTGACGGAGGTTTTTGGGGCAGATTTTGGTCGTGGCATAGGCTGGTTTATACGTTTGTATAAATTTATTGAACACTCGTACAAACCCCAGTTGATGGAGATTTGTACGTTCGTATAATTTTTTGCATGGACGCGTTGAAAGCCTTGCTGCACAAGGCCGGCGCGGACACCGGGCAGTTTGCCCATCTTGCCAATCAGGAGACAACACCATGATCACCCGCCGCCAGTTCACCCAGTTTTCTGCCTCCCTGTTTTCCGCCGCCTGGGCCGGCAACACCTGGGCGCAAGCGCCCAAGGCCCCGCTGCCCGATGTGGCAAAAATCATCACCGGTTTTCCGGCCGGTGGCACCCTGGATGCCCTGGCCCGCCGCGTGGCCGACCGCATGCGCGACAAATACGCCGCAGCGGTGCTGGTGGACAACAAACCCGGCGCGGGTGGCCAGATCGGCATCCTCACGCTGCGCGACAGCCCGGCCGATGGCTCCAGCCTGCTCGTCACGCCATCGTCCATGCTGTCCATCTACCCCTACACCTACCCCAAGCTGCGCTACACGATGGAGGACGTGGCGCCCGTGTCGCTGGGCGCGACGATGGACCACGGCCTGGCGGTGGGCCCAGGCACCCCCGAGAGCGTGCGCACGCTGGCGGACTACCTGGCGTGGATCAAGGCCAACCCGAACAGCGCCAGCTACGGCAGCCCCGGCGCGGGGTCCATGCCCCACATGGTGGGTGTGCTGCTGAGCCAGTTCGCCAAGCAAGACATGCTGCACATCGCTTACCGGGGCACCGTGCCCGGCATGCAGGATCTGCTGGGCGGGCAGATCCCCGCGTTTTGGGGGCCGATTGGCGACTACCTGCAGCACGCCAAGGGCGGCAAGCTGCGTGTGCTGGCCATCGCCGGGGCCAAGCGGTCGCCCTTCCTGCCCCAGGTGCCCACGCTGCAGGAGCTGGGTTACCCCCTCAAGGTCAGCGAGTGGTATGGATTCTTCCTGCCTGGCAAGGCGACGCCCGAGACCGTGCTGCGTGCGTCCGATGCGCTCAGGGTGGCGCTGGCACATCCCGAGGTGATCGAGCACGGCAAGCAATACGGGCTGGAGGTCAAGTCGTCCACCGCCGCCGAGTTGGCCAGCATGCTCAAGGCCGATGCCAACCAGTGGCGCGGCCTGATCAAGCAAACGGGTTTCACGGCCGAGTCGTGATGCGTAGACCCATTTCTCCCTTGCACGGTTGCACTCCATGACTTCTTCCTCCCCCCGCCGCATCGTCGATATCTCCATGCACCTGGAGAACGATGTCGTTTCCGACCCGCCGGGACTGGGCCCGCGCATTCGCTACATCGACCACCAGATGAGTTTTGACGACCTGGCGCAGTTCTTTCCAGGCCTCAAGAAGGAAGACCTGCCCGACGGCGAATCCTGGGCGGTGGAGGACGTGCAGCTCAACACCCACAACGGCACCCACCTGGACGCGCCCTACCACTTTGCCTCCACCATGGACGGCGGCCAGCGCGCGCTGTCCATCGACGAGGTGGACCTCAACTGGTGCTTTCAGCCCGGCGTGAAGCTTGATTTTCGGCACCGGCCCGACGGCTACGTGGTGCAGGCTGCCGACGTGCAGGCCGAGCTGGCCCGCATCGGCCACACGCTGCAGCCACTGGAGATCGTGGTCGTCAACACCCGCGCCGGCAGCGCCTACGGCACGGCGGGCTACACGCGTGCAGGCTGCGGCATGGGCTACGAGGCCACGATGTACCTGCTGGAGCGCGGTGTGCGCCTCACGGGCACCGACGCCTGGAGCTGGGACGCACCGTTCGCCTACACCGCGCAGCGCTATGCAGAGAGTGGTGACGCCTCGTTGATCTGGGAAGGCCACAAGGCCGGGCGCGACATCGGCTACTGCCACCTCGAAAAGCTGCACAACCTGGAAGCCCTGCCTGCCAGCGGCTTCTATATCTCGTGCTTTCCGGTCAAGGTGCGCGGCGCCTCGGCGGGCTGGACGCGGGCCGTGGCGATCTTCGACCCGGTGCTGCCGCTGCAGCAGGCGCAAGGGGCGCTGTCATGAAACTCGCCACCCTGCGCAATGGCCAGCGTGACGGCCGCCTGGTGGTGGTGTCGGCCGATGCCCGCCGCTGCATCGATGCGTGCACCGTGGCGCCCACACTGCTCGATGCCCTGGAGCGCTGGGGCACGGTGGAGCCTATGCTGCAGGCGCTGTCCCGGACGGTCAATGCGCCCGCCGCCCTGGGTTCCATGCCCTTCGACGCCCGTGAATGCTCAGCCCCGCTGCCACGCACCTGGCAGTGGCTGGATGGCTCTGCCTTTCTGAACCACGGCCACCTCATGGAGCGCGCTTTCAAGGTGCCGCCCGTGGCCGACTTCGAGACCATTCCACTCATGTACCAGGGTGCAGCCGACGACTTTCTGGGTCCGCACGACGATGTGCCCCTGCCGTCCGAGGCCGACCAGATCGACTTTGAGGGCGAGTTTGGCGTGGTGCTGGACGAAACCCCCATGGGCGTCACCGCAGAAGATGCTCTGCAGCATGTGCGCCTCATCGTGCTCATCAACGACTGGAGCCTGCGCGCCTTTGGCCCGCGCGAGGCCAAAAGCGGATTTGGTTTTCTGCAGGCCAAGCCCTCCACCGCCTTTGCGCCCGTGGCCGTCACCCCCGACGAGCTAGGCCCGGCCTGGCGCGGTGGCCGGGTGCACCTGCGGCTGCAGACGCAGCGCAACGGCGAGTGGTTTGGCCACCCGCACGGCGGCGCCATGCACTTTCACTTTGGTCAGCTCATCGCGCATGCGGCCCGCACGCGCAAGCTGTCGGCCGGAACCCTCATTGGCTCGGGCACCGTGTCGAACGCGGAGGTGGATGTGGGGTCGTCCTGCGTGGCCGAGCGCCGCATGGTCGAGGCCCTGGCCGAAGGCGCGCCGCACACGCCCTTCCTGCGCTTTGGCGAGCGGGTGCGCATGGTGGCGCTGGACGACCAGGGCCATCCCGGGCCGTTTGGCGTGATCGACCAGACCGTGGCGCTGGCCCGAGCGGTTGGCCCCGAGGGTGAGGTGGCTGCGGTAGCTCCTATTTTGATAGCTGTTAGCGCTTTCTAGTTAAGCGCTGGGTGCCAAAAACATCGGATTTTCTGCATCACCCAGGTCCTTCGGCGTTGGGGCAGGGGCTCGGAGTGTTTTCACCGGTTGACCGGCTGGGGGACGCCGCCTATTCTGGGTGGCGGAGGGCAGGCGATGCCCTCCTGCACAGAACAATCCGCCGCCCCACCTCCCTTGCATCCATGCACAAAGAATTCCACCACGATGCCGTGCGCCGCCTGCAGGCGCTGATCGAGCGCGAGACCGGTACGCCCCTTTCCGAAGCGGCCCAGGCCGAGATGGCGGCCATCCTGCATGGCATGGAAAGCCCGGATGGAGCGGCCACCGACGGCCTGGCCGTGGCGCCGCGCGAGGTCACCATCCTGCTGGCCGACCTGCGCGGGTTCACCGCGCTGTCGGGGTCGCAGCCCGCGGCGGTGGTGATTGCGGCGCTCAACCGCTGCCTGTCGCGGCTTTCCGAAGTGGTGTTCAAGTACCAGGGCAGCATCGACAAGTTCATGGGTGATTCGATCATGGTGCTGTTTGGCGCGCCCGTGGCCCGCGACGACGATGTAGACCGCGCGCTGCTTTGCGCCGTGGAGATGCAGATCGCCATGCGTGAGCTCAACCTCGCGCACCTGCGCGAGCGGCTGCCGGAGGTCTTTCTGGGCATCGGTGTGAACACAGGCACGGTGATGGCCGGGCGCTTTGGCTCCGACGTGTATTCCGAATACACCGTGATCGGCGAAGCGGTCAACCTGGCCTCGCGCATCGAGGCGCTGAGCCTGCGTGGCCAGGTGCTCATCAGTGATGCGACCTACCAGCGGTGCTGGGGCCTGGTGTCGGCGTCCGCACCGATGCAGGTCTATGTCAAAGGCCGCACGCAGCCGGTGAGCCTGCGCGAGCTGATCGCCATTCCTTCGCAAAAACTCAAGGTGCCGCGCCAGGAGTTTCGCCGCAGCCACCGTGTGGATGCGCGCCTGCCCTGCCTGTGCCAGCGCATGCAGGACAAGATCGTGGTGCCCCACATCGTGCACGGCGCCATCCGCGACATCGGCTACCACGGCCTGCTGGTGGAGCTGATCGAGCCGCTGGAGCCCCACAGCGAGATCAAGCTGGAGTTTGAGCTGCCTTTGGTGGACTACCGCGTGGCCGATGTGTATGCGCGGGTCATCACGCTCAAGCAGGAAGGCGACGAGTGGGTGGCGGGGCTGGAGTTCACCTCCATCAGTGCCGAATGCCACGCCAAGGTGCAGATGTTTGTGCAGTTGCTGGTGGTGCACTGAACCTCGCCCGCCGCGAGGATGCTCAGCGGCGCGACGGGCCTGCTTCAACAGCCCAGCATCCGCGCCAGATCGATGAGGTCGGTGGCGTGCAGGTCGTTGCCGGGCTGCGGCGTTCCGTCCTTGGGGCGGGCCGCGCCCAGCTCGTGGGGGCGCTCGATGTAGGCCGTGCGCAGGCCGCAGTCGCGCGCGGCGGCCAGGTCATCGTGGTGGGTGGCCACCAGTGCCACCTGGGACGGTGACGCATCAAACACACGGGCCACGCCCAGGTACGTGTCAGGGTCCGGCTTGTAGGCGCGGAACACCTCGGCGCTCAGCACACAGTCCCAGGGCAGGCCGGCGCGTTTGGCCATGTGGGTCAGCAGGCCGATGTTGCCGTTGGACAGTGTGGTGATGGTGAACCGCGTCTTGAGCCGCGTGAGGCCCTCCACGCTGTCGGGCCAGGCGTCCAGCCGGTGCCACACGCGGTTGAGGTGGTGGCGCTCGGCCTCGGGCAGGTGCGCCAGGCCAAAGCGCGGCAGGATCTCGTCAAGGATGCTGCGGTGCAGGTCGTCCACCAAGGTCCATGGCCGCTCACCCCGCATCACACGGGCCATGGCGGGCTGGTAGCCGCTGCGCCACGCCAGCGCAAACGCGTCGCCATCCACGGCCGGGTACAGGGCCTGCATCTCGCGCACGATGCTGCCGTGCCAGTCCACCACGGTGCCAAAGATGTCGAACGCCAGCACCTGGACGGTGCTGGCAATGGTCTCTGCAGTGCTCAGGGTCGTTGTCATTGCGGTCCTTGAGGGGGAAGGGGATAGGGGGCCAGCGTAGCCGCCTTGCGTGTCCGGTTTGTTCACGAAGGTGACCCATGCCCCCGCGCCAGCAGGGCCGCTCAGGGCATGCTATGGTTACAAAAATAGGGTTTACCCCTGTAACTGCGTTTCTTCTTCATCCCCGTCGACCTCCTGCGCCGTACTGTCGCCTGCCGGTGCAGCGCTCCTTTGTTGTTGCCATGACCGCGTCCCTGTCCCCCACGTCCATCGCCCACACCCCCACCGACGACCGCACCCTGGTGCGCGCCGTGCTGGCCCTGGGGGTGGGCGGCTTTTCCATCGGCACGGGTGAATTCGTCATCATGGGCCTGCTGCCCGAGGTGGCGCGCGACATCGGCGTGAGCATTCCTCAGGCGGGCCACGTCATCAGCGCCTATGCACTGGGCGTGGTGGTGGGCGCGCCCGTGCTGGCCGTGCTGGCAGCCAATTGGGGGCGGCGTGCGTTGCTGATGGCGCTGATGGTGGTGTATGCGCTGGGCAATTTCGCATCGGCCCTGGCGCCGGGCTATGGCTCGCTCACTGCCATGCGGCTGTTTACCGGCCTTCCCCATGGCACCTACTTTGGCGTGGCCGCGCTGGTGGCTGCTGCTCTGGCGCCGCCCGGCCGCCGCGCACGCGCCGTGGGCTGGGTCATGCTGGGGCTGACCACCGCCACGCTGGTGGGGGTGCCCATAGCCGCCGCGCTGGGCGAGGCGTTTGGCTGGCGCGCGGCCTTTGTGTTTGTGGGGCTCATTGCCGTGGCCGCCGTGGTCATGGTGCGCCTGTGGGTGCCAGTCATGCCTGCATCGCACGGCGCCAGCCCGCTGCGCGAGTTGGGCGCGCTGGCGCGCAAGCAGGTGTGGTTCACGTTGGGCATTGGCGCCATCGGCTTTGGCGGCATGTTTGCGGTGTTCAGCTACATCAAGCCCACCTTGCTGGAGGTGGCAGGCATGCCACCCGCACTCATGCCCTTCGTGCTGTCGCTGTTTGGCCTGGGCATGGTGGCGGGCAACATCGTGGGCTCGCGCATGGCCGACAAGGCGCTCATGCCCGCCATCGGCAAGGTGCTGCTGTGGTCCATCGCGGTGATGGCGCTGTTCGTGCCCGCTGCGCACCACCCCGTCAGCGCGGCGCTGGCGACCTTTCTGCTCGGCACGGTGGTCGCCATCGGCCCGGCCTTGCAGATCCGCCTCATGGATGTGGCCGGCGACGCGCAAACCCTGGCGGCGGCGCTCAACCACTCGGCCTTCAACGCCGCCAATGCGCTGGGCGCGTGGCTGGGCGGTGTGTCCATCGCGGCTGGGCTGGGCTGGACGTCCACCGGCTGGGTGGGCGTGGTGCTGGGCCTGTGCGGCGTGGGCATCTTTGCGTGGGCGCTGTCGTCCGAACGGAAAACGCAGCGCGCCACGGCAGGCCTCAGCGCCTGAGCGTAGCGGCGGTGCGACACCGCCGCTTCGGGCGCAGCGAACGCAGTGTTCTGCAGTACAGTGGATGCGGGCCAACCCCATTGTTGGCCACGTCGCTCGGACGGTTCCGGGCGCTTACGTGAAAGTTCACCAGCATGTCTGCTTCTCAGGGCAAGCGCCGCTTTGCGCGCATCGATCGCCTCCCTCCCTACGTCTTCAACATCACGGCCGAGCTGAAGCTCGCCGCCCGCCGTCGGGGTGAAGACATCATCGACATGAGCATGGGCAACCCCGATGGGGCCACACCACCGCACATCGTCGCCAAGCTCACCGAAGTGGCCCAACGGCCCGACACCCACGGCTACTCCGCCAGCAAGGGCATCCCGCGCCTGCGCCGCGCCATCAGCCACTGGTACAAGGATCGGTACGCGGTGGACATCGACCCCGATACCGAAGCCATCGTCACCATCGGCTCCAAGGAAGGGCTGGCCCACCTGATGCTGGCCACGCTGGACCGGGGCGACACCGTGCTCGTGCCCGACCCGAGCTACCCCATCCATATCTACGGCGCGGTGATTGCCGGGGCCGACATCCGCAGTGTGCCCGTGGCACCCGACGTGGACTTTTTTGCCGAGCTGGAAAAGGCCATCCGCGGCAGCTACCCCAAGCCCAAGATGATGATCTTCGGCTTTCCGAGCAACCCGACCGCGCAGTGCGTGGAGCTGTCTTTCTTCGAACGCGTCATCGCCCTGGCCAAGAAGCACGACATCCTGGTGGTGCACGACCTGGCGTACGCCGACATCGTGTACGACGGCTACCGCGCCCCCAGCATCATGGAAGTGCCCGGCGCCAAGGACGTGGCGGTGGAGTTCTTCACCCTCTCCAAAAGCTACAACATGGCCGGCTGGCGCGTGGGCTTCATGGTGGGCAACCCCGACCTCGTGGCCGCGCTCGCGCGCATCAAGAGCTACCACGACTACGGCACCTTCACCCCCCTGCAGGTCGCAGCCATTGCCGCGCTCGAGGGCGACCAGCAGTGTGTGAAGGACATCGCCGCCCAGTACCAGCGCCGCCGCGACGTGCTGTACAAAGGCCTCACCGAAGCCGGCTGGGCCGTGGACTGCCCCAAGGCCAGCATGTACATCTGGGCCCGCATTCCCGAGCCCTACCGCGCCCTGGGCTCGCTCGAGTTCGCGCGCCAGCTGCTCGACAAGGCCAAGGTGTGTGTATCGCCCGGCATCGGCTTCGGCGACCAGGGCGACGAATACGTGCGCTTCGCCCTCATCGAGAACGAGGCCCGCATCCGCCAGGCTGTGCGCGGTATCCGTGCGATGTTCAAGGCCGATGGGCTGTTGAAGGTGCCAACAGCTGTCGGGGTCTGAGGGCCGTCGGCAATGGCGTCGGGTAGGGTGGCATCGACCGGTTGAATCCTCCGTCCACCCCACACGTTCAACGCAATGGGTGTGCGTACCTGGGTTGCGATCCCCGTGGCGTGCCCGCTCCCTAGCGACGCGCCGTACCAGCCCCCTCCATCCACCCCTTCAATGCAGCGACGCCCAAGGTCGCCCGCTTGTCCATCACCCGCCTGGCCAGCGGAAGCAAAAGGTATCTGACGACGGGGTTGCTGTTTCTGCTGAAGATCCGCCAGGTGAGTTCGCACGCATTCGCCGCGGTTTCATCCAGCGTGATCTCCATGCGCGGCAGGAGGGGTGGAAACCGGCCCTCTGTCGCAAAAAACTGGTGGCCTCTGACTTCCCGCACCTGCAGGGTGATTTTCTGGCGTCCCCGCAGTGGTACGAACACGGTTTCAAGGTACTCCTTCCCCAGCTGCCCGTGGGGGAGTGTGTTGAGTGATTCGATGGAGATAACGCCGGGGAACCACTCTCCAAATTTCTCCATGTTCGACACGTACGCAAAAACCTCCCGCGCAGGCCGGTGGAGATAGACCGTTTTTTCAGCAAGCAAGTGCATGGTGTGCTTTCTTCAAAAAGGCCATGCTAATCTGTAGAGTTGGGTCTACAGTCAAGAGGATTTTCATGCGAATTGCCGAACTGGAAAGCCGCACCGGGCTGGGGCGCCACGCGCTGCGCTTTTATGAACGCGAGGGGCTTCTGGTCGGCATATGCCGAGGCTCCAACAACTACCGGGACTATCCGGAGTCCGCCGTCAAGGACGCAATCCTGCTTCAGCAGCTGCAGTCGCTGGGGTTTTCGCTGCTGGAGATCCGTGAAGTGCTGGACGCGATGCGCGCCAGCAGCATCGATTGCGCGCAAGGTGCCCGCTTGATGGCGGAGAAACGCACGGCGGTCGAGGCGCAAATTGCGAACCTGCGCAAAGTGAGCAAGGTCTTGATGCGGGAACAACAGCGCCTCGAAGACCGCGCCGCGCGGCAAAATCTTCCCAAGCCATGACGCGTTGCTCCGCAGTCGGACGCGATGTTGGAGTGAAGCTGGTGTTCAACGCCCGCTGGGCGTGGCCCCTCCAAGTTGCCGACCAGCGCTTTTCGCCAATGGGCAAAAAAAGGGGCAGACGCGATGTGCATCGTGATCGCCGTCAACGAGGCGCATCTTTGTCTCCTTTCTGCTCTGGCGTCTGTCCGTTGAACGTTTCGTCCGGCTCTTTTCAGCCCTGGCGGCGGCGCAAGCCTGGCAGGGCCATGGCGGCCAGGGCAGCAGTCGCCAGCAACAGGACCCATTCGTTCAGCGTGGGAATGGCTGTGGCCAAAGCGGCGGCAGCCAGTGGCATCACGGGGTCCACCATCACGCCGTTGGGCGCCCAATCGTCGTCACCCAGCTGGCCGTCGGTCAAGTCAAAACTCACGGTGTGGCCGTTGATGGCGAGGTTTTTGGGGGCGAAGAAGCTGGCGCTGGAGGCGCCGCTGCTGGCCTTGCCGTACTTGGTGAAACCGACAACCGGTTGTGGCCAGGTGGTGGTGATACGGACCGTGGCACCGGGGGTGCAGTCCACCAGCTTGAAGCGGAAAGCGCCCTGCGGCGCCACCCGGCCCGGTGGTAAGGCGCTGGCGGCCATGAAGCCGGTGGCGGAATGGTCAAACCGGCAAGTCGCGCCCCCGCCTGTGAAGCTGGCGCTGGCCGCGCCGCCTGCACCCCCCGTGGGGACGGTGGTGCCTGTGTAGGTGACGGGGATGACGAATGTCTGCTGCGCCTGGGCTGCAGCGGCGTAGGTCGCATTGCCCGCCTGGTTGGCGTTGATGGTGCAGGTGCCAGCGCCGGCAAACGTCACCACGCTGCCTGTGACCGTGCAGGCACCAGCCGTCGAGGCTGCATCGATAGTGAACACGACCGGATTGCCCGAGTCGCCACCGGCAGCGGCCACGGTGTACGTGCCCCCCACGGCGGGGAGCACCGGGGGCGTGGAAGTGAAGGTGATCACCTGGCTGGTCAAGGCGGTCTGCTGGACGACAACGCCCATCGTCGCCGTGATCGTGTTGTCACCCTTGCTGGTTGCCGTGACCGTGCGCGAGCCAGGCCCGAAAAACGTCACTGCAAAAGCTGCGCTGCCATCGCTTTGCTGGATCTCACCCGGCATCGTGTCGTTCGGGTTGCTGCTCGTGATGATCCACCGCGTCGTGTCGTCAATGTTCGCATTGACCGGGTCTTCCACGCTCAGCCGGAACGGCGTTGGCGCGTCGGCCGGCACCACCACGGATGTGGCACCGAGCGCCATGCTGATGGCCGTCGGTCCGTTCAGCGAAGGCGTAGGCAGCGGCAGGTTTTCGAACTGGATGACGGCGCGCAGGTTGTGCCCCGGCATGCTGATGATGCCCTGGTACTGGCCCGCGATGCGGTTGGCCTTGGCGTCGTGGATGAAGTAGCCGGTACCGCCGAAGCCCCCTCCGAAACCCTGGTTTTCCGGATTGGGGTCGGTCACCATGACCACGCTGGCGCCCGTGGTGGGCACTGCGATATTGATAGGCGTCACATACGGCAAGTAGCCGCCCCCAGGAATTGTGGCGCGCGGATCAATGATGATCGGGTTGCCGGAGCGCGCGAAAGCCTGCCCCAGGCGTGCGCGCATCGACAACGATGCGTTGCACGAATCGTCTACTCGGTAAAGGCAGTAGTTGTGGGTGTGCACGCTGTCCCCACGGTCGAAGTTGAAGGGGCTCTCCCACAAATCTCCCGCATCCGGTTTGAACACGGTGACGAATCTCGGAACGCGCCCGGTCTTTGTGTTGTCATCGCTGTCCAGCGTCACCGGCACCTGCAGATTGGTCGATGCGGCCACCGCGAGATCTTGCGTGCGGTTGGCCGTGTAGGCATCTGCCAGTGTGGTGACATAGTGCGACCCCATGTCGATGAACAAGGTCTGGTTCTGTGCGCCACGGTCCAGTGGCACATTGGCGATCAAGGCGGAGCCCGGCGGTTCGGCCCAACCATCATTCCAAGAGTTCACCACCTGGCCGACCACGTTGAATTTGCGCCTTCTATAGAACTGCGCCTCCGGTTGCGCGGTGGCCTGGTCTGCCACCCGCTCATTCACGAACACCACCATCGTCTGCTTGCCCGCCACCGAGCCCATCTGATTCAGCGCAAAACGCAGTGAGAACGGACCCGTGGGCGGCGGCGGCAGTCCTATCAATGCATAGGCGCGGTTGCCTGAGGCGCCGTTCATCCACAGATTCTCGTCCCGCGAAAAATTCTGTGTGGCGACCGCTGGATCGGTCGACGACTGGCGCACGCTGGTCGCGGCGGGGGCGTTGGTGTTAACGCCGGCCACGTCGCTGAGCGTGATCAGCAACTGCGGCTGGTGCAGTACGTGGGCCTGCCCTGTTTGCTGTTCCTTGCTCGCAAACTCGAAACTGCCTGTTGCAGTGCCGGGGTCAAGGAAGGGGGCCACAACCACCATCGATTCGACGCCGTTGGCCAGCCTGTGTTTCACCAGCTTGGTGACGTCGAAGCTGTAGAAGCCCGGATCGGTGATGCGCAGGGGCTGTGCAGGGTTGTCCGCGTTGGTGGCGGCCCCTCCATTGGTGCTGTCAACGAGATGGCCACAGGCGGGCGCCAAGTCTTCGCGCCCGAAGCAATCGGTGCCCGTCTGGTGAGCGCTGACTATCCTGAGGTAGCCGGGTGTTATCACCTTGTCCACGTACAACACGAGGCGGGCGCTCGCGACCTTGCCGGCATCCAGCGTGTAGCTTTCCTCATCAACGGTGACCCTTGTGTTGGCCTCATCGACGAGAAGCTTGCTCAATACACCATTGGGCAGGGTGGCATAGGAAAACTTCAATTGCGCATTCGCGTCACTGTTCACGAGGAGCTTGGGCTCGTAAGGGAAGTAGTCGGAATCGTTGCTGTAGGCGTCGGCGACGAGTGGTGCCTCAATCCACGATGATTGGGTGGTTTGCCCGCAAGCCTGCAGCAAGAACGCTACCCCGGCGAACGCAACCCACCGAATCGCCCGAGACGCACGCCCGGCCGCGTTACTCCCTTGCCGGGCACATTGGCGCAGCATCGTGCCGGACCGCGTCGCGGCCTTCTTCGTTTGAATCATGTATCCCTCGCTCCGATGTGCGTTCGAGAAGAAGCCGCACTGGCTTTTTCTAGGTAGGCAGGTGCTGGCAACTGTGTTTTTGCAGCTTCGTGGTGCAGAGGTCCTTGCCTTTGCCGGATTGAAAGTTACCGGATGGGCATCGTTTTGTATGTCCCCCTTTTGGGCGACATGACAACGGGCTCGCGTGGTGGCAGCATGGGTATGCATTCGCATGAATGCTACAAAAATAATAGCTATATGTGCTTTGTAAATAAGCGCTGGCGGCTGTTTTGATGCAAAAACTTATCACCCCTGCTCCACCGAAGAACCATCCATGACCCGCCTCTTTCTGCCGTGCCTGTGGGTGTTGCCGACCTGCTGGGCGCCGGAGCCTCGCCGGGCTCCGCGCTTTTGATCAAGGCCTGTGGCAGCATCAACCATGGTTTCACCGTCCCGCACATTCCCTTTGGCGCCCGATGCGGCCCCTGCGCCCCCGGCCGTCCGCGTGGCGGTGGTGGAGGACGACTTCGTCTGCCGCAACGCGATGGCGCATGCCTTGCAAGGCGCGCCCGACATGCATCTGCAGTGGGTGGCCGCCAGCCGCGCCGAGGCACTGGCGGCGTTGCAGGTGGACGATGCGCCGCTGGACGTGCTGTTGTTGGACCTGGGGCTGCCCGACGGTAGCGGGCTTGACGTGTTGGCTGTGCTGCGCGTGCGCTGGCCCCGCGCCGCAGCGATGGTGAGCACGATCTTTGGCGATGAGGTGCACGTTCTGGGTGCCATCGAAGCCGGGGCGATGGGCTACCTGCTCAAGGATCTGCCACCCAGCGCGGTGGTGGACGAAGTGCGCAGCCTGCATGCGGGGGGCAGCCCCATCAATCCGATGGTGGCGCGCAAGCTGCTGCTGCGCCGAGCGCAGTCATCCGTGGCCGCCAAATCGCCAGTGGGTCCGGAGCCGGGTTTGGCCGAGGCGGCAGAGATCACGGAGGTGGGGCCGTCGGCGCGCGAGGCCGAGCTGCTGCGGATGGTGGCACGCGGCTACACGCTGGACGAGGTGGCGCGGGCGATGGGGGTATCGCGCCACACGGTGCGTACTTTTGTGCGGCGCGTGTACGCCAAGCTGCAGGTGACGACCCAGGCCGAGGCGGTGAGCGCTGCGGCGCGCAAAGGGTGGATCGATGTGGCTTGAGCTCGCGCGCCTGGCGCTGCGGCTTTTTCTGGCCGGGGCCGCCGCCTGGGGCGTGGCGCTGGCAGACGTACCGTCCCCCGCACACCTGATGCAGGCAGAGGCTTGGGGTTCCACCAGCGGGGGCTGGGCGCCGCCACCCTCGCTGCACGAATCACCCGATGCAGTGCTTTCGAGCGCCACGCCGTGGAGCACGGTGGATCTGCCACATGCCCGCGCGCGCAGTACGGTTTCGACAGCCGCGCAGGCCGATGCGCCCCCCGAGGTGTGGTGGTATCGCCTGCGGGTGCCGGCCGAGGCGCTGGTGGCCACGCCGCAGGGCTCGCGCCTGTACATCCCGCGCTGGCAGACAGTGGGCACGGTGGCGGTGTATGCCAATGGGCGCCTGGTCTGGCAGACGCACGGCAGCCGCGTATGGAACAGCTTCAATCGCCCGGTTTGGGTGGACTTGGCGGGCCATGCCGCGCCCGGCGCTGCGCTGGAGGTGCACGTGCGCATGGCCAACCTGCCGGGCGTGGGTGGGGCCCTGTCCACGGTGTGGGCGGGGCCGGCCGAGGCGCTCTGGCCAGGGTGGCGGCTGCGCAGGCTGCTGCAGACCGAGCTGGTGGCGTACCTGCGCGGGGCCTACCTGGTTCTGGGTGTGCTGGCGCTGGCGGTGTGGCTGGGGCTGCGCGGCCGGGGTGAAAGGGGCTATCTGCTGTTCTTTCTCCTGTCGGTGGGGCACCTGCTGGCCACGCTGTTCTATTTGGTGGATACGGAGGGCTTTGATGTGCCCGATGCCTGGTTTTCGTGGCTCACGCTGGCGGGCTCACTCGGATCGTCGGTGTGCTCCTTCTTGCTGCTGCGGTTGATGCAGGGCCTGCGCTACCCCCGGCTGGCGCGGGTGCTGCTGACCTATTGTGGTGTGGTGGCGCTGGCGGCACTGCCCCTGTGGAACGTGCGACACGAGGCGATGCTGCCGCTGCTGCGCCTGGCGCTGTTTCCGCCAGGGATGGTGGTGCTGTGTGTGGCACTGTGGGGCGCGTGGTCTGATCGATCGTGGCCCAGCGTGCTGCTGGGGAGTGCAGTGGCGCTGTCGTTTCCGCTGGCTTTTCATGACCTGGCGATGCAGCGCTACCTCATCAGCATCGAACACGTCTACCTCACGCCCTATGCCTACATGGGGGTTTTCACGATGTTCATGTGGGTTGCGTTCACACGCTACCAGCGCGCCCTGGGCGGCGCCGAGCGGGCCAATGCGGTGCAGGCCGAGCGCCTGGCCGCACAGGAGCAGCAGTTGCGAGAAACGCACGAGCTGCTGCGGGTTGCCGAGCGCGAACAAACGCTGCTGCACGAGCGCCAGCGCCTGATGAGGGAGATGCACGATGGCGTGGGATCGTCGCTGATGAGCGCACTGCGGCTGGTGGAGACCGAGCCTGCGACACCTGTGGACGTGGCGCAGGTGCTGCGGGAATGCATCGACGACCTGAAGATCTCCATCGACTCGCTGGAGCCCGTGGACGCGGACCTGCTGGTGTTGCTCGCAGGCCTGCGCTACCGGCTGGGATTGCGGCTGGAGGGGGCGGGTCTGGTCATGCACTGGCAGGTGGACGACCTGCCGCCGCTGCCTTGGCTGGACGCGCAAAGCGCCCTGCATGTGCTGCGCATCCTGCAGGAGGTACTCACCAACATCCTCAAGCACAGCGGCGCAACGGAGATCACGCTGAGCACCGCCGAAGCACCCCGGCCTTCGCCGGATGGCGCCGGCACCCGCAACGACGACACGCCCGGCGTGCAGGTGCGCGTGCGAGACAACGGCCGCCCGTTCACACCGCCCGCGCCGCAAGCACTGGCGCCCGCCCGCCGGGGCCTGGCCAACGTGCACAGCCGCGCGCTGGCACTGGGCGCACATTGCTCCTGGAGCCGTGATGACGAGGCTGGGGCACAAGGCTCGGCGTTCACGCTGTGGCTGCCGCTGCGCAAGCAGGGTTGATCGCTGCCCGCTGCTGCCTACAAGACGCCCACCCGGGTCTCGCCCCACTTGCTTGTTTGCCCCAATCACCCTGTGACCTCAGAGCGGCGGCCTTTCAGCCGCCACGTTATCGAATGCAACAGCCCACTATTCTCCAGATTCTGTTTTTTTGTTGGTTCTCTGTGTTTTCCCAAGCGGCAGCTGCCCTTGACTGCGCCGAGACTTTGCTGGGTGACTATGCCCTCGAAGAAAATGGCACCGCTGTGCTTCGCGTGGAGAGAGCCAACGGCCGTATCCATACGCGGCACAAGGACGACAACGGCCAATGGAGCACGAGGTTTTTTGAAGGCCCGGTATTGCCGTCGGATCAAGTGCGCAGGGTCATGGACGTGGACCCTGCGGACCGTTCGGCACCGCTGTGCGGTCTGGGGATGGACGGCGGTGTGTTGTTCCAGCTTCCGGTCGGCCATGAATACGCCGTCAGCAGCGCCACCGAGAAATCCACTGTCCCTAGAAAGGTCCTGAGCGGCTATCTGTACTACGAGGCCAGCGGGTTTGCCATGGGGGCCACCGACTTGTTCCCGGTGGCCCGCGTGGGTGTGTCGCCCCCGGTGCCCCCTGCGCCCGCAGCAGCGGTCAGCGGCCGTGAGGTTCCGGTTTCGGCCACTTGCCCGGGGCAAATTGCGCCCGACATGGGCCAGGCGGCCTTTGACGCCCTGCCATCCGGGCAGAAGAACTGGTTTCACCGGCTGGACACCAAAGCCCAAACGAGATTCGTCTGCGGGCAATACCTGAACGATCTGATGAGCCTGAGCACGCACCTGAGCGCTGCACTGGATGCACCGAGAGGCGACACTCTCACGAAGATTTCCGCCTTGCTGCGCGCTGGGCAAGTCCCCCGCAATGCCGACGGAAAGGCCTCCTGGAGCTCGGCGTCGCAAAGCTTGCTGGCCAGCAACCAGGGCACGCGGGGCGAAAAGATTCCTTTCCAGGACGAGTTCAACGCGCTGTTTGCCAAAGGCATCCTGCCTCGGCTCGATGATGGGGAAGGCAGCGAACATGACCTCCACCAGCGGATTTACCTCTTGAAGGAAGTGATTCTGATGCCACCGGACCTGGGGGTTGCGGCGCTGAGGACATTGAACCGGAGAGGCCTTCTGCGCCGCTCACCGCCCCGTTCGTCGCAAAGCGTCGCACTTCAGCTCTTGCAGTTCAGTACCCCGCGCATTCCCGCGGAAACCTTCGACTACCTGCTGGCAGAGGCTGGGCCCAGTGCCGCCAACGACGATGGCGTGATGACGACCTTGATTGACACCAATGGCATCGAAGGTGTGCGGCGAATGCTCCATGCCGGGGCCAGCCCGGCCCAACGCGGCTGGTTGGCCAGGGCCCGCATGAACCCCGCTGCCGCATCCGGCATCTACCCCTTGCTCCTGGATGCCGCTGTGGCCGCTGCAAAGGCAAACCCGGCCCAGGCCCGTATTCTTGCCGACCAAACGACGCTGGTGCTCGGCAAACTTCTGGCCCAGTGCTCCAGCGATCCCGCGCGCTGGAAAGAGATTGATTTTCTGGTGGCGCAAGGCGCCAGGGTGCAGGGGGTATTTGACAACCAGGAGTTTTCCGAAACCAACCTCGGTGTTTTTGCACGAAGGTGCCCGGAAGGGTTCAAGGGCTTGCTCCAGCGGGGTTTGCCCCTGAACGTCAACTACCCCTACCCCAAGTACGCAGGGCAACGGCAGGACACGCCATTGCTGATGTACCTGACCGTGGGGATGGAGGACCATCCGCCGCAGGCGCAGATGGTGGTGGAGATGCTCAGCCGGCACAACAACGCCAACGTGCGCCCGACCTGTCCGGGCTGCAACCCCCTGAACCCCCTGGAGATGGCAATCTTCTTCGGCGATGTCGCCACGGTGAAAGCGCTTCTCGATTTTGGGGCGGACCCTAACGATCCGAATTCCGATGGCAGGCCGCCGTTCATCCGGGCCGTCATAGAGAACAGCGTCGAGAAGCTGGAGGTGATGAACGCCAAGACCCCACTCGACGTCCACCGGCTGGACAAGAAAAACATCTCCCTGCTGGCCTGGGCGAATTGTGCGGGGGCCAAGGATGCGGCGGCCTGGCTCAGCGGCCGGGGCGTGGTCAGCAGCGGCGAGGCGCTGTGCCAAAAGCGCTAGCGAGTCCGTCTCGGACGGAAGGACCCTAGAAGGTTTCAGGGCAATGGCTGCTGCCACAGGTGCTGCGCCGACCGTGCGTGATTTCTGAGTCTGCAGGTGCTTTCGGCTTCATTGACGGGGTAACGCATGACCATTGCCGCTGCATCGATTTCCCTTGCCCCCATCCGGTAGTTGCACTAAGCTGATTCCGTACGATGGGATGAACCCACATGGCGCCTGCCAATGCCCACTCAGAGGCACCTGCGGCGTCGGAAACGATGGCAGAGGGAGGGGGCTGCGTTGGACACCACGCATTCTTTGGGTAATTCTTCCAGCAACAACCGCTCGGAATTTCTGTCCACGCTGGCGGCTGACACACGCCACCGGCGCATGGCGTGCATAGCGCTGTGTGCGTCCTTCCTGATCTTTGTGGCGGCGGCGCCTTTCGCGCGCGTGGCCTTGCCGCAAGTCAGCGCATTCATTCCGATTTACCAGACTGCGCTGGTTACCAATGACCTGATCACTGCCGTTCTGCTGCTCGGGCAATACAGCTTCCTGCGATCCCGTGCACTGCTGGTGCTGGGGACGGGCTACCTCTTCTGTGCATACATGGCGGTGGCACATGCACTGAGCTTTCCCGGGCTTTTTGCCCCCACCGGCGTATTGGGTGCGGGGCCGCAAACCACGGCGTGGTTGTACTTTCTATGGCATGGCGGCTTTCCACTGTTTGTCGTCGCCTATGTCTGGTTGAAGGAGCCTGCGGCCCACGATGCGACCCGTCAGGTGCGGGCAGCAGGGTCGGCGCACCGGGCCATTGCTTGGGCCATTGTGGGCGCCATGGCGCTGGCGATGGCGCTGGTGCTGCTGACCACGGTCGGCCACGATGTCCTGCCGCTGCTGATGCGCGGTAACCAGGACGATTCGGGCAAGCGTCTGGTGGCTTTCTGCACGTGGACCTTGTCGCTGGCGGCGCTGCTGTACCTGTGGCGCAAGGCCCGCAGTGTGTTGGACCTGTGGCTGATGGTGACGCTGGTGGCATGGCTGCTGGACATTGCCCTCGCGTCGGTATTGAACGGCGCGCGTTTCGACCTGGGCTTCTATGGCGGGCGCGTCTATGGGCTGCTGGCATCGTCTTTCGTGCTGGTTGTCTTGCTGCTGGAAAACAGCCGTCTGTACGGCGATCTGGCCAACGCCAATGTGCGTGAACGCCAGCGCAGTGCAGAACTGGAACAGGCGCGCAACGAAGCAAATGCGGCTGCCCAGGCCAAGTCCAACTTTCTGGCGGCCATGAGCCACGAAATCCGCACGCCCATGAACGGCGTCATTGGCATGATCGACGTGCTTGCGCGCTCCAGCCTGAAGAGCCCGCAGGTTGCCATGGTGGACCTGATCCGGGAGTCCGCGTTTTCGCTCTTGAGCATCATTGAAGACATTCTTGATTTCTCCAAGATCGAGGCGGGCCACCTCGATGTGGAGAGCGAGCCCATGGCCGTGGGGGAGGTGGTCGAAAAAGTCTGCGCCATGCTCAACCGCCTGGCCGAAAAGCAGGGTGTGGAACTGACACTGTTTACCGATCCCGAGATTCCCCACAGCGTATTGGGCGATGCCTTGCGTCTGCGCCAGATACTGATCAATCTGGTCAACAACGCCATCAAGTTTTCTGCGGGTGGACGCACTGCCGGGCGGGTGGAGGTGCGTGCGGTGCTGGTGCAGCAGCAGCCCCAGAGCGTCACGCTCGAATTCCAGGTCATCGACAACGGTATCGGCATGGGGGAAGCCACGCTGGCCACGCTGTTCACGGCCTTTACCCAGGCCGACGTATCCACGACCCGGCGCTTTGGCGGCACGGGGTTGGGCCTGGTCATTTCCGGCAACCTGGCGCAGCGCATGGGGGGCAGCATCTCCGTGGCCAGTGCGCCGGGTGCTGGCTCCACCTTCACCCTGCGCCTGCCTTTTACCTGTGTTTCGCCGGCGGGCGGCGAAGCGCAACCTGCACCATCGTTGGTGGCAGGCCTGTCCTGTCTCATCATTGGCAATGGCAAGACGCGCACCGGCGACCTGGTGACGTATCTGGCCAATGCCGGGGCGCAAACCCAGCAGGTGGTGAATCTGGACGCGGCCGGTCAACTGGCGCCCAGCCTGGCGCCCGGCCCCTGGGTCTGGGTGGTCAATACCGAAGCCGACAAGCCCCCCTCGCTGGACAGCCTGCGCGCCATCGCACGCGCCAACCCGGGTCTGGCGCCCCATTTTGTGGTCATAGGCCACGGGCCCCACCGCTATCCGCAGCAGTTCGACGCAGACAGCGTCTCCGTGGACGGCAACGTGCTGACCCGCAGCGCGCTGCTGCGTGCGGTGGCCGTCGCGGCGGGCCGTGTCCCGTACCAGGACGAACAGAACGCGCTGGCGCCTGCGCGCTACGCGGCCGTGCCGATAGCGCTGTCGCGCGAAGAAGCGCGGCGCCAGCGTCGCCTGATCCTGGTGGTGGAGGACAACGACATCAACCAGAAGGTCATCATGCAACAGCTGTCGTTGCTGGGGCTGACCGCAGACCTGACGGGCGATGGGCTGCAGGCGCTGATCCGCTGGCGCAGCGGTGACTATGCCCTGATCGTGACCGATCTGCACATGCCCGGCATGGATGGCTACCAGCTTGCCTCCGTCATCCGCGCCGAGGAGCAAGAGCGTGCCAATGCCCTCGTACGTGCCGGGAAAGCGTTGGAACCCCCGGTGCGCATCCTCGCGCTGACCGCCAATGCGCTCAAGACCGAAGCCCAGCGTTGCAAGGATGCGGGCATGGACGACTACATGAGCAAGCCCGCTCCGCTGTCGGAGCTGCAGGACTTGCTCGAGCGCTGGTTGCCCCAGCCTGCGTCCGCTGTGCCTGTGGCGGAGGGGGTGGCCAGCGATATGCAATCCCCGCCCACAGGGCCGGTGGACATCCAGATCCTGCGCAGCCTGGTGGGAGACGACCCGCAGCTCATCCGCGAGTTCCTGCAGACCTTTCGCATCAGTGCTGCGCGCATTGCGCAGGAGGTAAGCCAAGCCTACTGCGCTGGCAGCGCGGCCAAGACCGTGGCCGCAGTGCACAAGCTCAAGTCGGCCGCACGCTCGGTGGGGGCCATGGCGCTGGGCGACCTGTGTGCGGACATGGAGCAGGTTGGCGCGGCCGGTCAAATCGACGCGCTGGCGCTGGCGTTTGAGCACTTCAAGCTGGAGATGAGCGCCGTTGATCGGCACCTGGCCGAGCTTTTGTCCAACGACAGGCAGGACGGTGCACCATGAGCACCAAGTCGGACATCCACATCCTGGTGCTCGATGACGAGCCCTTCATGCTCAAGCTGCTGGCCCGGTTGCTGATGAATCTGGGTTTCACCCGTGTCGCGACTTGCGACAACGGTCAGACCGCCCTGGAGCGGGTGGACGATGCCGCGCTTGCACCCCAAATCATCCTGTGCGACCTGAATATGCCCGGCATGGACGGCATTGAGTTCGTGCGCAAGTTGGTGGAACACGGGTATGCGGGCAGCCTGATCCTGGTCAGCGGTGAGGACGAACGCACCCTGCAGTCGGCCCGCACGCTGGTGCAGGCCCATCACATTGAAGTGCTGGGCAGCCTGCAAAAACCGGTGTCGCCGCAGGCGTTGCACCAACTGGTCGAGAGATGGGTGCCGCCGGCAAGGGTGACCCAACACCTGCAAGGCAAGGGCTATGCCGTCGAGCGCCTGGCCCAGGGCATCGAGGTGGGAGAACTGGTCAACTACTACCAGCCCAAAGTCTCGGTCTCCACCGGCGCTGTGGTGGGCGTGGAGACCCTGGTGCGGTGGCGCCATCCGCAGGACGGTTTGGTGTTTCCAGACCAGTTCATCGGCATGGCCGAAGCCCACGGCTTGATCGACGCACTCACCCAGGTGGTGTTGGCGCAGGCGCTGCGAGACAGCGCCTCATGGGCGCTTCAAGGCTTGAAGATCAAGGTGGCCGTCAATGTGTCCATGGACAACCTGCATGCACTGGAATTCCCCGAGCAGATCACGGCTGCAGCTGCCGCTGCCGGGGTCGCACCACAGTCCATCGTTCTGGAGGTGACGGAAAGCCAGTTGATGAAGGATTTGCGGGCGCCCCTGGAGATCCTGACGCGCCTGCGCTTGCGCCGGTTCAAGCTTTCGATAGACGATTTCGGCACGGGCCATTCGTCGCTGGTGCAGTTGCGCGATGTGCCGTTTGACCAACTCAAGATTGACCGGAGTTTTGTCCATGGGGCCCACCACAACGAAACCTTGCGGGCCATTTTTTATGCCAGCCTGGGCCTTGCCAAGGAACTGGGCATGGAGGTGGTGGCGGAAGGTGTGGAAGACGCCGCCGACTGGGAATTCTTGAAAGATACGGGATGCGACCTGGCCCAGGGCTACTTCATTGCTCGGCCTATGCCGGCAGACCAGGTTCTGGTGTGGGTCGCGGGTTGGCAGCAGCGCTGGGCTGCGGGGTATCCTGGTACTCCGTTTGCGTGATGACGGGGCTTGGCGATGCGTCCGGGATGAGGAGGACCTTGGAGGCCCTCTGAAGGGTATTGAGACGGCACTTCCGTCTTCCTGCAGGTCCGTGTCGAAAGGATGGACTGCAAAGCGCCTGAGCTCTTGCGCTACATCGCCCAAATCCGTGGCGCCTCGCCAGCCAGTTCCCACAGCGCCTGCCGCCATGCCGTTCGCACGGCCTTGAGCAACTGCATCGCTGGCTCCACCTGCGGCGCCAGCACGCGGACTACGACCATCTGCGCATTGGGGCTGGTGGCCCCTGCGGTCGCCTTGAGCGCATGGGTGTCCATCACGGCGCGGGCGGTGTCCAGCGCGGTGTCGCGCCGCGCCCGGTCCAGCGGAGCGCCCGCCGCAAAAAACAGGCTGGCCACACAGCGGTGCCCAGCCAGTCCCAATGGGCTGTGCATCAGCCGGTGGTCGGCAGCGTGGATGGCGCCGCGTTCCAGCCACAGGCCGGGCACTTCAAGGTGCTGCACGAACCGGCCGGTTTCAAAGGGTTGGTCGGCGTGGGGCAGGCCCAGGGCCGTCACGTCCCAGCCCATGCATTCGGCGCCGGGTGCAAGGTTCAGCGTGAGGTGGTTCTCGGCATTGCAGGCGTTGTAGCAAAGCGCCTCCAGTGGCAACCATTCCAGCCGCGCACCTTCGGCGAGCGTGAGGTGGCTGCGCTGCAGCGCCAGCGGGCCGGTGGATCGGTAAAAGCGTGTGGCGCCGGGGGTGGTGACCAGGCCATGGGCGCCCGGGCCCACGGTGGCGGTGATGTCCAGCGTGTCGCCGCCCACCAGGCCGCCGGGCGGGTGCACCAGCACGTTGTGGCAGATGCCATCGCCCTCGGGGTACAGGCTTTGCAGGATGCGCAGCGGGCCGTTGTGCTCGTACCGTGCCACGGTGCGGGTGGCGTTGGGGGTGGGGCCTTCAACGGTGTAGTCGAGCTGCAGGCGGGCGTGCCAGGACATGGATGAATCACTGCCGAGCTGCGCGGCTGCTATTAAATGAATAGCTGATTATGCCTCTGCGACTTTTTGCACGGCGGCTTTGAAGGATCGCATTCAGCCGGATAGCTAGGCGGGGAGCCGCAGACAGTGCTTTTGCACGGCAAGGCTCCCCAACGACGCTAGCTGGTTGAAGGCAAATCCGCAGGGCACTAAGCCACCTTGGCTACAGGAGGTACCCAGCTGCGCAGCTTGCCGGGGTTGAGCAGTCCCTGCGGATCAAAGCGCTGCTTGATGCTCACCACGGCCGGGTCCAGGTTGTTCTGCTTGCCGTCTTCCACGATGTAGACATGCGGGTTGTTGATCTGCACGCCATGGTCGCGGTAGATCTGCATGATCTGGTTCAGGCGCTCTTCGGTGCTGTAGCGGATGAGCTGGAGCCCGCTGCAGTTGAAGGCGCCTTCCTTGGTGCGCAAAAACTCCAGGTGCATCATCACCTCGCCGCCCAGGGCCTTCTCCAGCGCCTTCACCTGCTCCAGCCGGGTGGCGGGGTTGAAGCCGCTCTGGATGTAGGTGAGCGTCTTGTCCACCTTCAGCGCGTGCAGGGTGGTGTGGTTCCAGGTGTATTCGAGCAGGGTCTTGTGGCTCTTTTCCACTTCGTCGGCGGTCTTGCGGTAGCTGACGCTGCCGCCGTACTTGGTGGCCATGTCGCGCATGCCGTCTTCCGAGTACGGGGCCACCAGCAGCATCACCGCGTGGCAGCCTGCGGGCAGGTGCTCGGCCAGGCTGGTGAAGTAAGCCGGGATCGGTGCGGCCAGAAAGCACACCTCCTTTTTCTCCAGCCCCGGCGCGGCGCCAAAGCGGTCGGCAAACTCCAGCGCGGCGTCGAAGTCGGTGAAGGTGACGATGCATTCCGTCCACGCCACGGCGGGGGTCAGCGCCACTTCCAGCTCCAGCACGATGCCGTTGGTGCCGTAGGTGTGGTGCAGCAGCATGGCCTCGGGGCCGCGCAGCTCGATGAGCTGGGGCTCGGGCTCCACCGTCATGGCGCGCACGGCCAGCACGTTGCCCGGTGCGGCCAGCGGGCCGTGGTTGATCGACCCGGCCCCGCCAAAGCCGCCGCCGAACAGCCCGCCCAGCGTGGCGCTGCGGTAGGTGGAGGGCAGCCAGCGCAGCTCCTGCCCCAGGGGCTTGGCCTGCGCGTCGAAATCCGACAGGCGGATGCCTGCCTGCGCCCGGCCTACGCCGCCGCGCACCCAGCCAAAGCCGTTGTAGCCAGACAGGTCCAGGATCACCCCGCCATGCAGCGGCGTGCTCTGCCCGTAGTTGCCGGTGCCGCTGCCGCGCACGGTGAGGGGAATCTGCGCCTTTGCACAGGCGGCCACCACCTGGCGGATCTCGTCCTCGGTGCGCGGGCGCACGGCCACGTCGCCGCGCTTGCCGGCCAGGTCGCGCTTGAGCACGGGACTGAACCAGGCAAAGTCCTGCGACAGGCGGCCCACGCGCAGCGGGTCGGCAATCCAGTCCAGGCCGGGCAGTTGTTCGGGCAGTTGGTGGGCGGTGGTGGTGGTCATGCCTGTCTCTCCTGTCGGTGCGGCGGGTGGTGGCAGGCAAAGCGCGGCCCCCACCACGCGTGCGCGGTGTCGAAAATGGGTGTGGTGCAAATGGCGGGTCAGTCGTGCGAGTTTTCGCTGGCGTGCCAGCTGCCCAGGGCCACTCGGGTGCCCCAGGCCATCAGCGCGAACAGCGCCACCCCGGTCAGCGATATCAGCAGCAGCGCGGCGAACATGCGCGGTATGTTGAGCTGAAAGCCCGCCTGCAGGATCTGGTACGCCAGGCCCGCGCCCTGGCCGCCCGTGCCGGCCACGAACTCGGCCACCACGGCGCCAATCAGCGCCAGCCCGCTGGAGATGCGCAGCCCGCCAAAGAAGTAGGGCAGCGCGCTCGGTATGCGCAGGCGCAGCAGGGTCTGCATGCGCGTGGCACGGTTGAGCTGGAAGTAGCTTTGCAGGTCAAGCTCCACGCTGCGCAGGCCCAGCGTGGTGTTGCTGATGATGGGGAACAGCGCCACCAGCGCGGCGCAGATCACCATCGACGCGGTCGGGTCCTTCACCCAGATGATGATCAGCGGCGCCACCGCCACGATGGGCGTGACCTGCAGCAGCACTGCATACGGGAACAAGGCCGTCTCGATGCGCTTGCTCTGCACGAACAAGAACGAGATCAGCACCCCGGCCACCGTGGCCACGGCAAAGGCCAGCACGGTGATCTTGACGGTGACCCAGAGCGAGCCACCCAGGGTCGCCCAGTCGGTGAACAGCGTCTTGAGCATGAGCAGGGGCGAGGGCACCAGGTAGGGCGGCAGCTCCATGGCCGTGACCAGGCCCTGCCATAGCGCGATGAGCACCAGGCCCACGAGCAGCGGGTAGACCACGCGCTGCACGCGTGGCTGGGCCATGAGGGGAACGCGCGCTGCGGCGGGCTTGGGCGCCTTGGCGCGGGCGGGTTGCCCGCTGCGATCGACCGGTGCGGGCGCTGCAGGTGCAGTAGGGTAAGGGGTGCTCATGCTGCAGTCTCCTCGGTGTCGGCGCTGGCGCGCAGCAGGCTGTCCTGCAGCTGCTTGGCGTAGCGGCTGAATTCGGGCGAGACCATGAAGTCGGCCGTGCGGGGGTAGGGCGCGTCGATGCGGAACTCCTCCACCACGCGGCCGGGGCGCGCGGCCATCATCACCACGCGGCTCGACAGGAACACCGCCTCGTGGATCGAGTGCGTCACGAAGATCACCGTCAGCTTCTTCTTGCGCCACAGGTCCAGCAGGTCGGCGTCGAGCCTGTGGCGCGTGATTTCGTCGAGCGCACCGAAGGGCTCGTCCATCAGCAACAGGTCAGGCTGGGTCACCAGGCCGCGCGCGATGGACACGCGCATCTGCATGCCGCCCGACAGGGCGCGCGGCAGTGCATTGGCGAACTTCGACAGGCCCACCAGGGCCAGGGCCTCGGCCACGCGGCCATCGGCCTCCTGGCGCGGCACGCCCGCCAGGTCCAGCGGCAGGCGCACATTGGTCTGCACGCTGGCCCAGGGCATGAGCGTGGGCGACTGGAAGACAAAGGCCATCTTCTTGCCGCTTTCCTCCAGCTGGGCCACCGGCTTGTGCCACAGCTGCAGCCGGCCATCGGTGGGCTCCAGCAGGCCGGCCACCATCTTCAGCAGCGTGCTCTTGCCGCAGCCCGAGGGGCCGAGCAGGGTGACAAATTCACCCTCTTCGATGGTCAGGTCCACCGGCAGCAGGGCCTGCGTGCCGTTGGGGTAGGTTTTCTCGGCCGACAGCACCTGCACGGCGGGCGTGGGGCGGTGGGTCGCTGCCGGGTCGGCGGGGGTGGGCTCAGCGGACTGCATGGGGTCGCCTTTCGATGGATGCGGCCCGCCCCGCTGCGCGCGGGGCCGGGGCCGCTGTTTCAGGGCAGGGCGGGCTTACGGAAGAACCTTGAAGTCCTTGACGAAGGCGGTGCTGTAGGTATCGGCCAGCTTCACCTTGGCGGGGTCGATCAGCTTGGCTTCCACCAGGAAGTCGTAGCTCGCCTTGGCGCGCGCATCGGTCATCACGCCGATGCCCATGCTGGCCGCGTCACCACCCGTCACCATGCCCATCTCCTTGAGCTTGGCCACGCTGTAGGCCAGCTGTTCGTCGGTCATGTTCGGGTTGTCCTTCTTGATCAGGGCATTGGCCGGGGCCGGGTCGGCCAGGTAGCTCTTCCAGCCTTCCATGGTGGCCTTCACGAAGGAGGCGACGGCGGTGCCGCGCTCCTTGACGGTCTTGTCCATGCAGCTCACCGTGGTGGCATAGGCGGGGTAGCCCTGGTCGCTGAACATCAGGGTGTTGGCCTTCACGCCGGCCTTGGCGATGGCGAAGGGCTCGGACGTCAGGTAGCCCTGCTGGGCGGTGTTCTTGTCGGCCACGAAGGGCTGGATGTTGAAGGTATAGGGCCGCGTCTGGGCATCGTTGAAGCCGTACTTGGCCTTCAGCCAGGGCCAGTAGCCGCGCTGGGCCGACGAAGCGATGAGGATGGTCTTGCCCTTCAGGTCCTCGAACTTCTTCACGTCGTCGTGCGCGATGAGCACCTGCGGGTCTTTCTGGAAGACGGCCGCCACCGTGGTCACGGGCACACCGCCTTCGCGCATCTGGATCATCTGCAGGTCGCTCGATCCCATCACGCACTCGGCCTGGCCGGCCGCCATCATCTGCACGATGTTGACCTGCGGGCCACCCATCTTGATGGTCACGTCCAGTCCGTACTTCTTGTACAGGCCCGTGGCCACCGCCTGGTAGAAGCCGCCGTGCTCGGCCTGCGCGTACCAGTTGGTCATGTAGGTGAATTTTTCCTGCGCGTGGGCCTGCATGGTGCCGGCGGCACCAACAGCGAGCAGCGCGGCTGCACCAAGTTTGGAAAGGCGGGAGGCGGTCTTCTTCATCATGGCAGTGCTCCGGTAGGTGGTGGAGGGGGTACAGGGACGAAAACGGGGGAGGGATGCGGCTGCGTTCGCAGGTTTCAAGCCAGGGCGGTGGAGTGCTCCACATGGCCCGTGTGGTTGGCGCGGCCCCAGGTGGCTTCGGGGCGGGCGGCCCAGCGCAGTTGGTGCAGCTCGGTGATGGCGGCGGCCCAGCTCACGGCCAGCGAGTCGAGGATGGCGTGGCCCTGCTCGGCCGTGGCGGGCAGCGGGTCGCCGATGATGCCGCTGGGCCCGAAGTCGCGCGCGCTCCAGGCGCAGGCGGGGCGGCCGTCGGGCGACAGCAGGGGCGAGTCGAACACGGGTGGGTAGTTCACCACCGCGCGCTCCATGTGCACGGTGTCGGGCGCCAGGGCCAGCATCAGCGCCGTCTCGGCATGGCCGGCGTGCATGGCCAGTTTCTTCTCCTGCTCCGACAGGTACTTGCCTGCCACGTGCGGCACGCGCCAGGTGAAGCTGGGCACCACGATGAAGTCGCCATGGCGCAGGCGCAGCTCGCGCGCGCACATCTCCATCACCTGCGGCTGGCCGCCGTGGCCGTTGACGAACAGCAGCTTGCGAAAGCCCGCGCGGTAGACCGACTCGCCCACCTCGTTCATGGTGGCCAGCAGGGTCTCTCCGCTCAAGGTGACCGTGCCCGGAAAGTGCAGGTGCTCCTCCGACTTGCCGTAGGTGATGGGCGCCATGGCAAAGGCCGGCACCTCGGCCGGCAGGCGCGCCAGCGCATGGCCCACCACACCCGCGCTGATCACCGTGTCCACCGCGCAGGGCAGGTGTGGGCCGTGCTGCTCGGTGGCGCCCGTGGGCAGCACGATCACGGTGTTCTCCTTGTCCGGCAGGTCGACGATCTCGGTCCAGCTCAGGTAGGGCAGGTAGCGGTGGGGCGGGGTGTAGCCGTGCAGCATGGGGCGGGTCTTTCGTGAAGGGGGATGGAGAGGTCAGCGCAAGGGGAGGTAGGCAGTCGCTTCGACCTCGATCAGGATGTCGGCCGTGGGCAGCATGCCGGTGACCTCCACCACGGTGGAGGCCGGAGGCTCGCCCGGGAAGAACAGCTTGCGCACGCGGCTGTACTGGGGAAAGTGGTCCAGGTGCTTGAAGTACTGCACCAGCTTGAACACGTCGGACATCTGGCCGCCCGCGGCCTCGATGGTCTGGCGGATGCGGTCGAGCACATACCAGCTCTGCGCCAGGATGGGCCCCTCCTTGATGTCGCTGCTGAACTCGCCCGTGCGGCCGATCAGCGTGGCCGCCTCGTCGGGGATGTCGGCATAGCCGCGCACGATGCGGCTGGCCGCAGGGTCCACGGCGATGATCCCGGACAGGAACACCAGGTCGCCCGCTCGGCGCCAGGCGGCATAGCGGGCCAGGGGCTGGGCAATGCCCGAGGGGGTGGTGGAAGCGGTCGTCATGCAAGGCTCCGGTCAGGAAGGGGGGAGGGGGCTGGGGTGGCGTTGGCCACATGCCACGCCGCGCTGGCATGGCCGCTGGTGACGCGGCCCTGGCGCAGCACCACGCGCTGCTGCGTGCGCGACGGAAAGCCCCAGCCATCGGCCTGCTGGAAGACGAGCAGGTCGGCCGGCATGCCGGGCTGCAGCGGCAAGGCATCGGGCCCGCGGCGCAGCCAGTCGCTGCGGCACAGCGCCTCGGACCAGCGGTCGAACGGCGCGTCGAGCTGCGCCGCCAGCGCGCCGGTGGCCAGGGCCTCCAGCGGGTCCAGGCTGCCCACGGGGCAGAACGGGTCCTGGATGTTGTCGCTGGCCACCAGCACCGGGATGCCGCGCGCACGCGCCTCCTTGACGAGGGTGATGCCGCGCTGGCGCGGTGTGCGGCCCGTGGTCGCGTCCTGCAGCAGCAGGTTGGTGATGGGCAGGGTCACCAGGGTGATCGGGCTTTGCGCCACGGCGTCCAGCGTGGCCAGGGCCGTGGCCTCGTCCTGCGCGGCCAGCGCGCAGGTGTGGCCGCAGACCACGTGGCCGTCGAAGCGCAGTTCCTGCAGCAGCGCCGCCGTGGTGGCCAGGCCCTGGGCGCCGGGGTGCAGTTCCTCGTCCACATGCAGGTCCACGTTCAGACCGTGGTGCTGCGCGGCCTCGAACAGGTGGCGCAGGGCCTGTGGGTCCCAGTTGGTGGAATGCACGAAGCCCCCCAGCAGCGCGCCCGGGCCGCTGTCGGCCACGGTGGCGGCCAGCCGCATGGCGGTGGCACGCTCGGTGTACAGGTGCAGGGGGATCAGGGCCACGCGCTCCAGCAGCAGGCGGCCGGTCCACTCGTGCGCCAGCGCGCGCAGCACGTTCCAGGCAAGCGGCTGTGCATCGGGCTCCCACCAGTCGCAGTGGGTGCGCACATGCACCGTGCCGGCCTCGTAAGCCCATTGCAGGGCGCGGCTGGCGCGCTGGCGTATGTCGGCCTCGGTCCAGCCCTGGCGGTCCACCATCATGGCCTCGATGGCGCCCAGCAGCCCGGGTTTCACCGTGCCCATGCGCGGCAGGGTGAAGGCCTTGTCCAGATGGGTGTGCGCATCCACCAGGCCGGGCAGCACCAGGGCGCCGGCCAGGTCCCAGGTGGCGCCCGTGGCCGGGGGCTGGGCAGGGTGGTGCGGCGCGATGGACTCGACGCGGCCCTGCGCCAGGTGCACATCGGCCAGCGCGGGCTGGCTGCTCTGGGTGGGCCACTGGCGCGGCAGCAGCCAGCGCGGCAGCCGCGCGCGCAGCAGGTAATCGGGGGCGTTGGATGCGTGCATGGAAAAAATCCCCTTACGCAAAGCGCGCCATGGCCTGGCCTACGCGGGCCTTGAAGGCCTCGAGCCGCGGCGGCGTGGCCACGTTCATGTGGTAGTAGGCGTGGTAGTCCACGCGCGCCTTGCCGCCCGTGAGCAGGCGCATGTAGCGCGTGACGGACTTGCGCGGCGGATCGCCCATGAGCAGCGCCGTCCAGCGCGGGCGGCCATAGGTCACCACGGCCGAGATGCGCTTGATGTGCGTGAGCGAGGGCTTGACGTTGTGCGGGTCGCTGATGTCGAAGGCCACGCCGGGCATCAGCACGCGGTCGAAAAAGCCCTTGAGCATGGCCGGCATGCCGAAGCACCAGGTGGGAAAGCAGAACACCACCGCCTCGGCCCAGAGCAGCCGGTCCACATAGCCTTGGACCGGCAGGCGGTTGCTAGGCACCTCGTGGTAGCCCAGGCGCTCCTCGCGGCTGAGCACGGGGTTGAAGTCCTCGGCATACAGGTCGCAGTCGTCCACCTCGTGGCCGGCCGCACGCAGGTTGCGCACCACCTCGTCGTGCAGTGCGGCGTTGTAGCTGGTCTCCACCGGGTGGCAATAGATCACGAGGATGCGCATGGCGGGGGCTCCTTCTTCAAAGGTCGAGCGTGAGCGTGGGGCCGTGGCTGCGCGCGCAGCACACGGCCACATGGGTGGCCTGCTCTTCGGGGCTCAGGCAGCTGTCGCGGTGGTCGGGCGAGCCGTCGAGCCAGCGCGTGGCGCAGGTGCCGCACACGCCCTGTTCGCACAGGGTGTCGATGGCGATGCCGGCGAGCTGCAGCACATCGGCCATGCTTTCGCCAGGCTGCACGGGCAGCCGCATCTGGCTGCGCGCAAGCACCAGTTCAAAAGAAGCCGGTTCCGTGGCGGGCAGCGGCGCTGCCGTGGCTGGGGTTTGCATGTTTGACCACTTGATTTGATCGATTGGTCAAACTATTGCAAATGCTGTGCCAGCAGGGCTTTTTGGGCTGTTGCCTGGCTTGGCCTGGGTCAAGGCGCTGTATTGGCGCTGCTGCTATGCCCGCAAGCGTGCAGGCCTGTTCACTCTGGTGCGAAATCAGGTGCCAGGCCGCAGCCCAGCAGCACGAAATTGGTGAGCTCGCGAACAATGGGTTCGCGGTCGATGGTTTCTTCGGGCGCCAGGCCCAGCATGATGTGCACTTGCACGCCGTAGTCGGCGTAGTGCTGCGTCATGCCCCAGATCTGCATGAGCAAGAGGCGCGCGTCCAGCGGGCGCATGCGGCCCTCGGCGATCCAGCGGTCGATCAGGTCCACCTTCTGCTGAGTGGACTTCACGGCCACGGGCCAGTACCGGCCCAGGTTGCGCCCGCCGCCCAGCACCTCTGTGGTGAAGATGCGCGACAGGCCCGGGTTGTCCAGCGCGTAGTCGAGCTTCTTGCGCACATAGGTGCTCAGCACCTTCTTCGGGTCGTCGCTCTGGCTGTCGAACTGGAAGGCGCCCGACCAGCCGTTGAGCACCGAGTACAGCAGCTCCTCGTACAGTTCTTCCTTGCTGGCGATGTAGTAGTGCAGCTGCGGCTTGGTCAGGCCCGCACGTTCAGCAATGGCCTTGGTGGAAGCGCCCTTGAAGCCATGGCGGCTGAACTCGGCAATCGCCGCCTCGCGGATCGCACCCAGGATGCGCTCGCGCCCCTGCTTGGAGCGGCTGAGCAGTGCGCCGGAGACATTGCTGCTGCCATCGGCTTCGGGTTCGGTCATGGGCGGGGCTTTGGGCGGCATGGTGGGCGATTGTCGCTGGTTGCTCAGAGCTTCCAGAAGCCCACATGCGGGGCACTCGCTTCCGCGATGAGGGCCGGGCCTATGCATTCGATGGGGTGCGGCGATGCCGCAAACACGTCGCGGCAAGACAGTTCGGCATCGCGCTGCTCCGCGCGCTCCCCGCGGAACTCGCGCAGCCGCACCGCGTCGATGCCGAACACCACGCGGCCGATGCCCGACCAGAAGATGGCGCCCGCGCACATCACGCAGGGCTCGGCCGACGAGTACAGCGTGGCCTGGGCCAGCGCATCGCGCCCCACGCGCGGGCTGAGCTGGCGCACGGCATTGGTCTCGGCATGGCCCGTGCAGTCGCCCGTCTCGGTGGCGTTGCAGTAGGCCTCGGCCAGCAGCGTGCCGTCGCCGCCGATCACCACCGCGCCAAAGGGCCGGTTGCCGCGCGCCCGGGCCGTGCACGACCAGGCGATCGCCTGGCGCAGGTAGATGCCGTCGTTGGCGGCAATGGCCGAGGGGGCATCGGGCTGAGGGGGCGCTGCAGGCATGAGGGCAGGCATGGCGTGTCTCCGGGCTGTGGGGTGTTGTGCCCAGTCGCATGCATGGGGCATGCCAAGAACATTGTGTGACATGCATGCATGCTTTTCTACGGCGCCGCCTGAACTGCAGGCTTGCGGGCTGAGCCCGCAGCAGTCGCAGCAGCCGTTTCCGCCAAGCGGTGGAAGTCGAAAGCCTGGCGCTGCGCCGTGCGCTTCACGTCACTTCGCTTCGCCAAGCCGTCCTGGCCTACCTGGTGGCTGGCGCAGGGCACCCCTCGCCCATTCCCGCCATGCCAGCCAACCGCTGCAGGCGTGAGCGGTTGTCCAAACACGCCTTGTGCTCCGCCTCTTGCACCTTCTGCTGGGTCTGTTGCGCGGCGCGGGCGCGTTCGGCTTGCAGCTGCGCAATGCGTTCGCGGATCTGCGGCATCACGGCCAGGGCCTCCTTTTCGCCTTCCACGATGGCGCTGGCGCGCTGGCTGAAATCGGCCGGGCCGATGTCCAGCACTTTGGGGCGGATGACCACGTCGGCGCGCGCCAGTTCTGCCTCGCCCAGCTTCTGGCCCATGATGGCAATCGACTGGTTCAGCGCGCCCAGCATATTGCCTGGCGTCTGGCCCCGGGCCTTGTTGGAGATGTCCACGGCAATCACGATGTCGGCACCCAGCTGGCGCGCGGCGTCCACAGGTACGGGGCTCACGATGCCGCCGTCGACAAAGTGGTACTTGCCAATGGAGACGGGCTGGAACACGCCGGGCACGCTGCTCGATGCACGCACCGCCTGCCCTGTGTTGCCGCGTGCGAAAACGGTGCGCTCGCCGTCTTCGAGCCGTGTGGCCACCACCACGAAGGGCTTGATCATCTGCTCCAGCGGCTTGCGGCGCACCTGCTCGTTCACATAGTCTTCCAGCTTCTGGCCCAGCACCAGGCCGCCGGAGGAAAGCTGTAGGTCGCGGATCTTGGTTTCGTCCAGCGCCACAGCCTTTTCCTGCATCTCGAAGGCATTCATGCCGCTGGCATACAGCGCGCCGACCACGCTGCCTGCGCTGGTGCCGGAGACCACGGCGGGCGCCAGGCCATTGGCCTCCAGCATCTTGATCACGCCGATGTGGGCGAAGCCCTTGGCGGCGCCGCCGCCCAAGGCGATGCCCACCTTGATGGGGCCGCCTGCGGGTGCCACAGCGGTCGTGGTGGCCGGTGCGGTCGCCGCGGGCTGGGTGGGGTGCGTGCCACCGCACGCCGCAAGGCCTGCGCAACCCAGAAGCGCCCAAGGCCGCAAGAAGATGTCCAACCGCATGTGCAGGATCCTGTTGTCAACGGAGGCGGCGAGTGTAGCGGCAGGGGGGAGGCCCGGGTACTGGTAGTGTGAAATGCTCCTGAAAGTGGAGCAATAAATCATTTGCAGATAAGCGGTAGGCGGTACTTAGGCCGCAGAACGGTAGAGCCGGTGCGCCAGTGCTTCATTCACCCCTGCGCCATTCCGTTTCAGCGCGCCGTATCCCGGCTAACTTGCTTGGCATTCCGCGCGCGTCCAGCCGATGGCGCGCCTTTCGATGAGGCTGAGCAGTCCATGCAAAGACGTCGGCCTTCTGCTGATCAGTGCAGTTCGTACAGGCTGGGTACCAACGAACGCCCGCGTGATGGCTGGGTGAGCCCTCGCTACAAGCTCAAGCGGACGAAATACACCGTGCTTATCGGCATGCTTGAACAAATTGTCACAAGCCACGGTATCGCCGTTACCTACACTGCCACGTCCTTTTTCGGGCTGCCTTCCATCACCATCCAACATGGCCAAACCTGTCGTCGCTGACATCCACGGCACCATCATCGCCGGCGGCCAGCTGAGCCAAGCCACCATCCTGGCCGTCAACCAGGCGGCCACCAAGGCGTGGACGCAATGGCGCCGGTTCGTAGCGTATGCCGGCGGGGTCGAGGCTGGTGGCTCGCTGGCCGGGCGCGCCAGCAATCCGGGCAGTGCGCACGACTCGCCGCTCAAGATCGACAACGTCGCCAAACGATCTCGGGGAGTGGGAGAAAGCGGGCGTCTGCCGGGACAAGGACGTCAACCCGCAGATCGACGTGCTGGTGCCTGTGGGGTGGCGGCCAGCGAGGGCGTCATTGCGGGTATCGAGGTGCCTCGGTCATGAAGCGCCTGGGGCTTGTGGCTTTGCTCGTTGCGGCCCACACACTGGTGCACGCTGGAGATCAGGCCGCTGTGGGTTGCCAGAGCGTCAAGCTGGTGCTTGACAAGCGGGTCACCCCCCGTGAACTGGCCCGTTTTTGGGCCAGCGGCGAGCAGGCCACCGGCGCGCCGGCTGTGTTGCAGCTGCAAGGTTGCAACGGCGAATTGCTGGACAGCATGACGCTGGAGGCGCCTCTGGCCAAGCTGGACTCCGCTCTTTTGCGTGGCGTGCGCAGCCCCACTGTTCTGGTGACGGTGGATCTGACGGCACCTGTGGGCAGCTACAGTGGACCGCTGACCAAGCTGGTCCAGATCGAAGGAAACCGACTGACCTACGCGCAGGCCCGCGCTGCGGATGGCCACCTGCAGCCCATCGTACTGGCCCAGACGGGCAAAGCGGCGTGGAAGAAAGTGCGGGTGGGAGCGGTAGACCAGCTTCTGGCGGTCCGCAGCGAGCCCCGGGACGGGAAGTTCACGACCAGCTATCGCAGCTATGTCCACGGAAAGCGGGGCTGGACCGTGCGTGTACGGTCACGGCCCGGACTGTGGGAGTCGGATGGCGAATTCCCTTCGCGGCGGTCCTTCCCCTGAGCAGCCGGTCGCAGGCCGGTCAACGGCCGTGCTGTCACGACGGCTGGGTGTGCGGGTACCGCGCGCCCAGGGTGTCCGCCGAGGGCTTCACTCCCCTTGCGACCCCCGGTGCGCCCATCCGGTGGTGCGCTTCTCGATGGCGCTGAACAGTTCGTACATGGCCATCGCCATCGCACCCACCACCATCAGCCCCGCAAACGCCAGGCCCATCTGCATGGAGGAGCCCGCGCTGATGAGCAGGTAGCCAATGCCTTCGTTGGCAGCGGTCATCTCCGACACCGTCGTGCCCACAAAGGCGAGCGTGATCGCCACCTTGAGCGAGCCGTAGAAGTACGGCATGGAGCGCGGCAGGCCGACCTTGGTCAGCACGTCCCAGCGCTTGGCGCCCAGCACGCGCAACACGTCTTCCAGCTCGGGTTCCAGGGTGGCCAGCCCCGTGGCGATGTTGACCATGATGGGGAAGAAGCTGATGAGAAACGCCGTGAGGATGGCCGGCCCCACGCCAATGCCGAACCACACCACCAGGATGGGTACGAACGCGGCCTTGGGCAGCGCGTTGAAGGCCGTCATCAGCGGGTACACGGCGGCATAGGCCAGGCGTGAGCTGCCGATCACAAAACCCAGCAGCACGCCCACCACGATGGCGATGCCAAAGCCCGCCATGGTGACCCAGTAGGTGCGCCAGGCGTGGGCGGCGATCACGCCCCCGAACTCGACCAGCTGCGTGCCGATGGCCCAGGGGCTGGGGAAAATGAATTCAGAGACATTGAAGGCCGAGCAGATGATCTGCCACAGCAGGATGATCGCGACCAGCAGGATCCAGGGCGACCAGCGTTCTACGGTTTTCTTGTGCATGGTGGTGATGAACGCGGTCTGCGTCTATTGGGCGATGGGCGCGCCGCTTTGGCGCAGCGCACCGATGTGGCCGCGCAGCTCGTGCACGATGTCGGTGAACTCTTTGGTGTAGGTGATTTCCAGGTCGCGCGGGCGGGGCAGATCGATCTCCTTCTTCACCACAAAACGGCCCGGGCTCTTGCTCATCACATACACCGTGTCGGCCAGGAAGACCGACTCGCGCAGGTCGTGGGTGACCAGGATCACGTTGAATTTCTGCTCGGCCCACAGGTCGCGCAGGATGCACCACAGCTCCTCGCGCGTGAACGCATCGAGCGCGCCAAAGGGCTCGTCGAGCAGCAGCATCTTGGGCTCGTGGATCAGCGCGCGGCAGATGCTGGCGCGCTGCTGCATGCCCCCCGACAGCTGCCAGGGGAACTTGTCTTCGTAGCCGCCCAGGCCCACCTTCTGGAGCAGCTTGCGGGCACGCTCTTCGTACTCCTTGCGCTTTTGCTTGAAGTGGCTGCGGTAGGGCTCGACGATCTCCAGCGGCAGCAGCACGTTGTCCACCGTGGTGCGCCAGGGCAGCAGCGAGGGCGCCTGAAACGCCATGCCTGAGACCTTGAGCGGCCCCGTCACGGGCTGGCCGTCGATGAGGATTTTGCCCATCGAAGGCATCTTCAGCCCCGTGGCCAGTTTCATGAAGGTGGACTTGCCGCAACCCGAAGGGCCGACGATGGCGATGAACTCGCCCTGCCGCACCTGCAGGTCGATGGCCTCCACCGCAAACTGGTTCTTCGCGCGCAACTCGTCGTTGTAGGCGAGCCAGACATCACGGAAGTCCACAAAATAGGAGTCGGCAGCCTGCA
Organism: Acidovorax sp. Root275; assembly: GCF_001428965.1. Classification (NCBI taxonomy): domain Bacteria; kingdom Pseudomonadati; phylum Pseudomonadota; class Betaproteobacteria; order Burkholderiales; family Comamonadaceae; genus Acidovorax; species Acidovorax sp. Root275. Next base: position 85,990 of record NZ_LMJH01000010.1, on the reverse strand, counting down.
TGGGTAGAAGATTTTTAATGGAAATGGCCGCTGGCGCTTGATAGATAAGCGCAAGAAGCTATTAAATTGATAGTAAAAAGGCAGTGCTTGACGAACTTGCTTGCTTGTTTACTTCTTCGGCAGGATGTTCAACTCGGCCGCGCTGGGCAGAAAGCTGGCGTTCCACACATCGTCGGCGTTCACGCGCGTCTTGGTGTTGAACGCGTCCGACACCTGGGAGGCCATCAGCGACAGGCGGCCGGGTTTGGCCTGGCCAAAACCTTCGGCGCGTGCATCGGGGCTGTTGATGACGGTGTCGATGGCCAGTTGCAGGCGGCGGGTTTCGAGCGGCACGTTCACGATGCCGTCGCGCGCCTTCACGTGTTCGATGGCGGCTGCCGGGTTGGCGATGACGTCCTTGGCGCCCTTGGTGAAGGCCGAGAGGAAGGCCTTGACGGCGGCCGGGTTCTCCTTGATGAGCTTGGGGCTGGCGATGATCACGTTGCCATACAGCTTCACGCCAAAGTCGGCATAGGGCAGCACCACCACGTCGGCGGCCTTGGCGCCGCGGGCTTCCAGGTTCAGCAGCGAGGTGAAGGTGAAGCCGGTGATGGCGTCCACGTCGCCGCGCACCAGCATGGTTTCGCGCAGCGGTGGGTCCATGGCGGTCCACTGCACAGCGCCGATGCCGTTGGCCTTCTGGAAGATAGGGAACGCGCGGCGGCCGGCGTCGAACACGGGGGCTCCCAGCTTCTTGCCGGCCAGGTCGGCGGGTTTGGTGATGCCGCTCTTCTTGAGCGCCATGACCGAGGCGGGTGTGTTGTTGTAGACCATCATCACCGCCACGGGCTTGTTCTGCGCGTCAGGGTTGTTGGCGTGGAACTCCATCACAGCGGCCAGGTCGGCAAAGCCGATGTCGTAGGTGCCTGAGGCCACGCGCTGCACCGCGCCGCCCGAGCCGTTGCCCGCATCCACCGTCACATCCAGCCCGGCGGCCTTGAAATAGCCCTTGGCCACCGGCTGCAGGAACAGCGCAGCAGGGCCTTCAAAACGCCAGTCGAGCTGGAACTTGATAGGGGTGAGCGTTTGCGCTTGCGCCAGCGAGAACGTGCTGGCAGCGGCCAGCAGTGCGGCGGATTGCAGGAACGATCGTTTTTTCATGGGGGGCTCCTGTCGGGGAAGGGCTGGGGAAGGTGCCGTCAACACGGCTGGATAGCCATGGACTCAGCAAAATCGATGCCTGATTTCGCGGTAGCGCAACCAGGCATGCAGCCATTGTTCCCTGAAGTGGTGCGTGCGGGCATGCAGGGTTTCCCCGCATGGTGCAAGCGCCCGCTGGTTTGCACCGCCCAGGGGCTATGCCCTGGGGGCGAAGGGCTCCGCAGGCCCTTCGGTGTGCCCTTATTTGGGGCGTGCGGCCGCGCTGGCCACGGCCAGCGCCGTCATGTTGAGCACCCGGCGCACGGTGGCGGCCGGGGTCAGGATGTAGGCCGTGGCGGCGGCGCCCATCAGGATGGGGCCCACGGTCACGCCACCGCTGGTGGTGGTCTTGAGCACGTTGTAGAGGATGTTGGCGGCATCCAGGTTGGGGCAGATCAGCAGGTTGGCCGAGTCCGTCAGGGTCGAGTCCGCCATGTAGGCATTGCGGATGTTCGGCTCCAGTGCGGCATCGCCGTGCAGCTCGCCATCGCATTCGATGTCGGGGTGGGCGGCCACGAACAGGTCGCGGGCCAGCCGCATCTTCTTGGCCGATGCGCGCTTGGACGAGCCATAGCTCGAATGCGACAGGAAAGCCACCTTGGGTGGCAGGCCAAAACGCTGCACTTCCTGCACGGACATCCAGGCGATGTCGGCCAGCTGCTGGGCGGTGGGGTCTTCGTTCACGTAGGTGTCGGCAATGAAGAGCGTGCCCCGGTTGGTCATCAGCGCGTTGAGCGCGGCATAGTCGTTCACGCTCTCCTGGCGGCCGATGATGCTGTGGATGCGCTCCAGGTGTGTCTCGTACGTGCCCACCAGACCGCAGATCATGGCGTCCGCATCGCCCAGCTTGACCATCAGCGAGGCGATGATGGTGTTGGAGCGGCGCACGGCCGCCTTGGCCACTTCGGGCGTGGCGCCGTTGCGCTTCATGAGCTGGTGGTAGTGCTCCCAGTACTGGCGGAAACGGGGGTCGTCCTCGGGGTTGCACACCTCCACATCCTTGCCCAGCTGCATGCGCAGGCCGGCCTTGGCAATGCGGGCGGCGATCACGGCGGGGCGGCCGATGAGGATGGGCTGGGCGATCTTGTCGTCAATCGCCATCTGCGCGGCGCGCAGGGCACGCTCGTCCTCGCCGTCGGCGTAGGCCACGCGCTTTTGCGCGTCAGGCAGGGCCTTGGCCGCGTTGATCACGGGGCGCATCAGCATGCCGGTCTGGTAGACGAAACGCGACAGGGTCTCCTTGTAGGCCTCCATGTCTTCAATGGGGCGCGTGGCCACACCCGACTCCGCTGCGGCTTTGGCCACGGCGGGCGCGATCTTGAGGATCAGGCGCGAGTCGAACGGTGTGGGGATGAGGTAGTCGGGGCCAAAGGTGAGTTCCTTGCCCGCGTAGGCGCTGGCCACTTCTTCGCTGATGTCGGCCTTGGCCAGGTCGGCAATCTGGCGCACGCAGGCCAGCTTCATCGCTTCGGTGATCTTGGTGGCGCCGCAGTCGAGTGCACCCCGGAAGATGTAGGGGAAGCACAGGACGTTGTTGACCTGGTTGGGGTAGTCCGAGCGGCCCGTGGCAATGATGCAGTCGGGGCGGATGGCCTTGGCGAGTTCGGGGCGGATCTCGGGCTCGGGGTTGGCCAGCGCCAGGATGATGGGCTTCGGAGCCATGGTCTTGACCATCTCGGCGGTGAGCACGCCCGGGGCCGAGCAGCCCAGGAACACATCGGCGCCATCCACCGCATCGGCCAGCGTGCGCGCGTCGGTCTTCTGGGCATAGCGCGCCTTGGACTCGTCGTAGCCACCGGGGCGGCCTTGGTAGATCACGCCCTTGGAGTCGCACATGAAGATGTTCTCTACCTTCACGCCCAGGCCCACCATCACGTTCACGCAGGCAATGGCAGCAGCGCCAGCGCCCGAGACAGCGATCTTGACAGCTCCAATCTCCTTGTCCACCAGCTCCAGGCCGTTGAGCAGCGCTGCGCTGGAGATGATGGCCGTGCCGTGCTGGTCGTCATGGAACACCGGGATGTTCATGCGCTTGCTCAGCTCTTGCTCAATGTAGAAACACTCGGGCGCCTTGATGTCTTCGAGGTTGATGCCGCCCAGCGTGGGCTCGAGCGCCGCAATGATCTCGATGAGCTTGTCGGGGTCGCGCTCGGCCAGTTCGATGTCGAACACGTCCACGCCTGCAAACTTCTTGAACAGGCAGCCTTTGCCCTCCATCACCGGCTTGCTGGCCAGGGGGCCGATGTCGCCCAGGCCCAGCACGGCCGTGCCGTTCGTGATCACCGCCACCAGGTTGCCGCGCGAGGTGTAGTCAAACGCCTTGGACGGGTCGGCCGCGATGTCTAGGCAAGGGTAGGCCACGCCCGGCGAGTAGGCCAGCGACAGGTCGCGCTGGTTGGACAGGGGCTTGGTGGGGGTGACCGAAATCTTGCCCCGGGTGGGGTTGCGGTGGTATTCGCGCGCAGCGTCGCGCAAGGCCTGTTCGGCGGCGGAAATGTTCTGTGTCATACGGAAATCCTGGAAGTCCTCGGCGGAATGCAAAACAAGGGTACCCGATGGCGCGGCTGGCTGGCATGCAGGTTTATGCGTATGCCGCATGAATCCAAAACCCCCTGGCAGCCGGTGCGGTCAGGGGGTGGGGCCAGCAGGCTGTGGCCAGTTCTTGGATGGTGAGCATTTTCCGGGCAGCGGGCAGGCGGGACGCTAGTGGGCGTCGGCCTGGCGTGCGGCGTTCACAGCGGCGGAGGTGTCGCGGCTGGCGCCATTGAAGAAAACGTTCAGGGCCACGGCCGCGATCGAGGCCAGCAGGATACCGGATTCGATCAGGGGGTGGATGGCATGCGGCATCCACTGGCGGAAGTTGGGCGCGATGAGCGGGATCATGCCCACGCCGATCGACACGGCCACGATCATGGCGTTGAAGCGGTTGTGCTTGAAATCCACCCCGCCCAGGATGCGGATGCCGGTGGCCGCCACCATGCCGAACATCACCAGCCCGGCGCCCCCCAGCACCATGGTGGGCAGCGATTCGACCAGCGCCGCCATCTTGGGCAGCACGCCCAGCACGATCAGGATCACGCCGCCGGCCACGCAGACAAAGCGGCTCTTGACGCCGGTGACGGCCACCAGCCCCACGTTCTGCGAGAAGCTGGTGTACGGAAAGGTGTTGAAGATTCCGCCCAGCAGCGTGCCCAGGCCATCCGTGCGCAGGCCGCGCGTCAGAGCGGCCTGGTCCACCTTGCGGTCGGTCATCTCGCCCAGGGCCAGGAACATGCCGGTGGATTCGATCATCACCACGATCATCACCAGCGTCATGGTCAGGATCAGGATGGGGTCGAACACGGGGCCGGCGATCTCGAACGGCAGCACCAGGTCAAACCACTGCGCCTTGGCCACCTTGTCGAAGTTCATCATGCCCAGCGCCACGGCCACCACCGCACCAATGACGATACCCAGCAGCACCGAGATGTTGGCGATGAAGCCCTTGGCAAACTTGGCGATCAGCAGGATGGACAGCAGCACCAGGCCCGAGATGCCCACGCCGGTCAGGTCGGCGTATTTGGGGTTGGGCACCGTGGGCACCACCGCAAAGCCCTTGGGCACGGGGGGCAGGGACGAGCCGGGTGCCCCGGCGACGGACTGCATCTCGCTGAGCCACTTGATGTGCTCGGGGTTCACCACATTGGGCGCCGTGGGGCCCACTGGATTGCCAAAGATCCAGTTGATGCCTACGCGCATCAGACTGATGCCGATGACCGCAATGATGGTGCCGGTGACCACGGGCGGAAAAAACCGCAGCATGCGGCTCACCAGTGGCGCGATCAGGATGGAGATGACGCCCGCCCCGATCACCGATCCAAAGATCAGTCCGGCTCCGGCCGTGCCTCCCGTGCTTTGTGCCATCGAGATCATCGGGGCCACCGAGGCAAAGGTCACGCCCATCATCACGGGCAGCTGGATGCCGAACCAGCGCGACGCCCCCAGTGCCTGGATCAGCGTGACCAGCCCACAGACGAACAGGTCGGCAGAGATCAGCTTGGCCACCTGGTCGGGTGTGAGGTTGAGCGCACGCCCCACGATGAGTGGCACGGCCACCGCGCCAGCGTACATCACCAGCACATGCTGAAGGCCCAGCGCCGTAAGTCGCCCCAGGGGCAGGTGTTCGTCCACGGGGTGTACGGGTGGGTTCATGGCGTGTCCTTAGGGTGGATCAGTGTGAATACGAGATGGGTACTGGTGCGAAATGGTGCACAACAGTCCATACAAAAATCGTATACAAAATGACCGGACGCGCTTATCCCGGTAAACCCTTAGAACGGGCAGCCGCAAACCGCTGCCCCAAACGTGGGCTGCTGGGGGCGTTGGGGTAGGGGCGTGCAACGCCTGCGGCTGGACCTAGCCCCGGTGCGTGGATGCTGCCTTGGCGCGTTGGCCGGTCAGCGGTGCCAGGGATTCACGCAGCCGGTCCCGCACCAGCGGCTGGTCGGAGTTCAGTGCGCCTTCCACATGGCCGATGTGGGCCAGCATGCGTTCGCGGGCCAGCACGGTGTCGCCGGCCTCCAGGGCCTCCACGATGGCAGCGTGTTCGGCGCAGGACTGGCTGGCCGCGTGCTGTGACTGGTACAGCGAGGCCGCCAGCGTGGTGCGCGCGGTGAGGTCGCGCAGGATGTCACTGAGGCTGCGGTGGCCCATTGCCTCTGCCAGGCAGACATGGAAATCCGCCAGCAGGAAGGCGCGTGTGGCCGCGTCGGCGCCTTCGATGGCCTGCTGCTCATCGGCAATGTGTGCACGCAGGCGGCGGGTCACTGTCTGTAGCGGCTTGCCTGCGTCGGCCAGGATGCCCGATTCGATGATGCGCCGTGCCGAGAAGGCGTCGCGCGCATCCTCCACCGAAGGCTCCACCACGTACCAACCCCGGCGCGAGCGCACTTCGACAAAGCCGCGTGCCTGCAGCTGCATCAGCGCCTCGCGCACCAGCGTGCGGCTTACGCCGAAGAGGTCGGCCAATTCCTGCTCGCCCAGGCGTTCGCCGGGGGCGAGCTTCTGCGCAAGGATGGATTCCACCACCTGTTGGGCGATCTGGGTCTGGCTCAGGCTCATGGGGTCGATTGTGTCAGCGGGGCAGGGCTGGCAAGCCAGCGTGGATGGGCGCACGCGAGGCCTCCAGCTGGAAGCCGGCGACGGTGCGTGCGAGGTGGTGGGCCTGGTCGTTGAGCACGCCCGATGCGGCGGTGGACTCTTCAACCAACGCTGCATTTTGCTGCGTGGCGCGGTCCATCTCGGCCACGGCCTGGTTGATCTGGCCGATGCCGGCACTTTGCTCGGTCATGGAGCCATTGATTTCCCCCACGATCTGCGCCACGCGCTGGATGCCGTGCACGATCTCGTTCATGGTCTCGCCAACCGCGCGCACGCGCTGGGTGCCCGTGGCCACGCTGGCGCCCGAGGCGTCTATGAGCGCCCGCACCTCCCGGGCGGCCGTGGCGCTGCGGTGCGCCAGGCTGCGCACCTCGCTGGCCACCACCGCGAAGCCCCGGCCGTTCTCCCCCGCACGGGCAGCCTCCACGGCTGCGTTCAGTGCCAGGATGTTGGTCTGGAAGGCGATGGAGTCGATCACGCCGATGATCTCCCCGATGCGTGCCGAGGCGCTGGAAATCTCGTCCATGGTGCTCGCGGCGTCCGCCACCACCTCGCCGCCCCGGGTGGCGGTGGCGCTGGCCGAGCGGGCCAGTTGTGCGGCCTGCGCTGCGGCATCTGCAGACTGCTGCACGGTGGCTGTGAGCTGCGACAGCGAGGCAGAGGTTTCCTGTAGGTTGCTGGCCGATGTCTCGGTGCGGTGGGACAGGTCGTGGTTGCCAGCCTTGATCTCGTCGGTGGCCGTTTTCATGGATTCGACGCCCTGGCGCACGTCCTGCAGCACGGTGCTGATCTTGTCCACGAAGGCGTTGAACGAGGACGCGATCTGCGCCACCTCGTCGTGCCCGGTGACGGGCAACCGGTGCGTCAGGTCGCCGCTGCCCGATCCGATCTCATCCATCGCATCGCGCACCTGCGACAGCCGGCGGAAGGACTGCGCCGTGAGCAGTGCGCTGACACCCGCAGCGGCCAGCGCCAGCAGCACGATGGCGATGGCCGAGGTGCGCAGCACGCCTGCCAGGCCGGCGGTGGCCTCGGCCTTGTCCAGCGCGACGACCAGGTACCAGTCGGTGCCTGCCACGGGCAGTGCGCGCAGCAGCTTGGCAGAGCCTGCCAGTGTGGCCTCCAGCGCGTGGGTGGCAACGGGCAGCGCTGCGAGCACGGCGGGAGTGAGCGCGGGCGAGAGTTCTGAGGCGGGCTTGAGCATGCGCTGCGCATCGGGGTGCGCCAGCACCAGCCCGTCCTTGTCCACCACGAAGCCCAGGCTGCTGGGCGTGGGGTGCACTGCGGCCACCACTTCCTGCACGCCCTTGAGCGGAACCGCACCGCTCACTGCGCCTTGTGCCGCTCCGTCGCGCAGGATGGGCGCGGCGAACGACACAAAAGGCTCGCCCGTGGACGCGTCGCCGTAGGGCTTGGTGACCAGCAGCTTGCCGGTCTTCACCGCGCTTTGGTACCAGGGGCGCGCCGTGGGGTCATAGGTGGGTGGTGTGGTGGGGCTGCTCGATACCCAGCGCTTGTCCTGCCAGCCCACCGTGGTAACGGGAAAGCCATTGGCCTTGTTCATGTGCAGGACGATGCCCTGCGGGTCGCCATGCTCCACGGCGGCAGCGGCTGCCTGCACGGCCAGGGATTTGCTCGACACCCATTTTTCGATGGCCAGCGCGTTGCCCGAGGCGATGGCCGTGAGGTTGTCCTCGATGGTCTGCAGGGTTGCCGACCGCACGATGGCGTAGGTGGCGGCGCCCGTCAGTGCGAGGGCGGCGGTGACCGCTGCCGTGGTGATGAGCAGGATGCGGGTGCGGAGCGAAGTCATCATGGTGGGAGAGTTCTCGTGCCGGTGGCGGGGAACGCGCCTGCAGGCGGGGGAGGGCGGGGACCGCGCGGCGTGTGGAGCGCCTGCTCAGCCCTTGCCATCGCGGAACATCTCTGGCGACAGGCTGTGTTTGAACCAGTGCATGGCATTGACCATGAGCGCTTGCGATGACCGGGCCTGGGCCAGAAAGGCATCGACCCGCGCCAGCAGGCGAGGCTCGTGCTTGCGCACGCCGATGTGGCAGGGGCTTTGCCGCAGCACGGCCACCCGTTTGATACGCTCGCGCAGGGCGGTATCCGGGATGGATTCAGCCACCACATTGCCCGCCGCAAAGGCGTCGATGCTGCGGCGCACGTACGCATCAAGCATGGGGGCCGAGCTGTCGAATGCCACGGCTGTGGCGTGCGGTGCCTGGGCCTTGAACTCGGTCTCTTCCAGGCTGCCGCGCACCACGCCCACACGGCGGCCCTTGAGCGCGGCGAGGTCCGCCGGGCCCGCGCCGGAGTCACTGAAGATGCCCATGTAGGTCGGTGCGTAAGCGGTGGAAAAATCGATCTCGCGCTCGCGCTCCGCGGTCTTGCCCAGGCTGGCGATGATCAGGTCCACCCGGTCTTCGAGCAGGGCGGCCAGGCGGTCGCCGCTGGCCACGGGCAGGATCTTGAGCGACACCCGCAGGTCGCTGGCCAGCATGCGCGCCACCGCAATGTCAAAGCCATCGACCACGCCGTTGCGCGTGAAGCCGAACGGCGGAAACTCTTGCGGCACTGCCACGCGCAGCACCCGGCTGCGCAGGATGCGGTCCAGCTGGTCGGGCTCGCCCTTGCCCTGGGCGGCGGCGAGGCCCCAGCCGAAGGGAAGGGCGCACAGGCCCGCAGCGCCTGCGATGGCGCGGCGGCGGGTCAGAACGGTAGAAGGGGGCATGGGGTGGGCCGTGGTGTTGTGGGTTGTTATGGCTTGGCTTGTCGCATGCGGTCACTGCTGCTGCGGCGGCACGGCCTGGCCGTCTAGCACGGCGTGGGCGCGCTCGCGGTCGATATCGCCTTCCCACGCGGCAATGGCCACGGTGGCCACGCAGTTGCCGATCAGGTTGCCCAGCGCGCGGGCAATGCCCATGAACCAGTCCACCGACAGCACCAGCACCAGCCCGATGGCCGGGATGGCCGGAATGGCATGCAGCGTGGCCGCCAGCACCACGATGGCCGAGCCCGGCACGCCATGCGCGCCCTTGGACGTGACCAGCGAGATCGCCAGGATGGTCAGCAGGTCGGCCATGGAGATCGGCGTGTTCGTGGCCTGGGCGATGAACACGGCGGCCAGCGTGATGTAGATCGAGAACGCGTCCAGGTTGAACGAGTAGCCCGTGGGGATCACCAGGCCCACGGTCGAGTCGCGAATGCCCATGTGCTTGAGCTTGGCCATGATCTGGGGCAGCACGCTGTCCGACGAGGTGGTGGCGAACACCACGGCCAGCTCCTCGCGCAGGTAGCGCAGCAGCTTGAACAGGCTGAAGCCCGAGACCCGCATGATCAGGCCCAGCACCACCGCCACGAACAGGAACACCGCCGCATAGAACAGCACCACCAGCATGCCCAGCTGCTTGAGCGAGCCGATGCCGTACTTGCCCACCGTGAACGCGATGGCACCCAGCACGCCCAGCGGCGCCAGCTTGATGATCAGGCCCATGGTCTTGAAGAGCACGTGCGACAGGTCTTCGATCAGACTGGTGACCCGCGCACCGCGCTCGCCCAGCAGCGCCAGCGCGCAGCCAAAGATGATGGAGAACAGCAGCACCTGCAGCACGTCGCCATTGGCGAATGCGCTCACGGCGGTGGTGGGGATGAGCTTGAGCAAAAAGTCGCTGAAGCCGCCACCCGTGAGTTTGCTGGCGTTTTCCGCATAGGCGCCCATGGCCTTGGGGTCCAGCGCACTCGGGTCCACGTTCATGCCCACACCGGGCTCGAACCAAAATGCGAGCGCCAGGCCCAACACCAGCGCGATGGACGTGACCACCTCGAAGTAGATCAGCGACTTGATGCCCACCCGGCCGACCCGCTTGAGGTCGCCCGTGCCGGCAATGCCATGCACCACCACGCAAAAGACGATGAGCGGAATCAGCATCTTGATGAGCTTGATGAAGCCGTCGCCCAGAGGCTTGAGCTGTACGGCCGTATCGGGCCAGAACAGCCCGACGGCCACGCCGGCAATCAGGGCCAGGATCACCCGGCCGAACAAGGAGTTGAGGAAGCGGAGCATGGGAACCCTTTGACGAAAGAAAGGAGACGGTGGCACTGTGATCAATCTTGCATACAAGAACTGTAGACAAGTGTTGCGAGCCAGAACATGGGGTTATCCCGTGTTGGGCCCTGCCGTTGGGGGCCCGCCGGCGCGGTGGTGGTTGAAGCACTTTTGACTTTCACGCGCGGTTACCTTGGAGTTACTGCTCCACAATCGCCCGCGGAGACCACCATGACCAACAACGACAACGTGCCCGATCCCGTCTTCCAGCCCGCCGAGTTCCTCGAATACCTGTACCGGGTGGCCGTGCGCCGTGCGCTGCCGCTGCACAACACCGCCGCCTTTCTGCCCGCGCCGCCCAGCCGTGAGAGCGGAGGCCGCACCCTGGTGCTGGGTGCGGGCAAGGCCGGTGGCGCCATGGCGCAGGCGGTGGAGGCGCTGTGGCCGGTTGATGCGCCGCTGTCGGGCCTGGTCGTCACGCGCTACCACCACACGCCGCCGCGTGAGGCGGCGTTCCTGGGACTGCCGCCCCGGCCCGAGGGCTACCCGCAGCGCATCGAGGTGGTCGAAGCCGCGCACCCCGTGCCCGATGCGGCCGGCTTGGCCGCCGCGCAGCGCATCCTGGCGCTGACGCAGGGCCTTACCGAAAACGACCTGGTGCTGTGCCTGATCTCGGGCGGCGGCTCGGCCCTGCTCACGCTCCCGGCGGACGGCCTCACGCTCGAAGACAAGCAGCGCATCAACAAGGCGCTGCTCGAGAGCGGCGCCGCCATCGACGAGATGAACTGCGTGCGCAAGCACCTCTCGCGCATCAAAGGCGGGCGCCTGGCGGCGGCCTGCGCACCCGCGCGGGTGGTCACGCTCACCATCAGCGACGTGCCGGGCGACGACCCCTCGGTCATCGCCAGCGGCCCCACCGTGCCCGACGCCACCACCTGCGCCGATGCGCTGACCATCCTGGCGCGCTATGGCATCGACGTGCCCCCCGCAGTGCGCGTTGCACTGGAAGCAGGCGCGCTGGAAACCCCCAAGCCCGGCGACGCCGTGTTTGCGAACCATGTGGTGCACATGACGGCCACGCCCCAGCAGTCGCTGCAGGCCGCTGCCGAGGCCGCGCGTGCGGCCGGTGTGGCTGCGTACATCCTCTCCGACGAAATCGAAGGCGAATCGCGCGAGGTGGGCAAGGTGCACGCTGCGCTGGCCCGCGCTGTGGCAAGGCATGGCCAGCCGTTTGCGCGGCCCTGCGTGATCCTCTCGGGCGGCGAGACCACCGTCACCATCCGCCCGCGCGCACCCGACGCTGCCAAGGGCCGGGGCGGCCGGGCGGGCGAGTTCTGCATGGGGCTCGCGCAGGCGCTACAGGGCCAGCCTGGTGTGTGGGCGTTGGCTGCGGACACCGACGGTATCGACGGCGTGGAAGACAACGCCGGCGCGCGTGTGGTGCCCGACACCCTGGCGCGTGCCACCTCGCACGGCCTGTCCATCGCGGACCATCTGGACCGCAACGATGCGTATGGTTATTTCGATGCGCTGGGCGATCTGGTTGTCACGGGGCCCACGCACACCAACGTCAATGACTTCCGGGCGATCCTGATTTTGTAGCGGTTGGCGGTGGCTGTGCCTGGGCTGCAGGGCGATAAGGTCCAGGGTTTTTGCTGGCGCTGTGCCTGATCATTACCCCTCTCCCCAGCCCTCTCCCGCAAGGGGAGAGGGAGCTTGATGGGCGTCACGACGGCCAGGATGTTTGCAACGGCTGCGCCTGCGGCCATGCTTGAAGGCTGCAGCAAAAGCGGCTGACTCGGCCAAGACCGTACAACCACCACCGGCGTACCTTTCTTAACCCCCTCTCCCCTCGCGGGAGAGGGTTGGGGAGAGAGGGCCTCCAATTAGGGCGCAACCTCGTCATCTCCCAGCCATCCTTTACTTCCTCGCAGCCCCCTCACGCGGCAAAGCGTCAACCCAGTCCTTGCCAAACCGCCCCTGCAAAAACGCGACGAACGCCTGCACCTTCTGCGGCACCAGCCGCGGTGACGGGTATACCGCATGGATCTCCTGCTCGGGCAGGCGGCAGGTCTTGAGCACCTCTACCACGCGCCCTGCCGCCAGCGATTCCACCGCCACGTAGTGCGGCAGCGCCGCGATGCCCATGTGCGCGCGCGCCGCCGCCAGCAGCGCAGAGAGGTTGTTGGACCGCAGCCGCCCCGTGACCGGCACCGACACCGCCTCGCCGCTCGCATTGCGCAGCCGCCACAGGTCGTTGCCCTGCACGCTGCTGTAGATCAGCGTCGAATGGTCCTTCAGGTCCGACGGCCGGCGCGGCGTGCCGTGGCGGCGCAGGTAGGTGAGCGAAGCCACCAGCACCCAGGGGTTCATGCCCAGCGTGCGCGCGCCCAGGGCCGAGTCGGCCAGCTTGCCCAGGCGGATCGCCACGTCGATGCCGTGGGCCACCAGGTCGGTGTAGCGGTCCTCGAAGCTCAGGTCCAGCTGCACCTGCGGGTTCTGCGCCATGAACTCCAGCGCCAGCGGCACCACCACGCGCCGCCCGAACGCCACCGAGCTGCCCACCCGCAGCTGGCCCTGCACCTGCGTCTGGCGCACGCGCACCACGCTCTCGGCATCGGCCACGTCGGTCACGATGGCCTTGCACTTTTCGTAGTACAGCGCACCGGGCTCGGTCAGGCTCACGCCGCGCGTGTTGCGGTTGAGCAGCCGCACCTTCAGGTGTGCCTCCATGGCGGCCACCTGCTTGGTCACCGTGGGCTGTGTGGTGACGAACTCGCGGGCCACCTTGGTGAAGCTGCCGGTCTCCACCACCCGCACGAACATTTGCATGGCATCGAGCCTGTCCATCGTTTTTGCCTCCTTGCAGCGCATGGTGCAGCGCCTGTGCGCTGCGGCTTATTCCTGTGTGGAATAAATTTTATGGTCTGCCGCCACCTTCCGCCACAGCGGGTGCTTGCCTAGAGTTGCCACATCAACGACCCCAACCGAAGGAGATGTGCAATGCCAAGAATGAAGGCCATCGAGGCCGCCGTGAAGGTGATGGAGAAAGAGGGCGTGAGCGTTGCGTTCGGCGTGCCCGGCGCGGCCATCAACCCGCTGTATGCGGCGCTCAAGGCGCACGGCGGCATTGGCCACATCCTGGCGCGCCATGTGGAGGGCGCCAGCCACATGGCCGAGGGCTACACGCGTGCCGTGGCTGGCAACATCGGCGTGTGCATCGGCACCAGCGGCCCCGCCGGCACCGACATGATCACCGGCCTGTACTCGGCCAGTGCGGACTCCATCCCCATCCTGTGCATTACCGGCCAGGCGCCGCGCGCCCGCCTGCACAAGGAAGACTTCCAGGCGGTGGACATCGCCACCATTGCCAAGAGCGTGACCAAGTGGGCCACCACCGTGCTGGAGCCCGCGCAGGTGCCGCAGGCGTTCCAGCAGGCGTTCCACCTCATGCGCTCCGGCCGGCCCGGGCCCGTGCTCATCGACCTTCCCATCGACGTGCAACTGGCCGAGATCGAGTTCGACCTCGACACGTATGAACCCCTGGTGCCCTACAAGCCCGCCGCCACGCGTGCGCAGATCGAGAAAGCGCTCTCCATGCTCAACGGCGCCGAGCGCCCGCTCATCGTGGCGGGCGGCGGCATCATCAATGCCGATGCGTCGGACCTGCTGGTGCAGTTGGCCGAGCTGCTGGGCGTGCCGGTGATTCCCACGCTGATGGGCTGGGGCAGCATCCCCGACGACCACCCGCTCATGGCCGGCATGTGCGGCCTGCAGACCAGCCAGCGCTATGGCAATGCCACGCTGCTCGCCAGCGACTTCGTGCTGGGTATCGGCAACCGCTGGGCCAACCGGCACACGGGCTCGGTCGATGTGTACACCCGGGGCCGGAAGTTTGTGCACGTGGACATCGAGCCCACGCAGATCGGCCGCGTGTTCGCGCCGGACTTCGGCATCGTCTCCGATGCGGGCGCCGCACTCCGGCTCTTTGTCGACGTGGCACTCGAATGGCAGGCCGCGGGGCGCCTGAAGGACCACAGCAGCTGGGCCGCCGAATGCCTGGGCCGCAAGCACAGCGTGGACTACCTGCGCAAGACCCACTTCGATAGCGTGCCCATGAAGCCGCAGCGCGTGTATCAGTGCATGAACCGCGCGCTGGGCAAGGACGTGTGTTATGTCTCCACCATCGGTCTGTCGCAAATAGCGGGCGCGCAGTTTTTGCACGTGTACCAGCCGCGCCACTGGATCAACTGCGGCCAGGCCGGCCCGCTGGGCTGGACGGTGCCTGCCGCCCTGGGCGTGCGCGTGGCCGACCCGGCGCGCAAGATCGTGGCGCTGTCGGGCGACTACGACTTCCAGTTCATGATCGAGGAGCTGGCCGTGGGCGCGCAGTTCAAGCTGCCCTACATCCACGTGCTGGTCAACAACAGCTACCTGGGCCTGATCCGCCAGGCGCAGCGCAGCTTCAGCATCGACTACTGCGTGCAGCTCGCGTTCGACAACGTGAACATGGCCGAGGGCGAGGTGGCGCGCGGCTATGGCGTGGACCACGTGAAGGTGGTCGAAGGCCTGGGCTGCAAGGCCATCCGCGTGCACCGCCCCGAGGAGTTCGCGCCCGCCATCGCCCAGGCCGAGGCCTGGATGGCCGAGCACGCAACGCCCGTGGTCATCGAGGTGATCCTGGAGCGCGTGACCAACATCGCCATGGGCACGGAGATCGACAACGTCGTCGAGTTCGAGGAGCTGGCCACGCAGGTGGCGGATGTGCCGAGCGCGCTGGCGGTGCTGGACTGAGGCGACCCCCACCGTTCAGCCTGAGCTTGTCGAATGCCGCCTCAGTGCCCCGGCTTCGACAGGCTCAGCCCGAACGGTAGGGGCAGAGAGCCAGGCCGTCCTACAGCAGCCCCAGCTCCTCTTTTTTTGATTCACCTTCACGGAGACTTCCCCATGCCCCGCTTTGCTGCCAACCTCAGCATGCTGTTCACCGAGGTGCCTTTCCTCGACCGCTTCGAGCGCGCTGCCCGCGCCGGATTCGAAGCCGTGGAATTCCTCTTCCCCTACGTCCACACTCCTGAGGAACTGCGCGCACAGATTGACGCACACCACCTGCAGATCGTGCTGCACAACCTGCCCGCCGGCGACTGGGACGCGGGCGAGCGCGGCATTGCCTGCCACCCGGATCGCGTTGCCGAGTTCCGCGCGGGAGTGGCCCGCGCCATCACCTATGCGAAGGCGCTGGGCGTGCCACAACTCAACTGCCTGGCCGGCAAGGCGCCTATGGGCGTGGACGCCGCCTTGCTGCGCCGCACCCTGGTCGACAACCTGCGCTTTGCGGCCACGGAGCTGAAGGCGGCCGGGCTGCGTTTGCTGGTCGAGCCCATCAACCCCTTCGACATCCCGGGCTTCTACCTGACCCGCACGGACCAGGCGCTGGACATCCTGGACGAAGTGGATGCCAGCAACGCCTTGGTGCAGTACGACATCTACCACGCGCAGCGCACCGAAGGCGAAATTGCCGCCACGCTGCAAAAGCACCTGCCGCGCATCGGCCACGTACAGCTGGCCGACAACCCCGGCCGCAACGAGCCGGGCACGGGCGAGATCAATTACCGCTACCTGTTTGCGCACCTGGACCGCATCGGATACGACGGCTGGGTGGGTTGCGAGTACCGGCCTGCACGCACCACGGAAATCGGCCTGGGGTGGCGCACGGCGCTTGCCGCATGAGCCACACCCACGGATCGACGAATCACCACCACACAAGGAGAACAAGAACATGACCGACACCCCCCTCAAACTCGGTTTCATCGGCCTGGGCATCATGGGAGCGCCCATGTGCGGCCACCTCATCGCTGCGGGTCACCAGCTGTACGTGCACACGCGCGGCCGCGTGGCGCCGCAGATCGCAGAGAGCAGCGCCACACAGTGCACCACGGCGCGCGGCGTGGCCGAGCGGGCCGACATCATCTTCCTGATGCTGCCCGACACGCCCGATGTGGAGAAGGTGCTGTTCGGCGCCGACGGTGTGGCCCAGGGCCTCAAAGGCAACGTGGGCAAGGTGGTGGTGGACATGAGTTCCATTTCGCCCGTGGCCACCAAGGACTTTGCGGCGCGCATCGAGGCCCTGGGTGCGCAGTACCTGGACGCCCCCGTTTCGGGCGGCGAACTGGGCGCGAAGAACGCCACGCTGTCCATCATGGTCGGTGGCCCCGAGGCGGTGTTCGAGCGCATCAGGCCCTTGTTCGAACGCCTGGGCAAGAACATCACCCTGGTGGGCGGCAACGGCGACGGCCAGACCGCCAAGGTGGCCAACCAGATCATCGTCGCCCTGAACATCGAGGCCGTGGCCGAGGCGCTGCTCTTCGCCGCCCGCGCGGGCGCCGACCCGGCCCGCGTGCGCCAGGCGCTGCTGGGCGGTTTCGCCTCGTCCAAGATCCTGGAGGTGCATGCCGAACGCATGATCCAGCGCAGGTTCGAGCCCGGCTTTCGCATCGGACTGCACCAGAAGGACCTGAACCTCGCGCTGTCGAGCGCGCGGGAGCTGGGCGTGCCGCTGCCCAACACGGCGATGGCGCAGGAGCTGTTCAACGCCTGCGTGGCGCATGGCGGGCAGGGGTGGGACCACTCGGCGATGGTGCGGGCGCTGGAGAAGATGGCGAATTTTGAGATTGGGGAGGTCGCTTCGACCTGAAGTTCTCCCAGGGCGGGGTCATGGCAGACTGGGTCTTACCGAGACCAAATCAAAGGTGGGCTATGTCAGAAGCCTCTGATGAGTTCGAAAAACTGCTTGAGGTATTCCAGTCTGAATGCAGGGATGCTGTTCGTTACGTCTATTCAATGCATGCGCTCTACGCTTCAATATTTGGTAGCCAGAGCGCTACGACTGCAATGGGTAGCGCAGCCACGTTCTGGAATACGGCTTTGGATGCTCTGCTGACGTCCGCAGTGGTTACGCTAGGAAGGATTTTCGATCCCGAGGGGCGCAACTATTCCGTGAATCGGCTACTGAAGCACTGTGTAGACAATATCGAAATTTTCGAGCTCACAGCTTTTACACAGCGCCAGATGGACCGGTATGGCCTGCAATCCAGAGAGCAGGCTCAGCAACGGATAGATTTGGCATTTGTTCCCACATATGCTGACTTCCAGCAGCTAAAAAAATCTGTGGAGCAGCGTCGGAAGTTCTACGTCGCGGATGTGAAACCGTTCCGGCATGAGATCTTTGCTCATCGTGGTGTTGCCCAGGAAAGCGAGATATCGAATGGATCTACTTCCATCGATCCCGAGAAGTTGCGAGAGTGCGTACTTTTTCTGCAGGCTCTCGGGCAGTCGTTGCACCAGCTTTACTTCGATGGAGTGCGGCCGTCGCCAACGGTAAGCAATGTGCCCACGAGCGAAATGCTGCTGCAAAAAAACACTCTTGAATCTGCTGCCACGCTACCAGATCGCGTTGTCGCGGATGTGCGCCGGGTCATATCCAGCATCGTGGCCGTGGGCTGAAGAAAAGAAAAAATCCCGCACACCTCTCGGTGAGCGGGATTTCTGATTCAAATTGGCCGCTACCGCACGTTCATCAAGCGGTAGTAGCTATTAATTGAGTAGCAATCAATACCCCAGCGTCTTCCCATCCGGATTACGCGGGTCCGAGTACCCATACAGCGCGCCACCCCGGATCTGGATGGTCTGCGTGCGGCCCATCGAGGGCTTCACCGCGATGTTGTGGCCGCGCTGCTTGAGCAGGGCCAGGGTGTCGGGCGAGAGGCCCTTTTCCACGCGCAGCTCGTCGGGCGTCCACTGGTGGTGCACGCGGGGTGCGGCAGCGGCTTCGGCGGGGTTCATGCCGAAGTCGATGGTGTTGACCACTGTCTGCAGCACCGTGGTGATGATGCGCGCGCCGCCGGGGCTGCCCGTCACCAGGGTGGGCTTGCCGTCCTTGAGCACCAGGGTGGGCGTCATGGACGACAGGGGGCGCTTCTTGGCGGCCACCGCGTTGGCGTCGCCGCCGACCAGGCCGTAGGCGTTGGCCACGCCGGGTTTGGCCGAGAAGTCGTCCATCTCGTTGTTGAGCAAGATGCCCGTGCCCTTGGCGACGATGCCGCTGCCGAAGTTGGTGTTGAGCGTGTAGGTCACGGCCACGGCGTTGCCGGCCTTGTCCACCACGGAGTAGTGCGTGGTCTGGTCGCTTTCATACGGCTGGGGCTGGCCGGGCTTGATGCTCTTGCCGCTGCGCGCGGTGTTGGCGTCGATGCCCTTGGCCAGCGATTCGGCGTAGCGCTTGGAGGTCAGGCCCTTGAGCGGGATCTTCACGAAGTCCGGGTCGCCCAGGTACTCGGCGCGGTCGGCGTACGCGAGCTTCATGCTCTCGGCCATGTAGTGGATGGTCTGCGCGCTGTTGGGGCCCCACTGGGCCAGGGGCAGGGGCTCCAGCATGTTCAGGATCTGCACCAGGTGCGGGCCGCCGGAGGAGGGTGGCGGCATGGTCACGATCTCATAGCCACGGTAGGTGCCGCGCGTGGGCACGCGCTCGGCCACCTTGTATTCGCGCAGGTCCTGCAGCGTGAGGGCGCCGGCGTGTGGTGCCATCTCGGCGGCGATCTTCTGGGCGATCTCGCCTTCGTAGAAAGCCTTGGCGCCTTGCTGGCCGATCAGGCGCATGGACTGGGCCAGGTCTTTCTGCACCAGAGGGTCGCCCACCTTCAGGGGTTCGCCGTTCTTCCAGAAGATGGCCTGGGTGGCGGGCCACTTGCCCATGTTCTTCTTCTCTTGTTGCAGGATCTTGGCCAGCGTCTCGCTGACCGGGAATCCCTTGTCCGCCAACTCGATGGCGGGGGCAATCACGCGCGACAGGGGCAGGGTGCCCCATGTCTTGAGCGCATGCTCCATGCCGGCCACGGTGCCGGGCACGCCCACGGCGTAGTGGGTGTAGAGCGATTTGCCGTCCACCACGTTGCCCTTGGCATCGAGGTACATGTCGCGCGTGGCCTTTGATGGCGCCACTTCGCGGAAGTCGAGCGCCACGCTCTTGCCGGTCTTGGCATCGTGCACCACCATGAACCCGCCACCACCCAGGTTGCCCGCATTGGGCAGGGCCACGGCCAGCGCAAAGCCGATGCCCACGGCCGCATCCACCGCGTTGCCGCCGGCCTTGAGGATGTCGAGGCCGATCTGCGAGGCCAGCTCCTGCTCGGTGGCGACCATGCCGTTGCGTGCCACCACGGGGTGGAACACGTCCATGTCGAAGTCGTACGCGGCGCTGGCGGCCTGGGCCGATGCGGTCTGCTGTACGGCGGGCGCGGGCGCTGCTGCCGTGGTGGGTATGCTGCCGCAGGCCGTGAGGCTGGCCAGCGCCAGCGCCAGGCTGGAGGCCAGCAGCGTGTGTCGTATGTTCATGGGTGATGCTCCTGAGATGGTTTTTGGCTCTGTAGGAAGGGGAGGGCGGGTGGGCCGTGCGAAGGGCGCCCGCGGCAAGTGTAGGGTGGGCACGCGCTGCGTGCGGGCAGCGGGTTATGCCGATTGAGTATGCGCCCAGTGCACGCCCGTTATTCCTGCTTTTTGTGCAGGAGGTGCTGCACGGCGCCGCACTCCTCGATGCCTTCAGCGCGGTGGTTATGAAGCCCCTGAGCCCAGTGATTCGCGCACCTGCGTCAGCGAGCGCCGCTGACGCCCCTGTGCATCCTGGTTGTCGTCCGACAGCCATGCCTCGAACACCTGCCGCAACCCGGGCCATTCGGTGTCGATGATTGAAAACCAGGCGGTGTCGCGGTTGCGGCCCTTGTAGACCACGGCCTGGCGGAAGATGCCCTCGAACTGGAAACCCAGGCGCGCGGCCGTGCGCCGCGAAGGGGTGTTGAGGCTGTCGCACTTCCACTCGTAGCGGCGGTAGCCCAGCGTGTCGAACACATACGCCATGAGCAGGAACTGCGCCTCGGTGGAGGCGGGGGTTTGCTGGAGCAGGGGCGAGAACATCACGTTTCCGACCTCGATGGCGCCATGGGTGGGATCAATGCGCATCAGCGCCAGGGTGCCCACGGCCTTGCCTGTGGCCTTGTCCACCACGGCGAAGTGGCGAGGGTCGGTACTCTGTGCAGCGCTCTGTGCATAGCGGTGGTAGTCCTCGGGCGTGTCGAATGGGCCGATGAACATGTAGGTCCAGGCGCGCGGGTCCGGCGCGAGCCGGTAGGCCGTGTCCAGGTCGGCCGCGTGGCGGTCGGCCTGCAGCGGCTCCAGCCGGCAGTGGCGGCCCACCAGGGTGACGCCGGCGGGTTGGGGGCGGGGTGTCCAGCCGGGCGCGGGGGCACCGATGGGCTGGGCGAAATCATTCATGAAGGTGGACATGGAATTGCGCGGTCGAAGGGGCAAGAGAGAGATCGAGCGTGTGACTTTAGGATTCTTGTGGACCATTCAAAAGATCCACTCATGCACAATCTGATGGTGCCACTGGGGTTGCTATCTGGTGGCTTTTCACAGGCCACCATGATCCAACGCCTCCCTGCCATCGACCCCGTCCGCCATGTCTTTCTGGACGCCCCGCTGGTGCGCGACCGGCAGGGCGATTCGCTGCAGCGCCAGCTCCTGACCCGCATTCGCGATGCCATCCTGGATGGGCGTTTCCCCTCGGGCTGCCGCCTGCCGGGGTCACGGGATCTGGCGGCGGACCTGGGCGTTTCGCGCAACAGCGTGACAGCGGTCTACGAGCAGCTGGGGGCCGAGGGCTACATCGAGCTGAGCCGCCGGGGCACCAAGGTGTCCGCGCTGGACCGCAACCGTGCCCGAGGCCATGCGGACCCCGCACGCGCTGCGCCGCCGCGCCTGTCCGAACGCAGCGCGCAGGTGGTCAGCCGTTTTGCCGATGCGGGCGAGACCCTGGCCTTCAGGCCGGGAGTGCCGGCGCTGGCGCGTTTTCCCCTGAGTGCCTGGAAGAGCTGTTTTGACCGCGCCTTCAAGGCATCTGGCGTGTCGGCCCTGGGCTATGGCAATCCGGCGGGCGAGGCCGCCTTGCAGGGCGCCATCATGCGGCACCTGGCGGTGGCACGCGGCGTGCGCTGCGAGGAGGGGCAGGTGGTCATCACCGAAGGTGCGCAGGAGGCGCTGAACCTGTGTGTGCGGCTGGTGGCCAACCCGGGTGACACGGCCTGGGTGGAGGACCCGGGCTACCGGGGGGCGCAGACGGCGTTCCAGTGTGGGGACCTGCGGGTGGCGCCTTTGCGGGTCGATGGTGCTGGCCTGGTGGTGTCTGCCGATGCCTGGACGGCAGCGCCGCCCCGGCTCATCTACACCACGCCGTCGCACCAGTACCCCACGGGCGGGGTGCTGCCCGTGGCCCGCAGGCTGGCGCTGATCCGCCAGGCGCAGGCCTGTGGCGCCTGGATCATCGAGGATGACTACGACAGTGAATTTCGCCATGCGGGCGAGTTGATCGGTGCCATGCAGGGCCTGGTGCCTGAAGCGCCGGTGATGTACGTGGGCACGTTCAGCAAGACGCTGTTCCCATCGTTGCGGCTCGGGTTTGTGGTGCTGCCACAGGCCCTGGCGGCCGTGGCCGCACCACTGCTCAGGGAGACGCTGCGCGGCGGACACCGCCACGAGCAGCTGGCGCTGGCGGAGTTCATCGAGAGCGGGCAGTTCAGCCGGCACCTGGGCCGCATGCGGCGCCTGTACCGCAGCCGACAGGCGCTGTTGCGCGACGCATTGGCACAGCACCTGGCTGTGCCACATGGGGTGCTGGGGGGCGACAGCGGCATGCACCTCACGGTGCGCCTGCCGCCCGAATACCCCGACCAGGCGATTGCCGAGGCGGCCCGCGCCTACGACATGGCCCCCGCGCCGCTGTCACGCTTTGCCCTGCGTGCACAGCCCGAAGACAACGGCCTGGTGCTGGGCTACGGCAATACGTCCGAATCGCAGTACCCGGCCCTGGTGCAGCGGCTTTCGCGGCTGGCCCAGGCGCAGCGGGCACGGCGCAGCGCCTGAGCGCGAGACCGCATCAGGCGAGCAGGTCGCTCAGCGAGCGCGCGATCACTTTGGTGGCGCGGCGCAGGTCTTCGAGTTGCAGACGCTCGTCGGCACGTTTGGCGTGCGATTCGAGCACGGTGCGCGGGCCCGCGCCGTAGATCACGCCGGGGATGCCGCGCTCCACATACAGGCGCACGTCGGTGTACAGCGGCGTGCCCACGGCGGGCACGGGCTCACCGATCACGGCCTGCGCATGCTTCTGGATGGCGTCCACCAGGGGCTGGTTGCCGGCCAGCGGCGTCATAGCGTTGGCCAGCAGCAGGCGCTTGATCTCCACGCGGATGCCGTCGCGCTCGCCCGCCGCCTGCTCGATGATGCGACGAATGGCGGCTTCCACCTCCACCGGGTTCTCTTCGGGGATCATGCGGCGGTCGAGCTTGAACATGACCTTGCCGGGCACGACGTTGGTGTTGGTGCCGCCCTCGATGCGGCCGACGTTCAGGTACGGGTGCTTGATGCCTTTGACCTTAGACGTGACCTTCTTGTACTCGTCGTTCTGCGCATACAGCGCGTTCAGGATGTGCACCGCGCCCTGCAGTGCGTCCACGCCGGTGTGGGGCACGGCGGCGTGGGCCATCTTGCCGTGCACGGTCACCTCCATCTGCAGGCAGCCGTTGTGGGCGGTGACCACTTCGTAGCTGAAGCCGGCAGCGATCATCAGGTCGGGCTTGGTTAGCCCCTTTTGCAGCAGCCAGCCGGGGCCCAGTTCGCCGCCAAACTCCTCGTCGTAGGTGAAATGCAGTTCCACAGCGCCCTGCGCGGGCTTGGCGACGGCCTCCAGCGCCCGCACCGCAAAGGTGAAGCTTGCAAAGTCACTCTTGCTCACGGCGGTGGCGCGGCCGTACATGGCGCCGTCCACAATCTCTGCACCATAGGGGTCGTGCGTCCAGCCTTCGCCGGGCGGCACCACATCGCCGTGGGCGTTCAGGGCAATGGTCTTGCCGCCGTCCCCGTACGGCCTGCGCACGATGAGGTTGGTAATGGACTCCATGCCGTAGGCCAACACGTCGGCGGTGGGCACGGCATGTTTCTCGGCCTCGTAGCCAAAGTCCTTCAGCAGCTCGGCGGTGCGCTCGGCGTGGGGCGCGTTGTTGCCGGGTGGCGTGTCAGTGGGCACGCGCACCAGTGCCTGCAAAAAGCGCACTTCCTCGTCAAAGTGCTGGTCGATCCAGGCGTCCAGCGCGGCGTAGTGGTGGGGGGTGGTCATGGTTGTTGTTCCTCTGCAAGTTGGCGCAGCACTTGGGTGAAGGCGTCCACGGCCAGCTGCATGTCGTTGTTGGTGGTGGATTCGAGCGGGTTGTGGCTGATGCCCGAGTTCAGGCCGCGCACGAAGAGCATGGCCTGGGGCATGATTTCGTGCAGCTTCATCGCGTCGTGTCCCGCGCCGCTGGGCATGCGGAACACGGGCACGCCCAGCGTATCCACAGCACGCTCCCAGTGGTGTTGCCAGGCGGGCGCGCTGGGCGCGGCGGCGGCGCGCATGGATTCTTCCAGCGTGTAGCGCAGGCCGCGGCGGGCGGCGATCTTGGCGAGCTGCTCCTTCACGTCGCTCACCAGCGCGTCGCGCTGGGTGTCGGTGGGCGCGCGCAGGTCGAGGCTGAATTGGCAGCGGCCGGGCACCACGTTGATGGAGCCTGCAGGCACCTGCAGCTGGCCGATAGTGCCCACCGAGTCGCCGTCCTGCGCGGCACGCTGCTCCACGTACAGCGCCAGTTCGGCCACGGCCACGGCCGCGTCGCGGCGGCGGTCCATGGGGGTGGTGCCGGCGTGGCTGGCGGTGCCGATCATTTCGCACAGAAAACGCACGCTGCCGTTGATAGAGGTGACCACGCCCAGGGGCAGGTCCAGTTCGTTGAGCACCGGGCCCTGCTCGATGTGCACCTCGATGAAACCCAGGTATTGCGCGGGGTCGCGCTGGAGCTTGGGGATGTCGTCGATGCACAAGCCCGCGTGCTGCATGGCCGCGCGCATGGTCACGCCGTCCACGTCCTTCTGGTCGAGCCAGGCGGGGTTGAAGTCGCCGATGAGCGCGCCCGAGCCCAGGAACGTGGCCTTGTAGCGCTGGCCTTCTTCTTCGGCAAAGCCCACCACCTCGATGCCGAAGGGCAGGCGTTTGCCGGCGCGGTGCAGCTCGCGCACGCAGGCCATGGGCACGAAGATGCCCAGGCGGCCGTCGTACTTGCCGCCGTTGCGCACCGTGTCGTAGTGCGAACCGGTGATGAGGTAGCGGGCCCCTTCCGTGGCGGGGTGGTAGCGGCCCACCACGTTGCCGACGGCGTCGATCTCCACCTCGTCGAAGCCGCAGTCGCGCATCCAGTGGCTGATGCGCTGGGCGCAGGCGCGGTGCGCGTCGGTGAGGTAGGTGACGGTGAGCTGGCCCTTTTCAGCGAAGCCGGGGTCGGAGTGTTCGGCGAGCTTTTCCTGCCAGTCCCACACGTCGTTGCCCAGCAGGGGCTCGGCGGCGAACTTGTCGTTCAGGCGGATCTCGGCGATGCGGTGGATGTTGCGCAGGGCTTCGGCCAGCTCAAACTCGGGGTGGTTGTCCAGGCGGCGTGCAAAGGTGTCGATGATCTCGCGCTTGGGCAGGCCGGTGCCGCGCGGCCCGCGCACCGCCAGGATGAACGGGAAGCCGAAGCGCTCGTTGTACGCGGTGTTGAGCGCCTGGATGCGTGCGAACTCCTCGGGCGTGCACTGCGTGAGGCCCGCCTTGCTCTGCTCGTTGGTGGACTCGGCCGTGAGGCTCTGGGCCACCATGGCCTTGCCCGCCAGTTCGGGGTGGGCGCGGATGAGGGCCAGTTGCGCCTCGGTGCTGGCGGTGCGCACGGCCTGGGCCATGGCGTGCTGCAGGTGTGCCATCGAGCGGAAGGGCCGCTGCGCCAGTGCCTGCTCGGCGATCCAGGGCGAGTGCTCGTACAGGCCGTCCAGCAGCTGCAGGGCTTCGGCCGCACCGGCCGTGTTGAGTTGTTCCAGGGTCAGGGCCATGGTGTCAGCCTGCTTTCTGAGAAGGGTAGGGGTGCGCCTGTTTCCAATGGCGCGCGATGTCGATGCGGCGGCACACCCACACGTCGCTGTGCTGCTGGATGTGGTCCAGGAATCGCTGCAGCGCCGTGATGCGGCCGGGGCGGCCCAGCAGGCGGCAGTGCATGCCGATGCTCATCATCTTGGGCGCGTTGTCGCCGGCCGGGTCGCCTTCGGCGTACAGCACGTCGAACGTGTCCTTCATGTACTGGTAGAACGGGTCCGCGTGCGAGTAGCCCTGCGGCAGCGCAAAGCGCATGTCGTTGCAGTCCAGTGTGTAGGGCACGATGAGCTGGGGCACGGTGGTGCCGTTGCTCTTCTTCACATCCATCCAGAACGGCAGGTCGTCGCCGTAGTAGTCGCTGTCGTACTCGAAGCCGCCGAAGTCGGCCACCAGGCGCCGGGTGTTGGGGCTGTCGCGGCCGGTGTACCAGCCCAGGGCCCGGTGGCCCGTCATGCGCTGGATGATCTCCATGGCCTCGGCCATGTGGGCGCGCTCGACCTCTTCGGGCACGTGCTGGTAGTGGATCCACTTGAGGCCATGGCAGGCGATCTCGTGGCCCAGTTGCACGAAGGCCTGGGTCAGCTCGGGGTGGCGCTGCAGTGCGCTCGACACACCGAACACCGTGAGCGGCAGCTTGCGCTTTTCGAACTCGCGCAGGATGCGCCACACGCCAGCGCGCGAGCCGTATTCGTAGATGCCTTCCATGCTCATGTGCCGCTCGGGGTAGCTCGCGGGGTTGAACATTTCGGACAGGAACTGCTCGCTGCCCGCATCGCCGTGCAGCACGGCGTTCTCGCCGCCTTCTTCGTAGTTGAGCACGAACTGCACGGCAATGCGCGCGCCGCCCGGCCACTGCGCGTGGGGCGGGGTCTTGCCGTAGCCGATAAGGTCGCGGGGGTAGGGCTGGGTGGAGTCGTAGATCATGGGCATCGGGGATTCAAGGGGTCATGTCACGGACGGGGATGTCACGCGCTGAGCGCGGCGGCCAGGTCGCTGGCCGGGCGCTTACGGTCGAAGGTCAGGCTGGCTTCCACATGTTCGAGGTGGGCCTGCATGAGGGAGACGGCCAGGGCCTCGTCGCGCGCGGCCAGGGCGGCCACGATGTCGCCATGCTCCTCGTGGGAATGCTCGGCGGCGCTGGCCGATTGGTACATCAGCGTGATGAGCGCGCAGCGCGAGATCAGGTCGCCCAGCATCTGCGCCAGTACCTCATTGCCCATGAGTTCGGCCATGCGCACGTGAAAGTCGCCGAGCAGCTCGGTGCGGCTGCTCGCGTCGGCCGTGCCCATGGCGGCCTTCTCACTGGCCACATGGGCGCGCAGGGCCTTGATCTTGGCAGGGGTCACGGTTTGCACAAAGGCGCGCGTCATTTCGGTTTCGAGCATGCGGCGCACTGCAAACACCTGGCGGGCTTCTTCGACGGAAGGCGTGGAGACAAAAGCGCCGCGCGCGGGCTCCAGCGTGACCAGCCGGTTCTGCGCCAGCTGGAACAACGCCTGGCGCACCAGCGTGCGCGACACGCCGAAATGGTCGGCGAGCTTCTGCTCGGCCAGCTTGGTGCCCGGCTGCAGGCGGTGCTCTACGATGGCACGCGTCAACGCGTCGACAATTGCACTGGTGGATGAGGATTCCATGGTGTCATGATACGTTGGAATGGCGAAAAGTGTATACACTTTTGGTCTACACGCTGCGGTCTGGCAATCCTCGCCGATCGGCTGTAAACCCGTTTCAGGAGATTCCCTATGGGATTGAGCACCCACGTTCTCGACACCATGAACGGCTGCCCCGCCGCTGGCATGGAGGTGACGCTGTACTCCACTGAGGGTGACAGCGCCACGCTGATCAAGCGCCTGGTGTTGAACCACGACGGCCGCACCGATGCGCCGCTGTTCGACAACGTCAGCCTGCGCACCGGCACCTACCGGCTGCGTTTTGATGTGGCGGGCTACTTCAAGGCCCGGGGCGTGCAACTGCCCGAGCCCAATTTTCTGAACCAGGTGAGCCTGGACTTCGGCATTGCGCATGCCGACCAGCACTACCACGTGCCGTTGCTGGTGAGCCCTTGGAGCTATTCGACCTACCGCGGCTCGTAGGGCGCGAAGCGTCTCAGGGGGATGTACTTAAAGCTGCCCTTCGGTGAGCGTGTCGAGCTGAAAATGCCCACTTTTGTCCCACAGCCAAGTGTCGGTGTAGGTGACCTTGCCCATGCGCGTGGGCGCCGGGAAGGGCGCTGCAGCGCGCACGGTGCGCTCGATTTCGGCCACCACCTCGGGCGCATGGCGCGGGGCACGCATCCAGCGCAGGCGCGTGACCTTGCCGGTGCGATCGATATCGACCTCCAGCACGCCGATGGCATACAGCATGGGCGGCAGCTTGCCCTTGAACACGCGCTGCGCGTTCAGGCCGTACAGGTGGGTGGCTGCATCCTGCCGGTAGGCGCGTGCGGTGCTGGCTGCAGACGCGCGGGCCGAGCCTGCGGTGGCGGGCACAGGCCCCTTGACGCTTGGGGGTTCCGTGCTGGGCATGGTGCTGTCCTGCACAGGGGCCGGGGGCTCGGGGGCCGACTTGCAGGCCGCCACCAGCGCTGCAACGGCGGCCATGAGTCCGGCAAGCAGCCAGTGGCTGCGGTGGCTGGAAGAGCGCTCGGTGGGGGTGGGCGGCATGGTGGCTTCTGTGGACTGGAACGAGGCCCCGCAGGGCGGACGACCCTTGATGGCGTGAAGGATCTGGATTGACTGATGTACTTTTACTGCTGGACGGCCTTGCAGCCGCCCCTGCCTGTCTGGTAAGGGTGGAGTCTACCGAAGGCTCGGCCCCGCGTGAACCCGGCGCGTGGATGGCGGTGTTCGCGGACCGCATTGTGGGCACCATTGGCGGTGGCCATCTGGAGCTGCAGGCCATTGCCGAAGCCCGCCGCCGCCTGGGTGGTGGGTCGGGCCCGGCGCAGGTCCGGTCGCCGATGCGTTTTGCGCTGGGCCCGGCACTGGGGCAGTGCTGCGGCGGTGTGGTGCACCTGGGGTTTGAGCGCCTCACGGCGGCCGACCTGGCCCCCGCCGCTGGTTTGCGCGCGCGGCTGACCCCGCGCCAACACCCCGTGGCGCTGTTTGGTGGTGGCCATGTGGGCCATGCGCTGGCGCGGGTGCTGGCGCCCTTGCCCTTTGCGCTGACCTGGATCGACAGCCGGGACGGCATCTTCCCGAGCCCGGCGCCCCAAGGCGTGGTCTGCGAACATTCCGACCCGGTGCAGTTGGCCGTGCCCCGCCTGGCCCCCGGCAGCCGCGTGCTGATTATGAGTTTCAGCCACGCGGAAGACCTGGACGTGGTGGCTGCCTGCCTGCGCCGCCAGCGCGAGCAGGCCGACCTGCCTTTCATTGGGTTGATTGGCAGCAAGACCAAGTGGGCGACTTTTTCCAACCGCTTGCATGGGCGCGGCTTTGCACCGGACGAGCTGGCGCAGGTCACTTGCCCCATCGGCATCCCCGGCATTGAAGGCAAGGAGCCTGACGTGATCGCCGTGGCGGTGGCGGCGCAGCTGCTCCAGACACTGAAGGAGGCAGACCGAGGGTAATTCCGGCCCTTTCTTCCCAAGATCGGGGCTGGAATCTGGAACAAATCCTGCATACACTTTTCAACGATTCATGGGTCGCAGCGGTGCCCCGGCCAGAAACGTTCTTTCTGGCCAAGGTGCGCGACCTAAATTTCTGCTCAGAGCGCCCGCAGTGGTGAGCAGGTTGTAAGAACGTGTTTGTGATCTCTCTGGGGTCGCGCAGCGGTCTGTGCGGGATGGAATGCAAGGCGCGGTGCGCAGTGGATAGCCCAGCTATCCACAAGCGCTGCAACGCCGCAGACCACCCGCAAAGACCACTGCCCGAAGGGTTGAAGCGAAATCGGGCGATTGGACGCCCCGGCTGCTTGCATGGGCATGAGCCCATGCGGCGCATCCGAAGCGTCCACTCATCCCGATTGCGCTCCAACGCGATCCCCTGCGAGATCGCAAACACGTCCAATGCAGCGCGCCAGCGCTGCCAAGGTTGAGATATGGAAAGCTACTTTCTCGACTGGGCCAACCTGCTTTTGCGCTGGGTCCACGTCATCACCGCCATCGCCTGGATTGGCTCGTCGTTCTACTTCGTCTTTTTGGACAGCAGCCTCACGCCGCCCGAGGACGAAGACTTGAAGAAACAAGGCGTGAGCGGCGAGCTCTGGGCCGTGCACGGCGGCGGCTTCTATCACCCGGTGAAATTCGCCGTCTCGCCGCCCAAGCTGCCCGGCCACCTGCATTGGTTCTTCTGGGAGAGCTACAGCACCTGGATCAGCGGCTTCGCGTTGTTCACCGTGTCGTACCTCTACAGCGCCAGCACCTACCTCATCGACAAGTCGCGCATGGACTGGGCGCCCGCCACAGCCATCGTGGTGGCGCTCGCATTCTTCGTCGTGTTCTGGCTGCTCTACGACGCGATCTGCCGCATTTTTGGACAGAAGAAAAACGGCGACGCCATCGTGGGCGCGCTGGTGCTGGTGCTGGTGTGCATCGCCTCGTGGTTGGCCTGCCACTGGTTCGCCGGGCGCGCGGCCTTCCTGCTGGTGGGTGCCATGATCGCCACCGCCATGAGCGCCAACGTGTTCTTCTGGATCATCCCCGGCCAGCGCACCGTGATCGCGCAGATCAAGGCGGGCGAGCCCGTGGACCCGATCCACGGCAAACGCGGCAAGCAGCGCAGCGTGCACAACACCTACTTCACGCTGCCCGTGCTGTTTGCGATGCTCAGCAACCACTACAGCTTCACCTGGAGCCATCCGCAGAATTGGCTGGTGCTGATCCTGATGATGTTCGCGGGCGCCGCCATCCGCCAGTTCTTCGTGATGCGCCATGGCTACAAGCTGGGCCGCAACGGCAACCCGCTGCCCTATGCGCTGGTGGGCGTGGCGGTGATCGTGGGCGCCATCGCCTGGATGCGCCCGGCACCCGTCGCCGCTGTTGCAGCCGTGGCCACCCCTGCGCCAGCTACCGGTGTTGCTCCTGTTTCAGGAGCTACCGGGGCAGGCGCAGCGGGCGCAGGCGGCCAAATTGACTTCAAATCGGTGCAGGCTGTGCTGGAGCAGCGCTGCTACATGTGCCACGGCGAGCAGGTGCAGATGAAGAACCTGCGGCTCGATTCGCCCGCGCTGGCCCAGCAGCATGCCCAGGCCGTCTACCAGCAGGTGGTGGTGCAAAAGCTCATGCCCATGAACAACGCCACGGGCATGACGGATGCCGAGCGTGCGCTGGTCAAGCGCTGGTTCGAGGCAGGGGCGCCCACGGGGCCTTGAGGCCGCGTAGTGTGGAGTGCTGAGTGCGGCGTCACTCTGCGCTCAAGCGAAGCCGTGCAGACTCCTAGCCCTTGACGACGGTGGCGTCGATCTCCACCACCTGCCCCGGGTATCCCAGGCGGGCGACACCCAGGAGCGTTGCCGGAGGCACTTGCCCGCCAAAATGCGCGGTCACGGCGCCCCAAGCCGCCGAAAGGTCGGCCTGCTCGCCGACGACGTAGACAACCAGGCGGCGAATGTCTGGCGTGGCAAACCCGTGAACCGCCAGCACCTTGCTCAGATTCGCCAGGCACTGTGATGCCTGGGCGAACGGATCACCGGGCGCCACGATCGAGCCATCGGAGGCTTGCGGCACCTGGCCTGCAAGGAAGAGCTGGCTTCCTACGCACTGCGCGTACTGATAGTGTGGTGTGACCGGCAGGCCTGAGGCGATTTCGGCTTCGTTCATGGGTGGTGCAGCGTGAGAAGTTGCGGGGTTCTTTTGTGACGCCTGGCGTTTGACATGAGGCTTAGGCCTCGTCAGTGCAGGTGCTCAGTCATGGGCCTGATGCTCAAGTTGGTACCACTGCTCACCCCCTGGCGCCCGGTTGGACACCGCCCTGACAGAGAACTTTGCAGCTGAACGGAGTATCGGTTGGGGCCGCGGACTCGCCTGCGAACTGAAGTCACCATTCCACCTCCGATGGTGCTCCACGTGCACGACTTTGGAGCTTGATCGGAAGACCAGGACGAATTCGCCTTCATTCACTTCGGCAGGCAGCGTCATGCGGCATTGGAGCCAGCCAAGTTGCAACGTCTGGCAGTTGCTCTCGCGGGTTGAGTACGGGCCAAAGGCGAACAGTTCATCCCAGTCCAGTGGGAGTACGTTTGCCAGATCTACCTCATGGACTGTCTCGGATCGAACCAACTTGCCGAGGGCTGTGCTGAACTCACCTGCGGGCTCGGCCGTGGTACAGGCGACCAGGTTTGCGAGGACGCTCGCAAGCGCGATGGCTTTTGCGAAATTCAGGATGGGTCGCATGGGGGGGCTAGACAGCACCGCGCGCCAGCTCGAATGCCCGCCGTGTTTGAACCATGTACACAGCCGGCCCATCGGGGGTATCTATCGTCTGCTGCGGCACGAACCCCGCCTTCTCGTAGCAGCGGATGGCTCGCAGGTTGTCCGGAGAAGGGTCGGTCTGAATCTTGGTTACCTCGGGGTCGTTGAACAGCATCTCAACAAGCGCCCGAACCAGCTTGGTTCCAAGGCCTTTCCCCAGCTGCGATGGATCTGCCAGGGATTGGTCTATTCCACGGACTCCAGGATCGGTTTCGTCTTCCCACCACCCGTTCCCACTTCCAAGTGCGACATATGACTGCGCGTACCCCATCGGTTCGTTGTCCAGCATGGCGATGTATGGCGTGACAGACTCTTTCGCCAGAGCGCTTGGCCGGTACTCCTGCTGCACTTCAGCGAGTGTCGGCCGTGCTTCTTCTCCGCCCCACCACTCCACGATGTGAGGCCGGTTCAGCCAGTCATGGAGCATGGGAAGGTCCTGCTCGGTCATGAGGCGCAGGGTGACTGAGCCATGGTTGGTATGCATGAAAACGGACTCCGTGTTGCCCAACGACGGACTAGGCCATGCGGGGCTGAGGTTGATAGATGACTTTGAATTTTTCACAGGCGAGCAACATCCTCTCGTCAAACTGTCGCCCGGCTCTGGCGCACTCCTGCTCGAAGTACCGTCGATGGCTTTCAAGCCAGTAGGCGAGAGACCCGTCGCCTTCACCTTCAACGGCCGCAAATTCTGCGGTGACTTCGTTGTAGGGCACAACATCGACGGCTTGCGTCTCAATGATGCACAGCGGCTGGCCTGGCCAGGCTGTGACGATGCTGAGGTCTCCCGGCCTTGGGGGGCGTATCCCCTGGTCTTCATAGGACCACAACGAGCCTGCGGTTGCACGCTTGACGCCGCGCAGCACCAGGTCGGCCAGTTCGTCGGCAAGCTTCTCGCTGTCGCCAAAGATGCAGACGTCGTAGTAGCGGCCGTGATCGGCGGTCCCTGTGGCAAGCAGGAACTCGTTCCAGAATGGGAGAAGGTGTGGGGGGACAGACATAGGTTGGTTTGCGGCCTAATGTGGAAGTGAGGGGCAGCCGGAGCGAAGGGGAGGGAACCACAAGCGCAGCTGGTGGCTGTCCCGCCCGACTGCAGGGTCAGACGCTTTCTTCACGACGGATTTCCGAAGTAACACGCTGAATCGAATACGCCTCCAATCGCGCAGACCAGAAACCATAGGGACCAAAGCCGCCGTGATGATGGAACTCACGGGATGCGATGGGCATGGTGTTTGTGGTTTGAGCTATTCCCTGCTCTCGGACCCGTTTTCCAATCCAACGCTCAAGAGCAGCTTGGTGGGGCTGGATGCTGCCATTTCCGAAGGCTAGCCAAACGCTGGATTGATAGATGGGGCCTTCAATTTCATCATCACCTCTGCGTTCAGATTTGGGGTCGTGGAGGAGCTCGTAGCCTTCGGGCTTTGCGTTCAAAAATTCTGCGAAACACGCTTGCTGCAGCCGGACAAACTATAGCTTGCGAAGCTGAGAGGCAAAGTGACCGCACCTCCAATTCGAGCCGCGCACAGAACCCATGAACAGATGGGGCGGCGCTCCTAGGCGCGCTTGGGGCCGAGGCGAACTGGCTTGCAGCGTGGATCGCCCAGCCCCTGTACCTGACTGAACCTAGGCCACTCCCTCCACCCCCTTACGCCGCCAGCACATCCTGCAACGCCCGCGTAGCAGCCCGTGCGCCCAGGGCGGATTCAGTAAACCCACCATGCAGCACCACCCCGGTCGCTGCCTGCTTGGCCTCGTGTTTAGCCACGGCGGCCAGGTTGGCCACTTCTTCGGCGTGCCGGAAGCGCCCGGGCGTGATGCGCACGGCACCAATGGCCAACGTGGTGCATGGAAAGAACCGCCGCACGCCATGCCGGTCTTCTGCGTGGATGCCGCCCGCCAGCCGGGCGCCGTCGTCAAACAACGTGACGGCCTCGCGTGCGAACTCGTCCACGATGTTCTTGCAGCGCTGCAGCCAGTTGCTGCTCTGGAAGATCAGCATGAAATCGTCCCCGCCCACATGGCCCACGAAGTCGCGGCGCGCGTCGCAGTGGGCCGTGGCCAGGCGCGCCACCAGGCGGATCATCTGGTCGCCGCGCCAGTAGCCGTAGTGGTCGTTGAAGGGCTTGAAGTTGTTCAGGTCGGCATAGCAGGCCACAAACTCGGTGCCGCTTTCCAGCAGGCGCTGCATGTGCAGGCTGATGGGAATGTTGCCGGGCAGAAAGGTCAGCGGGTTGGCGTGCCGCGCGGCTTCGATG
The DNA here is from genome assembly GCF_001428965.1 of Acidovorax sp. Root275. NCBI lineage: Bacteria > Pseudomonadati > Pseudomonadota > Betaproteobacteria > Burkholderiales > Comamonadaceae > Acidovorax > Acidovorax sp. Root275. Next base: position 51,929 of record NZ_LMJH01000010.1, on the reverse strand, counting down.
CGGGTCTCGGTCACGGCGCGCACCAGCTGGTCGCCCGTGCCCAGGCCCAGGTAGCGGCCGTTGTCGGTGACGATGTAGCCGTCGTTCAGGTAGCGCTGGTCCTGCGAGGTGAGGATGCCCACGAGCTGGTCCACATCGCAGTCCAGCTCGACCACGCGCGGTGCATGGTTGGCAAATGCCAGGCACGATTTGCGGCCGTGCACTTCGCGGAAGTACAGCGTGGCGTAGTGGTTCATGAACTGCTGGCGGTTGATGAGCGCCACGGGGCGGGTGCCATCGACCACGGCCAGTGCATGCAGGTCGGTGTGCTGGTGGAAGATCGCGGCCACCGCATCGTTGCTGGTGGCGGGCGCGGCCGTGGGGGCTTGCACCACCAGCAGGCTGCGCAGAATGCCGGGGCGTGCCGTCTGGCCCAGGTAGGGCAGCACGGCCACGCGGCGGTCCTGCATCACGTCCAGCGCGGGGCCATCGACGGCCTCGCGCGGCGCCCTGGCCGGGCGGCCCAGCAGCCATCCCTGGCCGTAAGGAACGTCCAGGTCGCGCAGTGCGCGCAGGTCGTCGCGCGTCTCGATGCCTTCGGCAATCAGCTTGGTGCCAAACACATGGGCGATGCCCTTGATCGCCTGCAGCATCTGCAGGTTCTCGGGCTGGTTGCTGATGTCGCGGATGAAATACTTGTCGATCTTCACGAAGTCGGGCTTGACCTCGGACCACAGTCGCAGGCTGGAGCGGCCGTCGCCAAAGTCATCGAGCGCCATGCGCGCGCCGCAGGCGTGCACGGCCTTGATGGCCTGGCGCAGCTGGGGCATGTCGGTCACGCGTTCGTGTTCGGTGATCTCCAGCACCAGCATGCGGGCGCTCACGCCAAAGCTGCGCACCGTCTCCCCCAGCATCGGTGCGCCCACCAGGGCCACGCCGTGCACCAGCGCGTCGGCGCTGATATTCACGAACACGCGGCCTGGCGCCTCCTGCTCCCCCCACTGCTGCAGGGCGGTGAACACGCACAGCAGCTCGAAGTCCTGCAGGATGTGTTCGCTCCGGGCCAGCTCCAGCAAGGCATCGGGGGTATGCAAAGGGGTGTCCTGCGGTCCCCGGATCAGGGCTTCATGGGCGTACACACTGCCTTCGCGCAGATCGGCGAGGGGCTGAAAAACGCAGTGCAATCCCCCTGCGCGCATGAGTTGTGCCAGGGGCCCCGTGCCATGGCGCGCAGCCGGGGACAGCAAGGCCATCATGGCCTCCAGTCGGCTCCAAGGGGGGTTGTGCGTCACGGTGGGTCGGTGGTCTCTGGGCAAGGTGTCCACCATACCGGCGGGGTGTGACAACCTGGTTACACACTGTTTCGAATGGCTGCTCCATCCTTTTGCTGGGTTGGGGGGTGAGGAGGGCGATCCTGCGGCTTTCTGTGCGTTGGCGCAATCCCCGGGCGGTGCGGCGCTGCCGTGAGGGCGCGGTTTGATCTTGCTCAATGCCCGGCGTGCCGGGGCGCGGCACAGTCCGTTCCATGCTGCCCTCTACCTATTTCTCACTGCCCGCCGAAACCGAGGTCCTTGCCGCCGGTGAAGTGCTGCGCAGGCGCAACGAGGTGCTGACATCCGTGCTGCACCTGGAAAGTGGCCGCGTGCTGCGCGGTGTGCTGGACGATGGCTACCTGCGCCACCAATTGGGGGCCGTGGAAGGGCCGTTCTGGCTGGACGCCGCGTCGGCCCTGATGGGCATGCCGCTGCCGGTGGACATGGTGGCCGACACCCGCGTGCAGGTGCGTCGCCTGCCGATTGAGGAGTTTCGCCGCAGCCTCGCAGAAATGCCGGCGGGTGCCCGGGGCCTGTTGCTCGACATGGCGCAGGGTTACCGCCAGCAGTCCGAGCTGGCGGTGAGCCGCCTTGCGCAAGATGCCGAATCGCGCTGCGCGCAGTGGCTTCTCAAACATGCCGAGCCCGACCACAGCGGCACCATGCAGGTCACGCTGCACCAGCGCAAGCGCCTGATTGCGGCGCAACTCGGCATCGCCCCCGAGACCTTCTCGCGCGTGCTGCGCCATCTGCGGGAGCTGGGCCTCATCCACGGGACGGGCAACGTCCTGAACCTGCCCCAGCCCCGGGCGCTGCAGTCCATGGCCGGTTGCTGAACTGAACCCAGCGTGGATGGCTTCGGCGCCGCGCGAAAAATAGCGCGCACCGCCCTCGCTACTGGCGCGCTGCCCGCCAGCGCACCCGTGGAACTGGCTTTGCCAGGCCACTGGGTGCGTCCCCCTCCGGGAGAAGCCGCGCAGCGGCTCAGGGGGGCGTCCTTGTCAGGGTTTGTCCTTGGGTTTCACTGAGGGTTCCACCCAAGCCCCGGGCTGCAGGGGCTGCGTATATTTGTTGGGACCTGTCCGGTTTGACCTGTCCCCATGCCCAACGCCACCTTACTGCGCCCGCTTGGCGCCCCCCGCGCGGAGTGTCCATGACGCCCCCGACCCACCCCGTGCCGCCACAGGACGCACCGGGCTGGTGGATGCCTGGGGCGTTGGTGCTGCGGCTGGTGCTGGTGGCGGTGCTGGCCGTGGGGTTGTCCGGGGCGGTGTCGGCGTGGTTGGTCACGCGCGCTTCGGGGCAGGAGGCCATGCGGCGCGTCGTCAGCCAGCAGACGGATGAGGTGGAGGTTGTCGCCCGCCTGCTCGCCAGCAAGATCGAACAGAGCCAGAAGGTGCTGCGCACCGTGGCCGCTGGCATCACGCCGGGCATGCTCGAATCTCCCTCCACCCTGGAATGGCTGCTGCAGCAGGGCCTGCCCGCCGTGCAATTCTTTGATGCGATGCAGGTGGCCCGCGACAACGGCGAACTGCGGTTGAACCTGCGGGGGGGGCGACTGGACAAGGCCTCCAACCTGGACCCGGCCGAGCGCGATGCGTTGCGCCGCACCCTCATCGACGGCAAGCCGCTTGTGTCCGAACTGATCGCAGGGCGCACCAGCGATGCACGTGTGATGTTCACCATGCCACTGCACCGCGAAGATGGCACCGTGCTGGGCGTGGTGGCCGGTGCGTTGCGCCTGCAGTCGCAGGGGCTGCTGCCGCCGTCCATGACGCTGCCGGCGCGCGATGATTCGCGGCTCCTCGTTTTCACGCGCGACGGCACCATCCTGTCGCATTCGGACCCGGCACGCATCATGGGCAAGGTGAGCGATGAGGCAGGGCTTGCGCCCGTTTACAGCCGCTGGCTGGACCAGGCACAGCCCGTGGTGGGGCGGGGGACGACCCATCTGGAAGCCCAGCACATCGTCAGCATGGCGGGCATGCCGCTGCCGCAGTGGATCGTGGCGCGGGTCAGCCCCTCGCAGGCGCTGCTGGCGCCGCTGCAGGGAGCGCAACGTGAAGCCTGGTGGCTGGCTGCTGCCAGCATGGCGCTGTGCATGCTGCTCGTGGCCGTGCTCATGGCCTGGATGGCGCAGCCGTTGGCACAGCTCACCCACAGTGCCCGCCAGATGCTGCGGCGTGGCGCGCGGCCTGGCCCGCTGCAGGACCACATCGCCTGGCCACGTGCGGGCGGCGAGGTGGGCGAACTGGTGCGCATGTTCCAGGGCATGGTGCAGCAGGGCAGCCTGCAGCAACAGCACAAGGCCACGCTGGATGGGCAGTTCCAGGCCGTGCTGGACAGCGCCTCCGTGGGCATCGTCATCTCGCGCCATGGCATCCTGGAGGTGGTGAGCCGCCAGGCCTGCCTGATGCTGGGCTACACCGAGGGCGAGTTGCAAGGCCACCCCGCCCGCGCCCTGTATGCCAACGATGCCGAATACGACCGCATCGGCGAGCGTGTGCAGGCCGAGTTTGCCGCACATGGCGTCTTCGATGGCGATGTCTGCTTCATGCGCAAGGACGGCTCGCCCGTGTGGGCCCGTGTGCAGGGCCGTGGCGTCCGGCGCGACGAGATGGAGGGCGGCACCGTCTGGATCCTGGAGGACATCACCGCAGCGCGCGAGGCGCAGATGCAGCAGGCGTGGGAGCGCACGCACGACGCACTGACGCGGCTCTACAACCGCAATGCCTTTGACGAGCGCCTGGGCCTGCTGCTGGCCGAACGCTCGGCGCGCCCGCGCGCGCTGGATGCACAGAGCAGCGAAATTGCCGGGGACGGCGTGGTGCTGTTTCTGGACCTGGACCATTTCACCGTGGTCAATGACATCGCCGGCCATGACGCCGGCGACGACGTGCTGCGCCATGTGGCCCGCTTGCTCGAATCCCAGGTGCGCCAGATCGGCTGGGCCGCGCGGCTGGGCGGCGACGAGTTTGCGGTGGTGCTGCCCGGCTGTGCGCTGGCACGCGGCCAGGCCGTGGCCGAGCAATTGCGCGCGTCGGTCCAGGCCTGGGAGCCGTCGTACCAGGGGCGCAGCTTCACGCTGGGGGTGAGCATCGGGCTTGTGGTGCTCGATGCGAGTCTGCAGGACGTGCCCTCGGTGCTGTATGCGGCCGACATGGCGTGCTACGACGCCAAGCGCGCGGGGCGCAACCGGGTGGAGACACGCCATGCGAGCCAGGCCACGGCTTCAGGGCGCATGGCGCTGGGGCCTGCTTGAGGAGTTTTTGCCGCTGGCGCTTGTTGGATATGCGTTGGTAGCTATTGTTTTTGTAGTGAATGGCGTGCCTGGCGGGATGGCGGGCGCTGGGGCAAATCCCAGGCTCCGTCACTTCAGCCAGAGACTTTGGTTGCTACAAAAAATATAGCTAATGGCGCTTTCCCAATAAGCGACAGGGCCTGAAAGGGCTCAATTTTCCAAACGGCCCAAGGCCTTCAGCACATTCTCCGCAGTCGCCGGCGCCGTCAACACCACCGGCGCCGCCGCATCCGCACCCAAGCGCCCCGCCGCCACGGCATTGCGCAGGGCCTCATACACGCTGATCGCCAACATGAACGGTGGTTCGCCCACCGCCTTGCTGCCGCCCACGTTGTCCTCCCGGTTGGCCTCGGGCCACAGTTCCACCTTGAAGTGTTGGGGGATGTCCCCCGTCGCCGGGATCTTGTAGGTGCTCGGTGCGTGCGTGGTCAGGGTGCCCTTTTCGTTCCACACCAGCTGCTCGGTGGTCAGCCAGCCCATGCCTTGGATAAAACCGCCTTCGATCTGACCGATGTCGATGGCCGGGTTGATGCTGTGGCCCACGTCGTGCAGGATGTCCACCTTCAGCACGCGGCTTTCGCCGGTGAGGGTGTCGATGACCACCTCGGAACACGCCGCACCATAGGCAAAGTAGTAAAACGGCCGGCCCGTGAGCGTGGCCTTGTCGTAGTGGATCTTGGGCGTGCGGTAGAAGCCGTCGCTCCACAGCTGGATGCGGTTGGCGTACGCCTCTTTCACCACATCGTCGAACTGCCGCACTTTTTTGGGCGAGATCACCTGTCCGCCCGCGAACTGGATCGCACCCGCGCCGCAGCCATCGAGCCCGCAGACATAGGCCGCCAGGTTGTCGCGCACATGGCGCGCGGCGAACTGCGCGGCACGGCCGTTCAGGTCGGTGCCGCTCGATGCGGCGGTGGCGCTGGCATTGGGCACCTTGCTGGTGTCGCTGGCGGTGACGAGCACGCGGGAGAGCGGCACGCCCAGCTCGTCGGCCACGATCTGTGCCACCTTGGTGTGCAGGCCCTGGCCCATTTCGGTGCCGCCGTGGTTCACCTGCACGCTGCCGTCGGTGTACACATGCACCAGCGCGCCGGCCTGGTTGAACAGCGTGGCGGTGAAGCTGATGCCGAACTTGACAGGCGTGATGGCCAGCCCTCGTTTGAGCACGGGCTGCTGCGCGTTCCACGCGGTGATTCGGGCCTGGCGCTGGCGGTAGTCGGCGTTGCGTTCCAGCTGGGGCATCAGTGCGTGCAGGATGTTGTCCTCCACCGTCATCTGGTAGTGCGTCACATTGCGGCCGTCGGATGCGTCCTTGCCGTACAGGTTGACCATGCGCACGTCCTGCGCATCCCGGCCCAGCGCGCGGGCGATGTCGCCCAGGATGGCCTCGATCACGATCACGCCCTGTGGCCCGCCAAATCCCCGGAACGCGGTGTGGCTCTGCGTGTTGGTCTTGCAGCGGTACGAGGCGATTTCCACATCGCTGAGGTAGTAGGCGTTGTCGCTGTGGAACACGGCGCGGTCGGCCACGGGGCCCGACAGATCCGCGCTGAAGCCGCAGTTGGCCGCCATCTGGAGCTTGAGGCCCGTGATGCGGCCGGTGTCGTCAAAACCCACGTCGTACTCGTACGCGAAGGGATGGCGTTTGCCGGTGACCATGAAGTCTTCATCGCGGTCCAGCCGCAGCTTGACGGCGCGGCCGAACTTGTGGGCGGCCACGGCGGCCCACACGGCCAGGTGGCCGGCCTGGGTCTCCTTGCCGCCAAAGCCGCCGCCCATGCGCCGGCATTCCACACGCACGGCGTGGTTGTCCAGCCCCAAGGCGTGCGCCACCCAGTGCTGCACTTCGCCGGGGTGCTGGGTGCTGGAATAGATCCACCACTGCTTTTGCTCCAGCGGCAGTGCGTAGGCGATCTGGCCTTCCAGATAGAAGTGTTCTTGCCCGCCCACCTCGAACGCGCCCTGCAGGCGGTGCGCCGATTGGGCAAGGCCCGTGGCGGCGTCGCCCCGGCGCACGAACACGGGGGGCAGCACGTAGCTCTTGGCCTTCAGCGCGTCGTGCACAGAGAGCACTGCGGGCAGTGGGGTGATGTCGAGCTGCACGGCGCGCACGGCGCGGCGCGCCTGCATCACCGAATCGGCCACCACCAGGCCGATGACCTGTCCGATGTGCTGCACGGTGTCGTGCGCAAACACGGGCTCGTCGTGCGCAAAGGCGGCCAGCAGCTTGTCGCCGGGCACGTCTGCCGCCAGCACAACGCCGCGCACGCCGGGCAGGGCCAGGGCGGCACTGGCATCGACGCCGTTCAAGGTGCCGTGGGCCACGGTGGAGAGGATGGGCGCGGCGTACAACGTGCCCTTCACCTCCGGCAGGTCGTCGATGTAGTGGGCCGCACCGGCTACCTGTGCGCGGGCGCTTTCGTGGACGTGCGACTGGCCCATGGCGCGGGTGCTGGCAGGCGCGCTGGGCTGCGGGGCTGCCAGGGGTTCGGCAGCGTGGGCATCGGCGGCAGCAGCCACGGGGCTGTCCACGGCATCGCGGCTCACGGGCAGGCCGCTGGGCAAGGTTTCGCGCTGGTTCATACGGCTTCCTCCAGGCGGAAGTTCTCTACGCTCACCGCCTCTTCGCCCTGGCTCTCCAGCCAGAAGCGCTGCAACAGACTGGCCAGCACCGTGCGGCGGTAGGCACCGCTGGCACGCATGTCCGAGATGGGGTTGAACTCGCCCTGCAGCGCTTGCGCGGCGCGGGCAATGGTGTCGGCGTTCCACGGCTGGCCGGCCAGCGCGGCTTCGGTCTGGCGCGCGCGGGCCGGGGTGGCGGCCACGCCGCCCGCGCCGATACTGGCGCGGCGCACCACGTCGGCTTCGATATCGAGGTTGATGACAAGGCAGACGGCAGAAATATCGTCGTCGAAGCGCTTGGAAATCTTGTAAGCCCGAAGCACTTCCGTGACACCCGGCCGCGGCACCACGATGCGCACCAGCAGCTCGTCGGGCGCCATCACGTTTTGCCGGTAGCCGGTGTACAGGTCTTCCAGCGCCATGGCGCGTTCGCCGCGCACGCTGGCCAGCACCACCTGGGCGCGCAGGGCGATCAAGAGCGGCATCGAGTCGCCAATCGGTGAGCCGTTGGCCACGTTGCCGCCCAGCGTGCCCGAGTTGCGCACGGGCAGGCCCGCAAAGCGCGTGGCAAAGGTGTGCAGCTGCGGCCACTGCGCCGTCAGCGCCGCGAAGGCGTCGGTCAGGGTGACGGCGGCGCCGAGGGTGATATGGTGCGCGTCCTGCTGAACCTGCCGCAGCTCGGCCACGCGGGTCACGTCCAGGATGCTTTCGTATTGCTTGTGCTGCTTGGTCACCCACAGGCCCACGTCGGTGCAACCTGCCACCACCTGCGCCGCAGGGTGTGCCGCCCGCGCGGCCAGCAGATCAGGCAGTGTGGTGGGTGAAATATAAGAAGAATTGGCCTCTGGCGCTGGATGGTGAAGCGCGAGCAGCTCCAATTTTTGTAGCAAAAGAGGTTCATTCACCACCATCGCGGGCAAGGCGGCCATGTGCTGCGCGGCGTCCAGGATGGGGCGGTAGCCAGTGCAGCGGCACAGGTTGCCGGAGAGTTCTTCCTGCGCCAGTTCGCGGGTGATGGGTTGGCCGTGGCAGACATGCTTCTGGTACATCCCAAAGAGACTCATCACAAAACCGGGGGTGCAAAAACCGCATTGAGAACCGTGGCACTGAACCATCGCCTCTTGTGCGGGATGCAGTGTGATGGGTGGACGAGGAGCCGGAGCGGCATCGCCCACGGGCTGGATCAACGGGTCTTCCGCCAGGTCCTCCACCGTCCACAGCGCCATGCCGTGGACCGAATGTGCCAGCCGGATGCAGCTGTTCACCGCGCTGTAGTGCACCTTGCCGTCCCGCGCCTCGCCCAGCACCACGGTGCAGGCGCCGCAGTCGCCTTCGCCGCAGCCTTCCTTGGTGCCGGTGTGGCCCAGGTCTTCGCGTAGCACCTCCAGCAGCGTGCGGTCGGGTGGTACATTGCCCAGCGCCACGGGCTGGCCGCGGCGCAGGAATTGCAAGGTTTGGGTGGTCATGACGGAGGCCGCTTCTTCGATTGCTATCAATTCATGAGGACTTACGCACATCGGGATGCAACGGCCGCATTGCCTTGGAGCGATGCGGCTTGCCTGAGCCCTGTTTTGCGCAAGTCGTGTTCATCAGAGGGTAGGGCGCCCAATGGCCGCCAGCATAAGTACAAGCTTATGACATCAATGCACGCACTGCTATGAGAGACCACGCCCTTTTCGACAAGATAGACCTCCATCTCATAAGGGTCTTGCACACCGTGCTCACTGAACGCAGCGTATCGAGGGCCGCCGTCCGCCTGGGCATGCACCAGCCGGCGGTGTCGGCTGCGCTCAAGCGCCTGCGCGACCTGGCGGGCGACCCGCTGCTGGTGCGCTCCGGCGCCAGCATGATGCCCACCGATGCCGCGCTGCGCATGGTGGAGCCCGCCGGTGCCATCCTGCGATCGGCCGAGGCGCTGTTCTCGGATGCGCGCGGGTTCGACCCCCGCACCTCTACCCGCACCTTCCGCGTGGCCGCCAGCGACTATCTGGACCCGCTCTTCCTGCCCCAGCTGGTGGCCCGCCTCAAGGTCGAGGCTCCTTTGTGCCCGATCGAAATCCTGCCCCTGTCGGCCGACACGCACTACCACGCGCACCTGGCGCAGGGCGAGGTGGATGTGGTCATCGGCAACTGGCCCCAGCCGCCGGACGACCTGCACATGGGCCGCCTGTTTGGCGACGAGGTGGTGTGCCTGGTCGGCAAGGACCACCCCGCCGTGCGGCGCGGCTGGGACGTGGAAAGCTGGCTGGCGGCCGAGCACATTGCCCCCACGCCCACCCACCCCGGCGCTCGCGGGGTGATCGACGCCCACCTGGACAGCCTGGGCATGCAGCGCCACATCACGGCGCGCTGCGCCCATTTCAGCCTCATCCCCAGCATCGTGGCATCGAGCTTGCTTGTGCTGACCACGGGCCGCCAATATTGCGAACGTTATGTAGACCAATTGCCGCTGGCCATCCTGCCGTGCCCGGTGCCGTTTCCCCGGCTCATGTACTACCAGCTCTGGCATGCGCGCACGCACCACTCGGCCGCCGCGGCCTGGCTGCGTGACTGTGTGAAGAATGTGGCTGCTTCGCTACGAAAAGAATAGCTGCTGGCGCATGCTGAACAAGCGCAAGAAGGTGTTTTCATTCTTATAACAAGTTGTAAAACTGAGAGACAATCCCCGCATGAGTTCACCTCCTACTTCTCCCGCTCCGGGGGCGCCGCCGCCCCGGTTGCAGCTGACGGGCATTACCAAGCGCTACCCGGCCGTGGTGGCCAACAGCGGTGTGTCGCTCACGGTGCTGCCCGGCGAGATCCATGCCGTGCTGGGCGAGAACGGCGCGGGCAAGTCCACGCTGATGAAGATCATCTACGGCTCGGTCAAGCCCGACGAAGGCAGCGTGTTCTTCAACGGCCAGGCCGTGCAGGTGCGCAACCCGCAAGAGGCGCGGGCCTTGGGCATCGCCATGGTGTTCCAGCACTTCAGCCTGTTCGACACGCTCACGGTGGCCGAGAACGTGTGGCTGGGGCTGGACAAGAGCCTGACGCTGGCCGAAGTGACCGGCCGCATCACCGCCAAGGCCGCCGAATACGGCCTTGACATCGACCCCCTGCGCCCCGTGCACACGCTGAGCGTGGGCGAAATGCAGCGTGTGGAAATCATCCGCGCGCTGCTCACCAACCCCAAGGTGCTGATCCTGGACGAGCCCACGTCGGTGCTCACGCCCCAGGCGGTCGAAAAGCTTTTTGTGGTGTTGCGCAAGCTGGCCAGCGAGGGCTGCAGCATTCTCTACATCAGCCACAAGCTGCACGAGATCCGCGCGCTGTGCACCGCCTGCACCGTCCTGCGCGGCGGCAAGGTGACGGGTGTGTGCAACCCGGCGGAAGAATCGAATGCGTCCTTGTCGCGCCTGATGATCGGCGCCGAGCCGCCCGCGCTGGAGCACCGTGCCGTACAGACTGGCGCCACGGTGCTGCGCGTGCAGGGCCTGTCGCTGCCGCGCGCCGACCAGTTTGGGGTGGACTTGATCGACCTGCAGTTCGAGGTGAAGGCGGGCGAAGTAGTGGGCATTGCCGGTGTCTCGGGCAATGGCCAGAAAGAATTGCTCTATGCCCTGTCGGGCGAAGATCAGCGGGCCGAGCCCGCCAGCATCCAGGTCTCGGGCCAGAACGCAGGCCGCATGGCACCCAACCAGCGCCGGGCGCTGGGCTTGCATTTTGTGCCCGAAGAGCGCCTGGGGCGCGGTGCCGTGCCCACCATGGGCCTGGCGCACAACCTGCTGCTCACGCGCACCAATTCGGTCAGCGGCAGTGGCTGGATCAAGGTGGGGGCGTTGCAAAAACATGCCGAGGCCATCATCCAGCGCTTCAACGTCAAGGCCGGTGGCCCCCATGCAGCGGCCAAGTCGCTGTCGGGGGGCAACCTGCAAAAGTTCATCGTGGGGCGCGAGATCGACGCCAACCCGAAACTGCTCATCGTCTCGCAACCCACCTGGGGCGTGGACGTGGGCGCTGCCGCGCAGATTCGCGGATCGATCCTGGCATTGCGCGATGCGGGCTGCGCGGTGCTGGTGGTCAGTGAGGAGCTGGACGAATTGTTTGAAATCTGCGACCGGCTGCATGTGGTGGCCAAGGGGCGCCTGTCGCCGCAGGTGGCACGCGCGGACGCCACGGTGGAACGCATAGGCGAATGGATGAGCGGCCTGTGGCATGCCGATGTGCAGGCCCACCTGGCCCAGCAGCATCAACAACAGGCGCAGGCCGGGGAGGCGCAGCATGCTTAAGCTGGAACCCCGTCCCCAGGCTTCTGGCTGGTGGACCTATGGCTCGCCGCTGCTGGCGCTGGCGGTCACCGTGCTGATTGGTGTGGCCTTGTTCGTGGCGCTGGGCAAGGACCCGGTGCGCGGGCTGCAGGTGTTCTTTTGGGAGCCGGTCAGGACGCCGTATGCCATCGGTGAACTCATGGTCAAGGCCACGCCGCTGCTACTCATTGCACTGGGGCTGGCGGTCTGTTTTCGCTCCAATGTGTGGAACATCGGCGCAGAGGGCCAGTTTGTCATCGGCGCGGTCACCGCGGGGGGCATGGCCCTGTTGGCCGACAAGACCACCGGCCCCTGGATCGTGCCCGCCATCCTGCTCGCCGGCGTGCTGGGCGGCATGGTCTGGGCAGGGCTCACGGCGCTGCTGCGCGACAAGTTCAACGCCAATGAAATCCTGGTGAGCCTGATGCTGGTCTACGTGGCCACACTGGTGCTGGGCTACCTGGTCTACGGCCCGTGGAAAGACCCCATGGGCTACAACTTTCCCCAGACCAAGACCTTCGAAAAAGTGACCCAGATCCCGCGCCTGATGCAGGGCTCGCGGGTGTCCATCGGCCTTTTGCTGGCGTTGGCTGGCGCGGCGGCGCTGTGGGTGTTTCTGTTTCGCACCCGTGCGGGCTTTGCCCAGCAGGTGGGTGGCCTGGCCCCGGCGGCGGCGCGGTATGCCGGTTTCTCGTCGCGCAAGGCGTTGTGGACGGCACTGCTGATATCCGGTGGCGCGGCAGGCCTGGCAGGCGCACTGGAGGTGGCAGGGCCGATTGGCCAGCTCACGCCCTACGTGCCGGCAGGCTACGGCTTTGCAGCCATCATCGTCGCCTTTGTGGGGCGGTTGCACCCGGTGGGCATGATTCTTTCGGCCATCCTCATGAGCATGTTCTACATCGGTGGCGAGCTGGCGCAGTCGCGCATGGGGTTGCCCAAGTCGCTCACGGGCGTGTTCCAGGGGCTGCTGCTGTTCACGCTGCTGGCGTGCGACACGTTGATTGCCTACCGCGTGCGCTGGGTCGGCAGCAAGAAAGGAGGTGTCTGATGGAGTCTTATGCACTGCTCATCGGCGCCACGCTCAGCGCAGGCACCGTGTTGGCCATTGCGGCCCTGGGCCTCCTGATCAATGAGAAGGCCGGCATCGTCAACCTCGGTGCCGAGGGCATGATGCTTTGCGCGGCCATTGCGGGTTTCGCCACCGTGGTGCACACCGGCAACACCTGGCTCGGGTTTGCGGCGGGCATGGCAGCCGGGGCGATTCTTGCCGCCATCTTTGGCGTGCTCGTGATCTGGCTCAACACCAACCAGTACGCCACGGGGCTGGCGCTCAGCCTGTTCGGGGTGGGCTTTTCGGCGTTTGCAGGCATCAGCTATGTGCAGGCCAAGCTGCCGGAGCTGCCCAAGTACGCGATTCCCGTGCTGGGCGATGTGCCGCTGCTCGGCCCCGCGCTGTTCCAGCAGCATCCTCTGGTGTACATCACCATGCTGCTGGTGGCGGGGCTGATCTGGTTCCTGTACCGCTCACGCGCCGGTCTCGTGCTGCGTTCGGTGGGCGAGTCGCCCGAATCGGCCCATGCGCTGGGCTACCCGGTGCGGCGCATCCGGCTGGCGGCCGTGGTGGTGGGCGGTGCCTTGTGCGGGCTGGCGGGGGCGTACATCTCCACCGTCTACACCCCGCTGTGGGTCGAAGGCATGGTGGCCGGGCGCGGCTGGATTGCGCTGGCGCTCACCACCTTTGCTACCTGGCGCCCGGCACGGGTGTTGCTTGGTGCCTACCTGTTTGGCGGCGTGACCATGCTGCAGTTCCACTTGCAGGCCACGGGCGTGCAGGTGGCCAGCCAGTTGCTGAGCATGCTGCCGTATGTGGCCACCATCGTGGTGCTGGCGCTGATCTCGCGCAATCCGGCGTGGATCCGCATCAACATGCCTGCCTCGCTGGGCAAGCCGTTTTATCCGGGCAGCTGAAATGGAAGGCCGCCGCCACAAATGCTGGTTACCCAGCGGTAGATCGCCCCATAATTAATGTTTTCGTCCCGCAACCTTTGCAAGTCTTACCTCTTCAATAAGGAAACCGACATGACTGATCTGCAGAAACGCTCCATGCTCAAGGTGGCAGCGCTGTCCGCCGTGGCCGCAGCCGCCCTCGTGGGCTGTGGCAAGAAGGAAGAACCGGCACCCGCCCCTGCGCCTGCACCGGCCCCCGTGGTGGAAGCCCCGGCGCCCAAGCCCGAGCCACTGAAGATCGCTTTTGCCTATGTCGGCCCCGTGGGTGACGGCGGCTGGTCGTTCGCCCACGACAACGGCCGCAAGGCCATCGAGAAGGAGTTTGGCGACAAGGTCGTGACGAGCTTCGTCGAAAGCGTGCCCGAATCGGCCGACGCCGAGCGCGTGCTGCGCGACCTGGCGGGCCAGGGCAACAAGCTGATCTTCGGCACCACCTTCGGCTACATGGAGTCGATGCTCAAGGTCGCGGAAGACAACAAGGGTGTGAAGTTCGAGCATGCCACCGGCTACAAGACCGCCGAAAACATGCGCACCTATGACAGCCGCACCTACGAAGGCGCCTACATGGCCGGTGTGATCGCCGGTGCCATGACCAAGTCCAACACGCTGGGCGTGGTCGGCTCGGTGCCAATCCCTGAAGTGATCCGCAACATCAACAGCTTCACGCTGGGTGCGCAGTCGGTCAACCCCAAGATCAAGACCAAGGTGGTGTGGGTGAACGAATGGTTCAGCCCACCGAAGGAAACCGAAGCGGCCACCTCGCTGATCAACGGCGGCGCCGACGTGCTGTTCCAGAACACCGACTCCCCCGCCGTGCTGAAGACGGCGCAAGAGAAGGGCAAGCGCGCCTTCGGCTGGGATTCGGACATGACTGCCTACGGCCCCAAGGCCCACCTGGCATCGGCCATCATCAATTGGGGCCCCTACTACGTCAAGGCTACCAAGGATGCACTGGAAGGCAAGTGGGCCACGGGCCAAAGCTGGTGGGGTGTGAAGGAAGGTGCGATTGACATCGTCTCCATCGCCGAAGACGTGCCTGCCGACACCAAGGCCAAGGTCGAGTCCATCAAGAAGGGCCTGGCCGATGGCTCGTTCCAGATCTGGAAGGGCCCCATCGTGGGCCAGGACGGCAAGCCCGTGCTGGAAAAGGACGCAGTGGCCGATGACAAGTTCCTGGGGGGCGTGAACTTCTACGTCAAGGGCGTGGAAGGCAAGATCCCTGGCGGCGACAAGAAGTAAATCAACCAACCGGCCTGCGGGCTGGTTGGACACGGAGAGGGCCGCCTGCGGGTGGCCCTTTTTTCATGGGTGTGCTTTCTTTTTCGAGGAGCCGGAAGATGCTCGAACCGAGCCTGTGGCATCCGGTGGCTTTGGTGGGCGATGTGGCGCAGACACCCGTCGCCGTGCAGTTGCTGGAGCAACCGGTGGTGGTGTGGCGCGATGCTGCGGGCGTGGTGCAGGCATTTGCCGACCAGTGCCCGCACCGGGGTGCCCGGCTGTCGCTGGGCCGCGTGACGCCGGACGGCCGGTTGGAGTGCCCCTACCACGGCTGGCAGTTTGCGGCGGGGGGGCGATGCACCCAGGTGCCCGCATTGCCCACGTTTGTGCCTCCGCCTGCGCATTGCGCTCGGGCTTTTGTGGCCCGTGAGGCCTATGGCCTGGTATGGGTGTGCATGGATGGGGCGGGGACGGCGTTGCCCGCATTTGCGGCCGAAGACGACGCGCGCCTGCGCAAGCTCAACTGCGGACCCTACGACGTGGCGGCCAGTGCACCGCGCATCATCGAGAACTTTCTGGACATGTCGCACTTTGGCTTTGTGCACGAAGGCTGGCTGGGCAGCCGTGAAGCCACCGCCATCGACGACTACCGCGTGGAGCCAACGCCCACGGGCCTGCTGGCCACCGGCTGCAAGGCTTGGCAGCCCCAGTCCAATCTGCATTCGACCGCCCCGGCGCAGGTGGAGTACACCTACGAAGTCACGGCGCCCTATGCGGCTGTGCTGACCAAGGTGCCCGAGGCAGGCACCACGGCGGTGGATGGCTGGCGCGAGTCCATTGCGCTGTTCATCTGTCCGGTGACGCCGGTGCGCAGCCGCGTGTGGTTTCGCCTGGCCGTGGCAGATTTCGATTCGCCCGACGAAAAGCTGCAGGCCTTTCAGCACACCATCTTCACGCAGGACCAACCCGTGCTGGAGTCGCAGATGCCGCAGTGCCTGCCGCTTGACCTGCGCGCGGAGTTGCATACCGCTGCCGACAAGGCATCATCTGCCTACCGCCGTTTTTTGCGCCAAAGCGGCATCACCTTTGGAGTCTGCTGATGTTTAAAGTGCCCCCCATTTCTGCCGAGCGCCTGCCCGGTCTGCTGCGCGCCATGCCCAAGGCCGAGCTGCACATCCATATCGAGGGCTCGCTGGAGCCCGAGCTGATCTTTGCCCTGGCGCAGCGCAACGAGCTGGTGTTGCCCTATGCCAGCGTGGAAGACTTGCGCAGCGCCTACGCGTTCACCAACCTGCAGAGTTTTCTGGACATCTACTACGCCGGTGCCAGCGTGCTGCTGCACGAGCAGGACTTTTATGACATGGCGCGCGCCTACCTGGGGCGCGCGGCGCGCGACAACGTGCTGCACGCCGAGATTTTCTTCGACCCGCAGACCCACACCGCGCGCGGCGTGGCCATGGAGACGGTCATCAACGGCCTGTACCGGGCCTGTGAAGATGCACGCAGGGAACTGGGCATCAGTGCCACGCTGATCCTGTGTTTCCTGCGCCACCTCAGTGAGGAGTCTGCCTTCGAAACTCTGGAGCAGGCACAGCCGCTGCTCGACAAGATCGTTGGCGTGGGGCTGGATTCGAGTGAGTTGGGCCACCCTCCCGAAAAGTTTGCCCGCGTGTTTGCGCGCTGCCGCGAGCTGGGCCTGCATCTGGTGGCGCATGCGGGCGAGGAGGGCCCTCCTGCCTACATCTGGAGCGCGCTGGATGTCCTCAAGGTGGAGCGCATCGACCACGGGGTGCAGGCGGTGCATGACGCCGCCCTGATGCAGCGGCTGGCGCAGGATCGCATCGCGCTCACCGTGTGCCCCTTGTCCAACCAGAAGCTGTGCGTGTTTCCCAATCTGGCAGACCACAATCTGGGCAAGCTGCTGGATGCAGGGCTGGCAGCCACGGTCAACTCGGACGACCCCGCCTACTTTGGCGGCTACCTCAACGAGAACTTCACCCAGGTGTTCGCCGCCACGGGCCTCACTGCGAAGCATGCCTACCAACTGGCGTTCAACAGCTTCGAGGCGAGTTTTGCGGGCAATGCCGACAAGCGGATCTGGGAACACAAGCTCAAGGAAACCTTTGAGCGGTGTGTGGAACACGACTATTGAGCGGGCCGCGCTGCGGCGCTGGCGGTGGGCGACGGGCGCGGTGAGCCCTTAGCCCGGCTACGTTGAGGGTGTTGCTCTTCATGGGTGAGCGCGATGGCTTGGGGCTGCCGTCGCTGCCGGGTTGCCCGAGGTTTCGGGTAAACCCTTAAAATAATAAGTATTCATTCGAATAGTCTAGGGCCGTTGCCCCTGAGGCAAGTTTTCGCCACAGCCTCCCTGTCTTTTGCACCATCGCCCTGCGCGATGGCTGCCCTCACCCGTTTTCGGAGTCGTTCCATGTTTCTCAGTCGATTTTCCATTGGCAAGCGCCTGACCCTCGTGCTTGGCCTGATCCTGGCGCTGTTCTTTGCGAGCAGCGTGGTGGCCGTGGTCAAGTTGGGCCAATTGGGCAAAGAGATCAGTGCCATGGTCGACGACAACATCAAGACCGAGCGCGCTGGCTCTGACTGGCTGCGTCACACCACGTCCGGCGTGCAGCGCGCAGCCGCCATTGCCAAGAGCAGTGATGCCAGCCTGATTCCGTATTTCGCCCCTGCCACGGCAGCGTCGATCCGCGACACCAACGAACTTCAGAAGTTCATCGAGTCCAAGATGGACAGCGCGGAAAAGAAACAGTTGTTCGCCAAGGTGGGTGAGCTGCGCAAGGACTATCTTGCTGCCCGGGAAGAGGTGAGCAAGCTCAAGCAGGCCGGCGATGCAGAGAGTGCCAACAAGGTCTTTACCGATCGGTTTGAACCCACTTCGCGCAGCTACCTGGCCGGTGTGCAGCAAATGGTGGATGGCCAGCGCGTCGAGCTGGATGCAGCTGGCAAGCGCAGCGAAGAACTGCGTGCCCAGACCACCTTGCTGCTGCAGATCTGCACCGGTGTTTCGCTGCTGCTGGGCGCCCTGCTGGCTTGGCTGCTGACCACCAGCATCACTCGCCCGCTGCGCCAAGCCGAGGCGATTGCCGAAGCCATTGCCGACATGGACCTGACCGGTGCGCCCCAGACCAGCTACGCCAACGACGAGACAGGTCACCTGTTGCGCGCGCTGGATGTCATGCGCAGCGCGCTGCACCGCTCGCTGCAGCAGGTGCGGGGTGTGGTGGACAGCATTTCCACGGCCAGTACGCAAATCGCCATGGGCAACCAGGACCTGAGCGCGCGCACCGAGCAGACGGCCAGCAGCCTGCAGGAGACCGCCAGTTCGATGGAGGAACTGACCAGCACCGTGCGCCAGAGCGCGGATTCCGCCGTACAGGCTAACCAGCTGGCGGTGTCGGCCGCGCAGGTGGCGCAGCGCGGTGGCGAGGTGGTGGCCCAGGTGGTGACCACCATGGACGAGATCAATTCCAGCAGCAAGAAGATCGCCGACATCATCGGCACCATCGACGGCATCGCCTTCCAGACCAATATCCTGGCGCTCAATGCTGCGGTGGAAGCCGCCCGAGCGGGGGAGCAGGGGCGTGGTTTTGCCGTGGTGGCCAACGAGGTGCGCTCGCTGGCCCAACGATCGGCCAACGCCGCTAAGGAGATCAAGACGCTGATCGGTGTGTCGGTGGAAAAGGTCGAATCGGGCGCTGCGCTGGTGCAGAACGCCGGGACCACCATGGGGGAGATCGTCAGCTCCGTGCGCCGCGTGACCGACATCATTGGCGAAATCAGCGCGGCCGCCTCGGAGCAAAGCCTGGGCATTGGCCAGGTGAACGTGGCGGTGGCGCAGTTGGACCAGATGACGCAGCAGAACGCTGCGCTGGTGGAGGAGTCCACGGCCGCTGCCGAGAGCCTCAAGGACCAGGCGTCGCGCCTGGCCGACGTGGTCGGAGCCTTCCGCCTGGGCGCGCCATCGAACACGCTGCGACTGCACTGAGCACCGCGCCAGCGCTGGCGCAGACCCACTGAGTACAATACCGCCCTTGCAAAGGCTGCTGTCCCGGCAGCCTTTTGCTTTTTCTGCCATCGGGACCATGTAGAGGACTACCATGTATAAAAACCTCGCCACCGCACTGCGTGCGGTCTGTGTGAGTGCGCTGTTCGGCGCCGTTTCCACCCCCACCGCTTTCTCCCAGCCAACGGCCGCAGCGCCCGGCACCGGGCCCGTCAAGGCCGGTTTCGTCTATGTTTCGCCCATCACCGAGGCGGGCTGGACGAAGCAGCACGACGATGGCCGCAAGGCCGTGGAGGCGGCCCTGGGCAAAGACGTCAAAACCACCTTTGTCGAGAACGTGGCCGAGGGCGCCGATGCCGAGCGCGTGATACGCGACCTGGCTGCCACTGGCCACCAGATCATCTTCACGCCCAGCTTTGGCTACATGGAGCCCACGCTCAAGGTGGCGCAGGACTATCCGAATGTGAAATTCGAGTCCATCACGGGCTACAAGACCGCGCCCAACGTGGCCACGGCCAACGCGCGGTACTACGAGGGCCGCTATCTGGCCGGTATTGCCGCAGGGCGCATGAGCAAGACCGGCGTGGCTGGTTTCGTGGCGGGCTTTCCCATCCCTGAAGTGCTGCAGGGCATCAACGCGTTCACGCTGGGCATGCGCTCGGTCAACCCGCAGGCCACCGTCAAAGTGGTGTGGCTCAACGTGTGGTTCGACCCACCCAAGGAGCGCGATGCGGCCATGGCGCTTTTCAACCAGGATGTGGACGTGATCGCGTTCCACACCGGCTCTACGGCCGTGATGGCGGCTGCACAGGAGCGGGGCAAAATGGCCGTGGCCTACCATTCGGACATGCGCCGCACCGGGCCGGATGCCCAGATCGTGGCCGTGACGCACCAGTGGGGCGGCTACTACACCGAACGTGTGCGCGCGGTGCAAAACGGCACCTGGAAGAGCTCCAACCTCTGGGGTGGTGTGCGGGAGGGTATGGTGCGCGTGGGTGACTTTGGCAGCAAGGTGCCCGGGGCCGTGCAGCGGGAGGTGCTGGCGGCGCAGAAGGCCATTGGCGCGGGCAAGCTGCAGCCGTTCCGCGCGGGCAAGGCCGCGGTGCGGGACAACGAAGGGCACGAGGTGATTGCCGCTGGCCAGGCGCTGGTCGATGCGCAGATCCTGCAGATGAACTGGCTGGTGGAGGGGGTGGTGGGCAAGCTGGCGCGTTGAGGGCTGGCTGGGCGTTGCCTCCGGGTGCTGGACTGCCGTGGCGCTGCCATAGTATTTATCTGCCCGGGCGTATGCCTGTAGCCCGTGGGCCCCGCTAAGCTAGCGCCCATGCCTGTATACCGTTCCGCCCTTTTGCGCTTTGCCGACGATGGCCGCGCCCTGTATGACGAAGATGGTTTGCTGGCCACAGGCCCGGATGCCCAGGGCCGCCAGCGGGTGCTGGCGGCAGGTTCGTGGCAGGCACTGGGCTCGCAGTATGCAGGCCAACCCGTCACGCAGCTTCCCGGCCGCATTCTGGCGCCGGGGTTTGTGGACATGCACATCCACTTTCCCCAGACCGATGTGATCGGTTCGCCCGCCGACGGCCTCTTGCCCTGGCTGGAGAACTACACCTTTCCCCATGAGTCGCGGTTTGTCGAATCCGGCTACAGCGAGCAGGTGGCCACGTTCTTCCTGGCCGAGCTGCTGCGCAATGGCGTGACGACGGCGCTGGCGTTTGCCACCTCGCACCCCACGTCGGTGGATGCGCTGTTTGGCGAGGCTCAGCGCCAGCAGATGCGCCTGATCACCGGCAAGGTGCTGCAGGACCGCCACTCGCCCGACGGTGTGCGCGACGACACCGAACAAAGCCTCATCGATACCGAAGCGCTGATCCAGCGCTGGCATGGCGTGGACCGCCTGGGCTATGCGATCACGCCGCGTTTTGCGCCCACCAGCACGCCTGCGCAGCTGCGCGGAGCGGGCGAGCTGGCGGCGCGCTACCCCGATGTGTGGGTTCAGTCGCACGTGGCAGAGAACCTCGACGAGATCCGATGGGCTCGCGAGCTGTTTCCCGCCTCGCGCAGCTATCTGGGTGTGTATAACGACTTTGGCCTGATGCGCAACCGGGCGGTGTACGCGCATTGCATCCACTTCGATGATGACGACCGCGCCCTGATGCGCGACACCGGCGCGGTGGCCGCCGTCAGCCCCACCAGCAACCTGTTCCTGGGCAGCGGCTTTTTTGACTACGCGGGTGCCGACCGCGTGGGCTTTGGCTACGGGCTGGCGAGTGATGTGGGCGGCGGCACAAGCTTCAGCCCGTTCCACACCATGCTGGCGGCGTACTACGTGGGGCGCGAAGGGCAGAGCAAGCAGGGCCTGAGCCTGTCGCCCCAGCAGCTGTGGTGGCAACACACCGCAGGGGCGGCCAAGGCACTGGGCCTGGCCGGGGTGGTGGGCAATCTGCAGCCCGGCTGCGAGGCGGATTTTCTGGTGCTGAACCCGCAGGCGACGCCCCTGCTGGCGCGCAAGACTGGCCAGGCGCGCAGCCTTGATGAGCTTTTGTTTGCGCTGATCGTGCTGGGGGATGACCGTGTGGTGGAGCAAACCGTGATTTCTCAAGCAAAATACGGCTCCAGCGCTTGATCATCAAGCGCTACCAGCTACGTATTTAATAGCGCCCGGTGGTTTGCCGACTGCCTGGGCCACAGCGCAGGGAGTTCTGCTATGAGCATCAAGAGCGACAAATGGATCCGCCGCATGGCGGCCGAGCACGGAATGATCGAGCCCTTCGAGCCCGGCCAGGTGCGTGAGGCCGAGGGCAAGAAGATCATCAGCTATGGCACCAGCAGCTACGGCTACGACATCCGCTGCGCGCCCGAATTCAAGGTGTTCACCAACATCCATAGCACGGTGGTGGACCCGAAGAATTTCGATGAAAAGAGCTTTGTGGATTTCGAGGGCGACAGCTGCATCATCCCGCCCAACAGCTTTGCGCTGGCCCGCACGATGGAGTACTTCCGCATTCCGCGCAATGTGCTCACCATCTGCCTGGGCAAGAGTACCTATGCCCGCTGCGGCATCATCGTCAACGTCACCCCGTTCGAGCCCGAATGGGAAGGCTATGTGACGCTGGAGTTCTCCAACACCACGCCGCTGCCGGCCCGCATCTACGCGGGCGAGGGTTGTGCCCAGGTGCTGTTTTTCGAGAGCGACAAGGACGACGTGTGCGAGGTCAGCTACCGCGACCGGGGTGGCAAATACCAGGGCCAGGTGGGCGTCACCTTGCCCAAGGCGTGAGCACCGGCCCGGCTGCGTCCTACAGCGCCTCAGCCCGTTGGCTGAAATGCAAGCGCAGGTAAGGTTCTTAGCATGGTGTCATGCCACCGGGGGTTCCGGTGGCCCCGGAGTCCACCATGCTGACCTTTGCTGCGATGACTGCACCCGCCAAGGCCCGGGGTGCTGCGCTTCCTCTACATGCCCCTGGGGAGGCCACAGGCGACCTGGCTTCGGCCCACGGCGCATTGCACTCCGCCGCCGTGTCCCACGCCCACTATTGGCCCTGTGAGCTGCTCAACGCCTTCATCCTCAAGATGGCCGCCACGGGCCACTGCGTGAACACCGCCATGATGCTGGGACACCGGCCCTACGCGCTCGAACAGCTGGCCGTGGCGCGGGCCGTGCAGGACCACAGCCTGAATGCGCTGGCTTTGCGGCTGCAGGCCTATTTTGACGCTGCGGCGCCTCAGGGCTGTGCCGTGGTGGCCGAGATCAGCGAGGTTTAGAGCCGGTTCTTGGCGCGGCTCCTGCACGCAGCTGGCCCTGGTGTGCGCTGACCGCCGTTCACGGGCTGCGGTCACGCCTCCACGCAGACCCTGTTGCGGCCCTGGCCCTTGGCCTCGTAGAGCGCCGCATCGCCCCGGCGCAGGATGTCCATGCTGCTGTCTTGCAGGCCGCGCATGCTGGCCACACCAGCGCTCACGGTGATGCGTCCCACCACGGGGTCGAGCTGTTCGGCCATGGCTTCGACCAGCGCCTGAGCGATGGCCTGGGCGCCCACGAGGTCGGTGTCGGGCAACAGGGCCACAAATTCTTCTCCCCCCAGCCGTGCGATCACGTCCGAGTTGCGCAGCCGCATCTCCAGCGTGCGGGCCAGCCGGCGCAGCACCTCGTCCCCGGCTTCGTGGCCATAGGTGTCGTTCACGCGCTTGAAGTGGTCCACATCGACCGTGATCAGGCTCAAAGGCCTGCTGCTGCGCCGTGCCAGCGCCAGGGCAAACGCCATCTGCGTTTCGAAACCACGGCGGTTGAGCAGGCCGGTCAGCGCATCGGTGCGGGCCTGCAGGTCCAACGCGCGGTTGGCGGCCTCCAGTTCCAGCGTGCGCAGGCGCACTTTTTCCTCCATGGCTTCGTGGGATGCCAGAAGCCGGTGTGTCATGCGGCCCAGTGCCCTGGACAGTTTGCGCACTTCGCGGCTGCTGTGCGCCTGGGGAATGCGGGTGCCGGGCTTGTCGGCTTCCACGGCGCTGGCGGCATCTGCCAGTGCGTACAGGTCTTCGCTCAGGCGGCGTGCCGCCAGCCACGCCAGCACCGAGGCCAGGAGTGCGGCAGTCAGTCCGATGACCAGCGCGGTGCGCACGGTGCGGTGGGCCTCGGCGAAAGCGAGTTCCACGGGCTCGCGGGCAACAATGCGCCACCCGAGGTCGCTGGCGCTGTTGCGTGCCTGCAGCGCGACGGTGGCCGTGAGGTAGCTGCGGCCGTCCATCCACCGCGCCACGGTGGCCGGGCTCGCGGTACGGTCGGTAGTTGGCGGTCTGCCCAGCTCGACCGGCAGGCGCTGCCCGGCTTCCTGCAGGGCCCGGGTCTTGCCATCGGGGGCGTAGATCAGCGCATCCTTGTGGTCAAAGACGAACAGTTCCACGGCCTGGTCGTCGGTGCGCGGTGGGGTCAGGCTCTCCATGACCTCCCGGGTCCATTCCCAGCTGCCATGGATACCCACCACGCCAATGGTGGTCGGGCCCAGGCGGATGGGCGCTGCAAAGTCGACGAAACGGTAGGGCTCGCCCGAAGGTGGCGGGGCCAGTAGCTGCTCCAGCAGCTTGGCCGGGTGGATATCCCCCACATGCAGTTTTTGCAGGCCTTCCCTGAACCAAGGGCGCTCTGCAACGCTCTGGCCCACCAGCAGGCCGCCCGTGGCAGTGCGCACTATGCCCTGGGCATCGGCCACGCCGATCCACACGCTGTGGGGCTGGGTGGCCTGGCTGCGCGCCAGCATGTGGTGGGCTTCGGGGCTGTCGAGCCCTTTGGTCCAGACGGCCTCGGCGGCGGCCAGAACCTCGGCCTCGCGGCTGCGCTCCAGAAGGCCGTTGGCCAGCAGCTTGCCCGCGTTTTCGGCAATCACCTGCAGGGCGGACCCGGCATCGCGTTCGATGCGCAGCTTGAGCAGTTCGCCAAAGGCAAGTGACAGCAGCACCGCAAGGCCGACCACCAACGTGCCGAACACCAGCGCGATCTGCGAGCGCAGGCTGTGGTCCGAGAACCGGAGCGGGCTCATGGTGTGGCCTGTGGGGGTGGGGCGGGTTGCCCGGGCGGCGCCGCGCCCGTGCCCAGGCGCATCGCCAGGCGGGCGGCAGCCAGGTCCCAGCCTGCCCAGCCGCAGCTTTTGAACAGCACCGGCCCAGCGGGCGGGGCACGCTCGCCCTGCAGAACATCCCGCAGCGTGGGCAGCGTGCCCACGTCGAGACCCGCCTGCAGCAGATCGCCCGCCTCGTGGCGCGCATCTTCACTGTCCACCACGATATGCCCGTGCGCTGCCACATGGCGGCAGAAGGCGGGCGCCAGTTCCGCCATGGCCGGGGTGAAGGCCCCCACCGCTGCCACAAAGGCGTCCGGCCGTGGCGGGGCGCTCAGCACCACGCTGTGCGCCGGGGTGCACACAGCGATCAGCGGGCAATACGGCAGGGCGGCGTCGGCATCTGCCACCGTGCGTGCCTGGACGCCCAGCGCGTGGGCCCGCCGGACCAGGGCCTCGGCGCCGGCTGCGCTGCGCGAGGCCACCCACACGTCGCGCACCCCCAGGCCCAGAACAAAGGCCTCCAGGTGGGCCAGGCCCTGCACGCCGGCACCCACGATGAGCAGCGGGCCCTGCCGATCCCGCGCAAGATGCCGCGCGGCCAGCAGCGACGCAGCCGCCGTGCGCCGTGCGGTGATGGTGGGGCCGTCAAGTACCAGGCGGCGTTCGCCCGTGGCAACGTCAAACACCACGACATCGCCCTGGATCGCGGGGCGGCCGGTGCCCGTGTTGGCAGGGGTCAGCGTGATGAGCTTGGCCATGGCCACATGGCTGTCGTTGGCGGGCATGACAAACAGGTTGCCCCCCTGGGGCAGCGACAGCACTGAGCGGGCAGGCACCGAGACCGTGTTGTCCAGCAGCAATGCTGCGATCTCGTCGGCCAGCGCATCCCACGGCAGACACGCCGCAGTGGCTGCAGCGTTCAGCGCACCCGGGGCCTGTGAAGAAGGGGTGATAGGCATTCGCCGACTTTACACAGCGGTGGCGGGGCGTGGGGAGCGGGCAAGCCCCGGGTGCCGGGCGGTGTATTCAGTGCGTAGCACCTGCACCGAGGGCTATGTCGCTCTGGTGGAGCACAGCGGCCCACAGGGCGGCGTGGATGCCGCGCACCATGTCCCGCAGCGCCAGATGGGGCGTGCCTTGCCCGGGCAGCCAGGGCACGTGCACAAACCCGCCACGGGCGCCCGCCGGGCCCACACCGTGCGCCTGCAACATCTGCATCAGCCCGTACAGCACATGGTTGCAGACAAAGGTGCCCGCTGTTTGTGATACCTCGCAGGGCACGCCAGCTTGCTGCACGGCACGCAGCATGGCTTTGAGGGGCAGGCTCGCAAAGTAGGCGGCAGGCCCGCCGGGCACCACCGGCGTGTCGATGGGCTGGGCACCTACATTGTCGGGAATGCGGGCGTCATTGATATTGATGCCCACCCTCTCCAGCGACAGCGCACTGCGCCCACCAGCCTGGCCCAGGCAGACGGTCAGCGCGGGCCGGTGGGCAATGGCCAATGCCCGCAGTTGATGCAGCGATTCGCCAAAGACGGTCGGCAGTTGCGCCGCCACCACGCGGTGGCCAGCGATGCGTTGCCCGTCCAGCGCCTCGGCGACCAGCCAGCTGGGGTTCAGGGCGTCGCCGCCAAAGGGGTCGAAGCCCGTGAGCAGGATCACCTTGTCGCCGGTGGGGGTGTAGTGGGAGGCATCGTGGAGCATGGGGCGGCCGAGGTTGGGGTCCATTGTGCAAATCCAAATCCGCCTGTGGGCACGGGCAGGCGGGCCATCGTAAACGGCCCACCAGGTTCCCGTGCCGCGTAACATGGCGGCCATGCCCTCCACACTGCGAGGGCGCTGGAGACACAGTATGAAATGGGAAGGCAATCGCGAATCGGACAATGTGGAAGACCGGCGCAGTGGTGGCGGCGGTTCGCCTGTTTTCGGGGGGCGCAACATTGGCATCGGCACCATCGTCATCGCCCTGGTGGGTGGATGGGTGCTGGGCATCAATCCGCTCACGATCCTGGGGCTGCTCAGCGGTGGGGGGCCGCCCGCACAGGTGCAGTCGCAAGGGCCGGCCCAGCGCCCGCCGGCCGACGACACCATGGCCCGCTTTGTCTCGACCGTGCTGGCCGATACCGAAGATGTGTGGCAGGCCGTGTTCCGCCAGGGCGGTGGCACCTACCAGGAGCCGCGCCTGGTGTTGTTTCGTGGCGCCACGCCCACGGCCTGTGGCACCGGGCAGGCGGCGATGGGCCCGTTCTACTGCCCGGCGGACCAGAAGGTCTACATCGACCTGGGCTTTTATGAAACCCTCAAGAACCGCCTGGGGGCGCCGGGCGACTTTGCCCAGGCCTATGTGATTGCCCATGAGGTGGGTCACCATGTGCAAAACCAGCTGGGCATCAGCGGCAAGGTGGACCAGATGCGCGGCCGTGTGGGCAAGGCGGAATACAACGCGCTCTCGGTGCGGCTGGAACTGCAGGCGGATTGCTTTGCCGGGGTGTGGTCGCACCATGCGCAGAACGCGCGCAAGATCCTGGAGCAGGGTGATGTGGAAGAGGCCATGAACGCAGCGGCCAAGATCGGCGACGACGCCCTGCAGCGGTCCAGCGGCGGGGCAGTGGTGCCCGAAAGTTTTACCCACGGCACCAGCGCACAGCGGCAGCGCTGGTTCAACAACGGCCTGCAGAACGGCAGCGTCAAAGCCTGCGACACCTTCGCAGCGCGGAGTCTTTGAAACACCCCCTGAGCCGCTTCGCGGCTTCCCCCCGCTCTCGCAACGCTGCGCGTTGCGGGCAGGGGGACGCAGCCAGCGCGGCGGGGCGGCCCTTGCGCGGCTGCCCGGGCATGGGCCGCGCCGGTTTTGTGGGGTGTGGATGACCTACGGAGCTATGGAGAACTGAGATGTCCCCTGCTGAGTCCCTGCAGCCTCTCCGGTCGCCGGGCATGGCCGCCGCGTGGTCGGCTGCGGCGGTCACGGTGCCCCACGCGGTGGGCCTGGGCCTGCTGGCCTTTGCGCCCCTGGCGGGCGAGCATTCCCTTGCCGCGCTGGCGTTGTGGTCGGCGGCCTTGCCGGGCCTGTTGCTGACGCTGGTGGTGCCGCGTGCGGGTGTTGTCTACGCGCCCACGACCGTGGTGGCGCTGCTGTTTGCGGCCGTGCTGGCCACCGCCCATGGTGCGGCCCCTGCGCTGGGCCTGAGTGCGCGCCAGGTGCTGGCCGTGAGCGGGGCCACGGTGGCCCTGGCGTTTGTTTTCCAGTGGCTGCTGGGTGTGCTGCGGCTGGCCTCGGTGGCGCGGTTCCTGCCCGTTTCGGTCACGCATGGCTTTGCGGCCGGGGTGGGGTTGTCGATGGTGGTGGGGCAGGTACGCAACGGCTTCGGTGCGGGGGCCGACGCCCTGTGGGACGCCCGCACCGGCTGGCACCTGCTGGCGGCGGCGGCCGTGGTGGGGCTGGCCTGGGGGCTGCGCTGGCGCTGGCCCCGGATGCCGGGGCTGCTGTCGGCCGTGGTCCTGGTGGCGTTGGCCGTGGCGGTGGCGGGGCTGTGGGGTGGTGGGCTGGGGGATGTGTTCGCTGCCGCCGTGCAGCCCAGCCAGTTTGCCGGCCCGCTGTGGCCGGACTGGACGGGCGTTCCCTGGATGGCACTGGCGCAGCAGCACGGGTCGGACCTGGTGGTGCTGGCGCTGTTGATGGCGCTGGTCAACAGCCTCGAGATTCTGGTTTTCAACCAGGAACTGGAGCTGGACCATGGCCTGCGCAGCAACGCCAACCTGACCTTGCGCCGCGAGAGCCTGCTGGGCGTGTTGTGCGGGCTGGCGGGGATGATTCCCGCATCCACCAGTGCATCGCGCTCGCGCATCGTGTTGGCGCAGGCGGGCCCGTCTCGCGATGCACCGCGCTGGCATGCCGGCATCATGCTCGGCGTGGCGGTCACGGGCGCCTGGTGGCTGCACTGGGTGCCCATGGCCTGCCTGGCGGGTGGGCTGGTGCTGGCAGGGCTCATGCAGGTGCCCGGCCTCATGTGGTCGCTGCGTTACGCGCAACGCTCGCGGGTGACCTGGGCGCAGAGCTGGCTGGTGGCGCTGGTGTTTGCCGTGATGGGCGGCGTGGGGGCTCTGGTGGCGGGTCTGGTGGTGGCTACCTTTGTGTTGCTGCACGACTCCGCCGCCAAGGTGCTGCGCCATGTGCGGCTGGATGGCGAACTGCGCTCACGCCGGCTGCGCCGGGCGGGGTCGGACACCTGGCTGGTGCCGCGCATGAACCAGGTGGCGGTGTTTGAGCTGCAGGGCGTGATGTCGTTCGGCGTGGCGGCCCATCTGGCCGAGCAGGTGCGTTTGCTGCTGCAGCCGCGCCACCGCTGGGTGATTCTGGATGCGGGCCGCGTGCCCGCCTGGGACAGCACGGCATTGGCGCAGTTGCGAGCGCTGGTGCGCGACCTGGGCCAGCAGGGCATTGCTGCTGCCGTAGCGGCGCTCGACCCGATGGCCGCCGAGCATGCGGGCGACCACGTGCGCGCCTTTGCCGACCTGGACCGTGCCTTGGAGTGGGCCGAGGCCGGCATCCTCTCGCAGCGCCCCATTGAGCAACGCCCCGCCCGGCCAGAAAGGGATCTGCTCGGTGAGATTGGCGAGGGCGTGCCCCGGGCGGCGGCCGAGGCTCTGATGGCCGTGCTGGAACCCCTGGCCGTGCCGCCCCACGGGGTGGTGTTCCGGGCGGGCGACACCGACCACGACCTGCTGGTGGTGAAGTCGGGCCACGTCACGCTGGTGACCCAGTGGCCGCCCGACAAGGGGCTGCGCCTGGCCACGGTCGGGCCGGGCATGGCGTTTGGCGAGATGGCGTTCCTCAACGGCGCTGCGCGCAGCGCCTGTGCGGGTTCTGAACGGGGGTCTGCGCACCTGGTCCGCCTGTCGCGGGCGCACTTTGATGCCTGGGCCCGGCAATACCCCGAGGCGGCGCTCACGGTGATGAATAACCTCGCCCAGATCGGGGCGAGGCGCCTGGCCGTGACCACACGCCAATTGCGGGCTGTGCTGGAGTAAGTTTTGAATAAAAATTGCCCCTGGCGATTGATGGATAAGCGCTGATAGCTATAAAAATAATAGTTCCTGGTGGAAGTGTGTTGGTCAGAAAGACGCGCCATGTACCACGCCCAAACTGCAAAAAATCGCTTTTTGGGCCACCGGTGCGACAATAGAGGGCTAAATGACAAGTTCCTTTTCCAATCTATCGCTGGCTGAACCGCTCGCGCGCGCCGTAGCCGAAATGGGCTACGAGTCCATGACGCCCATCCAGGAGCAGGCCATTCCGGTGGTGCTCACAGGGCAAGACGTGATGGGCGCAGCCCAGACGGGCACCGGCAAGACGGCGGCTTTCTCGCTGCCTCTGCTGCAACGCCTGCTCAAGCACGAAAGCAGCTCCACATCCCCGGCCCGCCACCCCGTGCGTGCCCTGGTGCTGTTGCCCACGCGCGAGCTGGCCGACCAGGTCGCCCAGCAGATCGCGCTGTACGCCAAGTACACCAAGCTGCGCAGCACCGTGGTGTTTGGCGGCATGGACATGAAGCCCCAGACCATCGAGCTGAAAAAAGGCGTCGAAGTGCTGGTGGCCACCCCAGGCCGGTTGCTGGACCACATCGAAGCCAAGAACGCGGTGCTCAACCAGGTCGAGTACGTGGTGCTCGACGAGGCCGACCGCATGCTGGACATCGGTTTTCTGCCCGACCTGCAGCGCATCCTGAGCTACCTGCCCAAGCAGCGCACCACGCTTCTGTTCAGCGCCACGTTCTCGCCCGAGATCAAGCGCCTGGCCAGCAGCTATCTGCAAAACCCCATCACCATCGAGGTGGCCCGCCCGAACGAAACGGCCTCCACGGTGGAGCAGCGCTTCTACAGCGCCAACGATGACGACAAGCGCCGTGCCATCCACCAGGTGCTCAAGACCCGGGGTCTGAAGCAGGCGTTCATCTTCGTGAACAGCAAGCTCGGTTGTGCACGCCTGGCGCGCAGCCTGGAGCGTGAGGGCCTCAAGACCACCGCGCTGCATGGCGACAAGAGCCAGGACGAGCGCCTGAAGGCGCTCGAGGCCTTCAAGAGCGGCGAGGTCGATCTGCTGGTGTGTACCGATGTGGCCGCGCGTGGCCTTGACATCAAGGACGTGCCGGCCGTGTTCAACTTCGACGTGCCGTTCAACGCCGAAGACTACGTGCACCGCATCGGTCGCACGGGCCGTGCGGGCGCGTCGGGCCTGGCGGTCACGCTGGTGTCGGGCAGCGATGCCCGCCTGGTGGCCGACATCGAGAAGCTGATCAAGAAGAAGATCGAACTCGAAGCCATCGAATACGAAGAAGACCAGCCCCGTGGCCGCATCAACGACGGCCGCCGCGCCTGGCGCGAAGCGGGCGAGACGGGCGATGGACGTGATGCCATCTCGGCGGCCCCGCGCCGCGAACGTGAACGCGAACACCGTGGTGGCCGCGAATCCCGCGAGCCGCGTGAACAGCACCGTGGCTTCCGCCCGGCCGTTGCCTCGCGCGATCCCTTCTTTGAGAAGCCGTATGAGGCCAGCGCCGCTGCAGATGCAGCGCCTGCCTGGGAGGCTGCCAAGTCTGCGCAACGCAGCAGCATCTCCGCCAACATCAAGCCCAAGCGCAAGGTGGCCGCACTGTTCAAGGCCGCCCAGCCAGAAACCTCGGTGCAATAGTCAAAATCAGGCCTTTTCAGGCCTGTAGCGCTTTATGGATAAGCGCTGATAGCTATATTTTTTGTAGCAATTGAATCACCCTCAGCCTGAATGCTGACGGTGGTCGGCCCGGAGGGTCGGGGCCAGCCCGCGCAGCAAGGGGGCGTCGATGGCGCCGAAGGGCACGGACCGCCCCCCACGCTGCTGCGCAAACCGCTGCGCAGCCTCCGCATCGGCAAAGGCGGGCAGGTTGCCCGCCCGCATCGGCCCCATGGCCGAAGACCCTGTCACATACACCGCCTCCTGCGCGTTCAACCAACCACCCGTACCGGTATCGGTCACATACCGGGCCACGATGGCTTCGGCCGTGCGGCCCCGCGTGTAGTGGGCCACGTTGCCCAGGTACAGCATGAGGCTGAGCGGCGAGTCGAAAAAGTAGGCGTCCCCGTCCGCAAAAATGACCTGCGCCGCCCACGCCCGTGCGCGTGCCGGGTACATGCCACACACCGGGCAGCGCGCGTCGGCGGGCACCTCGCGCGCAGCGGCCAGGGGCTGGCCCAGTGCAGGGTCGTAGGGCGTGGGTGGCGCCACCACACACACATCGTCGCCAATCCCCTCCAGGGCCGCGTTGCCGGAGGGGCGGGGCGGGGTGTGCTGGGGCCATTGCCATGCCACCAGGCCTGCCGAGCCCAGCAGGAGGGCTGCGAGCGCGGTGCGCCGGGTGGTGGCGTGTGGGCGGGGCATCAGCGCGGGCATGGGCGGCTCACATCCGCGTGTCGTGCAGTGCCCCGCCGCTCAGGTCCACCATGGCGGGCGTGATCTCGGCAAAGCGCAGCACCTTGCCGCCGTATTCGGCGGCGAACTTCTTCGCGTCGGCCTCTTGCGCAAAGCTGCCGATGGTGGGGCCCATGGAGCCGTGGCGCTTGCCGCCCACCACGTAGAGGGCGGTCTTGCCGTCGATCCAGTGGCCCTGTGGTGCATTCCAGTCGGCCTGGCCCATGTCCTGCACGTACACGGCCTGCACGGCGCGCACTTGTTCGCCGGCCAGCAGGGTGCTGAACAGTTCCACCGTGTCGCAGAAGAACGAGGGCTTGTCCTGCCCCGCGAAATGCACCTGCGCCTTGGGGCCGGGGTAGTCGGCCAGCAGCATGCCGTCGAGTTCGCAACTGGTGGTGCGGTCGATCTCCACGGGTTTCAGGGACTGCGCGCTGTTGTCCGCCTGGCTGCAGCCGGTCAGGCCCGTGAGCGTGCCCAGCGATGCGAGGGCCGCCCAGCCCAGCAGTTGGCGCCGTGTGGCGCACGCGCATTGGTATTGGTTGTGGGATTTTTTCGTCATGGCTTGAATCTCCAGCTCGCCAGGCCCAGGGGCACCACGATCCAGCCCGCCATCACCGCGCCCATCAGCCATGGCTTGGCCAGGGCAGGGGGCACGATGCTGGTCAGGCCGTACAGGGTGCGCACGTCGTCGAGCGAGAACACGTTGAGGATGCGGAAAACGTCGGCCGGGTTGAGCAGCAGCAGGTAGGCCATGGCCTCGCCGCCCACGCTGCCGCCCGTGGCCACCAGGGCGCCCAGCAGCAGCAGGTCAAACACCAGCACAAAAAAGAACCAGGCGGCAATCGCCAGGCCTGAAGCGCGTGTGCGCTCGTGCGTGAGCACCGAGAGCAGCACCGCCATGCTCAGGAACGCCAGCCCCAGCAGCACCGAGCTGAGCATGAAGCCGCCGTAGTGGAACAGCGCAGCCCCGCTGAACTGCCGGACCAGCAGCACCGCCACCAGGCCAAACCCCGCCAGCGTCGAGAGCGTGAGCGCCGCCGCCAGCCCCAGGTACTTGCCCAGCAGCAGCTCCAGCCGCGTGATGGGCAATGACAGCAGCAGATCGAGCGAGCCGCGCTCGCGCTCGCCCACGATGGCGTCAAAGCCCAGCAGCAGCGCGATCAGCGGGATCAGGTAGATCACCAGGCTGACCAGGCTGGCGATGGTGAATTCGATGGAGCGAAAACCCACCGTGCCCTGCTGTGCGCCGCCAAAGTAGGCGATGGCCAGCGAGAACACGGTGAACACGAGCGCCACGGCCAGCACCCAGCGGTTGCGCATGCGGTCGCGGAACTCTTTGCCCGCGATGGTGAAGATTTGTTGGAATTCCATGGCTAGCCCTTGCGCAGGTCGAAGTACACATCCTCAAGCGAGGGTTCCTGGATCTGCAGGTCCTGCAGCGCGGTGCCCAGCGGTGCCAGCGCACCCAGCACGGCCATCTTGCTGCCGCGCGGGCAGTCCACATGCAGGCCTTCCGGCGTTTCCGTCCCGGTGACGCCGGGCACGGCAGAGAGCAGCCCCAGCGCGGCAGGCCGATCGGCCGCGGCCAGGGTGAGGTGGATGGTCAGCGGCATGTGCGCCTGCTCGCGCAGTGCCTGCACGCTGCCAAGGGCCTGCAGCTTGCCGGAGGCCAGGATGGCCAGGCGGTCCACGCGCTCCTGCAGTTCGGCCAGGATGTGCGAGGTGATGACGATGGTCACGCCACCCGCCTGCAGCCCGCGCAGCGTGGCGTAGAAGTCGCGGATGGCCTGCGGGTCCAGGCCGTTGGTGGGCTCGTCGAGCAGCAGCACCTGGGGCTCGCCCAGCAGGGCCTGTGCAAACCCCAGGCGCTGGCGCATGCCCTTGGAGTATTCGCGCACGGCGCGGTTGCCCGCGTGGGCCAGGCCCACACGTTCCAGCAGCGCGGGGCATTGCGCGAGGGGCGCACCCTTGAGGCGGGCGAAGAAACGCAGTGTCTCCAGCCCGTTCAGGTTGTCGTAGAGCACCACGTTCTCGGGCAGGTAGCCCAGGTGGCGGCGGGCGGCACGAAAGTCGCGGCCCTGCACCGTGGCGCCGCCCACCCGGATCTCGCCCGAGGTGGCGGGCGTGAGGCCCAGGATCATCTTGAACAGCGTGCTCTTGCCCGCGCCGTTGTGGCCAATGAGGCCAAAGATCTCGCCGCGCGCGATGCGCAGGTCGATGCCGTCCACGGCGTGCAGTGCGCCGTAGTGCTTGTGCGCGCCCCGCACCTCGATGGCGGGGGGCTCGCTCAGGTCAATGGGGGGAGGGTTGCGTGTCACGCTGAAAATTCCGTTGGGGTTGGTTCGGTTGCATGCGGGGCTTGGGGTCCACCACGGTGGGCACGCGCAGCACCGGAAACTGCTGGCCCACCAGGCGCAGTGCCTGCACGGCAGGGCTGGCCAGCAGCAGCTTGATGGCGGGGTGGCGCCAGGTCAGGCGGTCCACCATGTCGTTGGCCTCGTAGGGCACGTCGCCCATGCCGTTGCCGTCGCGGTCCCAGCCCAGGTAGTTGCTCCAGTGGTTGCCGCCTTCGGTGCCCCAGCGCTCGTCGCGGGTGCCCACATAGCGCACCTGCTCGCGGTTGCCGATGAAGTCATTGCCCTCAACCTTGTTGCGGGTGGAGCCTGCAGACAGGTGCACGCCCACGGTGTTGCGTGTGACGAGGTTGCCGCGCAGGGTGACGTACTCCACGTCGTAGATGAAGAAGCCCCGGTTGTTCTCGGCCACCACGTTGTTCTCGATCACCGAGTCCTGCATGGTGCGCAGCATGATGCCGTGGTCGCTGTTGCCCCACGCGCGGTTGTTGCGCACCACCTGGTCGCGCACCTCCATCAGTGCCAGGCCGCCCCGGTTGTAGTAGGTGTCGTTGTCTTCCCACAGGTTGTAGTAGGAGTTCATGTAGTGCGTGCCGTAGCGGCTGTGGTGCAGTCGGTTGCCCCGGAACACGGCGTGGTGCGATACATCCACATACAGCGCGTCGCGCACAAAGCTGATGTGATTGCCCTCGATGCGCGCGCCCGTGGTGTTGTACAGCTGCACCCCGTTGCCACGCTGCGACGAGCCCACGTCGCGCAGGCCGGTGATGGTGTTGTGCAGCACTTGCACGTCGTTGGCCTTCTCGATCCACAGGCCGAACAGGTTGTAGGTGAGGTCGTTGTGGCGGACCACGGCGCGGTGCGCGCCAGGGAAGATGTAGATGCCCGCGTTCTGGTCCTTGAGGCTGGTGCCCGAGTCGCGCACGATCAGGCCTTCGATCACCACGTCGGGCGCGGTGACTCGGATGGTGTCGCCCGCCTGGCCGCCGCTGAGCGTGGGGCGGTCGATGCCGCGCAGGGTCAGGGCCTTGTCGATGCGCAGGTTCACGCGGTAAAAGCCCCGCTGCACCTCCACCGTGTCGCCCGGCGCGGCGGCCGTGATGGTGCCCTGCAGGTCCTGCCCCGGGCGAACCTGCACGGTGGCAGCTGCGGCAGGAAGCGCGGTCCACAGTGCCAGGGCCGTGGCAACCGCAGCGAGTGCAAGGGGGGACTTCATCACGCAAGTCCCACCACGGCCTTGATGGCCAGGAAGAGTGCTGCGCCGATCAGCAGGTTCTTGAAGCCCACGTAGCTCAGCATGTCCATCACGCCCGCCCGGCGGTACTGGTCGCGCCACCAGGGGCCGTCCTTCACATAGCGCTTGCCCGACAGGCGGATCAGCACCTCGTACACGCTCCAGCCAAACCACCAGCCGATGATGGCGCCCGACGACAACGTGCCCAGGGCTGTCATCACCCAGGCCACGCTGGCGGCCACGGCGAGCGAGAAGCCCGCGATCTGCAGCGCGCGCCGCGAGGCCCAGCCTTCGCGGCTCCAGGGCCACAGGTGGTCCACCAGCTCCAGCCAGATCCAGCGCAGGCCTTGGCTTCCAGCCTTGTGGGCGGGGTGTGCAGGCGTTGTGGGCATGCGTGGGTCGGGCCCCTGGGCGGCCTTGGCCGAGATCTGGTCCTGCACCGTGGCAGGGTGGATCGGGATGAAATAGCCGTTCTTGCCGATGGGCGTGATTTCCAGACCATCTTTCTCGCGGCGCTTGCGTTCCTTGGCCAGGGGCGGGCAGCCCTTGGTGTCGGTGTACAGAATCATGCAGTCGAGGCAGTGCAGGCATTCGCGGTGATCGATGCGGCCGTCGGCGTCGATGGCCTGTGCACCGCAGCCCACGGCGCAGGCCTTGCAGCTGTTGCAGTCCTGCTTGCGCTTGAGGCCAAACCAGCGGAACGTGCTGGGCATGGCCAGCGAGGCGCCCAGTGGGCAGATGTATTTGCAGTAGGGTCGCTCGATGAAGATCGAAACGCCCAGGATGGCCGCCACAAACAGGCTGTAGGGCCAGGCGCGGTTCAGCACACCGACCAGGAAGGTCGTCTTGAACGGTTCCACCTCGGCCAGCTTCTCAGCCAGGCCCATGGAGAACATCGACACCGCGAGCAGCCCGAAGAACACCGCGTACTTGACCCACTTGAGCCGGTCGTGCCACTTCTGCGGCAGCTGCGTCTGAAAGCGCTTGAAGCCCACCGCACGCGCGATCTTGTAGATGCCCTCCTGCAGCGAGCCAAACGGGCACATCCAGCCGCAGAACAACCCGCGCCCGAACAGGAACACGGTGACGATGATGAAGATCCAGAACAGGAAGATGAACGGGTCGGACAGGAAAAGCGACCAAGTCCACTGGAACAGCAGCGCGTGGAACCAGGTCAGCACCTGCGTGATGGAAGGCTGTGCCATGGCGCCAAAGCCGATCCAGCCGATGCTGAGGGCCCAGAAGCTGTACTTGAAGGCGTTGACCGGCCACTTGTTCTTGTGGGTGGACAGGCGCGTGAGCTTCTCGCGCAGGGCGTACACCACGGTGACGGCAATCAGCAGCGCGGCGAACAGCGCAATCTCTACCGCACGCGACTTCCACACGCGCACCCAGGGGGCGTCGGGCTCGTTGATGGTGGGGCGCCCGCCTTGCAGCATGGCGGCGGGCAGCCAGTAGGGTGTGTCAAAGCTGGTGAAGCTGCGTGTGCCCGTGGCCCGGTCCACGCGGTTGCCCAGAAAGCTCAGCTTCCACGGGTAGGCGGCCGAGAAGGCGGGTGAGCGGATGATGAAGATGACCGATTCGTTGTAGCTGGGTGCGCCTGCGGCCTCGATGCCATACAGGTTGAGCGCGTCCAGGTCGCGGAAGGTGAATGAATCCGCGCCTTGGCGCACCTGCACGCGGTCGTAGATGCCGCCACGCACAAAGCCCGAGCCCTTGAACGATTCCTTGCCGCCGGTGCGGACGATGAAGAAGGCGTGTTCGCCCTCCTTGAGCTGCAGGCGCAGGTTGTTCCAGCCGTTCTCGCCCAGCAGGCTCTTGCCAATGTCGGGGTGGTTCAGGTCGCCAAACCACAGCTCGATGAATGGGTCGGGGCCCTTGTCCAGGCCCACCTGTTCTGGCAGCACCCGCAGGCGTTGCACGGTGCCTTGGTGCACCAGCTCGGCCCAGCTCAGGCGCTTGCCGGTTTCGGCATAGCGTGCGGGCTCGCGCACCGTGGGTGCGAGGATGCCCACCTGCCGCGCCACGGCCGAGCCCGAGGCCATCATGACCTGGTTCTGCGCGATGACGGTGACGGTGGCGCCCGAGATGGCGTCGAGACCCAGCACGTTTTCATCAGGGCGCGACTGGCCCACCTCGATCTTGTCGGCCACCGACTTGCCCAGGTACTGGGCGTTGAACTTCAGCAGCGCAGATTCAGGGATGCCCAGCAGCAGGATGGGCTCGGAATGCTTGAGCACCTTCACGCCCACAAAGCGGCCTTGCGTGTCCATGCCGATCAGCGTGACCACGGGTTTGCCGGAGTAAGCGGGGGTGTCTGTGATGTCGGTGGACAGCATCACATAGCCCAGCAGCTTCTTTTGCGCGCTGTCGTTGTCGTAAGCCTCTACGTAGGGCGGCTGGCCCTTGCGTTCAGAGAAATGGCTGGCGCCGGGAAACACGTCCTTGCACGGCACCAGCGCGCACATGTCGCGCGCGGTAGAGAGTTCCGCAGGCAGTTCGGCCTCGTAGGCGCCTGCCGCAGCATGCGCGCGCGGCGCCAGCCAAAGTGCTGCCAACAAGACCAGAAGAAGCGTGGCGAACTGCCGACGGAGGGAAATCATGGGACTATCTTTTTGATAGCTGCTAGAGCTTATTCATCAGGCGCTAGCGGCCAATATGATGCGAAGTGGAGCGCAGTCGTCGCAACTGGCGCGCCCCAGGCCAGGGATGCAGAGCAAGGGCCGCCCCGCAGCGAGTGCATCGTCCCCCTTCCCGGCGAAGCCGAGAGAAGGGGGAAGGCGCGCAGCGCCTCAGGGGGATCGCCCTATCACCCCTCCACGATCATCCGAGTGCGCATTTCCAGATGCAGCGCATGGCAGAAGTGCGTGCAATAGCACCAGAACACACCGGGCTTGTCGGCCACGAAGCTCACCGACTTGGTCTCCAGCGGGTTCACGATGAAGTTCACGTTGTAGTTCGGGATCGCAAAGCCGTGGGTCAAGTCTTCGATCTTGTCCAGGTTGGTCAGGATCAGCGTGACCTCGTCACCCTTCTTGAGCTTGAACTCGCGCAGGCTGAAGGCCGGGGCTTGCGAAGTCATCTTCACCGTGACCTTCTTGCCGCTGCGGAACACGCCGGACTCCTTGGGGTCCTTGACCGCCAGCGGGAACTCGTCGAGCGTGTAGACCTGCTTGGGGCGCACCAGGTCGCGCTTGAAGATGATGAAGTCATGGGGCTCGCCGCGCACGGGGTGGTCGGCCATCAGCACCATCTTCTCGCCCGAGATGTCGATGAGCTGCTCGTTCTCGGGGTGCAGCGGACCCACGGGCAGGAAGCGGTCCTTGGAGAACTTGCAGCCCACGGCCAGGAACTTGCCGTCGGCGGCCCGGGTTTCGGACTGCGAGGCGTTCAAGTGGCCCGGCTGGTATTGCACATCGAGGCGGTCCACCACGTACTTGGCGGTCTTGTCGCCCGCGTGGAACTTGATGGCGGCCTCCACGTTCCACTTCACGACCTGGCTGTCCAGGAAGAGG
This sequence comes from Acidovorax sp. Root275, assembly GCF_001428965.1. Taxonomy (NCBI): domain Bacteria; kingdom Pseudomonadati; phylum Pseudomonadota; class Betaproteobacteria; order Burkholderiales; family Comamonadaceae; genus Acidovorax; species Acidovorax sp. Root275. The sequence goes on along the minus strand of NZ_LMJH01000010.1, from coordinate 13,083 downwards.
GTGGTGTAGGCGTTGCCACGGCCGTCGAACGCGGTGTGCAGCGGGCCCAGGCCCAGTTCCACCTCGGCCACGATGGCGGAGTCCAGCTTTTCGAGCTTGCCGTCGAAATAGTCCAGCACCTTGGCCAGTTCAATCACGGTGCCGGTGGGCGAGAGCTTGCCGGCGCAGATGAAGTACTTGCCATCGGGGCTGGCGTTCACGCCGTGCGGGTTCTTGGGCACCGACACATAAGCGGTGAGGGCCGTCTTGGGGTCCTTGTTGGCTTCGTGCGTGCCGTCCACCACGGGCACCTTGCTGGTGCCGATGGTCTTGAACTTGCCAGCCTTCACGGCGGCCTCGATGCGGCCCACGTTGAAGAACAGGCAGGCATCGCGTTCGGCGGACATCATGTCCTCGTACTTCGCGCCCATCTCCACGTTGTACTGGTTGGTGGCGGCCAGCTTGCCGTCGTACGACGTGGCGACCAGGTCGCAGTTGCCGTCGATCAGCACCTGCCAGCGCACTTCCATCGTTTCTGCATCGACGCAGCTGAACATCGAACGGTATTTGCCCGAGTCTTCCGTGCCCGTGTTGGGCAGGGGAATGGCGAATTCACCGCCGCAGAACACGCGCGTGGTGTAGTTGATGGCGGGGTCCACCGGGTCGGCCTTGTCCGGGAAGATGCCGTGGAAGCCCTGCACGTTGGGCAGTTCGGTGATCTTGTCGCAGATGAAATAGTCGAGGCGGATGCGCGCGATGCGGCTGTTGATCTTGTCGTTGATCCAGGCGTAGCGGCCGTCGTAGTTGCCGTCCTTGTACGAGGCATGGGTGTGGTGGGTGTCGGCCACTGTGTACTTCAGGCTGCCATCGGGCTTGGTGCCCATGATGGCCTTGGACTCGTTGGTGATGCCCCAGCCCACCAGTGCGTCGGGCACAAAGCAGGGGATGCGTGTGATCTCGCGGCCCGACGGCAGGCCCAGCACGCGCATGTCGCCCGTGTGGCCGCCGCTCCAGAGGCCGTAGTAGGTGTCCAGCTCGCCGGGCTTGAGGTGCACGTTGGCGCCAGCGGCGGCATGGCTGGCCGCAGGTGCTGCAGAGGCGGGGGCCGCAGGCGTTGCAGCGCTGGGCTTTTCGTTGCAGGCGGCGACGCCTGCAGTCAGCCCGACCAGGGCCGCCGTGTTGATGAAACTGCGTCGGCCCAGGCCAGCAGCGGGAAGGGGACTGTCTTTTCTCTCGGTCATGGTTTTCCTCTTTGGGATCGCTCAGTTGAAAAGGGGTGGTGCGCGTGCAGGGGGGCTGAACGCCACCCCTGTGCGTGGGGAAAGTGGTGTGTGAAAACGGGGCTGGAAAGTGGGGGCGGCAGCAGTGGTTGCCGCTGCGAGATGGGTGGTGGGTGGCGTGTCGGCCGCGAGGCACACAGGGCAATCGAGGCCCGTGGCGTCTGCCGCTACCAGGCCCTCAGCGGTCTTCACCACCAGCTTGGCGCTGCCTGTGCCGGAGCCGGAGCAGACCAGCTCCATGCTTCGCGGCACTACCAGCGGTGAAGCCACCGCAGCAGCCAGCGCCATGACAAACCACGCCAGCACCCAAAGGCGCAGTGTTCGCAGGTTGTGATGGCTTTGCATGGCACGGATAATAGATTCACATAATATGAATCAATTTGATCTGGATCATGCTTTGGCGGCGCTCGCCTCTGCCCAAAAGTGCCTCTTGCACCTACAGTCAATGCACCGGTCTGAAGCAGTGCCTGTGCAGTGCCCCTAGGGTTTCTCCAGGCCAGGTCCTGGACGCATTTCTCCGTATTTCGCGCGCAGTCGCAGGCCCTCTCAGATATTTGTTAACCCCCAAGAACAGGATGTATGCGATGCAAAAGAAAACCGTGATGGTCGCCGTAGCGATCTTGGCCGCACTGCTGGCCGGTTGTGGCGACAAGAAGTCGGAGCCCACACCGGCTGCTGCACCCGCTGCGGTGACGGCCCCCGCGCCCGCAGTGGCCCCCGCCGCTCCGGCTGCCGCAGAAAATGAACTGGGCAAGAGCGTGTTTGGCAAGACCTGCGCCATGTGCCATGCCGCTGGCGTGGCCGGTGCCCCCAAGCCGGGCGACAAGGCCGATTGGGGCCCGCGCATCGCCCAGGGCAAGGACACGATGTACAAGCACGCGATCGAGGGCTTTACCGGGGCCAAGGGCATGATGCCCGCCAAGGGGGGCTCTGCCAACCTGACCGACGCCGAGGTCAAGGCCGCCGTGGATTACATGGCCGACAAGTCGCTCTGAGCGGAGGCGTCATGCAGCAAGCTTCTCTGCCCCCCCATGGTCTGTCGCGCCGTCGCATGGTGATGGCGTTGCCCTTGCTGGGTGGTGCGGTCTGGGGTGTTGGCGCGTCAGCGGGCGCACGGGTGGTGTCTGAACGCAGCTCGCGTCCCCTGATGGGCACGCAGGTGGATATGGCGGTGGAGGGCGTTGATGGCCCGCAGTTGCGCCGCGCCATGGACCGGGCCTATGCAGAGATGCAGAGGCTGGAGGCGCTCATGAGCCGCTACCAGCCACGCAGCGTGGTCAGTCGCATCAACCTGGCTGCGGGCGTGACGCCAGTGAGGGTTCCGGCCGAGGTCATGGCGGTGCTGCAGAGCGCGCAGCGTGTGTCGGCAACAAGCCGTGGGGCCTTTGATGTGACCGTGGGGGCTTTCAAGTCCTGGAACTTTGGCCCTGGCGAAAAGGTGGTGCCCGGCGCCAGCGAGATCGCGCGGCAACTGCCGCTGGTGGATGCGCGCAGCCTGGTGCTGGATGTGGCAGCAGGCACTGCCTTCCTGGCCCGCCAGGGCATGGCGCTGGACCTGGGCGGCATCGCCAAACTACCGATCCTGGAAGCCGGCATGAACATGCTGCGCTCCGAGGGTGTCGAGAACGCCATGATCAACGGCGGTGGCGATGTGCTGACCCAAGGGCTGTGGCAGGGCCGACCCTGGCGTGTGGGGCTGCGCGACCCACGGTCTCCCGAGCGTCTGCTGGGTGTGGTGGCCGTGGCGGGCGCCAGCGTGGTGGCTTCGTCGGGCGACTATGAGCGTTATTTCTTCCACGAAGGTCAGCGCCAGCACCATGTGCTCAATCCGCGCACCGGCCGCCCGGCATCGGGCGTGCATGGCGTGAGCCTGGTGGCGCGCGATGTGGCGGCCGTCAACGGCCTGGGCGCCGCGCTGATGGTGCAGGGCCCGCAGGTGGGCAGGGCACTTGCGCAGCGCATGCCGGGGCTGGCGGTGCTGATCGCGGGGCAGGACGGTGGAGTCTGGCAGTCCGCCGCCATGTCGGCCCTGCTGGAGCCTGTGCCGTCTTGAGTCTGCTGCGGTTCAGCCCGGGGCCTGGGCCTGCTCGCAGTGCACCTGCAGCAGCTCCCGTTCCGCAAGCGTTGCGCCAAAGCGCACGGCGCTCAGGCAGCCGCCCCACACGCAGCCCGTGTCCAGCCCCAGCAGATCGCTGCGGTTGAGCCAGCCCAGCGTGGACCAGTGACCGAAGGCCATCAACGTGCCGGCTGTGCTCCGCCCCGGCACGTCGAACCAGGGCAGGAGGCCCGGTGGCGCGGCGCTGGCGCTTTCGGTGCTTTCAAAATCCATCACGCCGTCGGCCGAACAAAAGCGCAGCCGGGTGAGCGCGTTCACGATCACCCGCAGGCGATCCACGCCGGTCAGGTCGTCGCTCCAGTGGTCGGGAGTGTTGCCGTACATCGCTTGCAGAAAATCGGGCAGGCCGGGGCTGCGCAATACCACGTGCACTTCATCTGCATACGCGAGGGTATCTGCGGCAGACCAGGCGGGTAGCACTCCCGCATGCACCATGAGCAGCGTCTGCCCGGCATGTTCGTGGGCGCGGGCCAGGGGCTGCTGTCGCACCCAGCCGAGCAGGGCATCGCGGTCGGGGGCCTCCAGCACGGTGCCCAGCGTGTCGCGCCGCGAGGGCTTGCGCGCGCCGTGTGCGGCGGCCAGCAGGTGCAGGTCGTGGTTGCCCAGCAGGCATCGGATGGTGTCGCCATGGCGCATGCAGCGGCGCAGCACGGCGGCCGAGTCGGGTCCCCGGTTGACGAGGTCGCCCAGCAGGTAGACCGTGTCGCGGCTGGCAGAAAAGCCGATGGTGTCCAGCAGGCGGCCCAGCGCGGCGTCGCAGCCCTGGATGTCGCCGATACAGTAAAGTGCCATGGTGATCTTATTGAGTGAAGCATGGATTTTCTGCTGATCGCGCTGCTGACCCTGCTCAACGGCGTGTTTGCAATGTCCGAGCTTGCCCTGGCGTCGAGCCGCAAGTCGCGCCTGGTCACCATGGCCGAGGCAGGGGACAAAGGGGCGCAGGCTTCTTTGGCGCTGCTCGACAACCCCACGCAGTTCCTCTCCTCCGTGCAGGTGGGCATCACGTCCATCGGTATGCTCAACGGCATCATCGGCGAGGCCGCGTTCAGCGATGACCTGGGTTTCTGGCTGCAGCTGATGGGCATGCCGGACCGCGCCGCCAGCATCACGGCGACGGCGCTGGTGGTCACCCTCATCACCTTTGTCACCATCGTGTTTGGCGAACTGGTGCCCAAGCGCATTGGCCAGCTCTATCCCGAGCCCGTGGCCCGGTTGGTGGCGCGCCCCATGACGTGGGTGGCCAGGGTGGCAAGGCCGTTCGTGCGCTTGCTCTCGCTCTCGACCCAGGGCGTACTCACCCTGCTGCGGGTGGACAACCAGGCGGGGCGTTCGGTGACGGAAGAGGAGATCGTGGCCAGCCTGGAAGAAGGGCGCGATGCGGGGGTGATAGAACACCATGAGCACCAGATGGTGAAAAACGTGTTCCGCCTGGATGACCGGCCCCTGACCTCGCTCATGGTGCCGCGCACCGACGTTCGCTGGCTGGATGCCAGTCTTTCGGTGGCCGAGGGGCTGCGCAATGCGGGCAGTGGCGGGGTGCACGGGGCGCATTCCTGGTACCCCGTGTGCCGCGGGTCGCTGGATGAAGTGGTGGGCCTCCTCAGCGTGGCGCGCTTGCTGGAACTGGGCGCCGAGGCAGAAGGCACCCTGGACCAGCATGCGCAAGCAGCCGCGTTCCTGCCTGAGACCCTCAGTGGCATGGAGCTGCTGGAGCAGTTTCGGGCGCGCTCCGGGCGCATGGTGTTTGTGGTGGATGAATATGGCGTGGTGCAGGGCATCATGACCCCGCGCGATTTACTGGAAGCCATTACCGGTGAATTGCAGCCCGGGGCCGACGCCGACGCCTGGGCCTTGCAGCGTGACGACGGGGGTTGGCTGCTGGACGGCCTGATGCCGGTGACGGAACTCAAGGCGCGCCTGGATATTCGCGATTTACCCGGCGAGGACCGGGGCCGCTATAACACGCTGGCGGGCCTTTTGATGGCTGAAACGGGGCATTTGCCCGAAGTGGGCGAGCGCATTGGGTGCGCGGATTGGATATTTGAAGTGCTGGCACTGGACGGCAAGCGCATCGACAAGGTATTGGCCCAGCCAGAAGGCGGAACCCCTGCTGCCTGAAGCAAGCATCAATACCCGGGTACCCAGCCAGACAGAAACCCTGCATCAATATGGTGCCTTGGGGTTAATGCAAAGAATTTTGAATGAAATTCTGAAAGCGCTTGCACAAAAACGGCACATTATTCTTATAATTAGCCTGTCTTTCACCCTTATCTAAAATCCAGACACCATGACCAGCTACAAAGAACTGTTGAAGCAGCGCGAAGCCCTTGAGCAACAAATCAGCGAAGCCCGGCGCCGGGAACTGTCGGACGCTGTGTCGCAGGTCCGTTCACTGGTGGCCGAATATGGTCTGACCGCCCAGGACGTGTTCCCTGCTGGTAAGGCGGCTGGCAAGACGGGGCGCAGTTCCACCGCGGGCACCAAGGTGGCTCCCAAGTACCGCAATCCCGCCACTGGTGAAACCTGGACGGGCCGTGGCAAGGCGCCGAAGTGGATTCAAAACGAAAACCGCGAAAAGTTTGTGATTTAAGCGCTTTCGCCCTGTACCTTCAAAAAACCCGCTTCTGCGGGTTTTTTATTGCCTGGCTATTGGGGCAAGGCGCGACGAAAAGATAGAAAGCCGAACGGCCTCATTTGCTGCACAGGTTGCATGCAGGGGGGCGACGAGGGCCTGCGCGGTGGGTTCATGTGCAGTCTCGGGATTTATCGGTACTGCAGGGCGCTTCAAGGAATCCGTTGTCCGGCATGTGCAACCCTTGGTTTTGCGCGGCGGGCAATGAATGCACTTCGACGGCGCATGGGATTGTGCTCAGCCTTCTGCACTCTGAGTGTTTTCGTGGGCGATCTTGCGCAATACCTGCGCCGTGAAATCATCGGCCGGAAAGAATGACTCCACGGCCAGTTCCTGCAGGGTCACATCCACCGGCGTTCCGAATATCGTGGTGGTGCTGATGAGCGAGAGCATTCCGTGCACGCTCTCAAAGCAGAACGGCATTACCACACCCAGCATTTCACCCGCCAATACCAGGGCATCGGATTCAGCCGGGGCGGGGTATTGCTGCAGTTCCGCCTGCAGTGCGATCAGTGCGGGGTCGGCCGTGGCCTGTATCTGCTGGCGCAGGCGTTCAAACAGGTGCGCCCGCCACTGCGCCAGATTCGCGATGCGCGGCGCCAGCCCCTGGGGGTGCAGGCTCAGCCGGAACACGTTGACAGGGGGCGCCAGCAGTTCTGGACTGACGTGGGCAGACAGCAGGGCCAGCGCGGCGCGGTTGGTGGCCACCACGTTCCAGCAGCGGTCGAGGGCAATGGCGGGGCAGGGTTCGTGGCCCTTGAGCACCAGTTCCACCGCCTGGCGCGCCGCGGCCAGCGCAGGGTCGTCCAGCGCGCGTTCGCGGTACATGGGGGCGTAGCCGGCGGCCACCAGCAGGGCGTTGCGCTCACGCAGCGGGATGGCCAGGCGTTCGCACAGGCGCAGCACCATGTCGCGGCTGGGGTTGGTGCGGCCGGTTTCCATGAAGCTCACATGGCGCGTGGAGATGTCCGCCTCGTCGGCCAGCTCCAGCTGGCTCAGGTGCCGCTGCTGGCGCCAGGTGCGCAGGTGGTCGCCAAACGAGGTGGGCCCCGCCGGTGCCACGCGGTGCGGCAAGGGATGGCGCGGGGAGCGGTGCGATGAAGGGGCGGTGGAGGTCATGGCTGCCATCCTAGGCGCAAACTGCGCACGGGCCATTACCTGGCAGGTCATCGACGCGGTGCGCCAGGGCGGGAACGATGGAGCCTTCTTTCTTCCTCAACCAAGGAGCTTTCCATGTTCAAGCTGATGTCCTCCCCCCGATTCCTGCGTGCCGTGGTCTGGTTCGATGCCTCCACGGGGGTTCTGCTCGGCGCCCTGCACCTGCTGCTGACGGCGCCCCTGGCCGAGTGGCTGGGCCTGCCGCCCGGGCTGCTGCAGGTGACGGGCGCCATGCTGCTGGGCTACGCCGCCTTGGCCATTGCGATTGCGCGGTCCGAGCCCATGCCCCGAGGCTGGCTGTGGGTGCTGATCGTGGGCAACTTTGCCTGGGCGCTGGCCAGCCTGGCGCTGCTGCTGGGCTCCACGCTCACGCCCACCTTGCTGGGTCAGGCCTATCTGTTGGTGCATGTGGTGTCGGTGGCCATGCTGGCAGAACTGCAGTGGATGGGGGTGCGCCGCCTGCCAACGTGGGCTGCGGCTTGATGGGCATCGATTATTTGCTCCTGAAAATATAGCTGAATGCGCTTGTCCATCAAGCGCCAGGGGCATTTTTGATGCAGATGTCGGACACGAGCGGCGTGGATCGGACACCCCGACCACGCCGCAGGGGCCTTGGGGGCAGGGCTCGCATAGCCCCACGATTGCACCGTCATGCAGGACTGCCAGAATAGGCCTTGTTGCCTTTCACAGGAGTTCGCCATGGCCGTATCACGCAAGTTGTCGCCCAAGCCCGCCCGCCACGCGTTTGCCAACACCCTCAAGAGTTTCAAGACAGCGTCTGGCAAAGAAGGCCAGTTCTACTCGCTGCCCGCGTTGGCCAAACAGTTCCCCCAGATCCGCCGCTTGCCTGTATCGATCCGCATCGTGCTCGAATCGGTGCTGCGCAACTGCGATGGCCGCAAGGTGACGGCCGAGCATGTCAAGGAGTTGGCCCATTGGGCGCCCAATGCAGACCGCAAGGACGAGATCCCGTTCGTGGTCTCGCGCGTGGTGCTGCAGGACTTTACCGGCGTGCCGCTGCTGGCCGACCTGGCCGCCATGCGCAGCGTGGCCGTGAAGCTGGGCAAGAACCCCAAGAAGATCGAGCCGCTGGTGCCCGTGGACCTGGTGGTGGACCACTCGATCATGGTCGACCACTACGGCAAGAAGAATTCGCTCGACCTGAACATGAAGCTTGAATTCCAGCGCAACCGCGAGCGCTACGAGTTCATGAAGTGGGGCATGCAGGCCTTTGACACCTTTGGCGTGGTGCCCCCGGGCTTCGGCATCGTGCACCAGGTCAACCTCGAATACCTGGCGCGTGGCGTGCACAAGCGCAAGGACAACGTTTACTACCCCGACACCCTGGTGGGCACCGACAGCCACACCACCATGATCAACGGCATTGGCGTGGTGGGCTGGGGCGTGGGCGGCATTGAGGCCGAGGCCGCCATGCTGGGCCAGCCGGTGTACTTCCTCACCCCCGATGTGGTGGGCTTTGAGATGACCGGCCAGCTGCGCGAAGGCGTGACGGCCACCGACCTGGTGCTCACTGTGACCGAGCTGCTGCGCCAGCACAAGGTGGTGGGCAAGTTCGTCGAGTTTTTTGGTGAGGGCACCCGCACCCTGGCGCTGCCCGACCGGGCCACCATTGGCAACATGGCACCCGAGTACGGCGCCACCATGGGCTTCTTCCCGGTGGACGAGAAGACCATCGACTACTTCCAGGGCACGGGCCGCACCAAGGGCGAGATCGAAGCGTTTGAGGCCTACTTCAAGGCCCAAGGCCTGTTCGGTGTGCCGCTGGCGGGCGAGGTGGACTATTCGCAGGTCGTCAAACTCGACCTCGGCAGCGTCACCCCCAGCCTGGCAGGCCCCAAGCGCCCGCAGGACCGTATCGAGCTGGGCAAGGTCAGCAGCCAGTTTGCCGACCTGTTCAGCAAGCCCAATGCACAAAATGGCTTCAACCGCCCGGCCGAACTGCTGCACACCCGCCACCATATTCACCGGGGCCAGGACGTGGTGCAGCGCGCAGCGCCCAAGGACAAGCCCGCTCCTGCCGGTGCACCGCGCTCCCTGGCCGAGATGGAGAGCAACAAGCCCGCTTTGGCCACAGCCCACGCCGACGCCACGGCCGTCATGCCCACCAAAGGTGCCGACCCCACGGTGGGCAATGGTGACGTGCTGATTGCCGCCATCACCAGCTGCACCAACACCAGCAACCCCAGCGTGCTGCTGGCCGCCGGCCTGCTGGCCAAGAAGGCGGTGGAGGCCGGGCTCAAGGTGCAGCCGCACATCAAGACATCGCTCGCGCCCGGCTCGCGCATCGTCACCGAATACCTCACGCAGACGGGCCTGCTGCCCTACCTGGAAAAGCTGGGCTTTGCGCTGGCGGGCTACGGCTGCACCACCTGCATCGGCAATGCGGGCGACCTCACGCCCGAGCTGAACGAGGCCATCACCAGCAACGACCTGATCTGCGCGGCCGTGCTGTCGGGCAACCGCAATTTCGAGGCGCGCATCCACCCCAACCTCAAGGCCAACTTCCTGGCCAGCCCGCCGCTGGTGGTGGCCTATGCCATCGCGGGCACGGTGCTCAAGGACCTGATGACCGAGCCGGTCGGCAAGGGCAAGGGCGGCAAGGACATCTACCTGGGCGACATCTGGCCCACCAGCGACGAAGTCCACGCCCTGCTCAAGTTCGCCATGAACGGCAAGGCCTTCCGCGAAAACTACGCCAAGGTTGCCACCGACCCCGGCAAGCTGTGGGAGAAGATTTTGGGCGTGAGTGGCACGGCCTACACCTGGCCCGCCAGCACCTATATTGCCGAGCCACCGTTTTTTGCCCAATTTGCTCTTGAAAAAGGAGCTGCTAGCGCAGACCCATCAAGCGCTGGGGGCCAAAATGATGCCAAACTTCCATCGGTGCTCGGCGCGCGCATCATGGCGCTGTTTGGCGATTCGATCACCACCGACCACATCTCGCCCGCAGGCTCCATCAAGGAAAGCTCGCCCGCCGGCCAGTGGCTGCGGCAGCATGGCGTGATGAAGGCCGACTTCAACAGCTACGGCGCGCGCCGGGGCAACCACGACGTGATGGTGCGCGGCACCTTTGCCAACGTTCGCATCAAGAACCTCATGATCCCGCCCACGGCCGATGGCTCGCGCGAAGAGGGGGGGGTGACCGTGTTCCAGAACGAAGGCGCGCTGCAGGGCGAGAAGATGTTCATCTTCGATGCCGCCATGCAGTACATGGCGCAAAAAACGCCCACGGTGATCTTTGCGGGTGAGGAATACGGCACCGGCTCCAGCCGCGACTGGGCCGCCAAGGGCACGCAGCTCTTGGGCATCAAGGCCGTGGTGGCGCGCAGCTTTGAGCGCATCCACCGCTCCAACCTGGTGGGCATGGGTGTGCTGCCGCTGCAGTTCAAGGCGGGCGAATCGTGGGAGACATTGGGCCTCACGGGCAACGAGGTGATCGATGTGGTGCCCGACCCGGCGCTCACACCACAAAGCGATGCGCAACTCGTCATCCGCCGCGCGGACGGCTCGCGCCAGGAAGTCACCGTCACACTGCGCATCGACACGCCGATCGAGGTGGACTACTACCAGGCGGGTGGCATCCTGCCGTTTGTGCTGCGCCAGTTGTTGCGGGGCTGAGGGTGCCCCCGCCCGCGGTGCACTGGCAGGGCACCGCCATCGTTGGCAACGGGGCTTCGGCCCCGTTTTGCATGGGGCTGCCAGCACAGGTGCCGGGCACGAATGTAAAAAAGTGGGCAGAAAGGCTTGGCATGCCGAAACAGTGGGCAGGCAAAGGCGGGCCGAGACCCGGTCCGCGTGCCATACACGTGCGCCTTACTCGTCGATACACTTGTGACGCTATGTAGAACTCGGTAGAAATAGTCCCCACCCGCTTGCGCCGTCCATTGTTCTTTGAGTCCATGCCGTCCCTGCCTTCTCCCCATCGCTCCCCGCCTGCGCGTTCGTCGCTGGCGGATGCGCCCGCCGTCACGGTGGTGCTGGTGGTGGCTGCGTTGGCGCTGGTCATCGTGCCACTGGCCCAGATGCTGGGGGAAGGGGCAGGTTCCCAGCACGGACTGGAGCCCTTCATGGAGCTGGTGGCGGTGCTGCTGGGGTTGCTGGTGGTGTCGGTGTCCCTGCACACGCTCGAAATGTCCGAGCAGGCGCGGGCCAATGTGCTGGTGGCGGGTTTTGGTGTGGCTGCGGCGTTCAATTTCCTGCACGGCATGCTGGCGCATTCCACACCGGTGCACCTGCCCCCGGGCACGGCCCACATCTCGCTGTGGCTCAGCAGCTGGGCGCGCGTGGCCGAAGTCGTGACCTTGTTGCTCACGGCCGCGAAGCTGATGATGCCAGGCCCGGCCAAGGTTTGGCTGGCGGCGTCTGGTGCGCTGGCGCTGCTGCTGGTGGGCTCGGCCATGGGGCCCTTGCCTGGCTGGTTTGCCACGGCGGCTGGCGGCGCGTTGCGGCAGTACCTGGCCTTCGTACTGGTGGTGGCGCTGGGCGTCGCCGCTGTCTGGCTCTACCGCAGCCCGGGTCGGCGCGAGCGGCTGTTTGCCTGGGCGGCGGGGGCCTTCCTGGGGGGCGAGTTGACGGTGGGCCTGCTGGGTGGGCATTCGCCTGTGGGCGGGCCTTTGGCACACGCGCTGCGGGTGGTGGCGTATGCGCTGCTGTACCAGGCGGTGTTCAATGCGGGCATCCGCATGCCGTTCGCCCGCGTGCAGGAGGCCGAACGTCGCTTGCGCGAGAGTGAGGGGCGCCTGTCGATGCTGGGGCGCAACCTGCCCTACAGCGTGTTGTTCCAGGTGGTGCGGGAGCTGGATGGTCGCTCGCATTTCGTGCACATGGGCGATGCCATCGAGCGGCTCAACGGGGTGACGGTGCAAGAAGTCATGGACGACTTCCGGGTGTTGTATCGCCAGGTGCTGGCCGAAGACATCGATCGGCTGCGCGAGGCCGAGCGGCAGTCCTATCTGACCATGACCAGCCTGGAGGCCGTTTTCCGCGTGCGCCGTACCGATGGCCAGGTGCGCTGGATGCACCTGAGTTCGTCGCCCCGCCTGCTGGAAGATGGGCGCGTGCTGTGGGATGGCGTGCAGACCGACATCACTGCCCACCGCCTGGCCGAAGAAGCGGCCCACGCCCACGAAGCCCTGATGGCCAATATGCTGAGGCAGGTGCCCGGCGGGGTCGCGCGCCTGGACCGAGATCTGCGGGTGCTGTATGTCAATGAACAGCAGGCCCGCTGGCTGCACAGCGAACCTGCGCAGTTGCAGGGGCAGCTGCTTCGGGAGGTGCTGGCGCCCGAAGTGATGCTGCGGATGCAGCCCCACTTCGACAAGGCGTTCACGGGCGAGAAAGCCGTGTTTGAAAACCGCATTGACGGACCCGATGGCGCCCAATACCGCCACACCACCATTGCACCCGAATCCGTGACGGACCAGGGTGTGCCTGCGGTGGTGCTGTTCGCCTATGACCTCACCGACCTCAAGCGCATCGAGCAGGAACTGGCCCACCAGAAGGCGCACCTTGCACGCGTGGTCAATGCCATGCCCGACATGGTGTTCCTCAAGGATGCCGAGGGTGTCTACCTGTCTGTGAACCCCGTGTTTGAGCGTTTTGCGGGCCGGCCAGAGCGGCAGATTGTGGGCTGCAACGATTTTGATCTGGTCGCACCATCTGAGGCCGAACGCTTTCGCAAATACGATCAACGCGCCATGCAGGCTTGGCAGCCTCTGGTGTACGAGGAGGCGCTCACTTTTGCCGAAGACGGCTACCAGGGCCAGTTCGAAACCATCAAGACCCCCATCCGCGACCTGCATGGCCGCGTGACAGGTGTGCTGGGCGTGTGCCGCGACATCACGGACCGAAAGCGAGCAGAACAAGAGATCGAACGCCTGGCCTTCTTTGACGCCTTG